>NZ_JBVJAP010000002.1:726187-1094247 GCF_055590505.1 Nocardia sp. NPDC041819 | reverse complement strand
TTGTTGATGAACTCCGCCGTCACGAACAGCGGAGCCGCATACGTCATGTCCTTGTCTTTGCACTCATCGATCGAGGCCTTGACCTCTTCGAAGCGCGGGTCGGAGAACGACAGCGACATGGAGCCGGAGAAGTCCTCGATCGGCGAGAGTTCCTCGAGCACCTCCTCGAGGCCACCGACTAGGCCGACGTCGCCGCGAGCGGCCGCGCGTTCGCGCCAATCCGGCGAACCGATCAACCAGGCGAACGATTCCGTTTGTAGATCGAGAAGTCCGGGCACCTCCAAGGGTTCACGGATCTTCGCGAAAGACACCCGCAACGGGGCTCCGGGGATTCCGGCAACTGCCTTGGTCTGGGTGGAGACTGCCAAGATGCGTCCTTCCAGCACCTCACGCGCGTCGCGTGGTGGTCCGCGACCGTCGCTTGTCTGCTACGAATTCCGCTGGTTACTACCCGAACGAAACTCGAAACAGGCACCAACGGAAGTAACACCGGAAGGGTGAACTCACGAGTGCGATTCGAGGTATGGACAGGAGGCAGCCAGCGCAACGTCCAAACCTACACCCAAGTACACGGGGGTGTCAAAGTACCACCCGTGTGATCGTCCGCATGGCTGGCGCGCCGGGCCGAATTCGCTGGCTGCGTCGTGAGCCGCGGTGCGCTGGAAGCCACTGTGACAGCTGCCGCTGTTGTGAATAGCGTGACGGTTCGGGCGAAACTCGTCAAGTGGCAGGCCCGGTCCGGGCGCCGTCGAGATCGCCTGCCGCGCTGCGTCATCCCGGCCGCCGCGGTAGCCGTTACTGGTCGACGATGTCGCTGGCCAGCCAGCGTCCGTCCACCTTTTGCATGTGCAGGACCACGGGTCCGGCGACGCTCTGCTGCGCCACGCCGTCCTTGGTGGCGCTCACCACCAAGTTGACGATCAGCTCCGCGCGATCATCCGTGAGCAACGTCACAGCAATCGGGTCGGCTTTCGCGTCGGCACTGGTCTGCGCCTGTTTGACGGCCGAGATGGTGGTGTCGGCGTACTTGTCCAGATCGGCGAGCATCTTTCCGGTGAGCACCTGCTTCGCGGTGTCCCGGTACCCGTCGATGTTCTTCACGTCGTAGGCGTAGACGGTCCGCAGCGCGTTGTCGGCGGCCGCCCGCACCTCCTGGGTGGCCTCGTTGTCCACATACGCTTGATTCGACGTGTTCACCCCGGGCTGTTGCGCGGCGAGCCATGCGAAACCGCCCAGCAGAACCGCGGCGAGCAGCATCGCCGCGCTGACGCCCCAGCGCGCACGCCCGGCAGGCCGCCGCCGCGGACGGCCTTTCCCACGCGACGCGATCGTGCGCCACCACGACGAACCGGGTGCGGCCACAGACCGCTGTTCGGCGCGGAGGGTGTCCTGTTCCGCGGTGGTGCGCGAAACGCCCGCCACGCGCGGTTTGCGGGCCGCTGCGGGCCGCGCGGACGCGGCGCGCGCCGTTGCGGTGGTGGGCTTGCGCTTGGAGGTGACCCGGTTGACCGGTCGACGAGACGTCATGGGTGTCCTCCTACGATCCCGGCTTCGGCGCGGCAGGCGGCTGCTCGCCCGCCGGTGCGGACGTCTGCGCGGCGGGGCCGCCGCTCAGCAACACCGGCTGGCTGAGCGAGGAGATCTGCTCGGCCTTCCAGACGTCGCCGTCCTTGGCCACGTCGACGGTCCAGGTGTAGCGGTAGTCGGCGGCGGGCTTGTCCTTGCCGTTCTCGGTGACCTGCAGCACGACCAGCGCCGATGCCTTGTCCTCCTCACTGTTGAGCGAGGTGAGCGCGGCGCCGAGCACCTTCGAGTTCATCGCGACCCCGCTCTGCTGGGCCAGCTTCTCCGCCTGGTCCTTGTTCTTCGTGGCCGAGTCCAGCAGCGCGCCGGTCATCGAGGACCTGGCCAGCGCCAGCGAGCCGGGCACGTCGTCCAGGTTCATCGAGGTCATGTTGATCGCGGCTTGGCGGGCGGCGTCCAGCGCGGTGTCACGGGCATCCCCGCGCGGGCCGTCGGTGAGTGCGGCCCGCACCCAGCCCGCGCCGAACCACGCGGCGCCGGCCAACGCGATCACGAGCACCACGGCGGAGCAGACCATGACCACCCGGCCGAGCCTGGACGCGCCGACCACGTGCTCGGACGCGCCGCCGGTCTGCTCGGCAGACTTCCGATCACTCGCGTCGGGCTTCGCGGAGGGACTCGTATCCGGCTTCGCGGAGGGGGCGGACGTGTCCGCCGCTGTCGTCGCGGTGTCCGGCGTGTCCTGCGACGCCGAATCGGACCGCTTGGTCGGATCGGCGGTCACGACATCGCCTCGCCGTCGGTCGGCTCGGTCGCGCCCCAGGGCCGGGTGGCCGTGGTTCGCTCGCTGCAGTCACTCACGCGAGACACCCTAACGTCATTGCTCCTGGTCACCGCTTCGGCGTGACCCCCAGCAGGGTCGACAGCTGCACGGCGGCCGGAGTCAGGTTCAGCTTTTCCGGATCGGTTTTGGGGTTGGAATCCCAGGGCTGGACGATGGCCGGATCGGCGTATTCGGCTCGCGCGCCACCCCGGACGGCGGTCGGATTACCGAACGGCACAAGACATTTGGCGTCTTTGTTGAAGGGGAACTCGTCGCGCGTGTCGTCGAAGTCCGGGTTCTGCGCCTTCATCTGTTCGAGAATCCGATACGTGCCCTCGTAGCCCACGGTACAGGTGGGTGGGTTGTTCACCTCGAGCACCAGGCCGAAGTGGCTGGTCCCGTCGCCGGGCGCGGTGGAAGAGCCGCCGATCGACAGCTGCGGGAGCATCTGCAGCAACGGCTTGATCGCGTAGAACTTCGGCGAGATCGCCTGCAGCAGCAGCCGCAGGTTGGCCAGGTCCTGGGTGAGCGAGCCACCGCTCTCGTCGATCAGCGCGCCGAGCTGCTCACCCGCGTCGGTTCCGGTGCCGATGAGCCTGCGCACGTCGGGGTCGCTGGAGCGCAACTGGGCGGTGAGCTTGTCCAGGCCGTCGCTGAACTCGCGGATCTGCGAGGACTGCTCGGCCTGCGTGCCGAGGGCGATGCGGCCGTCGCGGACCAGCTGAACGGTCTGCGGCAGCGTCGCGTGGAAGGTCTCGGTGAATTTGTTCAGCGAGTCGATCAGCACCTGCAGGTCGTCGCCCTTGCCGTCGAACGCTTTGCCCAGTTCGCGGACCGTCGTGTTGAGCGCGTTCAGGTCCACCGAGCCGGCGAAGGTGTCCACGCTGGACAGCAGCTCCTCGACCGACACCGGCAGGGTCGCCGAGGTGATCACGGAGTTGTCGCGCAGGTATGGGCCCGCGTCCGAATCGGGCTGCAGGTCGACGTACTGCTCACCGATCGCGGAGCGGTTGGCCACCACGGCTTTCGCCGACGCCGGGATCTTCGGCGAGCTCGTGTCGATGACGAGATTCATCACCACGCCCTCGCCGGTGAGCTCCAGCTCACCGACCCGGCCGACCGGAACGCCGCGATAGGTCACCTCGGCGCCCTTGTAGATGCCGCCGGTCTGCGCCGCCCGCAGCTTCACCGTGTACTCGTTGAGCCCGAACATGTGGTCGAGCCGGATGTACCGGCCGCCGACGTACACGACGCCGAGCACCGCGATCACCACGAACGCGATGAGCTGCCACCGCACCAGACGGGTCATCGCGGACCACTCCCTACGCCGAGTTGCTCGAGGATCGCCCCGACCGGACCGGGCACGCCGGGTGCGGGCGGCTGCGCCATCAGCGGCGGCAGCGGCAGGATCGACACAGTGGGCCAGCCCGGACGCGGGCCGTTGCCGTTGTAGTACGGATTGGTCGGGTTCACCGGCACGGGCGGACCGATCGGCGGGATGTACACCGGATCGGGTTTGCCCACACCGAGATTGCTGAGCGTGACGCCGATCTGCTGGTCCACCGACAACCACGTGTTCACGCTGCCGCCGAAGGTGCTCTCCAGCGCCGAGTCGGGGAACGGATAGGTCGGGATCAGCGGCACCGCCGTGACCAGATCCGGCGCGGCACGCCCCAGCTCCTGCAATGTCGGCCGCAGCGAGGTGAGGTCGCGGATCAGGTCGTCCTTCGAGGTGTTCAGTACATCGAAGCCCGCCTGGCCGAGCCGGTCGAGTTGGGCCAGCAGGGCGACCAGTTGCGGGCGCTGCTCCTCCAGGATCTTGATGCCCTGGGGCAGCTGGTCGAGGATCTTGCCGATCTGATCGGTCTGCCTGCTCACCCGGCTGCTGAGCACGTCGAGGCCGTCGAGCGCGCGGGTGATGTCGTCCACCTGCTCGTTCAGGCCGCCGATCAGCGTGTTCGCCTGCTCGATCAGCGAACGCACCCGGTCTTCCCGTCCGCCCAGGGTCTTGTTCAGTTCGGTGACGATCGGCTGCAACTGCGCGACGCCGCCGCCGTTGAGCAGCAGCGACAGGGCGCCGAGCACCTGTTCGACCTCGGTGGCGTGCCTGGTGCGGTCGACCGGGATCACCGAGCCGTCGGCCAGCCTGCCGGGTTCCGGATCGGCCGAGGGCCGGGACAGCTCGATGAACTTCTCGCCGAGCAGGTTCGACTGCCGGACCTCGGCGTGCGCGTTCGCGGGCAGGCTCACCGACGAGTTGACCAAGGTGCGCACGGTGGCGGTCCATTGATCCTTGCCGATGCTGATCTTCTCGACCCGGCCCACCGGCACGCCCTCGACCTTGACCGCCGACTGCGGGACCAGATCGAGGACGTCGTCGAACTGGATGTCGATGTGCATCGGGTGCTCGCCCACGTCGGCGCCGCCGGGCAGCGGCACGCTGTAGATGCCGTCGGAGGCACACGAGGTGACCAGCGTCGCGGACAGGCCGAGCGCCAGCGCCGCGCCGAGACCGCGTGCGACGGAACGGATTCGAATGCTCATCGCTCCCCTCCCTGCGACGGCGGAAGCCGGTCCGACGGCGTGCCGGGCACGGTGCCCGGCACCGGGTCACGCTGCTGGTTCTCGCCGCTGAGGATGCCGAACGGCAGGTTCAACGTCGGAGTCTGCACCCCGGCGGTGATCTGGTCGGTGATCTCCTTGCAGTGCTCCAGGATCGGCCGCATCTGCTTGCCGAGCGCCTCGAACTTGGGATCGCCGGGCATCAGTTTGGACAGGTCCAGCATCTTGCACACCGCGCCGAACGGGTCCTGGGTTTCGGGGAAGTTCGCGCGCATGTCGAGGGTGCCCGATTCGGCATTGTGCACGTTGATCAGGTTGCTCAACGCCAACGGCAGGACCGGCAGCAGGGCCGCCACGTCGTCGCGCTGATCGGACAGCGTCTTGGTGAGCTGGATCAGCCCTTCGGCATTGCTCGCGATCAAACCCCGGTTGTCGTCGATGAAGCGCGCGACGTCGCCCAGCGCGATCGACAGCAGATTCAGTGCCGCGCCGAGATCCTGTCGCTCGTCGGCGAGGAACGTCGACAGGTCGGCCAGCTGCGTGTTGAATTGCCGCACCTGCTGGTCGTTCTGGGCCAGCATGGTGATGAAGGACTGCAGGTTCTTGACCGTGTCGAAGATGTCGCCACGCGCGTCCGACAGGTAGCGGGCCGCCCGGGACAACTGGGTGAGGCTGTTGGCCAGCGCCTCGCCGTTGCCCGCCAGGTTCGCCGCGCCGGTGCGCACCAGGTCGTTCACCGCTCCGTCGGCGTTGGCGCCGTTGGGCCCCAGCGCCTCGGAGAGTTCGGTGATGCTCTTGTACAGCTGGTCCACTTCGACGGGCGTGGCCGTGCGCTCGCGCGGAATGGTCGCGTCGCGCGCCATCTTCGGGCCACCGGTGTAGGCGGGGGTGAGCTGGATGTAGCGGTCCGACACGATGGAGGGCGTGATCTGCGCGGCCCGCGCGCCCGCGGGCACGTCGTACTTGCGGTCCACGCTCATCACGATCTTGACCTGATCGCCCTGCGGCTCCACCGAATCCACCGAGCCGACAGGCACGCCGAGGATCCGGACGTCCGAGCCCTCGTAGATGCCGACCGAGCGATCGAAGTAAGCGGTGATCTTGGTGGTGGTCAGCCGGTTGAACAGCCACCACAGCACCACCGCGACCAGCACGGCGAGGACGAGGACCAGCGCGATGCCCACCTTGGCGCCGCGGCTGGAACCGCGCACCGCCCCGACCGGATCGCTACGCCAGTTGTCCGCCACGTCAGTTACCTCCCAGAGTGCGGATCGGCTGACGGTAGCCGGGGATGTCGGGCAGGGCGGGCGGCAGCACGTTGACGATCACCGCGTCGAACCAGCGTCCGGTGCCGAGCACGTTGGCGTAGAGGCTGTAGAACGGCGCCGCGAGTTCCAGCGTCTTGGAGACGTTCTGCTGGTTGGAGTTGAGCAGATCGATCGCGGCGCGCAGATTCTTCAGCGCCGGGCCGATCTGCTCCTCGTTGTCGTGCACGAGGGCGCTCAGTTCGGTCGACACCGTCTGCGCGCCGACCAGCAACTGCTTGATCGACTGCTGCCTGATGTTCAGCTCGGCCAGCAGCTGGCCGCCGTTGGCCAGCAGCCGCTCGAACTCGGCGTTGCGGTCGGCGAGGATCTGGGTGGTCTGCCTGGTCGCGGCGAACAGCTTCTTCAGCTCCTGATCGCGTTTGGCCAGCGTCTCCGACAGCCGGGCGACACCGTCGATGGACCCGCGGATCTCCGGCGGTGTCGTCTCGAACGCCTCCGACAGCACTTGCATGCTCTTGGCCAGCTGCGCGGTGTCGATCTGGTCGATGGTGCGCGCGGCGTCGGTGAACGCGTCCACCACGTCGTACGGGGAGACGGTGCGCGAGAGCGGGATCCGCGAACTCGGCGTGGCCGGCTTGGAGCCCCTCGGGTCGAGCGCGAGGTACTTCTGCCCGAGCAGCGTCTTGATCTGGATGGACGCGGTGGTCTCGTTGCCGATCCAGGTGTCCTTGGTGCGGAAGTCCACGAGCACGCGGTCCCCGTCGAGCCGGACATCGGACACCGAGCCCACCTTGACGCCCGCCACCCGGACTTCGTTGCCCTTCTTCAGGCCCGCCGCCTCGCTGAATTCCGCGGTGTACTTCGTCCCCGCCCCGATGATCGGCAACCGATCCAGGAAAAAGGCCGACACCGTCACCAACAGCACGACGGCGATGCCGAGCGCGCCCAGGAACGCCGGGCTGCGCTTGCCGAGCAGAATGCGGTCGTCCATCAGCGAGCCTTCCCGTGGCAGCGCGGCGCGGCGTTGGTGTACAGCGGCTGATTGATCGTCGGCATGCCCGCGGGCAGGTTGAGCTGCGGCGCTTCGACGGCGCCCGGTCCGACGACGATGTCGATGCCGCACAGATAGAACTGGAACCAGGAGCCGTAGCTGGCGGCGCGGCCGAGCTTCTCCATCTTCAGCGGCAGGTTGTACAGCGCTTCGTTCACCTCGTCCTGGCGCTCGTCGAGCGTGCCGGTCAATTGGCTCAGGCCCGCGATCGACCCTTGCAGCGTCGGGCGCACCGGGACGAGCAGGTCGGACGTCGCCGAGGTCAGGTCGGCGAGTGAGGTCACCGAGCGCCCGATCGTGTCGCGCTCGGCGTTCAGGCCGCTGATCAGCGCCTCGGTGTTCACGATCAACTGGTCGAACTGGTCGTCGCGCTGGTTCACGGTGTCCAGCACGGCGGTCAGGTTGCGGGTCAGCTCACCGATCACCGCGTCCTTGTCGGCGATCTTGTTGGTCAGGTTCGCGGTGGTCGCCACCAGATCGTGGATGGTGCCCTGCTCGCCCTGGAAGACCTGGATGATCTCGAACGACAGCTTGTTGACGTCGTCGGCGGTCAGCGTGCGGAACAGCGGCCGGAAGCCGTTGAACAGCGTGGTCAGGTTCAGCGCGGGCCTGGTGTGCTCGAGCGGGATGGTGCCGCCCTCGTTCAGCTTGCGGCCCTGCTCGCCGGTCCCCTGCTCCAGCGCGATGTAGCGCTGACCGACCAGGTTGCGGTACTTGATCGTGGCGATGGTCGAGGACGGCAGCCAATCCCGGTCGCTGAGTTCGAACTTCACCTCGGCCAGGCGCTTGTCCACGATCGAGACGTCGGTGACCTTGCCGACCCGAACGCCCGCGATGCGGACCTCGTCGCCGGGGTTGAGCGCGGTGACGTCGGTGAACCTGGCCTTGAACGCGGTGCCGCCGCCGCTGTAGTTGGCGATGGACAGCGCGAGCATGACCGTCACGAACAGAGTCACCACGACGAAGATGACCAGCTTGGTCAGCGGGCCGCCCAGGCCGCGCAGATGCTGCTTCATCGCACGCTCACCTCGCTTCCGCGGAACGCGGGCGCACCGGCCCTGGTCACCCAGCCGGGCACCTGATCAGGAGCGACGCCATTGGCCGCGCCGTAGATCGCGCCGAGCGACTGCTGCTCCATGGGCGAACCGGCGATCGTCGGCATCTTGCTCGCCGGGTGGACGCCGAACTGCGGCGGTTCCAGATTTCCGATCTGCTGGTCACCGGGGTTGCGACTGGGGACGGCGTAGGAGCCGTCGTTGTTCGGGCCGCCGGTGTACTGGCCGGGGTCGACGCCCAGCGGCATCTCGGGGATGCACCACGGCCCCCTGGGGTCCAGCCAGCGCGGTTCGTCCTGGTTGGGCAGGTACTTGCCGCGCGTGTTGGTGAGTTCGATGGTCACCCGCGAGCCGGGCAGGTCGGTGCCCTTGCCGAAGATTCGGTCGATGCGCGGCTTGAGCTGCGCGAAGTTCGCCAGCGAGCAGGCGTAGTTCGGCGAGTAGTAGGCCAGCTGCTCCAGCGCGGGCCGGGAATCGGCGGCCACGTCGATGATGTTGTCGCGGTTGGCGATCAGGAAATCGGTGGTCGTGGCCGCGGTCGGCGTCAGCGTCGCGTAGAGAACATCGATGTCGGTGCGCCGCTGCACGATGGTGGCGTTGGTCGTGCGCAGGTTGTCCAGTGCCTCGATCAGCTGCGGGGCAGCGTCGGAATAGGTGGCCGCCACCTCCGCGAAGCTGCGCAGGTCCGCCTGCAGGTCCGGCAGCACCACATTGACCTGGCGGAAGGCGTCGTCCAGCTTGTCCACGGTCTCGCCGAGCGCGGAGCCCTGACCGGCCAGCGCCTGCGACAGCGCGCCGAGGGTGGCCGCCAGATCCTGCGGCGGGATGGACTGCAGTAGCGGGAGCAGGTCGTCGAGCAGTTTGCTCAGCTCGATGGCGTTGCCGCTGACATCCTGGCGCAGCGTCAGCCCGTCGGTCAGATGCTGGGGGCTCGGGTTCTCCGGGATCACCAGATCCACATAGCGCTCGCCGAACAGCGTCTTGGGCAGCAGGCGCGCGGTCGCGTTGGCCGGGATCTGCTGCGCCTTGTCCGGATTGATGGCCAGGTCCAAGGTCACCTCGCCGCCCTCGGAACTGCTCGAGCGCACCTCGCCGACGGTGATGCCGCGCACCTTCACGTCCGCGTTGCGGGTCAGCGCGTTGCCCACGCTGTCGGTGATCAGGTCGACGTGCACGGTGCGCACGAACTGCTTGTTGTAGATCGCGACGGTGGTCCAGAGGAACAACGCGACCACGACGAAGAAGGCGATCCCCAGCACTCGGATGCGTAGCTTCGCGGTCGAGCGCCAGGCTTGGGTGCGGCTCATCCGGCCACCCGCACCGTGGTGGTGGTGCCCCAGATCGCGAGGCTGAGGAAGAAGTCGAGCACATTCACCAGGACGATCGCGGCGCGGACCGCGCGGCCGACCGCGACGCCGACGCCCGCGGGCCCGCCGGTGGCGTGAAACCCGTAGTAGCAGTGCACCATGATGATCACGAAGGCGAAGACCAGCACCTTGAGGAACGAATAGAGCACGTCCTCCGGTGGCAGGAACAAACTGAAGTAGTGGTCGTAGGACCCGCTGGATTGCCCGTTGAACCAGATGCTGATCGCCCGCGACGCCAGGAACGTGCCGAGTAGCCCGACGATGTAGAGCGGGATCACCGCGAGGAATCCGGCGATCACCCGGCTGGTCACCAGGAACGGCACGCCCGGCACCGCCATCACCTCGAGCGCATCGATCTCCTCGGAGATCCGCATGGCGCCCAACTGCGCGGTGAAACCACAACCGACCGTGGCGGACAGGGCGAGCGCGGCGACCAGTGGGGCGATCTCGCGGGTGTTGATGTAGGCGGTGAGGAAGCCGGTGAGCACCGAGCTGCCGAGAGCGTCGAGGGCCTTGAAACCCTGGAGGCCGACGACGACGCCGACGGAACCGGACATGAACACGATGACGCCGATGGTGCCGCCGATCACCGCGAGCGCTCCGGTGCCGAAGGTGACCTCGGCGAGCAGTCGCATGACTTCCTTGCGGTAGTGCACCGCGGTCCGCGGGATCCACGCGATGGCCCGCGTGTAGAACGACATCTGCTCGCCCGCGCGATCGATCACGTTGAGCGGCATCCGAGCGATTTCACCCACCCGGCGCATGGACTTGGCGACCGGGGTTCGGTACGACGTGGCCATCGGTCAGGCGCCCTTGGCCGGAACGACCTGTAGGTACACCAGGGTCAGGATGAGATTCACGAAGAACAGCACCATGAACGTGATCACCACGGATTGGTTCACCGCGTCACCGACTCCTTTCGGGCCCCCCTTGGGATGCAGCCCCTTGTACGCGGCGATGACGCCGGCGAGCAGACCGAACACCGCCGCCTTGATCTCGCCGATCCACAGGTCCGGCAACTGAGCGAGCGCGGAGAACGACGCCAGGTAGGCGCCGGGCGTGCCGCCCTGCAGCAGCACGTTGAAGAAGTACCCGCCCGCGATGCCGACCACCGAGACCAGGCCGTTGAGCAGCAGCGCGACCAGCATCATGCCGAGCACGCGCGGCACCACCAGCTTTCGCACCGGATCGATGCCGAGCACTTCCATCGCGTCGATCTCCTCGCGGATGGTGCGCGAGCCGAGATCGGCGGCCACCGCCGACCCGGCCGCGCCCGCGATGATCAGGGCCGTCACGACGGGAGCCGCCTGCTGGACGGTTGCCAGCACACTGGTCGCGCCGGTGAACGATTCCGCGCCGAGCTGCTTGATCAGCGAACCGGTCTGCAGTGCCACGACCGCGCCGAACGGAATCGCGACCAGCGCGCTGGGCAGGATCGAGACACTCGCGATGAACCACGACTGCTCGATGAACTCCCGCCACTCGAAGGGGCGACGGAATGTCTTCCGCAAAACGTCGATGAGCAGCGCAAAGATATTGCCGGCCTGGGCAAACCCCGACTCCAGGGGAGTTCGCAATCGCGCCAGGGTCGAATTCACGATCGCAGATGTTACCCGTTAGTTGTGTTGTGTCGCACGGTGGTGTCGTACGAGCCGCCCTGATAATTAGCCAGGTCGCCGCTGTTGTACGCCATCACCTGCGTATCGTCGTTCTCCGCAAGTGATTCGCGGATCGCGACCTGGGCGGCGTGGGGCAGCGTGTGCATGATCTCGCGGACACGCTCCTTGCGCCGCAGCACCCCTTGACGCACCGGCATGCCCGGCTGCGCCCTCATCTGCGGGATGATGCCCTCGACCTCTTCCGCACCGCCGTGATGGTGCCCGGCGTCCACCAACGCCTGCTCGCGCGCCATCTGCGCCTCGTCCTTCTCCTCGGACATGCCGATCGGGCCGATCATGCGGCCGTTGAGGAACTGCTTGACCACCGGCTCGTCGGAGGTGAGCAGCACCTCGCGCGGGCCGAACATGACCAGCTGGCGGCGGAACAGCATGCCGATGTTGTCCGGCACCGTGCGGGCCAGGTTGATGTTGTGCGTGACGATCAGGATGGTGGCGTCGATCTGAGCGTTGATGTCGATCAGCAGCTGGCTCAGGTAAGAGGTGCGCACCGGGTCCAGACCCGAGTCCGGCTCGTCGACGAGGATGATCTGCGGATCCAGCACCAGGGCGCGGGCCAGCCCGGCGCGCTTGCGCATACCGCCGGAGATCTCGCCGGGCAGCTTGCCCTCGGCCCCGAGCAGGCCGGTGAGCTCCAGCTTCTCCATGACGATCTTCTTGATCTCGGATTCGCTCTTCTTGGTGTGCTCGCGCAGCGGGAAGGCCACGTTGTCGAACAGATTCATCGAGCCGAACAGCGCGCCGTCCTGGAACAGCACGCCGAAGAGCTTGCGGATCTCGTAGAGCTCTTTGTTGGAGCAGGTGGTGATATCGGTGCCGTCGATGTAGATCGAGCCGCGCTCGGGGCGCAGAAGTCCGATCAGCGACTTCAGGAACACCGACTTACCGGTGCCCGATGGGCCCAGCAGCGCGCTGACCTCGCCCGAGGGCAATGTCAGAGACACGTCCTGCCAAATTCGCTGGGAACCGAAAGACTTGGTTACACTCTCGGTCCTGACCTCGACGCCCACGCCAACCTCCACAATTCTCAGCGAGCTGCCCACCGGCGAACCGCGCGCTCGGATATCGCGGTGCGTCACGTCACAGTGGGTTCGGTCACTGTAACTCATGGGACAGATCGGGCACACCCCAACCTGACTGCGTAGTAACTCCGCAATAGTTTCGGTATCGACGATAGCGGCGAGATTGCCGAAAAACGCGAACGGGCGATCCCCCGCGGGGGATCGCCCGTTCGGCGTGTCCGGTCGTGAATTACTTGACCGAGACCTTGGCGCCGGCCTCTTCCAGCTTCGCCTTGGCGGCCTCGGCGGCGTCCTTGGCGACCTTCTCCAGGATCGGCTTCGGGGCGCTCTCGACCAGGTCCTTGGCTTCCTTCAGGCCCAGGCCGGAGACGATCTCGCGGACCACCTTGATGACCTGGATCTTCTTGTCGCCCGCACCCTCGAGCACGACGTCGAACTCGTCCTGCTCCTCGACGGCCTCGGCCGGAGCGGCGGCACCGCCGACGGCGGCGACGGCGACCGGAGCAGCCGCGGTGACCTCGAACTTCTCCTCGAACTTCTTCACGAAGTCCGACAGCTCGAGCAGGGTCATGTTGCCGAAGGTCTCGAGCAGTTCGTCAACGTTGGCCATTGTTGTTTTCCTTTCGGTAGTGAATGTCTGAGCGGGGAGTCGTGCCACACGGCACTACTCGGCGGCAGATCCGCCTTCTTCGGCCTGCTTCTTCTCCTGCAGCGCGGCGGCCAAGCGGGCCACCTGCGAGGCGGGAGCGTTGAACAGACCGGCGGCCTTTGCGAGGTTGCCCTTGAGCGCGCCGGCCAGCTTGGCCAGCAGCACCTCACGGGTCTCCAGGTCGGCGATCCGCTCGACCTCGGACACGGACAGCGGCGCGCCGTCCATGTAGCCGCCCTTGATGATGAGCGCCTTGTTGTCCTTCGCGAAGGTCTTCAGGGCCTTGGCCGCGTTGACCGGCTCACCGGTGATGAAGGTGATCGCGGTCGGCCCGACGAACAGTTCGTCGAGGCCTTCCACGCCCGCCTCGGCGGCGGCACGCTTGACCAGGGTGTTCTTGGCGACGGAGTACGTGGCGTCGGCGCCGAGCGCGCGCCGCAGCTCGGTGAGCTTGCCGACCGACAGGCCACGGTATTCCGTGACGACGGTGGCCGTCGAGCTCTTGAACTGCTCCGCGATCTCCTCGACCGCGGTGACCTTCTCGGGTTTTGCCATACTTCGCCTCCTCTCTGATTGGTCGGTTCGTATACGCGAACTACCGATCAGGGGCCGGCGACAAAACAAACGCCCCGAACGCAGAGCGTTCCGGGGCGCAACAGAAAACCGAGCCGGGACGATACCCGGATCAATTCCCAGCCTCGGCTCTCCCTGCGTGGGCCGCCGGCAATGTCGCCGGACCTTCGACCGAACCCATGCGGGATCGGCGACCAACGGTCTTCGGTAGAACGGATTGGGTAGCGATCGAACTAGTCGATAACTGATGTCCAATGTACCCGGACGGGTTCCCATCTGCCAAAACGGGCCCCGGCAGGACGCCTGACCGAAACCTGTGGGCCGTCGAATCGTTCTGCTACGACAAGCCTTTTCGCCACGCCCGTTCGATGGCGGCCGCCGCGTCCACGCTGGTGACTTTTCTCACGGCGTCGCGTTCTGCGCGAACCGGGCGAGCCCGCGCAATACGGCCACGACGCCGGACCGGAATTCGGCGTCGGCGATCAGCCCATCCGGGCCGACGTCCTCGCGCAGCACGGGCAGCCGTCGGCAGACATCCGGACCGATCTCGGCCCCCACATAGCCGAGCACGCTGCGCAGCGTCGTGGTCGCGCCGTCACCACGCCCGGGGGCCGCCACGGTGATCCAGGCGACCGGCTTGCGATAGAGATCACCGGTCCCGACGGTCCAGTCCAGGAGGTTCTTCAGGCTGCCCGGCAAGGTGCCCGCGTATTCGGGGGTGCAGAACAGCACGGCGTCGGCGCGCGAAAGGTGTGCGCGCAGCGCGACGACCGATGGATGAGCGGTGCCGTCGTCGTCCGGGTTGAACGCGGGCAAGTCCGCGAGACCGTCGTACCAGACGGTTTCGACGCCATCCGGGGCGACGGCCGAGGCGGTCCGGAGTGCGGCGGTATTGGTGGAGGCGGCGCGAGTGCTGCCGGAGATCAGAAGAACGACGGTCACATCGAACCCCAACCACGCCGCCGGGCGGATTAGTCCGCAAACGCGCAACGGCGGGAACGCATTACGCGTTCCCGCCGTCGCGGTCGGCTCAGCCGCTGTTTACGCGTCCTCGTCGAGGAGGTTGCGGGTGCGGTTCGGGTCCACCGGGATGCCCGGTCCAGTGTTCGTCGAGACCGTCACCTTCTTGACGTAGCGGCCCTTGGCGGTCGACGGCTTGGCACGCAGGATCTCGTCCAGCGCGGCGCCGTAGTTCTCCACCAGCTTGGCGTCGTCGAAGGACGCCTTGCCGATGACGAAGTGCAGATTGGCCTGCTTGTCGACGCGGAAGTTGATCTTGCCGCCCTTGATGTCGTTGACGGCCTTGGTCACGTCGGTGGTGACCGTGCCCGTCTTCGGGTTCGGCATCAGGCCGCGCGGGCCGAGAACACGCGCGATCCGGCCGACCTTGGCCATCTGGTCCGGGGTGGCGATCGCGGCGTCGAAGTCCAGCCAGCCGCCCTGGATCCGCTCGATCAGGTCCTCGGCGCCGACGGCATCCGCGCCCGCGGCCTCGGCCTCGGCGGCCTTCTCGCCCGCGGCGAAGACGATGACGCGGGCGGTCTTACCGGTGCCGTGCGGCAGGTTGACCGTGCCGCGGACCATCTGGTCGGCCTTGCGGGGATCCACACCGAGACGCACGGCGACCTCGACGGTCGCGTCGGTCTTGGTGCTGGCGGTCTCCTTCGCCAGGCGCGCGGCGGCCAGCGGGGAGTAGAGCTGGGTGCGATCGACCTTCTCGGCCGCGGCGAGGTACGCCTTGCTTCGTTTTGCCATGATTCTCTGTCCTGTTCGATCCGCGGCGCTCCGGGACTCTGCGTGGTCACGCAGGCCGGTCCGTCGCTCGCGCCGCTGTGTTGGTAGTTCAGACGTGGTTATCGGGCCTGGCCGGCCCTCCCACCGGGGAGCGATTCCGCTCAGCCTTCGACGGTGATACCCATCGAACGCGCGGTACCCGCGATGATCTTGGCCGCCTGCTCGATGTCGTTGGCGTTCAGATCTTCCTGCTTGGTCTTGGCGATCTCGCGCACCTGGTCCATGGTCACCTTGGCGACCTTGTTGCGGTGCGGCTCCGCCGAGCCCTTCTGCACGCCTGCGGCCTTGAGCAGCAGCTTGGCGGCGGGCGGGGTCTTCAGCTTGAAGTCGAACGACCGGTCCTCGTACACCGAGATCTCGACCGGGATGACGTTGCCACGCTGCGACTCGGTCGCCGCGTTGTACGCCTTGCAGAACTCCATGATGTTGACGCCGTGCTGACCGAGCGCGGGGCCGACCGGAGGGGCCGGGTTCGCCTGGCCGGCCTGGATCTGAAGCTTGATGATCCCGGCGAGCTTCTTCTTCTTGGGGGGCATCTTTCTTTCCTAGGTGTTTGGTGTCCTTGCTCTTTGCAAGTCTGTGAATCAACCCGCCGCGCGGGCCGATTCATCCCGTCGTCGACGGAACGGATCTAGATCTTCGCGACCTGGGTGAACGCCAGCTCGACCGGGGTCTCGCGGCCGAAGATCGACACGAGCACCTTGAGCTTCTGCTGTTCGGCGTTGACCTCGGAGATGCTGGCGGGCAACGTCGCGAAGGGGCCGTCCATGACGGTCACCGACTCGCCGACCTCGAAGTCGACCTCGATGACCGGCTTCGGCGCGACCTCGCCACCCGCGGACTCGGCGGCCGCCGACGCGGCCGCGGCAGCGGGCTTCTTCTGCTGCTGGGCGGCGGGCACGAGGAACTTCACCACGTCGTCGATGGACAGCGGCGACGGACGGGAGGTGGCGCCGACGAAGCCGGTGACGCCGGGGGTGTTGCGCACCGCGCCCCACGACTCGTCGTTGAGCTCCATGCGGACCAGGATGTAACCGGGCAGCACCTTGCGGTTGACGTGCTTGCGCTGCCCGTTCTTGATCTCGGTGACCTCTTCGGTGGGCACCTCGACCTGGAAGATGTAGTCCTCCAGGTCCAGGTTCTGCACGCGGGTCTCGAGGTTGGCCTTCACCTTGTTCTCGTAGCCGGCATAGGAGTGGATCACGTACCACTCGCCGGGGGCGCGCCGCAGCGCTGCCTTCATCTCGGCGACCGGATCGGCGGGCTCGGCATCGATCGGGGCGGCAGGGACGGACTCAGCGGGCTCAGCGGGCTCCGATTCCTCGACCGCGGGCTCGTCGGTCGCGAACTCCTCGACGGAGTCGGTGGGCTCGGCCACCGCGTCGTCGGCCGGGAACTTGTCGTGTGTGTCGTTCTCCGGGGTGCTCACTGGGGCACTCGCTTCCTGTGTCGTCACGTACATCCTCTGCGTGCCGGGGCCGGGCGCGCGGCGAAATCGCTTCCACCCGTGTCCGCCCCGGGATCGGCTACCGGCGTCGGCGTCGTTCAGCTAGCCGAACAGCCAGTTGACACCCTTGATGAACGCCAGATCCAACCCGCTGATGTACGCGACCATGAAAATCACGAACACCAGAACAACGCTCGTATAGGTGACCATCTGCTTCCGGTTGGGCCAGATCACCTTGCGCAGTTCCGCGATGACCTCACGCAGGAACTTGAGCAAACGCTTGAACGGATTACCCGTCGTCTTGCGTTCGGCCCGATCGGTCGTCTTGGCTGCCTTCCGCGACGGGCGGTCGAGCGTGGCGACAGTGCCCGTATCGACCTGCGAGGACGCAGTGCGGGTCCGCCGGGCGGAACGCTTTCCGCTCGGTCGTGTCGCTGCGGCGGTGTCGTCGCCGTCGTCGGCGGCATGTGCGCCGCGGCGAGTGTCCCGCTCGTCGCTCACGCCTTCTCCTCGCTGCGCTCGGTGCCGCCGTGCGCGATGCGCGCTGTGCCAATGGCTCGCTCGCTACGCTCGCTCACGTCGGTCCTCTCTCGTCGCTGGCATCCAGGGCAGGGGCGACAGGACTTGAACCTGCAACCTGCGGTTTTGGAGACCGCTGCTCTGCCAGTTGAGCTACGCCCCTTCGGTCGGACGGTGTTGGCTGTCCAACCACTGTTCGATATTCAGTTGTTCCCTGGTGTCACACAACACGCGCGCCACTCCGGCAGTTGCCGGCCCCTTGGACGATCCTCGCGGACCGCCTGGAACCAGCCTCTCAGAGCAGCGCGCAGCGGCTGGCGACCCCAGAAACCTGAGTGTACGTTACCGTGCGCGGCATTAGCCAATCCGGGTCGCTGTGCCTGGTCAGGCCAGTTGCACGGTCGCGGTGGCGCGGCCGAAGATCTTCTTGCCCGCCGCCTTCGCCACGATGGCCACGACCGCGGTCCTGGTCTCCGGATCGACCGATTTCACCTTACCGGTGTACTCGATCTCGGCGGCCTCGTCGGAGCCCACGTAGACCGGGCTGGTGAAGCGGACGTTGTACTCCTTGATCGCGCCGGGGTCGCCGAGCCACGAGGTGACGAATCCGCCGCCTAGGCCCATGGTGAGCATGCCGTGCGCCACGACGTTGTCCAGGCCGACCAGCTTCACGACCTCGTCGCTCCAGTGGATCGGGTTGGCGTCGCCGGAGACGCCCGCGTAGTTCACCAGATCACCGCGGGTGAGCCGGACGATGCGCGCGGGCAGTTCGTCGCCGGCGGAGACGTCCTCGAAGCGGATGGCGTGCTTCGTGCGCACCCCTTCCGCGGGCGGCACGACCGGAGTCGGCGCCTCGGTCACCGCGAGCGCGCTGCGCGGGTGATGCCCCGGGGCGTCCTCGCCGATGCCGTGCATGAGCACGTTGCGGACGGCGGCGTTGAGGTTCGGGTCGATGTCGCCGCCGCTGCGTCCGACGAGGGTGGTGTAGGTGGTGAGCACCAGTTCGTCGTTCTGCGCGGTGACGATGTTCTTGGTCACCATGATGTCGCCGCCGAAGGCCTGCCGGAACGAGTGCAGGTGGACATCGCATGTGAGCTGGTCGCCGACCTTGATCGGGCGATGGAATTCCAGGATCTGGTCGGTCTGCATGATCTGGCTGAGGTCGTAGCCGGTGACGACCTCTTCGAACAATTTGCGCTGCGCGAGAATCCCGACCAGGGAGATGAAGGTGACCGGCGCGAGCAGGTTGTCGTACCCGTACTCCTGCGCCGCGTCCTCGTCCCAGTGCACCGGGTGGTAGTCCTGCACGGCGCGGGCGTACTCACGCACCTTTTCGCGGCCGACCTCGTAGTAGTCGTCGACGCGGTAGTGGTGACCGACCATCGCCGCGGCGTTCGCCGCGGGGTCGAGTTCCTCGCCCGTCTGGACCGCTTCGTCTGTACCGGTGTTGATTGTCACGGGAGGACTGTACCTATCTGACCCCGTCACCCGGAGTCTGCGGAGCGCTCACCACCGCACCCACACCGTGAAAATGCGTCAGGGCCGGACAGTTGTCCGGCCCTCGCGGTGCCACGGCCCGAGATACCGGGATGCGACTCCCGGCGCTACACCACGCGGTAGTTCACGCGTGGAGGGCTAGCGGGATTCGCGGTGCGCCCGGTGCGTGCCGCAGTTCGGGCAGAACTTCTTCAGCTCCAGCCGGTCCGGGTCGTTGCGCCGGTTCTTCTTGGTGATGTAGTTGCGGTGCTTGCACTGCTCGCAGGCCAAGGTGATCTTTGGCCGGACATCGGTGGACTTCGCGGCCACGATATGCCTTCTTTCCGGTACCTGATGGTCTTGTATCGGGTTGTGGTAGCGATGGCCGGACTTGAACCGGCGACACAACGATTATGAGTCGTTTGCTCTACCGACTGAGCTACACCGCCACGGCGTCGCATTGCCATGGTGCCGAGCCCGCACTACGGGAGCGATGCCGAGTCGGTCACCACCGGCAATCCGGCGAGCCCCCTAACGGAATCGAACCGTTGACCTTTTCCTTACCATGGAAACGCTCTGCCGACTGAGCTAAGGGGGCATGACTACTTGCGCACCGAGTCCCGAATACTCGACCTCAGCGCGGTGAAGTCTTGAACGAGGTTACACACCCACCGGTCTTCGTACCAAACCGCGAGGTCAGAGGGTTGTTTTCCGCGCACTGTCGCAGCGATTCGGCGCACCCTTACTGCTCTCAGGAGTAACGCCTGCTCGCGAGATACGGCCCGTTCCCATACAAACCTGGCCTCTGCGACGCGACGTGGCCACGCGACGACCACAAGAAACGCGCTGCAAGTGGAGACAAACTGCGCGCTGCGCGTGGACACGAACTGCGCGCCCCACGCCAACCCGAAAATGTGGCGGCCCCGAGCGAACATGCCGTGAGTCTTCGACCGAAGAACTGCCGGTTCGAGGCCGGAATCGGAGCGGCCGACCGACGCGGTGACGACCGAACCGACCGACGAACCGGGGTGAAACAGAGCCCGGCAGCACCGACACGCGATCCGGCTCGACAACGTCGGTCATCGACGCGCCCTTGTGAACGACCAACGAAAACACCCGTGACCAACGCAACCACCGAAAGGGGGGTCCGGGGGGGCGAAGCCCCGCCGGGCGGGGCGTGGGGGTTGCACCCTCACAAGACATTACGAAGCGAGCCCTGTACGCGCTTTCTGCGTACAGGGCTCGCCTGGTGAGCGGAGTGGCAGGTGTAGGATTCGAACCTACGTAGGCTTTCACCGACAGATTTACAGTCTGCTCCCATTGGCCGCTCGGGCAACCTGCCGTTCGCGCATTGTTTCACGCGCTGAGCAGAATACATCGAACCCGCACCCTGAATGCAAACCGGCTGGCTATCGGCCCTGCGACGCGACTACCCTCGGGGCTCCGGGTAGAACTGACGATGGCTGGAAGCGTCCCGCTCAGCTCACCCGTCGGACCGTCAGAACAGGAGCGCAGCGTGGCTGATTCGTCTTTCGATGTTGTGAGCAAGGTCGACCGGCAGGAGGTCGACAACGCCCTGCATCAGGCGGAGAAGGAACTCGGCACCCGCTACGACTTCCGCGGCACCGGCGCGTCGATCGAATGGTCCGGCGAGGACAAGATCGTGCTCACCGCGGAGGCGGAGGAGCGCGTCAAGGCCGCGCTGGAGGTGTTCAAGGAGAAACTGATCCGCCGCGACATCTCGCTGAAGGCGTTCGACGCGGGCGAGCCGGTCTCCTCCGGCAAGGTGTACAAGATCACCGGCTCACTGGTACAGGGCATCGATTCCGAGCACGCGAAGAAGATCTCCAAGAAGATCCGGGACGAGGGCCCCAAGGGCGTGAAGGCGCAGATCCAGGGCGACGAGCTGCGGGTGAGCAGCAAGAAGCGCGACGATCTCCAAGCGGTGATCGCGCTGCTGAAGGGCGAGGATTTCGGGATCGCGCTGCAGTTCGTCAACTACCGCTGACCGGGCCGCAGCGCGGCCGGGTCGGTCACGTTCAGCGTGTCCAGGAGCGTGTTCTCCTCGTAGGTGAAGTGGGTTTCCAATTCCGTTGCGAGGCGGTCGAATTCGGCGAGCAGGCGCGCCGGGTCGCCCGGTTCCGCGGCGTGGAGGAGCGTCCGCAGCTCGGTCAACGCGCCCGCGACCACACCGTGCTCGCGATTCAGCCGGTCGATCACCGGCACGAGTTCGGGGTGCAGCCGGGCCAGGGCCGGGAAGACGCCGTCCTCGCCCGTGTGATGTTCGCCGAGCGCGCCGCAGAACGCGAGACAATGGGTGCGCAGTTCCTGCGGCATGGCCGGCTTGCCCACCCCATCCGGCGCGCGTACGTGCTGCTCGAGGCCCGTTCGGACGGCGGCGAGATCGCGGCACAGCTGGGCATGGACGTGACGGAGGTGGTCGCCGATCGCCGCCGCGCGCTGTTGCCCGGGCGCGGTCGCGTCGGGCGAGCCGGCCAGGGCCGTCGCACCGGCGACACCCGCCGCCGCGGTGGCGGTCGCACCCACTCCCGCCAGAAAGCGGCGCCGGCCCAGCCCGGCACGTGTCACCCGCTCCACCGCGACCACGGGAATGGTCCGATCGGTCGCCGCCTGATAGGCGGCGAAGGCCGGATCGTCGCTCGCTTGCGCGGCGTAGTGACGGTCCCGCTCCGCGCCCTGCAGAATTCGGGCGTCGGCGGCGTAGGTCTCGATCCGCTCCCCCGCCCTGATCTCCACGGTGACCTCCGGATTCGCCCGCACATTGTGGACCCAGGCGGGATGCATGTCCGCGCCCGCGTTGGATCCGAACACCAGCACACGAGCACCGTCGCGGCGGTAGACGACCGGCACGGTGTGCCCGCGTCCGGTTCTCGCTCCGACGGTGGTGAGCAGTAGCAGCGGCGCCCCCTCGAACATCCCGCCGACTTCGCCCCCGTTCGCGCGGAACTCCGCGATGATCGCCCGGTTGAACTCTCCCGGCTGGATCCGCTCCGGATCGGTCATGCCAATGCCCCTTCCACGGCGCGCCGCGCACCGCGACCGCCGGTTATAACCTGATGACGAGAGAGAGTTTTGCTTTGCAAGCAAAACTGTTTTGCAAACAAAGGCTATTGAAAGGCGGTCGGCGTGTCAACCGAGGAGCGGAACGGGCTCGGCGTGGACGACGGCATCCGCATGCTGCTGCTGCTCATGCCGCGTGTCGTCGGACGGGCCAAGAAACTGGGCGTTCCCAAGGAGCTGGAATCGTTCTCGCTGGCGCCTCGGCACCTGTCGCTGCTGGCCAATCTGGTGTTCGACGGACCGACCACGGTGACGGATCTGGCCGCCCGCCTCGAGGTGGCGCCCACGACGGTGAGCTTGATGGTCGGCGAACTCAGCAAGCAGGGTGTGCTCGAGCGCGGCGCCGATCCGGACGACCGCAGACGCACCATCGTCGCCATCGCACCGGCGCACGAGAAATCCGTGCGCAAATGGCTTGGGCGCAGTGCCCGAGCCTGGCGTACGGTCCTCGAGCCGCTCACCGCGCAGCAGCGGAAGTTGTTCGTCGATACGTTTCGCGCGTACGAAGACCAGCTGGCCTCGGACGACTGACGCTGCCGGGACTCAGTACCGGCGCGGGCCGCCCGCCATCTCCTCCAGCCGGGCGATGCGTTCGTTCATCGGCGGATGGGTGGAGAACCAGCGGGTGACCTTCTCGCCCGGACGGAACGGGTTGGCGATCATCAGATGCGACTGCGCCGCCAGCCGGGGCTCGGGCGGGAGCGGGGCAGTGTGCACGCCTCGTTCGATCTTCCGCAGCGCCGACGCCAGCGCCAGCGGGTCGCCGGTCAGTTCGGCGCCGGACTGGTCGGCCTGGAATTCGCGCGAGCGCGAGACGGCCAGCTTGATCAACGACGCGGCGATCGGACCGAGCACCGACACCAGCAGCACGGCGATCACGTTCGGGCCCTCGCCGTTGCGGTTGCCGCCGAACATCGACATGTACACCGCCAGGTTCGCCACGCCCGAGATGACGGCTGCGAGCGCGCCCGCGATCGAGGAAATGAGGATGTCGCGGTTGTAGACGTGGGAGAGTTCGTGCCCGAGCACGGCCCGCAGTTCCCGTTCATCGAGAATCTGCAGGATGCCGCTGGTGCAACAGACCGCGGCGCGGCGGGGATTGCGTCCGGTGGCGAAGGCGTTGGGCGCGTTCGTCGGGCTGATGTACAGCCGGGGCATCGGCTGCCGGGCGATGGTGGCCAGCTCACGCACGATCCGGTACATGACCGGAGCTTCCAGCTCGCTGACCGGCTGGGCGTGCATGGCCTTCAACGCGATCTTGTCGCTGTTGAAGTACGCGTAGGCGTTCATGCCCACCGCGAGCACGATCGCGACGACGAGGATCGTCGGGTTGCGGAACAGCGCACCGATGAACACGATCATGGCGGAAAGGCCCACCATCAGCCCGAAGGTTTTCAGCCCGTTCGCAAACCCGTGCCCGTGCATACGTCTCCCTTGCCGCTCCCCCGTTCACCGAGTCGCCTTACAGCAGCTCAACGATAGAAGCCGCGAGCAAAGTTCCGGTGCGGCCCGCCCCGCGCCGACAACGCACCCTCACCCCACGCGTTCGATGGTGTAGCGGACCAGCCGCTCGAGCGCGTCGTTGGCCGGGCCGTCGGGCAGGGCGGACAGCTCGGCGTAGGCGAGGTCGGCATAGCCCTGGAGTTTCTCCTTGGCCAGCGCCATGCCGCGGGAGTCGGCGAGCAAGGCGAGTGCCTCTTCGACCTCGTCGTCGGTTTCCAGCGGACGGGCCAGCAGCTTGCGCAGGCGGTCGCCGTCGGCGCCCTCCTCG
Source organism: Nocardia sp. NPDC041819 (assembly GCF_055590505.1). NCBI lineage: Bacteria > Bacillati > Actinomycetota > Actinomycetes > Mycobacteriales > Nocardiaceae > Nocardia > Nocardia sp. NPDC041819. The sequence goes on along the minus strand of NZ_JBVJAP010000002.1, from coordinate 1,070,589 downwards.
CGCAGCGCGTACAGCACCGGCAGGGTGTGCACACCCTCACGCAGGTCGGTGCCGGGGGTCTTGCCCGATTGCTCGGACGCGGAGGAGATGTCGATGATGTCGTCGGAGATCTGGAAGGCGGTGCCGACCGCGTCGCCGAGGCGGGCCAGCCGTTCGACGTGCTCCGCGTCCGCGCCCGAGAAGGTGCCGCCGAAACGCCCGGCCGCGGCGATGAGCGAACCGGTCTTCTCCCACACCACGCGCAGGTAGTGCTCGACCGGGTCCTGGGATTCGCGGGCGCCCATGGTCTCGCGCATCTGACCGGTGACGAGTTCGGCGAAGGTCTCGGCGATGATGCGCACCGCGTCGGGGCCGAGGGTGGAGGTGAGCCGGGACGCGTGCGCGAACAGATAGTCGCCCGCGAGGATGGCGATGTTGTTCCCCCAGCGCGAGTTGACGCTCGGGGCCCCGCGGCGAATGGTGGCCTCGTCCATCACGTCGTCGTGGTACAGCGTGGCCAGGTGCACGAGTTCGACGACGGTGCCCGCGGTGATCAGGGCGGGATCGGTGGGGCGCGGGCCGAGCTGTCCGGTGAGGATGGTGAAGAGCGGACGGAAGCGCTTGCCGCCGGCCCTGGCCAGGTGCAGCGCGGCCTCCTGGAGGAATTCCGCACCGTCGGACAGCTCCTCGACCAGGAGTTTCTCCACTTCGGCCAGGCCGTCGCGCACCGTGTCGGCTAGCTTGACGTCACCGAGGTCGACTCCGGCCACGACCGTGCTCAAGTCGCCCGCGGCTCCGCTGTGCCCGCCGTGCGCCGTGTCCATGCTTCGCTCGCTGCGCTCGCTCATGGCCGATGTGCTCATTTCTTCTCCCAGCGATGCGTCCGACCCCACGGTAGAGAACCTAGCGTGTCCCCGGCGGATGGCCCATGAACACCGTCACTCTGTGGTGTATCGACCACTCGCACGCCGCTTCGCCGGTGATCATCCACGACGCGAGCGCGGCCGCCGTCGACATGGACGAGACGGCCCTGCGAGTATGGAGCGCATGGGTGCACCGGAAGCGAGTCCCGCGCGCGACGAGGACGCGTTGCCCAGCCGAGCCGAGGTGCTGGTCGTCGGCGCGGGCCCGGCCGGGTCGGCGTCGGCGGCCTGGGCGGCACGGGCGGGACGGGACGTGGTGCTCATCGATTCCGCCGTCTTTCCCAGGGACAAGACCTGCGGCGACGGGCTGACCCCGCGCGCGACCGCCGAACTGGAGCAGCTCGGCCTCGGCGAGTGGGTGCGCGCGCACGTCGTCAACCACGGCCTCCGGATGACCGGCTTCGGCCGCGAGGCGCTGCTGAGCTGGCCGGGCGGATCCTTCCCGACCTACGGAAGCGCGGTTCCTCGAACCGAACTCGACGACAAACTGCGCGAGACGGCGGTGAAGTCCGGCGCGCGGATGGTGGACGGGACGAAAGTGGTCGACGTCACCCGCGAGGGTGACCGGGTCACGGGCGTGACGGTGCGAACAGCCGACGGCACGCGCACGATCGGCTGCCGGACGCTGGTGGTCGCCGACGGGGTGCGTTCACCGATCGGGCGGCTGCTCGGACGCGTCTGGCATCGGCAGTACGCGTACGGCACCGCCGCGCGGGCCTACATCAAGTCGGGACGCAGCGACGATCAGTGGATCACTTCGCATCTGGAGTTGCGCGACGCCTCCGGCGAGCTGGTTCCCGGCTACGGCTGGGTGTTCCCGCTGGGCAATGGCGAGGTGAACATCGGGGTGGGGTCACTGGCCACGGAACACCGGCCCTCGCACATCGCGTTGAAGCCCTTGCTGGCGCACTACACCGCGCAGCGCACGGAGGAATGGGAATTCGAGGGCTCGCTGCGCGCGGTGGCCTCGGCCCTGCTGCCGATGGGCGGGGCGGTCTCGAACGTCGCGGGGCGCAACTGGGTGCTCATCGGTGACGCCGCGGGTTGTGTGAACCCGCTCAACGGCGAAGGCATCGATTACGGCTTGGAGGGCGGTCACCTGCTGTCGGAGCTGTTGGACGAGCCCGACCTCACCGTGATCTGGCCGCAGGTGCTGCGCGCCCGCTACGGACGCACGTTCTCGGTGGCCCGGCGGATCGCGGGCCTGGCCACGCACCCACGCATGGTGCCGCTGGGCGGTCCCCCCGTGATGCGCTCGAAGTATTTGCAGCGCACCGCGGTCCGGGTGATGGGCAACCTGGTGACCGACGAGGACGTCGACCTGACCGCGCGGGCTTGGCGGATGGCGGGCCGGGCGTCGCTGCGTTTCGACGAGCGTCCGCCGTTCGCCTAGGAACGGGTGGCGCGATGGGCGAACAGCGAGCGCGCGGATTGCCCGCGCTATATCTGCTGCCGCATCTGCGCCGAGCCAAGGACGTGGCGGACCGTCACTACGCCGACCCGCTGAATCTGGATGCGCTGGCGGCGGCCGCGGGGGTGTCGAAATACCACTTCCTGCGCGCGTTCGCCGCGGTCTACGGCCTGACCCCCGCCGCGTACCTGGCCGAGCGGCGCATCGAACGCGCCCAGGATCTGCTGCGCGCGACCAATCTCACCGTCACCGAGGTGTGCATGCTGGTCGGCTACAGCAGCCTCGGCTCGTTCAGCAGCAAGTTCCGGCAGCTGGTCGGTGTGACGCCGTCGGAGTACCAGGCGAAGTTCGCCGACGGCGCTCCGCGCATCCCCGGCTGTTTCGTCTTCATGCACGGGCTGTCCGACCGCAAGCCGCCCCGCTGAGCGAACGGCGCAATTTCGGAGAAGCCGGTGGCACGGCGCGGGCCATAGCCTGGCCCGCATGACGACGATTACGAACGTTTCCCTGGTCACGGTGTACGTCACGGACCAGGACGCGGCCAAGGAGTGGTACATCGACAAGCTGGGTTTCGTGGAGACCGCCGACGTCACCATGGGCGACAACGGTTTCCGCTGGGTGACCATCGCCCACCCCGCGCACCCGGAGCTGGAGATCACGCTGATGATCCCGGGCCCGCCGCTGGACGAGCACTACGCCGAGGCCGTCCGGCGCGCGCTGGCCAACGGCACGCACGGCTCGCTCGGCCTGCGAACCGAGAACTGCCAGAAGACCTTCGAAGAGCTGACCGCCAAGGGGGTGGAGTTCGTCCAGCCGCCCGCCGAGCGGCCCTACGGGACCGAGGCGGTGGTCCGGGACAATTCCGGGAACTGGCTGGTCCTGGTGGAGCGGAAAGAGTACTCGCCGCAGGACTTCGCCTAGGACACGGCGCGATGTTGCCCCGGCGCCTGCCGGGGCAACACCCGTGCTCAAGCGGTCGGCTTCGCCGACAGCCACTCCTCGATGAATTTGCGCTCGCTGTTGAGCACCCGATGGTGCAACTGCTCGGCGAGCGGCTCGATCGCGCCGCCGACCACGGGCACCTTCACCTGCACGGTGCCCGCGACCTCGATCTCGGATCCTTCCGCGGTGGAACGGATCTCGTAGGAGCCGGACATCGCGGTGTTGATGCCGCCGGTGGTGGCCTCGAAGGTGCCTTTGGCGACCTCGCCGACCAGCGGCTGCCAGTTGTCGGTGCGGGAGAACGTGAGTTCGCTCTTGAGTACCTTGCGGACCAGCGCGGGCACCTTGTCTTCGGCGGCCTTTTCGGTCATATGGATGCGAATGGTGCCCGCGCCGCCGGGATGCGACACCTCCAGCGTGGCGGTGGGCGCGTCGGCGAAGCGGGCCCGCCAGACGTCGTCGGTGGTGAGTGCCCGGTGGAGATCTTCGACCGGGACTGCGTACGGCACGGTGAAGCTGAATTTTCGGGACATGGCCGCCACCGTAGCCGAGCCGGTCGGTAGCCTGTGGCGGTGTCGGAAACCAGCCAGTCCAACGGGCGGCCGATCCGCCTGCGGCGGGCCAGGATCGGGGTGCTGATCGCCGCGACGGCGGTGAGCGTGCTCGTCGGGCTGCTGGTGCTCGCCGCGTGGCGCAACGACTATCTGATCAGCTCCGACAAGGGCAGCACCACGGCCGAGGTGCTCTCGGCGGGGCGGCTGCGCTCGGCGGTCATGTACGTCACACCGGACGGTGAGACGCACAATCCGAAGGTCGGCGTCCTGTATCCGACGAACCTGACCGCGGGTGAGCGGATTCGCGTGGAATACAGCCGCAGTGATCCCGACCTGGTGCGCGTGGAAGGCCGGGACGTGCGCGTCGCCGTTCCGCCCGCGTTGTCGGTCATCGTGGTGGTGTGGCTGCTCGCGCTGCCCGCACTGTGGTTGCTGTCCCGCGTGAACAGGCGCGGCCCGACGCCGGTGGGTTGATCCGCGCGCCCCGACAGTTCGCCGGATCTTTCCGTGCCCTTCACTTCGGTGTGGCGGGGCGGCGCGGTGCACCGGCCAGGCTGGGAATGTGCGTGTAGCGATCGTCGCGGAGTCGTTTCTGCCGAGTATGAACGGCGTCGTCAACTCCGTGCTGCGGGTGCTGGAGCACTTGGACCGGCACGGACACGACGCCCTGATCATCGCGCCCGACACACCGCGCGGGCAGCCTGCCGCGTCGCGGGAGTATCACCGTTTCCGGGTCCACCGAGTCCCCGCGGTCATGGTGCCGAGGATCAGCTCGCTGCCGGTCGGGCTGCCGCAGCCGGGCATCGTCTCGGCCATCGACGACTTCGACGCCGACGTGGTCCACCTGGCCTCTCCGTTCCTGCTCGGCGCGGGCGGACTGGGGGCGGCGCTGCGGCTGGATCTGCCGACCGTCGCGGTGTATCAGACCGACGTCGCGGGCTTCGCCAAGAGTTACGGGCTCGGGCTGACGAGCCGCGCCGCCTGGGCCTGGACCCGGCGCATCCACGAGGGAGCCACCCGCACACTCGCGCCGTCCCGGGCGGCGGCGGAGGACTTGGCCCGGCACGGCGTCCCGCGCGTGCACCGGTGGGGGCGCGGCGTCGACATCGCGCGGTTCACGCCCGACGCCCGCTCCGCCGAGCTGCGCGACGCCTGGCTCGCCGGCCGCGACCGCCTGCTGGTGGGCTTCGTGGGGCGGCTCGCGCCGGAGAAGCACGTCGAGCGGCTCGCGGTGCTCGGCACCGACCCGGATGTCCAGCTGGTGATCGTCGGCGACGGGCCGGAACGCAGGCGGCTCGCCCGGCTGATGCCGACCGCGGTGTTCACCGGCGAACTCGGCGGCGACGAGCTGGCGCGGGCGTACGCCAGTCTCGACGTCATGGTGCACGCGGGCGAGCACGAGACGTTCTGCCAGGGCGTGCAGGAGGCGCTGGCCTCGGGCGTCCCGGTGATCGGCCCCGACGCCGGCGGGCCGCGCGACCTGATCGCCCACTGCCGGAACGGTTATCTGCTTCCGGTGGATCGTTTCGGCGAGTTGCTGCCCAGTGCGGTCGGGGCGTTGCACGATCCGCGGCTGCGGACCCGGTTCGCCGGGGCGGCCAGGAAGTCGGTGCTGTCGCGGACCTGGCCCGCCGTCTGTACCCAGCTGATGGGCCACTACGCCGAGGTATCGGGCGCCCGGATCTCCTTGCCCCATACGGCCTGAACCGCGCTCCGGCGTGACGGAAGTATCCCCGCGCCACGCTCGGTTCGTAACAGACCGCGAGTTAGGGTCTTCGCGTGGCGAAAACGCAATCGAACCGGGCCTCCTTGGACAAGCAGCCGCACGAAGTCGCGGCGATGTTCGACGGCGTCGCCCGGCGATACGACCTGACCAACACCGTGATCTCCGCGGGGCAGGATCGCTACTGGCGCTGGGCGACCCGCAAGGCGCTGGCGCTGCGGCCGGGTGAGCGGCTGCTCGATCTCGCCGCGGGCACGGGTGTATCGACGCTGGAGCTGCAGAAGTCCGGCGCCTGGTGCCTCGCAGCCGACTTCTCCAAGGGCATGCTCAGCGCGGGCCGGTTCCGCGACGTGCCGATGGTGGCGGCCGACGCGATGGCGCTGCCGTTCGCCGACGACTCCTTCGACGCGGTGACCATCTCGTTCGGGCTGCGCAACGTGGCCGACACCGACCTGGCCCTGCGTGAGATGCTGCGGGTCACCAAGCCCGGCGGAAGGCTGGTGGTGTGTGAATTCTCCGCGCCGGTGCTCCCGGTGTTCCGCACGGTGTACCTGGAGTATCTGATGAAAGCGCTACCGAAGGTGGCGCGCGTGGTGAGCAGCAACCCCGACGCCTACGTCTACCTCGCCGAATCCATCACGGAGTGGCCCAATCAGCGCAGGTTGGCGATGCGGATCGCGGCGAACGGGTGGTCGTCGGTGAAGTGGCGCAACCTCACCGGGGGCGTCGTCGCCCTGCACCGGGCCTACAAACTCGGCTGAACCGGAGACCCCGGTCACACCTCACCGCCGGATTCGAGCACTGTGAGGTGGAATGTCACCTGGCGATAACGCGGGGTAAATCCCGCGCAATCGGCGGTCCGCATGATCGAAGGCATGTCCGACCCAGTGACCGGCCACAGCGACGGCACCGCCCGAACGGCGTGCTCGTACTGCGGCGTGGGCTGCGGGATCACCGTGACGACCGCCGCGGATGGGGCGGGGAAACCGGTGATCGCCAAGGTCAGCGGCGACAAGTTGCACCCGTCCAACGCGGGCAGGCTGTGCACCAAGGGCGCGACGCACGCGGAGCTGATGCGCGCCACCGGACGGATGGAGACCGCCTACCGGCGCTCGGAGCGCGGCCAGGTCCCGGTGCCCTTCCCCGTGGACGAGGCGGTGCACGAGGCGGCCACCCGATTGCGGGCGATCCTGGACGAGCACGGTCCCGACGCGATCGCGCTCTACGTTTCCGGGCAGATGTCGCTGGAGGCGCAATACCTCGCCACCAAGCTCGCCAAGGGTTACCTGCGCACGGTGCACATCGAGGCGAACTCGCGGCTGTGCATGGCCAGCGCCGGGACCGGGTACAAGCAGTCGCTCGGCGCGGATGGACCGCCCGGCTCCTACGACGACTTCGAACACGCCGACCTGTTCTTCGTGATCGGCGCGAACATGGCCGACTGCCATCCCATCCTGTTCCTGCGGATGGCCGACCGGCTCAAGGCGGGCGCGCGGCTCATCGTGGTCGACCCGCGCCGCACCGAGACCGCCGCGCGCGCCGATCTCTTCCTGCAGATCGCCCCCGGCACCGATCTCGCCCTGCTGAACGGGCTGCTGCACCTGCTGGTCGAGGGCGGCCACATCGACGAGGAGTTCATCGCCGAGCACACCGAGGGCTGGGAGGCGATGCCGGAGTTCCTGGCCGACTATCCGCCGCAGCGGGTGGCCGAGATCACCGGGCTGGCCGAGGCCGACATCCGCACCGCCGCCCAGTGGATCGGCGAAGCAGGCGAATGGATGTCGCTGTGGACGATGGGACTCAACCAGTCCACGCACGGCACCTGGAACACCAACGCGCTGTGCAACCTGCACCTGGCCACGGGCGCCATCTGCCGTCCCGGCAGCGGGCCGTTCTCGCTCACCGGGCAGCCGAACGCGATGGGCGGCCGGGAGATGGGGTATATGGGCCCCGGCCTGCCCGGCCAGCGCAGCGTGCTCTCCGCCGAGGACCGCGCGTTCGTGGAGACCGTGTGGGACCTCGAGCCCGGCACGCTGCGCACCGAAGCCGGGCCCGGCACGGTGGAGATGTTCCGCAACCTGTCCGAAGGCACGATCAAAGCCGCCTGGATCATCTGCACCAATCCCGTCGCCACCGTGTCGAACCGCAAGACCGTGATCGCGGGCCTGGAAGCCGCCGAACTGGTGATCGCCCAGGACGCCTACACCGAGACCGCGACCAACGCCTACGCCGACCTGCTGCTTCCCGCCACGCTGTGGGCGGAAGCCGAGGGGGTGATGGTGAATTCCGAACGCAACCTCACCCTGATGCGGCAGTCGGTCCCGCCCACCGGCGACGCGCGGCCGGACTGGCGGATCATCGCCGACATCGCCACCGCCATGGGGTTCCCCGGTTTCGGCTTCGCCTCCGGTGCCGAGATCTTCGAGGAGATCAAGCGCTTCGCGAATCCCGCGACCGGCTACGACCTGCGCGGCGTCAGCTACGAGGCGCTGCGTGACGGGCCGATGCAGTGGCCGTGCGCCGAGCCGGAGCGCAGGCGCAATCCGATCCGGTACCGCAACGACGGTGTCAGCCAGACGTTGTTCGTCGACGCCCACGGCCACCGGCCCCGGCTGGCCTTCGCCACGCCGAGCCGCCGCGCGGTGTTCTGGCCACGCCCGCACCTGCTGCCCGCGGAGATGCCGGACGACGACTACCCGTTCCTGCTCAACACCGGACGCCTGCAGCACCAGTGGCACACGATGACCAAGACCGGCAGGATCGGCAAGCTGACCAAGCTGACCGGCGCGCCGTTCGTCGAGGTGCACCCGGCCGACGCAGAACGCCTCGGTCTGCGCGAGGGCGACCAACTCGAGATCGCCTCGCGCCGGGGTCGAGCGGTGCTTCCGGTCCAGGTCAGCGACCGTGTGCGGCCGGGCGATTGCTTCGCGCCGTTCCACTGGAACGACGAGCAGGGCGAATACCTGACCATCAACGCCGTCACCAACGACGCGGTCGATCCGGCCTCGCTGCAACCGGAGTTCAAGGCTTGCGCGGTGGCGCTGCGCAGGGTGGCCGTCGTGCCGCGGCCCGAGACGCCCGCCGCGCTGCCCGCCGCGGAGTCGGCGCATCCGCTGGCGGCCGTGCTCGGTCTCGACAGCGGCACCGCCCCCACGCTCAGCGAAACCGAGCGGATCTACCTCAGCGGATACCTGGCCGCGCTGCAAGCGCTTCCGGTGACCGGTCAGCCGGTGCTCCCGGACTCGGCGCCGATGTCCGCGCACAGCAGGCTTTGGGTCGACGGGTTGCTGGCGGGGATGTATTCCCGCGGTGCGGCGGCCCCGGCGCCCGCGGTGGACGAGGGTGCGGCCGCCCGCGCGATCAGCGTGCTGTGGGCCTCGCAAACCGGCACCGCGGAGGAATTCGCGGCCACCGTCTCGGCACACCTCGCCGGGCACGGCTTCACGCCGCGACTACTGGACCTGGACTCCTGCGACCTCAGCACGCTTCAGGGCGACGTGCTGGTGGTCAGCAGCACGTTCGGCGACGGAGGGCCGCCGGACAACGGAGCCGATTTCTGGGATCGCCTGGCCGACACCGTCGTGCGGCTGACCGGTGTGCGCTACGCGGTGTTCGCCCTCGGCGACTCCTCCTATGACGACTTCTGCGGTTACGGTCGCAAACTCGACGAGAAATTCGCCGAACTCGGCGCGACCCGACTGCTTACACGCGTCGACAGCGAACCCGACTACGAAGACGCGGCACAGCGCTGGCTCGACGACGTGCTCACCGCGTTCGGCGGCGAGGAATCCGGGTCCCCCGCCGATCCGCCGGTGCGCGGCGCAGGCGGCCCGGGCCGCGCCACACCCCGGGGCGGCGGGGTCGCGACACTGGAAATACCGAGTACCGCACCGGCGCTCGGGCGCGCCCGCACCGCTTCCACGCCGTTCACCCGTACCGCGCCGCTGCGTGCCCCGCTGCTGCGCAACGAGTTGCTGTCGACCGGAGGATCGACGAAAGAGGTGCGCCGCTTCGGGTTCGATCTGCGCGGCCTGGACGCCACCTACGAGGTGGGCGACTCCTTGGGCGTCTGGCCGGTGAACAGCGCCGCGCTGGTCACCGAATGGCTGGACGCCACCGGGCTGGACGGCCGCCGCGTGGTCGAGGTCGACGAGCGCGAACTCTCGCTGGCGGAGGCGCTGCGCACGCACTACGACATCGCCAAGGTCGGTCAGGATCTGCTCGGCTTCCTCGCCGAGCACAACCACAGCGGCAAACTCGCCAAACTGCTGCGCCGCGACAACCGCAACGAACTGGCGAGTTACCTGTGGGACCGGCAGGCCGTGGACGTGCTGCGCGACTTTCCGATTCGAGCCGATCTGGTGGAGTGGCTCGGCACGCTGAAGAAGCTACAGCCGCGCCAGTATTCGATCTCGTCGAGTCCGCTGGTCAGTCCGGACGAGGTGGAGCTGACCGTCGGCATCGTGCGCTACGGCGATCCGGCCGCCACCGGTTCGGCGGCGCGGCGCGGCGGAGTGTGCTCGACCTTCCTCGCCGATCGGGCGGCCGCCGATTACACCGGCGCGGCGGTGCCGATCTTCCTGCAACGCGCACCGCACTTCCGTCCTCCGGCCGACCCGGCCGCACCGATGATCATGGTGGGCCCTGGCACCGGCATCGCGCCCTTCCGGGGGTTCCTGCACGAGCGAAGGGCCCTCGGCTGCACCGGGCGCAACTGGCTGTTCTTCGGCGATCAGCACGCGGCGCAGAACTTCTACTACCGCGCCGAACTGGAGGACATGTTCCGTTCCGGCTTCCTTACCCGCCTCGACCTGGCCTTCTCCCGGGACCAGCGGGAGCGGATCTACGTGCAGCACCGCATGATCGAACACGGCGCCGAGTTGTGGTCCTGGCTGCGCGATGGCGCCCACTTCTACGTCTGCGGCGACGCGAGCCGCATGGCCAAAGACGTCGACGAGGCCCTCCTGCGGATCGCGCGCATCCACGGCAAGCTCGACGAGGACGGCGCACTGGCCTTCAAGAAGCAGCTCGTCGCCGAAAAGCGTTACGTCCGCGACGTCTACTGACGACCGTTTTCGCCGCTGCTATCGCCGTGGCAGGCTTCATCAGGGCATCTGCATTCGCTCCGGCCCGAGCGGCACAGGTAGCCACCGCTTACCCCGGGAGGAAAGGCTTGCCGTGCACGAGCCGACCTACGAAGAGCTGACGGACTCCATCGTTCGAGTCGCGCATTGGGAAGGGCTGAAAGTTTCCATAAGGGAGGGCACTCCGTACGTTGTCGAACGCGATGGCGCGGCGCTGACTCCTCCGGTCGCCATGCGCTTCACGCCGGACACACTGCGGGAGTACTACCGCAAGATCGCGGAGGATGCCCTGCGTGGCAGACCCGAATCCCCTTGGGAGTGGTGGATGGACTTGATTTCCACCCACCTCGGGGAGGCGATGTACGACCTGGACCGCGTGGGCGGTCCGGCCGTGATCACCATAGGAAAGTTCGGCTTCATCGCGACGCCGACCCGAGCGGATTAACGGCCTCGGCGCTCACACCGCGGGTGGGTTCAGGCGGGTGAAGTCGGGGAGGCGGTAGTACGGGTAGTAGGGGTAGGGCGGGGTGGTGGCGCTTGGTTTGTCCAGGCGGGCGACCTGCTCGGCGTCGAGTTCCCAGCCGATCGCGCCGAGGTTCTGGCGTAGCTGCTCCTCGTTGCGGGCGCCGACGATGACGGTGGCGACGGTGGGGCGGCGCAGCAGCCAGTTGAGGGCGATCTGCGGCACCGTCTTGCCGGTTTCGGCGGCCAGCTCGTCGAGGACGTCGACCACGTCGTAAAGCTTCTCCTCGTCCACCGGCGGACCGGCCTCGGCGGTCCGGTGCAGGCGACTGCCTTCCGGAAGCGGTTGGCCGCGACGGATCTTGCCGGTGAGCCTGCCCCAGCCGAGGGGACTCCAGACCACCGCGCCGACACCTTGGTCGCGGCCGAGCGGCATGAGTTCCCACTCGTAGTCCCGCCCGACCAGCGAGTAGTAGACCTGGTGCGCGACGTACCTGGTCAGTCCGTTGCGATCCGCCGCGGCAAGGGATTTCATCAGCTGCCAGCCCGCGAAGTTCGACGCGCCGACGTAGCGGATCTTGCCCGCGCGCACCAGATCGTCCAGGGCCGCGACGACTTCCTCTACCGGCGTGCCCGCGTCGAAGGCGTGCAACTGGAACAGATCGATGTAGTCCGTGCCCAGCCTGCGCAGCGACGCCTCCACCGCACCGATCAGCCTGGCCCGGCCGGAACCGGCGTCCGCGGGGCCGGGGCCGGTCGGCAGCGTCGCCTTGGTGGACAGCAGCACCCGATCACGCCTGCCCTGGACGGCGGCGCCCAGCACCTCCTCCGAGGCGCCGTCGGAGTAGACATCGGCGGTGTCGAACATGTTCACGCCCGCGTCCAAGCTGATGTCGACCAGCCGCCGCGCCTGTTCGGCATCGGTGTCGCCCCATGCGCCGAACAGTTCACCCCGGCCGCCGAAAGTGCCCGCGCCGAAGCTCAAGGCCGGGACGTGGAGACCTGATGCGCCGAGCCGCCGGTACTCCATCTGCGTGTCGACCATCCGAACGTTCACTGGACAGCCCTCCTAAAGGGTCTATAGTTCCATTAACACTTCGGACGGTACACCCGTTCGTCAATAAATGAAACTGGAGTGCCGTTATGGAGCCGGAAGAGGCCACACCCGGATCGGTTCGACCCGGTGGGCGCACCGCGCGGGTTCGCGCCGCCGTCCTGCGAGCGGCGGGCGACCTGCTGGCCGAACACGGGTTCGCCCACCTCGACCTCGCCGAGGTCGCGGCACGCGCCGAGGTCGGCAAGACCACCGTCTACCGCCGCTGGCGCACGCCCACCGGCCTGATCGCCGACCTGCTGACCGACATGGCCGAGCAGTCGCTGCCGCACGCCGACACCGGCTCGTTGCTCGGCGATCTCACCGCCAACGCCCGCCTGGTCGCGAAGACGCTGTCCGATCCGCGCCAAGGCAAGCTCTTCCGCGCCGTGATCGCCGCCGCCACCTGCGACGAGTCCACTGCGGCCGCTCTGCGCCGCTTCTACGAAGTGCGGCTCACCGAGTGGTCGGCGTGCGTAGCGGCCGCCGTCGCGCGCGGCGAAGCGCCGGAGCGCACCGACGCACGCGCGGTGCTGTCCGCGGTGTCGGCCCCGCTCTACTACCGGCTGCTCGCCAGCGGCGACCCGATCGACGACGCCGCCGCGGATACCGCCGCGCACGCCGCGGTCGATGCCGTGATCGCGGGCACTTTCGTAACCCCCGATTCGTCGCGCGGCTAGCCGAGCACCGCCCCCCTGGCGTCCGCGGTCCAGTCGGCGCGGCGACCGGTGTAAGCGAGCATTCGCGCCAGGGCCGGCGCATCGGGCGCGACCGGCACCACCGGCCCGAACAGACCGGGCACCCCTTCGGCCGGGGTCTCGCGCAGCATGTCCAGCAGGATCGCCAAGTGCCCGTCGTCGCAGGCGAAGGGCTGCCCCGTGGCCTTCGCGAGATCCCAGCCGTGCACCACCACCTCGTCCAGGGCGATCCTGGCCATCACCGGGGCCGGTTCGCTCACTCCGCCCGCCTCGGTCACGCCGTCCCAGGCCACGGGCTCCCGCCACGCTGCCACCAGGGCATCGAGCTGGGCCGGAACGCGCTCGCGCCAATCCTCGGGCAAGGCGCGCCCCACCGGCGGAGCCGGCGCGACCGAACTACCGACGGCCTCCTTGGTGGCCGCTCGACGAAACGCCTCGGTCAGATCGAGCACGTGCGCGAGCAGATCACGCACCGTGGTGTCGGCGCACGGCGTCGGCGCGGCGAGCTGGCCGTCGGTGATGCGGCCGACCACGGACGACAGAGCGACAGCGGCGGGTTCGAAATCGAATTCCGGATTCATCGAATCTCCTGAGCCGGGGACAGGTTCATCCATGCAGACGTCCCAGCCGGGCCGAACTCATCGGTCCGGAGGAACGCGAAGTCGAACCCAGCAGGAAGTACCGGTCAGCTCTGCGATGCGATGCGATCGGCCTGTGCGCGATGCACATCCAAGGCCGTGTGCAGGAAGTCGAGAATCAGCGAGAGCTGATCGAGGTCGTAGCGACCGAGAGCCCGCGCACCCGCCCGGCCGACCGGCTCGAAGATCCGCTCCGCCATGTCGTGCGCGGCGGCAGTGGCGGTTACCAGCACACGGCGCCGATTGGCCGGATCCTGACCGCGTGTGACGAATCCCGCCCGCTCCAGTCGATCGATCACCGTGGTAGTGGCCGCGGGGCTGAGTCGCACCGCCGCGCTCAACTCACCCGCGGGCAGCGGGCCACGGCCGAGCACCACATCGAGGCAGCGAAGATCGGTGCGGTTCATGCCCAGGTGCGCGGCGACCGCCTCGTCGAAGACGTCGAAGCTCTGCTGGAGCAGTCGCAACTGCGTGCCGATGGCACCGATAAGAGTTTCTTTCGACATTCGAAACTTTCTGCTATCGTATCTTTCGTTCATCGAAATAATAGCACGCACAAGGACGCTGCCATGCACGACACCGACATCGACGACGCCGAGATCCGCACGCTGTTCCGCGACCTCATGCAGGCCTGGACCGACAATGACGCCGAGGCCTACGCCGGCCATTTCACCGCCGACTCCGACTACGTGTCCTATGACGGCACCCGCGCGATCGGCCGAGCGGAGCACCAGCGCAATCACGACAAGCTCTTCCGAGGCGTGCTGGCAGGCTCCGCACTGGTCGGCGACCTGGAGTCGATTCGCTTCGTCACACCGGACGTGGCGATCCTGCACGGCACGGCGTCGGTACTGATGCCGTGGCGATCGCGGCTGCCCGAGCGCAGGCGATCGCGCCAGACGCTGGTGCTGGTACGCACCTCCGAGGGCTGGCGGATAACCGCGATCCACAATGGCCGGATCCGCCCGGTGACGGTTCCCGAACCGGATTCCTTTCCGGCCGGAATGTCTCGTCTCATGGGCCGCGCGGCACGCAGGCTCGGAGTCGGACCGCGCAGGCCCGCTCGGTAACCGCGGAACCGGGCCGTCTCGACCGACGCGAGGTACCGCCGTTACGCACTCGTAGCGGCGAAATGCGCTGGAAAAGCGGATAATTGGTAGATGAAGGGTGATCGGGTGGAGATCGTCGTCGACGTCGGCGACGGATCTCGCAGTTACGAGATCGCGGCTACCCGGGCGGGGCGGCGGGTCGAAGTCAGGATCGCGCGTGGCGTGGTCGAAGTCAGCGAAGTGACGCGATCGGGGACGGCGGTGCGGACCGCGCGGTTCATGGCCGGACGCACGCTCGCACTGGTCGAGCACCCCGCCGATGCCACGGCGGCGCGGGTCGACGAAGAGCGACAACGCTGAGGCGAAAATGCTTGCCGTCCGTCCCGACCACGGGCATCCTCGATGCAGTCGGAGTCGATCGTCCGCCTCGATTGCGGCATCCCGCGACGGGTATGCCCATCGAGACGCCCACGCGGAGAGGAGCGCACGATGTCAGATCCCCTTGCCGACGCGGTCCCGGAGGCGGATCTCGCCGAGCAGTCCGTCCCGGCGTATCCGGAGGAGCCGGTGGTCGCCGACGACCTGCCGGAGCAGGACGACGCCGTCGGACGGGCGATTCCCGAACGCGACGTATTGGAGGCGAATCCGGCGGACGTGCTCGAGCAGTCCATCGTGGTTCCGATGGACGACGACCCCGAGGACGAATTCGGCTTCTGACCGTACGGCTCAGGGCTGGATTTTCGCCCGCACCGTCGCGTGCAGTTCCCGCAGGCTGGACCGCTCGGTGGCCACCTCGAGCACCCGCATGCCATGGGCGTGCCCGGTCAGCTCGACGGCCAGCTGTTGCGGGTCCACCTGCCGGTGCGGGATGCGATAGGCGGCGCACAAGGCGGCGAGATCCATGCCGTGCGGGGTGCCGAAGACCCGTTCGAACACGCCCGCGTACTGCGGGTCGCCCTGCTCGAGCAGCTCGAAGATGCCGCCGCCGTCGTCGTTGGCCACCACGATGGTCAAGTCGGCCGGTCGCGGTTCGCCGGGGCCGATCAGCAGACCGGACGCGTCGTGCAGGAAGGTCAGATCGCCGATCAGCGCGATGGTGCGCCCCTCGTGGTGCAGGGCGGCGCCCACCGCGGTGGACACCGTGCCGTCGATCCCGGCCACGCCGCGATTCGACAGCACCTTGATCCCCGGCCGCGGATGCGACACCAGCGCGGCGTCCCGCACCGGGTTCGAGGCGCCGAGCAGCAGTTGGTCGCCGTCCCGCAGCGCGTCCATCACGACCGCGGCGACGTGCAGCCCGGTGGGTTTCGGATGCCGCGCGAGTTCGGCGCGCACCACCTGGTCGGCTTTCGCGTTCAGTTCACGACACTGCTCCAGCCATCCCGCGCTGGGAGCGCCGCTGATGACCGCGCGCGTGCCGGTACCGACCACGTTGCCGGACACGTCGGGCCAGCGCGGACCCGTGGTGAGCGCGTAGACCCGGACGTCCGGATCGGCGAGCACCTTCGAGACCTGCCGGTGCAGGGTCGGGCGGCCGGTGATGATCGCCTGCTTCGGCCGCAGCAGCGACAGCACCAGCGGATGCAGCGCGGGGCCGTGCATGGGGGCGGTGGGCTCGGCGACGGTCGGCAGATCCGCCAGCTCCGGGCGCAACCCGGCGCCGTGTCCGGAGATCACCACCGTGTCCGGTGTGAGGTCGAGATCGAGCGGCACGTCCAGGGTGGCGTACTGGGTCTCGGTCCAGGCGCACTCGCCCGCGCGACCCGTGGGAGCAGACTCACCCGGCGCCAGGTCGGGGACCAGCGGCTCACGCAGCGGGACATCGAAGTGCACCGGGCCCGCGTTGCCGGAGCGAGTGCCGCGCGCCGCCGCCAGCACCCGGCACACCGCGGAACGCCACTGGCTGTTCTGCTGGCCATAGGGCGGGTGCTCGGCGTCCCCGGCCTCCTGCTCCGCCAGACCGAGCGAGATGGTGGCGCGGACCTGGCTGCCGAACAGGCCGAGCTGTTCGACGGTCTGGTTGGCTCCGGAGCCGAGCAGTTCATAGGGTCGGTTGGCGCTGAGCACCACCAGCGGGACGCGGGCATAGTTCGCCTCCAGCACGGCCGGCCCGAGGTTGGCCACCGCGGTGCCCGAGGTCATCACGACCGGGACCGGGTGCCCGCTCGCGATCGCGAGCCCGACGGCGAGAAAGCCCGCCGTTCGCTCGTCGATCCGCATATGCAGCCGCAGCCGCCCCGCCGCGTCGGCAGCCTGGAGGGCGAAGGCCAGCGGAGCGTTCCGGGAGCCGGGGCACAGGACGACATCCCGCACGCCCCCGCGCACGAGTTCGTCGACGACGACCTGCGCTTGTGCTGTTGACGGGTTCACGTCTCCAGACTGGCAGACAGTCAACTGGAAGTCGCCGCCGGGAGGCTCGCAATCACACGTGTCCTCGGACACTGCCTCCGGGCCGCGATCGCTCCCGAGGAGGCCGACGAGCCCGCGCGCCTCGGCTGACGTCCGAACATGGCGCAGGGAGGTCGCTATCGCGGCCCGGCTGACATTCGATCATGCGCAGGGAGGTCGCTATTGGTAGGCGTGGTCGCGCTCCAAGGAGGGACCCGCAACACTGCGGCTTCGCAGGCGCTGCACAAACACCGCCCTGCTCCCCTCCGAGCACCGGCTACGTCCGCGACCATAGGGCCAGCAGTAATCACTCGGACGCGACCGTTACAAGGCAGGACTCAAATCGTAGCCCTGACTCCTACCCTCGACCACACCGCTCAGCTCCCGGTTTCGAGCGAAGCGAGACCGAGCATGCGCGCCGTTCGCGGCCCGGCTCGCGTCCGAGTGGCCGCCGCGTCCGCGACGAAGTCGCAAGCGGTGGTCGCTCGGACGCGAGCCAAGAGGGGGCCGCGAACACCCAGCGCCGCAGGCGCTGGAAAAACTACTGAGCGTGCTTCTGGATCAGGTCGCCCACGCGCGGCAGCGCCTCGATGACGTTCTTCTTCGCCGAGGAACGCATCGAGGAGTAGACCTTCTGCAGGGCCGGGCGAGTGGAGGATTCGGCCCGAGCGTCGGTGACGGCGAGCAACGCCTCGGCGACCTCGTCCGACTTGGCGACGAGCAGATCGGCGAACTTGCCGGAGCCCGACGCCGTGTACTCCTGCCAGAACGGCTCCAGCTGCGCGACGAACTTGGGCGCCAACGACTCCAGCGCATCGGGCACGATGGACGGGCTGATCTTCTTGACCGCCGCGTAGCCACCCTTCACAGCCAGGCCGGACGCACCACCCTTGTCCGAGACCTCGGCATCGAGAACCTCGACGGCGTCGGCAAGGAAAGCCGGGCGCTTCGCGTCGTCGAGCAGGGATTCAGACAGTGCTGCAACCACTTTCAGGTTCCTCCGGATCGGTATCGATGAACGAGCGAGGGCAACTATACGCACCCGCGCCAGCATTCACCCGGCTACGGCTGCCACGGGAGCAACTCCACCATCAGACCTTCGCAGTCGGCGAGCAGATCGCCCTGCTCATCGAGCAATTCGGCGGCGATGAAAGTTTTGCGCCCTTCGATCCGGTCGACCCGTCCGCGAACCGTCAGTTGTGTTTCCAGCGGAGTGATCTTGCGGTAGTTCACATGAAGGTACGCGGTGCGGCTGATCGGCCGCCCGGCGTAGTGCACGATCATGCCGAGCAGATCGTCGAACAGCAGCGGCAGCACACCGCCGTGCGCGGCGCCGTTGCCGCCGAGATGGAAACGGCGGAACACACCCGTCATCTCGATGCCGCCCGGCCCCGCCTCGACCACCTGCCACGGCAGCAGCAGAAGGCTTCCCCGTCCCGGCAGTTCGACGGCGCGGCCGGCCGGTCCCTGCAACTCGGGCGCGCGATAGGGCTCCAGCAGATCGATCAGCTCGCGGGCTTTGGCCTGCGCGGCCCCGAACACGTCGTCGGGCGCGTCCACGGAGACGGCGAGATCCTGCAACGTCCGCATGGCTTCCACGAATCCGCCGAAGTTCGGTCCGACCCGCGCGGGGGTGACCTTCGGGAATCCGCCGTGCTTCTCATACCGGGACCCGTCCACCGCGCTCCGGTCGATAACCGGTTTCACTTGCTCGCTCATAACTTGCACGGTAACGCGTATTTTTACACCGTCAAATCGAGATCCCTCTGCCCGCTCACGACTTTCGGGCGCAGCGCGACCTAGCATTGCCCGGGTGACGTTCAATCCGAAGCTGTGGCGTCCCGTTCCGGGATTCGAGAACCTGACCGACATCACCTATCACCGGCACATCGAGCAGGGCACCGTGCGTGTGGCGTTCGACCGGCCGGAGGTGCGCAATGCGTTCCGCCCGCACACGGTCGACGAACTCTTCCGGGCACTCGACCACGCGCGGATGACTTCGGACGTCGGCGCGGTGCTGCTCACCGGCAACGGCCCCAGCCCCAAGGACGGCGGCTGGGCGTTCTGCTCCGGCGGTGACCAGCGCATCCGCGGCCGCAGCGGATACCAGTACGCCAGCGGTGACACCGCGGACACGGTCGACCAGGCCCGCGCGGGCCGCCTGCACATCCTGGAGGTGCAGCGGTTGATCCGTTTCATGCCGAAGGTGGTGATCGCCCTGGTGAACGGGTGGGCCGCGGGCGGTGGTCACAGCCTGCACGTGGTCTGCGACCTCACCCTGGCCAGCCGCGAGCACGCCCGCTTCAAGCAGACCGACGCCGACGTGGGCAGCTTCGACGGCGGCTACGGCAGCGCCTACCTGGCCAAGATGGTCGGCCAGAAGTTCGCCCGCGAGATCTTCTTCCTCGGCCGCCCCTACACCGCCGAGGAAATGCACCAGATGGGCGCGGTGAACAAGGTCGTCGACCACGCCGAGCTGGAGGACGTCGCACTGGAGTGGACCGCCGACATCAACGGCAAATCCCCGCAGGCGCAGCGCATGCTGAAGTACGCGTTCAATTTGCTGGACGACGGTCTGGTCGGCCAGCAACTCTTCGCGGGCGAGGCGACCAGGATGGCCTACATGACCGACGAAGCCGTCGAAGGCCGCGACGCGTTCCTGCAGAAACGCGAGCCGGACTGGACTCCCTACCCCTGGTACTTCTGATATGGACATCCTCAGCAGCCGGATCATCCTGCGGCCCGCCGATTACCAGGCCACGCTCGCGTTCTACCGGGACGGACTGGAGCTGGCCATCGCGCGGGAATATCCGGGCGGCACCGTCTTCTTCGCGGGCCAATCGCTGATCGAGGTGGCCGCGCACGGCGGGTCGGGGGAATCGTCGTCGTTCGAGGGCGCCATCTGGCTCCAGGTGCGCGACGTGTCCGCCGCCGCCGCGGAACTGGCGCTGAAGGGCATCGCGATCGACCGTGCACCGGTCGAGGAGCCGTGGGGCTTGCACGAGATGTGGGTGCACGATCCCGACGGCGTGCCGGTCGTTCTGGTGGAGGTCCCGCCGTCGCATCCGATCAGGCGGGATTCCCGCTGGTCGCCGTCGTAGCAACGGTTCGGATCGGTAGTTCGGCGGGCGCCACCGAGTTGCCAACGCGAGAACCGGCGAGGACGATAACGCTCGGACGGCCACCCGACCGCCGACGTCCGGGCCGGCTGTGTCCGTGTCCCGTCCGACCGAGTGAATCGCAGTCTCGATGTCTGTCGTACTTGAGCCCCGATCCGACCGGGTGACCGCGCCGCGGGTGCGCCACTCCGGCATACCGACCCGTTCCGCACGCGGTTACGCGGGCATGACACGATCCCTACCGTGAGGGAGTGCAGCGAGCGAGCCATGGGGACAGCGGCTCTGGGCACGACCGAGCCTGGCGAGCGGCGAGGCATGGCATGAGTAAGACACTGCGCACCCTGCCGATGCCCACCGGGTCCGGTCTCGGCGATGTCATGCCCCATCTGCGGGCGGCGCTGGAAGGTAGCGGGGCCGCGTGGCTGCCCGTTCCCAACAGCGATCGACGCGAGTCGAGACGCTTGAGCGACGCCCTCTCCCCCGGCGAGCCGATCGACGAGGAAGTCGCCCTGGTGGTGACCACCTCCGGCACCACGGGCGTGCCGAAGGGCGCGATGTTGAGTTCGGCCGCCCTGCGCGCGAGCGGCACCGCCACACACGACCGGCTCGGCGGTCCCGGCAACTGGTTGCTGGCCCTGCCCACCCATCACATCGCCGGTATCCAGGTGCTGCTGCGCAGCATCCTGGCGGGGACCGAACCCACCGTGCTGGACGTGTCCGGCGGATTCCTGCCCGAGGCGCTGGCCGGCGCGATCACGGGTATGCGCGGTGAACGGCGCTACACATCCCTGGTCCCGACCCAGCTGATCAAGGCGCTCGAGTCGCCGGTGGCCACCACCGCGCTGGCCGAGCTCGACGGCGTACTGGTGGGCGGCGCGGCCACTCCGCAGCCGGTCTACGAGCGCGCGCGAGCCGCGGGCATCACCGTGGTGCGCACCTATGGCATGAGCGAGACCTGCGGCGGCTGCGTATACGACGGCGTGCCGCTGGAGGGCACGAAGGTCCGGATCGAAGACGGCCGGGTGGTGCTGGGCGGCGCCATGATCGCCACGGGCTACCGCAACCAGCCCGACCATCCCGCCTTCGCCGAACCGGGCTGGTTCCGCACCGAGGACGCGGGCGCCTTCGACAACGGCCTGCTGAGCATTACCGGACGGCTCGACGAGGCGATCACCACCGGCGGCCTGCTGGTGATCCCGCAGGTGGTCGAGGCCGTGCTGATCAACCACCCCACGATCAGCGAGGTGGTCGTCGTCGGCCTGCCGGACGAACGCCTCGGCCAGCGCGTCGCCGTCGCCGTGATCCCCGCCCCCGGTGCCACCCCCGACCTGGCCGAGCTGCGCGAATACGTCGCCGACGAACTGGACTCCATCGCCGCTCCCCGCGAACTCGCCGTTCTCGACGAGTTCCCCCTCCGCGGCCCCGGGAAGCCCGACCGCGCCAAAGTCCGCGAATACCTTTTGGCCGACTCGACCCACTAGCGGCAGCGGGGCAGCGCGCTGCCCCGCTCCGTCCGGCATGTCATGCGACAGCGCCGCGCAAGAGCCGTGCAAGTCTCGGTGTCCACAGTTGTCCACATGACTTCTTTCGCACCAACTTCAGCGCTCGCCGTCGAGGCGGACGGCCTGGTCAAGGTGTTCGGGGAACAGCGTGCCGTCGATGGGGTGAGCCTGGCGGTGCCGCAGGGCTCGGTGTACGGCGTGCTCGGTCCGAACGGCGCAGGCAAGACCACGACCATCCGCATGCTCGCGACCCTGCTGCGACCGGACGGCGGCCGCGGCCGCATCTTCGGCCACGACGTGGTGGCGGAGCCGACGGCGGTCCGCTCGCTCATCGGCGTCACGGGCCAGTACGCCTCCGTCGACGAGGACCTGACCGCCACCGAGAACCTGATCGTCTTCTCCCGCCTGCTCGGGCTCAGCAGCATCGATGCCCGGCGCAAAGCGGCCGACCTGCTGGAGGAGTTCGATCTCACCGAGGCGGCGAACAAGCCGCTGCGGAACTTCTCCGGCGGCATGCGGCGCAGGCTCGATCTGGCGGCCAGCCTGATCGCGACGCCGCCGCTGCTGTTCCTCGACGAACCGACCACCGGCCTCGACCCGCGCACCCGCGCCCAGATGTGGGAGACCATCCGCCGCCTCGTCCGGGAAGGCGCGACGGTGCTGCTCACCACCCAGTATCTGGACGAGGCCGACCAGCTGGCCGACCGGATCGCGGTGATCGACCACGGCAAGGTGATCGCCGACGGCACGGCCGACGAACTGAAGGCCTCCGTGGGCGGCTCCAGCCTGCACCTGACGTTGGTCGATCGCGGCAGGCTCGATGAGGCGCGCCACATCATCGGCGATTTCCTCGGCGTCGAAGCGCAGATCACCCCGGAGGCCGGGCGGCTCACCGCGCCGTTGACCGACGCCGGCGTCACCGCCGATCTGCTGATCCGTCTGCGCGAGCGGGAGATCGGCGTCGACGAGATCACCGTGACCAAGCCGAGCCTGGACGAGGTCTTCCTCACCATCACCGGCCACCCCGCCGACGACACCACCGACGAGTCCGAGAAGAGCGCGGCGTGAACGCCCGGCCCGCAGGCGCCAGCCTGCGTGACCACGAAGCGCCCGCGCACGCCGATAAGGAACCCAGCATGACCACCATCACCAGGACCGAGGCGCGCCATGCCGCGCCGACGAAGATTCCCGAAGTCAGCAACCACGTTCCGCTGGGCCAGGCGGTGTCGAATTCGTTCACCATGGCCTACCGCGGCCTGCTGAAGATCAAGCACAAGCCCGAGCAGCTGTTCGACGTGACGATTCAGCCGATCCTGTTCACCGCCTTGTTCGCCTACATCTTCGGCGGCGCCATCGGCGGCAGCGTGCACGACTATCTGCCGGTCCTGATCCCCGGCATCCTGGTGCAGACCGTGGTGCTCACCTCGGTGGTCACCGGCACCCAGTTGCGTGAGGACATGGACAAGGGCGTCTTCGACCGGTTCAAGTCCCTGCCCATCGCCCGCATCTCGGCGCTGGCGGGCGCGCTGCTGGCCGACATGGTGCGCTACGTCATCGCGACCGTGCTCACCATCGTCGTCGGCGTCGCCATCGGCTACCGCCCGGAGGGCGGTGTGCTCGGCGTGGTCGCGGCGGGTCTGGTCATCGTGGTCTGCTCGTTCGCGATCAGCTGGATCTGGGCGCTGGTCGGGGTCACCGGCAAGAGTGCCGCGGGCGTGCAGGGCATCTCGATGATGATCATGTTCCCGCTGACCTTCATGTCCGGCGCCTTCGCCATGGTGAGCACGATGCCGGGCTGGATGCAGGGCCTCAATCACGTGAACCCCGTGTACTACATGGTGAACGCGTGCCGCGGATTGATGAACGGCGCCGGTTTCGGCGGCGACCTGGCCTGGTCGTTGATCGGCGCGCTGGTGGTCATCGCGATCTTCGCACCGCTCACGGTCAAGGCGTACATGCGGCGGGCATGAGCGCTCTCCACACACGAGCAGGCCGGGTGACGACTGTTACCCGGCCTGCTTTCGGCGTATGTCGTACGGCCGGAATCCCCCGCGCATGCCAGAGCGTCGGCGAAGAACCAATCACGTAAGCGACGACCGTCAGTGGGTGGCGCTCAAGCTGTGGAGCATTCGGATGATGCGGTCGGCGGATTCACCGCGGCGCAGGTGGCCGAGGCGGCGGCGGGCTTGCGCGACCTGGTCGGCACCGAGCTTCGCGATCGCCGCGTCCAGGTGCCGCTGCCAGCGCATGGAGGGGAAATCCTGACGGCAGAAGACGTTCGGCGCTAGCACCAACAAGTCGAGACCCGTGCCGACCTCGCGGTCGACGGCGATGAGATACGACCCGACCGCGCAGGCGACACCGCCGATCTGTGGCAAATCCCGGTATTGGGTCATCATCGGCACGGTGAGCTCGGCCAGCTGTGCGGCCAGGACCGCGCTCGAGCCGGCGCCGCCGTGGAGCACCTGCGCGGCGAGCGCCGCCGCGGCGAGCATCAGGGCGCCGGGCCCGGGACCGAGCGCCTGGTCCGGCCAGCCGAACAGCTCCAGCGCACGCTCGTAGCGCGCGAATCCGCCTGCGCTGTCGCCGGTCGCGAATGTCAGTTCAGCCGAACTCTGCATCACCGTGGACAGCAGCCGATTCTGTCCGAGAGACGAGGTGTCCAGGTCCGGCGTGCCCAACGCGAGGTCCAGTTCCCGCCGGGCCTGCTCCAGATCGCCGGCGCCCACCAGCGAAGCCACCAGCAGGCTGCGGATCTCCACCGTGTCCTCGTAGGCGCCGAGCCGCTGCAGCAAGTCGAGCGAGCGGCGGTAATAGGTCACCGATTCGGCGTACTGGGCGATCTGTCCACAGACCTGTCCCAGGTGCCTGCTCACCATGGCCACGCTCCAGACGTTCTCGTGTCCGAGGACTTCCAGCGCCTTCATCGCATCGATGGTGGAGCCGCGCACGTCGCCGAGGTTTTCCCGGATGTTGGCCCGCAGCAACAGCGCCGTGCCCCTGGTCTCCGGATCGGCCGAACGCGCCGCCTCGGCGAGCAGCCTGCTGAGTCCGCGCGCATCGGCTCTGGTGAGCACCACCCCGGCGACGAATCGGCTGTTCTCGGTGAGTTCGACGGAGAGACGAAGCAAGCGGCGCACGCGCAGGCGCAGCGCGGCGATCTCCCTGGCGCTGCCGTTGGTGTAAGCGAGATGCAGGAAGGTCATCTGGTAGGTGACGAGCACGAGGTCCGGACGCGGACCTTCCGGACCGAAGTCGGCCGGTTCCAGCTCGATGACCCGCTGGGCCCAGGCGATCACTTCCATATGAGATCCGCGGATCACCCACAGCGTGGCGACAACCGGGAACACCGTGTAGGCCGTTGCGGCATCCCGTCGTTCGATGCCACAACGCAGCGCGGCGAGCAAGTTGTCCAGCTCCGCCGCCACGGAGAGGGCAAGGTGAACCTGATCGCCGGTCATATACCGGCTCGCCGCGTCATCGGCGTAGTCCTTGGCCCACCGCATCATCCGGGTGTCGACCGCGTCCGGCTCCCCCGCCGTGGCGACCAGCTGCTCTTCACCGAATTCCCGCACCGTCTCCAGCATGCGATAGCGGGTGCCGAGCAGTTCGTCGTCCAGCACGGTGAGCAGCGATTGGTTGACCAGACCGTCGACGGCCGCGGCGACATCGGTCACGTCGGCTCCACCCGCGACCGCCTCGGCGGCCGCCAGCGTGAAACCGGCCGGAAATCGGCACAACCGGCGCAGTGTCGCTTGCTGTTCGGTATCGAGCAGGTTCCAGCTCCAGTCGATCACCGCGTGCAGCGTGCGATGCCGTTCGGGCGAGCTGCGGTCCCCGTGGCGCAGCAGCGCGAACCGATCGGCCAATCGCTCGTTGATCTCCTCGACGCTCATCGCCCGGACGCGGGCGGCGGCCAGTTCGATGGCCAGCGGCAGCCCGTCGAGCGTGTGGCAGAGCTGGGCGACGATCTCGGGGTCCAGCCGGACCGCCGGGCGCACGGCCCTGGCACGGGCGGCGAACAGCTCGGTGGCGGGTGAGCCCGCCGGATCGATGGTCAGCGGCGGCAACGGATACACCGCCTCCGCGGTGATCGTCAACGGCGACCGGCTCGTGGTGAGCACGGTCAGCCGTGGCGCGGCGCCGATCAGGTCGGCGACCACCACGGCGACCGCGTCGACCAGATGCTCGCAGTTGTCCAGGATCAGCAGCATCGAGCGCGCCGACACCGCGTCGCGCAACCGCCTGCGCAGATCGACCGTCTGCCCGGAGCGCAGCGTCGCCGTGTCGAAGGTGACCTCGCTGAGCCCGAGCACCGCGGCGATCGCCGCCTCGATCTCGACCCTGGCGTCGCCTCCTTCGGCACGCACCGAGGCCAGCTCCACCAGCGCCACCGGGCGGGTGCGCGCCACCCGCGCACCGAGCTCGTTCGCGACCCTGGTCTTGCCCGCGCCGCCCGGGCCGAGCACGGTCACCACCCTGGAGTCGTCCAGCAGATCGGTGAGCGCGGCGAGATCGTCCGTCCGGCCGAGCAGCGCGTTGGGGGCGGCGCGCAGCCCCATCGCGGCGGGCTGCGGTTCCGGGGCCGCTTCGGCCGAGGGCGTGGAAGTGGCCGGGAACCCGGTTCGGTATCCCGCGCTCGCCACCGGCGTCGTGGCACGCGGCGGGGCGGTGAGCCCGATCGGCTCGCCGC
This sequence comes from Nocardia sp. NPDC041819, assembly GCF_055590505.1. Taxonomy (NCBI): domain Bacteria; kingdom Bacillati; phylum Actinomycetota; class Actinomycetes; order Mycobacteriales; family Nocardiaceae; genus Nocardia; species Nocardia sp. NPDC041819. The sequence goes on along the minus strand of NZ_JBVJAP010000002.1, from coordinate 1,044,331 downwards.
GCAGGATCGCCGTATGCGCCGCGGAAAGCGCCGGTCCGGGATCGGCGCCGAGCTGGTCGGCCAATCGCCAACGGAAGGCCGCGAACGATTCCAGCGCCTCGTTGCTCCGTCCCGAGGCGGCGAGCAGACGCATCAGGGTCAGCTGCGCGGGCTCGTCCAACGGGTCCGCGGCGGCGCGCAGCCGAGCCAGGTCCAAGGCGCCGTCGATGTCACCGCCGCCCTCGCGTGCGGCGAGTTCGAGCTCATCGAGTTCGGCGCTTCGCCGCCCGGCCGCGTGGCGTAACTCGTCGGCGAGCTCACCCGGTGGCAGATCGGCGCCGGGATCCCCGCGCCACAGCGCCCGCGCGCTCGCGATCTGCGCCAAACATCCGGAAATGTCACCCGCGGCGTGCAGCTCGCGCGCCCGCGTGACGCGCTCGCCTACCGAGGACAAATCGACCTGTTCGGCGGCGAGCGTCAACCGGTAGCCCGCCGGGCCGATTTCCAGCGCGCCCTCCGGCAGTGCCGACCGCAGCCGGGAGACCTGGGTGTGCAGCGCGTTCATCGGCGACCGAGGCGGCTGTTCGCCCCAGACATCCTCGATCAGGGCGTGCGCGCCGCGGCTGCGGCCGGGGCGCAGCGCGAGGGCGGTGAGCAGCAGCCGGGATCGTGCGCCGGGCAGCGGCGTCAGCAGGCCGTCACGGCGCAGCGCGACCTCGCCCAGCAGGGCCACCACGACCGATTCGCCTGCGGGCGTCGTCACTGCTCGACTGTGGCCGTGCGGGCCGCTGCGCTCCGGAAACATCCCGCGGTCATCGTAGGCGAGCGGACCCGACGGGGCCGACACGATTTTTTTGCCGGGACTGTGAGCGGTCGGTGGCATAGTCTGACCCCCATGGCTGAGTTCGAGGTGGTCCGATCGGCCGTGGTCACGGCCGAGCCCGCGCGTGTGCACAGGCTGATCAACGATTTCCACAAGTGGGTCGAGTGGTCGCCGTGGGAGGACCTCGACCCGCAGCTGCAGCGCAGTTATTCCGGCGCGGACTCCGGTGTCGGCGCGCGCTACGCCTGGAGCGGCAACCGCAAAGCCGGCGCGGGCAGCATGGAGATCATCGGCAGCGCCGACCACGAGATCGGCGTTCGCCTGGAGTTCCTGAAGCCGATGAAGGCGACCAACATGGTGACCTTCATTCTGGACCCGGTCGAGACCGGCACCGAAGTGACTTGGCGGATGACCGGCAGGCAGACCGGCCTGATGGGCGTCATCGGCAAGTTCATCCCGATGGACAAATTCGTCGGCCGGGACTTCGAAAAGGGGCTCGCGCGGTTGCAGCAGGCGGCGACTACCGAAACGGCCTGATCGCCGCGCGCGAGCTGAGGGCGGACCGTGCCCGAATGCGCCCATTATGCTGCGGACATGGCTACTGCAGCGCAATGGATCGAGGGCGCGCGACCCCGCACCCTGCCGAACGCGATCGCCCCGGTGCTCGCCGGAACCGGAGCCGCCGCGTCCGTCGACGGTGCGGTGTGGTGGAAAGCGATTCTCGCGCTGCTCGTTTCGCTGGCGCTGATCATCGGCGTGAACTACGCCAACGACTACTCCGACGGCGTCCGCGGCACCGACGACGTCCGGGTCGGCCCGTTGCGCCTGGTCGGGCAGAAGCTGGCCTCGCCCGGCGCGGTGAAGACCGCCGCGATCGTCAGCCTGGTCATCGGCGCCGTCTTCGGTCTGGTGCTGGTGTTCACCAGCGCGTGGTGGCTGCTGCTCATCGGCGCGGCCTGCCTGGCGGGGGCCTGGTACTACACCGGTGGCAGCAACCCGTACGGCTACAGCGGATTCGGCGAAGTGGCGGTGTTCGTCTTCTTCGGCCTGGTCGCGGTGCTCGGCACCCAGTTCGTGCAGGCGGACCGGATCGACTGGGTGGGCGCGCTGCTGGCGGTCGCGGTGGGCGCGTTCTCCAGCGCCGTGCTCGTCGCGAACAACCTGCGCGACATTCCCACCGACACCGAATCCGGGAAGGTCACGCTCGCCGTGAAACTCGGCGACCCGCGCACCCGCACGCTGCACCTCGCGCTGCTCGCCGTGCCGTTCCTCGTGACGTTGGCGCTGGTCGCCCGCACACCGTGGGCACTGGCCGGCTTGATCGCGATCCCGCTCGCGGTGCGCGCCAACGCGCCGGTGCGCGGCGGCAAGGGCGGCCTGGAACTGATTCCCGCGCTGCGGGATTCCGGCCTGGCCCTGCTGGTCTGGTCGGCGGTCACCGCGCTCGCGGTCGGGCTGGGCTAGCGCCCGTGCCGACCGACGCGGCCCGGTGACGAGTTCCGCACGAGCGGCGTGGCGGACTAGTCCTCGTCCGGCACCAGGATGCCGAGCACCCAGTTCACGATCGAGACGATGATGCCGCCGATCACCGCGGCCCAGAAACCTTCGACGCGCAGGCCGTAATCGGTGAACGCTTCGGTGATCTCGGCGGTCAGCCACAGCATGAGCGCGTTGATCACGAGCAGGAACAGGCCGAGCGTCACGATCACCAGTGGTAGTGACAGCAGCTTCACGATCGGCTTGACCAGTGCGTTCACCACCGTGAACACCGCGGCCACCGCGAGGACGACCGCGATCTTTGCGCCGTTGCCGCCTTCGGGAGCGAGGATGTCGATCTTGTCGACCCAGAAGGCGGCCAGCCAGATGGCCACCGCGTTGATGATCAACCGAATCACGAGCTGCATGGCCCAATGCTAGGCCCAGGGTGCGGACATGCGCCGCTGGAAGACAGGAACCCCGCCTGCGCATGTCCGCGGGCTCAGGCCGCACGGTCGAGCAGGGCGTGCACCTTGGGGCGCAACTCCTTGATCACGGTGGGCCCGCCGAACAGGCGCACCGTCGTCTCGTTGGGGGCGCGCATGATGCCGAGCAGCATGTGCCCGGATTCGATGCTCTTGTCCTTGCGGCCGAGCGCCTCCCGCAGGGAGAGCTCGAGCACTTTCTTCGCTTCCCTGGTGAACGGGATGTGCCCGTAGTACCCGCCGCGACCCCACGGGAACGACCCACGTCGAAGATCCGGCGCGGCGCGGTCGAGCGCGTCCTCGCCGAAATGCGCTTCCAGTGACTCCCGGACGGCGTCCAGATCGATGCCGATGGACCGCAATGCCTCGGCGTCCTCGGGTCCGAGGGGAACCCCATTGCCCTGCTCGGCCAGCGCGCGGCGCACGCCGTCGCGCGTGAGTCCCGCCTCCGCGAGCAACGCCGCCAATTCCGGCTCGGCTTGGCCGAGCAACCCGAGCAACACGTGTTCGACCTCGATATTCGACGCACGGAGTTCGCGCGCGTCCTCCTGGGCGACGACGATCGCCGTGCGCGCCGACCTGCTGAACCGTTCGAACATCAGCGGCTCCTGCCTTTCCGGTTGTACTTCTGATGGACCGCCTGCTTGCTCACCTCGAGCGCTTCCGCGATCGCCTGCCAGGACCAGCCCTGGGCACGGGCGTTGGCCACCTGGATCGCTTCGAGACGTTCGAGCAGCCTGCGTAGCGCGAGCACCGCGCGCAGCCCGACCTTCGGATCGGGGCTGCCCGCGGCGGCCGCCAGGGTGGTTGCTTCTGTCATGTCGTCAATTTTTATTGACGCTCGCGTGTGATGTCAACAAAAATTGACACGCGAGGGCATGACAGAGCCCGATTCCACGCTCGGCGAACAAGAAGCCTCGCGCTCAGGCGAGGCCTGAACCGATCAGGCGTCCCAGATTCCGGTCGCCACGAACTTTTCCAGGACGGCGGTGGGCCCGGCGAGATCCAGCCCATGGGACGCGACCCACGCATCGTCGAAATACGTTCCGGCATAACGGTCCCCGCCGTCACACAGCAAGGTGACGACGCTGCCGCCGCGCCCTTCGGCGAGCATCTCGGCGATCAGGGCGAACACGCCCCACAGGTTGGTCCCGGTCGATCCGCCGACCCGGCGACCCAGCCGCGCGCTCGCGAACCTGGCCGCCGCGATGGACGCCGCGTCGGGCACCTCGAACATGCGGTCCACCACTTGGCCGACGAACGAGGGCTCGACCCTCGGGCGCCCGATGCCTTCGATCCGCGAAGGCATTCCGGTCTGGTAGCCCGCGTCCCGCGTCTCGTAACCGCCGTAGAAAGCGGAGTTCTCCGGATCGACCACGGCCAGCTTCGTCGCATGCCTGCGATACCGGATGTAGCGGCCGATCGTGGCGCTGGTGCCACCCGTGCCCGCGCCGACCACGACCCATTCCGGCACCGGATTGGCCTCCAACGCCATCTGCTGGAAGATCGACTCGGCGATGTTGTTGTTGCCTCGCCAGTCGGTGGCGCGCTCGGCGTGGGTGAACTGGTCCATGTAGTGACCGCCGCATTCGGCCGCCAACCGCGCCGCCTCGGTGTACATGTCCGGCGGGCGCCGCACGAAATGGCAGCGACCGCCCTGCGCCTCGATCAGCGCGATCTTCTGCGGGGAGGTACTCGCGGGCATCACCGCCACGAAGTCCAAGCCGAGCAGCTGCGCGAAGTAGGCCTCGCTGACCGCGGTCGAACCGGAGGACGCCTCCACCACGGTCGTCCCCTCGGTCACCCAGCCGTTGCAGATGGCGTACAGGAACAGCGAGCGGGCCAGGCGGTGCTTGAGGCTGCCGGTGATGTGCGTGGACTCGTCCTTGAGGTAGAGCTGGACGTTCCACCCGGCGGGTAGCGGGTAGCGCAGCAAGTGGGTATCCGCGCTGCGCTGGGAGTCGGCGTCGATCAACCGCACCGCGTTGTCGACCCAGTCGCGCGGTGCGGTGTGATCGCAGGACTTCACGAAGACGTCCCCGACTCCGGCGGGGTGGGCGGCTCGTCGCCGCGCAACCGCGCCCGTAGCTCGGCCTTGTCGCGGCGCCTGCGCTCGTCGACCACGGCGATGTCCTCGTTGACCTTGGCCCGCAGCCGCTTGAACAGGGTCAGTGACAGCGGCATCGCGATGATGAGCGCGAACAGGGCCGCGACCACCAACGGAATGTCCACCGACACCAGTCGCGCGGCCAGCACGATCACCGCGGTCAGCACTACCACGAGACCCAACCTGGCGACGGTGTAGAGGGTCAGATTGCGGGCCAGCCGACGACCTGCGCCAGCCGTTTGCTGTCCGGAAGCACCTTTTGGTGGAGTTGCGTCACGCACATCCCTCAGCCTATGCGAAGCTGTTGCCCGCCCCCGGTGCACGCCCAATGCCGGGGGTGGGGCGCACATCCGATTTGTCTATTACCTCCCCTTTACCAACTGTAGGTGGTTCGAGTACCTAGGGGTTTCAGTGCGACGATGGCGCCATCTGATGAGGGAACTGTCGAGAACGGAGAGGTTTGCTATGACTGCGATCACCGTCGGCGGCCAGGACACCCTGCTGACTCCGGGCCAGGTTGCTGCCCTGTTCCACGTCGACCCCAAGACCGTGACGCGCTGGGCCCACGCCGGGCGCCTCGGGTCGCTGCGCACACCGGGCGGACATCGCCGGTTTCGCGAATCGGAAGTACTCCAGCTGCTCAAGTCGCTGACCACCGAGGCGACCGCACGCTGATCGCAGGGCACGCGGGCCCGTCGTGCTCGGGTCCGCGCTCGCCCGCAGACCATTTTCTGCGTCTGCGGTGTGCGGGAGTCACGTCCGCGGCTACCCTCGTAATCAGGAGGTGAGCGACGTGACGTACCTGTTGGCACTCATCGCGGTGGTGGCAATAGCGGTGTTGTGCTGGAAGGCGTTCGGCCCCGAGCGGACTGGACCCACTGCCCCGCAGACCCGTTCACCACAGCGCAAGCGCGTCATCGGACCCGACGACGACCCGGAGTTCCTCTGGCGACTATCTCGCCAGCACCGCGACGGCGAGTCCGGTTCCGCCGAGCGCTGATCGTTCGCAGTACCCGCGCGATAGCACGCGTCCAGCGATATCCGGCGTTCGCGCGTTCTCTTTGTTCCGCGTATCAACCGTGGCCGTTGCGCCGGGGGGAACTCCCTCTCCCTCGTCGGACACCACGGCGATCGACACCCCGGTCCGGGTGTGGCAGGCGCGCTGCGGTGCGCCTGCCACACCCGATCCGCGGGTACCGATCAGGGTTCGCCGTTGACGACCGCCATCAGCGCGTCCATGAACGGCTGCCCGCCCTGGATGGCTCCGCCCGCGATCGCGCCGACGACCAAGCCGATCGGGCCGGTGATGATGCTGAAGAAGCCCAGGCCGATCAGAGCCCCGAGCAGTCCGCCGAGCAGCGCGCCGCCGACCACGCCGACGACGTTCTGGTTCAGTTCGGCGATGAGCCGGTTCATCGAGCTGATCGGCTGCATCTCGCCGATCTCCTTGGCGTCCGCCTTCGGGGTGAGCGCGAGACGCCGTCCGCTGTCGGAGATTTCGTGCGCCACCGAGAGCTTGCTGCCGGAAACCTGGAAGGTCAGCGGCACTTCGGCGACCACGGCTCCGGTATCGGAGGTCAGCTTGATCTTGGTACCGTCATCGACCACCGCGAAGGTGCCGTGCTCGACGGCGGTGCTGATGGCCCCGGTCTCGCGCGAGACCGTGGTGCGGTAGTCCACCCCCTGCTCGACACCTGCTGTCGTGATCTCTCGATCCGGTTCTACGGGTTGCGCGTTCGCGGCCCCCGCCGTGATGCCCACTGCGGCAACCGCACCGAGCGTAATGGCGGCAATAGTGCCGAACTTCATTCTGGAATTCCTTCTCACCGAGACACCGGCTCCGGAGGCCGGATGGCGTGTGACTGTACAGCGCCCGTGACTTGTTTCCAGATCTGGCGGTCGGCACACGCGATCGAGCGGTTCGTTATCCAATTGTGATCACTAAGCTTCGGATCCGCGCACGCAGGTGAATTCCCCGGGCGGATCGCTATGCCTGGGAAGCAAAACTCGACGCGGACGTGCCGCGTAGTGTAAGCATGGCGTGGTCTTCAATCCGCAAGATTCACAACTTCGAGTCGCTAGGTGGGTCGAAGGGTTCACAGCTCTGGAGGACGTACGTGTCGCGCCAACGTGTCCGCGCCGGTATCACCCTGGCCGCCTTCATGGTCGGGACCGGACTGGCGGCCACCCTCGTGGTCGCCGCCGCGCTATCGATGTCCGGCCCTGCCGAGGAGCCGGCCGCAGCCGCCCAGACCGCCACCGCACCAACCACATCGACACCTCCGCCGACGACCGAGGAACTGCCCACCACTACCGAGCCCCTGCCGACCACCTCGGCGATGCGTGGCGCGTCGAACAAGAGCGCCACCAGCCTGCAGGTGAGCATCGGCGACTGCGTGCAGCTCGGCGGCGCGGGCGGGATCGACAAAACCGCTTGTGGCAGCCCCAACTCCGTCTACAAGGTCATCGAGAAGGCGCCCGCGAACGCCGCGTGCCCCACCGACGCCGACCAGACCTACAACGAGACCCTGCACGGGGCGGCACAGGCCGCGCTCTGCCTGGACATCGACTGGGTAGTCGGCGGCTGCATGGAACTGACCCCCGGCAGTCCCAAGCGACTGGATTGCGCGGCCCCCGCCCCTGGGGCGGTCCGGGTGATCGACATCAAGCAGAACACCGTCGACGTCAACGCCTGCGGCTCGGCCGACAGCGGAATCGTCTACCAGCAACGGCATTTCGTCGTCTGCGTCGCGCGGCTCTAGACCCACCCGGCTGCCGTAGCACGGGCGCCCCCGTAGGCGCTTGCGCGATTAGTTAACAGACATGCGAAGTCTCGTGTCTCGTAGGACGATGGACTCGTAGCGTTATCGGTTCCACTGTGGGATATTTCAGCGCGTTGCCGACCGGAGCTTTGCGCGCATAGCGAACCGAAGACGGTCCCGCGCAATTCGGCCACAAACTCTGAAAATGTTTTCCTCCAGATTGTTCTCGCGCAAAGACGTCAATAAAAATTACGGCATTCCGGGAAATGTCCATTCTTGGCACGCACCGGCACGGCTTACGACGTTCAGTGATCCCGAGCGCCTTCCCACAGCTCGCCACCGCGGTCCCGGCAATGCCTTCGCAACCTGCGCGTACGCGAGAACTGCCCTGCGGCCGAGACCTAGCCAGAGCCACGGCCGATGCCAGGAGCACCGGCCGAGGACAGGCTCATGAGCACCGCGTCCCACAGCTCGCCGTTGCGCCGCCGGTAATGCGCGCGCAGCACACCTTCGACCTCGAAACCGGCTCGGTCGTACAACGCCATCGCCGCTTGATTATGGGGCCATACCTCGAGCGTCACCTTGTGGGCGCCATGATCCCGGGACCATTCGACGACTCGGTCGAGCAGCGCCGTTCCGATGCCGCGTCCGCGCTGGTCGGCTGCAACCATCATGGCGAAGGCCGTGACGCCGCGTGCGGTGAATTCGACCGTCGCCGTGCCTGCGACGGATCCGTCGATCTCGGCCACGAAGACGCCGTGCTTTTCATCGCCCGACATCGCCAGGATCCGGCGGGCAGCGGCTTCGGTATCGAACGGCGCCTCGGCCCTGATCCATTTGCCCTCGGCCGCGACCGCTGAAAGCAGCTCGACGATCCCGTCGACGTCTGCCGGTAGCGCAACCCGAATGGCCTGCCCGCGGCGCAGCGGACTCTCCTGTGGCCGAGTCGGCCGGAGCCGCGCGTACATGTACATGTCGCGGCGGCTGTCACCGACTAGCTGCCACCCCCGCAGAAGCCCCTCACGCCGGAAGTCCGCACGCTCGGCGGTCCGGATGGACGCGACGTTCCAGGGTTCCACATAGAGCTGTAGCCGGGAAACTGGCAGGTGCTCGAACGCCCAAGCGGTGACCGTCCGCAGTGCGTGCGCCGCGATGCCCTGCCCGCGAGCGGATCTCACCAGCCAGTAGCCGATGGACGCTCGTCCTTCGCTGAGATCCTTCGACCACACGCCGATACTGCCGAGCGGTTTACCGTCCGACGCCCGCGCGATCACGAAGGGGTATCCGCTCCCGCTCTCGGTTCGATCCCACTGACGCTCGATGAAGCTCGCCGCCTCCTCGGCGGTGTAGACCGACGGCACCGTGGTGATCAGCGGAATCAACTCGTCATCCGCCGCTTCCCGCACGAGATCGACGTCGGCAGAAGACATCTGCCAAGGTCTGAGCCTCAACTCGCCTGCTGCTGCGTCCAATTCCGGTACTCGACGTTTCCCGGCCGGCTCCGAGTTCCTCCGCACCAGAAGATGATCGCCGAGCGCCATCGCGACCACCAACGCCAATCGTTCGGCGGCACGTATGCGCGAAACACCCGACGCACCGAGCCTGATGAAGCTGCGTTTTCAACTATCGCGGATCGTCGATGACCCCAGCCGCCGGATGACGGAACGGAAGCCCACCTCGGGGGAATCGGCTTACCGCAGGGGGTGGGTGGCCGTGCACCCTTGGTGTCCTTTCGGCGCATTCCCGTGTCCATGAGGCTGGACAGCGTCATCACGACAGCGGGACCGCCCCGCCACACCGATACCGAGGAGCACACCACATGATCCGAAACCAGCGCTCGACCCGCCGCACCCATCGGCTCACCCGCGCTCTGGCGATCGCCGCCGCACCCGCCCTGCTCGGTATGGGTCTGCTGACGGCCGGTGTCGCCCAAGCCGGTCAGGACCACAACCTGGCGAGCTGTTCCTGGCCCGATCTGGCCTGCGGCCCGCAGGCGAATCTGACCCCCGGCGGACAGACCAACCTGAACCCCGGAAGGCAATCCGACCACAACCCCGGCCCCCACCGGCCTCACTCCCGGCTCATCGGCGCAGCGGCCCTGTGACCGATCGCGGTGCCGGCATGCGGCTGCGCACACTGGCGAGCCGCATCAACGTGCGAGCCGATCTCCTCAGTATTCGAGTTCGGCCCACGGAATGCTGATCGGGAACGGAAAGTCGAACTCGACGCCGTCCGGGGCTTGGTGAGTCCACTCGGCCGCGAGGATGTAGTTGGCGGCACGAAGCGGGTGAACCCCGTCCGGAAGCTGCGCATGGCCGATGTCGAGACCGTAAGCGCGGACGGTGGCGATCGCGCTGACCTCACGGGCCAGCGTCACCTCCCAGTACCACGGGATGCCCGAGCCGGCGTACCGCCCCTTTTTGGCTTCGATGTCGGTCTGCGTGTTGCCGGGTGACAGGACCTCCCCGACCAGGACGACGTCACTGCCGCGCACATCCTGATAGGCGGATCCGAGACAGCGGTGGACCAGGAAGTCCGGTGTCAGGAAGTTGGACTTGCCGGCGTGACCCAGAAATACGTTCGTCTCGGTGGTGACGCGCCAACACTGTTCGGGATTGTCGGACATGTCCTTCCGAGCACAGCGCTCGAGTGTGGCCCAGAGTCGGTTGGAGAACGTCTGATGCTCGGCAGGACCGCGAAGCAACCAGACCACGCGACCGTCCCACAACTCGATCCGCTCCGCGATCTCTTCGGGGAGTCGCTCCAACTCCTCCCATGTCATGTACTCAGGGAGGTCCGAGTGTCCTACATCCGGAACGGACATGCCGCAATGGTAAGGGCGGCGCTGTCCCGACGGATGGCTGTTTCCCCCGGCAGGTACCACGGAGCTGCCCGCTGTCTTCCGACTTGTCCAGCGACCCGGACGAGCCCGCCGTCGAGCGCGGGAAGGCGCGGGTAAAGCCTCAGTTCAGCCCAGCGTAGGAGTGCAACCCGCTGATCACCATGTTGATGATGAACAGATTGAACAACATCGCGACGAAGGCGGCGATGTTGATCCAGGCAGCCTTGGTGTCGCGCCAGCCGGAGGTGGCTCGGGCGTGCAGGTAGGCGGCGTAGAGGACCCAGGCGATGAAGGAGCAGGTTTCCTTCGGGTCCCAGCCCCAGAAGCGGCCCCAGGCGGCCTCGGCCCAGATCGCGCCCAGGATGACGCCGGCACCGAACAGCGGGAAACCGATGATGGTGGCCTTGTAGGCCAGGCGGTCCAGGGTGCGGGCGTCGGGCAGGCGGCGGGCGATGACGCCGAGGACGTTGTCGGACTCCTCGCCGTCCGGCTGGCGCAGGCGGTAGAGGAACAGCATGCTCGCCACGCCCGCGAACAGGAACACGCCGCTGCCCACGCTCACGATGGTGACGTGCACCGGCAGCCAGAACGACTTCAACGCGGGCACCACGGGCGCGGCGTCGGCGTAGAGCACCGTGCCCGCGAGGAACAGCAGGATCAATACCGGAACGAGCAGGAACGCCCACATCGCGCTATAGCGCTGCTCGCGCAGCAGCACCACCCCGACCAACACGGCGGCGGCCGTCGCCATCGTGACGAACTCGTACATGTTGCCCAGCGGGAAGCGGTGGGTCGCGAAGCCGCGCAACACGATCGCGCCGACGTGCAACGCGATGGCGACCATCAGCACCGAGAACGCCATGTTGCCGAGCCGCTCCGACAGCGGCCGCCGCGCGGGCTCGACGACCCGGCCGGGACCCTGCGGTGTCGATCCGCCACCCACGCTCACCAGTTCACGCTCGCTGACCTGGCGGCTGCGTGCCGTCGCGTACTGCCAGATCAGCAGTACCAGCACCAGCGCGTACACCACGATCGCCGTCTTGAACGCGAGATCGCTGTACCTGGCGATGGTTTCGTCGATCGGCATGGTCACTCTCCCGTGGTCTCGGCGTGCTCGTCGAGCAGGCGGGCGCGCAACCGGTCGAACTCGCCGCCCCAGCCCGCCTGGTCGGTCCTGGCCAGCCCGCCCATCTCTACTACAGTGCGTCGTTTGTCAACGGTACCGGCCGCGTCCTCGGCCGGGTAGACCCGCACCCAGATCCGCCTGCGCTTGATCAGCAGCGAGACCAGCAGGCCCGCCATCATGAACAGCGCGCTCACCAGCACCCACTTCTGCGCGGGGTCGTGCGAGACCTGCAGATTGACGAACTCCTGCGCGCCGTCGAAGGTGACCTTGGTGCCGTTCGGCAAGGTGGTCGACTCGCCGGGGCGCAGATTGACCCTGGCCTCCTTGGCCAGCCGGCCCTGTTTGACCTGCTCGGGGTCCAGCGCGAACAGCGACTGCGGCTTCCCGGTATCCAGGCCGGTGTCGCCGCGATAGATATCCACCGCGACGGCGGGATCGTTCATCGCGGGGAACGCCGAGGTCAGCAACGACCCGTGGAACATCGCCGTCGGCGCGAACAACCCCTCGATCGCGATCTGGTTCTTGCGGCGCTCCTCGTCGGTGGCGTACATGCCACCGGGCGGGTCGATCCGCAGCACGCCGCTGGACAGGAATGTGGAGGCGTCGTCGGGACGCCACTGGATCGACTCGGTGCGGGTCTGGCCGCTGGGGAAGGTGACCGTGAAGGTCGGCGCGTAGCCGTGACCTTGCAGGTAGAGCCGATCGCCCGCGACGCGCAAGGGGTGGTTGACCTGCACCCGCGTATCGCGCCAGGTGTTCGTCCGCAGGTCGTCGCCCGCCTGGTAGGCGAGGTTCGCGGTGAACATCTCCGCCTGCCCGTTGGTCAGGTAGTCGGCTCGGAAATCCTTCACCCGGACGCAGATCGGGGTCATCCCGGTGCCGTCGTTGACATTGCCCGCCTTGAACGAGTCGAACACCGCGGGCGAGGTGGTGCAGAAGCCGGGACCGTTGTTCGCCAGCACGATGACGCTGCCCTCGTAGCCGAACAGCTTGCCCGCCGCGATGGCGATCAGCAGCCCGACCAGCGCCAGATGGAACACCAGATTGCCGAGTTCGCGGGTGTAGCCCTTCTCCGCCGAGAGCGCCAGTTCACCCTCGCGGGGGCCGGGGCGGACCTCGGTGCGCCAGCCGCGCAGCTGGGCGCGGGCGTGGTCGACGAGTTCCCGGGGCGACCGCTCGGCCGGGCCCGAGTAGTGGTGCGGCAGCCTGGTCAGGTTGCGCGGCGCCCGCACCGGCGGTGTACGCAGCGCGCGGTAGTGGTCGAGGGTGCGCGGCAGGATGCAACCGACCAGGGAGATGAACAGCAGCACGTAGACGGCGGTGAACCAGAAGCTGGAGAACACGTCGAACAGCTCGAAGCGGTCCATCCACGGGCCGAGCGTCGGCCGGTCGGCGATGTACTGCTCGACCTTCTGCTCGTTGAGGTTGCGCTGCGGCAGCAACGCGCCGGGAATCGCGGCCAGGGCGAGCAGGAACAGCAGCACCAGGGCGGTGCGCATGCTGGTGAGCCCGCGCCAGGTGTTGCGCAGCAATGCCCAGGCCCGTCCGGGCAGGGATTGGCGGGGCGGCCGCTCGGTGCTTTCGATCGTCGGCTGGTCGGTCACGGTCATATCGGCAAGGTCACCTCGGAGACGAACGCGTCGCGCACCCAGGCGACGAACTGGTCCCACGCCCCGGTCACCAGCGCGGCGCCTACCGCGACGAGCAAAAGGCCCCCGATGATCTGGATGGTGCGGGAATTGCGGCGCAGCCACCCCACCCCGCGCAACGCGCTCGCCGAACCGAAGGCCAGCACGACGAACGGCAGACCGAGTCCCAGACAGTAGGCGACGATCAGCGCGACCCCGCGCACCGCCGTCGTCCCGTCGGTGCCCGCGGCCACGGCCATGACGCCGGAGAGCGTAGGGCCCAGGCACGGTGTCCAGCCCAGCGCGAACACTCCGCCCAGCAGCGGCGCGCCCATGATGCTGGTGAGCCTGCGCGGCTCCATCCGGGTGTCGCGCTGCAACGCGGGCACCAGGCCGATGAAGACCAAGCCCATCAGGATCGTCACCACGCCGCCGATGCGTTGCAGCAGTTCACGGTTCACGTTGAGGGTCTGGATGACGCCGAAGACGGTCGCCGTGGCGAGCACGAAGACCACGGTGAAACCGGCCACGAACAAGCCGGCCGCACCCGCGACCCGCATCCGCCCCGAGCGAAGCGACTCGGCGGCGGTCACCGCTGCTCCGGTACGGCCCCCGGTGGCCTGCGCGGCGGTGGCGGGCGGCGCCTCGGCGCCGACCAGTCCGGCCAGGTAGGACAGGTAGCCGGGCACGAGCGGCACCACACACGGCGAGGCGAAGGACACCAGACCCGCGAGCAGGCACGCGCCGAGCGCCAGTAGCAGCGGCCCGGAGGCCGCCGTCTGCTGGAACGAATCACCGACTCCGGCGAGCACCATCACCGGTTCTCCCCGTTATGCGGCGCGGTGCGCGCAAGCGTCACACCGATTCCTCCGGCGTGTCCTCTGGCGATCGTCCGGCGCCGCGGCGCAACGACACCTTGTGCTCGGTGGCGGTGGGTTCCTCGGCCGCCTCGAATACGGCGAAGTCCAAGAGGGAGTCGGCGGCGACGCTGCGCGGCACGGTGGCGATACCCGCCCACCGGTCGTCGACGGCCCATCCTCCGCCGATGCGTCGGGCGCCCTGCCGTGGCCGGCAGGCACGCAGGTGGCGGGTACGGCGGTCGCGATTCACTGTGATTCCTCCGCGGCGATACTTTCGATTACCGGCTGTAGATCCTCGGCCAGCAGGGACCGCAGGAAGACCGCGGCGACCCGGTGTTGCCGGTCGAGGACGAGCGTGGTTGGGATGACACTGGTAGGGAAATTCCCGCCGAGCGCCAAGAGCGTGCGCATCGACGGGTCGTAGACGGACGGGTAGCCGACCTTGTTGTCGACCACGAAATCCTGGGCCTTGTCCTGTTGCGGATCGCGGACGTTGATCCCGAGGAATGCGACGCCTTTGTCCTTGGTCGCCTCGTAGACCTGCTCCAGGGCGGGCGCCTCGGCGCGGCACGGACCGCACCACTGGCCCCACAGGTTGAGCACCACGACCTTGCCCGCGTAGTCCTCGACCGAGGTGGTCTTGCCCCCCGTCATCAGGTCCGGACCGGCCAGTTTGCCGATGGTGCCGCGCGCGGCGGGCGGATCGTAGCGGATATCGGTCTTGCCGCCGGGCGAGACGAATTCGAAGGTGCCGCCGGAGGCCACCGCGTCCGAACCGGTCGAACAACCCGCGAGCGCGGCGATCAGCGCCACGCACGCGAGCAGAACCGGCAGCGCCCGCCCGGTGCGCACCGAGGGCGGGAGGGGGAACGCGGTGGAGCGGGTCATGCGCCGTGCACCGACGGGTCCGAGCCGCCCGCGGGCTCGGAGTAGACGATGTCGACGAGCGTGTCGCCGTGGTAGACCAGCGAGGTCAGCGACGCGAGCGAGCACTGCCGCTGGCGCGGGTCGTGCCAGAGCCGCTGCCCCTGGAGGAACCGCCGCAGCGTCCACACCGGTAGCTGGTGCGAGACCAGCACCGCCTCCCGCCCGGCCGCTTCGACCCGGGCTTTGTTCACCGCCGCCAGCATGCGGTGCGCGATCTGCAGGTAGGGCTCGCCCCAAGACGGGGTGAAGGGATCGCGCAGCTTCCACCAGTGCCGCGGCTTGCGCAGCGCTCCGTCGCCGACCGACACCCGCAGGCCCTCGAAGGTGTTGCCCGCCTCGATGAGGTTCTCGTCGGTGCGGACGATGACGTCGTGCTGCGCGGCGATCGGCTCGGCGGTCTCCTGGGCGCGCTGCAACGGCGAGGCGATGACCAGCGCGATGTCGTGATCGGCCAGGGTCCGCGCGACGGCGGCGGCCTGCGCGCGCCCCGTCACCGACAGGCTGAACCCGGGCAGGCGGCCGTAGAGGATGCCGTTCGGGTTGTGCACCTCGCCGTGCCGCAGCACGTGCACGATCGTCTCGATGGCGGTGCCGCCGTCGTGCACCCGCTCGGCGGCGCTGATCCGGCCCTCGGCGCGCTCGACCGGCTCGGGGGCCTCGTCCTCCGCCGGGCCCTCGGGGGCCTCTTCTTCTCCCCCGGCCTGCGACGTCGTCCCCGCGGCCGCGGCGAAGTGAGCGCCCGCGTCGACCAGGCTGGATGCCACGGGCTCGGTGGTCGCGGACCGGGTCGCGGCGGCGAACTGCTCACCCGCGTCGATCACGGTCGCCTCCGCGACCGGGTCGATGACCGATGCGATGGCGACCGCGCCGTTGGTCGCGGTCACGTCCGGCTCGGCGGACGGCTTGGCCGGCTCGCGCCGGTCGGCATCGGGCTGATCGAGGTCGGAGGTCACGCGCGGGATCCTTCGGGGGTGGCGGCCGCCGCCGCGTGCGCGGCGGCGGGCAGGGCGGCAGCGATACGGTCGAACGCGTCCTCGTCGAGCGCCGCGGAGACGAACCACGCTTCGAACGCGCTCGGCGGCGCGTACACGCCACCGTCGAGCAGGGCGTGGAAGAACGCGGGGTAGCGCCAGGTCTCGCTCGCCTTGGCGGCGGCGTAATCGGTGACCGGGCGTTCGGCGAAGAACACGCTCACCATATTGCCTGCGAATTGCACCTGGTGCCCGACCCCCGCGGCACTCAGTGCCGAGCCGAACAGCTCGCCGAGCCGCTGTGCGTTGCGGTCGAGTGCGGCGTAGACCGCGTCGTCGGCCGCCCGCAGCGTGGCTAGGCCGGCGGCCACCGCGACCGGGTTACCGGACAGCGTGCCGGCCTGGTAGACCGGTCCGAGCGGCGCGAGGTGGTTCATGATCTCGGCGCGTCCGCCGAACGCGGCCGCGGGCAGTCCGCCGCTCATCACCTTGCCGAAGGTGTAGAGATCGCCCGCGACGCCTTCCCGGCCGAACCAGCCCGCACTGCTGACCCGGAAGCCGGTCATCACCTCGTCCATGACGAGCAGCGCACCGTGCTCGGTGGTGAGGGCGCGCAGGCCAGCGTTGAAGCCGGGCAGCGGCGCGACAGCGCCCATGTTGCCGGCCGCCGCCTCGGTGATCACGCAGGCGAT
The DNA here is from genome assembly GCF_055590505.1 of Nocardia sp. NPDC041819. Taxonomy (NCBI): domain Bacteria; kingdom Bacillati; phylum Actinomycetota; class Actinomycetes; order Mycobacteriales; family Nocardiaceae; genus Nocardia; species Nocardia sp. NPDC041819. The sequence goes on along the minus strand of NZ_JBVJAP010000002.1, from coordinate 1,027,653 downwards.
CTCGCCGGGGTTCGCGGCGAAGGCGGCGGCGACGGCCTCGAGGTCGTTGTAGGGCAGCACGATGGTGTCGGCCGCCTGCGCGCCCGTCACCCCCGGGGAGGTGGGCAGACCGAGCGTGGCGACGCCCGAGCCCGCGTCGGCGAGCAGCGCGTCGACGTGACCGTGATAACAACCGGCGAACTTGATGATCTTGGTACGGCCGGTGTAGCCGCGGGCCAGCCGGACCGCGCTCATGGTTGCCTCGGTGCCGGAATTCACCAGCCGGACCCGCTCCACCGGCGTGACCCGGCGCACGATCGCCTCGGCGAGTTCGATCTCGGCTTCGGTCGGCGCACCGAAGGACAGGCCGCCGCTCGCCGCGCGGCGCACCGCCTCGACGACCGCGGGGTGCGCGTGGCCGAGGATCATCGGCCCCCAGGAACAGACCAGGTCGACGTACTCGTTGCCGTCGGCGTCGACGAGCGTGCAGCCGGCGGCCGAGGCGATGAATCGCGGTGTGCCGCCGACGGATCGAAATGCCCGCACCGGAGAGTTGACGCCCCCCGGAATCACCGAACTCGCCCGGTCGAAGAGCTGAGCGGAAACCGGCACGGTCGCACTGGTCACGCGCGGAGAAGAACTCACGCGTTCCAGTCTCGCAGCACCGGAAAATCGGTTCGACGACAGGGTGTAGTGCAGTGATGCAGGCCGCAGCCGCCTGGCAACACGCCGAGGTGAGGTTCGCGCGAAATTCGATCGCTGGACGGTTGCCGGTGCGTAGTCTCAGCTCACATTCGTCCATCGTTCGGGAGGGTCTGCATGCGGATTGCCATCGTCAGCGTGGGTGTGCTCGCCGTCGTCGCGGGAGCCGCCGTGACTCTCGGGGCCGGGTCCGCCGCCGCGCAGCCGTTCGATCAACTCGACCAGGCGCGGCTGGCCGTCCCGCTGGACCACACGGCGACCACCATGCTGGCAGGCGGACCGATCCCGGCGCTGGTCACCATGGTCGTCCCGCCGAACCGGATCGGCGCCGGGCTGAAGGACGACTCGGCGATCTACCGCGACGATCGCGGCGCGGTGCACGCAACCCTGCGCCAAGTGGTCCTGGAGGCCGCAGGCCATCCGGACGGGACGGTCACCGTCTATCTCAACGCTCCCGGCGCCCGCAACGGCCGTGTGCTGGACATCTACCAGCACTGGAACTGAGCGGGCGCCGCGACGCCGCCGTCAGGCGTACATGCACGGGACCTGCGCCGACATAGTGTGCAGGAAGCACATGAACCCGTTGTAGGGCCCCGCCGAACCCGAATCCGGCACGAGAATCGGCGCGTCGACCGGGTTCGCGTCCTCCAGGGGCAATCCCGGGTTCGCGCCCGCGGGCGCGGCCCCGATTCCGAGGGCGGCGGCCACGGCAAACGCGGCACAGATCTTCACGGCGAACCGGTTCATCAAACACTTTCCTTCATTGACGCGCGTTCCAACTACGGCCGAAATACTAACGGCCCCAGAGCCATTCCAGCCAAAGCGCACAGTCGGCAGGCGTCGGGCAGCGGACGGAGCGCGGTTGCACGGTAACTCGCTCGCGCGCCGTCCGCAGCGGTTGGCAGGCAATCCGGGGCTACGTGAGGCCCAGGCAGAACTTGGCGAACCCGGTGGTCACCAGGCACGCCAACGGCGTGGGTAGCAAGTGCAGCAACGGTGCGGGCGGAGTAGCGGCGAAGACCGGTGTCACCGGAACAGGCGTTCCGGGAACGGCTTCGGCGGACGCGGTGGCGGGTACGACCGCAGCCGCGCCGATCACACCGGCCGCCACCGCACCGAAAAGTGTTCGCTGGACAGTTGGTTTCATGTCCGTGGCGTTCCCGCGTTCCGCGAGGTCAAACGGCCGCAGACGGACTCGCGCCGATCAGCCGCCGGTCGCGGCGCCGCGGCGACCGCGCCACAGCCGGGCCACGGCGTCGATGGCGAGCACACCGGCCACCGCGACGAGCAACGTGGCCAGCAGCCACCAAGGGCCCGCGTAACGGGTGGCGGTGAAACCCGGGGCGTCGCCGGCCGGCGCGAAGTCGGTGGTGCGCACGCCTGCGCGCGCGCTCAGCGCCGCCGCGATCAGGGCGAGCACGAACAGATCCAGTTCCACGAGCACCGCGACGATCCAGCGCCTCATCGGTCCACTCCGTCCGGACTGCGCTGGACGGCTTCGGTCAACGCCGTTCGCAGCGCCTTGTGGTCTCTGGCCCATGCCTGCACGAGACCGCCGTCGGCCAGCCGCAGACCGATGCCGGTGCGGCGGCGGGGCACCCCGCTCAGCTCGCCGAGCGCCCTGGCCGACTCCCAGTCCTCGTCGTCCCAGGAATCCTCGTCACGCTCGGGAAGCACCTCCGCGATCGAGTCCAGCGGTAGCGACTCGGTGCCCGAACGCAGGGTCTCCTCGGTGAGCTCGACACTGACGTGCCGCTTGCCCGCGACCACCTGCAGGGCGACGAAACCCGCGATCAGCGCGGCGCAGAACACCAGGGCGAACCAGTGCACGGCACCGCCCGTGGCGAATTCGAGGACGAGAACGGCCAGGCACAGGATCGGACCGTAGGCCACCGCGCGCCAGCGGGCGCCCGGTTCGGCGAACAAGACGGCGGCAGCGCTCACGCCGGGCCTCCCGCGGCAGCGCGCGCCGACACGGCGAGAAGTGAGATCAGCGACTCAGGCCGGGCAGCAACAGCACGGCGACGGTCAACACGGCGAACAGGATCAACAGACTCAAGACGGCCAGATCCCGCCGAATGCTGTGCGGCTGCTGGATCACCACTCGCATCGATGCCTCCGATCCTCCGGAGCCATCTGCCGAGTTCCCGCACGTAATACACGACAACGCATGACAAACGACTACCGGTTCCCACGTCCACTGTGACAACCCTCACCATACATGCCGGACTGTCTCGGACAAATTGGGAACGTGTTGCATCAGCGCCCGCCGGGCTGGAAGTACGCGGTGGAATCGGGCCGGTGGGACAGATAGATGGCGCCCACCGCCAGCACCGCCTGCACGATGGACGCGCCGCCCGCGACGAGCGAAGCCGGCCCGGCCACCGCCTCGATCGCCAGCAGCGCGCCGACGCCGATCACCACCACCCACGCGCCGAGCACCGTCAGCACGGTGCGCGCCCATGGCTTGCCGCGCCCGAACTGGTGCACGATCACCGACGCCAGCGCCGCGACGCCGAGCCCGATCAGCACCACGACGACGTAGACCAGCGACACCATCAATTCCGCGCTGGCCATCGTGACCTGCGGATCCTGCACCCTGGCCTGCTCGAAGACCTCTTCGGCGAACGTGCGCCGCTGATCCAGCGCGGCGATCATCGAGGCGATCAACTGCACTACGCCGAATCCGATCACACCCCACCACAGCTGCCGCGCGGTACCGACGTCCTCCGGCATCGGGGGCCGGGCCGGGCCCGCGGCGAACGGTCCCGCCATGTTCGTCACGACAGCCAGTTCGCGGCCTCGGTCGCCCAGTAGGTGAGCACGATATCCGCGCCCGCGCGGCGGATACTCATCAGTGACTCGAGGACGGCGCCACGGCGGTCGATCCAGCCGCGCTCGGCGGCAGCGGTGATCATCGCGTACTCACCGGATATCTGATACGCGGCGACCGGGACCGTCGTGCGATCGGCGACCTCGCGCAGGATGTCCAGATACGACATGGCCGGCTTCACCATGACGATGTCCGCACCCTCGGCCAGGTCCAATTCCAGTTCGCGGATCGCTTCGCGGCGATTGGCCGGGTCCTGCTGGTAGGTGCGCCGGTCGCCTTCCAGCGAGGAGCCGACGGCCTCCCGGAACGGGCCGTAGAACGCCGAGGCGTATTTCGCGGAGTAGGCCAGGATGCCGGTGTCGATGCGTCCGGCCGCGTCCAGGCCGCGCCGGATCGCGCCGACCTGGCCGTCCATCATGCCGCTGGTGCCGAGCAGGTCGGCGCCCGCCTCGGCCTGGGCCAGCGCCATCTCGACGTAGCGGTCCAGCGTCGCGTCGTTGTCGACCGTGCCGTCGGCGGCGAGCACGCCGCAGTGGCCGTGGTCGGTGAACTCGTCCAGGCAGGTGTCCGCCATGACCACGGTCGAGTCGCCCACCTCGTCGGCGAGCACGCGCAGGCCGCGGTTGAGAATGCCGCGCGGGTCGACGGCGGCGCTGCCGACGGCGTCCTTGTCCTCCGGGCGCGGCACGCCGAAGAGCATGATGCCGCCCACACCGGCCGTGACGGCCTCGACGGCCGTCTTGCGCAGCGAGTCAAGCGAGTGCTGCACCACGCCGGGCATCGAGCCGATCGGGCGCGGTTCCGCCAAGCCGTCGGCCACGAACATCGGTAGTACCAATTGTCGTGGTTCGAGTGTCGTTTCGGCCACGAGACGACGCAAAGCCGGGGTGCGGCGCAACCGCCGTGGGCGGTCCATTCCGGTCATGAATCGCACGATACGCCCGGCGTGATCGGCTGTCGCGAGCGCCCGTCGCCCGCTTACGGCCCCCGGCCCGTTACGCGGCGATCGGCCATGTCATCCGACTGATAACGGTGTGTGAAATCACACCTCGCACCGCGCGCGGAGGCGCATACTCCGACTAGGGGCGAGACCCGCTGGGGGACAGCATGACCGATCCGCACATCGACATCTCGCTGGCCAGAGCCGCCGACTTCGAGTCGTGGGTGGCGGTACTGCTGTCGGACTGGTGGCCGGTACTGACCGACGGTCTGCCCCCGCCCGCGTCCGCACTGCGAACCTGGCGCGCCACCGACGCCACGGGGCAGAACTTCAGCGTGGAGTTCCTCGCCCGGCAATCGGCCGGATCCGGGGTGATGCCATGCGCGCACGTGGCCTTTCCCAGCCTCGGCATCCGTCCCGACGAGCACGAGTGGGTGCGCAGCCGCGGTACGCACCTGGTCGGCGGCACCGAGGACGCCGCGGTGCAGCTGCGGTTCTCCGACACCGCCCGCAGCGTCTTCCTGCGCTTGCGGAGCAGACCCTGCCGGGTCCTGGAAGAGGCGGGCCGACTGCTGCGCCCCGGGGCGGAGATCAGCCTGCGGTTCCCCTGCACGACTTCGGGGCCGCTGGACGTGCGGGTGGCCCGCAACAGCGCACGGCACTTGCTCGCCGAGCACAGCGCACGCCATGCCACTCCGGCCGACCCCATGCAGCTCGGTCCGCCGCAGCGGGTCGCCGACATCGGCTGGGCCTTCATCTTCCCGTGGTCGACCACATCCTGGTACCTCGACGGCTCCGTTCCCACGCTTCCGCCGGGCAGCCGAGGGCCGATCGTGGTCGTCAAGGACACCGGACACACCTGGCTGCTGGACAGCCTCCGCAACTACGACGCGCAACTGGCCGCGTACGCGCGGGCGAACGGCTACCGCACCCCGCTCCAACAGGCGCGATGATGGACAACGTGGAATTCGCGGAGTCTCGCGAGGCGGGGTGCTGAGATGACCGAGCGACCGAGCGATGTCGAACTGCTCGCCATGCAACGACGCGCCGAAGCGCTGTGGGACGCGGGCGACGCGGCGGGCGCCGAACACTGGCTGCGCCGGGCCGCCGCGGGTGGCAGCGCGCCCGCCATGGGAATGCTCGGCGCCCTGCTGGGGGCCGACGGCCGGATCGGCGAGGGGATCAGCTGGCTGGAGACCGCCGCCGCGCGCGGCAACGAGGCGGCGGGGATGCAGCTGGGCCTGCTGCACACCGAGCGCGGGAACCTGGACGAGGCCGAGCGCTGGCTGCGGCCCGCGGCCGAGCGCGGATTGCCCGAGGCTCTCTGCAACATGGGCGTACTCGCGAATCGGCGCGGCCGCGACGAAGAGGCCGAGCAGTGGTACGAACGAGCGGTTCGTGCCGGAAACCCGACGGCCATGCGCAGCCTGGGCCTGCACCTGGCGCGTCGCGGCGAATTCGACCGTGCGATCGACCTGCTCACCGAGGCCGCGCGCCGCGGAAGAACCGATGCGATGGCGGTGCTGGGCGCGCTGCACCTGGACCGTGGCGACCGAACCGAGGGTGAGCGGTGGCTGCGCAAGGGCGCCGAAGCGGATGACCCCGACTCGATGTTCCATCTCGCACTATTGCTGCGCGCGGCCAACACGCCTTACCTGGCAGGCGATTTCACCGACCCCGAGGTGCTGCGAACCGCCGCCGCCATCGCGACCGGGCGCACACCGGCGCAGCGGGAAGCTCGGCGGTGGCTGGAACGCGCGGCCGCGCTGGGCCATCCGCAGTCGCTGCGGCTGTTGCACGATATGTGAGCCGCCGACCGTGTGAAAGCCCTTGTGGCCTGCGAACTTTGTCGGTGCCCCCGGGTAGAATCGAAGGTACGTTCGAGGGGGCTTCCGCCCCCGATCGCCACGGGAGGGATGCCAATGCGCACACCACAAACCGTTCTCATCGATCGCCCCTATGCCCCGCTGGAGAAGCGCAGGCTGCCCGCGGGCCGTCCCCGGGCGTGGTACGTCCTGCACAACCGGCGGCTGAAGGCGATGCGCCTGGCGATCGCGCTGCTCGACTCCGGCGTCTACGCCCCGAGTTATGCCACGAACAAGCGAATCAGGCACACCGCCGAGGTGATCGGCATCCGACCTCCGTCCGACGCGACCTGCTCCATGGTCCGCACTTTGATGCGCAAGCGGTACTGAGCGCCGATCACTCGTTCTAGGCTCGCGGTCGCGAAGCGGCATCGCAGCACACCTTCGCGACCGCGCACGAACGAAAGCGCATCCATCACGGTGCCCGGAAATCCCTTGGGCTCACAATCGACGAACGGCACGAGTCCACATCACGATGCGGGTCGTAACGCACCGAACGATATCGACCACCTCGCCGAGATCGGCGTCGGGAAGCCCGATGACGGAGGTCGGGCGCGCAGGCCGACCCCCATCATGATGCGCAACGATGCCCAGCCGGGCGCCTGTTCGCCGGGCAGCGGGCAGCGGGCATCCGCCGTGGGCCCAGCATGTAAACGCAGTCGCCAGCCGGGATCCGCCCTACGCGGCCACAACGGCGAGCTCTGGTCGTAGCGATCGGCCTTACGCGCCCAGCACACCCCAACCACGTCTTTCGAGCGAAGCGAGATCGAGCATGCGCCGTTCGCGGCCCGGCTCGCGTCCGAGTGGCCGCCGCGTACGCGACGGAGGAGCAAGCGGTGGTCGCTCGGACGCGAGCCACCAGAGGGCCGCGAACACCCAGCGCCGCAGGCGCTGGAAAAACCCAACACAGCTACCTACTGCGGCGGCTCTTCTTCCGCGGAGGCGGCAGGAGGCCTTCGGCGCGCAGCCGGGCCGCGTGCTCGGCCAGCGCTTCGACCAGGGGACCGACCTGGGCCACCTCGGGCTGCACGTCCACGCGCAGGCCGAATTCGATGGCGGTCTCGGCGGTCTTGGGGCCGATGCACGCCACGATGGTGCGCGCGTGCGGCTTGCCCGCGATGCCCACCAGGTTGCGCACCGTGGAGGACGAGGTGAACAGGACCGCGTCGAAGCCGCCGGTCTTGATCATCTCGCGGGTCTCCGCGGGCGGCGGCGAGGCGCGCACCGTGCGGTAGGCCGTGACGTCATCGATCTCCCAGCCGCGGTCGCGCAGGCCCTCGGCCAACGTCTCGGTGGCGATGTCAGCGCGCGGCAGCAGCACCCGGTTCACCGGGTCGAACACGTCGTCGTAGGGCGGGAAGTCGGCCAGCAGCCCCTCGGAGGACTGCTCGCCGCTGGGCACCAACTCCGGGTTGATGCCGAACGACCGCACCTTCTCCGCGGTGGCCTCGCCCACGCAGGCGATCTTCACACCGGAGAACGCCCGCGCGTCCAGGCCGAACTCGGCGAACTTCTCCCAGACCGCGCGCACCGCGTTGGTGGAGGTGAACACCACCCACTGGTAGCGCCCGTCGACCAAACCCTTGACCGCGCGCTCCATCTGGGCGGGGCTGCGCGGTGGCTCGACCGCGATGGTCGGCACCTCCATCGGGATGGCGCCGTGCGTGACGAGCCGTTCGCTCATCTCCGCGGCCTGATCCTTGGTGCGCGGCACCAGCACGGTCCAGCCGTACAGCGCGCGCGACTCCCACCAGGACATCTTCGACCGGTGCGCGACCACCTTGCCGATGGTCACCACCAGCGGGCCGACCAGTTCCGAGGCGGCGCTGTTCAGCGTGGCCAGGGTGGCTTCGATGGTGCGCTGCTGACGGGTGGTGCCCCGCACCGTCACCGCGACCGGCGTCTGCGGCGCCATGCCGTGCTCGACCAGGGCGCTCGCGGTCTCGGCGAGATGCCCGGAGGTCGCGTGCAGCACGAGCGGGCCGGGGGCGGCCGCGAGCGCTGCCCAGTCGACCTCGCCGCGCACGTCCGCCTCGGTGTGCCCGGAACCCAGTGCGATGCCGGCGTAGCTGGGCACCGCGGAGCCGTTGGGCAGGCCGGGCAGCACCTCGAAGACCATGTGCGACCTGGTGACGGCGTTGACTTCGGCGATCACCGAGTCGGTGGTCATGGGGTCGCCCGCGACCACACGCACCACGTCGTGCCCGGCGCGCGCTTCGGCGATCAGTGTCTTGGCCACCTCGGCGGGCTCGCCGAGCGCGGGCCGCACGTCGACGGGACGTTTCCCGTCCGGCCCCGGCTCGACCGAGGTGCCGATCAGGGCGAGCACGCCCTTGTCGACGTCCGGGTCGGTGAACGCCAGCGTCGCCCGCCCGATCACCTCACGGGCCCGGACGGTGAGCAGCGCCGGGTCACCAGGACCCGATCCGACGAAAAGGATGCGACCGGGGTGCTTCTTCGTGGCTCGGCTCATGCCTGCACCTCGCTTGCGCTCGGCTCCGGCATACCCGAGGGCACGGTGCCTGTGCTTCCGCTCATCGGCTGTTCTCCATTGGGCTGGGGTTGGGCAAGTCTGTGGCGGGCGAACTCACCGCCCGGGTGGGGGAACCGTCATCCGGTTCGGCGGCGAGCAACTCGCGCGCACCCATGTCGAGCAACTCGCGGGCGAGCGCACGGCCGAGCTCCTCCGCGTCGGCCGGGGCGCCGACCACCGAGGCCCGCAGCACGTCGGATCCGTCGACGGCCGCCGCGCAGGCGCGCAGCGACAGCTCGTCCACGATCCGTCCGTCGTCGTCGAGCGATTCGACCACTTCGGCGAGCGCGCCGATCGGCGCGGTGCAGCCGGCCTCCAGTTCGGCCAGCAGTGACCGCTCCGCGACGACCGACGCGCGGGTGGCCGCGTCGTCCAGTCCGGAGAGGATCTCCACCAGTGCGGCGTGGTCGCTGCGGCATTCCACCGCGAGCGCACCCTGAGCGGGCGCCGACAGCATCTGCACCGGCTCCAAGGCCTCGGTGACCGCGTCCAGCCGGTCGATGCGGGCCAGTCCGGCTCTGGCCACCACCACGGCGTCCAGCTCGCCCTCGCTGACCTTGCGCAACCGGGTGTCCAGGTTGCCGCGCAGCGGGACGACGTCGAGGCCGAGCCCGAGCGCCCGTAGCTGCGCGGCGCGCCGCGGCGCGGAGGTGCCGACCTTGGCGCCGGCGGGCAGCTCGCCGAGCACCAGCCCGTCGCGTGCGACCAGTGCGTCGCGCGGGTCCTCCCTGGGCGGGATCGCGGCGATGGTGAAGCGCGGGTCCTGCGCGGTGGGCAGATCCTTGTAGGAGTGCACGGCGATGTCGATCGCGCCCGCCGCCAGCTCGTCGCGGAGCGCGGAGGTGAACACGCCGACGCCGATCTTCTGCACCGGGTCCGACGACAGGTCGCCTGCGGTCTTGATGACGACCAGCTCGGCCGGCTGCCCGGCCGCGATCAGCGCGTCGCGCACCGTGCCCGCCTGGGTGAGCGCGAGCAGGCTCCCCCGGGTGCCGATCCGCCACGGGGTACGGGTGCCCTCCGCGGTCGCGTTGTCTTCTCGGTGCACCATGGTCATGCCGTCTGCCCCTGTTCCTCGCCGCGATGGCCTGCGGTGAAGTCGTCGGCCAGCGCGATCTCCGCGTCGGCCGCTGTGATCTCCGCATGATCTCCGGCGAGCGCGGTGATCTCCATCGGCGCGGCAACCGCTTGGGCCGCACCTGGTTTGAGTTCGAACAATTCGCGCAGCGCTTCGGCGTAGCTGTCGCCGCCCGGCGTGGACGCGAGCTGCTTGACCCGCACCGTCGGCGCGTGCAGCAGCTTGTCGACCACCCGGCGCACCGTGCGCGCGACCTCGTCGCGTTCCGGGTCGGCCAGGCCGGGCAACCGCGAATCCAGCCGGAGGAGTTCGGCCTCGACCACCTCAGCGGCGCGCTGGCGCAGCGCCGCCACCGTCGGGGTGACCTCGGCCATCCGCTGGCCGGCAAGGTATTTGGCCAATTCGTCGGCCACGATCGACCGCGCGGCCGCGGTGTCGCCTGCGGCGGCGCCCGCCGCCGGATCGCGTTGCAATGTCTCGATATCGATGAGCGTGACGCCGGGCAGTCCGGCCACAGCGTGCTCGACATCGCGCGGCAAGCCGAGATCGCAGAACACCAACGGCCGCTCCACGGTGGCGAATTCCTCGCCGCGCTCGCGCTCGGTGAGCGCGCGGTGGGTGTCGGCGAGCGTCACGACCGTGCCGACCGCACCGGTGCAGGTGACCACCACGTCGCTCGCGGCCATCGCCTCGGTGAGCCGCGACAGCTCCATGGCCTCGGCCTCGACGCCGTGCGTTCGCGCGGTCTCGGCGAGTCTGCGCGCCCGCGCGAGAGTGCGGTTCACCACGATGATCCGGCCGATCCCGGCGCGCGAGAGATGCGCGACCGCGAGACCGCCCATGGCGCCCGCTCCGACCACCGCGGCGGTCCGGCCGGCCAGCGGGCCGAGTACCTGCTGCGCGCGATCGAGCGCCACCGACACCACCGATGCGCCCGCGCGATCGATGCCGGTTTCGGAGTGCACCCGCTTGCCGACCCGCAGCGCGTGCTGCGCCAGTTCGTGCAGGGTCCGTCCGACCGCCTGCTGTGCGTCGGCGGAGGCGTAGGCGCCGCGGATCTGGCTGAGCACCTGCTGCTCGCCGACCACCATCGAGTCCAGTCCGCTGGCCACAGCGAACAGATGCTCGGCGGCGGCCTCGGAGTAACGGACGTAGGCGTGCTTCGTCAGATCGGGCATCGGCAGGCCGGAATGCTTGGTCAGCAGGTCACCGATCTCGGCAAGGCCGCCGTGGAAGGCGTCGACCACCGCGTAGACCTCCACCCGGTTGCAGGTGGAGACGATCATCGCCTCGGACACGCGGCTGGAGGAGATCAGGCGGTCGATCAGTTTCGGCCGGTCGGCATCGGTGACGGCCACCTTCTCCAGGACCGGGACCGGCGCGCTGCGGTGCGAGATGCCGACGAGGAGAACGCTCATGCCGCCACCGTCCCGGCACAGGCGGGGCCAACCGCCGTGCTGTGCTGCATGATTCGCTCGCTGCGCTCACTCATGGTGTGACCACCGATCCCTTGCTGCTTGGCTCCGTTGCCGTATGCGAGGTTGCCGTATGCGGGGTTGCCGAGTGCTGGAGCGCCGGGTGCGCGGGCGCCGCGTGCGGCGTCGGCAGACGGTGCGCGATGCGCCCCGACCCGGCGTGCGCGACCTCCGGCAGCGGGGGCTGCTCGGCGTTGCGCACCCGTTCGAACGAGAGCATCTGCATCTCGACGGCCAGGTCGACGCGACGGACCTCGACCGTCGCCGGTGCGACCAGCTCGCAGGGGGCGAAGCTCAGAATCGACTGCAGTCCGGACGCGACGAGCCGGTCGCACACGTCCTGGGCGGCATCGTCGGGCACGGTGATGACCGCGATGGTCGGCTTCAGATCGGCGACCGCGGCGGCCAGCTCGGTGACGTCACGCACCACCAGGCCTGCGACCGGTATGCCGATCACGCCGGGGTCGCTGTCGAAAATGCCGACCACCGTGAAACCGCGCCGTCGGAATCCGCCGTAGCCGACCAGGGCGCGGCCCAGGTTCCCCGCGCCGACCAGCACGACGCGGTGGCCCTGGGACAGGCCGAGGACGCCCTCGATCCGGGCGCGGAGCTTGGCCACGTCGTAGCCGACGCCGCGAACTCCGTTGGGGCCGAGGAAGGACAGATCCTTGCGCAATTTGGCCGAATTGACACCCGCCGCGACAGCCAGTTCCTCACTAGATACGATGGCAACACCGTCGTCGGCCAACATGGCGAGGACCCGGAGGTAGGTAGCCAGCCGCGCGACGGTGGCCTGCGGGATGTCCTTCTGCAGAGCCCTGCCGGAGACGCCACCTGGCGCCTCATGCTGCTCTGTCACGTCGTCGGCTCCTCGTCCCGGGCCTCGGGCTCCGGTTCGTCGCTCGACCCCGCTGACCCGGGGACGGTCCGGTGCCATGGTGTCGAAGTTTCGGATTTCGGGGCGGCTCCGCAGCCTCGGCATGCGGGTCGCGTGCCACCACCGTAACTGCTTGTGAAGCCCTGCACAAAGTCGGTGAAATTGGCCTCATTTTCCGCCGCGACCAGCGCAGCGGCCGAATCGGACGGAAAACGGGGTACTCAGCGCTTCAGGTCCGCCCGCAATCGGGTCTCGTCGACATCGAAATAGCTGTGTTCGCGGCCGTCGAGCAGAACGACGGGAAGCCGGTCGCCGTACTCCGCGCGCAGGCCAGGGTCGGTAGCGGCGGCTTCGTCGACGTCGACGGTCCCCGGTTCGATACCGAATTCGGCGCAGATCACGCTCAGCTGTCGCAGTGCCGTCGCACACAGCCCGCACCCCGCGCGAGTCAGCAATGTCACCGAATGTGTGTGATTGGTCATGACCGAAATTTAATCCGGGGCCGAACACCGCGAGGGCTCGGTGTGCGCCACGCGAATGTGGCGCGCGCCGCCTTCTGCCGTGACTGTCGCATGATCCGGCTACTGTTGACATGGTTCGCGCGACGGGCGGAGGTACTGGTGCCGGAACGATCGAAGGTGGCGAGGGCCGGATTCATCGCGGGACGATTCGGTGAGTTTCCGGCGCGGTGGAACCTGAGCCAGATGGGCCAGGGTCTGCAAGACCAGCTCGCCCGCATCTCGCGCAGCCCCTTCGGCCCGAGTGAAGAGGAATTGCGGGCCAATCTGGCCGGTGAGGCGAGCGCCGACGCGGCGCTGACCCTGCACGACGCGGAACTCGCCGCGGGCGAGGCGGAGGCCGGCATCGAGGCGCCGCGCGACCTGACCGCGGCGGCGTTCTTCGACGTCGACAACACCATGGTGCAGGGCGCATCCATCGTGCATTTCGCCCGGGGTCTGGCGGCGCGCAAGTACTTCAAGACCTCCGATCTGGTGGACGTCGCCTGGAAACAGGTGAAATTCCGGGTCACCGGCAAGGAGAACAGCACCGATATGGCCAGTGGCAAGGAGAAGGCGCTGGCGTTCATCGCCGGGCGCTCGACCGCCGAACTGGCCGCGCTGGGCGAGGAGATCTACGACGAGATCATCGCCGACAAGATCTGGCCCGGCACTCGCGCGCTCGCGCAGATGCATCTGGACGCGGGCCAGCAGGTGTGGCTGGTGACCGCGACCCCGGTGGAACTGGCGCAGGTGATCGCCAAGCGGCTCGGCCTCACCGGAGCGCTTGGCACCGTGGCCGAGAGCGTGGACGGGACGTTCACCGGGCGACTGGTCGGCGACATCCTGCACGGCCTGGGCAAAGCGCACGCGGTGCGCACGCTGGCGATCCGCGAGGGCTTGAACCTCAAGCGCTGCACCGCGTATTCCGACAGCCACAACGACGTGCCGATGCTCTCGCTGGTCGGCACCGCCGTGGCGATCAACCCGGACTCGGACCTACGCGAAGTCGCCAAGAACCGCGGCTGGGAGATTCGCGACTTCCGCACCGGCCGCAAGGCCGCGAAGATCGGCGTGCCCACCGCCCTCGCCCTCGGCGCGGCAGGTGGCGCCGTCGCCGCCGCCGTAACCCGCCGCCGCGACGACCACTAGCAACCCCTACCCGGTGAAGACGTTGCGGCGCTTGGTGAGCAGCTTGTAGAGCGTCTGCTGGATGGTCTCGCGTACCTGGTCGGTGACCTCGAACATGGTCATCGGGTCGTCGGCGGCCTCCGGCTCGTAGGGCGTGGTCGGGACGGGAGTGCCGAATTCGATGTACCACTTGGACGGCAGCGGTACCGCGCCGAGCGGGCCCAGGTGCGGGAACAGCGGCGTCACCGGGAAGTACGGGAGGCCGAGCAACCGGGCCAGCGGCTTGAGATCGGCCAGCTTCGGGTAGATCTCCTCGGAGCCGACGATCGAGCACGGGATGATCGGCACGCCGGTGCGCACCGCCGCGGCGACGAAGCCGCCCCGGCCGAAGCGTTGCAGCTTGTAGCGATCGGTGTACTGCTTGCCGACGCCCTTGAACCCTTCCGGGAACACGCCGGTCAGCTCGCCGGAGCGCAGCAGTCGTTCGGCGTCCTCCCGGCAGGCCAGGGTGTGGCCCGCGCGGCGCGCCAGCACACCGAGTACCGGCGTCTCGAAGATCAGGTCGGCCGCCAGCAAGCGCAGCGCGCGCTGCTTGGGGTGCCGGTCGTGCACGGCCAGCTGCAGCATCAGGCCGTCCAGCGGCACGGTGCCCGCGTGGTTGGCCACGATCAGCGCGCCACCCGCCTCCGGCAGGTTTTCGATCCCGCTGACCTCTACCCGGAACCACAGGTCCGACAGGGGGCGCAGGGCGGGCAGGATGACCGACTCGAGCAGGTGCTCGTCGAAACCGAATTCGTCGACCTGGTAGTCGCCGGTGAGCCTGCGGCGCGCGAAGTCCGCGGTCTTGGAGATCTGCTTGCCGAGCGCCCCGCGCAGCATCCCGGACAGCGACTGCGGCGCGGCGGGCGTCACCGCCGCGCGCCGCTCGACCAGCGAGGTCACCGGACTCGGAGCGGCCAGGCGGCGTGGCACCGGACGCTGGCGCGTCTCGATCTGCAGATCGTGGAGTTGGATGACTTTCGCTACGTCATTCATTGGTGTGCTCCCGTACCGGCCCCGAGCAGGCCGAGCAGTTTGTGTTCTGCGGCGTCGATCCACGCTGGATCGACTACGGGCCGCAACGCTGCGCCCCCGATGAAATCGTCGAACGCCTGCACCGTTGTCCAGCGCGGCACGAACTCGAGTTCGGTGCGCATGCGCGTGGTGTCCAGGCCACAGCCGAAGTGGAAATAGTCGAGCTGTTCGGCGGAGAACTCCCGCATCACCGGGCTCATGAGGAAACGACCCGCCGTGCGGAACATCGTGAAGGGAACGGGCAACTCGATCCGGCCCGCCCGCCGGACCGCCTGCGACAGCGTCAGCGCGCCGTCACCCGCAATGTTATACGTGCCACTGACCGTACGCCGTGCCGCGTGGGTCAGCGCGGCCACCGCGTCCTCCTCGTGCAGCAGCTGCATCCTGGCGTCCCGACCGAATACGGTCGGGGTCACCGGCGAACGCAGATATTGCGCACCGCGGGCGGCCAGCCGCGGGCCCACGATCGGCGCGAATCGCAAAATTGACGTGGCGATATCGGGACGCCGCCGGGCGAGGCCGCGAACATAACCCTCTATATCGATCATGTCGCGCGCGAACCCGCCGCGCGGTGGCGTGCGGGCGCTCATTTCCTCGCTGAATTTCGCGGGATCCTTCGCACTGCACCCGTACACCGCAGACGAGGAGCGCAGCACCACCCGGCGCACCGAAGCCACCTTCTGGCACACCGCGAACAGCTGCATCGCGCCGAGGACGTTGTGATCCTTCATCACCGCGCGACCGCCGCCAGCGGGCGGGCGGGTCAGCAGGGCGGTGTGCACCACGGTGTCCACCTCACCACCATCGATCACCTTACGGATCAACGGGTTTCGGATGTCCGCTCGCACGAATTCGGCGCGGCCCATGCGCCGCTGCAACTCTCGGCCCGGCGTCATCGTGTCGACGGCGAGAATGCGCTCGATCCCGGGATCCTGGGCGAGGCGTGCGACGACCGTGCCGCCGAAGAAGCGGCTGGCTCCAGTGACCAGCACTACCTTCGGCGCGTGTCCTTCCCGACCCTCAGAACCCACCGGCACCCTTTCCCTTGCCAGCCCGCCCTTGTGATTATTCCCAGTGCCCAGCGTAGCGGCTGCCTACCCGCTCACCGAGAGGATTAACCAGGATCTAACGATGACTTCAGTCACGTGATACAAATGGCGATTCCAAAATTTCAAATTTCAAACAAAAGGCCCGTCACCTATTGGTGACGGGCCCCTCGCAGCTAACACGCAGCGATGCCTACTTGCCGAGTTTGCGCCGCTGGACACGCGTGCGGCGAAGCAGCTTGCGGTGCTTCTTCTTCGACATGCGCTTGCGGCGCTTCTTGATCACAGAACCCATAGGGTTGTCCTCGCGTTCTCTCTACTCGGCGCGCACGCTGCCCGTGCGCGATTGCCGGACGTCCGTCCGCCCCGGCCCCGGCCGACGGGCCGGGGTCGCTGGGCAAGCTCACGCCCCGTGTTCGCGCCGCCGGATACCACGAGGCAACGAACAGCGATGCCACCGGCGGGCGAACACGAACCGAGGGTCTATCGTACCGGCACGCCCCGCTGGTCTCGAAACCGCCTCATCCGGCGTCGAAATAGGACGTTTCCAGATAGTCGTGTACCGCCTTGGCGTGCACCCGGAACGAGCGGCCGACGCGCACGGCGGGCAACTCGCCCGAGTGCACCAGCCGGTAGACCGTCATCTTGGACACCCGCATCAGACTCGCCACTTCGGCGACGGTGAGAAACTGGGTGCCGCCGCCGAGCACGGATTGCCCCTGCGTCGAGGCCTCTCGCTGAGTACGGGAATTCCCCCGACCGCCCGCGGGACCGGAGCCGCCGGACGCTCCGGAATTCGCAGACATCTTGTTCGCAGACATCATTGCACCATTGACCTCCGGCACGTCCGCGCCACCGGCTTCCCCACCGGCGGAACAGACACGCACGTGCTCCTTGAAGCTTAGCGGGACCAGTGGTGTTACTGCGACGGGAGTGAGAAATCGGGTTTTCCGATTTCATACAGACCGGTCACTCCGTGGACGCGCCTTGTTCGACCGACCGTTGCTTGGCCGCGAAGAGCGCTTCCAGGAATGCCGAACGTAGTCCTGCACGCTCCAGCTCGCGGATCGCCGCGGCGGTGGTCCCCGCAGGCGAGGTGACCGCGGCGCGCAGTTCCACGGCGGTCTGACCAGAGCCGTCCAGCAAGGCGGCCGAGCCGACCATGGTCTGCACGACGAGCTGGGTGGCCACATCCCTGGTGAGCCCCAGCCCGACGCCCGCGTCGACCATGGCCTCCACGACCAGGAAGAAATAGGCGGGCCCCGATCCGGACACGGCGGTGACCGCGTCCATCTGGCTCTCCGCCACCGTGACCACCTTGCCGACCGCGCCGAGGATCTCGGCGACCAGCTCCAGATGCTGCTCGCGCGCGTAGCGACCCGGCGCGATGACGCTCATCCCCTGCCCCACCAGCATCGGCGTATTCGGCATCACCCGCACCACCGGGAATCCGGCGGGCATCTTGCCCTCCAGCCGCGCCGTCGGCACACCGGCGGCCAGCGAGACCAGGACCTGATCGCGGTCGCTGCCGATCTCCGCCTTGCCCAGCGGCGCGAGCACGGCGTCCACATCGCCCGGTTTCACCGCGATCACCAGCAGATCCGCGCCGATGGCGGCATCGGCCAAGTCGTCGGTGACCCGGATCCCGAAGCGGTCGGCGAGCTGATGGGCCCGCTCCCGGTGGGTCTCCACGACGACCAGGTCCTTGGTCAGCCGCCCGGACTCCAGCAACCCGGCGACCAACGCCTCCCCGATGCGCCCGCCACCGATCACCGCAATTCTCGTCATGGGGCTCAAGGCTAGACGGCGCGCGCCGGGGCTCAGCGCTGGGGAACGAGCGCCAGTTGACGACTCTGCGCGACGACCGCGCCGGTCGAGTCGAGCACCAACTGGTCCTCGTCGAACATGCGGCCACCCACCTCGTGCGTGGTCGCGATGATCCGCAGCCAGCCCGGCGCGGGCCTGCGACGCAGGTAGGTGGTCATCTGCACGGTGGGGGCCCAGCCGAAGTGACCGAGGTTCATCGGCACCGGCGGACTCATGTCGGCGCTCATCATGGCGAAGTACATCGCGACGTCGGGGTCCTGTTCGTCGCCCGGCCTCGGGCGCATCCACATCCGCAGCCGCGGCTCGCCCTTCGCGCCCTCGAGGAAGCGGGCCCACTCGCGGTCGAGATGGATCTCGGCGCCGCGGCCGACGTGCACGATGTCGCCCATCGTGGAGCCGGGCTCATAGCCGACGGCGTCGGCAGGCGGCTGCTCGGGCATGTCGGAATGCTCCGGCGCGTAGATCGGGTCGGCGTCGTCGAGGCGGCTGAACGTCAGCGCCGTGCGCACCAGGACGCGACCGTCCTGGACGAGGTCGGTGTCGGCCAGGCAGATCTGCCGACCGATCTTGCGAACCCGCACCTCGTATTCGACCTCGCCGGGATTCGGGGCGCCGAGGAAATCGGAACTGGCGGCGATCGGCGCCATGCCGACCAGCGCGGGATCGGACGCCCGCAGCCAATTCGTCGCCGCCGCCGCGCTCGCGGCGACCATCGTCCCGCCGTGCACCTTCGGGCCGACCGTCCAGATGTCGTCGATGATGCCCAGATAGCGACCGGTTCCCGGGGTGGTCGGCGGCGCCTCTTCCAGCGCGCACACCCGGCTGAACGGTGCGTCGGTCGTGGCCGCCGGGCCGAAATCGGCCGTCAGCTCCGTCGTCATCCTCACTCCTGTCCTGCGTCGACCTCACCCGATGGCGGCATTCGCGGCCACGTAGCCGGATTGCCGCCGAGGGGTTCGTACAGCGTACAACGCACCTCGGACAGGATCGCATCGCCGCATACCGGAGTAGCGACGAGCGTCACATCGGTGGTTCGGGCGACCTCCGGCTCGCGCCGGCGGGAGTGGGCGCGGCGGCCACGACCAGATGCTTGCGCGCGAAGGCCAGCGTGCGATGCAGCATGTCGGCCCGCTCCTTGGTGGTGCGCGCGTTCTGCGTATTGATCTCGGCGACGACCTGACCGGTGAAACCGGTGCGGACCAGGGTCGCGCACACCTCCACGCACGGTTGGGAGCCCTCGCCGGGAACGAGATGTTCGTCGTGCGCGGCGCCCCGGCCGTCGGCCAGATGCAGATGGGCCAGACCGGGGCCCATGCGGGCGGCCAGGGCCAAGGGGTCGGCACCGGCGGTGGCGGTGTGCGACAGATCCAGCGTGTAGTGGCGGAAGCCGGTGTCGGTCGGGTCGTAGGAGGGGCTGAAGGCGGTGAGCGCCGGACCCGGGCCGCCGCGCCGCTCCAGCCGTTTCACCGCACCCTCCCGCCGGCCGAACAGCGTGTCCGCCCGCATCGGGAACATGTTCTCCACCGCGACGATCACCGGGCTGTTGTCTTCCAGCTCGGCCACCTGCGCGGCGAACCCGGCGGCATAGCGGCGCTGCCAGCGGAACGGCGGGTGCACGACCACCGTGCTCGCGCCGAGCGACTCGGCGGTGCGCACACTGCGCTCGAGTTTCGCCACGGGATCCGAACCCCACACCCGCTGCGAGATCAACAGGCATGGCGCGTGCACCGCAAGCACCGGCACACCGTACTGGCGCGAGTAGGCCTGCACGGTGGCGATGCTCTGACTGGCGGGCTCGGCCCAGACCATCAGCTCGACGCCGTCGTAACCGAGTTCGGCGGCGTACCGGAACGCGGCCTCCGTATTCTGCGGGTACACCGAGGCGGTCGAGAGCCCCACCTGGATCGGCTTCGGCCGGGACAGATCCCCGCCGTCTTCCGGGGGGCCCGCGCCGGTGCGCGACCCCACCCCGGTCTCGTTCGCCTGTCCTATATTCGCCACGACTGCTCCCTGCTCAGTTCGTGCTGAGAAGAAATGCCAACGGCCCCAGCGTGACGAAGATGCCAACGACCACGGCGATCACGGTGCTGAGGATGTCGTCGGTCCTGCGCAGAATCCGCACGAGGGCCACCAAACCGAGAATCACGATCATCGCCAGCGCCAGCGCCACCCACGGGAGCATCTCCCACATGCGCTCGAAGCCTTTGAACAGCAGCATGCCCGCGACAGCGGCGCCGATGCTCTGTCCGCCGAGGATCATCCACTGGCGCCGGTTTTCGTCGTCCTCCGCCTTCTTGGCCGCCCTGGACCGGCGCGGCGCGGTTGCCCTGGTGGCGGCGCGAGGTTCGTCGGCGAGGTCGTCATCGTCGCCCTCGTCCAGCTCGATCGGCTCGTAGACGTCGGTGACGCCGTCCATCTCCGCCACCTCGGCGGCGCGCCCACCGCGCCCACCGCGACCGCCGCGCCGCGCAGCGCCGCGCTCGGCCCGGTCGACGCCATCGCGCAGCAGGTCGCCTGCGACCGTCTGGCCGGAGAGCAACTGCTGGTCCTGGTTGGCCAGCGACCACGCGGCCGTCGGAATGCCGCCGGATTCCGGCGGGGGATCGCCCTGCGGCTTGTGCCGCCGGGCCGACCAGGCCGGTAGACCGTTCTCGCCGACGCCCTCCCGGCGAGCTGGTCTTCGGTGCGCATCCGGCTGCGGATCGGGCGCCGCGGGCCTGCCCGGTTTCGGACGCGGATCGGGCGGCGGCGGGAGGGGCAGCGGTTCCGACTCCGGGGCGAAACCACCGGTGGCGGGTGACCAGGCCGCGGTGGACGGGCCGAGATCCTCGGCCGCTTCCGCGGCCTCCGCCGCCCTGCGCCGCGCGGCGCGACCGCCCCCGGCGCCGTTACGCTCGGGAAGAGGCGAGCGGCCGAAGCCGGGCTCGTCGAACTCCGCGCGACCGTTGCGGCCCGGCTCGCCTGCTCCGCGACCGGGCAGCGGGTCCCGGCCGAACGGCTCGGGCCGGACCTCATGCCAGGACCGGACCTCGGTGGCCTCCTCCTCCGGTTCCTCCCGCCTGCGCCTGCGCCCCGAGCGCGGAGGCGTCTCGGGCACGCCACCCGGCAGGTCGGGCACGTACGGACCGGGGGCCGCCGAAAACAGGTCCGACACCGGGGTATCCGGCGACAGTGGATCGTAGGACGTGCCGTGCCGCGCGGAGGGCATGTCCCGGCCGGGCATGACCCGGCTGGATCGCCCGGGGGGCGGATCGGCTCGCGGCGGGTCGGGCTGCGCGTAGCCGGCCAGCGGGTCGTACATCGAAATCGGGCCCGACATGGGCGAATACGACGACGGGTCGGGCTGCGGCTCGGGCGCGTAGGACGCAGGCTCCGGCGGGGGCGGATCGAACGAGGGCGGCGCGTAGGCGGGCTCCTCCGCACCGGCATCGGGCGCCGCGTGCGCGGAGTGACCACCGCCTTCCCGGATGACCGGCAGGTCGCCGGTCAGTTCGGCGACGGAGATGCCCCGGCCACTGCGGCGGCGCCTGCCACCGCCGGACGAGCCACCGCTCTGCTGGCCGTTTCGTGCCAGCAGTTCCGCGACCGACAGCTGTTTGGAGTCCTCACTCATGACGACACCGTCCCGATCGAGCCCGGGGCGGGCGTGCCGCCGCCGGACGCGGGCCGACCGTCTCCGGTCGCCGTGCCCGCTGAGTACGTTGCTTCGGGTCCACCATTCATATCGGTATCCAGTTTGCGCAGGATGAGCCCTTCACGCAGCGCCCACGGACAAATCTCCAAGGAATCAAGCGAAAGTGCCCGCATACTCGCCTCCGCGACCAATGCGCCGGCCACCAATTGCTGTGACCGATCGGAACTTACGCCTTCCAATTCTGCACGGTCCGCCGCCGTCATTCGCGAGATGAACGCAATCAGTTGCCGCAGGCCCGAGCTCGTGAGTGTACGACGCGCCCGCGGGCCCGCCGCCGAGGGCGCCGCTCCGGTCAGTCGGGCCAGGGACCGGAATGTCTTCGAAGTGCCAACGGCCAGATCGGGCTTACCCGGCTCGAGCAGCTTCTTCGCGGGCACCACCAACTCGGCGTCGAGCCAGTCGCGCAGCACGGCCACCCGCCGCTTGCCCGGCGGGTCCTCGCGCAGCCATTCCCTGGTCAACCGGCCCGCGCCGAGCTGTAGGGACACCGCGACGTCGGGTTCCTCGTCGCCGCCGTTGGTCATTTCCAGCGAGCCGCCGCCGATGTCCAGATTGAGAATGCGCCCGGCGCTCCAGCCGTACCACCGGCGCACCGCGAGAAAGGTCAGCCGCGCCTCGTCGACGCCGGTCAGCACCCGCAGGTCGACGCCCGTCGCGGCGCGCACGCGGCCGAGCACCTCTTCGGAGTTGGCCGCCTCGCGCAGCGCCGAGGTGGCGAACGGCATCAGTTCGACGCATTTGGACGTCTCGGCGATGCTGGCGAATTCGGCGACGGTGTCGATCAGCCGCTGCGCGCCCGCCTCGGTGATGCAACCCGCGGCGTCGATGTTCTCCGCCAGCCGCAAGGTGGCCTTCGTCGAGCTCATCGGCAGGGGGTGACCACCACGATGCGCGTCCACCACGAGCAGGTGAACGGTATTACTTCCGACATCGAGTACCCCAAGCCGCACATGAACACGGTACTGGGTGACGCGGCACTACAACCCAGGCGACTGAACTGTTAGCGTCCTATTTCGTGACGGTAGGCGCATCCCAGAGCAGCCAGACCCGGCCCCGACCAGCGGGGAAGATCGACCCAGCCCCCGAAGTCGATCCCGACTTTCCCCGGGAGTGGATCGAGTTCGTCGATCCGGCAAACGACGAGCATCTGATCGTCGCCGATCTGACCTGGCTGCTGTCGAGGTGGACGTGCGTGTTCGGCACCCCCGCCTGTCAGGGCATCCTGTCCGACCGGCCGGATGACGGCTGCTGCTCGCACGGCGCGTTCCTCTCCGACGAGGACGACCGCAAACGGCTGAGTCGCGCTGTGAAGATGCTCACACCCCAGGACTGGCAGCTGCGGGGCGAGGCGACCAACGCGCAGGGCAAGATCACCAGGGGCGGCTACCTGGAACTCGACGAGTTGGACGACGAGCCCGCGCTGCGCACACGCCGGTTCGAGGGCGCCTGCATCTTCCTGAATCGCCCCGGCTTCGCGGGGGGCGTCGGCTGCGCACTGCACACCATGGCGCTGCGGCGCGGCATGGAGCCGCTGGAGGTGAAGCCGGACGTGTGCTGGCAGCTGCCGATCCGCCGCACCCAGGACTGGGTGGACCGGCCCGACGGCGTGCAGATCCTGCGCACCGTGATCACCGAGTACGACCGCCGCGGCTGGGGGCCCGGCGGCGAGGATCTGGACTGGTACTGCTCCGGCTCCCCCGACGCGCACGTCGGCAGCAAGCCGGTCTGGCAGTCCTACGGCCCCGAGCTGACCGAACTGATCGGCGCGCCCGCCTACGCGGAGCTGGCCAGACATTGCAAGCGCCGCGAGGGCCTCGGCCTGATCGCCATCCATCCGGCGACGGTGCATGCCCAGCGGATGCCCGATTCCACGGATCCGCTCGCCTGATCGTTTGCCGACCGAGCGCCCGATAGGGCGGCCGTTCGCCGCGCGGTACCGCGCGTGGTTCACCCCGTCGCCATGCGCGCTTCACTCCGATGGGGTTTGATGTGCCGTTATGTCCAAGAAAGTTCTCACCGCGGCGACCATCGCCCTGGGCGCCGCCCTCTCGCTGACCGGAGTAGCCCACGCGGAGCCGAACGGCGACCCGCACAAGTTCTACGACTTCACCACGGAGTTCGTGGCGGCCACCGATCCGGCGGCGGTCAACGCCAAGGCCGCGGGCAAGCTCCTGATCGCCAGCCCGTACGGCACTTCGCACACCATCGCCTGCCGCGGCACCAACACCACGGACCTCTACGACTGCATGCAGGAAGACGATCTGGGCTGGATCACCCTGCAGAAGACCGAGACCCCGCTCGGCACCACCTGGATCTACTTCCCCTGACGTCCGCCGACGCGACGGCCGAGAGCACCGCGGTGCTCTCGGCCGTTCGTGTTCCGCGCCGCGCGGGCGGTCATGCCTCCAGTTTGTAGCCGAGGCCGCGCACCGTGACCAGGTGTTCCGGCTTGGCCGGGTCCGCCTCGATCTTCGAGCGCAGTCGCTTGACGTGCACATCCAAAGTCTTGGTGTCGCCGACGTAGTCGGCGCCCCACACGCGGTCGATCAGCTGACCGCGGGTGAGCACCCGCCCGGAATTGCGGAGCAGGTATTCGAGCAGATCGAACTCTTTGAGCGGCAACGTGACCGGCTTGCCGTTCACCATCACGGTGTGCCGATCGACGTCCATCCGGACCGGACCGGCTTCCAGCACGCCGCTCTCGTTGGTGCCGTCCAGTTCGTCGCCCGCGCCGCGGCGCAGCACCGCGCGGATGCGCGCGATGAGTTCGCGAGCGGAATACGGCTTGGTGACGTAGTCGTCGGCGCCCAGCTCCAGGCCGACCACCTTGTCGATCTCGCTGTCGCGAGCGGTGACCATGATCACCGGGACGCCGCTGCGGGTGCGCAACTGCTTGCACACGTCGGTGCCGCTCATGCCGGGCAGCATGAGGTCGAGCAGGACGATGTCCGCACCGGACCGGTCGAACTCGGCGAGCGCGGACGGCCCGTCACCGACCACGGTGACCTCGAAACCCTCCTTGCGCAGCAGGAACGCGAGCGGATCGGCCAGCGACTCCTCATCCTCGACGATCAGAACACTCGTCATCTGCGTGCCTCCACACCATTCGGTCGGCCCGGTCCGGTAGGACGCGGGCTTGTTTCTATCGTGCTCACCACGGCGCCGTCGTGGTCGTCGTCGGCGCCTGCTTCGTGGTGGGCGGGTATGCGCAAGGTGAACGTCGATCCGGTGCCCAACTTGCTCCACAGGGTGATTTCCCCGTTGTGGTTGGCGGCCACGTGTTTGACGATAGCCAGGCCCAGTCCGGTGCCGCCCGTCTGACGCGAACGCGCCTTGTCGGACCGGAAGAATCGCTCGAACACCCGCTCCTGGTCCTCCTTGGCGATGCCGATGCCGCGGTCGGTGACCGCCATCGCCACGTGATCGCCGCGCAGCGAGCGGCTCACCGACACGTGCGAACCGGCCGGCGAGTAGGCGATCGCGTTCTCCACCAGGTTGGACAGGGCGGTGACCAGCAGGGTTTCGTCGCCGAGCACCTCGAGCCCGCTCGGGCGGTCGGTGCTGACCGTGATCCCGGCGGCTTCGGCGGCGGTGCGGGAACGATCGACCGCCTGCGTGACCACGGTGTCCACGTCCACCACCTCGAGTTCGGGCAGTTTCTCCGCGCCCTGCAGGCGGGAGAGGGCGATCAGCTCGGTCACCATCTTGCCGAGGCGGCGCGATTCGCCGAGCACGCGCTGACCGAAGTGTCGCACGGCGTCGGGGTCCTCGGCGGATTCCAGAAGAGCCTCGGCAAGCAGGCTCATCGCGCCGACCGGGGTCTTGAGCTCGTGGCTGACGTTTGCGACGAAGTCGCGGCGGGTGGCCTCCATGCGGGCCTGTTCGGAATCGTCGTCGGCGAACAGCACGGTGAAGGTGGTCTCCTCGCGCGACAGTTGCCTGGCGACGCCGCGTACCGCGATGCGTCCCCGGCCGGGGACCGGATTCTTCGCGGTGAGGTCGAACTCGGCGGATTCGCCGGTGGCCAGCACCTTCTCCACCGCGGCCCAGGCGCGCTCGTCGAGCAGGCGATTACGGACCAGCCCGAGCTCCTCCGCGCGCGGGTTGACCAGCACGACGTCGCGGTATTCGTCGACTACCGCGATACCGCTCTCGGAGGCGAGCACGATCAGGTCGAGGACCTGGGACATGGTGAGACCGGAGTCGGCCTGCCTGCGCGCGGCCTGCCTGGCATTCACATACGGGATCAATAGCCCGCCGACTGCCAGGCCGACGACAGCCGCCAAGATGGCCAGCAGCACGGCCTGGGGAACACTCACACTTGAATCGTACGGTCGCCGGCCAGTAGGCCACCGCCGGGTACGTGAAGTTTCGCGCAGGTCACAGGCCCTTCCGGCCCCGTTAGCCGCATGTTTACGCACTGTTCGGCATGGGGTACTGGCAACGTATTCACCGGGCGGTCAGTCTGCTTCGTCGTCGGCGTCGGCGAGCGCCTCGTTCACGGCGTGACCGTGCTTGTCCACCCAGTCGCCGAGGGCGTAGATCGGGATCAGCAGGTCCGCGCCCGCGGCGGTCAGCTCGTATTCGACTCGCGGGGGCGCCTCGGCGTAGCGGTGACGGCGCACCAACGTCATCCGCTCCATCCGCCGCAGCGTCTGCGTCAGCATCTTCTGGCTGATCCCGCCGATGGCCGCGCGCAGCTCGCCGGGCCGCATGGGCCCCTCGCGCAGCATGTACACGATCACCGGCAACCAGGAGTTGCCGAAGATGTCCACACCCATCCGCGCGGGGCAATCGGATTCGAAGTCGCCGTACGGCGCGAACTCCACCCGCTCGGCGGTGACCGGTTCGATCGGTGCCGTGCTCACCGTTCCAGCTTGCCAGCGCCGTCGCGCACCCCGGAGTGCCCATCGGGATTCCTAGCGTGGTGAGCGAACACTGTCGAGTCAGGAGTTGGAATGCGAATCGGAATCATCGGCGCGGGCGCGATGGCGCGGGCGCTCGGCGGCGGCTGGAGCGCGGCCGGTCACGAGGTGCTCGTCGGCGCCCGGTCCGCCACCGCAGCAGGAGAACTGGCCGCCACGATCGGCGCGCGGGCCGGAACGATCAAGGAGGCGGCCGGATTCGGCGATGTCGTCGTGCTCGCGTTGCCGGTCCAGGCGTTGCCGGAGGTGCTGCACGCCGTCGGGCCCCTGCTGGCCGGCCGCACGATCGTCGACTGTACGAACGCCTTCGCACCGGATGCCGCGGCGCCCGAGGGAACCACCGCGTTCGTACTCGCCGAAGACGCTGTCGCGGAGGGGATCGCGGCGCAAGCGCCCGGTGCGCACGTGGTGAAGGCGTTCAACCTCTGTGCCGCCGAGGTATGGGAGGCGAAGGAGCGGATCTTCGACGGCCGCCGCCTGGCGATGCCGCTGTGCGGCGATGACGATGCGGCGGTGCGAGCGGTCGCGGCGCTGGCCGAAGACCTCGGGCTGCAACCGATCCCGGCGGGCGGACTGCACCGGGCCCGCTATCTGGAGGCTGTATCGGTGTTCACCGTCGGTCTCTGGTTCGCCGGACACGACGTCCGCGCGATGTTCCCGCCGGTGGACGCCGCGTTCGCCGTCACCGACTGACCGGCCGGGAATCAGGCCGGATCGACCGAGCCGAGGTCGGCGAGCTTGCGCTCCAGCACCGCCCGCTCGCGCTGGTTGCCGCACAGACCGATGGCGCGCTCCAGTTCGGTGCGCGCCTCCTTCGTGCGTCCCAGCCGGACGAGCAGTTCCCCGCGAACGCTCGGCAGCAAGTGCCAATGCGACAGCGCCGCAGCGGCGGCGAGTTCGTCCACGATCGGCAGCGCCGCGGCGGGCCCGCGCGCCATCGAGACGGCGACCGCCCGGTTGAGGTCGACCACCGGCGAGGGCGCGAGCCTGCCGAGCGCCTCGTAGATGAGCACGATCCGCTCCCAGTTCGTCGCCTCGACCGACGGGGCGACGGCATGGCATTCGGCGATCGCCGCCTGCAACCCGTAGGCGCCCAGTCCCCGGCCGACCTGCTCGGCGCGGGCCAAGGCGGCTCGGCCCCGGCGGATGGCGGCGCTGTCCCAGCGGCGGCGGTCCTGGTGCTCGAGGAGCACCGGCTCGCCGTCCGGGCCGGTGCGGGCGGGGAATCGCGCCGTGGTCAGCTCGAGCAGCGCCAGCAAGCCGTGCGTCTCGGGCGCCTCCGGCACCAGCCGGGCCAGCACCCGGGCCAGGCGCAGCGCCCCGCTGGTGAGGTCGAGTCGGATCAGGTCCGCGCCGGAGCTGGCCGATGACCCCTCGGTGAAGATCAGATAGACCACGCTGAGCACCGAGCCGAGGCGCTCGGTGCGCTGCTCGGCCGGTGGCACCTCGAAAGGCACCCGGGCCGCCCCGAGGGTCTTCTTCGCCCTGGTGATCCGGGCCTGCACGGTGGCGGCCGGAACGAGGAAAGCCTTGGCGATCTCGTCGCTCGTCAGACCGCCGACCACACGCAGGGTGAGCGCGACCCGCGCCTCCCGTGACAGCACGGGATGGCAGGAGATGAACATCAGCGCGAGCAGGTCGTCATCGATCCGGTCCGGATCCCACAGCACATCCTCGGCGTCCCGGGCCGGATCGGCAGGCACTCCTCCCGAGACGGCGCCGCCCTCGCCCAGAACGCGGGCGAAGGCGGTGTACCGCTCGTCGAGGGCGGAGCGCCGCCGGAACGCGTCGATCGCGCGGCGGCGGCCGACGGTGAGCAACCACCCGGCGGGATTGCGCGGCACGCCGTCGCGCGGCCAGGTCACGAGCGCCTCGGCCAACGCCTCCTGCGCCAGATCCTCGGCCAACCCGAAGTCGCCGGTATACCGCGCGAGCGCACCGACGATCCGGGCCGACTCGATCCGCCAGACCGCGGCGACGGCCTCACGGCCGGTGTGGTCGCCCATCGCCGCTCGATCCGCTCAGAGCTGGCCGGTGGCCTCGCGCCACGCCCGCTCCTTCTGAATCCACACGTTGTCCTGCGGGAACTCGTCGATCGTCGGAACCCGGCGGATCTCGGTCTTGAAGCCGGGACCGGTCATCGGCATCCGCTTGGCCCATTCGATCGCCTCCTCCTTCGAGGCCACGTTGAGAATGTAGAACCCGCCGAACAGCTCCTTGGTCTCGCCGTACGGGCCGTCGGTGACGACGGGTGTCTCGGAGGAGTAGTCGACGACCACGCCCTCGGCGGCGTCCTCCAACCCCTCCGCCGCGAGCAACACGCCCGCCCGGATCAGCTCGTCGTTGAACTTGCCCATCGTGTCGAGCAGCTGGTCGAAGTCGGTGTTCACCATCCCCGCGTAGGCCTCGTCGGTGGCGCGCATGATCAGCATGTACTTCATGGTTGTCTCCCTGGCTGTCCGGGTCCCTCTCCGGACCCTCTCACCCAAAGGTCGAACGAGGGCCTTCGGAGATCGACAGACGCGCCGAGATTTTTTCGATCCGGTTCGCCAGATTTCGATCGGAGCGTGTGCCCTCGCCCATACCCCGCGGCGTCGATCATGATGCGCGAAGGGCACACGCCCGGATCTACCAGCCCGGATTTCCTCTGACCGGGATGTTGACGAAGCTCGGACGGCCGGGATCCAGCTCCAGATGCTGTGGCCGCAGGCCGGTGTCGATCAGCATCGGCAGGATGGGCAGGCCCTTGGGGAAGTTGCCCGCGTACACGTCCACGCGCAGGCGGTGGCCCGGCTGCAAGAGCGCCTCGGTGGCGGGCAGCGCGATGTACAGCGTGGTCGCCTCGCCGGGGACCGTCGGCTGCCGCTGCTCCAGCGAGGTGAACGGCCGCGGATCGGTGTAGTCGCCGTTGGCCGACTTGCTGCTGTTCGCGTCGTCGATCGCCCGCAGCGAAGCCATGAGCTGCCCCGACGACAGCACGCTGGACTGGCCGTCCGGCGCGACGTCGTTCACGGTGACCACCCAGTAGCCGTCGGCCGCGTCCTGCACGGTGTTGAGCCGCACCGCGATCCGCCCGGAGATCGAGGTCGGCTCGGCGACCGGGGCACTGGTGAAGGTCAGGCCGTTCAGCTCCTCGACCCTGGAATCCTTGGCGCAACCGTCGATCACCGAGAGCACACCGGCGGTGCCCTGCGCGGCGTCGTTGGAGCACAGGCTGGTCAGGCCGGGCGCGACGGTCAGGCGGGCGGGTTCGCCGCTGTCCTCGGGGCTGAGCGAACCGTCGTGGACGCTGTTGGCGGTGCCGCTGGGCGCGGCGGACAGATACATCCTGCGGTGCACCGCCTGCTGCGCCTCCGCCGCGGGGGCAGGCGCGGCGAACGAGTCGGTGGTGATCCAGCCGCCACCCTGCTGGCGCAGAGTGATCGGGCCGTACCGGTCGATGCCGTTGTCGACGTCCTTGAGCCATTTGTCGAACCACGCCCGCTGCAACACGTCCAGCCTCGGCGGCAGCCCCGGCCGGCCGTACTCGTTGCCCGAATTGAGGTGGTAGGTGTTGCCCATCAGCAATTGCTTCTGGCCCGGCGGCAGCGGAATCTCGTTGTAGATCTTGGATTCCGAGTAGGCGAACAGGTCGTGCCAACCGCCGGTGACGAAGGTCGGCGTCCGGATCCCGCTCGGGTCACCGAGCCAGTCTCGACGCGGCCGGGAACCGTCGGTCAGCAGTTCCTTGGCGCGCGGGTCGAGATCCTCGATGCGCGCGGTGGTGTAGACGTTCAGCAGGACGTCCATGAACGTCAACGGATCTCGGGCGCGGTCGGCCAGCCACGTGGTGTCCAGTTGCCCGTTGAGCACCGAAGCCAGATCGGGAATCAGCTTGAGACCGTTGATCGCGGTCAGCCACAGCGGGATGAAGTTGAAACCGAAGCCGCCGCCGGGCGCGAGCACGTCGTTGACCAGGTCGCTGCCCGGCACCACCGGGAAGATCGCCTGCAAGGCGGGTGGGCGCTGCTGGGCGGCCTGCACCTGGTTGATCCCGGAGTAGGAGATGCCGTTCATGCCGATCCGGCCGTTGGACCACGGCTGCCGGGACGCCCAGTCGATCACCTCGACCGTGTCCTGCTGCTCGCGGTCGCGCAGCATGTCCCAGACGCCCTGGGAGAAACCGGTGCCGCGCACGTCGACGACCACCTGCGAGTAGCCGCTCTTGATCAGCTGCCGGTCGACGGTGAAGTTGCGCAGTTCGCCGCCGCCGAACGCCTTGGTCAGATCGGTGACGCCGGACAGCGGGGTGCCGCTCATGTCGATCTGGCGGAACAGCTCGATCAGCGCGTCGGACAGGCCGGGAATCGACTGCGCGTGATCGGCCAGGTTCGACACCAGCTTGGTGTAGGGCGTGAGGTTGACGATCGTCGGCGTGGGCGTGTCGATGGGCCGGCCGGAGGCGTCCGCGGGGCGGTAGACGTTGCCCTTCAGGACGGTCCCGTCACTCATCGTGATGGGGACATCCCATTGGATGTTGATGCCCGGGTACTGCTGGGGGCCGTCTTGGGTGGCCGCCCAGTCCGCTCCGGCGGCGCCGCCGTCCGGGCCGGTGGGCGGCGCGACGGCATCCGCGCCGCCTGCGAGGAAGGGGACGAGCATCGTGACGGCAACTGCCGCCACCGTGGCCCGCAACGCGTGCTTCATCGGACGTGATCCACCTCTCGGCTGGTCGAACGACCAGAGTGTACCGACCTACTTGCCGGTAAAAACAGTGGGTAACTTAATCGGCGGATGCTGTAGCACCGTTCGATGCCCCCGCTACCGGCGTGTCGCCCGCAACACCCTGCGCCCGCGCCCGAAACGACAACGCGCTGCCACCCGAACGGGTGACAGCGCGTTGCGGAGTTCGCGAATGTGCCGGCTATTTGCCGCCCTGACCGGCGACGGCGGCGGCGCCCGCGGCGGCCGCCTCGGGGTCCAGGTACTCGTGCGGGCGCACCGGGCGGAGGTCCTCGTCCAGCTCGTACCGCAGCGGGATCCCGGTGGGGATGTTCAGGCCCGCGATGTCCTCGTCGGAGATCTGGTCGAGGTGCTTGACCAGGGCGCGCAGCGAGTTGCCGTGCGCCGCGACCAGCACGGTCTTGCCGGACAGCAAGTCCTTGGAGATGGTCGACTCCCAGTACGGAACCATCCGGTTGACCACGTCGAGCAGGCATTCGGTCTTCGGGACATCGATGCCCGCGTAGCGGGGATCGCCTTCTTGGCTGTACTCGTTGGCCGGGTCGATCGGCGGCGGCGGGGTGTCGTAGCTGCGGCGCCACAGCATGAACTGCTCGTCGCCGTACTTCTCCCGGACCTGCGCCTTGTTCTTGCCTTGCAGCTCACCATAGTGGCGCTCGTTGAGCCGCCAGTCCCGGATCACCGGGATCCAGTGCCGGTCGGCGGCGTCCAGCGCGATGTTCGCGGTGGAGATCGCCCGGCGCAGCAGGGAGGTGTAGACGACGTCCGGCAGGATGCCGTGCTCGGCCAGCAGCTCCCCGGCGCGCTTGCCCTCGGCGATGCCCTTGTCGGTCAGATGCACGTCCACCCAGCCGGTGAACAGGTTCAGGGCGTTCCATTCGCTTTCGCCGTGGCGCAGCAGCACGAGGGTGTACGTCATGCCGCCATCCTCCCATGCGCGCCCGGGCGGGTCGCATCGGTTCCCGCCCCGCCGCCACCGCCTACGCGGCAAAGCGCGATGTCAGACCGGTTCATCGGTGACGAGCACGCCCGCGCCGACCAGCGTCGCGCCCTCGGTGATCCCGGAGAGTTCCACCCGCAGGCCGTGCAGGAAATTCAGCCCGGCGTGCGCGTCCACCGCGGCGCGCAGCGGATCCCACAGCGGCGCACCGGATTGCGCGAACCCGCCGCCGATCACCACCCGGTCGACGTCGAGCAGGGCGGCGGCCGAGGCGATCGCCGCGCCGAGGGCGGTGCCCGCCCGGTGCAGGGCGGCGACCGCGATCTCGTCACCCGCGTGCGCGTCCGCGGCCAGTCGCGCACCCGTGCCGCCGGACCAGCCCTGCTCGCGCGCCCAGCGCACCGACGACATGCCGCTGGCGATCGCCTCGACGCAGCCGCGGCCGCCGCAACCGCATGGGGTGTCCCAGCCGGGCACGACGACGTGCCCCACGTGGCCCGCGTTGCCGGTGCGCCCGAGCAGCACCTTTCCGCCGGCGACGATCCCACCGCCGATCCCCGACGACACCGTCATGGCCAGCGCGTCGGGCACTCCGCGCAGCGCGCCGAGGCGGTGTTCGGCCAGCGCGAGACAGGCGCCGTCGATGGCGAAGCGAATCGTGGCGGCCGGGAACAGCTCTCGCACGGCGGCGACCACCGGGAAGCCCGCTTTCCACTCGGGAATGTTCAACGGACCGGTGACGCCGGCCCGCACGTCCACCGGACCGGCCGCACCGATCCCCACGGCGCTGACCGGTTCTGCCCCCGCCACCGCGAGCAGCAGTTCCCGACAGGCCCTCCACACACCCGCGTCCGGCACGTCCACCCGGCGTACTTCGCGCACCTCGGGACCGGGTCCCACCACTCCGGCCGCGAACTTGGTCGCGCCGATGTCCAGAGCGAGAATCGCCAACGTCGTGTCCCTTCGCCGATCCGAGCCACCTGCGATTGTCACCCGGTCGGTGCCACGGCGGCCCGGATCCGGCGACCGGTCAGGGCTTGTCGGCGGAGTCGACCAGATGCTCGAAAGCGCGCAGGTTCTGCAACGATTCACCGCGCGAGACGCGCCACTTCCATTCCCGCCGAATCGATTCGGCGAAGCCGAGTTCCAGCAGTACGTTGAAGTCGGCGTCGACGGCCTCGAGAATCTGCCCGAACACCCGGTCCAGTTCGTCGGGGGTGACGGCATGCGTGGACAGGCGGCCGACCAGATAGATGTCGCCGACCCGGTCGAGGGTGTAGGCGACGGCGTAGAGCCTGCGGTTGCGGCGCAGCAGGAACTTGTAGACGCCTTCGAAGTTCTCGTCCGGCTTGCGGCAGACGAACGCTTCGACCCGGACACCGTGCTTGCCCACCGTGAGCATCACCGTGGTCTTGAGTTTGCGCTCACCGGGCAGGACGACGACGAAGGTCTCCTCACCCGGGCGGGTGTACTCGATCTCCCTGTCGCGCAGCGTCTCGTCGATGAGCTGCGCGGTCGCCTGCACCTCGTTCACCGGCGTACTCCCATCCGGCGCCGCCACAGCGCCCGTGATCTGGCCTGGCTGGTCTCACCGAGCAGGGCCGCCGTCCGCTCTCCGGCCGGGCCGGTGCGGGCGGCGGAGTCCGAATCGTACGCATCCTCCCGCACGACGCTGTGCGCCAGGCCGCGGCCGCCCAGCCCCGTCCGCTCCTCCCGGAAACCGGCCAGGGCCGCGGCGTAGCTGGCCAGCAGCCCGTCGGCGGTGTGCGCCCAGGAGAAGTTGGCCGCGTGCGTGACGGCCTGCTCGCTCATCCGGTGCAGGCGGTCGGGGTCGTCCAACAGCATGCCCAGCGCGTTCGCCCAGGCCGCGGTGCGGTGCCCAGGGACCAGCAGACCGGATACATCGTGCCGCACGGCCGTGCCGAGACCACCGACGTCGGCGGCCAGCACCGGCGTGCCGCTGGCCTGCGCCTCGATGGCGACCAAGCCGAAGGACTCGTTGTAGCTCGGCACCGCGACCAGGTCGGCGGCGCGGTAGACCTGTACCAGCCGCTGCGGTGGCTGCGGGGGCAGGAAGCTGACCCGCTCGGCGATGCCCAGCTCGGCGGCCAGGTCGATCAGCGCGTGCGGCCGCTCCAACCCGCTGCCGGACGGACCGCCCACGATCAGCACGCGCAGCTTGCGCTCCGGGTCGGCGCGCAACACCTCGGCCGCGGCGCGCACCAGCACGTCGGGCGCCTTCAACGGTTGGATCCGGCCGACGAACGCGACGATCCGCTCGTCGGTGGCCAGCCCCAGTTCGGCGCGGGCGGCCGCCTTGTCACCGGGGTGGTAGCGGCTCAGGTCGGCGCCGGGCGGTACGACGTCGATGCGCTCCGGGTCGGCGCCGTAGAGCTCGACCAGCTGACGGGCCTCCTCGGCGGTGTTGGCGACCAGCCGATCGGATTCGGCGATCACTTGTTTCTCGCCGATCTCGCGGGTCACCGGTTCGGGACAGTCGCCTTCGGCCAGCGCGGAATTCTTCACCGCCGCCAGGGTGTGCGCGGTGTGCACCAGCGGCACCCGCCACCGGTCCCTGGCCAGCCAGCCGACCTGGCCGGACAGCCAGTAGTGCGAATGCACCAGGTCGTAGTAACCGGGCAGATGCCGGGCCTCCTGCCGCAGGACCTCCGCGGTGAAGGGGCACAGCTGGGTGGGCAGATCGTGCTT
Organism: Nocardia sp. NPDC041819; assembly: GCF_055590505.1. Lineage (NCBI taxonomy): Bacteria > Bacillati > Actinomycetota > Actinomycetes > Mycobacteriales > Nocardiaceae > Nocardia > Nocardia sp. NPDC041819. The sequence goes on along the minus strand of NZ_JBVJAP010000002.1, from coordinate 992,806 downwards.
GTCCAGCCCCTCGAACGGGCCTGCCACCACGTTGCGCACCAGCACGCCGGGCGCGGCCTCCTGGACGGGCGGGACGTTCGACGACGTGGCCCGGGTGAAGATCTCCACCTCGGTGCCGCGCCGGGCCAACTCGACGGCCGTCTGCAAGACATAGACGTTCATGCCGCCCGCGTCGCCGGTGCCCGGCTGCGCGAGTGGTGAGGTGTGCACCGATAACACGGCGATACGGTTCGGCCGTAGGCCCGGGCGCTGGCTCACACTATCCATAGTGCACGTTGCGTTCCCCGGCCCAGACACGCTATCCGCGGCAAGTGAGAGCTATCACAGGGCGGACGTGAATCCGATCACAGGTTGTCGACGAACGCGCTCACCTCGGTGACGAAACGGGAACGGTCCTCGATGAACAGCCCGTGCTGGGCCCCTTCCCAGAACGACGCGCGCGCGTCCGGGACAGCCTCGGCGATGTAGCGGCCGTTCTCGATCGGCACGACCTGGTCGGCCGTGCCGTGCAGGACGAGCACGGGAACGTCCAGCGTGCGCAGTGTCTCGGTGTTGTCGACGGTCCGGTAGAACAGCGCTTTGCGCACCGCGGGCAGGGTGGCGAGGCTGGCACCGAACAGGCGCTGCGCGTCGGGCCCCTTGTCCGCGCCCGGTCCGGTGTTGGCGTTGCCGAACACACCGAAGGCACGCACGGCCCGCCCCGCGCTCTCCTCGAAGACGCCCGGTATGGCCTCGCCCATCATGCGGCCGGTCGCCGCGCCCGGCACACCGGGGCCGATGTTCGCCATCGAGCCGGTGTAGACGACGCCCGCGACGGCGCCCGTGCCGTAGGCGGTCAAGTAGTCCGACAGCACGATCCCCCCGTAGGACCAGCCGAGCAGCACCGCGCCGGACGCGATGTCCTCTGCCGCCAGTACCGCCGCGAGGTCGGCCGCCCAGTTCTTCGGATCGTCGTAGCCCGTCACGGGCGCGTCGGAGTAGCCGTGGCCACGCAGGTCGACGGCGATAACCCGGAAGCGCGCGGCGAGGTCGTCGGCGGCCGCACCCCAGCAGCGCAGATTCGCCGACCAGCCGTGCACCAGGAGCAACGGGCGACCGTGCGCCGGACCACTCACCCGATAGACGATGTTCGTTCCGTCCGCGCTCACCACGTCCCGAATAGCCATGCCACCGAGGCTAACCGTCGTTCCGGTGACCGCGGACGATCGGGCAAACCTCGCGCACCTAGGATCTAACGGCATGAGCACTCGCAGCGCCGTCGTCACCGGAGCCAGCTCGGGCATCGGCGAGGCCACCGCCCGGGAGCTGGCGAAGCAGGGCTATCACGTCTACGTCGGTGCGCGCCGGGTCGATCGGCTGCACCGCCTCGCCGAGGAGATCGGCGGCACCGCACTGGAACTCGACGTCACCTCCGACGAGTCCGTGCGCGCGTTCGGCGAAGCGGTCGAACGCGTCGACGTGCTGGTCAACAACGCGGGCGGCGCCAAGGGCCTGGCGCCGGTGGCCGAGGCCGACCTGGACGACTGGCGCTGGATGTGGGAGACCAACGTGCTCGGCACGCTGCGTGTCACCAAAACCCTGCTTCCGAAACTGATCGCCTCCGGCGACGGATTGATCGTCACCGTCACCTCGGTGGCCGCGTTCACCGCCTACGACAACGGTTCCGGTTACACCTCCGCCAAACACGCGCAGGCCGTACTGCACCGCACCCTGCGCGGTGAGCTGCTCGGGCAGCCGGTACGCCTGACGGAGATCGCTCCCGGCGCGGTGGAAACCGAGTTCTCGCTGGTGCGATTCGATGGCGACGCCGAGCGGGCGGCAAAGGTGTACGAGGGCATCGACCCGCTGGTCGCCCAGGACATCGCGGAGGTCATCGGATTCGTCGCGTCGCGGCCAGCGCACGTCAACCTGGACCAGATCATCATCAAGCCGCGTGACCAGGCCGACGCGGGGCGGTTCGCCCGCCGCACCTGAACATTTCATAGCCGAATCGCATCACTCGCTCGGCGACCTGAGCCAGCTCGCGGATCGCTCGGTCTTCGCTGTGCGTCTCGAGCCGTTAGCATCCGAGGAGTCGTCAGCTCGAGGACATCGGATGGGAGTGGTTCGGCTCATGCTCAAGGGCTTCAAAGAGTTCCTGATGCGCGGGAACGTCATCGATCTCGCGGTCGCCGTCGTGATGGGCACCGCGTTCACCTCCGTGGTGACCTCGGTGACGAAAGGCGTCGTCAACCCGCTGCTCGCGGTGTTCGGCAGCACCAACGCGCTCGGCCTCGGCGTTCAGCTGATCCCCTCCAAGCCCGCCACCTTCATCGCCATCGGCCCGATCATCACGGCCGCCATCGATTTCGTCATGGTCGCCGCGGTGCTGTACTTCGTGCTGATCCTGCCCATGAAGACGATCAAGAACCGCTTCGGCACCCCCAAGGCCGCCGAACCGACCCAGATCGAGCTGCTGACCGAGATCCGCGACCTGCTCGCCGAGCGGCACGAAGCGGTCCGCGCGCAACAATCCGCCGACCGCAGAATCGAAGCGGAACACTCCGACGACAGCGAGTTCGAGGCGCAGAACGTGAAGGCGCGCTAGAACCGGTCAGCGCGCTCCCGCGGGCTGCGGGGGCAGGGGCGTGGCGGAGACCACGGGCGACGGCGCGCCTTGCAACGCCGACATGGTCTTCCAGGTGCTCCAGTCGATGGTCCAGTCGTAGAGGTCGCCGTCGGCCGCCGAGAGCGGGATCGAGGTTCCGGTCACCTCCACCGGATCGCCGTACAAAGCCGTGGGGAAATAGGCCTGGGCGTCAGCGGGCGACAGGTTGATGCACCCGTTGGTGACATTCGCCGAGCCTTGCGCCGACAGCGATTCCGGGTTGGCGTGGATGAATTCGCCGTTGTTGGAGATGCGTACCGCCCAGCGTTCGCGAACGTTGGTGTAGTACGGCGGGTTCGACATCATGAAGTCTTCGTATTTCTCGGTGACCACGTGAACGCCGGAGCGGGTCACGTTGCGCGGTTCGTTGCCCTCGCCGTAACTGGCCGCGAGATCGAACACGGTCCGCCCGTCACGCACCACCTGGATGCGGTGGCTGGGAGCGCTCGCCTTGACGATCTGGCTGCGGCCGACGCGGAAATCCGTGGTCAGATCGGAATCGCCGTAGTTGCCCGCGCCGAGGTCCAGTCCGTAGAGCCGGGCCGAGACGTGCACGCTCGTCCCGGGGGTCCAGTAGTTCTTCGGACGCCAGTGCAGGCGTGAGCCGCCGTCGTCCGGGAACCAGGCCCACGCGCCCTCGGTGGGCGGGTCGGTGGTGATCGTGAGCGCCTTCTCCACCGCGGCCTTGTTCACGACCGAGGACTTGAACTGCAAGATGATCGGCGCCGCGATGCCGACCTCCTGGTTGTCACCGATGTTCAGGGTCGCGGGGACGGTGTTCTTGGGCGCGAGGGTGCGGAACGAGCCATCGATCGGGATCGGCTTGCCATCGGTGCCGACGGCGGTGCCCGACCAGGTGTATGTGGCGTCGTAGCCGAGCGGCTCGGTGATGGTGTAGCCGCGCCGGTCCGGAGCGAGCTCACCGCGGACCTGCTTGCCCGCGGCGTTGGTCAGCGCGACCTGATCGATGGTGCCGTCGCTGATCGTCACCGAGACCGGGGCGGTCGGGTTGACGTCGGCGTCGTCGGCGGCGGGGGTCAAGTTCACTGTGGCGATCGGGCCGGTGTCGCGACTCGACGGGCCGGAGTCACGGTCTATCGTGCAACCGGCCACCAGGGCGACGACCACCAGCAGGACGGCCGACGCCACGGCAACCGATCGGCGGATCATCGGACGGTGGTTCACTTCGTCGAATCTACGCGCGGCGCGCGGCCGGTCTCATTTCCGCGGCGTGTGGTGTCGGCCTCAGCGCGTCAGAGCGTGACACCCACGGTGACCGGCTCCGGCTCCAGCCGGATCCCGAAGCGCTCGGCGACGCCGTCGCGGACCGTCCGGGCCAGCGCCACCAGATCGGCGGCACCGGCGGCGCCGCGATTGGTCAGCGCCAGTGTGTGTTTCGTCGACAGCCGAGCGGGAGCTCCGGCGCCGGGGAAGCCCTTGGCGAAACCCGCACGCTCGATCAGCCAGCCCGCCGAGAACTTGACCCCGTCCGGCGCCGGATAGGTCGGCACCGCGACATCGCCCAGGTGCGCGGCGATCGCGGCGCGCACTTGCGCCACCCGCTCCGGCGCGACGACCGGGTTGGTGAAAAACGAGCCCGCACTCCAGGTGTCGTGGTCGGTGGGATCGAGCACCATGCCTTTGCCCGCGCGCAACCGCAGCACCGCGTCCCGGACCTGTGCCGCGGGCCGGGACTCCCCGTCCCCGGCGCCCAGCACCGAGGCCAGTTCGCCGTAACGCAGCGGCACGCTGGAACCGTCCGGGCGCAGCGCGAACTCGACCGCGAGCACGACGGCGTCGGCACGGTGCTTGAGCACGCTGGTGCGATAACCGAAGCCGAGTTCGCCGGGCTCCACCCAGCGGATCTCCCCGCTCGCGCGGTCCAGCAGGCGCACCCGGCGCAGCAGGCCCGCCACTTCCGCGCCGTAGGCGCCCACGTTCTGCACGGGCGTCGCGCCCGCCGAACCGGGAATGCCGGACAGGCACTCCAGTCCCCCGAGACCGGCGTCGACCGTCGCACGCACCACGGCGTCCCAGTTCGCGCCCGCCTCGGCGATCACACCGCCGTCGCCGATCTCGACGCCGGTGGTGGCGACCCGGACCACCACACCGTCGAAGCCGTCGTCGCTGACGAGCAGATTGGAGCCACCCGCGAGCAGCAGGACCGGGACACCCGCCGTGTCGAGCGCGCGCACCGTCGCGACCAGGGCCTCGGTCGTCGCGCATTCGGCGACCAGGGCGGGGCCGCCGACCCGCAGTGTGGTCAGCTCCGCCAGCCGCACGTCGGCGCGCAGCCGCGCACCGGTACCGGCGAGGAGCTCCGACGGCACAACTCGTGAAGTTCGCACGGTGCTAAACGGTAGCGTGCGTGCTGACGGCTACACGCTGGTGTATTCCTCTCGCGGCGGATCGGATGGCACCACTCGGACAGCACGAGTGCCCCCCGATAGCAGGCGCGCCGATGGCCGCGGGGGCGTCGTTCGGCCCGCGAGCGGATCGGACAACACCATTCGTGTGGCTCCGGCGCTGCACGGTAGCGTGTGCACCCATGGCTACACCGCTGGCGTACACGGCCCGCTACTCTCATCCGCCCGCCGCGGTGCGTGCGGCGTTCGCGAACGATCAGTACTGGAAGGATCGCATCGCGGCGGTCGGCGGCCCCAATGCCCGGCTGGATTCGGTTACCGTCAGCGGTGATCAGGTGCGCGTCGAGATGGTGCAGGCCATCGCCGCCGAACAGCTGCCCGCCGCGGTCACCGCGGTGCGTCCCGGTGATCTGATCATCCCGCGCGTCGAAGATTGGACCGGCGATCGGGCCGGCTTCGAAGCCCGCGTCGAGGGCGCGCCCGCCGAGGTGCGCGGCACCGTCACGCTGGCCGCCGACGGCTTCGGCGCCGTCGCCACCGTCGAGGGCACCATCGAGGTGAAGATCCCGCTGTTCGGCAGCAAGATCGAGAAGGCGATCGCGGAGCACCTCACCGAGCTGCTGAAGAACGAGGCGGAATTCACCGGCCGCTGGCTCGCGGAGCACTGATCCACGCGGGAAATGCGGACTTTGTTCGACGTCACACCGTGCGGTCCCCGCGTTCGTGGCAGGTCCGCACTCCACCCGCCCGCCGAGGTCGGCGGCGCCGCACCCAGTAACGTGTGAGCCCATGGCACGCCGATTGGACTACTCCGCCCGCTATCCGCTGCACACCACAAAAGAGCTGTACGCGGCGCTGTCGAACCGCGATTACTGGGACGCGCGGATGCAGGAGATGAGGAAGTACTCGCCCGGCAACGAGGTGGTCCGGCTGGAGGCGGGCGACGGCGGGATCGACGTCGAACTGCACCACATCCTGCCCCGCGAGATGCTGCCCGAGATCGCCCAGACGGTCATCCGCAAGGACATGGTGATCACCCGCAAGGAGACCTACAGCCCGTTCGCCCCGGACGAGGTCACCGGCAAGTACTCGGCGGCCATTCCGGCGGGTCCCGGCAGCCTCGGCGGCACCATCCGCCTTTTCCCCACCGACACCGGTTGCACCATGCGCTTCTCCTCGGAGGCGAAGGTGTTCATCCCGATGGTCGGGCCGCGCCTGGAGCAGCTGATGCTGGTGAACCTGGTCGACCTGTTCCGCGGCGAGGCCGAGTTCACGGTCAAGTGGCTGGAAGAACAGCACCCCACTCGCTGACCAGACCGGTCGGCAACATCACCCGTGGCACCACCGCCGTCAACCGCCTCCGCCGCAGCGACCGCCGGCTGATCAACGACGACCTCGTCGCCGACCGGCTGGTCCGCGCACCCGATCCGCTGGTGGTCGACCTCGGGTACGGCGCGAGCCCGTGGACCACCTTCGAGCTGGCGGAGCGCCTGCGCACGATCCGCGCCGACGTGCGCGTGGTGGGGCTCGAGATCGACCCGCAGCGCGTGGTGCCCGGCCGCGACGGCGTCACCTTCGCACGCGGCGGCTTCGAATTGGCGGGGCTGCGGCCGGTCCTCGTTCGCGCCTTCAATGTGCTGCGGCAGTATCCGGAATCGGCGGTCCCGGACGCGTGGTCGACCGTCCTGGCGGGGCTGGCGCCGGACGGCCTGCTGGTCGACGGCACCTGCGACGAATTGGGCAGGCGCTGCGCGTGGATCCTGCTGGACCGGGACGGGCCGCGCTCGCTCACGCTGGCCTGGGATCCGTTCACCGTCGAGCGGCCCTCCGAGCTCGCCGAACGCCTGCCCAAAGCGCTGATCCACCGCAATGTCCCCGGGGAACCCATCCACGCGCTGCTCGCGGCAGCCGATCGTGCGTGGGCCCACGCCGCGCCGATGGCGCCTTTCGGTCCTCGTGTCCGCTGGCGTGCGGCTGCTCAGGCCTTGCGCGCGGAGGGCTTCCCGATCCGCCCCTGCCGCCGCCGCCTGCGCGACAATGTGCTCTCGGTGCCGTGGTCGGCCGTCGCGCCGCTCGATCCGAGCTAGCCAGAGTTTCGTCACGCTACGGCTAGCGCCTGGTACACCCGTCTGGCTGCGCGGGGCGAGAGGCGCGCTCCCGCGTCGGTGATCTCCCGGCCCGCGCAGCGGTCGATGGCGACCGCGTCGGCGACCACCTCGTTCAACGCCGCCTGCCCGATATCGCCCTCGGCCAGGTCCAGCACTGTGCGCACCGGCGTCGTCACCAGGAACGGGCCTGCCGATTCCACATCGGCGCCGGCCAGCGACCGGCGCACGACCGCCAGCCGCGGCGTCACCGGTGGACGTCCCGCGCGCACGGACAGGTGCAGGAACCGCGGGCCGAGACTGCCGAGCCCGTGCAGCTCCGCCGCACTCTGATGGGAGACCACCGCGGCGCCGTCGAACCAGGCAGCCCACATCGCGTATTCGTCGAGCGGACCTTCCGGCCACCCGGCCAACCGCAGCATGCCGATTCCTGCCCTGGTCACCGAACCGTCGCCGAGGCCTGCCCGCACTCGCGCCCCGCACCCCGTGCGCAGTACCTGCCGAGTCGTGAAGAAACCGGCGTGCCGACCGGCCCAGCGGCGCAGAACACGCCATCCTTGTTCCGCGGATCCGATCGCGCGGCTTGCCACATCGCCAGCCATGGGCATCAGGCTACGCTCGGATTTTGTGCTGCATGTCACATTCGAACCCCTCACTGCCTCCTCAGAGACGGCACAGAAAGGTCGGGAAGAATTTTGGCCATGAGTACGAACACAACCTCCACCAAGACGATCAACCGGCGAGCCCTGCTGATCGCCCTGACCGTGGTAGCTGTTCTGCTCGCCACGATCCTGGTCGGCGGCGAGGCCTACGCCAGGCACACGGTGTCGAAGTGCATCAGTTCGCAGTTCGAGAAGGAGATGGGATCGAAGATCGACGTCGGCTTCGGCCCCAAGCCGATGCTGATCACCTGGATCGACGGCAAGGTGCCCTCGGTGCGGGTGAACAGCGACGACACCAAGTTCGGTCCCGCCGTCGGGATGGTGGTGCACGCCGTCTTCCGGGACGTCGACCTCACCGACCACGGTGGCGGCGAGATCGGCGGTTCCTCGGCCGATGTCACGTGGAGCAACGAGGGGATCAAGGAGACCCTCGGCAGCATGGTCAGTGACGTGAGCTCCTCGGCGAGTACCGGCCTGCTCACCCTGTCGGTGCTCGGCGGCCTCGCCCAGCTCCAGCTGAAGCCCCAGATCGTGAACGGGACGGTGCAGGTGGAGACGATGTCGGCGGAGCTGCTCGGCATGGGCCTGCCCGCCGACCTGGTGCAGGGCATCGTCGACCTGTTCACCCAGAGCTTACAGAGCTACCCGCTCGGCATGGCGGCGACCGAACTACAGGTCACCGACTCCGGCGTCGCGGTCCACCTGTCGGGTGGACGCACCCAGCTCGAGCCCGCGGGCGACAGCTCCGACATGCGCTGCTGAACACGCCCAGCCACAACGTCTTCGGGCGTTGCGGAGGCACTCGGGGGAAGACCGGATATCCGCGAACGCTTCTCGGCTGCCGATCAGGGCGCGAAGCCGTCGAGCACCTCGTGGGATCTCGACAGCCCGAGCCGGGTCGCGCCCGCCGCGATCAGCTCCGCGGCCGCCTCGGCGGTCCGGATCCCGCCGCTGGCCTTGACGCCGAGCCGCCCGCCGACTGTTTCGGCCATCAACCGCACGGCGTGGACGCTCGCGCCGCCGGCGGGATGAAACCCCGTGGAGGTCTTCACGAAATCGGCTCCCGCGCGCTCGGCGACCCGGCACACCTGCACGATCGCTTCGTCCGGCAGGGCGGCGGATTCGATGATCACTTTCAACAGGGTCCGATCGCCCACCGCTTCGCGCACCGTGACGATGTCGGCGAGCACCGCCGTGTAATCCCCTGCGCGCGCCGCGCCGACATCGATGACCATGTCGACCTCGGCCGCGCCCTGGTCCACCGCGAGCCGCGCCTCGGCGCCCTTCACCAGCGAATGATGCTTCCCCGAAGGGAATCCGGCGACCGTCGCGACCACCAGTCCGGGCGCGCGCACCGGCAACATGGACGGCGACACACAGATCGCGAGCACGCCCAATGCCCGCGCGTCCTCGATCAACCCGTCGACCTCGGCGGGCGTCGCCTCTGGGGCGAGCAGCGTGTGATCGATCATGGCGGCCACTTCGGCCCTGGTCAGCGACGCGGAACTTGCCATGGGGTGAGAGTCTGGCACACCGGAGGCGAATTCCGTTGCGCGCCTGGCGGCACTTCCCGCACACTCGTAGCTGATGGCGCATCGGAGAACGTTTCGCCACGGTCGACTGACTAACGTGTGCGGATGGACCCTACTTCGTTCGGGAGGAGACGACCGTGCTGATCCGTCGCGAACGCGCCGACGACGCCGCTGCGATCGCGGCGGTGCACCGCAGCGCATTCGCACCGCGCTATGCCGGTGCCGGCGATACAGATGGCGCCGGTGTTCCCGGTAGCGCCGATCCGCCCGAGGTGAACCTGATCACGCGGTTGCGCAGCGACGAGGGCTGGATCCCGACGCTCTCCCTGGTGGCGATCGAGCACGACAGCGTGGTCGGTCACCTGTGCCTGACCAGAGCCGCCGTCGGCCCGTTCCCGGTGCTGGCGCTCGGCCCGATCGGTGTGCTCGCCGATCATCAAGGCTCCGGGGTCGGTTCGTCCCTCATGCACGCGGCGCTCGGCGCCGCCGACGCCCTCGACGAACCCCTGATCGGCCTTCTCGGCAGCCTGGAGTTCTACCCGCGCTTCGGCTTCGTCCCCGCCGCCCGTCTCGGCATCACCCCGGACGACCCGGCCTGGATCAGCCACTTCCAGGTCCGCTCCCTGTCGGCCTACGACTCCCGGATCGCCGGCGAATTCCACTACGCGGAGCCGTTTTACAACCTCTGAGCACGACACGAATAGTCGATGCCGACCAGGTGTAGTTCAGCCCGCCGAGCCGAGCGCAAAGCACGCACTAAGCCCACGGATCGATAACGGGTACTCCGGCAGCTCGGAAGGGCGCGGTATCGCGAGTGGCCACGGCCATGTTTGCGGCGCCCGCCGTCGCGGCGATGTAGCCGTCGGCGGTGCCGATCGCGGCCCCGGCGGCACGGGCGGTGGCCATGAGTTCGGCGTACGCGGTGGACGCGGCCAGGTCGAAAGCGAGAACCCGCCCCGCGAACAGCGGCAATACCCGAGTCTCCAGCCTGTCGCGCAGAACTTCTCGTCGCTTGCCCTCTGGCATCGCGGCAATGCCGAACCGCAGTTCGGCCACGGTGATCGCCGACAGGTACAGGGTGCGCGAAGGCTGCGCATCGATCCAGGCGACTACACGGGGGTCCGGCGCCTTGCGAAGTGGTTCGGAAAGGACGTTGGTGTCCAGAACGATCACTCGAACTCCAAGGGGATGACCGGTCGGCGGTCACGCGCGGTGAGCGCGTCGAACTCGTCGTCGGTGAGTTCGATCTCGCGACCGATCTCCGCCAGCAATGTACCGAGTTCGACTTGCGCCGCAGGGGTGACGGCTTCGATGAGGATCGCGCGAACCTCGGCCTCGGTGCTGCGCCCGTGCTGCGCCGCGCGGACACGCAGCGCCTCGCGTACTTCGTCGGGTAGGTCCCGAACCGTCAGTCTGGCCATATCCACTCACCCAATTCGTGTGCCAGCAATAGCGCCATTGCCTTCATTGCCTTCAAGCATAGGTCGACGGTCCTGCCGTGGAAACCTTGGCCGCCTCTCGATGGCGGGGCGAAGGCGCGGCGCGTCCCGCCTGGCGCACCTGGGAGGATGAACGCATGAGTGCCGCTCCACCCGTCCTGGACGACCGCCGCTACGTGCTGACGCTCGGCTGCCCGGATCGTCCGGGCATCATCGCCGGGATCACGTCGTTCATCGCCGAGTTCGGCGGCTCGATCGTCGAGGCGGGGTACCACTCCGACGTGGAGACGGGCTGGTTCTTCACTCGCCAGGCGATCAAGGCGGCGACGGTGCCGTTCGGGATCGAGGAACTGCGCGACCGGTTCGCCGGGGTGGCGGCCGACCTGGGTCCGCAGACCGAATGGCAATTGCTGGACTCCCGCGCCCGCCGCCGCGCGGTGCTGCTGGTCAGCAAGGACGGCCACTGCCTGCACGATCTGCTCGGGCGCGCCGCCAGCGGTGAACTGCCCGCCACCATCGAGGCGGTGATCGGCAACCACCCGGATCTCGCGGCGATGACCGAGGCGCACGGGGTGAAGTTCCATCACGTGCCGTTCCCGAAGGACCCGGCCGAGCGCGGTCGGGCGTTCGAGGAGGTCCGCGCTCTGGTGGACGCGCACAACCCGCACGCGGTGGTGCTGGCGCGGTTCATGCAGGTGCTGCCCGCCGAGCTGTGCGAGCACTGGGCGGGCAAGGCCATCAACATCCATCACAGCTTCTTGCCGTCGTTCGTCGGCGCTCGCCCCTACCACCAGGCGTTCGCCCGCGGCGTGAAGCTGATCGGCGCCACCTGTCACTACGTGACCGCGGAACTGGACGCGGGCCCGATCATCGAGCAAGACGTCATCCGCATCGATCATGCGGACGAAGTGCGCGACATGGTCCGCCAGGGCCGCGACATCGAGCGGGTGGTCCTGGCGCGCGGACTGCGCTGGCATCTGGAGGGACGCGTGCTGGTGCACGGCCGCCGGACGGTCGTCTTCTCCTGACGGGGCGAACGCCACCCCGGCGCGTCAGCCCGCGAGGTCGGCGCGGGCGCGCTTGCCCACCTCGGCGAGCAGGCGCCCGAGTTCCTCGTTGAACCGCTCGTAAGCCTCGACATTGCCGAGATGGCCGGTCGGGAGCATCTGGTAGCGCACGAGGCTCCCGGTCTCCCGTAGCAGCTCGACGATCCGCTCGGAGTGGACCGGTGGCGTCATGTCGTCGAATTGTCCGGAGAGCACCGTGGTGGGGACCACGAGATTGCGCACCGACTCCCCCACATCCATCGTGGCGAGCAGGAAACCGAACCTGGAACGCACCCGGGCCGGGCAGGACCGCACGATGGCCATGCTGAAGTCCAGCAGCTCGCCTTTGGCCGCGGTGCTGAGGATCTGGCGCGCGAACAGCCAGCGCACCGGCGCGATGGGCGGGAAGACCATCGGGGCGCCGAGCCCCAGCCTGCCGAACAGGAACGGCAGCGGCACCTTCAATTGCAGCATCCGCCACGGCCGGTTCAGCAGCGGCACCACCGTGGTCTCCAGGATCAGCCGATCGGCCGCGGTATTGGTCAGCAGCACCGCCTGCGCCTGGCGCGCGACCCGCTCGGGGTAGCGTCCCGCCCACCCCTGCAGCGTCATGCCGCCGAGACTGTGCCCGACGAGCACGGCACGCTGTCCGGGCGCGAGCGCCGCGTCGAGCACCGCGGCCAGGTCGTCGGCCAGCAGGTCCATGGTCAACTCGCTCGACCCGTATTCACTCTCGCCGTGGCCACGCTGGTCGTAGGCGATCACTCGGTACTCGCCCGCGAACGCGTTGATCTGCGGATTCCAGTATTCGAGGCAGCAGGTCCACCCGTGCACGAGCACGATGACCGGCTTGTCCGACGAACCGTAGGCGTGGACGCGCAGCCGGGCTCCGTCCCCGGCGCGGACCGGGATCACCTCATGGGGCACGGTCGGCGGGTTGAACGCCGCGACCCGGTAGGTGCGGGAACGCAAGTCGGCGCTGTGCGCGTCGCGCAAGCTCCGGAGCAGCCCCGGGAAGCTCGTCAACGCGGTCGGCAGCATGGCACGCATCGGACACTCCTTTGTGTTACTGCTAGATACAGTAACCCCGATTCGCACCGCTTGCTAGCGCAAGCACCCTTACCGGTCGGCGATCTCCGCCCTCACCAGCGTGGACCCCGCTGCACTTCGTCGACCTTGGGCCGGACGTCGGCCAAGTAGACGCCGGTCGCGATGATCGCCGCGAAGGAAAGCAGGCCCAGACCCGCGGGCGAGAGGAGGAGCACGAGCACAGCCGCCCCGAGAATCGCCAGCCAGATGGGCTTGGTCAGCTTGTCCACCGCGGTGAACGCGTCGGGACGCTGACGAACGGCGTGGATCAGCGCGAAAATCGTCGCACCGAGCGCCGCCAGCCACAACACCAGCAGGATCATCCCGGTCAATCCGTGCACCATATTCACCCCACCCATCATAGAAGCAACGCCCCCGCGCACCAGGGGTGCGCGGGGGCGTCGGACAGCTTCGGCGGCGGGCGGTCAGGCCTTCTTGGGAGCGGCCTTCTTCGCCGGAGCCTTCTTGGCCGCGGCGGCGGGGGTGGCCGCCTTCTTGGCCGGAGCCTTCTTCGGCGCACCGTTCGTCACCGGAGCCGGGGTGGCCTCGGTGGTCACCTCGACGACCTCGGCCTCGACGACCGGCGCGGGCTCGGCCACCGGCGCGGCCTCGGCGTCCTCGACCTTGGCCGGGCGGCCGAGCAGCCCGTTGACGCGCCCGAACACGTCCTCGGCCCGGCTCACCGCGTCGCCGTAGATGGTCTCGACCTTGCCGATCCGCTCCTCGACCAAGTGGTTGGCGCGCAGCCGCTCGATGGCCTCCTCACCGCGGACGGCGAGGTCGGCGTAGAGGTCCAGCGCCTGCCGGTAGTACTTCTCGGCCAGCGTGCGCAGCTCCTCGGCGGTGAACTTCTCGCGCAGCTCGGCGAGGTCCTCCGGCAGCTCCGACGGCAGCCCGGACAGCCGCTCGCGCAGCGACTCGAACTGCGCCTGGACGTCGGCGGGGACGGTGGCGAAGCGCTCGCGCGCCTCCTCGACCCGGGCCTGCACGTCGGTGGTGACCGCGCGTTCACGCACCTGCGCGACCACGTCGTTGACGGCGGCGTAGAGGGCGTCGCCCGCACCGACGGTGGCGAGCAAGGGCTTGGTGACGGTGGCGTTCTTCTCGGTCATGATGTTTCGTTCTCCTGGCGTGGCGGAGTGTCGGTTGTCGTGCGCGGAACGTCGCTGTCCCATACGTCCCCCCCTGCCTCGTTTCCTCCGTTTTCCCGGCGAAACGATTCATAGATGTCCAGCAGCACCTGCTTCTGCCGCTCACTGATAGACGTGTCGGCGAGCAGGGCATCCCGGACCGGACTGTGCGGCCGCTGCTCGAGATAGCCGGCCCGTACGTACAAGACCTCCGAGGAGACCCGCAGCGCTTTCGCGATCTGCGTGAGCACCTCGGCGGACGGATTGCGCAGTCCGCGCTCGATCTGGCTGAGGTACGGATTGCTCACCCCCGCCAGCTGGGCGAGCTGACGCAGCGAGACTTGCGCGGCTTCTCGCTGCGCCCTGATGAAGCCTCCGATGTCGTGCGCCGCATTGACGACGCGCCCTCCTCGTTCGCCGACGCCGGACGAGTGCTCGTCCGATCTGTCGGTGTACTCGGCGGAAACCTCGGGCTGGTCTGCCATCACTCACCTTCTGGCGGTTGTACGAGTTCGATTCTAGGACAGGGTGCTAGCTATTGCAAGCAGTCTGCTAGCAGTGTTCGGGCAAACAGTCCGCGCGCCGCGGCTCAACCGCCGAACATCAAATGGGAAATCGTGTAGATCGCCAGTCCGGCAAGCGAACCGACGACGGTTCCGTTGATGCGGATGAATTGCAGATCCCGGCCGACCTGCAATTCGATCTTCTTGCTCGCCTCTTCGGCATCCCACCTGGCAACCGTGTCGGTGACCAGGGTGCTGATCTCACCGGCATAGTTTTCCACCAAGTAGCGCGCGCCGCGGTCGATCCAGCCGTCCACGTTGGCGCGCATGTCCGCGTCGTCGCGCAATCGCTCGCCGAGCTGCTGCACGTTCTCGGCGACCTTGCGCCGCAGCGTGCTGCGCGGATCGTCGGCGGACTCCAGGATCAGCCGCTTCGCCGCGCGCCAGGTGGCCGAGGCGAGTCCGGTGATTTCCTCTCTGCCCATGATCTGCGTTTTGATGCGCTCCGCCTTCTTGATCATGGCGTCGTCGTTCTGCAGGTCCTCGGCGAATTCCTCCAGGAAACGATTCGCGGCGAGGCGGACTTCGTGCTCCGGATCGGAGCGGATCTTCCAGGTGAACTCGACCAGTTCCCGGTAGATCCGTTCGGAAAGCAGGATGTTGACGAATTTCGGCGCCCATTGCGGCGCGTCCCGCAGCACGATCCGATCGATCGTCTCCTGCGAGCCGAGCGCCCATTGGTGCGCGCGCTCGGCGAGCAGATCCAGCAGCGCCAGCTGCCGGTTGTCGGCGAGCAGTTCCGCGAGCACCCGCCCGATCGGCGGACCCCACAGCGGCTCGGCGATCCGCTTGACGATGGTGTTGTCGATGACCTGCTCCACGTCCTCGTCGCGCAGCACGCCGACGACGGCCCGCAGGATCGTCGAACTCTCCTGCGCCACGCGAGCGGCATGACCGGGATCGGCCATCCAGCGCCCGACGCGCCAGGAGACCTGTGCCGAGTTCACCTTCGCCGACACCACCTCCGGCGCCAGGAAGTTCGTGCCGACGAAGCTACCGAGGCTGGCGCCGAGCTGGTCTTTCTTGCGCCGGATGATCGCCGTGTGCGGAATCGGCAGGCCGAGTGGATGACGGAACAGGGCGGTCACCGCGAACCAGTCCGCCAGCGCGCCGACCATGCCCGCCTCCGACGCGGCCCGCAGGTAGCCGACCCAGTCGCCACCCGCCCCCCGCGATTCGGTCCAGCGGCAGAACAGATAGATCGCGGTGGCCAGGGCGAGCAGGCCGGTGGCGAACGCCTTCATCCGCCAGAGGTCACGACGCTTGGCCGCCTCGTCGAGTACGGCGGCTAAGCCGAAGGGCGCGGCGGCAGGCCCGGCGGGGGCATCCGCCACCGCGGTGTTGCCGGGAGCTTTCTCCATGCCTCCCATTCTGCTGTGCGCGGCGAAGTGGGCGAGCGGGCGAGCGCGATGTGGCCACGCCGGACGCGCCCGAAGCTGTGGTTCCTACCGCATCCGGGCTCAAAAGCGCATATCACGGGTAGCGGGGACCTAAGCTGGAGCCACCGAGCCCAAACGAACAAGGGAGCCCACGCTGTCCACCGAAGACCTTGTCGATATCGGCGAGCGACCGTCGGCGGTGCGCGGCGGCCGGATGGACGGCCGCAAGCGCCGGTGGCGGCAACACAAGATCGACCGCCGCGAGGAACTCGTCGACGGAACCCTCGCCGCGGTGCGCGCCCGCGGCAGCAACGCGGGCATGGACGAGATCGCCGCGGAGATCGGCGTCTCCAAGACCGTGCTCTACCGCTACTTCTCCGACAAGAACGACCTGGTCCACGCGACCATGCAGCGGTTCATCGAGACCACGTTGATGCCGCGGGTGTACGGCGCGATCAGCCTGGACGCCGACGAATACCAGCTGGTGCGCTCGGCGCTCGCCGAATACGTCGGGACGGTGGACGAGGACCCGGAGGTCTACCGGTTCATCATGGGCAACGGCTCGGCCGACCAGTCCTCGCTCGCCGAGTTCGAGAAGCTGTTCGCCGAGGTGGTGTGCGCCGTCATCACCGAGCGCGCCCGGGAGCGGGGCGTGGCGACCGAGGGCGCCGCGCTGGCGTCGTACGTGCTGGTCGGCGGCATTCAGCTGGCGACGCACTGGTGGACCACCAACAAGTCGCTGTCCCGCGAGGACGTGATCGACTACCTCACCATGCTGGCCTGGAGCGCCATCGAGGGCATGGCCCGCGCGGGCGGCTCGCCCGCGACCTTCAACGCGCAGCAGCACGTGCTGCCCGCCCCCGAGGCGCCCGCGCAGGACTGACTCGGGCCGTCGGCCCAGGTGCTAGCTGGACCGCTTGCTGAAGTTCACCGGCACTGTCGACTTTGCCGGAACCTTGGCTAGTCTGAACCCGAGCGGTGCGCCGAGTGCGCTGCGTCACCGCCGGCGCCGTACTCGACGGCGGTCCGCGCGGGACACGACGGCCCGCACGCTGCCGCCTGCGCGTCCGTCGCTCCGACCGCGGCACCAACGGAGGTACCTCGATGGCGAAGCAAGTACCGACCTCTCGGCTTGCTCGTGGCACCAAGCTGGGTGCGGTGGCAGCCAGTTCGGTGCTTCGCACCCAGCGCACGCGGTTGACCATGCGGGGCAGATCCGAGGCCGTCCGGGCGAAGATGGCCGAGGAATCCATGATCCGCACCACCGAGCAGGTGGTCATGGTGCTCGGCACCATGAAGGGCGTCGCGATGAAGCTCGGCCAGATGATGTCGGTGCTCGATCTGGACCTGGTTCCCGAGGACCACCGGGAGCGGTTCCAGAAACGCCTGGCCGTACTGCGCAACGCGGCCCCGACGGTGTCCTTCGCGGCCATGCGCCAAGTGATCGAGGACGATTTCGGCAAGCCGCTGGACGCCGTCTTCGCCGAGTTCGACGCCGAGCCCGTCGCCGCCGCCTCGATCGGCCAGGTGTACCGGGCGCGACTACACGACGGCCGCCAGGTCGCGGTGAAGGTGCAGTACCCGGGCATCGACGCCGCGGTGCGCGCGGACCTGAAGAATCTGGCCATGTTCCGGCGCGTACTACAGTCCGCGATGCCGTGGGTGACGCCCGCGGTACTGGACGAGCTGCGGCTGAACATGGAGGCCGAACTCGACTACCGGGCCGAGGCGGCCACCCAGTTGCAGATCGCCGAGCTCTACGCCGAGCACCCGTTCGTCATCGTGCCGCGCTCGCTGCCGGAGTTCTCCACCACGCGGGTCCTGGTCACCGAGTACGTCCAGGGCAAGGGTTTCGACGAGATCCGGCAGCTGCCCCAGGCGGAGCGCGACCGGATCGGCGAGATCATCTACCGGTTCTACATGGGGTCGCTGTTCACCTTCAACGAGTTCTGCGGCGACCCGCATCCGGGCAACGTCCTGCTGGCCGCCGACGGCCGGGTCGGGTTCCTGGATTTCGGGCTGTTCAACCGGATGGATCCCGAGCACGTGCAGTTCGAGCTGGTCTGTCTGCGCGCCGCCGCCGAAGACCGCGCGGAAGATCTGCGCGAGTTGATGATCCGGCGCGGCGTCATCGATTCACCGGAGGAGATCGGCGCCGAGGAGTGCCTGGAATACGTGCTCGCCGCCTCGGAATGGTGTCTGCTCGACGAGGAATTGACCATCACCCCGGAGCTGGCCAGCGGCGCCTTCCTACTCGCGGTGGACCCGAGGGCCAGCGAGTTCACCGGCATGAAGCAGCAGAACCTGCCGCCGGAACATCTCTTCTCCCGCCGCGCCGACTTCCTGACCTTCGGCATGCTCGGCCAGCTCGGCTGTACCGCGAACTGGCATCGCATCGCCCGGGAATGGCTCTACGACGAACCACCGGCCACCGAACTCGGCCGCGCCCATCACGCCTGGCTCGACGGCCGCCCGCAGGCAGCGCCGCAACGGCCGCGCAAGAAGACCACGAAGTAGTCGCCGAACGGCGACACGACCGCAGAACGGAAGACCCATGGCAGACACTCGGGAATACGACCTGGTCCTATTCGGCGCGACCGGTTTCGTGGGCAAGCTCACCGCCGAGTACCTCACCGGGGCCGCCCCGGAATCCGCGCGGATCGCGCTGGCGGGACGGTCGCTGGACAAGCTGACCGCCGTGCGCGACGACCTCGGCCCGAAGGCCGCGAGCTGGGGCTTGGTGGTGGCCGACTCGAAAGACCAGGCCGCACTGGACGAGCTGGCGGCGCGCACCAAGGTCGTGGTCACGACGGTCGGCCCCTACCTGCGCTACGGGTTGCCGCTGGTGGCGGCGTGCGCCAAGGCAGGCACCCATTACGCCGACCTCACCGGTGAGCCGCTGTTCATCCGCGAAGCCATCGACGCCTACCACGAACAGGCCGTCGCCACGGGCGCGAAAATCGTCAATTCGTGCGGCTACGACTCGATTCCGTCCGATCTGAGCGTCTACCAGCTCTACCGCCGCACGGTCGAGGACAACGCCGGCGAGCTCGTCGACACCACGCTGGTGGCTTCGCTCAAGGGCGGCGTCAGCGGCGGCACCATCGATTCCGGCCGGGCCATGATGGAGGCGGTCGCCGCCGATCCGGCCAAGGGCAAGGTTCTCTCGCACCCGTACTCGCTGAGCCCGGACAAGTCGATGGATCCCGACGTCGGCCGCCAGTCCGATCAGGCGCTGTCCCGGGCGAGTGCCGTCGACCCGAGCCTGGACGGGTGGGTGAGCACGTTCGTCATGGCCGCGCACAACACCAAGGTCGTGCGGCGCACCAACGGCCTGCTCGGCTGGGTCTACGGCAAGAACTTCCGCTACCGCGAAGTGATGAGCGCGGGAAGGTCGCGGATGGCGCCGCTGGTCGCGGTGGGTATGGCGGGCGGCATCGTGGCGGGCCTGACCGCGGGCGCGCTGCTGTCGCGGGCCGCCGCGGGCCGCAAGCTGCTGGACCGCGTGCTGCCCAAGCCGGGCACCGGGCCGGACGAGAAGGCGCGCAAGAGTGGCTGGTTCACCATGAAGACGTTCGCGCACACCACCTCGGGCGCGAAGTACGTGGCCACCTTCTCCGGCACCGGCGATCCCGGCTACCAGGCCACCGCGGTGCTGCTCGGCCAGAGCGGCCTGTGCCTGGCGTTCGACACCGACAACCAACCCGGGCTCGCGGGCATCCTCACACCCGCCGCCGCGATGGGCGACGCGCTCACCGAGCGGCTGCGCGCGGCGGGCATGACCATTACCGTGGACCGCGCCTGAGAGACGCACACCGGTGAACCTCGCACGAAAAACGATGAATGCCCCCGCGCTCGCGGCGGTGTACGAGCGAGCCTGGCGGCCGACGCTGTTCTATCTCGCCAGTGGGCGGACGACCGCGGCGGACCGGCGTGACGCGGTCGCCACCCTGCGGCTCGGCGGCGCGCAGAAGGTGCTCGACATCGCCTGCGGTCCGGGCAATTTCACCCGATACCTGAGCGAGGCGCTGTCGGGCGACGGCTACGCGATCGGCTTGGACTACTCCGAGCCGATGCTGGCGCGCGCCGTCGCCGACAACGCCGGACCGCGCGTCGGATATCTGCGCGGCGACGCGCGCACACTCCCGTTCGCGGACGGCGCCTTCGACGCCGTCTGCTGTTTCGGCGCGCTCTACCTCATTCCCGACCCGCTCGTCGCCGCCCGCGAGATGATTCGCGTCCTCGCCCCCGGTGGCCGCATCGCGATCACCACCAGCCATCGGGCCGCCAACCCCATCGGCGAGGTGAGCCGCGTGGTCGGCGGTTTGAGCGGTCTGCGGGTATTCGGCACGCGGACTTTCCCGACCCTCTTCGCCGAACAGGGCTTGGTGGAGATCGACCAGCGGGTCCATCGCCTGTTCCAGTACGTCAGCGCGACGAAACCCGCTCAGGCGGCGAAGAAGACGGCGACCGGCGCGGTGATCAATCGCGGGTGACAGCCCGCCCGCTGCGGCTGGTCGTCCTCGCCGGGGTCCTCGATCCAGACCGCGAGCACGGGGCAGCCTGCCTGAAAAACGCTCTCCACCAGTACCTTCCGCCACATGTCCGCGAACGATCGCAAACCGGCGACCGGCCCGGCGGACAGCCCTTTCCCGAGCTTGCGGGCGGCCGACGCCGCGGCGAAGCGCACGGCTTCGGCCGCCAGCTGCGCTTTGCCGCCCGGGAAGTAGTGGCGCCGCAGTGTGGGAGTAGTGGTCCAGCGCCGGAACGCGGCGAAAGTCGAGGTGCCGCGAAGCGGGATGTCTTCACCAGGACATGGAGCTCATCGGGCGCGCGGCTCGACGTCCTGATCGGTGTCCGTCGCGGATTGCAAGATCAGGATGTCCCACGGGCGTGGCGGGTACTTGGGCGTCCAGGCGACAACCGAGCGGTTCTCATATCTGCCGCGCCGGGGATTGCGCAGGATGATCGTCTGGTCGAAGATGTCGCTGTCGGTGGCCTTGAACGCACGCAGCTCCGCGAACTCCGGCGCCTGCTCGCACACGGCGACGATCTCGTCGAACCGCTCCTCGGGTATCCGTCCGGGCGCCACAGTCAAGAACGCGTCCACCATGACCGCTGCGCGC
The DNA here is from genome assembly GCF_055590505.1 of Nocardia sp. NPDC041819. Lineage (NCBI taxonomy): Bacteria > Bacillati > Actinomycetota > Actinomycetes > Mycobacteriales > Nocardiaceae > Nocardia > Nocardia sp. NPDC041819. The sequence goes on along the minus strand of NZ_JBVJAP010000002.1, from coordinate 971,722 downwards.
TGACGCCAATTACGGATCGCGATCTTGGCGCGGGGATCGGTCACCACGTAGGTCAGCAGATTGGAGCGGCCGATCGTCTCGGGCTGCGGTGGTTCGAGGCCGGGAAATACCTCGAGGAAGAGGGAATTGGCCGCGTATAGATCGAACCCGGGATCGTGGTAACAGGCCGGATCGCCTATCTGGTCCAGGCCGACCTGGTCACTCGGCGGCACAGTCTTCGGCAGGTTCCAGCGCAGCTGGTTGAGCAGTTGCTGCTGCGGCATCTGGGCCAAGAAGGCGGGCCGACGCCACGGATGCACGCGCAGTCCGTCCAGGACAGCGGAGATGATGGGCAGAGTCGGTATGTGATTGCGGCTTTCCAGCAACCACAGAGCCTGCGACGACACATTGCTGCGCTTCGCCGCGGTCTTCAGTGTCAAACCATGGTCTTTTCGCCACGTACGTAGCAAGCGGGCGAAGTTCGACTCGCCACTGCGCATAGCGCTCACTCCTGATGGTCTCGTCGCCATCAGCCCGCAGCCGCCAAGGCCGACCCACATTCCTCGCCCGGCGCGGTACCGGCAGCGTTGGGCGATCGGGCGCCGAGCGAAACAAGGTCTCGGCTCTCTTTCAACCGCCGCCGCGCGCGAGCGCAGCGGCTCTTGATCGTACCCTCGGGAACACCGAGCAGTGCGGCCGCCTCGGCCACGCTGTATCCCTCCATATCGACCGCGACCAGCGCCGTCCGTTGATCCGGCGGTAGCGAGAACAACGCGCGGTCGATCACCAAGGACGTCTCCAGCTCTGCGATCTCGTCGCGGGCGTTCGCCGGCTCGGGTATCGTCTCCACCGACAGCGACAACACCCGCCTGGCCGTGTTGCGCCGGATCCGGTCCAGGCAGGCGTTCACCACGATCGCATGCAACCAGCTGCGCACCTCTGCCTCGGCCCGGAACGAGGCGGCCGTGCGATGAGCCGATAGCAACGCATCCTGCAGCGAATCGGCCGCATCCTCTCGCGTGTAGGACGTACGCAACGCGATCTGCCACAGATGATCGTTGTGCCTGCGCAGCAACGCCGCGAACGCGTGCCGCCGGCCCCGCACGTGGGCCCGCAGCAACTCCACATCGGTGTACTCGTCGGGAACGAACGAGCGCTCATGGCACGTAACCGGCCGCGACGTCCCGCTGTGCGATCCTCTGTTCAGACTCGATGACAATGCCAACCCCTCTGACAGCGCATTTCACCGATCGATTCCGCCGCTGCCATGTCACATCCTCTGCCCTGCCCCGAGGCCACCCTGTGCGGCTCGGCAGTGCGTTGCCTGAGCCTAACTGCCTCCGGCGAGAAATCTCAGCGCCGAAAATCTCAAAGTTCTTTTATAGTGCGAAGATTGACATAGGCACTGGTGAGTGACAGTTATTCGGCAGCCATACCCGGTTCTCAGGTACCTCCGCCTGCTACGGCTGGTGTTTGCTGCGACGCGCACGGGCATGCCCGAAGGTTTGCCGGAGCGGAAGGTGCGCTCGGCTGAAGTGACATCCCGGCACCGGCTGTCACGGCACCGGCGGCCCGGAGCCGAGATCGACCATGCGGTGCAGGATCGCGGGAGCCAGGGCCAATTCGAATTCGGTTCCGCTGCTTTCGAAGACGAACGCGAGGTAGTCGTCGCGCGGTACCGGGGCCAGGCGGACCGAGCATTGCTCTCCCACGATCACCCAGCCGCCGACGGTCAACCGATCGGACATCGCCCCTCCCACCCTTCGACACTTCCGACAAGTGGACTATGCCAGTTGTGGCAGCGGGGTGTCAACGGCGGGAATCGGCCGTTGAGCTGGTGAAATACTCGTGCGGCATGATCCACCGGCCGGGCGGGTGGACGGTCTCGCGGTACTCGAGCGGGACGCCCTGAGCGTCCAGACCGAGGCGGCGCACGACCAGCACCGCCGCCGGGTGCCGAAGCGTGAGGTGGCGGCGTTCGTCGTCGGTGGCCAGCCGGGCGCCGACACTCTCGCGCACGACGGTGAGAGCGCGTCCGGTCGCGTCTTCCAGATACCGTGCGACTCCACCGGGCACCGCCTCGGATTCGAGCAACAGGGCTGCGGTCTCGGCGAAACCGCCCGGATACCAGCAGGTGGCCAGTCGGGCATATCCGGATATGTCCTCATGCAACGTCTTTCGCACGATCACCGAACTGGGATCGGGCAGCCCGAGCGGGTCGGTGACCTCCCGCGGCCCCTCCACCACTCCGGCTCGCAGCACGGACACCGACCGGCTCTTGGGCGAAGACGGTCCGTACCGGGGCGCACTCTCCCGCAGCAACACAGGCTGTTCGGCCACATAGGTGCCCGATCCGCGGCGGGACCGGACGATCCCCTGCTGGCGCAACGTATTCAGCGCCTTGGCGGCGGTGGGCCGGGCCACCTTCCAGCGTGCGGCGAGCTCCCGCTCCGAGGGCACCTCGGCGCCGGGCGCCAGCTCACCGCGTTCGATCAGCGCACGGAGATGACCCGAGATCTGCAGGTATTTCGGGACTACGTCGTCGTTTTCGGCCACCGGTCGCCTTCCCCTGCGGATACCGCCCCTCCGACCGCTGGTCAGTGTAACAACGGCGGATGCGAGTTCCGTTGGCTCGGCACAAGGCGCATACCGAGGCGGTCCGCCGGGCTGAACCGAGCGGTAAAGTGCGGATCCAGTACAGCGCGGTACGAACAGGACCGAGCGGAAGGGGGCTTCCACGTGGCGGTACCCGATACCGGACAGGGGACGGCGCGAGAGCTGTACGCGGCGGCCGTCGGCGCGGGCGGGGGCGAGAAGTTCGAGCTGGATACGGCGGTCGCGGAGAATCTGGCCGCCGCGTGCGACCAGCTGGTCGACGATCTACGTCGCGCGATGGCCGGTGAACACCTCGTCACCGAGGTGACCGGCTTTCCCGACCTGCCCACCGGACAGGGCCTGTCCCGCGGTTTCGCCGCGAAAGGCCGGCAGTACCTGGACACCCTGGCGGCGTTCCAGGAGACTGCGCTGCTGTTCAAGGCGGCGTATCTCGCCGCGGCCAACCGGCTGGCCGACGCGGAGGCGGCGAATCAGGCCGCGCTGCGGCTGATCGCCGAATACCTGGAGCCCAGTTGAGCACGCACCCGCGCGCCGGGACCGACTGAGGGGGACGACGGATGGCAGACTCCGCGGCACGCGCCGCCGCCGACGACATCCGGCAGGAGCTGGCCGGGTTCGCCGACGGGGCGACCGATCCGGCCTACGCGCCGGATCGGGAACTGTTCGGCGCCTATACCCATCAGCAGATCTGGGATCTGGTGCACGAAGCGCTCGACCCGGCGGCGCTCGGCCGGATCGCCGAGGCATGGCAGGCCAACGCGGCCGCGGTGGCCGACGCGTTCCAAGCCTTCTCCGATGCCACCAACCGGGAATTCGCGCGCTGGTCCGGCCGCGCAGCCGACGCCGCCGTAGGCGCGACCAGGCAGTTCGTCCGCGCGGGCGGGGACGCGCAGGACGTGTGCCGGGCGGTCGCTCGGCTGATGGAGTTGAATAGCGATGCCGCGCAAACGGTCCGGGGCGCGATCGCGCCGCCGCAGCGGTATCGGCCGCTGGCGGACCCGGCCGCCGAAGCGGTTTACGGTGGAAAACGTAGGATGGAACACGATAGTGCGGCGGCAGACATCGAGGCGGATGTCCGGGACACGATGACCTACGTCTATACCCCGACGATGCCGGCCACCGGCGACTGTGTTCCCCGATTCCCCCGGCCGCACGAAGGTTCGGCGGCCGACAACGCATCCGGCGATCCGAGTTCCGTCCGCGGAGGCGGCGCACGGTGAAATGGGTGCTGACCCCGGACGAATTCACGCATGTCTGGACGAACGAAACGAGCCTGGACCGTAGGCCCTACCCGGTCAACATGGTCCCCTCGGCCACGGCGCGGACCGAATCGGAGTACCACGCCTTGCGTTTGCCGCAGCGCTTCGCCCGGCAGGCCGAGCCCGATTTGGCCGCCGCGCTGGTGCTCTGCGCGCGCAACGACGCGACCACCATCACCGTCTCCGGCGAACGCTCGGCGCTCGCGCGCAATGGGAGCGAAAGCGAGACCGAACGGATTCTCGCGTTCGCCGCGGTGGTGCACAACCACGCGGGCATCCTGGTCGCCACCCCGGACCGAGTGACCGTACAGATGTGCCATGCCCGTGCCATAGGCGAACGCCTGGTGCAGATCATCGGTTCGGCGCGGCCGGGCAAGCTCGCCCCGATGCGCGAGCCGCAGGACGCCGTGCTCAGCCCCGACCGCACCGAGCCGTTCGTCACCAACGGCCATCGCGGCGCGGCGAAATTCCGTCAGACACTGCGCAAGCCGGTGGACGGACGCGGTTTCATCACCGTCACGGTGGAGCCCGAGAACCCGATGTCCCCGCCCACCCGCCATCGCACCTGGCTGGACTTCACCGGCGACGGTCGCTACCTGCTCACCACCGCGCACGATCTCACCCTCGCTCCCGTGTCGGACGAGGAGTTCGCCACCCAGCTGCTGCGGCTCGCGCAAGTGTGACCGGGGCGAACCACCGCGTGGTTAGGGTGGGGCTATGCCTGAACAGTGGACGGTGGGTCCGGCCGAGGCCATGAAGGCCGACGGCTTGCGAGTAGCCGAGCTGGACACCTCCGCGACGCCGGGGTTCACCGGCGGCAAGAAGGCGGGCGTCGCACTGCTCGCCGAACGCAGCCAGGTGCTGTCGGATCTCCAGGAGAAGCTGTACGCCAACGGCCGTTCCGGCGACCGGCGCAGCGTGCTGCTCGTCTTGCAGGGCATGGACACCGCGGGCAAGGGTGGCATCGTCCGGCACGTCATCGGTTCGGTCGACCCACAGGGCGTCGATCACGCCGCGTTCGGCGTGCCGACGCAAGAGCAGCAGCGCCATCACTATCTGTGGCGCATCCGCGAGGCGCTGCCGCGCGCGGGTCAGCTCGGCGTGTTCGATCGCTCGCACTACGAGGACGTGCTCGTGGTGCGGGTGCACAACCTGGTGCCGCCGACGGTGTGGGAGCCACGCTACGACGAGATCAACGCGTTCGAGCGGGAACTGGTGGACGAGGGCATCACGCTGGTGAAGGTGGCCATGTTCGTCTCGCTGGACGAACAGAAGAGGCGGCTGGCCGAGCGGCTGGAACGCGCGGACAAGTTCTGGAAGTTCAACCCGGCCGACATCGACGAGCGCGCGTACTGGCCCGCCTATCAGGAGGCCTACCAGGCGATGCTGGACCGCACGTCCACCGAGTACGCGCCCTGGCACGTGGTGCCCGCCGACCGCAAGTGGTTCTCCCGGCTCGCGGTCACCGAACTGCTGATCGCGGCCCTGGAACGGCTGGACCTGGACTGGCCCTTGCCGACGTTCGACGTCGAGCAGCAGAAGCGGCGCCTGGCGCAGGCGTAGGTCATTCGCGCACGTGGTGCTCAGGCGACCAGGGGCCGGACTTCCTCGGCGACGAACCGGAGGTAAGCGGCGGGATCCGGATCGTCGGCGGTGGTCTGGAGTACGACGGTGTCCGCGCCTGCTTCGGCCAGCATGGTCACGGCCGCGGCGATCGCCTGCGCGTCACCCGCCACTCCCGCCCCCGGCGCATGCTCGGGAGTGCGTTCGGCGGCCAAGCGAGCTTCGGCATCCGAGCCGGTGACCGCCAGCAGGTTCGCCACCACGTGGTGGCGGTCGGTACGGCCGGACGCGGCGCGCCCCTCCTCGATCAGCGTGCGTGCGGCGCGGACGCCGTCGGCGTCGGCGATCGAATCCAGCAGCGTGCCGTCGGCGTGCTCCCCGGACAGCCGGATCGAGCGCGGCCCGCGCGCACCCGCGTAGACCTTCGGCGGCGTCCCGGGCGGCCAGTCCAGTGCGACGGCGTCGAGACGCACGTAGCGACCCGAGACCGTGACCTGCTCACCGGACAGTAGCGCGCGCAACGCGGCCAAATGTTCACTCAGCAAGGTCACCGGCGATTCGACGCGCGCGCCGACCTGCGCCATCCAGCTCTGCACGCCGTGCCCGACACCGAGTATCAGCCGGTCGGGGAACAGCCGGTGCAGCGTCGCCGCTTCCATCGCGGTGAGCGCGACGTTGCGCAGTGGCACGGGCAGCAGCCCGATGCCGACTCGCACCCGTTCGGTCCAGGCGAGCACGGCTGCCGCGCTGGCGATTCCGCTCTCCAAGAAGCAGTCCTCCCACAACCACAGCTCTTCCAGACCCGTCGCCTCGGCCATGCGGGCCGCCTCGCGCAACAGTTCGGGCGGGTTTTGCGGGCGGAACACGGCACCTAGAACAGTCATCCCATCTTCCTACCGGTTGTGCTCGGCGGAGGCGGATCAATCGCGCGACGGCGTGCGGCGGCATCGTGCCGGAAGTCGGTCCGGTCGCACGGTGGCCGCCTGCTCACAGGCGACGAGGCAGGCCGACGCCGCGGGGGCGCCGCTTACGCGTGTGCCTGCTCAGGGCAGCTGACGGACGATACGCGAGCCGGGACGGTGGGGCGTCCAGCCGGCGTCGGCGATCCGTCCGGTGCGCACGAATTCGCCCCAATACTCCCGAGTTCGGTGGCCGAGCGCGTCGATCTGCGCGGCGGTCAGGGGCGCGAGCATCGGAGCGTCGCGCCAGGTGTCGCCGTCGGCGAACAGCAGCGGCAGATCGATGCAGTGGCATGCGCCGTACGGATTCGCGGGATGAAGCTGCTCCACGCGGTAGCAGTACACCCGCGCCCCGGCATCGGCCAATTCGTCGGCGAAACGAAACAACCCGTGCTCGAACGCCTTTCGCCCGATGAGATGCTGTACCGCCGCGTCGAGCCGCGCGCCCGTCACCGGCAGTCGCCGTAACCTGCCGAAAACCGGATGCGGGCCGCCGTAGAACGCTCGCGACTCCTCGGCCGTGCACCCGAGCACCACCGGCAGATCGGTGGCCGCGTCTCGTACCGCTCGCCGCCAAGCGTGCCGGTCGGGCAGTGGGCCGGCGTCGGCCACGGGCAAGAAGGGCGGCGCGGGGTTCAGCGCGGCGGGCCCGGCCACCCGGCGGACCGTACGTCCCTGCGCGGCGAGCAGGTCGGGTACCGGAGCGGTGCGCGGATCGGCGTCGAGTTCGGCGAGGAACATCGCCCCGACCCGCTCGGCGCGCCGATGGCTCTGGAAGCCGACGCCGAACGGTGCGCTCTGCACGATGGCCTGGGCGAACAGCGGCCTCGCTTCCGCGATCCCCAGCAGCGCGACGACCGACTGCGCGCCCGCCGACTGTCCCGATACGGTGACGCGTTCCGGATCGCCGCCGAACTCTCCGATGTGCTCCCGCACCCACCACAGCGCCGCGATCTGGTCGCGCAGACCGAGGTCTCCCGCCGAGACACCCGGTGCGCGGAGGTAGCCCAGCACGCCGAGGCGGTAGCTCACCGACACCACCACGATGCCGGTCTGCCGCACCAGCCGGTCCGCGTCGTACAGGTTCCATTGCCCGCTGCCCGCGAGATAGGCGCCGCCGTGCAGCCACACCAGGACCGGACAGCTGCCCGGTTCGGCGCTCACGGGGGTGGTGACGGTGAGGGCGAGGCAGTCCTCCGACTGCTCCAGGGCCTCCGCCCGCCCCATCACACCCTCGAGCCGTCCCGGCAACTGCGGTGCGATGGCGTACCGGCGCGTCGCGTCGTAGACCCCGTCATGGGCTTCGACCGGCTCCGGCGCGCCGAATCGCTCGGCCCGCGCGTAGGGAATCCCGCGGAACACCGCGACCGCACCGCGAGCCTCGCCACGCCAGCGTCCCGAGGACGCCACCACCTGCTCCATGCCACTCCCGCCTTCCATCGCAAGTCGACTTGCGATAGCACCACGCTAAGGCCCCACATCGAAGAAACGCAAGATGACTTGCGATAATCGCCGCATGGGCGATTCCCCCGCACAGATCCGCGGTGCGCGGTTACAGAAGGCCGTGCTCGACGCGACGCTGGCCCGCATCGAGTCGGCCGGCATCGGCGACGTGCGGATCGCCGATGTCGCCGCGGACGCGGGCGTGCACGAGACCTCGATCTACCGTCGGTGGAAATCGCTGCCCCGCTTGCTCCTGGACGCGCTGCTGTCCCGGGTGGGCGAACAGATCCAGCTCCCGGACACCGGTTCCTTGCGCGGCGATCTGGAGCGGTTCATGACCGATCTCATTCGCTTCGCGGAGACTCCGTCGGGCCGGGCCCTGATCCGCGGCACCGTGATCGCCGAGTCCGATCCCGAGGTGGAGGCCATCCGGCGCGAATTCTGGCTGCGGCGGCTGTCGTCGTCGGAAGAGATCGTCCGGCGCGGTATCGCCCGCGGGGACGTGGCGGCGACGGTGGACCCCCGGCTGACCATGCTGACACTGGGCGGCCTGGTCCATCTGCACGTCACGCAGCTCGGCGGCGAGCTGCCGCCCGGCCTGGCCCGTCACGCCGTCGATCTGATCCTCACCGGCATCGAACCGCGCTGACCATGCCGCCGCCGGGGTGATCCGGCCGGTATCACCGGTGGCGGGACGAATGTTTCGGAATCTCTCAGGAAAGCCGACCATGATGACCACTGTGGGCCGATCACGCGGGTAGGTGGCCTGCGGATCTACGATCGTGGCGGCAGGAACCGTCCGGCGAGCGAAAGGCGTGGTGAGCGCACGGTGAGCAAAAACCAGGGTGGGAAGTCGAACCCGCTGCTGGCGGCGGAACGCGCCGACCGCAACCGCAAGATCTTGATCCAGGTGGCCGTCGCCGCCGTGCTCGTCGCGCTGATCGCGGCGATCGGCATCGGCATCGCGGTGAAGAAGGCCCGCAACGACGATCCCGGCCCCACCCCGTCCATCGCGGCGACCGGCACCACGAACGCGGGCCCCGTGCCCGCCTCGATCACCGACAACGGCGCCATCCGGATCGGCAAGCCGGACGCGAAGGTCACCGTGCGCGTCGTCGCCGACCTCCAGTGCCCCGCCTGCAAGGCCTTCGAGGCGGCCAACGGACAGGTGCTCGAGGACGCGGTGGCCGACGGCACCGCGGCCGTCGAATACAACGTGATCGCCTTCCTGGACAAGGCCTCCACCACGCGGTACTCCTCGCGCGCCGGCAGCGCCTCCTACTGCGTCGCCGAAGCCGACCCGTCGAAGTACCAGGCTTGGCTGAAGGCGATGTTCGCACAGCAGCCACCGGAGGGCGGCGCGGGTCTGTCCGACGACCAGCTGGTCCAGATCGCCAAGAGCGCGGGCTACACCGATGACGCCGTCGCCCAGTGCATCACCGACCACAAGTACGACAAGTACATCCAGGCCCGCACCAAGGAAGTGCTCGACAGCGGCATCCAGTCGACGCCCTCGGTGTTCGTCGACGGTAAGAAGGTCGAGTCCAGCCAGGAGATCTTCGGTAACGGCGCTCTCGCACCCCTGATCAGCGCCGCCGCGGGCCGATGATCACCGCGGGGCCCCGGGCGGCCTGGGTCCTGTTGGTCGGCGGGCTGGCCGGCTGGCTGGCCGCGGTGGCGCTGACCGTGGAACGGTTCAAGCTGTTCACCGATCCCGGTTACACGCCGTCGTGCAGCATCAACCCGATCCTGTCCTGCGGGTCGGTGATGGTGACCGACCAGGCCGCGGTCTTCGGGTTCCCCAACCCCTTGATGGGCATCGTCGGGTTCACGGTCGTCGTCACGCTGGCCGCGCTGTCGGTGGCCGGGGTCGGCTTCCCGCGCTGGGTCTGGGGTGGGCTGTGGCTGGGCAACCTGCTCGGGCTCGCCTTCGTCTGCTGGCTGATCTTCGAGAGCCTGTACCGGATCAACGCGCTGTGCCCGTACTGCATGGTGGTCTGGGCGATCATCACGCCGCTGCTCGCGGTGAGCACCGATCAGCTGTGGGGGCGTTCCCGTGGTCCGCTCGGCGTGCTCGCCGAATGGCGCTGGACGCTCGTCGCGCTGTTCTTCGCGGTCGTGCTGCTGCTGGTGTTCCTGCGCTTCCAGGATTACTGGCTGTCGCTGGTCTGATCCGGATCAGTTCGGCGGGCCTGCGACCAGCGCCACCGGTACCGTGCGCCGGCCACTCGCGCCGGTGATGCCCAAGCGAATGGTGTCGTTGGGCTTGTGCGTGTTCAGCGCACTGCGCAGGGACTGCGCGTTGGTGACGGTGCGGTCGTCGATCGAGGTGATCACGTCACCGGCGGCCAGACCGGCGGCATGGGCGGGCAACCCGTACAGCGCCGCGTCCACTCGGGCTCCGGTACCGGCCGGCAGTGCGTTGGAGACCAGCACGCCGAGAGTGGCAGTGGGTCCGATGTGCACGGTGTCGGTCGGGGTGCCGGATCGAATCTGATCGACCACCCGCATCGCGGCGTCGATCGGCACCGCGTAGCCGTTCGCGGGGTGGTCGGCCGCCCGCGCTCCCTCGCCCGACGCCGCCGCGATGACGCCGACCACGGCGGCCTTCCGATCGACCAGCGCTCCCCCGGACTGTCCCGGCGTGACCGCCGCCGCGACCTCCAGCATCCCGTTTAGCGCTTTGCGCGACAGATCGGCGGCGTTGACCGCCACGATCGCGGTGTCCAGGTCGGTGAGGGGGCCGTGCACCGCGGTCGGCGTGCCGCCGGTCCCGCCCGCGTTGCCGATCGCCAGGACCTCCTCGCGCACGCGCAGTCCGGCCGACGTGCCGATGGTCGCGGTGGGCAGTTCGCTGGCCGCGGCCAGGTCGAGCAGCGCGATGTCGGCCTCGGCGTCGTAGCCGAGCACCTCCGCGTCGTAGACCTTGCCGTTGCCCACGTCGGTGACGGTCACGGTGTCGGCGCCCTTGACCACGTGATGACTGGTGAGCACCTCGCCGTCGGCGGTGAGGACGATGCCGGATCCCGCCGCGCCGGGCCCGGACCGCTCGGTCGAGGCATTGATGTTGACCAGCGCCGGTCGCACCGCCGCGGTGACGAGCCCGAGGTCAAGCGGCTCGGGCGGAGCGAACGCGACCGGGGCCGCGGTCCCGGCGGGGCCGGTCCGGTCGCTACCGGCCGGTTCGCCGCGATATCCGAGGAACGCGGCGACCGCGAGCACGAGGGTGACGGCGAGCACGAACACCCGGCCACCACGCGGCGTGCGCCGCGCTCCGGTCCACTGTTGCCGTTCTTCGTCCATGGCACTCCCGCCTCGGCCGAACCGCTCACCGAATCCATTGTCGCCGGAGAACGCCGCCGAAGATCATCGATCCGGCGACCGCGCCGGAAAAGGTGCCGTGAGCGGGTCTTTTTCGGGTCACGGTTGGCAATCGCACCCATGCGACGGTAGGCATGTCCTCATGAGCACAGCCGCCGCCTACGCCCTGTCCACCCCTGATGGCTCGTTCGAGAAGGTCACGATCCAGCGCAGGGACCTGGGCCCGCACGACGTGCTGATCGACATAGAATTCGCGGGCATCTGCCACTCCGACATCCACACCGCCCGTAACGAGTGGGGCAGAACCCGCTACCCCTGCGTGCCTGGCCACGAGATCGCGGGTGTGGTCGCCGCGGTCGGGGCCGCGGTGAGCAGGCATCAGGTCGGCGACCGCGTCGGCGTCGGCTGCATGGTCGATTCCTGCGGGGTCTGCGCGCCCTGCCTGGCCGACGAGGAGCAGTACTGCACCGCGGGCGCGACCATGACCTACAACAGCACGGTCGACCCGGCGGTGCAGCCCGGCGGGCACACCCTCGGCGGTTACGCCACGCAGATCGTGGTGACCGAGAACTTCGTGGTCGCCATCCCCGAGGGGATCGGCCTGGATGTGGCCGCGCCGCTGCTGTGCGCGGGCGTCACGCTGTACTCGCCGCTGCGGCACTGGAACGCCGGACCGGGCAAGAAGGTCGCGGTCATCGGCATGGGCGGGCTCGGCCACGTCGGGGTGAAGCTGGCGGCCGCCATGGGCGCCGAGGTGACCGTGCTGAGCCATTCGCTGAGCAAGCAGGACGACGGCAAGCTCTTCGGCGCGAGCGCCTACTACGCGACCAGCGACAAGCAGACCTTCCGCGAGCTGCGCGGCCGATTCGACCTGATTCTCAACACCGTGTCGGCGGACCTGCCGATCGATGACTACCTGCGGCTGCTGAACCTGGACGGCACCTTGGTGATCCTCGGCCTCCCCGACAACCCGATGAGCGTCAAGCCGTTGAACCTCGCCGGGTACCGCCGCTCGCTGGCGGGCTCGATGATCGGCGGCATCGCGCAGACCCAGGAGATGCTGAACTTCTGCGCCGAGCACGGCATCGGCGCGGAGATCGAGCTGATCGCCGCCGACGAGATCGACGGCGCCTACGACCGGGTCGTGGCCAGCGACGTGCGCTACCGCTTCGTCATCGACGTCTCGACCATGTGAGCCTGCTCGCCGTACCGGCGCGGCCCCGCGAAGTCCGGCCGCGAACCGGTCGCGGCGTGGGTACCTTGGCGGTGTGTCTGTGCAGGACGACGACGAGACGCCACCCGCCGACGGCGACCGCGGCATGCCGCCGTGGCTGCCGCGCGCGTTCCTGCTCGCCGCGGCGACGATCACCGGGTTGCTGGCGGCCTTCTGGGTGCTCGAGCGGCTACAGGGCCTGCTGACGGTTCTGCTGGTCTCGCTGTTCCTCGCCTTCGCGATCGAGCCCGCGGTGAACTGGCTGGCACGGCGCGGCATGCGGCGTGGTCCCGCGACCGGATTGGTGTTCCTCGTCCTGGCGGCCCTCGTCTTCGGCTTCCTCTGGACGCTGGGCGCCCTGCTGGTCGAGCAGGTCACCACCTTGGTGAAGAACGCCCCCGAATACGCCGACCGGGGCGTGGAGTGGATCAACCAAACCTTCCATCAGGATCTGTCCAGTACCGACATCCAGAAGTACGCCACCGACTGGAGCTCGACCCTGGAGGGCTACCTCACCGGGTTGGCGGGCAACGTGTGGGGCATCGGCACCGCCGCGCTCGGCGCGCTCTTCCAGGGCCTCGGCATTCTGCTGTTCACCTACTACTTCGCCGCCGACGGGCCCAGGATCCGCACGGCCGTCTGTTCGCTGCTGCCGCCACGGCGCCAGCGACACATATTGCGCGCGTGGGACATCGCGGTGGCGAAGACCGGCGGTTACATCTTCTCGCGCGGGCTGCTCGCCCTCGTCTCGACGCTGGCGCACTACGTGATGCTGCGGGTACTCGACGTGCCGTCCGCGTTCGCCCTCGCGCTGTGGGTTGGCGTGGTCTCCCAGTTCATCCCCACGGTCGGCACCTATCTCGCCGGCGCGCTGCCGGTGATCGTCGGGCTCGTGCACGGCCCGAGCACCGCGCTGTGGATTCTCGGGTTCATCGTGCTCTACCAGCAATTCGAGAACTACGTGCTGCAACCGCGGATCACCGCCTCCACCTTGGACATGCACCCGGCCGTCGCGTTCGGGGCGGTGCTGGCGGGCGCCGCGCTGCGCGGCGCGACCGGCGCACTGCTGGCCATCCCGGTCACCGCGACGGTGCAGGCGTTCGCCGGCGCCTACATCCGCCGCTACGACGTCCCCACGGACGTGGAGGCCGACATCGAGCGCACGAGTCCGCGCAAGCGGCGCCGAAAGTTCGCACGGCAGTTGACCCTCCGCCTGGCGGGCCGTCACAACCCGCCCGCGGACTGAGTCCACGCCGGTGACCGGCGTATCCCACGCCATGGGTAGCCAGGGATCGCGCGCCGATGTAGAACTTCTCGGAAACGATTCGCACCACTCGGTGCCGAGGCTGGATGGGAACAATGCTGAAGCGGCCGCCGGACCTCGCCTTCGACCTCGGCAAGATGCACCGCAGGCGCAACGACCTGGCGGCCGCGCGCGAGGCGTTCCAGATCGCGATCGCCTCCGGTCATCCGAACTGGGCGCCGCTGGCCGCCGCGGAGCTGGGCGGGCTGCTCAGCGCGTCGGGTGACAAGCCTGCCGCGGAAGGCGCCTACCACGTCGCGGTCGACTCCGGCCACGAAGACGCGGCGCCGCGCGCGGCCTACAACCTCGGCCTGCTGCTGGCCGAGCGCGGCGACACCGCAGCGGCCGAAGCGATGTACGAGCGCGCCGCCGCGTCCGGCCATGCCGACGCCGCACCACGGGCCTGGATCAATCTCGGCTACTCGCGGGCCAAGCGCGGCGACTCGGACGCGGCGCGCACGGCCTACCAGAACGCCATCGACGCCGGACCCGGCGATATCGCCCGGCTGGCGCTGTCCAACCTGGCCTACCTTCTGCGCACCGAGGACGACCTCGCGGGCGTGAAGGCCGCCTACCGCTCCGTGATCGACGACTGGCCCGGGGATCAGGCGCTGATCGTCGCGGGCGATCTGGTGCAGCATCTCGGCGAGGCGGGCGATTGGGCGGGGGCCAGGGAAATCAGCCGGTCCATGGCCGAATCGGACGATCCCGCGGTCGCCGCACGGGCCAGCTTCGAGGTCGGGGTGTTCAGCGAGCGGCTCGGCGAACCGGACGTGGCGCTGGCGGCGTTCCAGCGTGCGCTGGATTCGGCGGATGCCGAAGCCCGCACCCGGGCGGCGGCCGCGCTCGCTCCGACCTACCACGAGCGCGCCGCGACCGTGCTGCGCGAGACGGACTGGGCGGCGCTCGCGCACGCCCACGGGTCCGCGGGCGACGCTCCGGCCATGCTCGCCGATCTGATCGGCGCGGATGTCGACGACCAGGTGCGCGGGGTCGTCTTCCTGTTCTCCGCCGTCCTGCATCAGGGGTCGATCTACTCCGTCACCGCGCCCGCCGCCGAAGTCGTGCTCGGCGCCTTGCTGCACGAGCGCACGGAGGTGACCTACGCCCGCGCCTGGCTGCGCGAGCCGCAACCGCTGCGGGTGGAACTGCTCAACTGGCTGCACGAGGTGATCGCCACCGCGGCATGGCAATCCGCCGCCGAGGACGACGCCGAACTCACCCCGGCCGACCGCGCCGCGGCCGCGGACTGCTTGGCGCTGCTGCCGCGCGTGCGGGCCGCCACGGCGGCCGCGCTGGCCGTCGCCGAGGCCGACGCGGTGGCCGACGCCGCCACCGACCTGCTCGCTACGTTGAGCGCCCTGCCTCCCGTCAGCGGGCGATCGCGCTGAGTACCGCGGCGACCGACTGTTCGGCGAGTTCGTCCGTCAGCGGCAGGTGTCCGAACAACGCGCGGTAGTAGATCGGCGCGGCGACCGAGTCCAGCACGAAATCCACATCGATGCCGGGGTCCACTTCGCCGCGCGCGATGGCCGCGCGCAGGGCCGTCGCCGTGGTTTGCCGCCGCGGTTCGAAGACGGTGGCCAAGAAGTGGGCGCGCAACTGCTCGTCGCCGGCCAGGTCCGCGACCAGCGCGGGCAGCACCCGGTGCAGCGAGGTGTCGCGCAGTGCGATGACGAGATCGCGCATGGCGCGGGTCAGGTCGGCGCGGAGGTCGCCGGTGTCCGGAGTCGGTCGCAGGCCGAGCAGACCGGCCACCACGTCGACCACCAAGTGCCGCTTCGACGGCCACCTGCGGTAGATCGCGGGCCGGTGCAGGCCCGCCCTGCCCGCGACCTGACCGATGGACAGGTCGGCGTACCCGACCTCGTCGAGCAACTCACGCGCGGCGCCGAGCACCGCGGCGTCGATGCGGTCGTCGCGGGTTCGCCCCGCCATCAGAAGACCGGCCGCGGCATCAGGACGACCCGCCAGCCGTCCGGATCGGGAAAGGTCAAGCCGCCGTTGGCCGCCCAGTACGGGTTCTCGGCAGGCACCGGATCGACGCCGAACTCACCGAGCCGCTGTGCCACGTCGTACATGTCCGACTCACCCGCGAAATAGAGCACCAACAGGTTCTCCTCGCTCGGCGCTTCGCCGGGACTGCCGTCCACATGCGTGGTGAATTCCAAGTGGTATCCGGCTCCGGGCAATCCGAGCATCACCCCGTCGTAACCGGCGTGGTTCTGGAATCGGTAGAGCTCGCGCAGCCCGAGTCCGTCGACGTAGAAGCGCACCACCTCGTCGAGCCGGTCGGTGGGGCGGGCGATCCGGACCTGTGCGACGCGCAGGGTGTCGGGCCAGTTGTCATCGGTGCGCATAACGCGAATATTACAGTACGTACCGTACTGAAATAAGGCGAGACAGACCGAGGGCCGTCCGCGTTCGGTCGAACGAAGACGGCCCTCGGCGCGCGGTTGCGCCTCAGTCGGTGGACTCCACCCGCCTGCGGACGCGGCGCGCCGCGGCGACCATGTTGCGCAACGACGGCTCGAGCTGCCAGTAATGCCGGGTCTTCAGACCGCCGTCCGGATTGGCCCACAACCGCTGCGGCGTCACCGCTTCGGCTGCCGCGGTGAGCAGTTCGTCCAGCTCGTCGATGTCCGGGATGCGCGCGGACCGGCTCTCGTACACGCCGGGGCCGACGCCGTGACTGAGCCCGTGCCCGGAGGCGCAGTCCTCCCTCAGCGCCCGCAGCACCCACTCGATCGAGCGGGTCGCCACGATGGCGGTGACGTCGGCGTCGAGTGCCTCGATCGCCTCCACCACCTCGGCACGGCCGGAATATCCGATGTGCGTGTGGATCTGCGTCTCGGCCTGCACCCCGGAGGTGGCCAACCGGAACGCGCCGATCGCCCAGCGCAGGTATTCGGCGCGGCCCTCCGGGCGCAGCGGCAGCATCTCCCGGATCGCCGGTTCGTCGACCTGGATGATCGCGATACCCGCCTTCTCCAGGTCCACCACCTCGTCGCGAATGGCCAGCGCCACCTGGTCGGCGGTCTCGTGCAGCGGCTGGTCCTGCCGGACGAAGGATCGGGCGATCATGGTGACCGGCCCGGTGACCATGCCCTTGACCGGCTTGTCGGTCAGCGACTGCGCGTAGCTGATCCACTCCACCGACATCGGCGCCGGGCGCGACACATCGCCGTAGATGATCGGCGGCCGCACACAACGGGATCCGTACACCTGCACCCAGCCGAAGCGGGTGGTCGCGAAGCCGTCGAGCAGCTCGGCGAAGTACTGGATCATGTCGTTGCGCTCGTGCTCGCCGTGCACCAGCACATCGAGGCCGATGTCCTCCTGCAACCGGATCGTCGCCTCGATCTCGGCCTCGATCCGCTTGCGGTACTCCTCGTAGGACAAGCGGCCCTCACCCAGTTCGTAGCGCGCCTGGCGGATGCGGTCGGTCTGCGGGAAGGAACCGAGCGTGGTCGCGGGCACCGGCGGCAGGTTCAGCTTGCGCTGCTGGGCTTCGCGGCGCACCTCGTAGGGCTCCCGCGAGCGCATGTCCGGGGTGACCGCGTAGACCCGCTGCCGCACCGCGTGCTTCTGCTTGAAGTGCACCTCGGTGGGGCGCTTGCGCCACTTGTCCGACGGGCCTTCGGTGAGCGCCTTCGCGAGCGAGACCACCTCGCCCACCTTCTGTTTCGCGAACGCGAGCCGGTCGGCGACGTGCCCCTCGATGTCGTATTCGATCAGCAGGTCGTAGGGCACGTGCAGCAGCGTGGTCCCGGTCGAGACGACCAGGTCCGGGCACACCTTGGCCAGTTCGTTGAGGTATTCCAGCGTGACGTAGCGGTCCGCGCGCCACACGTTGCGACCGCTGATCACACCCGCGTACAGGCGCTTGCGGCGGATGCCGGGCACCTTGGCGAGATCCTCCGGGCGCATCCGGTAGCTGGCCAGGTCGAGACCGATCGCCTCGATATTGGTGCCCGCCAGGATGGTCAGCGCCTCGCCGAAATCGCCGTACTGTCCGGTGACCAGGATGCGCGGGCGCAGCGGGGCCTTGCCCAAGCGGTGATAGGCGGCCTCGAACGCGGCCAGCTCGGCGGGCGTGCGCTCGCTGGTGAACGCGGGCTCGTCCAGCTGCACGCAGGTGGCGCCACGCTTGGCGAGGATCTCGAACAGTTCCTCGTAGACCGGTAGCAGCTTGTCCAACAGGCTGAGGGTGTCGAATCCGCCGGACTCACCGGGGATGTGCCCGGCCTTGGACAGCAGCAGCAGCGACACCGGGCCGATGATTACCGGCCGCAGTTCGATGCCGACCGCCTTCGCGCGGTCGAATTCGTCGAGCAGCGCCTCGGGGTGCAGCGAGAACTCGGTGCCCGCGTCCACTTCCGGCTGGCGGTAGTGGTAGTTCGTGCCGAAGAACCGGACCAGCTCGAGCGGCGGCAGATCCGGGCGGCCGCGCGCCATCAGGAAGTAGAAGTCCAGCGGGTGCAGTCCGTCGCGGTAGGGCTCGAACCGCCGGGGCACCGCACCGAACAGCAGCGCGTTGTCCAGCACGTGGTCGTAGAAGGAGAAGGTGTTGCCCGGCACCTGGGTCAAGCCGGTGGCGGCCAGTTCGTTGAACTGGGTCTCCTGGATCTCGCGACCCACCGCCAGCAGTTCTTCGCGGTCGAGCGAACCGTGCCAGTAGGCCTCCAGCGCCCGCTTGAGTTCGCGGTGCGGCCCGATCCTGGGATAGCCGAGAATGCTCGACCCGTAGCCGTCGGTCACGTTCACCATGAGCGGGACAACCCCTTTCGATCACCTGCGCGGCCCGCCGAGATCGACGGGACGATCCAGCGCTGCGCTCTGGATACCCAGCCGAGCCGTCGACATGGCCCGGCTGTTGTGCAGCTTATGCCGATTGCCGTCACCGGCTCGGCAACACCAACTTCTGGTCGACTCCGCATCGAGGTGTGCCGGTGTCGTTTCTCACCGGTCGCGCACCGTGGCGTCGGTCAATCGTTCGGAACTCGCCTGCCTGACCCGCCGGGTGCGAGTCCTACGAGCACCGTTCGCGGCCCGTCTCGCGTCCGAGTGTCCGTTGCGCATGCGCCGCAGGCGCGAGCAGCGGACGCTCGGACGCGAGACTTCCAGGGGCCGCGAACACGCAGCGCCGCAGGCGCTGCAATCAGGCCCGGTACTGGTAGAAGCCCGCGCCGGTCTTCTTGCCGAGCAGTCCCGCCTCGACCATGCGCATGAGCAGCGGCGGGGCCGAGTACAGCGGCTCCTTGAACTCGCCGTACATGGAGTCGGCGATGGACTTGACCGTGTCCAAGCCGACCAGGTCGGTCAGCGCCAGCGGGCCCATCGGGTGGGCGCAGCCGAGCACCATCGCCTTGTCGACGTCCTCCTTGGTGGCGAAGCCGGACTCGACCATGCGGATCGCCGACAGCAGGTACGGCACCAGCAGCGCGTTGACCACGAAGCCGGAGCGGTCGGCCGAGCGCACGACCTGCTTGCCGAGCACCTCGCCCGCGAAGGCCTCGGCCCGTACGGAGACCGACTCGCTGGTCTTCAGCGTGGTGACCAGCTCGACGAGCGGCAGCACCGGCACCGGGTTGAAGAAGTGCATGCCGACCACGCGCTCGGGGTTCGCCGTGGCGACCGCGATCTTCATGATCGGGATGGACGAGGTGTTGGAGGCCAGTACGGCGGAGGGGTCGGTGACGACCTTGTCGAGTTCGGCGAAGATGCTGGTCTTGACCTTCTCGTCCTCCAGCACCGCCTCGACCACCAGCTGGCGATCGGCGAAGTCGCCGAGGTCGGAGGTGAACCGCAGACGCCAGGCGGCCTGTTCGCGCTCGCGCTCGGTGATCTTGCCGCTGCTCACGCCGCGATCGAGGGACCGGAGGATGCGCGCGCGACCGGCCGCGGCCAGTTCCCGGGTCTGCTCGAACACCAGCACGTCGACGTGCGCCCTGGCACACACCTCCGCGATTCCTGCGCCCATCTGGCCGGCGCCGATAATGCCGACGCGTTGGATCTTTTCGCTGCTCACGTCCCGCTCCTGCTGGGTTGTCTGGCTCTGGGGTGGCTGGTCTGCGAAGGTGTCGCTCCGGTGTGAGCGCGTCCTTCGATGGTCCAAGGTATAGGGATGCCCTCCCCGCCGGGGCTGTTCAGCGGGGAGGGCAGTACACCCCTACCGGAGTAGAGGATCGGCGGTTTTCACGTCGGGAACCTCACTTCCCTAGCGAGCACCAGTGGTAGGCATCCGTTCGTGAGTTCGGCTGCTTACGCAACCGCCCACGCGCGAGGCCATCGAGCGCCGTTCGCGGCCCGTCTCGTGTCCGAGTGTCCGATGCGCATGCGCCGCAGGCGCGAGCAGCGGGCGCTCGGACACGAGACTCACAGGGGCCGCGAACACGCCGCGCGGAGGCGCGGCCTAATGGAACTGTCCCTCTTCGGTGGAGCCCTTGAGCGCCGCGGTGGAGGTGTTCGGGTCCACGGTGGTGGCGATGGTGTCGAAGTAGCCCGCGCCGACCTCACGCTGGTGCTTGATCGCGGTGAAGCCACGCTCGGCGGCGGCCTTGAACTCGCGCTCCTGCAGGTCGACGAAGGCGGTCATGCCCTCGCGGGCGTAGCCGTAGGCCAGGTCGAACATGCCGTAGTTGAGCGAGTGGAAGCCGGCCAGGGTGATGAACTGGAACTTGAAGCCCATCGCGCCGAGCTCACGCTGGAACTTCGCGATGGTCGCGTCGTCCAGGTGGGCCTTCCAGTTGAAGGACGGCGAGCAGTTGTAGGCCAGCAGCTGGTCCGGGAACTCGCCACGGACGGCCTCGGCGAATTTGCGCGCGACCTCGAGGTCCGGCACGCCGGTCTCCATCCAGATGAGGTCGGCGTAGGGGGCGTAGGCCTTGGCACGCGCGATGCAGGGCTCGATGCCGTTCTTCACACCGAAGAAGCCCTCGGGGGTGCGGGTGCCGTCCAGGAACTCGCGGTCGCGCTCGTCCACGTCCGAGGTGATCAGGGTGGCGGCCTCGGCGTCGGTGCGGGCGATGATCACCGACGGCACGTCGGCGACGTCGGCGGCCAGACGCGCGGAGGTCAGGGTGCGGATGTGCTGCTGGGTCGGGATCAGCACCTTGCCGCCCAGGTGGCCGCACTTCTTCTCGGAGGCCAGCTGGTCTTCCCAGTGCACACCGGCGGCGCCTGCGGCGATCATGGCCTTCTGCAGCTCGTAGGCGTTCAGCGCGCCACCGAAGCCGGCCTCGGCGTCGGCGACGATCGGCGCCAGCCAGTTGGAGACGGAGGTGTCGCCCTCGACCTTGGCGATCTCGTCGGCGCGCAGCAGCGCGTTGTTGATGCGGCGGACCACGGACGGAACCGAGTTGGCCGGGTACAGCGACTGGTCGGGGTAGGTGTGGCCGGACAGGTTCGCGTCACCGGCGACCTGCCAACCCGACAGGTAGATGGCCTTCAGGCCGGCGCGGACCTGCTGGACCGCCTGGTTGCCGGTGAGAGCGCCGAGGGAGTTGATGTAGTCCTCGTTGTTGACGAGATCCCAGAGGATCTCCGAACCGCGGCGGGCGAGGGTCGCCTCCTCGACGACGGTGCCCTGGAGCTTCGACACCTGCTCCGCGGTGTAGTTACGGGTGACGCCCTTCCAGCGGGGGTTGGTGTCCCAATCCTGCTGGATTTCCGCGGCGGTCCTCGGGGTGCCGGTGGTCGACATCTGTGACTCCACTTCTTCGTTCGGTCCATGCCGCCCGGTCCCGAGCTACGAGGCAGCTCGTACTGCTGGAGCGGCAATTTGCAGGCTTGCTAGGCCCTTGGGGTGTACTTTCACACGATGGCACACGGAGAAATGGGCGTCTACCTGTTGTTAGTGTGAATCTCAGCTAGGTTTTCCGACACCTTTGCTAACTCTGCAAAATTTGCCACCGAATTGCAAAGGTGCAATCTACTGGCCGGTAGCGCTGACGTGCGGTTTTAGCGTAACGCTTGTACTGTTAGCGATCGGCGGGCGGCCCTCCCTCGCCAGGGGTCGGGATTCCCCACTGTGAGCACCTTCACAAGTCCTGGCGGGTGCCTTTCGTGTGGGCCACGCCACCCGTCGGCGAGCGGGCCGACGCGCGGAGGGCCACCCACGAGCGCGCCGAACCGCCTACTCCGGCGCCCCGAGGACCTCACACACCTTGGCGGCGTACGCGGCTGGGTGGGTCAGGTTCCCGTTGTGCCCGCCGGGGAATTCCACCGCCGGCTCGCCGCACAGAGCCGCGAGTTCCCGTGCGGCCTTGTAGTCGAAGACCTGCCGCGGTGTGGTGCGCCCGCAGGCCGGAACGATGCGCACCGGCGACTGCCGCAGCGGCGCGACATCGAGTTGGTCGGCGCGGATCGCGGTGAAGTCGTACTCCAGGAAGTACTCGAAGTTCGCGGCGCGCTCCGGTCCGAGCGGAGGCGCGGTGACGCCGGGTTCCCGATCCTGGTTCCGCGGATCTATCCCCAGCGTCCGCACCATCGGCGCGAGCGCCGCTTGCCAGCCGTGCTCGGCGAAGACTCGCTGGCAGTCTTCGAGTTCGGCGAGCTGATCGGCGCGGTCGGCGGCGGCGAGCAGCCACGGCGTGACGGGCTCGTGCGCGATGAGGGTGTGCAGCCGATCCGGATGCCGAACCGCGAGGTGCAGGCCGATGGCCGCTCCCATGCTGCAACCGAGCATGCGCACCGGCTGGTCGGTCAACGCCGAGAGCAGGCGGAACACGTCGTCGGCGTGCGTCGCCACCGAGGTGGGCCCGAGGGGATCACGCAGCACGCTGCGCGACAGTCCGCGCCGGTCGTAGGTGACGACGGTGAAGCGCCGCTCGAGGTGCGCGACCAGATCCTCGCTGCGCCGCGCGTCCCCCTCCCCGCTCTGCGCGATCAGCAACATCGGACCGCTGCCGCGAACTTCGTAGTACAGGTCGGCTCCGGGGACCTCGAGGGTGCCGGTGGAAATCGTGCTCATGCCACCGACGGTAATCCATCAAATTCGATACATCAAGAGTGATGCATCTTTATTGATGTATTGTTCCCTCGTGGACGGAGTCGAACTGTTCCTCTTGGGCCGGACGCTGATGAAGATCGGCGAGGACGCCTTGCCGACAGCGGGACTCGGCGGTGGCCACCGACCCGTGCTCGTCGTGTCGAGCGACATCCTCGAACACCCCGACAGCACCGTCGGCGAGATCGCCGGCCGCACCGGTCTTCCCCAGAGTGCGGTGTCCACCGCGGTGGCCCGCCTCAAAGAGGCCGGCTCGATCACCTCCGATGTCGACCCGCGCGACCGCCGACGCACCCTGGTCCGCGCGGCCGCGCAGGCTTCACCACGAGTCGCCGAAGTGCGAGCAGCACCCGTGGACGACGCGGTGGCAGCAGCGCTGGCCGACGACGACCCGGCCGCCGTGCGCGAGGTGCTCGACGCGCTCGCGACGCTCACCCGCCACCTACGCCCCCGCGAACCACGCCCCCGCGCCTGACGAGTGGCACATCAGCGAGAGCCCTACTCGCGTTTCGCCACGCCATGTGCCGCTCGTCGGGGTGAACGATCGGGTCAGGGGGAGGCGGGTGGGGGGTGGGTCACGTGCCAGTGGTCGGCGATGTCGATGCGGCGGGTGATCCAGACCTGGTCGTTGGACTGGATGTGGTCCAGTAGGCGTTCGAGGGCGGCGGTGCGGGCGGGGCGGCCGATGAGGCGGCAGTGCAGGCCGATCGAGAGCATTTTCGGGCTGCCCTCGGCGCCTTCGCGGTAGAGGACGTCGAAGGCGTCGCGTACGTGGGCGAAGAACTGCTCGCCGGTGGGGAAGCCCGCGGGTGAGGCGAAGCGCATGTCGTTGGTGTCCAGCGTGTAGGGCACCACCAAGTGGTCGCGACCGTGTACACGCACCCAATAGGGCAGGTCGTCGGCGTAGGAGTCCGCGTCGTAGCGGAAACCGCCGTGCTCGACGACCAATTCCCTGGTGTGCGGCGAATCGCGGCCGGTGTACCAGCCCAGCGGCGCCGCGCCGGTCAGGTCGGTCAGGACGCGCACCGCCTCGGCCATCTGTGCCCGTTCGGTATCGCGATCGGTGAGCTGATAGGACTTCCAGCGCAGACCATGGCAGGCGATCTCGTGGCCCAGTTCCCGGAAGGCCGCCACCGCTTCCGGATTGCGTTGCGCGGCGCGGGCGACCGCGAAGATCGTCAGCGGCAGCCCGCGCCGTTCGAAGACGCGCAGCACCCGCCACAGCCCGGCGCGTGAGCCGTATTCGTAGAGCGACTCCATGCTCATATGGCGGTTCGGGAACGCTTCGGCGGGCGTCATCTCCGATAGGAACGTCTCGGAGTGTTCGTCACCGTCGAGGACGTTGTTCTCCCCGCCCTCTTCGTAGTTGAGCACGAATTGGACCGCGATCCGCGCCGCGCCCGGCCATCGCGGGTCCGGCGGATTCGGGCCGTAACCGACGAAATCCCTCGCGCCCTCACCTGTCACGCTCCGCCGCCGCCCTCGGTCCTGCTTGCTCACGACTGCGCCTCGTCGACGCTCGGCTCGCGCCTTCGCGCCGGGCCGCTCACCACCGTGCCCGGACGACGCTCGACTCCGGCGGGCGTGACGCGCGGTATCGACTTCCGCACGCTCATGCGCCGAGCTCGCCGTACAGGCGCAGCCGTGCCAGCCCGCCGTCCGGGTAGATGTCCAGGCGCACCTCTTCCACGGACGCGGCCATCGGCGCGATCGGGAACCGGTGCCTGGTGTCGGGTTGCAATGCGGTGCGTGGCAACAACTCCAGCTCGGTGCCGTCGTTGGTGCGGCCGGTGAGCCGGGCAGC
Source organism: Nocardia sp. NPDC041819 (assembly GCF_055590505.1). Classification (NCBI taxonomy): domain Bacteria; kingdom Bacillati; phylum Actinomycetota; class Actinomycetes; order Mycobacteriales; family Nocardiaceae; genus Nocardia; species Nocardia sp. NPDC041819. The sequence continues at coordinate 947,252 of NZ_JBVJAP010000002.1, read as the reverse complement.
GCCCGGGCTGTTGCCGAGGAAGTAGGAGGTGTCGAGTTCGGCGAGCCGGATCAGTCCCGGTCCGGCCAGGCGGATGCGCACCCAGTCGTTGCCCTCGTCCCGGCGGCGGGCGGTCTCCCACCCCTCGCCCATGGACCGGGCCCGGCCGGGGTACAGCAACTGGTTGGGCGAGCTGTAGAAGCGGTTGGAGCAGTCCAGCACCAGCGCGCCGTTCTCCAGCGCGGCCAGATCCAGCGGGCCGAGTCCGAGCAGGCGCGGATCGGGCCGCCCCTCGCCGTGCACCCGCAGCCTGGCCACGCCGCCGTCGGGATGCATGGTGAGTCTCACGTGCGTCCAGCGCTTCTCGTTATCGACCGCGAACAGGTTGCGGCTGTCGCCCGTCACCGGAGAGCGGTCGACCAGCAGCACCCAATCATCCCGCGCGGCGATGGTCTCCGCGGGCGGGTAGTCCTCGATCTCCAGCGCCGACACCGAGACGGCGGGTGGGTAGTTGCCCTTGAACCACGCCGTGTCCACGACGATCCCGCGGATCACGCCCGGCACGCCGAGCCGCACGATCGCGGAGTCCTCGCCGGGCCGACCGCGGTGCCTGCGGGTCTCCCAGCCGTCGTAGATCTGGCCTTTGTGGCCGAAGCTGGACGGCCGGTACTGCGCGGGACCGGGGCTGATCAGATTTTCCTTCTCGGCGAAGAACTCGTCGTTCGCCCAGATCACCGAGCCGCCGAGCGGCCGGACCGCCAGATCCGGCAACAGCGTGATCTCTTCGTCGTCGCCCCGCATCGCGTCTCCTGTGTCTTTCGGGACCGCACCGTTCGGATGGCCGATCACGTCGCCGCCGTCGGGATCGGCGCGCGGGTCGCCAGCGCGCGCAGGACCGGCTCGGTGAGCTCCGCGGCCCCCGCGTCCGAGCGAGCGCCGCACTCGATGCCGCGCAGCACGGTGGCGGCCAGCGCTTCCGCGGTGGCGGGCTCGTCGACGATGTCGCCGCCGCGCCGGGCCAGATAGTCGCGCAGGCGCGGCACCGCGACATCGATCGCCTGGCGGAAGAAGTCGTAGGTGGCCAACCAGCGGGTGATCAGGTGGCCCGGATGCATGTCCCAGCCTTGGTAGTACCCCCGCCGCAACGACCGGGCGACCAGGCGGTGATGGTTGCGCAGCGCGGCCTCCGGCTCGGCGTCGGGCACGACCTGGGTGGAACCGTCGCACACCCACGCCCCGGTCTGCGCGGCCGCGACCTGCATGACCGCCTTGGCGTAATCGGCGGCCGGGTGGTCGAGCGCTTGGTCCGGCGCGGCGACACCGAGTGCTGCGGTGTAGTCGTAGGTACCGAAATGCAATGCGGTGCAACGCCCTTCGGAGAGTGTCAGCATGGCGGCCACGGGGGCGGTGCCATCTGCCGCCAGGATCGCCTGCGGGCTCTCGATCTGTAGTTCGAAACGCAGGCTGCCCTCGGCGATGCCGTACGCGCGCTCCAGCCCGACACACAGCTGTACCAATGCCGAAACCTGCTGCACCGCACGAATTTTCGGCACCGTGAAGACGAAGCCCGCAGGCACACCCCCCACGCCCTCCAACACGAGATCCAGCGTGCGCAGCGCACGACGACGCTCGCCGCCGCCCAAGCCCTTCATCCGGATGCCGCTGTTCGCCGGGCCTCCGGAGCGCCGCGCCCAGGCCGCGAGCACCGCACCCGCCGCCGTGGCCGCGCGGTCCTCCTCGGCGTCGGCGCGCAGGCCGTAGCCGTCCTCGAAGTCGATGCGCAGATCCTGGACCGGGTCCGCTTCCAGTCGTTTGCGCACGTCGGGCAGCGAGCCGGTCGCGTCGAGCGTGGCCAGCAGATCGTGGTGCCGGTCGAGCAGTCCGACCGCGGCCGCGCCCCACTCCTCAGGCGTCTCCTCGGTGACCCGATCGGCCGGGACGTACACGGTGTGGATCGGTTGCGAGCGGCCGTTCGACCCGGGATACCTGCGGCGCAGCTCGGTATCGACCGCGTCGAGCATCGACTCGATCCGCCCGCGTACGTTCTCCGGCACCTTCGTCATCGTGATCCCTTCTCCCGCAGCGCGGCCCATACCCGGTCCGCGGTCATCGGCAGCCGGTACAGCCGCACGCCGACCGCATCGCGGATCGCGTTGGCCAGCGCGGGGGCGACCGGGTTGTACGGCGACTCACTCATCGACTTGGCGCCCAGCGGGCCGAGCGCGTCGGAAGTCCGGGCGAAGTAGACCTCCGTGCTCGGCACGTCGGCGAATTGCGGTACGTGGTAGTGCCGCAGGGTCTGGGCGCCCACCACTCCGTCCGCACTGCGCATGTCCTCGTACAGCGCTGTGCCGACGGCCTGCGCCGCACCGCCCTCGACCTGCCCACGACACTGCACCGGATTGAGCACGGTGCCCGCGTCGGCGGTCTGGATCGACTGGAGGATGCGCACCGCTCCGGTGCCGGGATGCACGGCGACGCGGAAGGCGTGCACGTTGAAGCTCACCGACCGTGGGCTGCCCCCGTGCTCGGCGTGCGCGGTGAGATCGCCGCCGGTCAGCAGTTCGGCCGCGGTGAGCAGCCGGTCCGCGCAGTGCACGCCACCGGTGCCGAGCACGCAGTCCCGCTCCGGAACTCCCGTCAGTTCGGCCGCCCTGGCCAGCATGAGCCCGCGCAACGCGCACGCCGCCTCGTACACGGCCTTGCCCGCGACCACGATGCCGGTGGAGCCGAACGCGCCGGTGTCGTACTCCACCAGATCGGTGTCGGCCTGCCGGATCACGATGCGGGTGACCTCGGTGTCCAGCGCGGTGGCCGCGAGCTGCGCGTGCACCGTCGTGGTGCCGTTGCCGAATTCCGCCGTGCCGACCCTGATCTCGTAGCGGCCGTCGGGCAGCAGCGAGGCCGTCGCCGTCGACCGGTGGCCCCGGGGCGGGACGGTCGCGATCATCGCGGCGGCCATTCCGGTGCCCACCCGCCACTGCGGGCCGGGCGCGTGCACGTCGTTGCCGCGCAGCAGCGCCCGTTCGGCGAGGTCCAGGCACTGGTCCAGACCGTAGCTGCCGAACATGAGGTCGCTCTCGTTCACCGCGGCGCCGACGAACGGGTCGCCGGGCCCCACCACGTTGCGGCGGCGCAGTTCGAACGGGTCCATGCCGAGCGCGTGCGCGAGCTCGTCCAACGCCGACTCCACCGCGAAGATCACTTGGCCGAGACCGTAACCGCGGAACGCGCCGGAAGGGACATTGTTGGTGTACACCGCTCGCGCGTCGACCCGTTTGTTGGCGCAGCGGTACAGCTCCACCGACTCGCCGACGCCGTGATACATCACCCCGCCGCTGTGATTGCCGTAGGCGCCGGTGTCGGCGAGCACGTCGACGGCCAAGGCGGTGAGCACGCCACCGGCGTCGGCACCGGCCGTCACCTCGACTCGCATCGGGTGGCGGCAGGTCGCCGAGGTGAACTCGTCGGCGCGGGTGAACTCGTACTGCACCGGCCTGCCGGTCCGCAGCACGGCCAGCGCGATCAGGTCTTCGGCCAGCATTTCCTGTTTCGCGCCGAATCCGCCGCCGACCCTGGCCGCGAACACCCGCACCTGCGCGGGCGACAGCCCGAACAAGCGGCACAGTTCATCCCGGACCAGGAACGGGACCTGAGTACTGCACCGGATGACGAGCCGCCCGGCGTCATCCAGCCAGCCGACCCCACCGTGCGTCTCCAGGTGCACGTGCTGCCCACGCGGCGAATGCCAGACGCCGCGCACGACGTGGGCCGCGGCGGCCAGTCCCGCCGCGACGTCGCCCACCTCGCCGTGCAGTTCGGCGACGAGGTTGCGGCCGGGATCGGCGATCCGGGCCGATGCCGGTTTGTCCCCGTGTAGTTTCGGCGCCTCGGCGCGCAGCGCGTCGCGCGGATCGAACACCGCGGGCAGGACCTCGTAGTCGACCTCCAGCAGACGGCAGGCCTCCCGGGCGATCGCGACGCTGTCGGCCACCACCGCGGCCACCCGCTGCCCCACGAACCGGACGGTCCGGTCGAGCACGTAGGTGTCGTCGGGATCGTCGGTGCGCAGTTCGTGCCGCGCGGTGGAGAACGGCACGTCCGGTGCGTCGGCAGACGTCAAGACGGCGTGCACACCCGGCAGTGCCTCGGCGGCGGCGGTTTCGATCGAGCGGATGCGCGCGTGGGAATACGGGCTGGTCGACACGGCGATGTGCAGCGGGGCGGTCGGCGGCGCGGTGGCGGCATCGCTCGTTCGCGGCCGGTCCTCCGCCGGGGACCCGAACTGCGGCAGATCCAGCGTGAACGGCTCACTCCCGGAGACGATGCGCGGCCCGGCCAACGCGCCGACTCCGGCTCCAGCGCCTGCGGCGGTCGTCGCGGTTCGATCGGAAGCCAAGGCGGCAACCCCGGCGGGAGGGCGTGGCTCGCCGCCGGGAACAGTGCGCGAACCGGCCGACGCACCGATTCCGGCATCCGCTCCACTGGTCCTTACCGGCCGCTCGGGAGCGCAAGCGGCGGAGTCACCAGAAGCCGTAGGGTCGCCGGGATCGAGCGGCTCGCCCAGCGCGGCGCGGATGGCGCGGTAGCCCGTGCAGCGGCAGAGATTTCCCTTCATCAATTCGGCGAGTTCGTCGCCCGGCACGGCGACCCGCTCGTCGTCCCCACACCCCAGCCCCGCGGCCGTGACCACCATGCCCGCGGTGCAGAAACCACATTGGAACGCGGCGTTGTCGACGAACCGGCGCTGCACGGGGTGCGGGTGCTCTGGCGTTCCGAGCCCGGCGGCGGTGGTGACGGAACGACCGGCGGCGCGATAGGCGGGAAAGACGCAGGAGTGCACCGTCATTCCGTTGACGAGCACCGAGCAGGCCCCGCAATCGCCGGTGTCACATCCCTTCTTCACCGCGAGGGTGCCGCTCTCACGCAGCGCCGTCCGCAGGCACTGGCCCGGCCGCGCCGTGATGTCGACGGTCCTGCCGTCCACCTCGAACCGCATCAGTATTCCCGCAATTCCGCGGCGACCTCGCGGGCGAGCACTCCCGCGACGTGCCGGCGCCACTCCGGCGAACCGTGCGGATCGTCGAACCACAGCGCGGGATCGATCGTGCCCAGCGCGTCGCGTATCGCACCGTCGGTGGGCGGTGCGGCGAAATCCAGGACGACGGGCCTGGCGGTGGCGGCGGTGATGGTGACCGCGCTGCGGCCGTCCCGCTCCCGCCGCCCCATCACCACGGCGCCGGACCGGCCGAGCGGAGCGAGCGCGATCTTCCGGAAGCTGGTGCGTGCCAGCAGACTCGACCGCGGCAGGCGGATCGAGCGCAGCACCTCACCGGACCGCAGCACCGTGCGTCCAGGACCGAGGACGAACTCGCGCAACGGGATACACCGATCGGCGCCGTCCGTCGTCCACACCACCGCCGTCCCGTCCAGCGCGACCAGGGCGCCGAGCACCGCGCCCGCGGGCAGCGCGAGGCAGACGTTGCCGCCGACGGTGGCGGTGCGCCAGATCTTGTGCGAGGCCAGCAGCGCCCGGCAGGACCGGGCGAACAGCGCGGTCCCCGGCCACGGGTCGTGCAACACCGGCATCCCCAGCTCACGTCCCGGCGCTGCCCCGGCGAACTCGGCCAGGGTGCAGGTCGCGGCGATCTCCAGTCCGTCGTCCCCGATCTCGAACGCGGGCCAGCCCAGGCCGGTGATGTCGACCAGGCGCACCAGCTGATCCTGCGGCTCGGAGAACAGGAACGTCCCTCCGGCGAGCACCGCGGTCGAAGCGCCGAGCACTGCCAGGTCTTCCCGCTCGCGGGCGATCACCACCTCGCGGATCGTGTCCAGGTCCACGTCTCACCTCGTTCCTGCCTCTCCGTCACCGTAGAGCCAGTCGATTGCCGCCACATTGCCTGCGACGCCCGCCGGGTTGCGCGGCCGTTACCTCGCCGCACGACGGCCACCCGCGGCCGGGAACCACTCTGCCGAGCGGGCGTGCCATCCACGACACCACGGCTCCACCCGCCTCGACGACTGCCGGAGCCGACACTGGTTCAGTATTGCTCGTCCCGCCTGACCAGGCACGACACCTCGCCCACATCCGCGCAGCGATCACCCCGCTTTCGCGACCAACGCCGCCTGCGCCCGCGCCACCTCGCGCGCGACCACATCCGTGTCCACCGTGCGCACCTCGCCGTCGCGCACCACCTCGCGTCCGTTCACCAGCAGCGCGACCAGCGGCGGGGCCGAGCCGAGCACCAGCGCGGTCACCGGATCCTCGATTCCGGCGTGCGCGGCCGTGTCCAGGCGCCACAACGCCAGGTCCGCCAGCTTGCCCACCTCGATCGAGCCGATCTCGGCGGCCCGGCCCAGCACTCGCGCGCCGCCCATGGTGGCCAGTTCCAGTGCGGTGCGCACGGTCATCGCGCGCGGGCCGCCGCGGTTGCGCGCCCACAGCAACGCGTGGCGCGGCTCCTCGATCATCGAACCGGCCTCGTTGCTCGCCGCCCCGTCGACGCCGAGGCCCACCGGGACGCCCGCGCGCACCAGGTCGGCGGTGCGGGCGACGCCCGCGCCGAGCCGCGCGTTCGACGTCGGGCAATGCGCCACGCCGGTGCCGGTCGCCGCCATGGCGCCGATCGCGTCATCGTCGAGGTGGACGCCGTGCGCGTACCAGACGTCCGAACCGAACCAGCCGAGCCGCTCCATGCACTGCGCGGGCGTGCAGCCGAAAGTCTCGGCGCAGTAATCCTGTTCGTCGAGGGTCTCGGCGAGGTGGGTGTGCAGCCGGACGCCGGTGGCGCGGGCCAGCGCCGCCGATTCGCGCAGCAGGTCCGCCGTGACCGAGAACGGCGAGCACGGCGCCAGCGCGATCCGCAGCATGGCGTCGAATGACGGGTCGTGCCAGCGGGCGATGGCCGCCGCGCTCGCGGTGAGGATGTCGTCCAGGCTCTCCACCAAGTGGTCGGGCGGCAATCCGCCCGCGCTCGCCCCTAGATCCATGGAGCCGCGACAGGGGTGGAACCGCAGGCCGACCTGCGCCGCCGCGGTGATCTCGGCCGCGAGCGGGTCGCCGCCGTCGCGTGGGAACACGTAGTGGTGATCGGTGGTGGTGGTGCATCCGGTGCGCGCGAGGGCCGCGAGCGCACCCGTGGCCGCCACACGCACCGCGTCCTCGTCGATACCCGCCCAAACGGGGTAGAGCGTGGTCAGCCATTCGAACAACGTGTGGTCGGTGGCCAGGCCGCGGGTGATCCATTGATAGAGGTGGTGGTGGGTGTTCACCAGCCCGGGGGTCAGCAGGCAGCCGCGCCCGTCGATGCGCCGAGCATCCGGGATTTCCGGCGGGTCCCCTGCGCCGACCGCGTCGATCCGGTTGCCGCGCACGACGACGTGGCCGCGGGCGTGCTCGGTGCCGAGCGCGTCGACCGTCGCGACGGCGCAGTCCGCGATGACGGTCACCTGGTCCACGCGGGCCCCGCTTCCGGCGCGTCGGCGCGCGCCACGGTGGCGTGGATCAGCCCGTAGGGCCGGTCGTCGGCGTGGTACACCTCGCCGCGATTCTCGATGCCGAAGCGGCCCAGGTCGTAGTCGAAGTGATGCTTGTTCGGCGCCGCGAGCCGGATCTCGGCCAGCACCGGGTACGCGGTCAGCGCGGCCTTGCCCATCTCGAACAGCGTCTGTTGCATGGCCTTCGAGTGCAGTGTCGCGAAGGTCTCCACCAACCGCGCCCGCACGCCGGTGTAGACCTCGTCCCAGTCGACGCCCGCGCTGTCGGCGAACCGCCACTCGGCGACCAGTGCGGTGGCCAGCATCCGATCGTGGGTCGGCGCGAGCACGGTGAAGTCGTCGGTCAGGAAGTCCGCGAACTCCGACCCGGTCGACTTCAGGATGGTCAGGTCCTTCACCCCGCCCACCACCCAGGCCCGCCGCTCGGCGCCGCTTCCGGCCACGGTGACCGCCGCGGTGCGCACTTCGGGGCCTTGGCGCACCCAGGTGTGGTCGTGCTCCACGCCGCCGACCGAGACGCGCTGCCAGGCGTATTCGTCGACCTCGACGCGCGCGCTGCGCACCGGTTCGATCTCGGCGACGAAATGATCGGCCAGCGCGAGCGCGTAGTCCTCGATGGCTCGCAGTCCCGGCCGCTTCGCGAAGGCGTAGGCGGTCTGCTTCTGTGAGTCGGTGGGCAGCACCTTCGCCTGGTCGCCCGCGACGTACGCGTCGGCGAAGTCGCCGCGCAGCACCGTGGACACGTTCACGTCGCGGATCTCATGACGCGCGGTCTGCCGGTGGATCCGGACGATCCGGTTCTCCGCCTTGCCGTATCGGTGGTCGGTCAGCACGATCGGGCCGGTCAGTTCCATGCTCGGCTCAGCTCCCTCGATAGGTGGAAAACGCGAAGGGCGACAACAGCAATGGGACGTGATAGTGCCGCTCCTCGGTCACGGCGAACGCGATGCTCACCTCGGGATAGAAGGTCTCGGCCTCCCGGCGCGCGAAGTAGGCGCCGGTATCGAACACCAGCCGATAGGTTCCGGGTTCGAGCGCTTCGCCCAGTGCCCCGATCCGTCCATCGGCATCCGTTTCGCCCGAATCGAGCTGCCGGTCCCCCTGATGCAACGTCACGGTGACGCCCGCGGCGGGTGCGCCGCGCACCGCGTCCAGCACGTGCGTGCTCAGCGTGCTCATGACCGCGTCTCGCGGGCGCTCGGCTGTGCCATGACCACGAACGTGGCTGTGCCGACCGTTCCCTCGCTACGCCCACTCACGACCGCTCCGCCAGCAGCGCGCGCAGCCGGATCCGGTTGATCTTGCCCAATTCTGTTCGCACGACTCGCCTTTCGGTCTCGGGATCATTGCGCAGCCGGGCGGTGAGCAGCGCGAGCAGCTCCTCGCCCGACCTTCCGCTCGCGCACACCAGATAGATGTGCCCGAACCGTTGCTCGTAAGCGCGGTTGCCCTCGGCGAGCGCCGCGCGTACCGCGTCGGCGGCCCCCGCCACCCCCGCCTGCTCCCGCGCCGAAGCCGCGGAGTGCGGCCGCTCCCCGATCCTCGGATGCCCCGCCAGGGCCAGGTCGAGTTCGCACTCCGGCAGCCCGGCCAGCACCTCGTCCGCCGCGTCGAGCAGCGCCTCGACGCTGCGGTACGGACGGCCCGCGACCAGCGACCGCGCGAAGCCCGGCGACGAGCAGCAGCCGAGCACCGCCCGGTAGGCCGCGTCGCCGGACAGCGCGTCGAACGCCGCGATCCCGGGTCGCCGATCCGTCATCGGACCAGCATCGGATAAGACCCCGTGAGCCGCCACCGGAAAGGAATGGATCACCTTCGGCGTGTCGCTCTCGGAAGCACGTCCCGGCACCGGTTTCACCTCATGCGGCGCAGACCGGGCGGTATTACCGTTTAGGCATGGTCGACCCTGATCGTCCCGCCGTCGCGCCCTGCGCCGGCGTCGTGCTCGCCGCGGGCGCGGGCACGCGCTACGGAAAACCCAAGGTGCTCGCCGAGGGCGGCGCCTGGCTGCGGGCGACCGTCACCGCGCTGCGCGACGGTGGCTGCGACCCGGTCATCGTGGTGCTCGGCGCGACCGGCCCGACGCCGCGAATCGTCGATCTGCCGCCGGGCGTGCGGCACGTGTGGGCCGCGGACTGGGCCACCGGTATGAGCGCATCGCTGCGGGCGGGCCTGATCGCCGCGGCGGGCACCCCCGCGCGCTACGCCGCGATCATGCCGGTGGACACCCCCGATGTCGGCGCCGACGTGGTCGCCCGGGTGCTCGCCGCCGCGCTGGCGTCTCCCAGCGGTCTGGCTCGCGCTGTGTTCCACGACACACCAGGGCACCCCGTTGTTATAGCCCACAAGCACTGGAATGCGGTTTGTGGGTCGGCAGCAGGAGATTCCGGCGCCCGCACCTATTTGACCGGCAGAAACGATATGGTGTGCGTCACGTGCGACGATTTGGCGACGGGCGTCGATCGTGACTTCCCGGCCACGACCGCACGGTGATCGGAGCTAGCTGATGCGGGACATCGTCGACGACCTGTTGCGGGTGTGGCACTCGGGCCGGACCGGCGGACTCGGCACCATCGTGCGCACCGTGGGCGCCGCCCCGTTACCGGTGGGCTCGGCGATGCTGGTCGGTCCCGACGGGGGCGTCTACGGGTCGGTGGCCGCGGGCGGGCTGGAGGAGATCGCGTACGAGGCGGTACTCCAGGCGGCGCGCACCGGCCGTCGCGCGATGCACCGCTTCGGCGTGGCCGGCGGCCTGGAGGCGGGCGGGAACGGCGAGGCGATGATGGACGTCTTCACCGAGCCGTTCTCGCGAAGACACTTCCCGGAGTTCCCGGATGTCGCCGCCGAGATCGCGGCGCACCGCAGGGTCACCGTCTTCACGGTGGTCTGGAACTCCGATTCCGACCTGATCGGCCAGCACCTGATCACCGACAAGAAACATGCCACCGAACTGGTCGCGCTACCGGATTCGGACGTCTTCGTCTCCTCGTTCGCCCCGCCGCCGCGCCTGCTCATCTTCGGCGCCAATTCCTTCGCCGCCGCACTCACCGTGCAGGCCGAGTTGCTCGGTTACCGGGTGACGATCTGCGACTCGCGCCCCAATTTCGCTACGCCGGAATCGTTTCCCGGCGCCGAAGTGGTGGTCGACTGGCCGCACCGCTACCTCAACACGCTGTCCGCGGCCGGTGAGATCGACAGCAGCACAGCCATAGTCGTGCTATCGCACGATCCCACATTCGATATCCCGCTGCTCACCGTGGCGCTACGACTACCCGAGCTCGGGTATCTCGGCGCGATGGGCTCCCGCCAGGTGCATATCCGGCGGATCGAGGATCTGCAGGCAGGCGGTTTCGGCGCGGAGACACTCGCACGGCTGCACTCGCCCGCCGGATTGGACATCGGCGCGCGCACGGCGCCCGAGATGGCCGTGGCGATCGCCGCCGAACTGCTGGCCGCCCGCGCCGCCCAACCGGTGCGAGCGCCCGACCCGTACAGTGGCGAATTCCCTATCCCGTCGCGAACCGCTGTGGGACTCGGCATCTGATCATTTCAAGCCCGGGTTCTCGGCATACACCTCGCGCAGCACGGACAGGTCGAACAGCTGGGCGGCCTTGATGTCAATCTTCGCGGCGCGCAGCGCGGCGATATTCTGCTCGATCAGCGCGTCGGTCATGGAGAGCAGACCATTGGCGGCCGTGTCCGCCGAGACCACCAGCTCGTTCTGAGCGCTCGCCTCGTTCGTCTGCTCGGCGAGATCGAGCTTCTGATCCTTGCCGTACACCTCGACCGCGAGCCGGGCCGATTCGGCCGGGTCGGCCACCGCGTCCTTCCAGCCCTTGATCTCGGCGGCCAGGAACGCTTTCAGCTTGTCGCGCTCCTTGTCGATGGTGGACTGCGCGACCGTGAGCGTCTCCGCGACCAGCGGGAGATCGAAGTCCGCGAACAAGAAGTGCGTGTTCTGGAAACCCTTCGCCGCCAGCGTGATCGGCTCATTGGTCACGTAGCTGACCCATCCGTCGACCTCGCCGTTGGCCAAGGGGGTCGGATCGTATTGCGCGGGTACGACGGTGACATCGCCGGGCTTCAGCCCGTTGGCGGTGAGCAGCGCGTTGAAGATCAACTGGTTGGTGTCCTGCACACCGATCTTGCGGCCCTTCATGTCCTGCGGCGACTGGAGCGGTCTCGCGGCGGCGGACACGATCGCGAACGGATTCTTCTGATAGGTGGTGGCGACGATCTTGGCGGGCAGCCCCTCCAGGATCGCCGGTGCGGTGGTCTGCGGCGCGGACAGTCCCAGCCACACCTTCCCGGTGTCCAATCCGGCCTCCACCGACGTGCTGGCCGCGCCGCCCGCGACGAGGTCGACCGAGCCGAAACCGGCTTCCTTGAAATAGCCTTTCGAGTCGGCGAAGTATTCGCCCGCGAATTCGATGTTCTTCAGCCAGGACAGCTGCACCGCGACGCTGCCGTATTTCGAGCCGTCCTCGGTGGTGCCGCCCGACGAGCCGCCGGAATTCCCGCCGCAGGCGGCCAGCGCCCCCGCACCGCCGAGCGCGGCGCCGGCGAACGCGGAGTATCGGAGAAACGAGCGTCGGTTCAGGTGCCCGAACGTGGAGCGTTGCGCGGGTGTCATGGGCCGAATCTAGGTGTAGCGCGTTTCATTTTCTTTACTTTGGCGTTCCGAGCGAGAATTCGCCTGTACTTCGCCGGGACGGGGTCGTTCGGTCAGAGTCGTCCCGCTTCCGGTCCGAACCTCGCGAGCACGAGGTTCTCGACGACGCCGACGATCGCGTAGAGCACCACCGAGACCAGCGTGACGATGACGATCGAGGCCCACAACTTGCTGTACTGGAACGTCGGGATCGCCCGGATCAGGCCGGCGCCCAGACCGGTGCCGCTGCCGAGCCACTCCCCCAGCAACGCGCCGATCAGCGCGCCCGGCACCGAGATCCGCGCCGCGGCGAACACCGAAGGCAGCGCCGCGGGTACGGCCACCATGCGCAATCCGGTCCAGCGGGAACCGCCGTACGCGGCCACCAGTTCCAGCGCCTGCCGCGGCGCGGCGCGCAACCCCGCCGTGATCATGACCAAGGCGGGGAAGAACACCACGATCGCGGCGAGCACCGCGACCCCGGCCAGGCCACGGCCGAACACCAGCACGATGATCGGCGTGAGCGCCACCAGCGGCACCGAGCGCAGCAGCATCGCCACCGGGAGGAAGGTCTGCTCCACCGCGGCGAACGACACGAACAGCGCAGCGACCACCAGCGCGGCGAGCATCCCCGCACCGAACCCGATGGCCGCGTCGCGCAACGTGATCTGCAAGTCGTCCAGGATCGCCTGCCGCGCCGTGGCGGCGTTGGGCGCCGTCACCAAGTAGGTCCAGATATCGCCGGGTGTCTTGCCGACCCGCGGACCGACCTGCGGGAACGCCTCGAGGAAGACGTACCAGATCGCCAGCATCAGCAACAGCGAGGTGCCCAGCGGGAACAGGAAGATCCCGATCCGTCGCAGGAGGTTCATCGCGCCTCCCGCCCGGTCCAGGGCGCGGCCAGCCGGGCGGCCAGCGCCACCAGCGCGTAGCCGAGTCCGGCCAGCGCCGCGGCGGCCAGCGCCATGCCCCAGGTGCGCGGCACGTTGTAGGAGGTCTGCGCTGCGGTCAGCGCCACCCCGATTCCGCTGTCGACGCCGCCGAGGTACTCGCCGATGATCGCGCCGAGTACGGCCGACGGCGCGGCGATCTTCAACGCGGCGAACGTGCTCGGCAGCGCCGAGATCGCCTGCACCCGGTACAGCTGCTGCCACCGCCCGCCACCGTAGGCGCGCACCAGATCCAGGCTGGTCCGGTCGGCCGAGCGCAACCCGGCGACGGTGCCGACCATCGTGGTGAAGAAGCAGTACATCGCGGCGAGGAACACCGTCGGGGTGCGTCCGCCGAAGACCACCAGGATGATCGGGCCCAGCGCGAGCAGCGGCGTGCAATAGCTCAGGATCGCCAGCTGGGTGGCCAGCGACTCGATCGGCGGGACCAGCACGATCAGGACGGCCAGCGCGACGGCCAGGCCGTTGCCCCAGACGAATCCCCGCAGCGCGCCGAGCGCGGTGATCCGGAAATTGGGGCCGTACAGGTCCCACCCGTCGGTGTACATGGTGTGCAGCACCTGCCAGGGGCTGGGTATGGTGCCGCCGGCGACCTCGAACGCGGCGAGAGCCCACCACGCCGCGACCAGTCCGAGTACGCCGAGCACGCCTGCGAAGCGCTTCATGCTCATGCGACTCCTCCCTTTCCCGACTTCCCGAACAGCAGCTCCGACAGATAGTCGTGCAGCTTGTGGAACTCCGGTGTTCGCATCATCTCCGGCAGCCGGGGGCGCGGCAGGTCGATCTCGACCAGCTCGAGCACCCGCCCCGGCCGCGGGCTCAGCACGGCCACCACATCGGACAGGAACACCGCTTCCGCGATGCCGTGGGTGACCATCAGCGTCGTCGCAGGCTTCTCGGTCCAGATCCGCAGCAACTCCAGATTGAGCCGCTGCCTGGTCATGTCGTCGAGCGCCCCGAATGGTTCGTCCAGCAGCAGCACGGTCGGCTTCACCACCAGCGCCCGCGCGATCGAGACGCGCTGGCGCATACCGCCCGACAGCTGCGCGGGCTTTGCCTTCTCGAAGCCGTCCAGTCCGACCAGGCGGATCAGGTCATCGATCTGCCCCCGCTCCGGCTTGATCCCCGCGACCTGCAACGGCAGCGCGATATTCGAGGCCACCGACCGCCACGGCAGCAGCGCCGAATCCTGCAACGCGATGCCGAGCCCGTGCCTGCCGCGCAGTTGCGCGGGCGTCATGCCATCTATCAGCGCCGTGCCCGCGGTCGGCGCCTCCAGGCCCGCGAGAATCCGCAGCACCGTCGACTTGCCGCAGCCGGACGGGCCGAGCAGCGACAGGAACGTGCCCTGCTCGGTGTGCAGGTCGACGCTCGCCAACGCCTGCACGGTTTTCCGCCCGACCCGGAAGGTCTTGGTCAATCCGCTGAGATGAATTCCGGTCCCCCCGGCGGTACCGCTCTCCGTGCTCATGACGGCCACGATAAGAGCACCTCATTGCGCGGACATTGCGAATCGCGTCGCCGGATTGCGCAATCGTTACGGTCCGCACCGACCGCGGCGGGGTCGATTTCGAATCGGGGCGAGCCGATCGGATGAGATGCGCCCCGCCGCGGGTTACACGACAGGTGAACCCGATCCCCACGCTGCTCGACGCCAAGCTGCACATCGCGGGCTCGGAGATCCTCTGGCGCGAAGTGATCGGCAACGGCTTCGGCTTGGCCTCCGCGATCGGCGGCATGCGGCGGCGCGTGTGGGCATGGCCGGTCGGCATCGCCGGGAACGCGCTGCTGTTCACCGTGTTCGTCGGCGGCGTTTTCCACACCCCGCAGCAACTGAATATGGCCGGGCAGGCCGGACGTCAGCTGATGTTCGTCGCGGTCAGCGTCTACGGCTGGTGGAGCTGGCACCGGCACGCGGCGCGCGAGACCGGGCTCGAACACCGTGGCGTCGACCCGCGCTGGGCGGGCGGGCGCGAGCGGGTCGCCCTGGTGGCGGCGATGCTCGCGGGCACGGCGGTGTTCGCGGAGCTCTTCGCGTGGCTGGATTCGTACGGCCCGTGGGCCGAGGCGTGGATCTTCACCGGCTCGGTGCTCGCCACATACGGGATGGCCCGGGGGCTGGCCGAATTCTGGTTGATCTGGATCGCGGTGGACCTGGTCGGCATTCCGCTGCTGGTGCGGGCGGGTTACTATCCGTCGGCCGCCCTGTATCTGGTCTACGCGGGCTTCGTGGCCTGGGGGTTCCTGGTCTGGCGGCGCGGCATCCGCCCCGCCGAGGTATCGCGGCCGCGGGCGCAGGCCACCGCGAACTAGATCCGCCTACACCACGTCGACCCGCACGCCCGCCGCGCGGATCGTCTCCACCGCGGCCGGATTCGCGTCGGTGTCGGTGACCAGCACCTGCACCTGCTCGATGCCGCAGATGCGGGCCAGCGCGGTGCGCTCGAGCTTTTCGCCGGTGGCCACCACCATCACCCGGCCGGAACGCCGCACCATCTCGGTGGTCACCCCGGCCTCGTCGATATGCCTGCACTGGGCGCCGCCCGCGACGGAGATCGCGTTCACGCCGAGCACGAGTTCGTCGAGCCGCAATTCGGCCAGCGCCCGTTCGGCCAGCGGCCCGTGCAATTCGTAGGACTCCCGCCGGGCCACCCCGCCGAGGACGATCGTACGCATGTGCGGCCGCAGCACCATCTCCCCCGCGATGTTCAGCGCGTTGGTGACGAGGGTCAGCCGCTCGTCCCCGGCCGACCCGAGATCCGTGCGCCCGGCCAGCGCCCTGGCCACCGCCGTGGTGGTGGTGCCGCCGTTCATCCCCACCACCGCGTGCGGATCGACCAGGGACGCCGCGTGTTCGGCGATGCGCTGCTTGGCCTCGCCCGCACTCTGCCGGTACCGCGCGGGCAGGTCGTAGGCCACCGTGGTCGCCACCACGCCGCCGTGCGTTCTGGTGGCCAGCTGTTGTTCGGCGAGCGCGGTGAAGTCCCGGCGCACCGTCGCGGCGGATACGCCGAGCCGATCGGCGGCCTCCTCCACCGAGAGCCGCCCGGATTCGGCGAGCAGTTCCAGCAACCGATTCCACCGTTGCGGCCGATCTGTCGGTCCGGTCATCTCACACCGCCCCGGTCGCGCGGGAAACCTGCTGTTTCGGCGAGCACGCGAACAATATGACCACACGCGCGTGCCGCTCGGAGCGATCCCCCACGACCGGGGCGGACCGGCTCAGGACACATCGGCCTCGACTGTGGGCCGCTCCTGCCGCGCGAGGGGAATTCGTCCGGCCCCGTCTTCCGTCGGCGGATCGAGCCGCGTGCCGGAGAGACCGGAATTCACGAAGTAGGCGATCTCCGCGCAGATCTCGTCCAGGCCCACCGTCGCCTCCGGCTCCGTGCTCTGCACCAATTCCTGGGCGAGCGAGGTGACCGCGCCGATCACGGCCAGCGCGAAGAGATCGAAACGCCGCGGGCCGGTCTCGCCGCGGCCGACGGCGCGCTCGGCCTCGCTGATCAGCAACGCCGACAGCAGGCGACGCTGCTGCCTGCGCCACTCCTCCACCGCGGCGCTCACGCCGACCACTTCGACGTAACACACTCGCGCGCTCCGGGCATCGGCACACGTGACGCCCAGGTACGCGCGGAAACTCGCCACCACGCGTACGGGCAAGGGCTCGTTCTCGGTCGCCGCAAGGGCCGCGAGCGCGTATTCCAGCGCACGGGAGGTGACGCGATTCGCCAAGGCGATGAGCAGAGCCTCTCTGCTGCCCATGTCCTCGTAGAAACTGCGTGTGGAGACGTTCGCCAGGGCGCAGAGCCGTTCGATCGAGGTGGCCGCGTAACCCTGGGTGCCGAATAGTTCGAGGGCGGCGTCGATCAGGCGGGTCTGCCGTTGGGCAACCCGCTGTTCCTTGGACAGCCCGCCGTAGCTGCGACCGTCCTTGGGTCCGTGATCCCGCCGTGTCACCGTTAGATGCTACCGCGCGGTTACCTTCCCCCAGCGCGTCGAGCGCTGGTGCCGTGGCGATTCCGTCGTCCGGGCGGTCCGGCGCTCGCACGCTATTTCACGCCGCCCGCGGTCAGTCCCGCCACCAGGCGCTTCTCGATGAGCGCGAACAGCAGCACCACCGGAATGATGCCGACGGTGGAGATCGCGAACACGTACTGCCAGGCGGTGTCGTACTGGCCGACGAACTTGGTCAGCGCCACCGACAGCGGCTGGTTCTCCGGCGTGGTCAGCACGACCAGGCTGGCGGCGAATTCGTTCCAGCAGGCCACCACCACGAAGATCGTCGCCGTGACGACGCCGGGCCAGACCAGCGGCAGGCTCACCCGCAGCAGCGTCTGCGCGCGGCCGAGTCCGTCGAGCATCGCTGCCTCCTCGATCTCCACCGGGATCGCGGCGAAGAAACTGTGCAGGATCCACACCGCGAACGACAGGTTGAACGCCGCGTTCACCAGGATCATCGCCAGCCAGGTGTCGTTGATGCCGAGCGCGAAGAACTCCCGGATCAACCCGGTGACCAGCACCGTCGGCTGCAACATCTGGGTCACCAGCACCACGCCGAGAAACACCGCGCGCCCCGGAAAGCGGTGCCGCGCCGTGTAGTACCCCGCCGGTATCGCCACGGCCAGCACCAGCGCGGTGGCGCAGACCGCGATGATGATCGTGCTGACCAGGTTGAACGGCAACGGCGTCTCGGGGGTGTCCCACATCGTCGCGTAGTTGTCCGGATGCCAGGACTGCGGCAGATACGTCGGCGGGATGCGCAGGATCTCGGCTCTGCTCTTCAGTGAACCGAGCACCATCACGACGAATGGCAGCAGGAACACCACGGCGAGTATCGCTCCGACCGCGGTGAGCTCCCAGCGGCGTCGTCCGGCGCGGGTGTCCGCCGGGCCTGCCTGCTCGATGCCCTCGGCCCGCGCCGTCATCGGTCGATCTCCCGGGTCGGGCGGACCAGCCGAACGTAGATCGCGATGACGGCGATGATCAGCGCGAAATTCAGCACGCTCATCGCCGCGGCGGTGTCGATCTGCTGGTTCTGCCGGATCAGCTTGAAGGTGAGCGTCGTGGTGGTGTCCGCCGAGAACCCGGCGATGCTGCCGGTGATCACTTGCAGGATCGGCAGCGAGTTGAACACGTTGATGATGTTGATGATGGTCGCCACCGCGATCGCCGGACGCAGCTGCGGCAGGGTGAGGTAGCGGTAGCGCTGCCACGCCCCCGCGCCGTCGACCCGCCCCGCCTCGTCGATCTCCGCCGGAATCGACTGGAGCCCGGCCAGAATCGTGTAGGTCGTGAACGGCACGGAGACGAACACCGCCACGCCCATCGCCACCAGGAACGCCTGCGTCGGCTGCTTGGTGAAACCGTAACCGCGGTCGAGCAGCCCGATGTCGACCAGGAACCGGTTCGCGATGCCGACGTCCGGGTCGAGCATGTAGTAGAAGATCGTCGTCGTCATCACCACCGACGCCGCCCACGGCACCAGGATCGCCATCCGCACCGCGGTGCGTCCGGGGAAATCCTTGTTCAGGAACTGAGCCAGCGCCGCGGACAGCACCAGGGTGATCAGCACGACGCCGACGACCCAGACCACCGTGTGAGCCAGCACCGAGCCGAGTTCGGAGATCACGAACAGGGTCCGGTAGTTGGCCAGTCCGGCGTTGCCGCGGTCTTGGCCGTAGGCGCTGAGGTCCCTGGTGCTGGTCCACACCATGTAGCAGGCGGGGAAGGCGACGACGGCCGCGATCAGGACCAGCGAAGGCCCGATCCACGGCAACGCCGCCGCTATTCCTCTGCGCCGCACGTCAGTTCGCGGCTTCCTGGATCCGGCGCAAGACCTGAGCCGGGTCAGCTCCCTGCCCGATGGTGCCCATCTGCTGACGGATGGCGCCTTGCGCCGCGGCCCATTTCGGATTGTTGCTCGGATAGAACCGCGCCACCGGAAGCGTGGCGGCGAACGCCTTGGTCACCGGGTCTTCGGCGAGCGCGGTCGCGGCGCTGTGGGTGATCGGGATGAAACCCTCGTGCTTGACGAAGTCCGCGTACACCGCGGCCGAGTAGAAGAAGTCGAGGAACTTCTTGATCGACTCGGCCTTGGCGCCGTCCTTCTTGAACGCCATCAGGTGATCGGCCACCCCGAGCGTCACCGGCGTGCCGGTCTTGGTGGGCGAGGGCGCGGTCGCGTAGCGCAGGCCGGGGTTCTTCGCGAGGATCTGGCCGATCGTGGGCGGCAGCGCCTCGATCATGCCGATCTTGCCCTGGATGAAGGCGTTGATCACGTCCTTGCGGTCGGTCGCGCCCGGATTGGGCTGGGTCGCACCGGCATCGATGAGGTCACGCATGGCTCGCACGCCCTCCAGGTTCTCAGGGGTGTCCACGGTGATCCGGTCGCCGTCGGCCCAGGAGCCACCCGCGCCGAAGGTCCAGATGGACGTCTCGCCCTGCGCCTCCTCGCTGCCCAGCGGAAGCCCGTACCCGGAGACGCCGCCGCCGAGCGCCTGGATCTTCTTCGCCGCGTCGGTCAGCTCGGCCCAGGTTTTCGGCGGCCGGGCGATGGCCGCCTTTTCGAACAATTCGGCGTTGTAGAACAGGGTGCGGGTGGAGGCGAACAGCGGCAGCGCGTACTGCGTGCCGTTGAGTGCCGCGTTCTGGGCGAAAGCCGGTTGGATGTCGGCCAGCACCGGCGCGGAGACGATGTCGGTGGCCGGGTAGAGCAGGCCGTCGCCCGCGAAGCTGGCGTAGGCGTCGATGTTGAGCAGGTCCGGAGTGGTCGACGGCGACTGGAGCTTGGTGCGCACCACGTCGTTGATCGAGTTCCACGACTCCATCTGCAAGTTGACGGTGACGCCCGGGTTCTGCTTCTGGAATTCGGCGATGATGCCGTCCCACAGCGCCTTGGTGCCCGTGGCGCCGTCGCTGTAGGAGGGGGCGAGGAAATTGATCGTGGTGGCGGAGTCCGCGGCGTCTTTGGCACCGAACCCGCAGGACGAGAGGGTCAGCGCGACGCCGGTGACCATCGCGACTCCGGCAAGCACGCGACGAAATGGTCTTTTCACGAGCAGAACCTTTCAGATTTACCCACCCGGCGCCAGCCCAGGCGCCGATGATGGGAGGACGCACGGTCCGTGCAGGTCAATCTAGCCCGGATCGTGATCATATGTGACCGGTTTGCTCGTAAATTTGACATAAACGATCACAAAGATGAGGCTGTTCTGGTGCCCACGCCTGCCCGCACGCCGCAGCCGCATCTGGCCACCGAGGTGGCCACCCAGCCGGACGACTGGACGCACGCCGCGACCATCGCCGCCGATCATCACGCCGCGCTACCGAGGCCGGGCGAGCGCGTCGCGGTGATCGGTTGCGGTACTTCGTATTTCATGTCGCGTGCGATCGCGGAACTCCGGGAGGGGGCGGGCGCCGGCGTCACCGACGCCTGGCCCGCCAGCGCGGTCCGCGCTCGCGACTACGACCGCTACCTGGTGATCTGCCGTTCCGGCACGACCACCGAGGTGGTGCGCGCCATGCGGGAGATCCCGGCGCACATCCCCCGCGCGGTGATCTGCTCCAGTCCCGGCACACCCGTCCTCGAACTGGGTGACCCGATCCTGATCGACCAGGTCGATGAGCGGTCGGTGGTGCAGACGCGTTTCGCGACGACCGCCCTCGCCATCCTGCGCAGTCACCTGGGCGAGGATCTGGCGCCGGTGATCGCCCAAGCTCGGGCGGTGCTCGCCGAGGATGCCGGCGAATCGCTGGCCGGGGTGCGCGGCGCCGAGCAGATCAGCTTCGTCGGCATGGGATTCGCGGCCGCCATCGCCGACGAGGCGGCGCTCAAGCTGCGCGAATCCTGCCAGTCCTGGACGGAGGCGTATCCGGCGACCGAGTACCGCCACGGCCCGATCGCCATCTCCGCGCCCGGCCGCGCGGTCTGGGCCTTCGGAGCGCTGGAGCCCGGCTTCGCCGCCGACGTCACCGCCACCGGCGCCCATCTGGAA
The DNA here is from genome assembly GCF_055590505.1 of Nocardia sp. NPDC041819. Taxonomy (NCBI): domain Bacteria; kingdom Bacillati; phylum Actinomycetota; class Actinomycetes; order Mycobacteriales; family Nocardiaceae; genus Nocardia; species Nocardia sp. NPDC041819. The sequence continues at coordinate 926,178 of NZ_JBVJAP010000002.1, read as the reverse complement.
CACCGCGACATCGACCCGATGGCGGACCTGGTCCGAGTACACCGGCTCTGCCTCCTGCGCTCCGCCGACCTCGGACTCGACCCCGACCACCCACGCGGCCTCAATCGCTCGGTGGTCCTGAAGTCATGAGCGAGGGCGAGCGGTGAACGTCGGCCGGGTCCCCTTCGTCGCGCGGGTGTCGGACACATCCTTGCGAAACCGGGCCCGCCGTCCCTCACCGCGGACCGTGGGGTCCGTCGTCGCCATGCTCCCGCCGCTCGCGACCGCGCGCACCGCCGCGCGCCTCATCGTCGGCGCGCCACCCCACGCCGCGCCCGCATCCGCGCAGAAATCGCTTGGAAGCACCGGCCCGGGCACGGGACCCGAGTCCCCGCACCATGGCACGACGTCGTCGCAGGCCGCGTGGGCACCGGCGCGGGAGGCGGCACGAACTACTGTGCCGAGAATGGGTACCGATCAGCCGCGGACATCGGCGGGCGAGTCCATCGTGGGCGCAGCGGCCGACCTGCCCGACGACGCGCTCGTCCTCGGATTGGACGTCGGCGGCACAACCATCAAAGGCGAGGTCACCGATGCCGGGGGCACGGCACTGGCCGTGGGCACGGTCGCCACGCCGCACGGCCCGGCCGCCTTCGACGCGATGGGCGAGTTGGGCGAGCGGTTGCTGTCCGAACTGCCGGAAGCCGACCGCCGCCGAGTGCGCCGGGCGGCTGTCGTGCTGCCCGGCATCGTGGACACCGCCCGATCGGTCGCGGTGTTCAGCAGCAATGTCGGCTGGCGGGACGTGCACGTGGGCGACCGCTTCGCCGAGCGCTGGGGCGTGCCGACACTCATCGAACACGATGTGGCCGTGGCCGGTTGGGCGGAATGGCGGTACGGCGCCGGGCAGGGTTACGAGAACGTGTGCGTCGTCATTCTCGGCACCGGCATCTCCGGGACGCTGTCGGTCGGCGGGCGGCTGGTGCGCAGCGGCTACGGGCAGGTCGGCGAGTACGGGCACGTGCCGGTGCGGCGTGTTGGCGGATTGCCCTGCCCGTGCGGCAACACCGGCTGCGTCGAGACCGTCGCCTCGGGTGCGGCGATCGCGCGGGCCTACACCCGGCGCACCGGGCGCGAGATCGGTGGCGCGGCGCGAGTCTTCGCGCTGATGTCCAGCGATCCGGACGCGGCCGCCGTGGTCGAGGACGCGGTCGACGCGCTCGCCGACGGGCTGGTCGGCATCGTGCACGCGGCGTGCCCCGAACTGATCGTCCTCGGCGGCGGGGTCGCCGGGGCCGGCGCGGCGCTCACCGAACCCCTGCACCGGGCGCTGTCCGAGCGGCTCCGCTTGGTCCCCACCCCCCGCGTGGTGCTCGGCGAGTTCGGCGCTCGCGCGGGCCTCGCGGGCGCTGCCCTCTTCGCACGACGCGGAGCATTGACATGACGCCACACCGAAAGCCCGCCACCGGCGAATCCCACAACCCCTTCCGGTTCGATCCCGTAGCCGAGGCGGCCGGGCCGATGCCGAGCGTGATCTCCGTCCACGTCCAGTCCGTGCTCACGCACGGTCGACGAGATGACGAAACTCAAAGCCGCCACCACGCGCGAACTCCGCCGACTGCTCCCTCCCGGCGGACGCCATCCGAATCGCGGGCCGAGGAGGACTGACATGACAGAGCTGATGATCCGGGGCCGCATCGTCTCGGCGAGCGTCGCGCTGGACGACGGCGTGGTGATGATCTCCGGGGACCGGATCGAGGCGGTGCGATCGTTCGCGCAGTGGCGCGCGGCGCATCGCGATTTACCTGAGCCGCCATTTTCCGGCACCCTGCTGCCGGGGCTTGTGGATATTCACAACCACGGTGGATTCGGGTATCGGTTCGATACCGTGGACGGCGCGCAGGCGCGGACGGCGGCGCAATCGCACCATGCGCGCGGCTCGACCACGGTGGTGGCGAGCGTGGTCACCGGTCCCGCCGAGGAGATGGTGGCGCAGACCGCCGCCTTGCGCGAGCTCGCCGAGGAAGGCGTGCTCGGCGGTGTCCACGTCGAGGGGCCGTTCCTGTCCGAGGCGCGCTGCGGAGCCCAGGACCCGCGATTCCTGTGCGACCCTGATCTTGGACTGACCGACCGGCTGCTGACGGCGGGCGGCGGACATCTGCGCGCGATGACCCTCGCGCCGGAGCGCCCCGGCTACGCGGCCGTCGCACGGCGCCTGGCCGACAGCGGCGTGGTGATCGCACTCGGCCACAGCGACACCGACTACACGTCCTTTCGGAATGCTCTGCGCCCGAATGGACCGGCGAGCGTCGTCACCCATCTGGCGAACGGCATGCCGCCGCTGCACCACCGCCACCCAGGCCCGGTCGCCGCGGCGCTGGTGGCCGCGGCGGCCGGGGACGCCATCGTCGAATTGATCGGCGACGGCGTGCACGTGGACCCGGGCTTCGCCGCGCTGGTGTTCGCGACCGCGCCGGGACGCGTCGCGCTGGTCACCGATGCCATGCAGGCCGCAGGCCTCGGTGACGGCGAATACCAGCTCGGTCCGCAGCCGGTGACGGTGCGAGACGGGGTGGCGCGCGTCGCAGGCGGATCCATCGCGGGCGGCGTCAGCACCCTGCTGGAATGCCTCGCGCGCGCCGTGCGCGAATCGGGTGTCCCGCTGCGGGACGCGGTACTCGCGGCCACCTCGGTTCCGGCCGCCGCGCTCGGGCTCGCCGACGTCGGTGACCTGCGGCCCGGCCAATTCGCCGACATATTGACAGTCAGTGACAATCTCCACTTGCGCGGGGTGCTCAGACGTGGACAGTGGTTGAGGTGATCCTCACCGTGACAATGAATCCCGCGTACGACATGACCTATCGCGTCGAACGTTTCGAACGCGGGCAGGCCCACCGGGTCCGGTCGGTGGAACAACGCATCGGCGGCAAGGGCATCAACGTGACCCGCGTGCTGAATCAGCTCGGCAAATACGCCAGGGCCACCGGGTTCTCCGATCACGCCTTCGCGGCGGCCGCCGAACTCGAGTTGCCGGTCGACTTCGTGCACGCGCTGCCCTGGGTGCGCCGCACGGTGGTGATCAGCGAGTCCGAGGACGGCACCGCCACCGCGCTCTGGGAGCCGGGCGCCCGGGTCTCCAATCCGCACGCCGCGGAGCAGTTGGCGGTCCGGGTGGCGGGCCTGCTACCCGATATCGCCGGGTTGGTCATCTCCGGTTCGCTGCCGGGCGGCATCGACCCCTCGCTGCCCGCCGAGATCGCCCGCACCGCCATCGCGGCAGACTTGCCCACCATCTGCGACGTCGACGGCGAGGCGCTGCGCTTGGCCGCCCAGGTGCCCGGCATCGTGCTCACCCCGAACGAGAGCGAACTCCAGCGTCTCACCGGTGCGGAGCCGACGACCGCCGACGACGTCGTCGGCGCCGTCCAGCCGCTGATCGCGCACGGCGTGCGCGCCGTGATCGCGACCCGCGGCCCCGAGGGGCTCACCGCCGTGACCGCCGACGGCGCGTGGTCGGCGGCGCTCGCCGAACCGCTCGGCGGAAATCCCACCGGCGCGGGCGATGCCGCGGTGGCGGCCGTGATCGCCGCCCTCTCGTCCGCATCGCGCACCGACTGGCCCGCCCTGCTCGCCGACGCGGTCGCGACCTCGGCGGCCGCCGTGGTCGTCCCGGTGGCCGGCGAGATCGACCGCGGTCTGCGCACCCGCCTCACCCCGACCGTCCGGATTCGAGAACTGGATCTACCAGCACCGCAGGAGGCTGCCTCGTGACCGCCCAGCACACCGATCCGGCCGGCCACCGGCCCTGCGAGCCGACAGAGCCCGCGCTATGCCGCTGACCTCGATCCCCGACCTGATCGCCGCGGCCCGTCCGGGCGGACTCGGCGCGTTCAACGTGATCACCCTCGAGCACGCCGAGGCGATCGCGGCCGCCGCGGAATCGGCGAAACGGCCGGTGGTCCTGCAACTGTCGGAGAACACCGCGCTCTACCACCGCGGCATCGCCCCGCTCGCCCTCGCCTGCCTGCGCATCGCCGCCGACAGCGACGCAGCGGTCGCGGTCCATCTCGACCATGCCACCACCGCCGAACTGATCCATACCGCGGTCGATCTCGGCATCCGCTCGGTCATGTACGACGGCTCCGCCCTCGACTACGCCGACAACGTCGCCGCCACCACCGCGGTCACCGCGTGGTGCCACGAGCGCGGCGTGCACATCGAAGCCGAACTCGGTGCGGTCGGCGGCAAGGACGGCGCCCACGCGCCCGGCGCGCGCACCGATCCCGACGAGGCGGTGGAGTTCGTGCGCGCCACCGGCGTCGACGCACTCGCGGTCGCCGTCGGCTCCGCACATGCCATGCACACTCGCACCGCCGAACTCGACAACGACCTGATCGCCCACCTGGCCGCGAAGGTCCCCGTCCCCTTGGTGCTGCACGGCTCCTCCGGCGTCCCCGATCACGGCCTGCGCGCCGCCGTGGAACACGGCATGACGAAGATCAACATCGCCACCCGCCTCAACATCCGAATGACGTCCGCCATCCGCGATCACCTCACGAACGCCCCCGACCTCTCCGACCCACGCAAGTACCTCACCCCCGCCCGCGCGGCCGTCCAATCGGAAGTCGAACACTTCCTCCACCTCCTCGCCGGCTCCAGCACCCTCGGAGATTGACTTCGACACACCGAAGTCGACACCCACTCGCGGCAAGGAAACGGCCGGCGGCGCGTGCGAGGGTTTGCGCGCCGTCGGCCGGTTCGGGTGGCGGGCAGGGCAGTTGCCCACCGGTGGAGCTATCGATGGATCGCTTCGCATCGACGGGGATACTCTTGCCGGTGGAGCTGAGTGCTCGGTGTCGTGAAGCTGAGAGTCGGCTGGGAGATGTGTCAGGCAAGTTCGGTGCGGAGCGCCGTGGTGAATGCCGCCCACTGGGTCGAAGTGAACGCCAACGTGGGCGATGCGTCCGATGGTCCCCGGACTTGCTGTCTCTGACCAATACTCGACCGCCGTCGAAGTGCACTTCTACGCAGGCCTGACTGTCGCTGGAGTAGGACGACTTGAACCAGCCGCCGCGCCGCCCATAGCGGTCAGGCTCCTGCGCGGAGCGCCGTGGTGAACGCCGCCCACTGGGTCGGCGTGAACGCCAGGATGGGCGATGCGTCCGGCGACCCTTGAAACTTGCTGTCTCGAACCAGGACCCGACCACCGTCGAAGCACACCTCTACGCAAGCGGTGCTGTCGTTCGAATGTGATGACTTGAACCAGCCGGCCGCGCTCCCCATGCCGATCACGCTACAGCGCGGCGAGCCTGCGTTCGATCAACGTTATCGACTCGTTCCGTGGAAGCGCGTGGTCGGCGAGAGTGGTGGCGAACATGGTCGCGAGGTGACGCACCGGTTCGCTCTCCTCGATCACTCCGAGATGGACCAGCGTCTCGGTCCACGCCACGTCGGGTAGGAGTGCGCTGTCGAACCCGAGCAGGTGGAACGACGCACCGGTCAGCAGTACACCACCTGGCGCGTCGAAGGGCACGACCCGAACGTCGACTGTGTCGGCGTGCGTCTCGGTAATCGACAGCAGGTGTGAAAGCTGATTTTTCAGGACCGCCACACCCCCGGTGCGCTGGGTCAGCGCGGCCTCGTTGACGATCGCTGTGACCTGAAGCGGCTCCGATCCGGTGAGCCGCTGCTGACGTCGCATGCGAACTTCGACCAAGCGCTCGATTTCCACTTGCCGAACCCGCGCCCGGTCGTTGGCGATCACCGCCCGCGCGTAGTCCTCGGTCTGCAAAAGGCCGGGAATCAGGATGCTCGCGTAACTACGTACGCTCCGCGCCCCGTGCTCCAATCCATAGAGGCGTATCACCTCGTCCGACAGCAGCCCCGCGTACTCCGACCACCACCCGCGCTGCTTCGCGATGTCGCGCAGCCGCAACATCTCCTCGCGTTCGGCCGGGTCGAATTCGAGCAGGCTCATCAGATTCCGCAGTTTGTCCTCGGCCAGGACGCGTTCTTTCTCCACCTTCGACCAGTACGACAGCGTGAAGCCCAGTTCCTTGGCGATGACGGACGCGGACACGTCGAACTCCGTGCGGCGGCGCTTGATTCGGAGCATGAGCTCCCAGCGCGCGACCGTGGGCGAAAGTGGTGCCATCGTCCGATGAGTCCTTCCGGCTGTTCGTGCAGATGACCGTACCCGCATCCACAGCGGGGCAAGTTTGTCAAATTGACTGGTCAAGTTGACTTGTCAGCGGTCCCGCACCTACCCTGCTTGTGTTGCGCATCACAGCGGGGCTGATGGAACAGCCCGCTCGGCGGGGATGAAGGGGGTTCCGATGTCGGTGCATGTCGTCGACCGGATGTGGATCGTGAGTGATCAGACGCCGCATCAGGCGCGGCGGGTCAGTGACGACGCGTGGGTGGTGTCCTATCTGCGTGGCCGGATGGTGTCCACAGAGCAGGCGACTGCGGCGATCCAAGCGGCGGAGATGGTTGCCCTGACGGAGGAGCTGGTGCGCCGCATCGGGCTCACGCCGCTGGAGGCCGTTGGTCTCGTCGTCCTCGAATCGCCGTGGGACACCGGGCCGTCGCGCAAGCGGCACCGATTGCCGCGTCCGGGCGGGCGGCATCGTCGATGATCCTTCGCGTCTCGTGTGACGCCCGCCGCGACCATTCGATCCAGGGGGTTATCGCAGTGGAACCACTGCCGACCAAAGAGCTCATCTTGCAGGCCTGCCACACCGCGCCCCGCCGCGCGCACCCGATCCTGGAATCGGCCCACTTACTCGCGGGATTGCATCAACGCCGCCTGCGCCATGGCCTGGGCGGGACGAAGGACATCGATGGGCACCGCGCCCGCCTCGTCCTCGCGATCGACCGCTGGGTCGCCACCGAGGCGCCGCTGCCACACGGCGGCGCGCACATGCACACCGAAACAGTGGGCATGGTGGTCGACCGGCTCGCCCAGTTCTCCGCCTGCGCCCACGAGATCCTCTCCGGCGCCCCGGAGTGGGCCGTGCACGATGCCTGGGAGCGCCTCGCCGAACTCGCGCTCGGCTACGAGGATCTCGCCTACGAGGTCGCGGCGGGCGTGCGCCGCCTGCCCTACCTCAGCGGCCCGCGCGATCAGCCGTGACTCACTCGACGTCCGGATCCGGCCAGGCATTGGCCTCGACCCGGGCGCGCACCCGGGCCACGTCGGCTTCGGAGGGCATGTCGTTGGTGATCTTGGTGATCATCACCTGGATGTCGGTCTGGTCGATGTCCGCCCCACCGAAGCCGGTCAGCTCGGCGGCGATCCTGGCCACCTCTTCGTCGGACAGGCGACGGCGCAGCAGCGCGAGCAGCGGGATGTAGTCGGACTCCGGCACGCCGTCCGGATATCCGACCCGCAGCCAGCCGATGATCGCGTGCAGGAAGGGTGGCATCGGCGGCGGCTCGGTCAGTCGGAATCGGCGGGCGGATCGGCCAGCGGCCAGCCGCCCGCGGCCAGATGGGAGGCGACGCGAGCGACGTCGCCTTCGGCCGGCTGCTCCATGGCGAACCGGGCGATGGCCTGCTCGATCTCGGCGTGGGTGATCGTGCTGTCCGGATTCGAAGCGACCAGCTCCTCGGCGATCGCGACCACCTCGTAGTCGGTGAGGTGCCGGTGCAGCACGGCGAACAGGGCCACATAATCCGCCTGCGGGACGCCCTGCGGATACCCCGCGCGCAGCCAGCCCACGACTTTGCCGAGCAGCTTCGGCCGGAGCGGAGCTGGTTTCACTGGATCGGTCACGCTGGCACTCCTCACGCCTGCCCGAACAAATGGATGCCGAATCTGGCGGCGATGAACGCTTTCGCCGTGTACAGGATGCCGCTGACGATCGCCACGACAACCAGCGCGAAGCACGCGACCGCGACCGCGAGGGCGGGGTAATTGCGCCGCACCGCGCCCGTTCCCGCGTCGGTCGTCACGGTCGTCGACCAGAACCGCACCCCGATCGCGAAGATCATCGGCAGGCCCGCGCCGAGCACCAAGCCGGCCGCGACGACTTTCCACAGCGCGTTCAGATTCGTGACGAGAGTGTGCACGCCTGGTCCTCCTACACCTGGGCCGAACGGTTCTTGTCCGCCGACGTGGCGGGCGGCGCGGCGGTGGGCGGATCGTTCCCGTCGCCCGGCCACTCGTTGACGTTGCCGGTGTGCACCGGATCACGCCGCGACCGCAGGTACATCAGCGTCGACAGCCCGATCAGGATGCCGAAGACCACGAGCACACCGGCCAGCCCGCCGATGACGTGGGCGATGGCCCAGCAGATCGCTCCCGCGACCGCGGCCAGCGGCAGCGTGAGCAACCATGCGACCACCATCCGCCCCATCACGGCCCAGCGCACCTCGGCGCCCTTGCCGAGACCGGTGCCGAGGATCGCGCCGGTGGCCGTCTGCGTGGTGGACAGCGGCAACCCGAAATGGGCCGAGGTCAAGATGATCGCGGCCGAGGCGGATTCCGCAGCGAGGCCCTGCGGCGAGTCGATCTCGACCAGGCCCTTGCCCAGCGTCCGGATGATCCGCCAGCCGCCGAGGTAGGTGCCCGCCGCGATGGCCACGGCGCACGCGGCCATCACCCAGAGCGGCAGGTCGTCGTCTTTGGTGAGCGTGCCGTGTGCGACGAGCGCCAGGAAGATCACGCCCATCGTCTTCTGCGCGTCGTTCGTGCCGTGCGCCAGCGAGACCAGCGAGGCGGAGCCGATCTGCCCCCACCGGAAGCCCTCGGTGACCTTCCCTTCGTCGGCGCCGCGGGTGATCCGGTACACCAGCCAGGTGCCGATCGCCGAGACCAGCGCGGCGACGATGGGCGCGAGCACGGCGGGAAGAATGATCTTGGTGATCACGCCGTCCGATCCGGACGCCCAGATCACCCCGCTCCAGCCCAGCGCGGCCAGCGTCGCCCCGATCAGACCGCCGAACAGCGCGTGCGACGAACTCGACGGCAGGCCGAAAAGCCAGGTGAGCAGGTTCCACAGGATCCCGCCGACCAAACCGGCGAACACGATGACGATCAGGTCCTGGCCGCCGACGGCATCGAGGCGCACGATGCCCTTCGCCACGGTGGCGGCGACGGCCACCGACAGGAACGCGCCGACCAGGTTCAGCACCGCGGAGAGCGCCACCGCCACCCGCGGCCGCAGCGCACCGGTGGCGATCGAGGTCGCCATCGCGTTGGCGGTGTCGTGGAAGCCGTTCGTGAAATCGAATGCGAGCGCCGTGACGATGACGATCAGGAGAACCAGTAATTCGACGGTCACGCCTCCAGTGTGCTGCACCCCCGGATGGCAGAGCCAGGTCGGTCACCGAAAGTTCCGCCCACCGACATGGACTACTCTGGTTCGCCCTGCTCAGCCGGATCGAGTGCACCGCGCGGCGACCGGACGGCCTGCGAACCGATCATCGATCCACGAGTTCGCACCGGGGATGCCGCTGAGGCCGACCAGGAAGTGTTCGCCGAGATAGACCTGGAAGTCCACCGGTGTCCCGGCGCCGCACCAGTCCGCGTACAACTTCTCCGCCCCGGCCAACGGCACCCACGGGTCGTGCGTCGCGTGATAGAGGAACACCGGCACCGTCGGCGCGCTCGCGCCCAGCCGATTGGCGGCCAGGATCTCCTTGACCATCGGCAGTTCGGTGGGCGCGGCGGCATGGGTGAGCGCCTGCACCGGAATCGGCGCCACGACACCGCCGAACTCCTCCCCGGTCATGCACATGTCCTTGCCGAGCTGGGCCAGTCGCCAGCCGTTGTCGTTCATCAGGCCCAGCAGCTCTGGATACTCCCGCGCCAATCCGAGCGTCGCGGCCAAGAAGACCCCGGACGCGGCGTTGCGGCCGTTCATGGTGGACAGCAGCATGCCGAAGTCGGCGGGAACACCGCCGAACGCCGCACCCACCAGATTCAGCTCGGGCGCGTACGCCGGGGCCAGCTGGGCGGCCCATCCGCTGGCGATGGCGCCGCCGGAGTATCCGGTGACCAGCGTCGGAGCGTCCGGCCGCAACCCGAGTTCCGGCGTTCGGACCGCCGCCCGGATCGAGTCGAGCACCGCGTGCCCGGCCATCAGTCCCGCCCCGTACGCCTGCCGCGGGCCCTGATGGTCGGGCACGAGCACGGCGTATCCCTTGGACAACGGAATCTGGGCGGCCCACATCTCGGCCCACAACGGGTTCTTGAGCTCGTAGGACGGTGCGCACCGATGCCCGAGCGAGTCGATCGCGTGATTGAGCGACAGCACCGGTCGCGGCCCCGGCCCGGTCCACGGCGTCCGCGGCAAGAGCAACGTCGCGACCACGGGGGCCGGGTAATCCTTGGAATCGGTGGACCGGATCAGCAGTTCGGTCGAGTGCACCGGGAACGCGGTCAGGCCGGTGCCGCCCGGACGGGACGCCAGAACCGTTCCCGGCGGTGTGTTCTCGAATTCCGGCGGCGGGGTGTAGAACGGGTCGCCCAGCGGCGTGGGCAGGATCCCGGAGTATTCACGCGAAGGCGTGAGGAACTGCTCGATCGGATTCGCCTGCGCGGGCGTGCCGACCGCACTCACCGCCAAGACGCCCAGCAACGCCGCCACCAGCCGGACATAGCGTCCGCACAGCCCAATTCGCATCGTCGCACCCGCCCGCCGATTCCTTGTCCGGAGGTACGATCCGGCCGGACCATTGCAGTGTGGCGGCCATCCGGAACCTTGCGCTGCCCATACTTACAGTGGCCCGATTCGCCGCGCACGCTCGACACGCACCCGGCGCGGGAGCAAGCGCGCTTCACATCGCGGCGACTATCACGGCAGTAGCGCGCGGACGGTGTCGATGGTGTCCGCGTCGGCGGGCTCTTTGTCGGGGCGGTAGCGCACCACCCGAGCGAAACGCAACGCGACCCCGCCGGGATAGCGCGGACTGACCTGCACGCCGTCCAAAGCGATCTCCACAACCAGTCGCGGCCACAGATACACGGTGTGCTGATCGCGCGAGCGCTCGTGGCGGGGGAATTCGGTGGTCTGCCACTGCAACAGCGCGTCGGTGAGTCCCTTGAAGGTCTTGCCTACCATGACCGGCTCGCCGCTGTCCGGGTCGCGCGCGCCGAGATGCAGGTTCGACAGGTAACCCGTGCGACGGCCGTAGCCCCATTCCGCGCCGAGCACAACCAGGTCGAGGGTGTGCGTCGGCTTGACCTTCTGCCAGGCCCTGCCCCGCCTGCCCGCCGCGTACGGCGCGGTCAGCGACTTGATCATGACGCCCTCGTGGCCCGCCGCCAGCGCGCCGTCGAAATATTCAGCGGCCGCTTCGGCATCCGGCCGCAGCAACGCGGGAATGGTGTGCGTGCCCGCCACCTTCGTCAGCGCGGCGCGCCGCTCCGACAGCGGAGCGTCGAGCAGGTCCCGGCCGTCCAGGTGCAGACAGTCGAAGAAGTACGGATGCAGCAGCAACTCCCGGGTGGAACTCACCTCGGCGAAGCGGCTCATGGTCTCCTGGAACGGACGTGGCCGTCCCGCGTCGGTGAGCGCCAGCGTCTCCCCGTCCAGGACGACGCTCGTGCAATCCAGGCCGGCGACCAGCTCGACCAGTTCGGGCACGCCCGCGGTGATATCGCGCAGCGTCCTGGTGAAGATGCGGACCCGGTCGCCGTCCTGGTGCACCTGGATGCGGGCGCCGTCCAGCTTGTGCTCGACGCTCACCTCGCCCTCGAACTCGATCAGCGCCTCGTCCAGCGTCGCACCGGGCGAGGCGAGCATGGGCTGGATCGGGCGGCCGACTTCGAGCCGGAACTCCGCGAGCGCGGCAGCGCCGCCGGTCAGCGCCGCGACGGCGGTGACCGGCAATCGGCCCGACAGCATGTACGCCCGGCGGACCAGATCGGGCGGCACACCCGCGGCGACGGCCACCGCTTCGGCGACCACGGCGGTGAGCGCTCCTTGGCGCAGTTCCCCGGTGAGCAGGCGCACCAGGAAACTCTGCTCATCCGCCGTCGCCGCGGACCACAGCGCCCCGAGCAGCTCCTTGCGCCGGGCGGCGGATCCGGCGCCGGAGGTACCGGCCAGCTCGCTCAGCGCGGCGTGCACGGTCGCGACGGTCAGCGTCGCGACCGGCGCGGGCGGGCTGTCGAGCGTGGTGAGCGTGCGCCACCCCGTGCCGATCCGCCCCTGCGGTAGCCCGCCGGACGCCCAGGCGACGACGGGCGCGAGCTCGTCGGCGGCGGCCGAGGTCAGCAGCCCGGCCAGCGTGGCGATCTTCGTCTTGCGTGACCTGGTCGCGCGCACGGTCTCCGAGGCCAGGACGACATCCGAGAACAACACCCTGCCGACGGTAGCCGCCGGGTACGACACATGTCTGCGAGGAGTGTTAATGCGTAATTGGCACGGATGCGAACCCGGCCATAAGCTGGACGCATGGCCAAGACTTACGTCGGCGCTCGGCTGCGTCAGCTGCGGACCGAACGCGGGCTGAGCCAGATCGCGCTGGCCCAGCAGCTGGAGATCTCGGCGAGTTACCTCAACCAGATCGAGCACGACGTGCGCCCGCTCACCGTCCCGGTGCTGCTGAAGATCAGCGACGTGTTCGGCGTCGACGCGACCTTCTTCTCCGCGCAGGACGACACCCGGCTCATCGCGGAACTCCAAGAGGTCGTGATGGACCAGGAGCTGGGCATCGAGGCCGACGCCCAGGAGATCGCGGACATGGTCTCGGCGCATCCGAGCATGGCCCGCGCGCTGGTCAACATGCACAACCGCTACCGCAACACCTCCGCCCAGCTGGCGGCGGCCACCGAGGACCGGTTCGCCGACAGCGCGGGCAGCGGCGCGATCAGCAAGCCGCACGAGGAAGTGCGCGACTACTTCTACCAGCGCCAGAACTACATCCACGAGCTGGACACCGCCGCGGAGGAGCTCACCGCGCGCATCCGTTTCCACGGCGGCGACGTGAACAGCGAGATCGCCAGGATCCTGCGCGCGCACGACGTGCGGATCACCGAGCGCATCGATCTCGGCGAAGGCGTGCTGCACCGATACGACCCGCAGACCCGCAACCTGGAGATCGCGCCGCATCTCTCCGGTGGGCAGCGCACCTTCAAACTGGCCGCCGAACTGGCCTACTTCGAATGCGAAGGGTTGCTGGAGAAGCTGGTCGAGGAGGGCAATTTCGCGTCCGAGGACGCCCGCAAACTGGCCATGCTCGGGCTGGCCAATTACTTCGCCGCGGCGACGGTGCTGCCGTACACGCATTTCCACGAGGTGGCCGAGGACTTCCGCTACGACATCGAGCGGCTGTCGGCGTTCTTCACGCAGAGCTACGAGACCATCTGTCACCGGCTATCCACGCTGCAACGACCCTCGCTGCGCGGCGTGCCGTTCTCGTTCGTGCGGGTCGACCGCGCGGGCAACATGTCCAAGCGCCAGTCGGCCACCGGTTTCCACTTCTCCGCCAGCGGCGGGACCTGCCCGCTGTGGAACGTCTACGAGACCTTCGCCTATCCCGGCAAGATCATGACGCAGATCGCCCAGATGCCCGACGGCCGCAAATACCTATGGGTGGCTCGCACGGTCGAACGCCGCGCCACCCGTTTCGGCCAGCCGAGCAAGACCTTCGCCATCGGACTGGGCTGCGAACTGCGGCACGCGGCCCGGGTGATCTACGCCGACGGCATCGACCTCGACGAAGTGCAGCCGACGCCGATCGGTGCGGGCTGCCGGGTCTGCGAACGGGCCAACTGCCCGCAGCGCGCGTTCCCGCCGTTGGGCAAGGTGCTCGACATCAGTGAGCACCGCAGCTCGGTTTCGCCGTATGTACTGAAGTAGTCGGCCGGGTGATTCCGGCGAGGCGAACCGGCGGCGCGGGATGAACGTGCGTCCGGCCGGTATCGGATTACCGATACCGGCCGGACGTGGTGTTCGGTCAGGCGGCCTGCGCCTTTCGCTGCATCCGCAGACCGGCCACCGTCATACCCAGTGCGGCGACGAGCAACAGCGCCAGCGTCCAGGCGAGGGTGGCGAAGCCGTGCGGCGCCGCGGCGGCGGCGACCAGCGGGCCGATGGTCGCGCCCACGTAGAAGCTGAACATCGCGACCGACATGGCGGCGGCGCGGGATTCGCCGCCCAGTTCGCCCGCGCTCTGCAGCACGGCCGGAGCGATGATGCCGAGTCCGCCGACCAGCACGGCCAGCAGGACGGCCAGCACGAGCGGATGGGTTCCCTCGAAGGTCGCGACCACCATCGCCGTCGCGGCGATGAGCACGCCGAGCACGATCTGGCCGTGCTTGGACAGCCGGGCCAGCGGCACCGCGAGCAGGGGCAGCGCGATCATCACCGGCAGCGCGCCCGCCCGCAGCGCGAGCAGTTCGCCCGAGCCGCGGACCACCCCGGTCAGTTCCAGGCCGGTGTACACCCCGACCATCACCGCCATGCTCATCGCGCCCGCGATCAGCATCGGCACCAGCGCCCGGATGCGCAGCACCGCGGGAATCGCGGCGTAGCTGTGCCGCAGCGGCTTGTCCCGGCCGGTGGGCGCGTCGGCCAGCAACGCCGACCGCAACGCCAGCGCGAGGACGGCGAACACGATCGCGGAGGCGACGAACACCGTGCGCCACGGGAACGCGCCGACCATCCATTGCGACACGATCTGCGCGACCACCGTCGCCGCGAGGAACGACGTTGCCACGGACATGGTGGCCACGGCACGGTGCGCGGGGGTGATCCGGGTCGCCACATAAGCCATGATCGCGGGCGGAATCGAGCCGACCACCAAGCCCTGCGCCACCCGCAGGGCCACGGCCAGCGGGGCGCTGAACGCCAATCCGGTCAACAGGGTGACCACTGCGGCCGCCAGCATGCCGGTGACCAGCACCCGGCGGTGACCGTAGCGATCCGACAGCGGCCCGAACAGGACGAAACCGCCTGCGTAGCCGAAGGCGAACGCGCTGATGATCCAGGTCATCGCCGCCGAGCCGACACCCCAGTCGGCCCGCATGGCGGTGAAAAGCGGGATGGGAACGTACATCTGACCGGTGGCCAGCAGTGCGGCGAGGACGAAGAAAGGCAGGGTGCGCCCGGTGTGGGCTCGCGCCGAGGTGTCTCGGCCACGCGTCCGGGCCGGAGCCGCGGACTGGAAGGTGGACATTGCCATGGCTCGAAGGTAGGCCTGCGGCAGGCCGTCTGTCAACCAAATAGTTGGTTTAATGAGATGGTAAAGTGTCGGTCATGACGGCCACGATCAAACGCAGTGACGCGACCAGGCAGGCCCTGTTGCGCGCCGCCCGCGAAGAATTCGCGCAGTACGGGCTGGCCGGCGCGCGGGTCGACCGGATCGCCGAGGCGGCGGGCGTCAACAAGGAGCGCATCTACGGACTGTTCGGCAGCAAGGACAAGCTGTTCGACGTCATCCTGATCGACACGCTGCGCGAGTTCATCGACGTGGTGCAACCGCTGGCCGACACCGAACCGGGGGCCTACGTCGGCAAGCTGTTCGACTATCACCGGGACAACCCGCATCTGCTGCGCCTGATGCTCTGGGAGGCGTTGCACCGCGGCGCCGACGCGCACGACATCGACGGCTGGCGCGCCGCGCACTACGTGCGCAAATTCGACCGCGCCCAGGAACAGTTCGACGTGGACTCCGCGAACGCGGGCCGCCTGCTGCTGGCCCTGTGCGGCCTGGCCAACTGGTCGCACGCCGTCCCGCAGACCACCAGACTGCTGCTCGGCGAGGCCGCCGCGGAGGACAAGGACGCCACCCGCGCGTTCCTGATGGAGTTCGCCAGGGCGGCGATGCGCCGTGACGCTGCCCCGGGTGAGCGGGAAGCCCGTCTCCCGGAGGTCGAACTGGTCAATGAATTGACCACCAGCGACGAGCCGCCCGATGTGGACCGCGCAGCCCAGCGACTACGCGACGCCCAAGCCGCCGCCGAAGCCGCCCGCACCGAACTCGCCACCGCCCTGAAGGCCGCCCACGCCGCGGGCACGAGCGCCAACCAGCTCGCCAGACTGGTATCGGGCACACTGTCCCGCCCGGTCGTGCTCAAGCTGCTCTCCCAGCCCGACGCCTGACTCGACGCCCATCCGCACGTGCGCGGCAACGTCACTCGAACCGGCCGCCGACCACCCTGTCACCGCAACTACCAACCCGGATGCAACCACCCGCCCGCGCGCTCGATACCGGTCGAGTCGATCGATCTTCATCCGCCGGGCGCGCACTTCATCCGGACCTCGAATGGCGACGCGCCCGGCGCACCTCAACCGCAGGTTTCGAGCGAAGCGAGACCGAGCATCCGCCGTTCGCGGCCCGGCTCGCGTCCGAGTGGCCGCCGCGTCCGCGACGAAGTCGCAAGCGGTGGTCGCTCGGGCGCGAGCCAAGAGGGGGCCGCGAACACCCAGCGCCGCAGGCGCTGGAAAAACCGACACAGCCCGGCTCGCGTCCGAGTGGCCGCCGCGTCCGCGACGAAGTCGCAAGCGGTGGTCGCTCGGGCGCGAGCCAAGAGGGGGCCGCGAACACCCAGCGCCGCAGGCGCTGGAAAACAGCTCAGAACGCGGCTTCGTCCAGGTTCATGATGTCGTCGTCGAGTGCGGCGATTATCCCGCGCACCGCCGCCAGCTTCGGCAGCACGTTCTTGGCGAAGAAGCTCGCGACGGCGACCTTTCCGGCGTAGAAGGCGCGATCCTTCTCCGGCGCGTCGGTGGCCAGTGCGGCGGCCGCGATCTCCGCCTGTACCAGCAGGCGCCAGCCGATGAGCAGGTCGCCGACGGCGAGCAGGAAGCGCACCGAACCGAGGCCGACCTTGTACAGCTCGGTGGGCTTCTGCTGCGCGGCCATCAGGAAGCCGGTGAGCGAGGCGGCCATCGCCTGCACGTCCTCCGCGGCCGTGCGCAGCAGGTCGCGCTCGGTGTCGAACCGTCCGGTCTTCGCGTCGAGGAACGCCGCGATCCGCGCGCTGACGTGCCCGAGCGCCGCACCTTTGTCGCGAATGATCTTGCGGAAGAAGAAGTCCTGCGCCTGGATGGCGGTGGTGCCTTCGTAGAGCGAGTCGATCTTCGCGTCGCGGATGTATTGCTCGATCGGGTAGTCCTGGAGATAACCGGAACCGCCCAAGGTCTGCAACGACTCGGTGAGGAACTGGTAGGCCCGCTCGGAACCGACCCCTTTGACGATCGGCAGCAGCAGATCATCCACCCGGTGCGCCAGATCGGCGTCTGCGCCCGAAACGAGCTGGGCCACATCGGCGTTCTGGTGGGCGGCGGTGTACAGGTACACCGCGCGCAGGCCCTCGGCGTACGCCTTCTGCATCGCCAGTGAACGACGCACATCCGGATGCCGGGTGATGGCCACGCGGGGCGCGGCCTTGTCTGTCATCTGGGTCAGATCCGCGCCCTGGACCCGTTCCCTGGCGTAGTCGAGCGCGTTGAGATAACCGGTCGACAAGGTGCCGGAGGATTTGACGCCGACCATCATGCGCGCGTTCTCGATCACCTGGAACATCTGCGCGATGCCGTTGTGCACCTCGCCGACCAGCCAACCCTTGGCCGGGACGCCGTGGCCGCCGAAGGTCAGCTCGCAGGTGGGCGAGGATTTCAGGCCCATCTTGTGCTCGACCCCGGTGACGTACACGCCGTTGCGCTCGCCGAGTTCCAAGGTCTCGGGGTCGAAAAGGAACTTCGGCACGTAGAACAGCGACAGGCCCTTGGTACCCGGTCCGGCACCCTCGGGCCGGGCCAGCACCAGATGGAAGACGTTCTCGGCGGTGTCGCCGACCTCCGCGCCGGAGATGAACCGCTTGACGCCCTCGATGTGCCAGGTGCCGTCTTCTTGCGCGATCGCCTTGGTGCGTCCCGCGCCGACGTCGGATCCGGCGTCGGGCTCGGTCAGCACCATGGTGCCCTGCCAGCCCTTCTCGAAGCCGAGCGTGGCCCAGTGCCGCTGCCGCTCGGTGCCGACGTTGTACAGCACGGACGCCATGACCGGCCCCATGTTGAAGAACGACGCCGAGGGGTTGGCGCAGGTGATCATCTCGGCGACGGCCCAGACCAGCGCCGCGGGCGCCGGGGTACCGCCCATGCCCTCCGGCATGCCCAGCCTGCTCCAGCCCGCGTCGCGCACGGCGGCGACGGTCCTACGGAGCGGCTCCGGAACAGAGACCGAGAAGGTGGTCACGTCATAGGTCACCGGATCGCGATCGGCCACCGCGAAGGAGTCCGCCACCGGTCCCTCGGCCAGTCGCCGAACCTCCGAGAGGATCTCCCGGGCGGTGTCGGAATCGAGGTCGCCGTAGGCGCCGGTATCGAGGAGTTTGTTCAGCTCGAGCACTTCGAACAGGTTGAACTCGATGTCCCGCAAGTTCGCCTTGTAGTGGCCCATCTGGTCCTCCTCGACTCGAGTCCGCGGCCCGCCGCCGCGGCTTGGGACGTTCAGATGTCGTACGAATCGAAGCGTGCCGCATCGCGGCGACGCTACGCAACCGTAGCCACATCCGCCCCGGCCAGCGTGTTTGCCCGGATCTCACAACCGTTCACCGTCCGGTTACGGGAAAGGTTCACACGAGCGAAACAGACGAAACGGACTTGTCATCGAGAGATATTCCGGCGCAACAAGTTCTGTCTACCGTTCGCATCACGAATACAGCCGTTGTATACAGCCCCGTCTACAGCCGTGAGCGGGGCGAAGACGGCGGTATTCGATGCGGCGCCCTGCCGACGCCGCCGCAACACCTGATGAGGAGAGGGTTCGCCCCATGCCAGATTCCCGTGCCACCCATCGCTCCAGGCGTTTGGTCCGAGCGGTGGCGGTGCCCACCGCGCTCGCGCTCGCCGGCCTGTTGCTGACCGCCTGCGGCGCCAAGGACGACGCCTCGACCACCGGCTCCGGCGCCGCCTCCTGCGTCGACACCTCGAAGGACACGATCAAGGTCGGTTCGCTGCACTCGCTGTCCGGCACGATGGCCATCTCCGAGGTCACCGTCGCCAACTCGACCAAGCTGGCCGTCGACCAGATCAACGCCGCGGGCGGCGTGCTCGGCAAGAAGATCGATCTGGTTCTGGAGGACGGCGCCTCGGACCCGAAGACCTTCGCGGAGAAGGCGGAGAAGCTGATCAGCTCCGACTGCGTCGCCGCGGTGTTCGGCGGCTGGACCTCGTCGAGCCGCAAGGCCATGAAGCCGAAATTCGAGAGCCTGAACTCGCTGCTCTACTACCCGGTCCAGTACGAGGGCCTGGAGGACAGCAAGAACATCTTCTACACCGGCGCGACCACCAACCAGCAGATCATTCCGGCGCTGGACTACCTCAAGCAGAAGGGCATCACCTCCCTGTACCTGGTCGGCAGCGACTACGTCTTCCCGCAGACCGCCAATCGCGAGATCAAGGCGTACGCCGCCGCCAACGGCATCGAGATCAAGGGCGAGGACTACACCCCGCTCGGCTCCACCGACTTCTCCACCATCGTGAACAAGGTCCGCTCCGCCAAGGCGGGCGCGGTGTTCAACACCCTCAACGGCGACTCCAACGTCGCGTTCTTCCGCGAGTACAGCAACGCGGGCCTCAAAGCCGCGGAGATGCCGGTGATCTCGGTGTCCATCGCCGAGGAAGAGGTCGCGGGCATCGGCGCGCAGCACATCGCCGGGCAGCTCACCGCGTGGAACTACTACCAGACCGTGGACACTCCGGTGAACAAGAAGTTCGTCGCCGACTACAAGGCCGCCTTCGGCGCCGACAAGCCGACCTCGGACCCGATGGAAGCCGCCTACGCGTCGGTCTACCTGTGGAAGAACACCGTCGAGAAGGCGAAGTCGTTCAAGGTGGAGGACATCCAGGCCGCCGCCGACGGCGTCAGCTTCGAGGCGCCGGAGGGCCTGGTCACCATCGACGGCTCCAACCACCACATCACCAAGACCGCCCGCATCGGCGAGATCCGTCCCGACGGACTCATCTACACCGTGTGGGACTCCGGCAAGGCCGTGACGCCGGACCCCTACCTGAAGTCCTACGACTGGGCCAAGGGCCTGAAGTAGTCCGCAGCTGTCCGCGGCCCAGCTACCGGTGCCCGCCCGGCGACCCAGTCGCCGCGGCGATCACGCGGAGCGCGTAATGAGGGGGGCCGCGGACAGCATCGGACACCAACGCGCCCCCGAGCGCCTCGACTCCCGGTTTCGAGCGAATCGAGACCGAACATGTTCCGTTCGCGGCCCGGCCGCAGATCAAACACAGGAGCTCGCATGGACGTTGTGATCGGACAGCTCTTCACCGGGCTGAGTCTGGGATCGATTCTCTTGCTCGCCGCGCTCGGCCTCTCGCTGACCTTCGGGCAGATGGGCGTGATCAACATGGCGCACGGCGAGTTCATCATGGCCGGCTGCTACACGACCTACGTCGTGCAGAAGGTCATCTCCTCGGCGGGCGTCTCGCTCATCGTCTCGCTGCTGATCGGTTTCCTGGTCGGCGGCCTGCTCGGCGCCGCGCTGGAGATGGGCCTGATCCGCTGGATGTACGACCGGCCGCTGGACACGTTGCTGGTCACCTTCGGCGTCGGGCTGGTGCTGCAACAGCTGGCCCGCGATATCTTCGGCGCGCCCGCCAAGAACGTCATCGCGCCGGAGTGGCTCAGCGGCGGCGTCACGATCCTGGGCGCGGTGGTGCCGAAGACGCGCATCTTCATCCTCGTCCTGGCGGTGGTCGCGGTGACCGCGCTGGCCGCGGTGCTCGCGGCGACTCCGCTCGGCCGCCGGATCCGCGCGGTGGTGCAGAACCGCGGCTTGGCCGAAACCTCGGGCGTGTCCAGCCGTTTCACCGATATCAGCACGTTCTTCATCGGCTCGGGTCTGGCGGGCGTGGCCGGCGTCGCGCTCACCCTGATCGGCTCGACCAGCCCGACCATCGGCCAGAGCTACTTGATCGATGCGTTCCTCGTGGTGGTCATCGGCGGGCTGGGCCAGATCAAGGGCACGGTGATCGCGGCGTTCGCGCTCGGCCTGCTCAATTCCTACATCGAATACTCGACCACCGCGTCCATCGCGAAAGTCGTCGTCTTCGTCGTCATCGTGATCTTCCTGCAGGTCCGTCCGCAGGGCCTGTTCACCGTCCGGACCAGGAGTTTGGCATGACCACACTCGTACAACGGTGGCGCGCGCATCCGTCGCTCACCGCGTTGGCCGGGTTCGCCGTCGCCGCCGTCCTGTTGTTCGCGGTCGCGCCCGCGGTGCTCAGCGATTTCCGGCTCAACCTGCTGGCGAAGTTCTTGTGCTTCGCGATCGTCGCGGTGGGCATCGGGCTGGCCTGGGGACGCGGCGGAATGCTCACCCTCGGGCAGGGCGTGTTCTTCGGCATCGGCGCCTACATCATGGCCATGCATCTGCAGATGGCCGACGCCGCCCGGCTCGGCAACGACGTGCCGGAGTTCATGGAGATCGCGGGCATTCGCGAATTGCCGTCGTTCTGGACGCCGTTCGCGTCCGCTCCCGTGGCGCTGCTCGGCATCCTCGTGGTGCCCGCGCTGATCGCGGCGGCGCTCGGTTACGGCGTGTTCAAGCGCCGCGTGAAGGGCGCGTACTTCGCCATCCTCAGTCAGGCGCTCGCCGCCGCGCTGGCCATCCTGCTGACCGGCCAGCAGGCCATCGGCGGATTCACGGGTCTGTCGGATTTCCGCGCATTCTTCGGGTTCAAGCTGTCCGACCCGGTCAACCGGCAGATGCTGTTCTTCATCGCGGCGGGCACGCTGCTGGTGGTGGTCGCGCTGGTGCGACAGCTGATGCACAGCAGGTACGGCGAGTTGCTCGTCGCGGTGCGCGACCAGGAGGAGCGGGTGCGCTTCCTGGGATACGACCCGGCGAACGTGAAGATCGTCGCCTATGTGGTCGCGGCGTTCTTCGCCGGCGTCGCCGGCGCGCTGTTCACACCGATCGTCGGCATCATCTCCCCCGCCGACATCGGCGTCGTTCCGTCCATCGCGTTTCTCATCGGCGTCGCGATCGGCGGCCGGACCACCCTGCTCGGGCCGGTGCTCGGCGCGATCGGCGTGGCATGGGCGCAGACGGCGCTGTCCGAGGAGTTCCCCTCGGGGTGGACGTATCTGCAAGGCGTGCTGTTCATCGTGGTGGTCGGTTTCGTGCCCGCGGGCCTCGCCGGATTGTGGCCCTTGCTGAAAGGTGTGCTGGGTAACCGGTTGCGGCGGCCCGCCGACCCGCCTGCCGCCGCGATGGTCGAGGCGCTGCCGGAACCCGCGACGGAGAAGGTGGAATCGCGATGACCGAGACGACGCACGAACCGAAGCTCGGCGGCAACGCGGGAATGTCCAGCGAGTACCTGGAGATCCGTGGACTGTCGGTGAGTTTCGACGGATTCAAGGCCGTCACCGATGTCGATCTGACGGTGTTGCAGGGCGATCTGCGCTTCCTCATCGGTCCCAACGGCGCGGGCAAGACGACGCTCATCGACGCGATCACCGGTCTGGTCCCGGCGACCGGGTCGGCGCAGAAGACCGGCGTGGAACTGCTCGGCAAGAAGGTGCACCGGATCGCCCGGCTCGGCGTCGGAAGGACATTCCAGACCGCGAGCGTGTTCGAGCAGCTCAGCGTGCTGCAAAATCTCGACATCGCCGCGGGTGCGGGCCGTTCGGCGCTCACCATGCTGCGCCGCCGCAAATCGGTGCTCCCCGTGATCGAGGAGGCGCTGGAGACCACCGGTCTGACCGGCCTGCGCGACAAGCCCGCCGGGGTACTCGCGCACGGGCAGAAGCAATGGCTCGAGATCGGCATGCTCCTGGTGCAGAACGCGTCGGTGCTGCTGCTGGACGAGCCGGTGGCCGGCATGAGCGCCGAGGAACGGGAGGAGACCGGAAACCTGTTGCGCCGCATCGGCGGCGACCGGGTGGTCGTGGTGGTCGAGCACGACATGGATTTCATGCGTGCCTTCGCCACCTCGGTCACCGTTCTCGCGGGCGGCAAGGTGCTCAGCGAGGGGACCGTCGAACAGGTGCAGGCGGACCCGAAGGTCCAGGAGGTCTACCTCGGCACCGCCGCGGCCGTCGGCACCGAACTCGAGGACGCCTCGACCGCGCCGAGCCCGGAGTCACCCCGGAAAGGGGACAGCGATGCTTGAACTCACCGATATCCACGCCGGCTACGGCCGCACCGAAGTCATCCACGGCGTCTCGGTGACCGTCCCGGACGACAGCGTGGTCGCCGTCATGGGGCACAACGGCGCGGGAAAGACCACGCTGCTGCGCACGGCCGTCGGCCTGATCGGCACCAAGTCGGGCCGGATCGAGTTCGACGGTGAGGCCATCACCAAACTGTCGCCGTCGCGGCGGGTGCGTCGCGGGATCGCGTATGTGCCGCAGGGACAGCAGAGCTTCCCGCAACTGACCACCGCGGAGAATCTGCAGGTGGTCGCGGACGGCCGTAAACGCGGCAAGGCGCTGATCGACGAATCGCTCGATCTGTTCCCCGCGCTGCGCGAACTGCTCGCACGGAAGGCGGGCCTGCTGTCCGGCGGCCAGCGCCAGCAACTGGCCATCGCGCGGGCGTTGATCACCGAGCCGAAGCTGCTCATCCTGGACGAGCCGACCGAGGGCATCCAGCCGTCGGTGGTGGCCGAGATCGAGCACACCATCATCGATCTCACCCGCCGGGGCGGGCTGAGCGTGCTGCTGGTCGAACAGCACATCGGCTTCGCGTTGCAGGCGGCGCAGCGCTACTACGTGCTGCGGTCCGGCCGGGTGACCTCCACGGGCGCGGGTGGCGCGGGCGCCGAGAGCGAAGTCCGCTCGGCGATGGCGATCTGAGCGCCGCCGTGACCCGCGACAGGGGTCGGATTCCATTGCGCGAGCAGGTGTACGACTCGTTGCGGCGGGATCTGGCCACCGGAGCGATCGTGCCGACCGAACGGCTCGGCGAGGAACGCCTCGCCGAGGCCTACGGGGTGTCGCGCACCCCGGTGCGCGAGGCGCTGGCCCGGTTGCAGGCCGACGGCCTGGTCGAGCGGCTCGCCGACGGCCTCTACCCGTACCGGCCCCGGCTCGACGAACTCGATCACCTCTACGAGCTGCGGCTGGTGCTGGAAGCCAGGGGGATGCAACGCGTGCGGGCGCCCGGTGAGGCGCCCGCGCACGATCTGGATCTCGTGCGCGCGGAGCTCGACGCCTGGCGCGCGCTGCGCGACGACCCGCCCGAACCGGGACCGGCGCTGGTGGCCGCCGACGAACGCTTCCACACCACCTTGCTCGCCGCCGCGGGCAACGCCGCACTCGCCGAGGCGCTCACCGCCGTGCACATCCGGGTGCGCCCGGTGCGCACGCTGGACATGCCGACTCCGGAGCGGATCGCCACCATGACCGCCGAGCACATCGCGGTCGCCGAACTCCTGGTGTCGGGTGCGGTGGACGCGGCGGCGCAGACCCTCACCGCCCATATCGACACCTCCCGAACACACGTGCTGGCTCGCGCCCAGCACGCACTGCGCCTGACCAAACTGGGCCGCGCCGTGCGGGATTGAGGGATCAGCAGTTCTGCTGGAAGGGGAAGCATTCGGTGGGCCGGTGCGACGGCGGCGACGGGGTGGTAGTCGTCGTACCGGTCGCCGGAATCGGCTGCGCCGAGTCGTGCGCCAGCGCGGTGGCGATCACGCCGAGCACGAACAGGACCCCGACCACGGCGATCACGACGACCGACCAGCCCGCGTAGGCCTGGCTCTTCGTCGCGGCGCCGGGCTTCGGCTCGACCCGCGGCTTCGGTGTGCGCGGAATGGTCGTGACCGGCTCCGGCGCGTTCTCCTCGAAGCCCGCCTCGAGGAGTTCGGCGCGGGTCGGGGCGATCTCCGCCAGCCCGAGCGCGCCGCACGCGCCGATCACCCGGTCCGCGGTCCAGTCGCGCGGTCCCGCGGAGAATCCCTCCAGGTAGATGCGCAACTCGGTCGCGTCGGTGACATTTCCGACCACCACGTCCAACCCCGGCCGCAGGTTCGTGCGCGCCGGACGCACCACGGCACCGCGGAACGGGACGAGCACCACGGCGCCGCTGATGTGCCCCGGGTCCTGCAACGCCCGCTGGAGCATGTGCTTGACCGCGTAGATGCCGTGT
Source organism: Nocardia sp. NPDC041819 (assembly GCF_055590505.1). NCBI lineage: Bacteria > Bacillati > Actinomycetota > Actinomycetes > Mycobacteriales > Nocardiaceae > Nocardia > Nocardia sp. NPDC041819. Next base: position 901,130 of record NZ_JBVJAP010000002.1, on the reverse strand, counting down.
TCCACGCGCTCGGCGGGGCTCCCGGATTCCGGGTCGTCCAATTCCACCGGCGCGTCGCTGATCTTCCACGGCCCTTCGGCCGGTGTGCTCAGAATGCCGCTCTGCCTGCGCTGGAATCCGTGCACCTCCAGCACGGTCAGGCCCCGCGGGGTGCACACCACCGCGTCGACGCGCCGGTTGTCCGCCTCGAGATCGATCACGGCGAAACCGGTGGTCGGATACGACCGCAGGCACGCGACGAATTCCCGCTCGGCGCCGGAAAGCTCCGCTCCGGGCCTGATCCTCACCAGCATCTGTTCCCCTGCCGACCTGTTGTCCACACCTGACGCCGCGCCAACTCATCGCGGCCGCGGTGACCCGCACCGGTACTGATGATGACGGGGTACCCGGCCGAAAACCACTCCGAAAGCAAAAGAATGGCGGGCGCCGCGCGGGATACTGCCGAGTAGGCTCTTTCTCGGCCGGCACCGACGCCGGCCGCACAGACCACGCGGAGGTGGCAACCACGATGGTTTCAGCGCTGCAACCACGCATCTCGCCCGGACGGCTGCGCGAACTCGGCCCGCTCAACTGGGTTGTCTGGCAGGTGCTTTCCCGCGCCGCGGGCACCGGCGACGCCCACTTGTTCAGCACCCTCGGCCGCACCCGCGGACTGTTCCGCGGCTGGCTGCACTACTCGGGCAAACTCATGCCGGGCGGGCGGCTACCGCGCCACGAGTCGGAACTGGTGATCATCCGGGTCGCGCATCTGCGCGGCTGCGACTACGAAATGGATCATCACATCCGGCTCGGTCGCCGCGCGGGGGTGACCACCGAAATCCTCGAGCGGCTGCGCAAGGGCCCCGAAGCGGCGGGTTGGTCGGACAAGCACCGCGCGCTGCTGGCCGCGGTGGACCGACTGGTCGAGACTCGCGACCTCGACGACGACACCTGGGCCGAGCTGGCGAAGCACTACGACGAGCGCAGCCTCATCGAAATCGTGCTGTTGATCAACCAATACGACGGATTGGCCGCGACGATCACCGCCCTGCGCATCCAGCGCGACGGCGTCTAGACCCCAGCGGACGGCCCCTCGATGCGGCGCGCCAAGCCGTCGAGCACCAGCGTCAGCCCGAACTCGTAGGCGTGGTCGGCGCTGTAGGCGGCGTCGTACGCCTGGCCCGCGGCCGTGCCGACACGGGCTGCGAGCGGGTAGCGCTCCGCGTCGAACACCTGCGCCAGCACGGGCGCGGCCCGTTCCCACCACTGCCCGTCGGACAGCGCGCTGTCCGACGCCGCCCGCGCGCTGTCGATGGCGATACGGGCGACGGAGGTGACGAACCCGAGCACGAACGTGAGCGCGGCGTCCATCGCGACGTCGTCGAGTCCGAGGTCCGCGAAGGCCCCTAGCTCGTGTTCGTACTTGGCGGCGAGGCCAGGTCCGAGTGGCGGCCGGGTGGTCGGCAGATACGCCACCCACGGATGGCGGGCGAGCATGGCGCGGTTCTCGGCCGCGATCCGGACGACCCGCTCACGCCAGGGCAGACCGGTGAGGTCCGCGCGCTCCATCCGCGCGAACACCGTGTCCAGCATCAAGTCGATCAACTCGGCTTTGCCCGGCACATACGTGTAGGTGGCCATGGGGGTCAGGCCGAGCCGGTTGGCGACCGCGCGCATCGTGAGCGCTCCGATCCCCTCCACGTCGGCGATCTCGATCGCGGCGGTGACGACGGCCTCGACGCTGCTGCGCTGCTTCGGGCCCCGGCCGGTGCCCGATTCCGGCGGGATCCGCCAGAGCAGTTCCAGCGTGCGCACCGGGTCACCCGCGCTGCTGCGTTCCTTCGGCTGTCCCACCGCTGCCTCCTCGACCACCTCGAACCACCGATGGTATCGGTGTGACTCAGCTCATAATGCGGGTCGCCCGAAAAACCTCTACAAAGTACAGTGTACTTAGTACAGATTTAATCACCGAGGAGGGCCTATGAACATCACCGCTTCCGCCATCTCGCTCAACGTCCCCGACCCGGTCGCCTCGGCGAAGTTCCTCATCGACCACCTCGGCTTCGAGGAGAAGATGTCGGCCGACGGGTTCGTCTCACTGGACCGGAGCGACGCCGGCCTGAACGTCGTCTACCTGCGCACCGGCCTGGCGAGCTTCAAGCCGAAGAGCAAGGCGGGCAGCGCGGGCGAGGGGTTGCTCGTCGCCTTCGTCGTCGACGACATCGACGCCGAATACACCCGGTTGCGGGACGAGGGGGTGCCGATCGTGACGCCCATCGAAACCGAGGAGTGGGGCGAGCGGTACTTCCAGATGAGCGATCCGAACGGGATCATCATCCAGCTGGTGCAGTGGGTGTAGCACTCGAGCTTCGCTGGAACCGGTAGCCCGGCCGGATGTGTCGGCGTGGAAACAGGCCGCCGCATCCGGCCCTTCGACGCGCGATGCCACCCGCGACCGTTACTTTCGATCCCGATCGGCGCTACAGGGCAACTCCACCGGATGCCCGGCCGGGTCGATTCGCCCCGGAAGACCTCGGCCGTCGGGGTAGCGGCCGACCCGACCCTCGGCGTACCGAATACCCCGATCAACGATCCGTTCGTATTCGGAGATCAACCGGCACACGGTCGTCCACGTCCGAGCCACCGGATCACAGAGCATCTTGTCCCGCCTGCGATGGCGTTGCCGCACCCGCGACCGTCGCGAGGCGGTGGCTCTACACGCAGCGATCAGTGTGTCAGCCCAGCGCCGCACGGAAGACTTCGACAGCCCGGGTAGCCGGTCGGCCGAGCAATTTCTCCAGGTCCCCCGAGCGCACGTCGAGGATGCCATTGGCGATGCCCGCGTCGGCGTCGGCGAGCGCCTCGGCGTAGGCCCCCGGCAACCCGGCCTGGATCAGCGCGGCGGCGTAGTCCGCCTCCGGCAGGTTCTCGTAGCGCACCGGCTTGCCCGCGGCTTCCGAAATCACCTGCGCCAGTTCGGCATAGGTGAGGCTTTCGCCACCGCCGAGTTCGTACACCCGGCCCGCGTGACCATCGGTGGTGAGCACCCGGGCGGCCGCTTCGGCGTAGTCGGCGCGCGCCGCGCCCGCCACGCGCCCCTCGCCCGCGGCGCCGTGCAGTACGCCCGACTCCACCGCGTGCGCGAGACCGCCCACGTAGTTCTCCCAATACCAGCCGTTGCGCAGCAGGACGTGCGGCACGGCCGATTCGGCGAGCACCGCCTCGGTGCCCTTGTGTTCTTGCGCGAGGATCAGCGGGTTGTCGGTAGCGCCCGGAATGCTCGTGTAGGCGAGCAGTTCCACGCCGGCGTGTTCGGCCGCGCGAATGACATTGGTGTGCTGCGCCACTCGCGCGCCGAACTCGTTGCCCGAGATGAGCAGCACCCGGTCGACGCCGTCGAGTGCGCGCTCCAGCGCGGCCGGGTCGTCGTAGGCGGCCCCGCGTACGTCCACGCCACGTTCGGCCAGATCGGCGACCTTCCCCGGATCACGCACGATCGCGACGGGCGTCGATCCCGCGCGCGACAACTCCGCCACTACGAGTCGGCCCAGCTGCCCGCTCGCTCCGGTTACGGCGATGGTCATGACTACCTCCAGAGTGTGTACTGATTTATATGCACTAACTATTCGTAAGTACTATGCATTCCGCACCCACTGCGGTCAAGTTGGGTACGATGATGGTCATGACGACCCAGCACACCGGCTCGGCGGAGGCCGACGACCCGACGCTGGAAGCCGACGTCTTCGCGCGCAACTGCACCTCACGGCCGGTCCTGCAAACCGTGGCCAGTCGCTGGGGCACCCTGGCGCTGGTCGCGCTGCGTGAAGGCCCGTACCGGTTCAGCGCCCTGCGGCGACGGGTCGACGGCGTGAGCGAACGCATGCTGTCGCAGACTCTGCAAGCGCTGGAACGCGACGGCATGGTGCACCGCGAGGTGCAGGAGACGATTCCGCCGCGCGTCGAATACACCCTCACCGAATTGGGCGCGGAAGTGGCCGCGCACCTGGAATCGCTGATCCAGGTGCTGGAGACCAACATGCCTCGCGTACGCGAGGCACAGGCGGCCTACCACCGCGATTGACCGGGGAAGAGACTCCCCGCGCCGCGGGTTACACGGACATGGAACTCGCCGCCGCCGTCGATTTCGCACGCGAACATCGCAGGTCCGTGCTCACCACGATCCGCCGCAACGGACGCCCGCAACTGTCCAACGTGCTGCACGTCGTCGGCGCCGACGGCCGGATCCGCATCTCCATCACCGCCGACCGCGCGAAGTATCACAACCTCGTGCGCGATCCATGGGCGGCACTGCACGTGACCCGCGAGGATTTCTTCGCCTACGCCGTGCTCGAAGGCACGGTGGAACTCACTCCGGTCGCCGCAGCGCCCGGCGACCCCACCGTCGACGCGCTCGTCGACTACTACCGCACCGCCAACGGCGAGCACCCCGACTGGGACGAGTACCGCGCCGCGATGGTCACCGACCGCCGCGCCTTGGTCCTGTTCACCCCCACCCACGCCTACGGCATGCTCCCGGCCGCCGGTTAGCAGACCGGCCGGGGTCCGCAGCGACTACGACCGAGTGGCGGCCGCTGCGACGCGGCTCCGATCCACCGGTCGACCGGCTCGGCGCACCGGACGGATCAGCGGGACATCAGGTCGGACACGGTGACGAATTGATAGCCCGCGGCGCGTAATTCGGTGACAATGCGGGGGATGGCGGCGAGCGACGCCTCGGCGTTCCCGTACATGACGTGCAAGAGGATGATCGACCCCGGACGGACCTTGCCGAGCGTCTCGGCGACGATGTCGTCGGCGGTGACGTCCGCCCGGCCCGAATCGGGCTCGACGTCCCACGTCACGGTCACCCGGTCGTGCTCGGCGAGATAATGCGGCAGCATCCACAATTTCTTGCCGTAGGGCGGCCGGAAGGTGATAGGGCCCGCGTAACCGGTCTTCATGATTTCGGCGTCCGTCCCCTCCACCTCGTCCCGCACCGTGCCGGGTGTGACGAACACCATCCGCCGATGCGAATAGGTGTGGTTGCCGATCTCGTGGCCCGCGGCCGCGATCGCCCTGCCGTGCTCCGGACGCGCGGCGAGATCACGCCCGTTCAGGTAGAACGTGGCCGGAACTCGCGCGTCAGCAAGGACTTTCAGAACCTCGGGAGCGCGATCGGACGGCCCGTCGTCCAACGTCAGCGCGACGACTCGCGCGTCGGTGTCCACCCTGCTGACCACGTGACCGGCCAACTGGAAGGTGCGCGCGTTCATCAGGTAGAAGGTGCCCGTCCCCAGCAGCAGCACCACGACGAGCACCGGCACACTTCCGATCAACCACCTGCGAAGCATGCACGCTGTATAGCAGACCGCCCGCGCCCGCGCCGACCTCCAGCGGCCCTACCGAGGCGGAAACCATTGGCCGACAAATGAAAAGGGCGTGCGATCTACGATCGCACGCCCTCTCTCCGCGACCGGATCAGAAGTTGATCATGTGCCCGGCCAGGCCGTGGAAGGCTTCCTGGAGGGCCTCGCTGAGCGTCGGGTGGGTGTGCACGTTCCGGGTCAGCTCGTTGACCGTGAGGTCCCACTTCTGCGCGAGGGTGAGCTCGGGCAGCAGCTCGGAGACGTCCGGACCGATGAGGTGCCCGCCGATCAGCTCGCCGTACTTGGCGTCGGCGATGAGCTTGACGAAACCGGTCGGGTCGCCGAGGCCGTGCGCCTTGCCGTTGGCGGTGAACGGGAAGGTCGCGACCTTCACGTCGTAGCCCTCGTCCCGGGCCTGCTGCTCGGTCAGACCGAAACTGGCGACCTGCGGCTGGCAGAAGGTGGCGCGCGGCATCATCCGGTAGTCGCCGAGGGTGACGGTCTCCGCACCCGCGATCGTCTCGGCCGCGACCACGCCTTGGGCCTCCGCGACGTGCGCGAGTTGCAGCTTGCCGGTGACGTCGCCGATCGCGTAGATGTGCGGCACGTTGGTGCGCATGTAGTCGTCGATCCCGATCGCGCCGCGGTCGGTGACCACCACGCCGGTGGTCTCCAAGCCGTAGCCGTCGACGCGCGGTGCGAAGCCGACGGCCTGCAGCACCTTGTCGACGGTGACGGTCTCGACCGAGCCGGACTTGTTGTCCTTGATCGCGACGGTGACCTTGGCGCCGTCGTCCTCGATGGACTGCACGGCCGCACCGGTGGCGATGGTGATGCCGAGCTTCTTGTACTGCTTGGTGATCTCCTTGGAGACGTCCGCGTCCTCGTTCGGCAGCGCGCGGTCGAGGAACTCGACGATGCGCACGTCGACGCCGTAGTTCTTCAGGACGTAGCCGAACTCCATGCCGATCGCGCCCGCACCCACGATGAGGATCGAGCCGGGCAGGTCACGGGTGAGGATCTGCTCCTCGTAGGTGACCACGTTCGCGCTGAGCTGGGTGCCGGGCAGCAGCTTGGTGACAGTGCCCGCCGCGATGATCGCGTTGTCGAACGTGATCGCCTCGGTGCCGCCCTTGGAGAGCTCGACCGAGAGCGAGTTCGGGCCGGTGAAGGTGCCCTTGCCGTCGAACTCGTCGATCTTGTTCTTCTTCATCAGGAAGTGGACGCCCTTGACCCGGCCGTCGGCGACCTTGCGGCTGCGGTCGAAGGCGACCCCGAAGTCGAAGTTCACCTCGCCGGAGATGCCGAAGGTCTTCGCCTCCTTGGTGAAGATGTGGGCGAGTTCGGCGTTTCGCAGGAGCGCCTTGGACGGGATGCAGCCGACGTTCAGGCACACACCGCCCCAGTATTTCTGCTCGACGATCGCTGTTCGCAGGCCGAGTTGAGCGGCGCGGATCGCGGCGACGTATCCGCCGGGACCAGCACCGAGAACGACGACATCGTAGTGGGAAGTCACGAACCGAGCCTAACTCCGCAGCGGTATGTTCACCCACCCATCCCCCACCCTGGTGAGGCGTGGGCCACACCCGAACGGCGGGCTCCCTCGAGCGGGAAGAACGGGGTGCACCTGTGCGGTTAGCATGCCCCGTGAACAGCGGTGTCGATCCGGTCTCGCAGATGTCTTCCGGCGGCAGCGCGACACCGCCGAACCCGCTGGACGGGACTGCCTCCACCCACCTGACCCGGTTGGTCCGCGACGCCGCCCGAGCCGCCGGAGTCCCCGCCGACCGGCTGGCCGCCGTCCCCGGTACCGACGACGCAGCGCTGGCGAGCGAACTGAACCGGATACCCCTGCACTCTCTGGCGCGGTTGTGGGCCTTGCTGGCCCGGACGAGAACCGGGCCGGGCGCCGGTTTGGCCGTCGCCGCCGCCGCACCGCTCGGCACCCTCAACACCTGGGACTACCTGCTCGCCAATGGTTCGACGCTGGCGGATTCGCTGCGCACGGCACAGCCGTTTCACCGCCTGGTCACCGCGGCCGAGGAGGGCTTCGACCTGACGCACGACCGCGCCCTGACCGTCGGCTTCCGCACCACCGCGCCGGACCCGGAGGCGGTCGCGGTGATCAACGAATACGTGCTCGCCTACTACCTGCGCAGGGCCCGCGAAGCCACCGGTCGCCCCGTCATCCCCGAAGGGGTCGCCTTCAGTCGCCCCGCGCCGCCCGACCACCGCGTCCTCACCGAAGCCTTCGGCACCGACCGCATCGACTTCGGCGCCCCGGTCGACGAGATCACCTTCACCGAGGCCGACGCCACCGCACCGCTGGTCCGCGCCGACCCCCTGCTGGCGGACCTGCTGCGCAGCCACGCCGAATTGGTACTGGCCACCGCCCGACCGATCCCGGGACCACTGGAATCGTTCCGGCTCGCGCTCGCCTCGGCGATCGCCGACGGCGAACCCTCGCTCGGGGCCGTGGCTCGCAGACTGGCGGTGAGCACCCGCACTTTGCAACGCCACCTTGCCGAGCAGAGCACCACGTGGCGCGAGGAATACGACCGCGCCCGCTACGAGCGCGCGCGTGCCTTGCTCGCCGAGGGACGATTGACCACCGCCGCGATCGCGGGGCGGCTCGGGTTCACCGACGACCGCGCATTGCGCAAGGCCTATCGACGGTGGAGCGGCTCGCCGCCCTCTCAGGCCAGACGGCGATAGCGCCCGCATCGAAACCGGCAACCGCGAACCAGTACCAGCCCGTAGTCACGGACACCGGTCGCGGCACTGGGTCCCGCGACAGACCTGCCACGTCGCGCAGCGGTTCGGCGCGCAAGGACCGGTTGGTGGCGGCGCAGGACCTGGGAACGGAAGCGGAGCGCTCATAGCGTCATCGGTACCGGATCGCACCCGTGCGAGTCCCGAAGGAAGTCGCTCCACGGAGCTTCGGAAAGGCACCGTCATGACCGAGACCACCTCGACCCTCCCGATCACCTCGCGTGAGTTCCAACTCGCCGCGCGGCCGGTCGGCGCACCGACCGCCGCGAACTTCGCGCTGGTCGAGCGGCCGGTCCCCGAGCTCTCCGACGGACAGGTCCTGGTGCGCAACACCTGGATGTCGGTGGACCCGTACATGCGCGGACGGATGGACGATCGTCCGTCCTACATTCCCCCGTTCCAAGTGGGCGAGGCGCTGGAGGGGTCGGCTCTCGGCGAGGTGATCGCGTCGGCCGCGCCGAATCTTCCGTTGGGTACGACCGTCACCCATTTCGCCGGGTGGCGCGACTACGCGGTGATCGACGCCGCCACCGCCACACCCGTCGACACCTCGCTGGCCGCACCGCAGCACTACCTCGGCGCGCTCGGCACCACCGGCTTGACCGCGTACGCGGCGCTGACGAACGTGGCGCGGGTCGAGCCGGGCGATACGGTGTTCATCTCCGCGGCGGCGGGCGCGGTCGGCAGTGTCGCGGGGCAGATCGCCGAGACGCTCGGCGCAGCGCGGGTCATCGGGTCGGCGGGCGGCGCGGCCAAGACGGAACTGCTGCTCGACGAGTTCGGCTTCGACGCCGCCGTCGACTACCGGAAAGGCGACCTCGCGGGGCAGTTGGCGGCGGCCGCGCCCGAGGGCATCGACGTGTACCTCGACAGCGTCGGCGGCGAACACCTGCGCGTCGCGGTGGAGGCCATGCGCCCGGGCGGCCGTATCGCGCTGGTCGGTGCGATCAGCGGCTACAACGGCGCCACCGCCGAGCCGGGCCCGGATCTCTACCTCGCCGCGACGAAAGAACTCTCCCTGCGCGGCATGCTGGTCACCAGCTACTTCCCACTCTTCGGCGAATACATCGCCAAGGCCGCCGACTGGCTCGCGAACGGCACCATCCACACCAAGGAAACCGTCTACACCGGCCTGGACCAGGCCCCCGCCGCCTTCCTCGGCGTCCTCTCCGGCGCCAACACCGGCAAAATGCTCGTCCGCCTGTGAAGTTCTCGTAAGTGGCACATGGCGGTGGCGAACGCAAGTAGACCTCTCGGCTATGTGCCACTCGTGGGCTGGGTTCGCCAGACCTGGCGGGCGACGCGGCGGAAGTTCTCGCCGAAGACCGCTGCCCGGTCCGCTGTGGTGAAACCACGACCGGCGAGCACCTCGTCGAGGCCGGGTACGTCGGCGGCCCCGGTCAGATCCTCGGGCGGCACCCATTGCAGCGCGCCCCATGTGGTGTATGCCTCGGAGAAAGCGTCCGGATTGTTCGCCAGTTCGGCGTTGAAGTCCTCGGCGTCGAAGGAATAGTCCGAGCCGATTCCGATGTGCTCGATGCCGACCAGTTCGGCGCCGTACTCGATGTGCCGCGCCATCGCCGCGATCCGCTCGGCGCGTTCGTGGGCGGCGTTGCGGCCCAAGAAGATTCCGACGCCGTTGATTCCGATCACGCCGCCGGTCGCGGCGCAGGCCCGCGCCTGCTCGTCGGTGATGTTGCGCGGATGGTCCCATAGGGCCGCGAAGTTCGAGTGGCTGTAGATCATCGGGACGACGCTCAACTCGGCCACTTCCAGCCCGGTGCGCCGGGAACAATGCGAGCCGTCGGCGAACATGCCGACTTCGTTGAGCGCGTGGACGAGATCGCGGCCGTACCCGGTGAGTCCGGTGTCCTCGGTGTCCAGGCATCCGCAGCCCGCGGCGTTGGCGTGGTTGTAGGTGGGCAGCAACGACCGCACGCCGAGGTCGTAGAACCGCCCGACGTTGTCCAGGTCGCCGCCCAGCGGGCCGGAGTCCTCCAGATCGAACGCGAGCGCGATGGCGCCGGGCGCCCCGATGTCATCGATGCCGCGCACCAGGCGAAACCGGCCGTCCGCCGACGCCTCGCGGCGGAATCGGTCCAGCAACGCCAGAGAGTCCGCGGTCGACTGCCGGGAGTAGCCCACGTTCACCGACAAGTACGATCCGGCCGGGTAGCGCGCGAGGTCGCCGATGCGCGCGGCGGGCGAGAGCGGCAGGCAGCAGTGCTGCTCCCAGAGAAACGGTGGCAACCTCGAACCTCCTGTTCGCATCGGCCTCGCCGGCAGCGATCCTACTTGTCCACGCCGAGCGGGCATCGGCCCCCAGCGAACGGCGAGCCGCCGCTACTCGGCAGCGGTGGACGAGTTATCCCGTTCGCCAACACTTTTCGCCGAAATCGTCGGTAACAGCGCGCTCACCTCGACCGATGCACGTAATACATCAATCCCCGTGCCACGAAGGCGGTGCGACCATGCCTCGCTTGCTTCCCCTTTTCTTCTCCTTCCTGACCGTCGCCGGTCTCTGGATCGCGCCCGCTCCGGCCTCCGCCGACCCGGCGTGTGCGTCCGGTTGGGGTTCGATGCCCAAGACGAGCCAGGCCCGCACGCTCACGCCGCTGACCGGGGTCCGCGCCGGGCGGCACGACTGCTTCGACCGCTTGGTGTTCGACGTCGCCGGGCCCGTGACGGGGTACCACGTCGGCTACGTCGAGCGGGTGACCATGGACGGCTCCGGCGCACCCGTCCCGCTGCGCGGCGAGGCGTACCTGAGCATCACCGTCAACGCCCCCGCCTACGACGACTCGTTCACCCCCACCTACAACCCCGCGAACCGGGCCGAGCTCACCGAGGTGCGGGACTACCGGACTTTCCGTCAGGTGGCCTGGGCCGGCTCTTTCGAAGGCCAGACCACGGTCGGTCTCGGAACACGCGCCCGGCTGCCGTTCCAGACCTACACCCTCGACGGACCGGGTAGCGGATCGCGCATCGTGGTCGACGTAGCGCACTCCTGGTAACTCCGCGCACGGGCGGCTCGTCCACAATGTGGGGATGAGCGGTGTGGAGAATGTGACCGACCCCTACCTCTGGCTGGAAGAAGTGACCGGCGAGCGGCCCCTGGACTGGGCACGCGCGCACAACGCCGTCGTGCACTCCCGGTTCGCCGACTCCGATCGCTTCCGCGAGCTGGAGCGGCGCATCCTCGACATGCTCGACACCGATACGAAGATCGCCTACCCGTCTCGCCGCGGCCCCTGGCTCTACAACTTCTGGCGAGACGCCGAGCACCCGCGCGGCCTCTGGCGGCGCACCACGTTCGCCGAGTACGCCGAGGACTCGCCGGACTGGGACGTGCTGATCGATCTCGACGCACTGGCCGCCGCCGAGGACGAGAACTGGGTGTGGGGCGGAGCCGCGGTACTGCGCCCGGAACAGTCCCGCGCGCTGATCAGCCTGTCGCGCGGCGGCGCGGACGCGAAGGTGGTCCGCGAATTCGACCTCGAGCGGCGGGTGTTCCTCGACCCGGCCGACGGCGGCTTCTTCCTGCCCGAGGCGAAGTCGGAGATCCGCTGGATCGATATCGACTCGGTGTACGTGGGCACCGACTTCGGCCCCGGCTCGCTGACCGATTCGGGGTATCCGCGGATCGCGAAACGCTGGCGGCGCGGCACCGCTCTGGACGAGGCGACCACCGTTTTCGAGGGAGAGACCGGTGATGTCGCGGTCTCGGCGGGCTACGACCGCACACCGGGTTACGAACGGCACTACGTCGGCCGCGCCACCGACTTCTTCAACGAGGAGGTCTATCTGCTCGAGGACGACGGCACCCTGCGGCACCTGGACATCCCCACCGACGCCAGTGAGTCCTGGTACAAGGACTGGCTGCTGGTGCGGCTGAAGTCACCGTGGGAGGTCGGCGGCGCGAGCTACCCCGCAGGCGCGCTGCTGGCCATCGATTTCGAGAAGTTCCTCGGGGGCGAACGGGATTTCGAGGTGATCTTCACCCCGGACGCGCACACCTCGCTGCACGGCTACGGCTGGACCGAGAACCACCTGTTGCTGGTCACGCTCGAGGACGTGCAGACCAAGCTCTACGTACTCACCCCCGGGACGGACGGCTGGCGCCGCGACCCGCTGACCGACACCCCGCCGATGGCCACCACCAGCGTGCTGAATCTCGACCCACTGGAGGGCGGCGACGAGTTCATGCTCAGCACCAGCGGGTTCACTACTCCGGCCACGCTGCTGGCCAGTGCGGTCGGCGGGCGCACCGAGCGGCTCAAGCAGGAGCCCGGATTCTTCGACGCCGCCGGCGTGGAGACCGAGCAGTTCTTCGCCACGTCCGATGACGGCACGCCGGTGCCGTACTTCGTGATCCGTCATCGCGACCGCAAGGACCGGCCCGGCCCGACGGTGATGTCCGGCTACGGCGGTTTCGAAGTGTCGCGCACTCCGGGTTACAGCGGCGCATCGGGGATGGGCTGGCTGGAGCGCGGCGGCACCTGGGTGATGACGAACATCCGCGGCGGCGGCGAGTACGGGCCGCAATGGCACACCTCGGTGCAGAAAGCCAACCGGCACAAGGTGTACGAGGACTTCTCCTCGATCGCGAAAGACCTCGTCGGGCGCGGTATCACCACCGCGGATCAGCTCGGCGCGGTCGGCGGCAGCAACGGCGGACTGCTCATGGGCGTGATGCTGACCCGCTACCCCGAATTGTTCGGCGCGATCGTCTGCCAGGTGCCGCTGCTGGACATGAAGCGCTACCACCTGCTGCTGGCGGGCGCCTCGTGGATGGCCGAGTACGGCGATCCCGACAAGCCGGAGGAATGGGAGTACATCGGCAAGTACTCGCCTTACCAGAACGTGCGCGCCGACCGCGCCTACCCGCCGATCCTGCTCACCACCTCGACCAGGGACGACCGGGTGCATCCCGGCCACGCCCGCAAGATGGCCGCGCTGCTGGAGGAACAGGGCCACGAGTTCTGGTACCACGAGAACATCGAGGGTGGCCACGGCGGCGCCGCCGACAACAAGCAGTCGGCTTTCCAGGCGGCGCTGATCTACGAGTTCTTCACCCAGACGCTGATCGAGCGACGCGCTTGACCAATGGCCGGCCGCAGCGAAGGCGGAGGTACGCCCGATAGACGCCGCGGACGCAGTCCATCCTCAGCCCGCGCATGGCCGCAGCGAAGGCGGAGGTACGCCCAATAGACGCCGCGGACGCAGTCCATCCTCAGCCCGCGCATGGCCGCAGCGAAGGCGGAGGTACGCCTCAGCGGTCGCGCAGCCACTTCTCGATCTGGTCGACAGTGCCGGCGCACTGCCGGATCCAGCCGTTGTGGCCCAGCGGTTCCGGCTGTCGCCAGCGCGTCACCTCGGCGTTGGGCAGTTTCTCCAGCAGATGCTCGGCGGAGCTGGGCGGGGTGAGGTCGTCGCCGGTCATCGTGATGGACAGCACCGGAAGTTTCAGCCGCGCGATGCGCTCTTCGTAGTCGATGTCCGCGCCGACCGGGACGAACCGGCCGGTGCGCGCGAGCCGGGCCCAGTCGGAGATCAGCACTTTGGACTGGCGGCCGAAGCCCATCGACACCCGGTCGCCGGGCCAGAAGCCCGCCAAGTTGGCCGTCAGCGAGATCGCCGCGGTGCCCACCAGCATGCCCGGGCCCGAAAGTCCGCGATAGCCGCGGTAATACGGCGTGCCGGACGCGACCAGGACGAGTCCGCCGAGCCTGCCGCGGACGCGCGCGGCGTACATGACGCCGAGCTGGCCGCCCATGCTGTGGCCGAGCAGGTACGGCGTGCTGTCCGGGAATTGTTCGCGGACCACCTCGAAGATCGCCGGGAAGTCGACCGAGACCAGCTCGTGGTAGCCGAAAGTGCTGGCGGAACTCGGCTTCGGCCTGCTGTCGCCGTTGCCGCGCAGCTCACCGATGGCCACGTCGAACCCGCGCGCCGCCAGGCTCGAGGCGAACAGTTCGTAGTAACCCCCCGGAACACCGAGTCCGGGCACGATCACCAGCACCGGACGCGGCGCGTCCGGGGTGACCGGGTGCCGGTGCGCGCCCCCGGCGGGGATCAACCGCACCGGAACCGTGGTGCCGTCCGGCATCTGGATCGGAACTGTCTGCATCCCCGCACGCTACCGCGCTCGTCGCCGCCGGTCCCGCAGGCCCGGGACGCTATGCGCGGACCGCGCCGATGATCACTCTGCTCAGCACCCGGATCACGTCGTCGAGCGGCGGACGCGGCTCCGCACCGCTCCACGAGTCCACGACGTAGTTGACGGCGCCGATGATGGCGAGCATCCGCATCTCGTAGTCGCCCGCGGGTATCTCGCCGTGCAGCGCCGCGTCTTCGGCGGCGCCGGCCAGCAGCGAACCCCACTCCCGGCGCACCGCGAGACGGAACTTCTCCACCTTCGGGCCCGCGCCGACCACTTCGACCAAGGCGACGCGCGCCTTGCGCGGATCGGATCCGATGGATTCGACGTACGCGCGAACCGCGGCATCGATGACGTCCAGCGACTTCGCGCCGGACTTCGCGTCCAACGCCTTCTTCACGGCATCGCGCGACTCCCGGTCGATCTGCTCGTACAGCTCTAGGAGCAGGGACTCGCGACCGGTGAACTCCTCGTAGAACTGTCGCGAGGACAGGCCGGCGTCCTTACAGATGGCGCCGACCGAACTGTTGGCGTAGCCGTCCCGCGCGAAGACCGTCAGGCCTGACTCCAGAAAACGCGCACGCCGCTGACGCTGCCGGTCCTCCACGGGTTGCCCGGCATACATTCGACCCGTATTCGCATCCTGTGACATTGGGGCAGACAATACAGAAGGGCCCGAACTCATCGTCATCGATCGGGCCCTTCGTTACAACCCGCGGCCTACATCGCGTTAGCCGAAAGTTGGCTGAGCAGTTGCTACCTCATTGATCGGTCGCCGAGCCGAAGCCCGGCGACCATAGTAGTTTGCGCACAAGCACGCTCATCAGCGAATCGAGCATCCGGCAACTCCGATCTGTCCGTGAGACATTCCTTGTCACTGGCCATTTGCCGGAACAGACGATACCTAGCAGCGTCGCGTTTGCGGGCAATTTTAGAGGGAAACTGTAGAATTTTTTGTTTCATTCCGATTCGTCGGTTACGGCGAGTTCGCCCGACTCCGCCGACCCCGCCAGTAATTTCGGCAGCGCGGCCACGGAATCGATGACGTGATCGGGCGCGCGCTCGGCCGACGCCAGTACGCCGGGACGGAATTTACCGGTGCGTACCAGAACCCCGGTCAACCCGGCGTCCTGCGCCGCGAGTACATCCGAATACAGATCGTCACCGATCATCAGGACCTCCGAAGGGTCCAGCCGCATCAGCGCGGCGGCGGTCCGGAAACCGGCCGCGGCGGGCTTGCCGACCACCTCGATGCGCGCATTGCCCGCCGCCTCCAGGCCGGGCAGGTAGGCGCCCGCGTCGACGCGGAGCCCTTCCGCTGTCGCCCAGGTCAATCCGCTGTGCATGGCGACGACGGGCACACCGTCCAGCATCAGTTCCACCACCCGGCTCAGCGCGGCGTGATCGAATTCCGGTCCCGCTCCGCCGATCACGACCACGTCCGGATGATCGTCGTCGAGCGTCAGACCGGTGAGATCCGCCGTGATGTCGCCGTGGTTGAGCACCCAGACGGCGGCTTCGGGGTAGCGTCCGCGCACGAACTCGGCGGTCAGCCTTGCGGCGGTGACGATCTCGGCCTGCTCGACCTCGATACCGGTGTCGCACAGGCGCTGCGCGATCTCGGCGCAAGTGCGCGAGGTGGTGTTGGTCAGGAAAGCGCGGCGCAGCCCACTCTCACCGATCCGGCGCACCGCGGCGGCGGCGCCCTCGATCTCTCGCCAGGAGGTCACCAGGACGCCGTCGATGTCGTAGAGCACGCCTCGGATCCGACCGCGGTCAGGCATGGGTTCAGCGTACGACCGGCCCGCCCGCCGGGCACACGGACTCAGGGTGATCCACGCCGAAGGCGCCGCGGCCGGTTCAGCGCTGGGCGCCGGTGATGACCGCGTCCAGCAGGCCCGGGAAGCGCTGCTCCAGATCGTCGCGCCGTAATTCGACCAGCCGGTTGCGGCCGGAGACGAAGGTCGTCGTAATGCCCGCGTCCCGCAGCACCTTCCAGTGGTGCGAGGCGGTCGCCGCCGTGATCTCCACGTCGAACTCCCGGACATTGCAGCTCAGCGGTTCGCGCTCGCCGGCGAGCGCGCGCACCAGTTCGAGCCGGACCGGGTCGGCGAGGGCGCTGAGCACCCGGACCAGGTCGATGTCGGCGGTACTCGGCTGCGGCAGCGGGCGCATCTCCATTCTCCGATCATTTGACAACAATCGAATCATATCCCACCCTCATCCTATGATGCTTCGACAATCATCTAACAATCTGTATCGATCGCTCCTACCGCTCGCCGTGGGCACTTTCGTGCTCGGCACCGACGGCTTCGTGCTCAGCGGACTGCTCCCGCTGATCGCCGCCGACCTGCACGTCTCTGTGTCCACCGCGGGCCAGCTGACCACGATGTTCGCCTGGACCTACGCCATCGCCTCTCCCCTGATCGCCGCCGCGACCGGCTCCTGGGATCGCCGACGGCTACTCGGCGGCGGCGCCGCGCTTTTCGTGCTCGGCATGATCGGGCAGGCCGCCGCGGAGAGCTTCGGTGTCATGGCGGCGGCGCGTGTGGTTGCGGCCATCGGAGCGGCGGCCTTCCAGGCCAACGCGTTCGCCGTCGCGGGCGTCGTCGCCGATGACGCCCATAGAGGACGGGCGCTGTCGATCGTGACCGCGGGCATCACGCTGTCCAGCGTCGCGGGCGTGCCGATCGGCATCTTCGCCGAGCGCTGGATCGGCTGGCGCGGTGTGCTGTGGGGAATCGCGGTCGGCGGAGCCGTCGCGGCGGCGCTGGTCCTCCTGCTGCCCCGGGTGACGCTGCCGAGCACCGGCCTGCGCGACCGGATCGGCGTGCTGACCCGTCCGGCGGTGCTGCGCGTGCTGATCGTGACGACCACACAGATCACCGCCGTCTACACCACCATCGTCTACCTGCCGGTGGTGGTCGCGACCTCGGTGCCGCAGAGCATGCTCGCCTGGTTGCTGCTGGCGATGGGCATCGGCCAGGTGATCGGCAACGCGCAGGCCGGGCGCGCGGTCGACCGGTACGGCCCGCAGCGCACGCTGACGGTGGGGCTGCTCGGCGCACTGGCGGGTCTGGCCCTGCTCGGCGTGGCCGTCCATGCCGCTTGGGCGGTGTTCGTCGTGCTCGCCGTCACCGGGTTGTTCGGTGCGGCGATCCTGGTACCGCAGCAGCATCGCCTGTTCGGCATCGCCCACGACGCGCCCACCGTCGCCCTCGGCCTGAACGGATCGGCCATCTACCTCGGCGCGGGCATCGGGTCCATCGTCGGTGCGACCGTGCTGGATTCCTCCGGTAGCCAGTGGTTGCCGTGGACATCCGCGCTCATCGCGTGCCTGGCGCTCGTCCTCGCGCTCCGGAAGGCTCGGCCCGCCGTCCGAACTCCGGTTCCCGCATAGCCCTGTCCAGCAGCGATGCGACCACGACTCGCGCCGCCGGTGAGTCGATCCGCTCCACTCCCACGGTTCCACCACAGCGGCCGGTCGCCCCATCGCACCACCGACCGGAGGGCGCCGAACATCGTCGTTCGGCGACTCCGTGGCCGTGAGCGGCCGATCCGGTCGCGGGTGCGCCCGATTTCTGTCCGTGGATGGCTAAGCGGCCGGATCGGGCCGGATCGAGTCGAGCCGATCGGCGCATCGAATCAGCAAGTCCTGCAAGGCAGCTCGTTCGGCGTCGGTGAATGCCTCGGCCAGGGCTCGTTCGACGCGGACCGCGCGGGCGTCCGCGTCGCGCATCACCGCCGCGCCCTTCTCGGTCAGTGTGGTCTCCAAGACGTTCTTGTGCCACGGGTGCTGCGTGCGCTCGATCAGCCCGCGGTCTTGGAGGTTGCTCAGCACGGTGTTCATCGAGGGCGGGGTGACGCCGCAGAGCCGGGCCAGGGCGGCGGCCGAGATGCCGGGGTTCTCCGCGAGGAACAGCAGTGCGGCGTACTGCGGCACGGTGACGCCCGCCGGCTTCAACGCGGCGTTCTTCGCCGTGTTGAGGGACTGCTCGGCACGTTTGAGATACGAACCGATCCGTTCGGCGGCGGGCAAGGACGTCATAAACGCATGGTATCCGCACAACTTATCGTTCTAGCCTTGACGATCATTAGAGTTCTAACTTAAATTTGTGCTCATTCTCAAGTGTGAACAAATTCGTTAGAGCGAACCCTAAGAGGTAGACCGATGTCCCATGCCCTGTCCCGCCTGCTGTCGAGCCTGGCCGCAGGAAGCGCCTGCGTCACTCTCATGGCCTGCGGCACCGGCGATACGCCGAGCGGCCCCGTCCACACCGCCTACGAACTGCCGGGCGACCACGTCTACCCGGAGGGGATCGCGGTCGACGCACGCACCGGAGACAGTTACGTCGGGTCCTACACCACCGGCGCCGTCTACCGCGCGACACCGGATGCCCATCGCGCCGAGGTCTTCCTGCCCGAAGGCGCCAACAACCACAAGACCGCCAACGGCCTGAAAGTCGACCCGGCCGGGCGGCTGTGGGTGACGGACTCGACCACGGGCGTCGCGGTGTACGACGTCGCGACCCGCGCCCTGCTCGCAGACTTCACCGTGCCCGGAAGCGATCCCCGCTTCGTGAACGATCTCGCCATCACCCCGGATGGCACGGCGTATCTGACCGACAGCACGCGGGCGGTGGTCTATCGCGTCACTCCCGATCAACTGGCCCTCGCCAGAGCACAGGGCGGGCGCGGGGAACTGACTCCGCAGTTCGACCTGCGCTCCATCCTGCCGCCGATCGAGCCGGGCGGCTTCAGCCTCAACGGCATCGTCGCCGATCCGGCGGGCCGTTACCTGCTCACGGTCGACATGCCGCGCGGTGACCTGTACCGCATCGCGTTGACGCCGGAAGCGAATCCGATCAGCAAGGTCGCCCTGCGCGGCGGCGATCTCCGGCAGGGCGACGGACTGGAACTGCGCGAGGGCACCCTGTGGGCCGTCCACAACACGACCAACACGATCAGCCGCTGGACCGTCTCCGACGACGGCTCCACCGTGACGCTGGCACAGCAGCGCACCGACGAGGCGCTGTCCATCCCGACGACGCTGGCCCGCGCCGGTGACCGAACCCTGATCGTCTCCTCCCAATTCGACAAGGGCGGCCCGATGGGGCCCGGCAACCCGAGGACGCCGTTCGCCGTCGTCACCCTCGACGGAATCTGACGCGCGAAAACGCCGGAAGCCGGATGCAACGAGAAGATCTCCGTTGGTATGGAACCGGGAGCGCACCGCACGCGTCGAATTCAGGTGTAAGGCAATGAGGTCGGTTGGCGTGGATTGCGCTCCTCCATCCCGCTCGAGGCTCGGGGTGCGCCTGGCTGACGACGAAGCCCTCATTGGCGGATGCAGCAAAGTTATAGGTAGAAGCACCAATTGGTGCGCGACGTGGGGGGTCGAGTTGAAGATATCGGCACTTGTAATAGCTACAGCGGCAACAGTGGCGCCGGTCATGGGCCTGATGCCGAGTCCGGTGGCTCACGCCTCGTTCCCGTAGGGAGCTTGTGGAATCAGCTCGCCCGAGGACAAGGTAGTCACAACCTTCGGCGAATGGAAGCTGCTGTGCGGGAATAAAGACCACGGGTATCGGCATATCCAGGCCGGTCACATGAGCGAATGGGAAGGGCTCGCCGCAATCGAGGGCCGCAACTGGCGCGACATTGCCGATATGGCAATCGCCAAGGCTCACGACGCACCCGACTGGCACGGCCCGCAGAGCGGCGGCCGGTACTGTTACACGGGGCAGATCTACCTGGTCAACCGCGTTACCGGAGCGATAGCCAAGACCGTCCAACCCACCGTGATCGTGAGTGAGGGCGGGATAGTGATCACTGCCTTCCCTGGAGGAGGATGTCGTGGAAAAGCATGAGCCCAGTGTGGAAGAACTCACCGAGTCGGTTATTCGTGCCGGGACCGAGTCCGGATACCAGATCAGCCGCGATGACACTGGTCGGTTGCAGATCACGGCAATCGATGAATCGCCTGTGGAACCCCCGCTGACCTTCGCGGTAACCGACCAGGAACTCCATGACTACTACCTACGGCTCGCGGCGAATACCGGAAAACCGGTGGGCGCGGGTACTCCGTGGAAGACATGGATGCTCCTGATGGCGACCCACCTCGATGAAGCCGTCTACAAGGCCGGGGTGCTGAATCAGCCCTGCGTGATCACGATCGGCGAGACTGGTTTCTGGCCTGTGCCAAGGTGAGTCGGCGAGTCACCGCTGCACGAGGGCGCTGGCGGCATCTCCGGCCAACGGTCGTCACCCTCGACGGAATCTGACGCGCGAAAACGCCGGAAGCCGGCCCACCTCGCGGTGGACCGGCTTCCGGTTCGAACTGTGTTGCCGGGTGGCGGGACTCAGAAGTCCATGCCGCCCATGCCACCGGTCGGGTCGCCGGCGGGAGCGGCGGACTTCTCCGGCTTGTCGGCGACAACGGCCTCCGTGGTCAGGAACAGGGCCGCGATCGAAGCCGCGTTCTGCAGCGCGGAACGGGTGACCTTGACCGGGTCGGCGACGCCGGCGGCCAGCAGGTCCTCGTACTCGCCCGAGTCGGCGTTCAGGCCGTGACCCGCGGGCAGGTTCGACACCTTCTCGGCGACCACACCGGGCTCGAGGCCCGCGTTGAACGCGATCTGCTTCAGCGGAGCCGACAGCGCGACCCGCACGATGTTCGCACCGGTGGCCTCGTCGCCGGTGAGCTTCAGCTCATCCAGCGCCGGAGCCGACTGCAGCAGGGCCACGCCACCACCGGCGACGATGCCCTCCTCGACGGCCGCCTTCGCGTTGCGAACGGCGTCCTCGATGCGGTGCTTGCGCTCCTTGAGCTCCACCTCGGTGGCCGCGCCCGCCTTGATCACCGCGACACCGCCGGCCAGCTTGGCCAAGCGCTCCTGCAGCTTCTCGCGGTCGTAGTCCGAGTCGGAGTTCTCGATCTCGGTGCGGATCTGCTGAACCCGGCCCTTGATGGCCTCCGGGTCGCCCGCGCCCTCGACGATGGTGGTCTCGTCCTTGGTGACGACGACCTTGCGCGCCTGGCCGAGCAGCTCGACGCCCGCGCTCTCCAGCGAGAGGCCGACCTCTTCGCTGATGACCTCGCCACCGGTCAGGATGGCGATGTCGGCCAGCTGCGCCTTACGGCGGTCACCGAAGCCGGGCGCCTTGACGGCGACGGACTTGAAGGTGCCGCGGATCTTGTTCACGACCAGGGTCGACAGGGCCTCGCCCTCGACGTCCTCGGCGATGATCAGCAGCGGCTTGCCGGCCTGGATGACCTTCTCCAGCAGCGGCAGCAGGTCCTTGACGGTCGAGATCTTCGAGCCGACCAGCAGGATGTACGGGTCCTCGAGGACCGCTTCCTGACGCTCCGGGTCGGTGACGAAGTAGCCGGAGATGTAGCCCTTGTCGAAGCGCATACCCTCGGTGAGCTCCAACTGGAGCCCGAAGGTGTTGCTCTCCTCGACGGTGATGACGCCTTCCTTGCCGACCTTGTCCATGGCCTCGGCGATCAGCTCACCGATGGACGAGTCGCCCGCCGAGATGCCCGCGGTAGCAGCGATCTGCTCCTTGGTGTCGATCTCCTTGGCGGTGTCGAGCAGCTTGGCGGTGACGGCCTCGACGGCCTTCTCGATCCCGCGCTTCAGGCCCAGCGGGTTCGCGCCGGCCGCGACGTTGCGCAGACCCTCGCGCACCAGCGCCTGGGCGAGCACGGTCGCGGTGGTGGTGCCGTCGCCCGCGACGTCGTCGGTCTTCTTGGCGACTTCCTTGACCAGCTCGGCGCCGATCTTCTCGTACGGGTCCTCCAGCTCGATCTCCTTGGCGATGGACACACCATCGTTGGTGATCGTGGGAGCGCCCCACTTCTTCTCCAGGACAACGTTGCGACCCTTGGGGCCCAGCGTCACCTTGACCGCGTCGGCGAGGCTGTTGAGGCCCCGCTCGAGGCCGCGGCGGGCCTCTTCGTCATACGCAATTGTCTTGGCCATGGCGTTGTTGAGATCCTCCATGTGGATGGCTGACACACAGGACGACCGCTGGTCGGGTCGCCCCAGTTACGCTGGCCAGGTTCGGTGCCCGCGACGGACGACCGAGGGTGTCTACGGAACCCGGTCTCACCGTCCCGACCTGGCACTCACCGATAGGGAGTGCCAAAAGCATTCTTAGCACTCTAGGGTGGCGAGTGCAAGGTCCGCGCCGGGCTAGCGCCGGTCGTCCACGCGAAAGACCAGCGCGACGAACGCGTCGGTGCGCCGTTCCTCCGGCGTGCGGGGCTCTCCGCCCTCGACGGTGACGAGCTCGGCATCGTGCAGCAGCAACTCCGCCTCCACCCGCATGATGGCGCGAATGAACGGCGGGGCGACGTCCGGCGGAAGGTCGCCGTTCAGCACATAGCTGCCGTCCGGTTGGGACTCGGTGGACACATACGAAAGCGCGCGCAGCAGATCTGCGCGCCGTTCCCCCGCTATTAGGTCGGAATCCGTGTCATCCGCCATTGCTATAGCTTAGCCGCCGGCGGTTCACATCTCCGGCCGGACGATTCGCGCCTCCCGCCCCCAGCGGCAGAAGTGCAGGTCACGAGGCCGCTGCCGGGTCATCCGCAGAATCGCCGCCGCGCCCGCTCGCCCGCGGCGGCGTAGATTCCGAGGGGATCATGATCGACCTCATCCCGGAAGGGGACGCGGGTGACCGACCTGCCGTTCGATTCGCTGTACCGGCACGGCTTCGCGCGGGTGGCGGTCGCGGTCCCCCGGGTACGGGTGGCCGACCCGGCCTACAACGTCGAGCAGACCGTGGAGCTGGCCGGGCGGGCCGCGGCGGCCGGTGCCGTGCTGACGGTGTTCCCCGAGCTGGGACTCTCCTCGTACACCGCCGACGACCTGTTCCACCAGGACGCGCTGGACGCCGCGGTCGAGGCGGCGCTGGCCCGGCTCGTCGCGGCGAGCACGGATATCGACACGGTGCTCGTGGTGGGCGCCCCGGTGCGCGCTCACCACCGGTTGTTCAACTGCGCGATCGCGATCTGCCGTGGCATCGTGCTGGGCGTCGCACCGAAGAGCTACCTGCCGAACTATCGGGAGTTCTACGAGAAACGCCAGTTCGCGGCGGCGCGGGAGGTGCTGGAGGATCACGTCACCGTCGCCGGGCACCGGGCGCCGTTCGGCTCCGATCTGCTGTTCCGGGCGAGCAATCTGGACGACTTCGTCTTCCACCTGGAGATCTGCGAGGACGGGTGGGTTCCGTTGCCGCCCAGCGGCTTCGCCGCGCTGGCCGGGGCGACCGTGCTGATCAACCTGTCCGCGAGCAATATCGTGATCGGCAAGGCGGACTACCGGCGATCGCTGTGCACCTCGCATTCGGCGCGCTACCTCGCGGCGTATCTGTACTCCGCCGCAGGAACCGGGGAGTCGACGACCGATCTCGCCTGGGACGGGCAGGCGCTGATCTGCGAGAACGGCGACCTGCTCGCGGAGGGGGAGCGGTTCTGCGATCATCCCCAGCTGGTCACCGCCGACCTGGACCTGCGCCGCCTCGCCGCGGATCGTCTGCGCACCACCAGCTTCGCCGACAACGTGCACGACCACCGCGACCGGCTGGCCGCGCTGCGACGCATCGACGTGCGGCTGCCGATCCCCGAGGATCCGGTCGCGCTGGAGCGCGAGATCGAGCGCTTCCCCTACGTTCCCGCCGACCCGGCGCTGCGCAACGAGCGCTGCGCCGAGGTGCACCACATCCAGGTCGAGGGCCTGAGCACGCGGTTGCGCGCGACCGGCACGCAACGCGTGGTGATCGGGGTGTCCGGCGGCTTGGACTCCACCCAGGCGCTGATCGTCGCGGCCAAGACGATGGACCGGCTCGGCCTGCCGCGGGCGAACGTGCTGGCCTACACCATGCCCGGCTTCGCGACCAGTACCAGGACCAAGACCGACGCGCACCGGCTGATGGCCGCCCTCGGCGTCACGGCGCGCGAGATCGACATCCGCCCCTCGGCCACGCAGATGCTGCGCGACCTCGGCCACCCGGCCGCCGACGGCGCGCCGCGGTACGACATCACCTACGAGAACGTGCAGGCCGGTGAGCGGACCTCGCATCTGTTCCGGCTGGCCAATATGCACGGCGCGCTGGTGGTGGGCACCGGCGACCTCAGCGAACTGGCGCTGGGCTGGTGCACATTCGGCGTCGGGGACCATATGGCGCACTACAGCGTCAACGCGTCGGTGCCCAAGACGCTGATCAAATACCTGATCGCCTGGGCGGTGGACACCGAGCAGCTCGGCGCGGAAGCGGGCGAGGTGCTTTCGTCGATCCTGCGCACCGAGATCTCCCCCGAGCTGATCCCGAACGCCGACTCCTCCGCGCCTGGCCAGAGCTCGGAGGCCACCGTCGGCCCGTACGAACTACAGGATTTCCACCTCTATTACCTGTTGCGCTTCGGCTACCGCCCCAGCCGCGTGGCCTATCTGGCCAGGCACGCCTGGTCCGATGCCGCCACCGGCCGCTGGCCCGACCTCGTCCCCGCCGATCAGCGCAACGCCTACGACCTCGCCACGATCAAGCACTGGCTGGGTGAGTTCCTGCTGCGCTTCGTGCAGACCAGCCAGTTCAAGCGCTCGACGCTGCCGAACGCGCCGAAGGTCGGCTCCGGCGGTTCGCTCTCGCCGCGCGGCGACTGGCGCGCGCCCAGCGACGCGTCCGCGGCGGCCTGGCTCGAGGAGCTCGCCCGCAACGTGCCGGATGCCTGAGGCGCCGCAGCGCTCGACACCCCGACTACGGCCGGATGCGCCCTGCCTATGGTGGCTGCGTGAGTGAACGACCCGGCTGGGATGCGATCGATGATGCGTTGCGGCCGCTGTACGGCGATATCGAGCCCTTCCACTGGGCATCCGACCACCCGTGGTCCCTCGGCGGTTCCGACCCGCTCGACGGGATCAGCGCGTACTCCCGCGCCGACCCGGTGCCGCACTGGCATTACATCAGCTACGGGATGACCGAGCTGCACGAGAAGGAGTGGGACGACCCGGCGGAGTCCGGCTGGAGGTTCGAATTCACCTTCCGGCTGGCGCGCGGGCCCGAGGACACCGAACCGCCCGCGTGGCCGGCGAATTTCATGCAGGACCTGGCCCGGTACGTCTTCCAGTCCGGCAAGTGGTTCGAACCTGGACACACCGTCAAAACGAACGGGCCGATCGCGGCCGACCACCCCGACTGCACGTGTCACGCCGTCTGCTTCACGACCGATCCCGAACTGGGCGTCATCGACAGCCCGAACGGCCGCCTTCGGTTCCTGCAGATCGTCGGGCTGACCATGCCGGAATACCGTGCGGCACAAGGGGGACGCGCACTGCCCCTGCTCGCCGAGCTGGAACCGCGACTACCCCTCTACGTCACCGACATCTACCGTGAGCCGCTGGTCGCCGAGCCGAAACCGCAGGCCCGCTGGCCACGGTGGGGTGGCGGCCTGGCCGGGCGCGGGTGATCAGGCCGCTCGGGTCGTGTGGTGTTCTACCGGCGCGGCCCGGCGCGGCCCGCCGATACCGGCTCTCCGGGTGCGCAGCGCCCGGCGATGACGGGCCCGCGCGGCACGTGCGCCACGCACTCCGTTGACGACGTTGCGGATGCCGTGCCTGGCCGATCGCCGGGCCACACCGATCACCAGCGAGGACACCGCGAGGGCGAGTGCGATCCGCGCACGGAACTTCCCACCGCCCACGCGGATCAGGATTTCTCGGAGCTGATGGACGCGAGCAGTTCGCTCAGATGCGTTTCGGCCTTCGCCTTGTCGACGCCGAGATCGCTGAGCAGACCGGCGCCGTTCTCCTGCTCGAGCAGGGCGAGCAGGATGTGCTCGGTGCCGATGTAGTTGTGCCCCAGCCGGAGTGCCTCCCGGAAGGTGAGTTCGAGGACCTTCTTGGCCTCCGCGCCGAACGGCACGAGCGCGGGGACGTCTCCCTCGGCCGGTGGCAGGGACGCGGAGGCGGCGGCGGAGATCACGTCGACGGCGACGCCTTGGTGGACGAGTTCGTGCACCGCGAGGCCCTGTGGTTCAGTGAGCAGCCCCAGCACCACGTGCCCGACCGCGATCTCGCGGTTGCCCGCCGCGCGCGCCGCCTCCTGCGCCGCCATCACGACCGCGCGTGCCCGCTGGGTGAAGCGCGCGAAGCCCGTGTTCGGGTCCATGGCCGCCGCCGCCGCCGGGTCGGGCACCTTGGGCACGAACCGCTTCTGGGCGGCCTGCTTGGTGACGCCCATGCTGGCGCCGATGTCGGTCCACGAGGCGCCGGAGCGCCGGGCCTGGTCCACGAAGTGGCCGATCAGGTGGTCGGCCACTTCGTCGAGGTGATTCGCCACGACGACGGCATCGGACAGTTGCTCGAGCACGTTGTCGGGACGGGCTTTCTTGATGCCGTCGATCAGGTCGTCGAGGCGGAATTGTGAGGTCATACGTCAACCATAAGTTGACGATGACCTATCGTCAACCGTTAGTTGACGATAGAAATCAGGGGCGCGCCGCCCCGGCCGCGAAGCGCACGATGCGCTCCTTGACCCACGCCGCCGTCCGCCCGGTCAGCACCGTCCGAGCCGGTGCGTCGTCGGCGTGCACGGCCTGCACGACTCCGTCTCTGCGGCCCAGGCTGAGGCAATGGAGCACATAGCGGAACCGGAGCTCCTTCGGCTCGCGACCACGCATCCGCGCGACGACGGCATCGGCCGCGTGTTTGCCGGTGGGCAACGCCGTGGCGCATGCCATGCGCAGATCTCGCCCGCCGGGCCCCGCGACGACGGCGGAGTCACCCGCGGCGAAGATGTCCGGGTGCGACACCGAACGCAGGGTGGCGTCGGTGCGCACCCGGCCGTCGGAATCGACCGCCAGACCGGAGCGGGCGGCCAGGTCGGGCACCCGGAAACCCGTGGTCCACACCGTCGCCGCGGCCTCGACCAGGGAACCGTCGGCCGAGCGCGGCCCCTCGGGCGTCACTTCGATCACCTTGGCGCCGGACACGATCTCGACGCCGAGCCGCTCCAACGTCCGCCTGATGTGCGCCTGCGCGTGCGCCGAAAGCCAGGCGCCGGGCTCTTCCGACCCGAGCAGCAGCACCCGGGTTCCGGGCCGGGATTCGGCGAGTTCCGCCGCCAGTTCAATGCCGGTCGCTCCGGCACCGACGATCGCCACCGGACCGCCGAGATCGGACAGGTCGCGCACGTCTTCTTGCGTCGCAATGGAATACGCGTGTTCGGCGACGCCCGGGACGCTCTGGACATCGGCGATGCTGCCGAGGGCGTAGACCAAGGCGTCGTACTCGACCGCGGGCCCCGCGTCGAGCACCACGCGCTTCGCGGCCGTGTCGATCTCCGTCGCCAGGGCGCGCACGAAGTCGATATCCCTGCGTTGCAGTGATTCCCGCAGGTCCAACGTGGCGATCCGCTGTCCGGCCGCCCGCTGGTGCAGTCGCACTCGCTCGACGAACGACGCGTGGGCGTCCACCACGGTGATCCGGGCGTCCCCCGCCGTGCGAGCGAGCCTGCGTGCCGCCGCCAGCCCCGCGTACCCGGCGCCGAGGACGACGATCCGATGCTGTCCGGTCATGATGTGGCTCCTTTCGATCGGCCAACACCCTTCAGACCGGACGGCCCCCCGATTGCTGACAGTCCCGCGCCGTGAAGCGCGTCACAGCGGACGGCGCGGCCGGTCCGGCAGCGTCCCCACCGACCCGCCCGAGCCGGCGAAATAAGCCAGCTTGTCCGGGTTGAGGATCAACCGCAGGGCCGTGACCGAGCCGTCGGCCGCATCGATCCCCAGCACGACCAGCGGCGCACCGTTTACCCGCGCGACGACGGCAGGCGCGCCGTTGACCTCTTCCACGAGCAACCGCGTCCCCGGCACCTCCCAGCGCGACAGACCCACCAGGTACCGCGCCACCTGATTCGCGCCGTGTATCGGCCGCCGCGCCGCGGTGATCTTGCCGCCGCCGTCGGCCGTCGCGGTCACGTCGGCAGCGAGCATCCGCTCCAGCGACGCGATGTCACCGTCGCGCGCCGCCTTCAGGAATCGTTCGATCAGCTCGCGGGCATGCTCCGGCGGAATGCCGAAGCGGGCCCGGCCTTCTCGCACGCGCTGGGCCGCCCGGCGGAAGATCTGTTGCGAGTTCGACTCGGTGACGTCGAGCATGTCGGCGATCTCGCGATGCGCGTATCCGAATGCCTCGCGCAGCACGAAGACGGCGCGCTCGACCGGGGTCAGCCGCTCCAGTGCCGTCAGCAGCGCGAGCGAGACCTGTTCGCGCTCCTCGACGGTCTCCAGCGGGCCGAGTTCGCCGCGCGCGGTCGGCACCGGCTCGGGCAGCCACGGCCCGACGTAGCTCTCCCGCCGCGCCCGCGCCGAAACGAGCCAGGTACGGCAGAGATTCACCAGCGCGGTGGTCAACCACGCCTCAGGGGAGCGGATACCGGCTCGGTCGACGCCGTCCCAGCGCAGGTAGGTCTCCTGCACCGCGTCCTCGGCCTCACTCGCCGAGCCGAGCATCCGGTAGGCGAGCGCGAACAGGCGCGGCCGATGCAGTTCGAATTCCCGCAACCCGTCGGACTCCATCGCTGTCCCGCCTCTCCGAGTATTCAGGCCGTACCTGTCGGTGCCGCGAGATCCGCGTGCAGGTCCCGCGTTCGGCGCCGCTCGGGCTTCGGGCGTACCCGGCGAGTTACCCATGTGCTCACGAGATCGATTGTCCGTCCGGCTAATCGGCGTCCCGCGGCGGATGGCCGTTCTCACGTTGCTTCGCCCCGGGGCGGCGCAGGCGCAGGCGCGCCGAGCCGCGGATCGCCGGACGCGGGATGGCCGGACGCCGGATCGCGGGCAGCCTCCGGCTCGCCCGCCGTTGCGCACGCCGCTCGGCGGGTTTGTGCGTCCACGTCTCCGGACGCGCGGCCACCCAGCGCTGGGAATGCCAGGCGAACGGGATATGTCCCAGGTACAGCACGACCAGCACCAGCAACAGCACGATCGGATAGGTGACCAGCGCCGCCGCGGCGAGCGCGACCAGCACCAGCAGCCCGGCCGCGGCCTGCGGCGCCACCGACACCGATTTCATGGCCAGCGTCGGGATGGTGCTGACCGCCAGCGCGGCGGCGAACACCGTCCACGCGGCGACCTCGTAGAAGCCGACCCACCAGCCGTCGCCGAACTGCACGAACAGCGCCACCGGGACCATCGCGATGAGCGCGCCCGCCGGGGCGGGCACACCGACGAAGTACTCCCGCGCCCAGTCCGGCCGGTTGTCCTCGTCCATCAGGGTGTTGAACCGCGCCAGGCGCAGCACGATGCTGACCGCGAACAGCAGCGCGACGATCCATCCCACGCTGTTGCTGCTGAGCAGCGTCACATACAGGACGAGCGCGGGAGCGACGCCGAAGGAGATGGCGTCCGACAGCGAGTCCAGCTCGGCGCCCATCTTGGTGGTGGCGTCGAGCATCCTGGCCAGCCTGCCGTCGAGGGTGTCCAGCACGGCCGCCGCGCCGATCATGGCCAGCGCGATACCGAGTTTGCCGTCCAGGCCGAACTTCACCGCGGACAGCCCGGAGCACAGCGCCAGGATGGTGACGATGCTGGGCAGCAGCCGGATGCTCCGCCGCCTGCGCCGCTGCGTGGGTACCGCCGCTTCCATCACGCGCCGGCGGGAGAGCCGAGCACGGCGAGCACGGTCTCGCCGCCGATAGTGCGCTGGCCGGGCTGCACGAGTAGTTCGGTGCCCGCCGGGAAGTAGGTGTCGACCCGCGAGCCGAAGCGGATCAGGCCGTAGGTGTCCGCGATGGTCAGCACGTCGCCGACCTGGGCGTCGCAGACGATCCGGCGCGCGAGCAGTCCGGCGATCTGCACCACCACGACCCGACTGCCCTCCGGCGTCTCCAGCACCATGCTGTTGCGCTCGTTCACCGAACTCGCCTCGGGCAGGTCAGCGGAACGGAATTGGCCCGGCTGGTGCAGCACCGTGCGCACGACGCCGGAGACCGGCGTGCGCTGCACGTGGACGTCCAGCACGGACAAGAAGATGCTCACCCGCGGCAGCGGGGCGTCACCGAGACCGAGCTCGGCGGGAGGAGCGGCGGTGTCGACCAGCGCGATCTCGCCGTCGGCGGGGGCGACCACGACGCCCGGCCGGTTCGGCGGCACGCGACGCGGGTGCCGGAAGAAGGTCGCGCAGGCCGCCGCGGCGAACAGACCAGTACGCCGCACCCATTTGCGCTTGCCGCCGACGACGGCGACCGCGAGAGGTGCGGCGACGAACGGGAGCCCGGCGGGATGCAACGGAGGGATCGCGTTGCGGACCAGGTCGACGACATGGCCGACTCCGGTCGTTTCAGGCGTGCCGGGCGGGGTGGGACGGCGGGCCACAGGCTCCTCTTTCGTGCTCGATGCAAACGGGTTGCGCCTACCCAACGATAGGCCGGGCGCAAGCGTTCACACCTTACGGGAAGGAGCCTGTGGCACGCGCGGTCACGACCTGACCCGGGACCCCGTGACCAGTCGCACCAGGAACAGCAGGATGACAGCCCCAGCCAGGCAGGTGAAGAAGCTGAACCAGAGCCCGCCGCCCTCGACGTCGACTCCGAACAACTTCAGAAGGAACCCACCGAGCAGGCCGCCGACCACGCCGACGACGATATTGAGCAGAATGCCCTGCTGGGCGTCCGTCTTCATGATCTTGCTGGCGATCCATCCGGCAAGACCGCCGATGATGATCCATCCGATAATCCCGAGACCGAGCATGGTGTCCTCGCATCCTAGTTGGGCCACGCCTCGTACAGCGGTGGCGTGCGAGAACGAGATACCCACCGATTGTCGGAATACGCGCGGCAGATGAGCGACTTTCAAGCTAATATGAGGAAGCCTCATGTCTATCCCGCTGATGGGCAGTGGCTGATGAGGGACCGATTTCGATGCTTCGGGGAATCCCCGGCGGCGCCGCCGCAGGTACATAGGAGACGCAGATGGCTGCTCGAATCGCCCAGACCACCGGGGCAGAGCACACGGCGATCCTCGGGCTCGGCGTTTACCGCCCTGCTCGAGTGGTCACCAACGACGAGGTGGCGGGTCCGATCAACTCGAGCGACGAGTGGATCCGGACCAGGTCGGGCATCAAGACCCGGCGGTTCGCCGACGAATCGGAGACCATTCAGAGCATGAGCGTCGCGGCCGCGCGCGGCGCGCTGGAATCGTCGGGCATCGCGGTGGACCAAGTCGATTGCGTGATCGTTGCTACGTCGACCCATCTGCTGCTGACGCCGGCCGCCGCCCCGCGCATCGCCACCGAACTCGGCATGAACGGCGCCGCCGCCTTCGACGTCTCGGCGGGCTGCGCGGGCTTCTGCCATTCGATCGCGCTGGCGTCGGACCTGGTCCGGGCGGGCACCGCCGCGCATGTGCTGGTGATCGGCGTGGAGAAACTGACGAACACGGTCAATCCGACCGATCGCTCCACCGCCTTCCTCTTCGCCGACGGCGCGGGCGCGGTGATCGTCGGCCCCTCCGACGAGCCGGGCATCGGCCCCACTGTCTGGGGCTCGGACGGCACCCAGCACCACGCCATCCGGCAGGACAAGGACTGGATGGAGTACTTCCACGAGATCGACGAGAAGGGCCTGGACGCGGTGCGGCCCTATCTGGCCATGGAGGGCACCGCGGTGTTCCGGTGGGCCGCCCACTCGCTGGAGAAGGTCTGCCGTGACGCCATCGACCGCGCGGGCCTGTCCCCCGAGGACCTGGACGCGATGATCCCGCACCAGGCCAACGGCCGGATCATCGAGATCATGGCCCGGGTGCTGAAGTTGCCGGAGCACTGCGCGCTGGCCAACGACATCGAGGAGGCGGGCAACACCTCGGCCGCCTCGATCCCGCTGGCCATGGAGGCGCTGCTGCGCAAGGGCGAGTCCAAGCCGGGTGACACCGCGCTGCTCATCGCGTTCGGCGCCGGCCTGTCCTACGCGGCTCAGGTCGTGAACCTGCCCCATTGGAAGTGAGCCGCTCGCGGCGCTCGCCGCGGTGACATCGCGGCGAGCACCGCGTGACGCGCATTCGGGTCGCCTGGCGCGACCCGTGCTCAGGCGCCGGCTTCGACCGCCGTCTTGATCTTGCCCAGCGTCTCGTTCATGCCGCGCACCAGCACTTCCTCGAAGGGGGCCTCGCCCCCGAGCGCGGCCTCGATCGCCTTGCGGGAGAACCAGGTGGTGCCGTTGGGCACGTCCCGCCGCTCGATCAGCCGCGTGCCGGACTCGGTCGGTTCCAGGGTGTAGCTCCACACCGTCCGGTTCTCGTTGACCCGGAAGGCGAACGCCCGGTTCGGCTCGAAGCGCACGATCCGCGAGGTGGTCGGCCAGTACTTCTTGCCGTCACGATTGAAGTTGAGCGTCCAGGCGCCCGCCTTGGGCGAGCCGAGCGTCAGCATGCGCACGCACTGCGGGCTGAACTCCGGCATCCGCTTCAGATCGGAGACCACCGCCCACACCCGCTCCGGGGGTGCGGAGATGTCGATGCTGGCTTCGAGGTTTTTCGGCAACGCTGCCTCCGGGGATACGAGCGACGGACCGACGGCCATCCGTCCGACCGCGGTGGGACTGGTCGCGCACATTTTAAACGGACGGGCAGTTGCGTCACATTTCCGCTACTCGCGCCCCGGCCGCTGTAATGAACGGCGCACAATCACAGATACACGAAGCACAGACACTGCCTCCAACATTTCGGCGTACCAACGTGAGGTGATCGGCCGTGAAACTGCGCTCCCTGCTGCATCGGCAACCCGCGGACCAGGTTCCGCTGCTTCCCGCTGTCGAGCCCGAGGACGGGCGGACAGCGCGCGCCGGGTCGGCGTTCCCCCACGGCGCTCGCGCCGCGGCCCCGGAAGAACGCCTGGAGCGTCTGCTCACGCCGAGTGAGCTGGATCTCGTCTTGCGTCGACGGCTCTGAGCCCTGCGCGAACGCCCACGACAGACCGGGCCGAGAGGCTCCATACTCGTCAGGTGACTTCACCCGCTGCTACGAAACCGGCCATCCTGAGCGTCGACGACGACCCGGGGGTTTCCCGGGCGGTCGTCCGCGACCTGCGCCGCCGTTACGGCGCCGATTACCGGATTCTGCGCGCGGAATCGGGGGCTCAGGCGCTCGACGCGCTGCGCGAGATGAAGCTGCGCGGCCAGCCCGTCGCGGTGCTGATCGCCGACTACCGGATGCCCGGCATGGACGGCATCGAATTCTTGGAGCAGGCGATGGACCTGCACCCGTACGCGCGCCGCGTGCTGCTGACCGCCTATGCCGACACCAACGCCGCGATCAACGCGATCAACGTCGTCGACTTGGACCATTACCTGCTCAAGCCGTGGGACCCGCCGGAGGAGAAGCTCTACCCGGTGCTGGACGGCCTGCTGGACGCCTGGCGCAGCAGCGAGCACCGGCCGGTCACCGAGACCAAGGTGATCGGCAATCGCTGGTCGCCGCGATCCTCGCAGGTGCGGGAGTTCCTCGCCCGCAACCAGCTGCCCTACCGGTGGTACCTGGCCGACGAGCCCGAGGGTGCGCGACTGCTGGAAGCGGCGGGGGCCGACCCCGAGCGCTGTCCGGTGGTGATCACTTCGGCGGGCGAGGCGCTCGTCCAGCCCTCCGACAGCGAACTGGCCCAGAATGTCGGCCTGACCGTCGATCCGGCGGGCGAGTTCTACGACCTGATCGTGGTCGGCGGCGGCCCCGCCGGTCTCGGCGCGGCGGTCTACGGCGCGTCCGAGGGTCTGCGCACCGTGCTCGTCGAGCGGACCGCCACCGGCGGGCAGGCGGGGCAGAGTTCGCGCATCGAGAACTACCTCGGTTTCCCCGACGGCCTGTCCGGCGCGCAGCTGGCCGATCGGGCCCGGCGGCAGGCGGCGAAGTTCGGCGCCGAGGTGATCACGACGCGCGAGGTGGTCGGGCTGGAGGTCAACGGGTCCGCGCGCACCGTGCGGTTCGCCGACGGCGGCAGCCTGTGCGCGCACACCGTGATCATCGCGACCGGTGTCGACTACCGCCGCCACCCGGCGCCTGGCGTCGACGACTTCACCGGGCGCGGCGTCTACTACGGTTCGGCGATGACCGAGGCGTCCGAGTGCGCCGATCACGACGTCTACATCGTGGGCGGCGCGAACTCCGCGGGCCAGGCGGCGGTGTTCCTGTCCCGCAACGCGCGCACGGTGCACCTGGTGGTCCGGGCGGATTCGCTGGAACAGTCGATGTCGCACTACCTCATCCAGCAGATCGCGCAGATCGCGAACATCGAGGTGCACACCAACACCGAGGTGATCGCCGCCGACGGGGACGATCACCTGCAGCAGATCGTGCTGCGCGACAACAAGACCGGCGCCGAGGAGAAGGCCGACGCGGAGCGGCTGTTCCTGTTCATCGGCGCCGCGCCGCAGACCGATTGGCTCGACGGCGTGATCATCCGCGACAGCGCCGGGTACGTGCTCGCCGGGCCGGACCTGATGGTGGACGGCGCGCGCCCCGCGGGCTGGGAGCTGTCCCGGTCACCGCATCATCTCGAGACGAGCGTGCCCGGCGTGTTCGTGGCGGGCGACGTGCACGCCGAATCCGCCAAGCGCGTCGCCTCCGCCGTCGGCGAGGGCGCCATGGCCGTCATGCTCGTGCACCGCTATCTCGCGTAACCAGGAGGCCGCAGATGACTTCGAACCAGACCGCGGACCGCAGCAGCCGGTCGGTGTGCGACCCCGCCGAGCTGCGCGGTTTGTTCCTGTTCGAGAAGCTGACCGACGAGCAGCTGGCATGGCTGTGCGCCGATGGGCGGATCGAGACCATCGAACCGGGCCTCGTCTTCCGCGAGGGCGAGCCGGCCACCTGCCTGTACGTGCTGATGGACGGCGAGGTGGTGCTCACCAAACAGTCGGGCGGCGCGGAGATCGAGCTGGTCCGCACCGAGCACCGGGGTTCCTACGCGGGCGCCTGGATGTCCTATATCGGCGAGAAGGTGGACCAGACCTATAGCGGGACCATGCAGGTGACGCGGCCGTCGCGGTTCTACGTGCTCGACGCCGAGGTCTTCTCCCGGATGATGCACGAGTGGTTCCCGATGGCAGTGCACCTGCTGGAGGGCGTGTTCTTCGGCAACCGCAACACCAACGCCCGCATCGGGGAGCGGGAACGGCTGCTGGCGCTCGGTTCGCTGTCGGCGGGCCTCACCCACGAGCTGAACAACCCGGCCGCCGCCGCGGTGCGCGCCACCTCGGGCCTGCGCGAGCGGGTCGCGGGCATGCGGCACAAGCTGGCGATGATGGCGGACGGCAAGTTCGACCCGGCGTCCCTGGGCGCCTTGGTGCGCCTGCAGGAGGAGGCGGCGGCCCAGGTCGCGAAGGCGCCGGAACTGACGCCGATGGAGGCCGCCGACCGCGAGGACATGCTCGGCGAATGGCTCGAGGAGCACGGGATCACCGACGGCTGGAACCTCGCGCCGAACTTCGTGCAGGCCGGATTCGACACCGACTGGCTCGAGCGGGTGGCCGCCACCCTGGACGGCGCTCCGGAACAGGTGTTCCAAGGGGCGATCCGCTGGCTGAACTACACCATCGAGACCGAGCTGCTGATGAACGAGATCGCCGACTCGACGACGCGTATCTCCTCGCTGGTCGGCGCCGCGAAGCAGTACTCGCAAATGGACCGTGCGCCGTTCCAGGTGGTCGACATCCACGACCTGCTGGACAGCACGCTGGTGATGCTCAGCCGCAAGATCGGCGACGGCGTGCGCGTGGTCAAGGAATACGACCGTGCCCTGCCGCAGGTGCCGTGCTACGCGGCCGAGCTCAACCAGGTGTGGACCAACCTGATCGACAACGCGGTGTACGCGATGAACGGCGCCGGTACGCTGACCATCCGCACCAGGCACGAGAACGACTGCGCGGTGGTGGAGATCGGCGACACCGGGCCTGGCATCGCGCCGGAGGCCCGCAACCGGATCTTCGAACCGTTCTTCACCACCAAGCCGATGGGCGAGGGCACCGGCCTCGGGCTGGACATCTCGTTCCGCATCGTGGTCAACAAGCACAACGGCGACATCCGGGTGGACTCCGAGCCGGGCGACACCAGGTTCACCGTCTGGCTGCCGCTGCGCCGCCCCGAACAGGAGCCTGTCGCCGCAACCGATACGGAAGGGCAGTCATGACCGAGCAATTCGCAGGCATCGACCCCGCGGTACCACCCAGCGGCCCTGGTTGCCTGGAGTGCGAGCAGACCTCCGGCTGGTGGGTGCATCTGCGCCGCTGCGCGCAGTGCGGGCACATCGGGTGCTGCGATACCTCGCCCGCGCAGCACGCCTCAGCGCACGCCGAGAGCACCGGCCATCCGTTCATCCAGAGTTTCGAACCGGGCGAGGAGTGGTTCTACAACTTCGAGACCGAAGAGATGTACAGCGGCGGACCGGAATTGGCGCCACCGCGCAGTCATCCCGCGGATCAGGGCGTGCCGGGCCCGCGCGAACGGGTTCCCGCGGATTGGCAGGCACACATCCACTGACCCCGCCGCAACCGGTACGCTGCTGCGAACGCCGGGGCCTCCGGCACCACGATCCACCCGGGAAAGCACGGTATGAAACGAACTTCCGCCATCGTCCTGATCGCCGGGACGGTGGGTTTCCTGCTGGCAGGCTGCGGCGGAGGGGACGAGTCCGCCGACGCGAACGGATTGCGCAAAGGCGCCGCGAGCACGAGTACATCCACCTCGGTCGCGCACACCACGACCGCTCCCGGCACCGCGACGCCGAGTTCTCCGTCGGACACCGACGCCCCGGTCACGACCAAGCAGCGCGATTCCTCCCTCGGTCCCGCGTCGAGCACCACCTGCGGTGAGTTCCGCAAGCTCGACACCGACCAGGAGAAAGCGCTGATCGAGCAGATCCTGGCGGAGAACCCCGGCGGCCCGTTCGACGGCAGCCCGAACGTCGCGCTGGGCACCGCCAAGCTGGTCTGTCTGGCACCGAGCGTTGCCGACACCTCGGTCGCGGTCGCGGCCGGAATCGTGAAGAAGTAGCCGTCCGCGTATTGCGGGACGACGAACCGTGACCGATCGCGGGCCGCGCGGCAGAATGGCACAGTGGCAGAACTGGCACTCACCGCCCGCCTGAATCCCTCGGCCGCCGATGCCCGCCGCGGGGTGGTCCGGCTGCATCCGGAGGCGCTGACCGCGCTCGGGTTGCGCGAGTGGGACGGAATCATGCTGGTCGGCTCCCGCCGCACGGCCGCGGTGGTCGGCGTCGCCCGGCAGGGAACGCCCGCCGGAGTCGCCCTGCTCGACGACGTGACGCTGTCCAACGCCGGGCTGCGCGAGGATGCGACCGTGGTGGTCTCCCCCGCGACCGTCTACGGCGCGAAACAGATCACGGTGAGCGGCTCGCTGCACGCCACCCGCACGATTCCGGCCGCCACGCTGCGGCAGGCGTTGCTCGGGAAGGTCGTCACGATCGGCGACGCGGTCTCCCTGTTACCGCGCGACCTCGGTCCCGACATCAGCTCCGCGGCGGCCACCCAGGCGCTGTCGCGCACCTTCGGCATCGCCTGGACCACAGAGCTGCTCACCGTCACCGCCACCGATCCGCGCGGCCCGGTGAGCGTGCAGCCGAATACCTCGGTGACCTGGGGTGCGGGCGCGGTCGGCGGGTGGGATATCCCGGCTTCGGCCGGAGCACCGCTCACGGTGGACGAGGCATCCCGCGGCGCGGGCGGACCCGTCGCCCCACGTGTGGTCACGGGTGCCGACGGCGTCGCGGTGGCAGGTGATGTCACACCGAGCATCTCGGTCGAAGACCTGGCGGGCGCGCGCACCCAGGCCGCGAAGCTCCAGGAGTGGCTCAGCCTCGCCTTGGACGAGCCGGAGCTGTTGCGCACCCTCGGCGCACGACCGCATCTCGGCGTGCTGATCACCGGCCCGGCCGGCGTCGGCAAGGCCACGCTGGCCCGCGCGGTCGCGGCGCCGCGGCGCATAGTGGAACTGGACGGCCCCACCATCGGCGCCGCCGAGAGCGGTGCGCGGCTGCGCGAGGTCGCCGAGGCGGTGGCCGACATCGGCTGCGGCAAGGGCGGCGTCCTGCTGATCACCGACATCGACGCGCTGCTGCCCGCGGACGCCGAGCCGGTCGCCACGCTCATCCTGGACCAGTTGCGGGCCGCGATCGCCGAACCCTGCGTCGCGTTCATCGCCACCACGGCGCATCCCGCCGACATCGACCCGCGGTTGCGGGCGCCGGACCTGTGCGACCGCGAACTCGCGTTGCCGCTGCCCATCGCCGCCGTGCGCAAGGCGCTGCTGGAGCACCTGCTGCGCCGGGTGCCGACCGCGGATCTGAAACTCGAGGAGATCGCGGCCCGTACACCCGGATTCGTGGTGTCCGATCTGGCGGCGCTGTGCCGGGAGGCGGCGCTGCGCGCGGCATCGCGGGCCAGGGAGCACGGCCATCCACAGCTCACCCAACCCGACCTGGTCGGCGCGCTGGAGGTCATCCGGCCGCTGTCGCGCTCGGGTATGGATGAACTCGCCATCGGCAGCCTGCACCTCGATGACGTCGGCGACATGGCGGAAACCAAGCAGGCGCTCACCGAGGCGGTGCTGTGGCCGCTGCGGCACCCCGACTCCTTCGCCCGCCTCGGCATCGAGCCACCGCGCGGGGTGCTGCTCTACGGCCCGCCCGGGTGCGGCAAGACCTTCCTGGTGCGCGCGCTGGCCGGTACCGGTCAGCTCAGCGTGCACGCGGTCAAAGGCGCCGAACTGCTGGACCGGTGGGTGGGTTCGTCGGAGCGCGCGGTGCGGGAACTGTTCCAGCGCGCACGCGATTCCGCGCCGTCGCTGATCTTCCTGGACGAGGTGGACGCGCTGGCGCCACGCCGCGGGCAAAGTGCCGACGCGGGTGTCGGCGACCGGGTGGTCGCGGCGCTGCTCACCGAACTCGACGGCGTGGAGCCGCTGCGCGACGTGGTGGTGCTGGGCGCCACCAACCGGCCGGAGCTGATCGATCCGGCGCTGCTTCGCCCCGGCAGGCTCGAACGGCTGGTCTTCGTACCGCCGCCGGACGCCGCCGCCCGACGGGAGATCCTGCGCACCGCGGGGCGTGCGGTGCCGCTGGCCGCCGACGTCGATCTCGACGCCCTCGCGGAGGAATTGGAGGGTTATTCCGCCGCCGACTGCGCCGCGCTACTGCGCGAGTCCGCGCTCACGGCGATGCGCCGGGACATGCATGCCGCCGATGTCAGCGCCGCGGACGTGCTGGCCGCCCAGACGGTGGTCCGGCCCTCGCTGGATCCGTCGCAGATCGACACGTTGCGCCGCTATGCGGACAGCCGCGGGTAGGCAACGAGCAGCCATCCCCCCACAGTCAATCTGTGGCAAATTGGTTTGATCCGCCATTTTCCTATGAGAGACATTCTCGAGCGAATATTCGGCAATCGCTAGATCGCGCGCGCACCACGGGTATGTTCGACAACCGTGCGCAGGGTCGGCGAGATTGTCGACGCGGCCACGGCCTTCACGGGAGCCGCGGTCGCGGGTGTCACGCTGTTCCTGCCGGTCACCGTCAGCACCCGAGGCCAGTCCGCGTCGTACCGGATCGCCGGTCTGCTCAACAGCGTGCCGCGCAGCGCGGCGCTGGGAGTGATCGTCGCCGTGGCGGTCGCGGTACTGGTCACCACGACCAAGCGGCCGCTGACCGGGTGGGCCACAGCGACGGCCGCCGCGCTGGCCCAGCTGATCAATCACTTCGCCGGACGCCACGTGGCGACGGCCGAGATGCTGACCACGCAGAACTACATCGACTCGATCTGCGCCGCCGTGCTGCTCGGCGCGCTGGGCGCCGTTGTGCTGCGCAGACCGTTGCCGGGCGCCGCGTTCGCGGTGGGCGGCGTCGGATTCTTCGGCTTCGGCGATCTGGCGAACCTGCTCGACATCAACGCGGATCCGTACGCGGTGCTGGAGACTCCGACGCGCTGGATGATCGGCGTCGCCCTGGCACTGCTGGTGATCAGCACCTTGCACAACTGGAAGCGCACCGAGGAGCCGAAGACGCCGCGGATGGCGATCGCCCTGCCGGTGACGCCGATCCTCGCGGCCATGGTGCTCGCGCTGGTGGTACTGGCCGGCACGGAATGGCTGGGCCGCCAGTACAGCAAACTGCCCGCCGAGAGTCACGCGATCGAGATCGGGATCGTCGTCGCCGCGACCATCGTGAGCGCCACAGCGGCGGCCATGCTGCTGCCCGGCCGCGACGGCACCGGCGTGTACCTGGCCGTGAGCCTCAGCGCGGCGGTCGACGCCGTCGGCTACGCGGTCGGCCCGGCTGGACCTCGGCGGTACTCATCGCGTTGACCGCCGCCGGACTGTTCATCGGCTCCCGGATGCCCTCGACCGCTCTCGCCATCCTGTTCCTCATCGGCATCACGGTCTTCGCCCAGGTCACCTCGACGTCCTCGGGTACCGTCGCCTTCGCCGTGATCAGCGCGATCATCGCGTTGACCGCGGGTTACTGCTGCGGGACGGTGCGGCCGCATTACCCGCCCGGCGGTGTGCTCGCGCTCACCGCGCTCTACCTTCCTTCGGCGGTGTCGGTGATGCCGGACCGGGTCGAGGACTGGCGCGAGGACGTGGCGGTACACGACGCGACGCCGGGGCGCACCGCGCTGGCCATCGTCATCGGCAGTGCGATCGGACTGATCATGCTGCGGAAATTGCGGCCGCGCTGTAAGCCGCAAACGAAAGGGCAACCGGAAAGCAAATCGTTAGCGGATATATAGCCCCGATTCGCGGGGATGGCGGACGCCATACTCACCCCTGCCGCGAAAGACGCAGGCTTTCCGTAGGCTTGTGCCGAACACCCCGCCGCCCCGACTCGACGGAGTGAAGTTTGCTCGCAATCCTGCTCGTGCACGCCGCAGCCGCCCTGGTGGCTCCGCTGGGGGTGCGGGCACTGGGGCGCAATGCTTTCTACCTGCTGGCCGCGGTCCCGCTCGGCAGTTCGGCCTGGGTGATCGCGAATTGGTCCGAGCCGCAGCGCGTCCGGCTGACCTGGGCGCCGAGCATCGGCCTGAACATCGATCTGCGTTTCGACACGCTCGCTGCCATCCTGTGCCTGCTCGTGCTGGGCATCGGAGCGCTGGTGCTGGTGTACTGCGCCAGGTACTTCGAGAACGACGAGCCGCGGCTGGGGGTGTTCGCCGCCGAGCTCGTCGCGTTCGCCGGGGCCATGTTCGGGCTGGTCACCAGCGACAACATGGTGCTGCTCTACGTGTTCTGGGAAGCGACCACGGTGCTGTCGTTCCTGCTGATCGGCCACAAAGCCGAGCAGGCGGCCAGCAGACGAGCCGCGATCCAGGCGCTGCTGGTGACCGGGGCCGGCGGATTGGCGATGCTGGCCGGCATCGTCGTGCTCGGCACCGCGAACGGCAGCTATCTGCTGTCGGATCTGCTGTCCGGCGCCCCGAGCGGGACGGCCGTCGACGTGGCGGTGGCGCTGCTGCTGGTGGGCGCGCTCACCAAATCCGCCGTGGTGCCCTTGCATTTCTGGCTGCCCGGCGCGATGGCCGCGCCGACGCCGGTGAGCGCGTACCTGCACGCCGCGGCCATGGTGAAGGCCGGTGTGTACTTGATCGCCCGGCTCGCACCGACGTTCGCGCAGAACCCGGTGTGGCACCCGCTGGTGCTCACCCTCGGCCTGGCGTCGATGCTGTTGGCCGGGCTGCGCGCACTACAGGTCGTGGATCTGAAATTGGTGCTGGCCTTCGGCACGGTGAGCCAGCTGGGCTTCCTGATCGTGCTGGTCGGCCTCGGCACGCCCGCCGCGGCGCTGGCCGGAGTGACGATGATCGTCGCGCACGCGCTGTTCAAGGCGAGCCTTTTCCTGGTGGTCGGGATCATCGATCACGGTGCGGGAACCCGCGACCTACGCCGGTTGTCCGGTCTCGGCCGCCGGGCCCCGATGCTGTGCGCCACCGCGATCCTCGCCGCGCTCAGCATGGCGGGCATTCCGCCGCTGCTCGGCTTCGTCGGTAAGGAGAGCGCACTGAGCGCCGTGCTGGACGCGGACATACTCGCCGCGCCCGCCCGCGGCGCGGTGTTCGCCGGGGTGGTGCTCGGCTCGATGCTGACCGTCGGCTACAGCATCAGGTTCGTCTGGGGGGCGTTCGCGGACAAGGGTGTCGAGCCGGACCCCCCTCCCGGCGCCGCGCCCCTGGCCCACCATCCGAGCGAAGTGCCCGTCGCCGGGCGGGAATCCGAGGATCGCCTCCGCTGGCACCCGCCGGGCGCGCTGTTCCTGGCGGCACCGGTGATCCTCGCCGCCGCGAGCGTCGCGGCCGGTCTCGCGCCGTCCTGGCTGGACGCACAGTTGCGCCCCTATGCCGAAACGTTTGCCGGACCCTCGCTTTCCCATCTGGCGCTGTGGCACGGCTTCACCCCCGCGCTGGCGTGGACGCTGCTGATCGTCGCGGTCGGTGTCGGGCTGTACCGGCTGCGCGCCCGCTTCACCGAATCGGCGCACCCGCGCCTCGGCAACGCCGACCGCGCCTACGACGCCACGCTGCGCGCGATGGACACCCTCTCGCTGCGAATGACCGGCGCCGTGCAACGCGGATCGCTGCCGCTGAGCCAGGCGGCGATCCTGGTCACCCTGATCATCCTGCCGACCGTCCTGCTCGCCCTCGGCACCCGCACCGGCGTCACGCTGCGCCTGTGGGATTCGCCGCTGCAAGCGGCCGTCGGCGTGATCATGGCGGTGACCGCGCTCGCCGCGACAGTGCTGCGCAACCGATTGGCGAGCGTGCTGGTGGTGGGCGTGACCGGATATGGCAGCGGCGTGATCTTCGCGCTGCACGGCGCACCCGACCTCGCACTGACCCAATTCCTGGTGGAGACGCTGACACTGGTGATCTTCGTCCTCGTCCTGCGCGCATTCCCCGCGCGGATCGAGGCCCGCCGCAGGACCGCGTTCAAGATCCGCAGGGCGATTCTGGCCGCGGGGACCGGAACGGTGGTCGCGGTCCTGGCCGGTTTCGCCGTCGCGGCACGCACCGCCGAACCCGTCTGGCCCCGGATTCCCGAGGCCGCCTACACATTCGGTGGTGGAAAGAACGCCCTGAACGTCCTGCTCGTAGACCTGCGGGCGTGGGATACCCTCGGCGAGATCTCGGTACTCGTCGTAGCCGCCACCGGCGTGGCCTCCCTGGTGTTCCGCAGCAGGCGTTTCGGCAGCGCCCCGCGCGCGGCGGACTCCCCCGATTACGACCCGGAACTGGTGAGCTGGCTGCCTGCGGGCCGGTTGGTCGACCGGGCCGATCGATCGATGGTCCTGCAGATCACCACGCGGCTGGTGTTCCCGACCGTCATGGTGCTGTCGGTCTACTTCTTCTTCTCCGGCCACAACGCGCCGGGCGGCGGGTTCGCGGGCGGACTCACCGCGGGGCTCGCGCTGACCCTGCGGTATCTCGCGGGCGGCCGCTACGAACTGGGCGAGGCGCTCCCCGTCGACGCGGGCCATGTTCTCGGCGCGGGCCTCACCTTGGCCGCGGGCACCGCGGTCTCGTCGCTGCTACTCGGCGCGCCGCCGCTGTCCTCGGCGATCATCGAGGTCTCGCTGCCGGTGGTCGGCCACGTCAAAGTGGTCACCGCGCTGCTGTTCGATCTCGGCGTCTATCTCATCGTGGTCGGCCTGGTGCTGGACGTCCTGCGCAGCCTCGGCGCGCGGCTGGACAGCGAGCTGGCCGACGCCGATACCCCGGCCACGAAGGGCGGTTCCGGCGCATGACGGCGAATCTGACCCTGCTGATCGTGATCGGCGTCCTGGTCGCGTGCGGGGTGTATCTGCTCCTGGAACGCGCGGTGTCGAAGATGCTGCTCGGGCTGATCCTGTTCGGCAACGCGGTGAACCTGCTGATCCTCACCGCGGGCGGCGCCAACGGCAAGCCGCCCATCCGCGGCGCGGCCGAGACCGAGGAGATGGCCGACCCGCTCGCCCAGGCGATGGTGCTCACCGCCATCGTGATCACCATGGGCATCGCGGCATTCGTGCTCGCCCTCGCCTACCGCGCCTACATGCTCACCACCAGCGACGACGTCGCCAACGACCAGGAAGACGAGG
Source organism: Nocardia sp. NPDC041819 (assembly GCF_055590505.1). NCBI lineage: Bacteria > Bacillati > Actinomycetota > Actinomycetes > Mycobacteriales > Nocardiaceae > Nocardia > Nocardia sp. NPDC041819. Next base: position 856,725 of record NZ_JBVJAP010000002.1, on the reverse strand, counting down.
ATGTCGCCCGGCGGCGTGCCGGAGAGGATCCGGAGACGTGAACCTCTCGCCCGGCCTGCTGCCGATCCTCGCGCCGCTGCCGGTACTCGTTCCGCTGCTCGGCGCCGCCGCCACCCTCGTGTTCGGCCGCAGGCCCCGCATCCAGAGCGTGGTCATCCTCGGCGCGCTCACCGCCGTCGTGGTGATCTGCGGGTTGCTGCTGTATCTGGCCGACCGGGACGGCACCACCGCGTTGCAAGTCGGCAACTGGGCGGCCCCGATCGGCATCACGCTGGTGGTGGACCGGCTCTCGGCGGCGATGCTGGTCGTCTCGTCCATCGTGCTGCTCTCGGTCGCCCTCTACGGCGCGGGCCAGAACATCCGCGACGGCGACGAACGGCAGCCCACCTCCATCTACCGGCCCACGTATCTGGTGCTGACCGCCGGTGTCTCGGCCGCCTTCCTCGCCGGTGACCTGTTCAACCTCTTCGTGGGCTTCGAAATCCTGCTCGCGGCCTCGTTCGTGCTGCTGACGGTGGGCGCGACCACCGAGCGCATCCGGGCGGGCGTGGCCTACGTGATGGTGTCGATGGTCTCGTCGCTGATCTTCCTCACCGGCATCGGGCTGACCTACGCGGCCACCGGAACGCTGAATCTCGCCCAGCTCGCCGTCCGGTTCGGCGCCGTGCCGGACGGCACCCGCACGGCGATCTTCGCGGTGCTGCTGGTGGCGTTCGGCATCAAGGCGGCCGTCTTCCCGCTGTCGAACTGGCTGCCCGATTCCTACCCGACCGCCCCGGCTCCGGTCACCGCCGTGTTCGCCGGTCTGCTCACCAAAGTGGGTGTGTACGCGATCATCCGGACCCACTCGCTGCTGTTCCCCGACGGCGGCTTCGACTCGGTGCTGCTGGTATGCGGCCTGCTCACCATGCTCGTGGGCATCCTCGGCGCCATCGCGCAGAGCGACATCCGCCGTCTGCTGTCGTTCACGCTGGTCAGCCACATCGGATACATGGTGTTCGGAGTCGGGCTGGCCACCGCGTCCGGGCTGGCGGGCGCGGTGTTCTATGTGGCGCACCACATTCTGGTGCAAACGGCGCTGTTCCTGGTGGCCGGCCTGATCGAGCGGCAAGCCGGATCGACCTCGCTGCGCAGACTGGGCGGGCTCGCCGCGGCCAGCCCGCTGTTGGCGGTGCTGTTCCTCATCCCCGCGCTGAATCTCGGCGGAATACCGCCGTTCTCCGGATTCATCGGCAAGGTCGCGCTCTTGCAGGCGGGCGCCGAGCGCGGCAGCGCGCTGGCCTGGGTGCTGGTCGGGGGCGCCGTGCTCACCAGCCTGCTCACGCTCTATACCGTGGCCAGGGTGTGGAGCAAAGCGTTCTGGCGGCCCCGCGCGGACGCGCCGGAGGGCCATCTCACGGCGGCGAAGCCTCCGACGCTCATCGAGGATGCGACCGACGTGCACTACGACGAGCGCACCGACCCCGGCCGGATGCCGCCGCTGATGGTGTTGTCCACCGCGGCGCTCGTGACGGTCGGGTTGTGCCTGACCGTGCTGGCCGGCCCGATTCTCACGATCGCCGACCGGGCCGCGGCCGACCTGCGCGACCCCGGCGTGTACATCGGCGCGGTACTGGGTGATTCGCGCGGCGATCGGGGAGAACCGCGATGAGCGTCGAGCAGAGCGGGCGCGGCCGACGGCGTGAGACGGTCGTCCGGATCGGCGTACTCGCGTGGCTCACCATGGTCTGGCTCGCCCTGTGGGGCGATCTCAGTGTCGCGAACCTGCTGGGCGGGCTGGTGGTCGCCGCCCTGATCATGCTTGCGCTGCCACTGCCGCGCGTGCCGGTGTCCGGTCGGCTGAATCCGCTTCCGCTGGTCGCGTTGATCGTGTCGAGCGCGTATTACGCGCTGGAGTCCAGCCTCCAGGTCGCCTGGTTCGCGATCCGCCCGGCTCCGATGCCGGTGTCCGGGGTGCTGCGGGTATACGCCCGCACGAGATCGGATCTGGTGCTGGTGCTGTGGACCGATGTGCTCAACCTGATCCCCGGCACGATGGTGCTGGAGATCGATCGCAGGCGCTGGGTCGTCTACGTCCACGTCCTCGACGTCGGCAGCGACGCCGCCGTGGACGAGTTCCACCGGATCACCCGGCGGCTGGAACGCCTGCTGATCGATGCGTTCGAGCGTCCGACCGGCTGGCCGCGCTCCCGGAGCGCCGCGCTCCCGGAGGTGCCATCGTGACCGTCGTCGCCGTAATCGCCGCCGTCATCCTGACCGTGGCCGGGCTGCTCACCACCTACCGTGTCGTCATGGGGCCCAGCACGCTGGACCGGGTCGTCGCGGTCGACTCGCTGATGGCCATCGCCGCCTCCGGCCTGGCCGTGTGGGCGGCCTACAGCGCCGACACCACCGTGGTGCCGGCGATCGTCGCGCTGGCGCTGGTCGGATTCCTCGGCTCGGCCGCGGTGTCCCGATTCCGGGTGCGGGACGACAAATGAACCTCTGGCACACGCTCGCGGGCGCCCTGATCCTGTTCGGCTCGACGCTGGCGCTGACTGCGGCGATCGGGATCGTGCGCTTCCCCGACACGCTCACCCGGATGCACGCCGCCACCAAACCGCAGGTCATCGGGCTGATCCTGGTGCTGGCGGGCGCCGCGATCCAGCTGCGCGGGCACGGCAACGTCTGGACGCTGGTGCTGGTCGGGCTGTTCACGCTGCTCACGGCCCCGGTGATCGCCCACCTCATCGGCCGCACCGCCTACCGCGAGCAGCGCTACCGTGACGGTCTGTTGCGCGTCAACGCTTTGCGCGACGACGACGTCGATTAGCCCCGCTCAGCGCGTGGCGGGCTCGACCCCACGCCTGCCGGCTCGGCCGGACCGCGGCTCATGGCGTGGCGGGTTCGACCTCTCGTTCGGCCCGCAGCGGTTGCCGCACGGTCACGAACCACGTCGCGTGGAACGCCGCCGCCAGTCCGGCCAGCAGCCCGAGCACCACCGTGCCCGCGAGCACCGGGTACTCGGCCATCGGCACCGCGAGGTAGCGGTAGGCCAGCAGTAGCGCGGCCAGGACGACCACACCGGAGCCGACCAGCCGGACCCGGAACCATCCCCAGCCGCCGCGCTCCGGCTCGCGCAGCGCCGATTCGACGGTGAGGCACAGCACCGCGCCCGCGACCAGGTCGACACCGTAGTGGTAGCCGAAACCGAGGGTGGCGGTGAGGGTGGCCAGCAGCCAGAACGCGCCGCCCCAGCGCAGCCAGGCCGGGGCCGGCTCGCCGTCGCTGTCGCGGCGGGTGTGCAGGAACACCGACAGCGCCCAGGCCGTGTGCATCGAGGGCATGCAGTTGCGCGGAATCGCCGCGTCGAACGGAAGCGGCAGCGGATTCCGGTCGATCGGCGGCACCACACCCGGCCAGTAGTTGCCCAATTGCAGCCCGTTTCCGTCCGGTCCGAACGCGAACATCGGCCCGACCACCGGGAACAGCACGTACACCAGGGGGCCGATCAATCCGAGCACCAGGAAGGTCCGCACCAGATAGTGCGACGGCCACCGGCCCGACGACACCACCCCGCGCAGCTGCCACACCGCCACGACGATGGCCGCTACGGGCAGCTCGATGTAGACCCAGTGCAGCACCGCGTAGACCACCGGCCCGAGCGCGTCGACCGCCCGGCCGAGCACCCACGACGGATCGCCCAGCGCGTGGTCGGCCAGGATCACGTATTCGTCGAGCACCGTCGGCCTGCCGATCACGGTGACGTGCAGCCAGACATCGCCGACCTTGGTGGCCAGGATGAGCAGCGCGCCGAGCGCGGCCGCGTGCAGCGCGTTCCGCCGTTCGGCGCCCGACCAGCGCAGCCAGGCCACCAATGCCAGGCCGGTCAGCACGGTCACCGGTCCGTTCCCGATCACGAACGGCTCTCCGGCCAACAAGCGGGCGCCCGCCCACGCCACGTCGACGGCGACAGCGGCGCCCACCGCGACCAGCCTGCGGCGGGCCGAGATGCCCACCAGCGCAAGGACCAGCCCGGCCCAGGGCACCGACATGGACTTGGGAGTGCCGATATAGTCCCGCGCCACGCTCTCCAGCGGGCCGTCGAACCCCTGCCAGACGGCGACGACCTGCAATACGATCAGCAGGACAGGCACCGCGGCCACCGCCGCGGTGACCCGGACCCGGGTCCGCGGTACGGGACGGCGCGATACCGCGCTTCCTGCTTTGGCACCCGGGTCTTCGACTAGCATCCGACCATAGTAAACGGGGGATGAACGCCATCCCCCTGGCCAGCTGAACGACAGCCGACCTATCCGCGCCCGGACGTTACTGTCTCAGCTCCTCGACCAGCGCATCCACCACCGCGATCAGGTCGCCCTGCGACGCCGCGGCGACGCGGCGCTGCCGTTGATAGGACGCGCCCCGCTTGGGGATCTCGGCGACCATCGCGAGCTCGTCCGCGCAGCCCAGTCGCGCCGCCGTCGGCTCCAGCCGGTTCAGCAGATCGTCCAGGTCGTCGGTGACCAGGCGCTCGTTGCTGTCGGCATCGGTGATGATGATCGCGTCCAGTCCGTACCGGGCGGCCCGCCACTTGTTCTCCTGCACATGCCACGGCGGCAGGGTGGGCAGGGTTTCGCCGTTCTCGACGCGCTGGTCCAGGTCGACGATCAGGCAATGGATGAGCGCGGCCAGCGCGGCGAGTTCGGCGCGCGTGGAGATGCCGTCGCAGACCCGCACCTCGATGGTGCCCCACTTGGGCGCCGGGCGGATGTCCCAGTGCATGCCGCCCAGCTGGGTGAACACACCGGTCTTGACCTCGTCGTGCACGAAATGCTCGAACTGGGTCCAGTTCTCGAACTGGAACGGCAGGCCCGCGGTCGGCAACTGCTGGAACATCAGCGTCCGGTTGCTGGCGTAGCCGGTGTCGGATCCGGACCACATCGGCGAGCCCGCCGACAGCGCGAGCAGATGCGGATACGACAGCAGCAACGAGTTGAGGATCGGAAACACCTTGTCGCGGTGAGATACTCCGACGTGCACGTGCACGCCCCAGATCATCATCTGGCGACCCCACCACTGCGTGCGCTCGATCAGCTCGTCGTAGTGCTCCGACCGGGTGAGCTGCTGGGCCGACCACTGCGCGAACGGATGGGTGCCCGCGCAGAACAGGTCGACGCCGAGCGGGTCGGCCGCGCGCCGCACCGTGTTCATGGTGCCGGTCAGGTCCTCCACCGCCGCCCCCACGGTGTCGTGCACGCCGGTGACGAGCTCGACGGTGTTGCGCAGCAGCTCCTTGGTCACCTGCGGTGTGCCGTCGTGGGCCCGCAGCTCACCGAGTGAATCGAACACCGCGGCGGCGGTGTTCGACAGGTCGCGGGTCACCTTGTCCACCAAGGCGATCTCCCATTCGACCCCGATCGTGGGCCGGGGCGAACCTTCGAAGGGAACGTGCTCGATTCCTGCCCCGGCCATATACCACCGCGCTACTGGATCACGCCACAGGCGACACGGCCGCCCGCGTCACCCGTCGCTAGGGTCGTCTCGTCCGGACCCGCGACGCCATCGGCGCGGTTGTAACGGTTGGGGATGTTGCCGAAGTTGTCGGCGTCGGCGTGGATAATCAGGGCCTTGCCCTTCACATCGTCAAGGGTCACCGCGTCGGTGCTGGTGACCAGCTTGGCGACGCCGTCGCCACGCACCTCCAGCGAGGTCAGATCACCGCTGGCCGGGTGCGCGTTGGCGCTGCCCACCTGCAGATGACCACCGGCGGACAGGAAATCGCCCGCCGGGCCGCCGGTCGGTGCGACGGAGTTCGGCTCGCACTTGCCCACCTGGTGCACATGCAGGCCGTGGAAGCCGGGGCGCAGCCCGTGCGCCTCGACGGTGACCTGCAGGTGGTTGCCGTCCTTGGCGAAGTTCGCGGTGCCGACCGAGGCGCCCGAGGGGTCTTTCAACTGCACGTTCACCCCCTGCTCCGCGCTCGGCGCGCCGTGCTCGGTGCTCGACTGCCCGGCCGGGGCGGCGGACCCGGTCCACATCGGCGGGGTGGTTCCCTGGACGTCACTCGACTCCTGGCTGTTCGAGCAGGCGGCGAGGCCGAACACCGCGACCGCGAGCACCGGGGTCACAGTCCGCCAGGACGGGCGGCGAGTTGTGGACGGGGCCATCGGGGAACTCCTTTACGAGTACCGAGTTTACGAGTAAAGCTGGGTGGACACGTTCGTTACCGGACAAGATGATGCCACGCCGCCATGCCGTGTCCCCGACAGGGCGGCGCGCCCTCACCTCACGTTCGCCGGTCCGAGCGTGCGAACAGCGGCCACACGGGTCAGTTACCCGTGACGATCACCGTTACACCCGGTCCGGTGTCCCCGATTCCGTCCGACTTCGGCGCCACCGACGCGCCGAGCTCGTCCGCGACGGCCTGCGCCGCCTCCTTGTCGCCGGGCGAAGTGCCGTAGTACACAGTGGTTTTCGAGATACTCGCGCCGGGGTAGTTGCCCGTTTCCGCGATCGTCCACCCGCTTGCCGAGAGCTGGCCCGCCGTCTTGGCGGCGAGTCCGGGCACCATGCTGTTGTTCAGCACGCGCACCGGGACCGAACGGGCCGCCGTGGAGGTGGTCGGCGCGGCGGTCGTGGTCGGCGTGACCGTCGCCACCGCGGTGGACGAGGACGCGACCGAGGTCGCCGCCTTGGGCGTGGTCGTGCTCGCCGGAATCTGGGGCGCGGCCGTCGCGCTCGAGGTGGGCGATTCGCTGGTCCCCGAGGCGTCGCTGTCGGCGTCGGAACTCGACAACGACATCGCGCCCAGACCGGCGAAGACGATGGCCAACGCGATCAGCACCATCGCAAGGGCGCGCAACGGTGGCCCACCGGAGGTGGGATTCGGGTAGCTCACCCTCGCGAGCCTAGTCGCACGGGGCGGGTCCGGGTCCGCATCGCCGGGTCAGACCTGGAATCCCAGCCGCCGCGCCGCACGCGCCTTCTGCCTGCTCGCGCGCAGCCTGCGCAGCCGCTTCACCAGCATCGGGTCGGCGGCCAGCGACTCCGGCCGGTCGACCACCGCGTTGAGCACTTGGTAGTAGCGGGTCGGCGACATGGCGAACAGCTCGCGGATCGCCTCCTCCTTGGCCCCCGCGTACTTCCACCACTGCCGCTCGAAAGCCAGGATGTCGAGTTCGCGACGGCTCAACCCGGAGCCGTCCGCCTGGTCGGCCGGAGCCTGCCCTGTCGTGACATCTTCGCTCGCGGAAGGGCCGTCCTGGCTCTCGGAAAGATTCCGTGCCGCTGCGCCGTCCATCTCGCTCCCTCGCCGAGTGACCACCAGACGAAAATAGTGCTTGTACGTCGCGGAACATTCAACCACGCAGCCCGGGAATCGCCCGGGCCACGACGCGGCGTGTTCCCTACCTGCCGGTAGCGGCGGTACCCGGAGCGCTGTGACGTGGCACCCACGGCAATAATTGGCCCATGGCAATCCTCCCGATCGTGATCGTCGGCGACCCGGTTCTGCACAACCCGACCGAACGGGTCACCCGATCGCCGGAGGAATTGGCTCCGCTCATCGCGGACATGTACGAGACGCTCGACGCGGCGCACGGCGTCGGTCTCGCGGCCAACCAGGTCGGCGTTCCGCTGCGCCTGTTCGTCTACGACTGCCCCGACCTGGGCGCGGACGGTGCCGCGACCCGGCGCCGCGGCGTGGTGGTCAACCCGGTACTGGAGACCTCGCAGATCCCGGAGTCGATGCCCGACCCGGACGACGACGAGGAGGGCTGTCTGTCGGTGCCCGGCGAGCAGTTCCCCACCGGCCGCGCCGACTGGGCGAAGGTGACCGGCACCGACGAGCACGGCGAGCCGGTCGAGGTGGAGGGCAAGGGTTTCTTCGCCCGCATGCTCCAGCACGAGGTCGGGCACCTGGACGGGTTCCTCTACGTGGACGTGCTGATCGGCCGCAACGCACGGGCCGCCAAGAAGGCGATCAAACGCAACGGCTGGGGCACACCGGGTTTGAGCTGGCTGCCCGGCACCGATCCCGACCCGTTCGGGCATGACGACTGACCCCGCCGCCGGCCTGCCCGATATTCCGCTCGGCCGCCGCGTGGTGCTGCGCTATCGGTTGCCCGCGGGTTATCCCCAACCGTTGACCGACGTGATCGGCGAACTCGTCGCGCTGGATCCGCCGACGGTGCGCGGCGCCGACGGCACGGTCGTCTCGGTGGCGCCGGAGCGCGTGGTGGCGCTGAAAGCGCTCGGTCCAAGGCCGATTCGCACCAAGGAGATCCGCGCGCTGGAGGCCGCGGCCGCCTACGCCTGGCCGGGCGTGGAACACGCGTGGATCGACGGCTGGCTGGCGCGGGCGGGCGGTGGATACACCGGGCGGGCGAACTCCGCTGTGCCGCTGGGCAGTTCCGAGGCGCCCGCCACCGTGTCTGCGGAGACGCTGCACCGTATCGGCGAGTGGTACACCGCGCACGGCCTGCCGTTGCAGCTCGCGCTGCCCGATCGGCTGGCCCCCGTGCCGCCCGGCTGGCACAGCTGGCGAGAAACGCTCATGCTCGCCATCGACATCGACAATTTCGTGCTGCCCCAGGGTCCTTCGATGGTGCGGATCGCCGGCGCCCCCGACGCCGACTGGCTGGAGATGCACCGTTACGGCGGCGAAGTTCACACCGGGCAGGCGATTGCCACACCGGATCCCGAGGTGCTGACCGCGGTTCTCGACGGCGAACTCGGCTTCGCCTCGCTCGGCCTGCCGCGCCCCATCGCGATCGGCCGCGGCGCGCTCACCACCGCCCCGGACGGGCGCCGCTGGGTCGGCCTCACCTGTGTGGCCGTCGCCGCCGCGCATCGCAGGCACGGGCTCGGCTCGCTGGTCTGCGCCGCACTGGTGCGCTGGGGCCACGACCGCGGCGCGACCCACGCCTACCTCCAGGTGGAGGCCACCAACGAGGCGGCCCGAGCGATGTACCGCGAACTGGGCTTCGTCGAACACCACGCCTACCGCTACGCCGCGCCGGAGCCACTCGCCGGGCCCGGCGGCCTGCGGTAGAACAGACCTGTCACCCGCGCGAAGGAAGGCCGCCGTGCGTCTCGCCACCTGGAATGTCAACTCGATCCGCTCCCGGCTCGACCGTGTCGCGGACTGGCTCGACCGCCAGGACATCGACGTGCTTGCCCTTCAGGAGACCAAGTGCCGGGACGACCAGTTCCCGTTCGAGCGCTTCGACGAACTGGGCTACGAAGTGGCCCACCTGGGCATCAACCAGTGGAACGGCGTGGCGATCGCCTCCCGGGTCGGCCTCGCCGACGTGGAATTCGCCTTCCACGGTCAACCCGGTTTCGACAAGGACGCGGGCGAGTCGCTGATCAGCACGCCGGTCGTCGAGTCCCGCGCGATCGGGGCCACCTGCGGTGGCGTGCGGGTGTGGAGCCTGTACGTGCCCAACGGCCGCACCTTGGCCGACCCGCACTACGCCTACAAGCTGGAATGGCTTGCCGCGCTGCGGGACAACGGCGCACGCTGGCTGGCCGAGAACCCGCAGGCCAAGATCGCGCTGGTGGGCGACTGGAACATCGCGCCGACCGACGACGATGTCTGGTCCGTGGAGTACTTCGCCGACAAGACGCACACGTCGAAACCGGAACGCGATGCCTTCCAGGCCGTCGTGGACGCCGGGTACGCGGACGTCATGCGTCCGTTCGCGCCCGGGCCGGGCGTCTACACCTACTGGGACTACACCCAGCTGCGCTTCCCGCGCAAAGAGGGGATGCGCATCGATTTCATCCTCGCCTCCCCCGCGCTCGCCGCCACCGTGACGGACGCGATGGTCGATCGCGAGGCACGAAAGGGCAAGGGCGCCAGCGACCACGCTCCGGTGATCGCCGAATTCGCCGACGATCCCGGGCCCTCGTGACCCGCCCCGCGCAGCCACCCTTCCCCCGCCGCGGCGGGAACCGGGCAACCGGCGCCCGGCTGGGCGGGGTGAACAGCGACTCGGCCATGGGGCAACGGCAGCGGGCGCAGCACCTCGGCCCGGAGCGCCGCCGCCCGCAGGTACTCGACACCGCGCTCGCCATCGCCGTGGACAACGGCATCGCCGCGGTCACCATGGCCGCGATCGCGGAGCGGATGAACGTGACCCGGCCGGTGGTCTACGCCTGCTTCGCCGATCGGGTCGAGCTGATCGAGGCGCTGATCCAACGCGAGGAGGGCTACCTGGTCAGCGGCGTGCTGGAGGTGGTGAAGCCGCGCGACGTGGACGCGGACGAGACCGTGTTCGTCGAGGGGTTCCGCGCGCTGCTGACGAAGGCCGCGAGCCGCCCCGACGCCTGGCGGCTGGTCTACGGCAACCCCGACCCCGCCGTGGCGAACTCGTTCGGTCGCGGCCGCAAGCTGGTCATCGAGCGCTGCGCCAAGCTTCTGCGACCGACGCTGCGCGCCTGGGGCACCGCCGACGCCGAGCGCAAGCTGCCCGTGCTGGTGGAGCAGTGGGTCTCCGCGGGCGAGGGGGCGGTGCGCGCGCTGCTCGCGGACCAGGACGGCTGGACACCGGCGGATCTCGGCGCGTTCGTCGGGGCCGCGGTCTACCGCGCCCTGCGAAACGCCTGATAGACGACGCGGCCGCACTACGATGGTGATCAACTATCCGACCACCGGCTGGCGGAGGAACGGGCATGGCGTTCTATCGGCAAGTGGGTGCGGTACCGCCGAAGCGGCACACCCAGCATCGGGATGAGCAGGGCCGGCTCTACTACGAGGAGCTGATGGGCGAGGAGGGCTTCTCCGGCGACTCCTCGCTGCTCTATCACCGCGGCCTGCCGCCCGCGCTGGTCGATTCGACGGTCTGGGAGTTGCCCGATCAGCGGACCACGCCGAATCATCCACTGCGCCATCGTCATCTGCGGCTGCACAACCTGTTCCCCGGCGACACGCCGTCGGAGACCGATCCGGTCACCGGGCGGCGGTTGCTGCTCGGCAACGCCGACGTGCGCATCTCCTACGTCGTCGCCAAGGGCGGATCGCCGTTGTACCGCAACGCGATCGGAGACGAACTGGTGTACGTGGAGTCCGGCGCGGCGGTGGTCGAGACCGTGTTCGGCGCACTGCCCGCGCGGCAGGGCGATCAAGTGCTCATTCCGCGAGCCACCACGCATCGCTGGCGGCCCACCGGCCCGGAACCGCTGCGGGCGTACGTGATCGAGGCTGCCGGCCACATCACTCCGCCGAAGCGCTATCTGTCGAAGTTCGGTCAGCTGCTCGAGCACGCCCCGTACTGCGAGCGCGACCTGCACGGACCGGCCGATACGATCACCGCGACCGGCACCGAGGTGGAAGTGCTGGTCAAGCACCGGGCCGGCGGGCAGGTCGTCGGCACCCGGATGGTCTACGCCACCCACCCGTTCGACGTGGTCGGCTGGGACGGCTGCCTGTATCCGTTCACATTCAATATCGCCGACTTCGAGCCGATCACCGGGCGCATTCATCAGCCGCCGCCCGTCCATCAGGCATTCGAGGGCGGCAACTTCGTCATCTGCAATTTCGTACCGCGCAAGGTGGACTACCACCCGCTGTCGATCCCCGTGCCGTACTACCACTCCAACGTCGATTCCGACGAGGTCATGTTCTATTGCGGCGGCAACTACGAGGCGCGCAAGGGCTCCGGGATCACTCAGGGCTCGGTGTCGGTGCACCCCGGCGGTTACGCCCACGGTCCGCAACCCGGCGCCTACGAGAACAGCATCGGCATCGATTACTTCGACGAGCTGGCCGTCATGGTGGACACCTTCCGCCCGCTGGAACTCGGTGAAGGCGCCCTGGCCTGCGAGGACCCGACCTACGCGTGGACCTGGTCCGGGCGGGGCCCCGCGTGAGGACCAGGGTCGAGGTATCCCCGGAGTCTTTGTTCGGTCCGGACAACCTGCCGTACGGGGTGTTCGCGCCGCGCGGAAGAAGCCACCGGGTGGGCGTGCGGCTCGGCGAACACGTCATCGATGTGCTCGCGCTCCTGGATGATCCGGTGTTCGCCGAACCGAGCCTGAACGCCTTCCTGGCGCAGGGGCCCGTACGCTGGCGCGCGGTCCGCGACCGGATTCGCGAGGCGGTCGAAGGCGAGCTGGACAGCGCCGCCGTCCATCCCCTGTCCGACGTGGAACTGCGGCTGCCCATACGGATCGGCGACTACGTGGACTTCTACGCGAGCATCGATCACGCGACGAATCTCGGCCGCCTGTTCCGGCCGGACGGTGACCCGCTGCTGCCGAACTGGCGTCACCTGCCGGTGGGCTATCACGGACGGGCGGGGACCGTGGTGGTGTCGGGCACCGAGGTGGCGCGGCCGTGCGGGCAGCGCCGAGCCGAATCCGGCGCGCCGGAGTTCGGCCCCTCGCGGCGGCTGGACATCGAGGCCGAACTCGGCTTCGTGATCGGTGTCGGCTCGCGGCTCGGCGTGCCGGTCGGCATCGACGAGTTCGCCGACCGGGTCTTCGGCGTCGCGCTGGTCAACGATTGGTCCGCACGCGATATCCAGGCCTGGGAGTATCAACCGCTCGGGCCCTTTCTCGGTAAGTCGTTCGCGACCTCGCTCGCACCGTGGATCACCCCGCTGGCCGCCCTGGAGTCCGCGCGCATACCGCTGCCCGAGCAGTCGCCCGCGCCACTGCCCTACCTGCGGGGTAGCGAGGCGTGGGGCCTGGACATCGATCTCACCGTGGCGTGGAACGGGCAACCGGTCGCGCACCCGCCCTATGCCCGGATGTACTGGTCACCAGCGCAGATGCTCGCTCATCTCACCGCGAACGGAGCTTCCACCCGTCCCGGTGATCTGTACGCCTCGGGCACCATCTCCGGCCCCGAACCGGACCAGCGCGGGTCGTTCATCGAATTGTCCTGGGGTGGGACTCAACCGATTCCGGTGAACGACGGGCAACGCACCTTTCTCGAAGACGGCGACGAAGTGACGATCACGGCATCGGCCCCCGGTCCCCGCATGTCCCGCATCGGATTGGGCGAGGTCACCGGCCGCATCCGTCCCGCGCATCCGCGCTGAGCCCCGCTACCGAGCGGTAGTGCCGCGGGTGTCGTCGGCCGTTAGGCATCGGTTCGGCCGTCGCCGAAGGCTCTCCACCGATCCGGGTGGAGGGCGGCGAAAGTCCCCCGCTCCGGCGGAGCGCAGCAGCAATCTTCCAGCGCTTGAGCTCGTCCCCTTCCGGGTACGCCGCGGCTACGGTTGCATCCGCCAGACAAGGAGCGAGGTCATGACCGATCGCCCGGACGAAGCGCACCGCAGGCCCGACGGCGTCGACGACGCCACCATCGCCGCCACCGGCAAACTCTCGGAGGCCCTGGAGATCATCGAACGCGCCCGCGGTCACCTGTACGCCTTCCACCAGCTGACCGGCGGCGCCGACCTGGCGCTCGACGAGGCCGTGGAGCTGTTCCGCGAGGCGGGCCATGCCCGCATCGCCGACCGGATATCCACCGAATTGATCGGTCGCAACGTGCTGGCCGGACGCTGGACGTTCCAGATCATCGAGGAATACGACGACGGCTACTACGCCCTGTTCCGCGACATCGAACGCGCCGCCCGAGACGAATTGCTCGACGGTCGCCGCCACCTCTACGAAGCCGAGATGAAAGAAGCCCGCCGCACCCGCGGCGCCCCCGGCCATTCGGCCACACCGGAAGACTCGTGATCTCGACCGTCGCGCGGAGTCCTTCGCCATACCTTCCCGAGCGCCTGACCGGTCTCCCGGTATTCGGCAGCGCCTCATCCCGGCACGCGCCTCGGCACCTCGCCGCCGATGCCAGTGCCTGGGAGTTCGCTCGATCGCGGCGAATCGCCGGGCACGCGGCCGGGCGGTCCGGGTATGGTCGGGCGGGAAAATTTCACAACCAACGGGGGCTCGCACCAGCGGGCTGAGAGGACGGCTAGCCGAGAGGCGTCAGGGCCGTCGACCGTATGAACCTGACCGGGTAATGCCGGCGTAGGGAGGAAAAATGGCACCCGCCGCTGCGTCCAATGGCGCAACCGCACCAGTCGACAGCGTCACCACCGGCCCCATCGAGGGCAGCGTCAAGCACTATCTCGAAGTCGAAGACCTGCGCATACCGGTGCGCCGGATCAATCTGACCAATGGCGAACACTTCGACGTCTACGACACCTCGGGGCCGTACACCGACGAGACGGCGACGATCGATCTCGAAGGCGGTCTACCGAAGCTGCGTGACACCTGGACCAGATCCGAGGGGGCGGGCCCGCGCACCCAGCTCGCCTGGGCCCGCGAGGGCATCGTCACGCCCGAGATGCGCTTCATCGCCGCGCGCGAAGGCGTCGCGGCGGAGCTGGTGCGCGAAGAGGTCGCCGCGGGCCGCGCGGTGATCCCGGCCAACCATAAGCATCCGGAACTCGAGCCGACCATCATCGGCAAGAAATTCCTGGTCAAGATCAACGCGAACATCGGGAACTCGGCCGTCTCCTCCTCGATCGCCGAGGAGGTGGAGAAGATGGTGTGGGCGACCCGCTGGGGCGCGGACACCATCATGGACCTGTCGACCGGCAAGAACATTCACGAGACGCGCGAGTGGATCCTGCGCAACTCCCCCGTCCCGGTCGGCACCGTGCCGATCTACCAGGCGCTGGAGAAGGTGAACGGCGACCCCACCGCGCTCACCTGGGAAATCTACCGCGACACCGTGATCGAGCAGTGCGAGCAGGGCGTGGACTACATGACCGTGCACGCGGGCGTGCTGCTGCGCTACATCCCGCTGACCGCCAAGCGGGTGACCGGCATCGTCTCGCGCGGCGGGTCGATCATGGCGGCCTGGTGCCTGGCGCATCACCAGGAATCGTTCCTGTACACGCACTTCGAGGAACTCTGCGAGATCCTCGCGCGCTACGACGTCACCTTCTCCCTCGGGGACGGCCTGCGGCCCGGCTCCATCGCCGACGCCAACGACGAGGCGCAATTCGCCGAGCTGCGCACCCTGGGCGAACTGACCAAGATCGCGAAATCCCATGGTGTGCAGGTGATGATCGAGGGTCCCGGTCACGTGCCGATGCACAAGATCGTGGAGAACGTCCGGCTCGAGGAGGAGTGGTGCGAGGAGGCGCCGTTCTACACGCTCGGCCCGCTCGCCACCGACATCGCACCGGCCTACGACCACATCACCTCGGCGATCGGCGCGGCCATCATCGCGCAGGCGGGCACCGCCATGCTCTGCTACGTCACCCCGAAGGAGCACCTGGGCCTGCCCAACCGCGACGACGTGAAAGTCGGCGTGATCACCTACAAGATCGCCGCGCACGCCGCCGACCTGGCCAAGGGACACCCGCACGCCCAGCAGCGGGACGACGAACTGTCCAAGGCCCGTTTCGAATTCCGCTGGCGTGACCAGTTCGCCCTGTCCCTCGACCCGGACACCGCCCGCGAGTACCACGACGAAACGCTGCCCGCCGAACCCGCCAAGACCGCGCACTTCTGCTCGATGTGCGGCCCGAAGTTCTGCTCGATGCGGATCTCGGCGGACGTGCGCGAATACGCCGAGCGCCACGGCCTGAACGAGGTCGAGGCGCTGGAAGCGGGCATGGCGGAGAAGTCCGCCGAGTTCGCGGGCAAAGGCAACGCCGTCTACCTGCCCGTCGTCTCGTAACCACCACCCGCCGCCCGCCGCGATCCGGCGGGCGGCGGGATTCCATTTCCTGCGTACCGCAGCAGCGCGGTCCCGCAACGATGTTTCGTGCAGCCGGTCGAACACCTCCAGCACGGCTCCATCTGCATGCACAGCATCGGGAAACGCGCCCGGCGCAGCGCGGCTTCGGAATTGCCCAGCATTGTCGACGAGTCCACAGCCAATCGTTCACGCTGACTGGACCCTTCAAGGGTCCCCGGCGGCACCGGAGGGACGCCCCCGGGAAAACCCGGCGGAAATCGGTAGGCAACGACAACGACTTCAGGAGAGAGACTGTTGGAATTCGATATGTCGAAGCTGACGCCCGCGGAACGCGATTTCGTGGACGGAGCTCTGGCCAGCTGGGTCGGAGTATCGACGAACGCGCCGATCCCCGTGCGCGCACTGGGGTTTGCCGACCGTGACCGCTTCGATGAAGAAGCCGCCAGGCTCCGTCGCGCGGTCCGCGATGGAGCCATGCTGACCGAGGTCGAGACCGCGAGGGTGCTGTTTCTGAGCGAACCGGCCTTCGGCAGTGACCTCTTCGGCGCGGGCGTGGAGTTCCAACTCGTCAACGCGATACGCGATACCGAAGCAATCCAGATCCTGCGCTCACTGCAACGGAAGCTCCACACCCGTGCCGGCGCCAAAGCACTCTTCGAGCCTGAACTCTACGCACCCGAGTAAATCTGAATCGCAAGATGGGACAATTCGAAGCGGCGCCGAAATAATCAACCGGCATACACGGGCAGCCGGTCGAGACACCTGCTTGCCTGATATGTCGCCGATGCACCAGACGGGTGCATCTACCGGATACCGCAAGGCCAGCGAAGTCCGGCCAGCTCAGCCGTGGCGCTTGTTGGGTGGAGAGCCACCTGGCCGTCGACCCAGACCCGCAAAGGCAACGCCGTCTACTTGCTGGTCGTGCCCTAGCGGGACGCCGGGTTCGTCGCCTGGCTCAGGGTTCGAGGTAGAGCCGTTCGCAGGGTAAGCGCGGGAGCCCGGCCGGGTCGCCGGGCAGCACAGTTACCGCGTCGGGGCGAGGATGGGCGTTCCATTCCTGCACGAACACCAGGGCGGCGGTCAGGCAGGCGGCGAAGTCCATGCGCTGGTCGTGCAGGTACACCGACAGGTGAACGTCGGGCTCCTCCGGGTGGGGAGAACCAGCCGGGCCGGTCACCGTGCCGCCCGCAACACACCCGCCGCCACAGTGGCACCGATGCCCCGTCGATGGCCGAGAACTCGTGTGCGAGCGCAGTGGGCAATCCCGCGCCGGCTCATCGGCTCGTCCTGACCGGTTCGGCCTCGGCCGGGAGCTGGCAGACCAGTTTGTAGAACGCGCACCGTCCGTGCGGGGTCGCCAGATCGAAACTCCACACGCTTATTCCCGCACCTCCCCGTCGATACGGTCACCGGGCGGTGGAGGCGCGGACGTGGGATACAGCGCGCGGCCGAGCATCACATGCCCCGGCATAACCACGCTGCACACCCGCGCGAACTCGGCCGGGACCGTCCCGCCCAGATGCGCCATCCCCGGAACGATCACCGCCCCGGCCCGCGCCACGTGCACCATTTCCAGCACAGCCGTCACAATGACCAACGAGATAGTCTGCGGGGCAACCACATACGTGTGCGACAACGTATAGCCGTGCCGACGTGCCAGCGCCTCAATGGTGGCCTGATCGCTAGCCGCCTCCGCACCCGCGACCGATAGGCACCGCAACCCGATCGCCGACAAACCAGGCGCAACCGTCGGCAACCCCCGCGGCGGCATGGACTCGCCTCTCAGATACGCCGCAATCCGTTCCAACTCGGCCACACCCGCCGAATACAACCCCTGGTCACTGCTCGCATCCATATCCCTGCGCCTCCCTGCGATCCGATTGGAAAGCACCCGACGCCGAGGGCATACACCAGCCAGCGGCCATAGCTGTGCTGGCGCGGCAGATGAGGAATCGGCCCGCTCACCCCGGCGTCGGGGCCTGAGTCAGCGTCACAGGCTGAGGAGCTGTCCAACAATGGCACTCTCGGCGGCATCCGGTTGAAAGTGCCATCGGTAAATGCGTAATGCATTGAAGGAGCTAGTATTCCAGCCTTATAAGGTCTGCGAGTTCTCGCATTTCGTGTGTCAGGGTGCGACGCTTGGTGACGATCCGGCCGAGCAGGTCTTTGGCGAATCGCTGTTCGATCAGCCAAGGCCGAGCCTCCCGCGACAGCTGAGTCAGAACGTCGAACGCGGTGTCATAGCCCCGAAGTTCGATGTGCGCTGCCGCGACATCGAGCAGATGCCTGTTGCGGTTGTCCGACGTCGGGCCGAGCCCCGGCGGCACGTCCCCTGCCAGTCGCAATGCCAGGTCGGGACGGTCGTCGACGATGGCATTTTCGACACGCTTCATAGCGACCGTGGCAGGCCCGAAAGTCGTCCAGTATTGGTGATAGCTACCCGAATCCCGCTTGACCGCCACCGCTGCCGCGTTCGCGAGGCGGATCATGTCGTCTGCTTCATCCGGGCGGTTGTCGCGGATCGCTGCGGCCGAGCCGCGCAGCAACAACCATCCCCAAGTCGAAAGTTCCCGCGTCGTGGCCACCGACAAGCGGGGCTCGATCCGGTCTGCCCATGACACAGCCAGGGTCCGGACCTGCTCGAACCGTCGCTCGACAAGCAGCAACCAACACAGAGTGATCACCGCCGAGGCGGCATCGAGCACACTCCCTGTCGCCTCGGCATCCCGAAGCGACTGCTCCAGTGCCGTTCTTGCGGGCTGGAGTTGCCGCGTCTGGACCATCACAGAGCCGACCAACTGAAGGATGCGCGAGCGGATGAGCGGCGGGGCCTCGCGGCCGTCGGCTATCAGCTGTGGAAGCACGCGGGCCAACTGCTCGTACTCGTTGTCGTGATAGAGCTTCACCGCTGCGGCAAGAGACTCGTACATACTGCGCTCGGGCGGCGGATCGTTCGATTGCGGCCCTGCGGTGGTGACGAGCGCTTGCCGAGCCGGGTGCCAAAGCTCCCCGTTTCCGCTCTCAGGGAGGCGAGGGTCGGGGCCGAGCAGCGCGGAGAGTGGGCAGCTCATCGCCACCGCGAGCCGCCGAAGCGTCTGCATCCGGGTGTCGTCGCGTTCGCCCTGCTCGATCTTGCGAATCAAGGATAGCGATACCCCCGAACTATCTGCGAGTTCACGTTGTGTCAGACCGCTACGCTTGCGAACCGATCGCAGGCGTTCCCCGAGATCTGCGCCCATGGCCCGAGGTTACGGGACCTGTTGGTTCTCGTCAGCCGCGTGCATCGGCCCGAACATCGAGACCTGCCGAGGGCATAACTCCCGAGGCGAGTGCGCACACATGGCCGGTCGGTCATGGCTTCCGCCGGACCGGTGGCCGGGCTTAGTGCACCCCCCGCACCGGACAGGCGTTCGGTTGGCCCCAGCCGCTGCCGTGTCTACCGGTCAGGGATACCGCGAGGAGCAGTCCGGCCCGGCGGCCGAACCGGTCAGGATTCGAGAAGCGCTGCCCAGCGGGCCACCAATAGCGTGACCGTCGTGTGCGTCCCCGGCCTATATGACCTAAGGAGAAACGGAATGAAAGCGAATATCAGCTCGATCCTGCTCGGCGTCCAGGATATGGATCGGTCCAAGCGTTTCTACGTGGACGGGCTCGGTTGGAAGGTCGATCGGGACTACGGCGTGTCGGTGTTCTTCTCGGCCGAGGACGGGCCGCTCATCGGCTTCTACGGTCGCGAGGGTCTGGCCGCAGAGATGGGTACGAGTCCGGAAGGGAGCGGTTTCAGCGGGCTGGCCCTGACATACGTGGTACGCAGTGAGGCGCGGGTCGACGAGATTCTCGACGAAGCCGAGAAGGCGGGTGCCACGGTCCTCGAGCCTGCCGCCGCAACGCAGTGGGGTGGGTACGGCGGCACCTTCGCGGACCCCGACGGCTACATCTGGAGCATCGGCTACAGCGCCCAGGGCGAGGATCAGCCATACGCCGAGTAGCTGCCGGAGACGAGCCTCCGATGCCCCAGGCGCACTGGGAAATCGAACGCAGTTGCCCGGTTTCACGGTCGACAGGCTGACAGCGGTCAGGTCAGTCGAGCGACGCGGCGCCGTTCTTCACGGCTCCGCGTCGCTGACCACGGATACGTCCACCCCCTGCATCGGGTGGGGTTGAACCGGGAAGAGGCGCGGATCGAAAGCGCCCCTCCACACATGACTTTTCCGATCAGAACCGCTCGGCGATCAGTAGGACTGGAGTTCGATCAGCGTGCCCTCCGGGTCACGCAGGTGGGCGGTGCGCAGCCCGGGGCCCCACTGCGGCCGATCGGCCGGACCCGTGACAACCGTCGCGCCGTGCTCGGCGCACAGTTTCGCACCCGCGTCGACATCGCGGACCCGGCAGACGAACATGACCGCGTCCTGCGACGGCGCGGCTCGCTCCGGCAGCGCCGACGTCGCGACGACCTCCGCCATCGCGGAGCGATCGAAGAGCACAAGCGCACCTTGGTCCCCGACGTCCCAGTTCGCATAGGGACCCGCAGCGGTTCCCTTGATCAGGGTCGCCCCGATCAGCTCGGGCAGCACGGCCGCGTAGAACTCGAAGCATTCGGCGAATCGGGTGACCAGAAGTCTCGGATGAAGTGCGTCCACGGCGTCTCCAACTAGTTGGTGCGAACCTATTGTAGGTCCGGACCTACAATAGTTCGATGGACTCCGGACGCGCACTGCCGCCGAGCCTGCTCGGCCTCGACATCTACCTCCTGTCCCGGGTGGGCAAGACCGCGCGCGGCCGATTCGCCGACCGGCTCGCCGCCCGCGGCCTGCGCCTGTGGCACATGGCGATCCTCGCGGCGCTGGCCGATTTCGGCCCGCACGCCCAACGGGATCTGGCCGAGCGTCTGGCCATCCACCCCAGCGACGTCGCCAAGATCGTCGACGAACTGGAAGCCGCCGGTCGGGTGGAACGCACGCGCGACGACCGCGACCGTCGCCGGATCACCGTGCGCATCACCCGCACCGGCCGCGCGGCATTGCGTTCCCTCGATCGGGAGGCCGGTCAGGTCGGCGACGAAATCCTCGCCCCATTGGACCCGGCCGAGCGCGATCAACTGCACGCGATGCTGAAACGCGTCTTCGCGCATGCGCATCCGGAGTCCGCTGTCGAGTGATTTCGGCGACGACCTGCTGCGTGAGGATCTCCGGCGGCATCAGGCGAAGGCGCCTACCTCACTCTGGTCGCTCGGTCGGATGAATGGTCACCGTCGCACCATGACCGCCCGGATGCGCCGATATGCGAGTTCAGAGCACCGTCTGCTCGATCAGGCGGCGGGCCGCGCGGTCGGTGCGCTCGACCTCGCCGGTGATCATCCGGTCCTGCAAAATCCCTCGCAAGCCCGACACAAGCAGGGTCGCAACGACTTCGGGGTCGTCAATGGACGGAAGGTTGCGCAGCCCGTCGGCCAGCGCCGACACGAACGCGGCGATCGCCGAGACGGCGTAGTCGGCGTACGGACTCCGCGGAGCGCATGCCGCGCCGACGACTTGCAGCATCACCCGCACGCTCGTGCGGCCCTCACCCGAGGTGTTGACGGTCCAGAAGTCCCAGAGGCGGTCGCGGAGTTCGGACGCATCCTGGATATCGGCGAATACGGCCGCGATGTCGGGGCGCTGCGTCGCCAGCGCTTGGACCAGCAGCTCTTCTTTGGTCGTGAAGTAGTAGATCAGCATGCGCGAGCTGGTGCCGAGTTCGGCGGCCAGTGGCCGCAGCGACAGGTCCGCGAGGCCGTGGTCGGCGATGTAGCGCACCACGGCGGCGAGCAGTTCAGCGCGTTTGGCGTGGTCTAGGGGGCGGGCCATGGGTTGACTGTAGCGATTGGTACAGGTATTCATGACATCGTGACTGTAACAATCGCTTCAGAAACTCGGGATTCGGTGGTGGTTACCGGGTACGCGGCGACCACGTCGCTGGCCGACGACATGGACACGACCTGGTCCGAATTGCTGGCGGGGCACAGCGGAATCGGTGCGCTCGAGGACGATTTCGTGGCCGAGTACGACCTGCCGGTCCGCATCGGCGGCAAGCTGAAGTCACAGCCCGGCACCGAGCTCACCCGGGTCGAACAGCGCAGGCATTCCTACGTCGAGCAGATGGCGCTGGTGCTCGGCCGCCGGGTCTGGCGTTCCGCCGGCGCGCCCGAGGTGGACGGTGACCGATTGGCGGTGGCCATCGGCACCGGGCTCGGGGGCGGCGACGCGCTGATCTCGGCGGTCGACGCGATGCGCGCGGGCGGCTATCGCAAGGTGTCGCCGATGTCGGTGCCGATGGTGATGCCGAACGGTCCCGCCGCCACCGTCGGGCTCGAGATCGGAGCGAGGGCAGGTGTTTTCGCTCCGGTGTCGGCCTGCTCCTCGGGTTCGGAGGCGATCGCGCACGCGTGGCGGCTGATCACCACCGGCGAGGCGGACGTGGTGGTGGCGGGCGGCGTCGAAGGGCATATCGACGCCGTGCCCATCGCGAGTTTCGCCATGATGCGCGCCATGAGCACCCGCAACGACGACCCGGAACGCGCGTCACGCCCGTTCGACCGGGACCGCGACGGATTCGTCTTCGGCGAGGCGGGCGCGCTGCTGGTGCTCGAGTCCGAGCGGCACGCTCGCGCGCGCGGGGCCGCCGTGCACGGGCGGGTGCTCGGCGCGGGCATCACCTCCGACGCCTATCACATCGTCGCGTCCGAGCCGGAGGGCATCGGCGCGGCTCGCGCGATGCGCAAGGCCATCGACACCGCAGGACTGCGAGCTTCGGACATCCAGCATGTGAACGCGCACGCCACGTCGACCTCCATCGGCGACGCGTCGGAGGCCAACGCGATCGCGTCCGTGGTGCCCGATGCCTCGGTCTACGCGCCGAAATCGGCGCTCGGGCATTCCATCGGGGCGGTCGGCGCGTTGGAGTCGCTGGTCACCATGCTCACCCTGCGGGATCAGGTCGTCCCGCCCACCTTGAACCTCGACAATCTCGACCCGGCGATCGACCTGGACATCGTCGCGGGCGCGCCGCGCACCCAGCGCATCGATTTCGCGCTGAACAATTCGTTCGGCTTCGGGGGGCACAACGTCGCGCTGGCGTTCGGCCGGGTCTGACCTCGAGTTCCGTTCCGGAGCGGGCTACCGTCGTTGTACAACCCGACCGATCGGCCCGAAGGACGGACAGCGACGTGAGCGAGCACCGGCGAAGGAACCGAGGACCGTGCGCGCGGGCGCGCACGACGGAATCGAGCGCAGGCGGGGCACTGTGAGCGACGCCTTCTACCTTCCCGACCCCGACCGGCCGGATCGCTTTCTGTCCACCGAGCTGACCCGCGGCCCCTGGTCGCCGGATGCCCAGCACGCGGGTCCGCCCTCGGCGCTGCTCGGGCACGTGATCGAGCGGTGCGAGCCGCGCCCGGGGTTCCAGGTCGGCCGGGTCGCGGTCGAGATCCTCGGCCCGGTGCCACTGGCACCGCTCACCGCGGCGGCGCGGGTCGTCCGCCCCGGCCGCAGCGTCGAACTCATCGAGGCGACGCTGTCCACCGAGCGCGGGCCGGTGATGCGCGCGAATGCCTGGCGGTTCAAGCTGTCCGAACCGGAATTGCTACTGCCGGAACGTTTCCTGCCCACCGGCACACGTCCCGGCCCCGAACACGCGGACGTGCCCGCGCCGTTCCCCTCCACCCAGGCGGTGGGCTTCCACACCGCCATCGAATACCGCTTCGTCAGCGGATCCTTCACCGAGCCCGGCCCGGCGGTGTGCTGGATCAGGATCAAATATCCGATCGTCGCGGGCACCGACCCGAGCCCGCTGGAACGCACCCTCGCGGCGGCGGATTCCGGAAACGGCGTCAGCGCGGTCATGGACTGGTCGAAGTACCTGTTCATCAACACCGACCTGACGGTCACCCTGCACCGCCAGCCCGCAGGCGAATGGGTCTGCCTCGACGCCGTCACCTACCCCCAACCCCATGGCATAGGTATGGCCGAATCGGCGCTCTACGACGAAAAGGGTCCCTTGGGCCGCAGCACGCAAACCCTCTTCCTCGGCAACCGATAGCCGAGGCAGACCCACTCGGCGTTCGTCGCGACAACCCTCACGGACGGGTCGAGATCTGCTGGACGCCCCAGCCGTTCCCGTCCGGGTCGGTGAAGAAGAAGAATCCGACGTTGTCGAGTGGGTCGGGCATGGGGGTGGGATTCTCGCCGAAGACTTGGATTTCGGTGACCTCGACGCCTCGGGCGGTGAGTTCCTCGTGGGCTTTGCGCAGGTCGTTGACCACGAGTTGCAGGCCTTGCTGGGAGCCGGGTGTCATGTCGGGCACCGCGCCCTTGCCGATGACGATCGAACAGCCCGAGCCGGGTGGGGTCAGTTGCACGATACGGACGTTGTCATTGATTTTCGTATCGTGGTCGACGGTGAAGCCGAGTTGTTCGGCGTAGAACTGTTTGGCTCG
Source organism: Nocardia sp. NPDC041819 (assembly GCF_055590505.1). NCBI lineage: Bacteria > Bacillati > Actinomycetota > Actinomycetes > Mycobacteriales > Nocardiaceae > Nocardia > Nocardia sp. NPDC041819. The sequence goes on along the minus strand of NZ_JBVJAP010000002.1, from coordinate 832,597 downwards.
GTCGATATCCGACACGGGCACGATGACGACCTCGAGTGTCCAGTTCACGGCGCATCCTTTCGGGGCGGACAGCGGTATTCCTACCAGTGCGGACCGGTCGGCGCGGGAGAAATCATCGCCGAGCCCAGCGCCAGTTGAATTCGCCCGGCGCGGGTGGGGGGCCAGGGAGGTCGCCGTCCGCGCACAGCCCGGCCACGAGCATCGCGAGCACGCGGCGGCGCAGTTGGACGGTGCGCTCCGGGCTCGGCACCGCGACGGCCGCGCAGGACTCCAGGATCAGCCCGAGATCCTGCGGCGTGACGTCCTGGCGCAGCTTGCCGGTGGCGTGCGCGCGGCGCACGATCTCCTCGGTCGCTTCGCCGGAGCGCGTTACGTCGGGCAGCATGGATTCGTCAGGGGTGAAGGTGCCCGCGAGATGCACGGTGAGCGAGTGCACGTCGGCGTCCACCACTCGCTCGAGAAAGCCGACCAGGCCGTGCCAGCCGTCCGGATCTTCCAGCGCCGCATCGGCTTCCGCGTTGTACCGGCGCAGACCGTCGTGGCAGAGCGTGCGCAGCAGCACCTCCTTGCTCGGATAGCGGCGATACAGCGCACTGATCCCGACGCCCGCGCGTTCGGCGACGGCGGAGATCGGGGCCGTGGCGTCGGCGAGGAACACGGCTCGGGCGGCCTCCAGAATCAAGCCGTCGTTGCGGGCGGCCTGCGCCTTACGGCCAGGTAGACCCTTCTGAGCTGGGGCGTCGGATGTTTTCGGCATGACACCAGGATAGCACTTGAACGGAACGATCCGTTCTGTTACGGTTCAATCAGAACAGAACATTCCGTTTCAAAGGAGCAGAAATGTCCGCGATCACCCCCTTCCGCATCGACGTCGACCAGGCCGACCTGGACGACCTGCGCGACCGCCTCGCCCGCACCCGCTGGGCCGAGCAGATCCCGGGCTCGGGCGATACCTACGGGGTGAGCGTCGAGCGCGTGCGCCACCTCGTCGGCTACTGGCGCGACGGGTTCGACTGGCGCGGGGTGGAGAACTCGTTGAACGCCTACCCGCAGTTCACCACCGAGATCGACGGCCAGAACATCCATTTCCTGCACGTGAAGTCCACCCGGGAGGACGCGTTTCCGCTGATCCTCACGCACGGCTGGCCCGGTACCTTCGTCGAGTTCATCGGCGTCATCGAGCCGCTCACCGCCGCCGGGTTCGATCTGGTGATCCCCTCCGTGCCGGGGTACGGCTTCTCCGGCCCCACCACCGAAGCGGGCTGGAACGACAGCCGGATCGCACGCGCCTGGGCGGAGTTGATGCGGCGGCTCGGCTACACCCGCTACGGCGCGGTGGGCAACGACGGCGGTTCGCAGATCTCGCCGGAACTCGGGCGGGTGGAGCCGGAACAGGTGGTCGGCGTGCACGTGACGCAGGTGTACTCGTTCCCGTCCGGCGATCCGGCGGAGCTGGCCGATCTCACCGATGACGAGCAGCGGTCGCTGGCCACCCTGGACTGGTTCGTGAAGAACAAGATGGGCTTCAACGTGCTGCAATCGCAGCAACCGCAGACGCTGGCGCACGCGATCACGGACTCGCCCGCCGGGCTGGTCGGCTGGAACGGCCAATTGCTCGGTCCGGACCTCGACGACGACTTCGTGCTGACCAATATCGCGATCCACTGGCTCACCGGCACCGCGGGTTCGGCGATCCGGCACTACTTCGAGAAGGACAAGGCCGAGCATCCCACGGCGCCGACCACGGTTCCGCTCGCGCTGTGCGGCTCCACCGGGGACTTCCACGGCATCCGCCGCTTCGCCGAGCGCGACCACAACATCGTGTCGTGGCGCACGCACGACGTGTTCACCCACTACCTGCACCACGTGGCGCCCGCGTTGATGGCGGAGGAGATCACGGAGTTCTTCGCCGAGCTGCGCTGAGACTTTCTCTTATGGCATCGAGACTTGTGGCCATGGTTCGTCTCGCTTCCCGCTGATGTACTGGATTCATCAACGGCACAGCAGCTTTCGAAACAGGAGAGAAAACCATGAAAATCGCAGTCTTCGGAGCCACCGGGACCGTCGGCCGTCTCGTCGTCGAGCAGGCACTGCGGGAGGGCCACGAGGTGACGGCCTTCACCCGCAGCGCCGCGAGCGTCACGCAGCGGCACGACCGGCTGCGCGTGGTGGAAGGCGATGTGCTGGACACGAATTCGGTGCGGCGAGCGGTGCAGGGGCAGGACGCGGTGCTGATCTCGCTCGGCAACGGGCGCAACGGCGTGGTCCGGGCGGGCGGCACCGCGGCGGTCATCGACGCGATGAATCGCACGGGCGTCAAGCGCCTGATCTGCCAGACGACCCTCGGCGTCGGCGACAGCCGGGGCAACCTGAACTTCCTGTGGAAGTACGTGATGTTCGGGTTGCTGCTGCGCCCTGCCTATGCCGATCACGTCCGGCAGGAGGAATACGTCCTGGCCAGCGACCTGGACTGGACGATAGTGCGACCGAGCGCGTTCACCGACGGACCGGCCACCGGCAGCTACCGGCGCGGATTCCCGGCGGACGAGCGCGGTCTGAGCCTGAAGATCGCCCGTGCCGACATCGCCGACTTCATGATCGAGCAACTGACCGACACGACTTACCTCCGCCAGGCGCCCGGAATCTCGAACTGAGCGCGCCCATGCGGTGGCACGGCAGCGGCCCATGCCCCGAAGCCGGGAGCATGGGCCGCGATCTTCAGGCGTGCTCGTGCAGTTCCCCCCACGCCGGGAAGGGATCGGGATACTCGGCCCACGCGCCCGGCCCCTCGGCGAACTCCGCGTCGGTGAGCAGGGCGCCATCCAGTAGCGAGCGCACCTTGTCGCAATCCAGCTTTATCCCGATGAAGACGATCTCCTGCCCCGGCGGCACTTCCAGCGACGACCACCAGGCGGCGGGTTCGAAGACCAGGTTCGGCCCCGCTTGCGACCACACCGCGGCCAGCGTCGACCGGCTCGCGATCCAGCAGAATCCTTTGCTGCGCAGGAGCCCTCGCAACTGCTCCAGCGCGGCCGAGAGGCGCAGCGGATGGAACGGCCGATCGGCGGTGTAGGTGAGGCTGCGAATGCCGTACTCCTCGGTCTCCGGCGTGTGCCCACCGGCGAGCTCCTCCGCCCAGCCCTCGGCCTCCGCGGCGACCACCGGGTCATAGCGGCCGGTGTCCAGAACCTCGGCCAGATCGACCACGCCGTTGCTGGTGCGCAGCACGTGGGCGCGCGGGTTCATGCGGCGCACCGTCGCCTCCACCGCCCCCGCCGCGGCCGCGCCGACCAGGTCGGTCTTGTTGACCAGCAGGACGTCGGCGAACTCGACCTGATCCACCAGCAGGTCGGCGATGGTGCGCGCGTCGCCGTCGCCCGCTTGCAGGTTCCGCTCCGCCAGCGCCTGCCCGCGCGCCACCTCCGCGAGGAAGGTCGAAGCGTCGACCACGGTCACCATGGTGTCCAGCCGAGCGACGTCATCGAGCCGGAAGCCGTCCTCGAATTCCCAGTCGAACGTCGCGGCCACCGGCATCGGCTCGGAGATGCCGGTCGATTCGATCACCAATTGATCGAAGCGGCCTTCGCGAGCGAGCCGGGCCACGGCTTCGATCAGGTCCTCGCGCAGGGTGCAGCAGATGCAGCCGTTGGTCAGCTCGACCAGCTTCTCCTCGGTGCGGTCCAGGTGGCCCTGGCCGGCGACCAGCGCGACGTCGATGTTGACCTCGCTCATGTCGTTGACGATGACCGCCACCCGGCGGCCCTCCCGGTTGGCCAGGATGTGGTTGAGCAGCGTCGTCTTGCCCGCACCGAGGAAGCCGGACAGCACGGTGACGGGAAGCAGGTCGGAGTCCATGACATTAATGATAACGATTTTCATTTTTGCTATCCGCGCGCGGGTTCTGGTTGCCGGTGGCCACCGGACCGGGTCGCCGTAGGGTTTGTGTCGTGAAACTGCTGCCATTGCCCGCCGAGGGGCAGACCCCCGTCCGGGCGCTCACCATCGCCGGTACCGATTCCGGCGGAGGCGCCGGAATCCAAGCCGATACCCGCACCATGGCGCTGTGCGGTGTGCACGCACTGGTGGCCGTCGCGGCGGTGACCGTGCAGAACACTGTGGGCGTCAGCGGCTTTCACGAGATTCCGCCGCAGGTCGTCGCCGACCAGGTGCGCTCGGTGACCACGGACATCGGCGTCGGCGCCGCGAAGACCGGCATGCTCGCCTCCACCGCGATCATCGAGGCGGTGGCGGCGGTGTGCCAGGAGGTCGGCATCGGTCGCGACGGCGACATTCCGCTGGTCGTCGATCCGGTCGCGGCCTCGATGCACGGCGATCCGCTGTTGCACGCAGAGGCGCTCGACGCGCTGCGCGGCACCCTGATCCCGCTCGCCACCGTGGTGACACCGAACCTGGACGAGGTCCGCCTGCTCACGGGTATCGACGTCGAAGACGAGGATTCGGCGCGGCGCGCCGCCGAGGCGCTGCACAAGCTGGGGCCGCAGTGGGCGGTCGTGAAGGGCGGGCACCTGCGTTCCTCCGAGTACAGCACCGACCTGCTGTTCGACGGCGAGCGGTTCCTCGAGTTCACCGCCCCGCGCATCGCGACCGGCAACGACCACGGCGGCGGCGACACGCTGGCCGCCGCGACCGCCTGCGCGCTGGCCCACGGCTATTCGGTGCCCGAAGCGATCGAGTTCGCCAAGGAGTGGACCTACCGCTGCCTGGCCGCGTCCTACGATCTGGGCGCGGGCCACGGGCCGGTGTCCCCGCTGTGGCGATTGCATGGAAACTGAGCGGGGCAACCGCTCGGCGCACGCCATTTCCTGTCGGTGGGCGCTGCGATACTGAAGACGTCGCCGACACGGATGGCTTCAACGGCGAGGCGATCGGAACAACGACGTTCGGCGTGGATGCGGCGAAGACCTCGGCGCCCGGCCCGGGGGGCGCTGGCGGTCACAGAGCGGAAAAGGCGCGGTGCAGTGGAAGATCGGCTGCGATCGCGATGCCGTGCAGCCGAGCGCTGGCCGCCACGAGCGCGAAGATGATCTCGCTCAGATAGGCGGCGAACTGCTCGACCGGCATGGCGGGCGGCTCCACCCGGTTCACCCCCAGCCACCAATCGGTGGCCGAGGCCACCGCACCGAAGATCGAATAGATCACCAGTTCCGCGCTCGCGACCCGCACCGACTCCTCGTCCACGGCACCGGCGAACAGTTCGGCGGCGCGGTGGGCGGACTGCCGGGCCGATTGCAGCGCGCGGTCGGCGTCGTCGGAGCGTTGCGTGAAGTGGCTGTGCAGCATGAACCGGAAGACGTTCGGCTGCCGCGACACCACCTGCGCGTATTCGGACGCGGCGCGGCGCACCAGGTCAGCGGCCGAGTCGCCGGTCAGGTCGAAACTGGTCATGATCTGTTCCCAGAGCATGTCGCGCACCCGGTCGACGATCGCGTTGTAGAGGTCGGTCTTGTCTTCGAAATGGCGATACAGCTTCGGTTTGGCGGCGCCCGCCTCCTTGGCGATATCGCCCATGCTGACCGCGGGGCCGAACTTGTCGAGCGCGCGGAAAGCCGCGTCGACGAATTCTTCGCGCACCTTCCTGCGATGCTCGCGCCAACGCTCGGTGCGCGCGTCCACACGTTTGCGCGGCGGGTCGTCTTCCGTCCGGCCGCTGAGCATCACGAATCCGGATGCTACCTGTCCACCCGGGTATGGAGACCCGGCCGTCGGCCGGGTCCCGTCCCACCGGTCAGTGTTTGCTGGAACCAGCGCCGCTGTCACCCGCGGTCTTGGCCTTCTTCTCCGCTCGCTTTTCCTTCAGGGACTTCCCGGATTTCTTGGACATCGAACTGCGCGGAGATTTGTCGGACAAACGTGGTCCTTTGCTCGGAGAACCTGAATGGTCCCGCTGTCATCGACCGTACGCTACGGGGCCCGCCCATGGCGTGATCCGGCTCGGGCGGCACCCCCAGGAACCTCACAGCTGAGGCCCAGCGCCGTGGCAGCGTAGCCGTCGAATGTTGTTCGCATGACCGAGACCTTGACCGTCGCGGCGGCGGAACGGACCGAGACCACGGGTGCGCCCGTGCTGGACGTGGTGATACCCGTCTACAACGAAGAAGCCGACCTCGGCGTGTGCGTCCGCAGACTGCACGCCTACCTGCGCGACGGGTTCCCCTTCCCGGCGCGCATCACGGTCGCCGACAACGCGAGCACCGACGACACGCTACAGGTCGCCCAGCTGCTCGCCGAAGAACTGGACGACGTACGGGTGGTGCACCTGTCCGCCAAGGGACGCGGGCGGGCGCTGCGAGCGGTGTGGGAACGCTCCGACGCGCAGGTGGTCGCCTATATGGACGTCGACCTGTCCACCGACTTGAACGCGCTGCTGCCCCTGGTCGCACCGCTGATCACCGGGCATTCCGACCTGGCCATCGGCACCCGGCTCGATGCCGCGTCCAGGGTGGTGCGCGGGCCCAAGCGCGAGATCATCTCGCGCTGCTACAACCTCCTGCTGAAAGCCTCGCTGCGCGCGCACTTCTCCGACGCCCAGTGCGGCTTCAAGGCCATGCGCACCGACGTGGCGCGCCGCCTGCTGCCGCTGGTGCACGACGGCGAGTGGTTCTTCGACACCGAATTGCTGGTGCTCGCCGAGCGGGCGGGGCTGCGCATCCACGAGGTTCCGGTGGACTGGATCGATGATCCGGACAGCCGCGTCGACATCATCGACACCGCGCGCAAGGACCTGCTCGGCATCTGGCGGCTCGGGCGGGCGCTGGCCACCGGCACGCTGCCGCTCGAGGAACTGCGCCGGTCGGTGGGCCGGGAACCGCTGGTGCCGGGAGTGCCGCTGGGCATGGTCGGGCAACTCGTGCGGTTCGCGATCGTCGGCGTGCTGAGCACGCTGGCCTATCTGCTGCTCTACGTGCTGTTGCAGCCGCTCGCCGGCGCGCAGGTGGCGAACTTCGCCGCGCTGCTGATCACGGCGGTGGGCAATACCGCCGCCAACCGGGCCTTCACCTTCGGCGTGCGCGGGTCGAACGGAGCCGTGTCGCATCAGTTCCAAGGGCTGGTGATCTTCGGCATCGGCTTGGCGCTCACCAGCGGATCGTTGTTCGCGCTGCATCGGTGGGCGCCGGACGCCTCGGTGCACCTGGAGCTGTTCGTCCTGGTGGTGGCCAATCTGGTAGCGACGCTGTTGCGGTTCGTCGGGCTGCGCTGGGTGTTCCGCGACAGCGGAGGCGACGGCGCGCGGAGCGCGCCGGCTCTCGCCGCCGCCGGAAGCACCGCCGAGGGAGACCGTTGATGACGGCGACGCTCACCGCGCGACCCGCCGCGACCGAACCGCGGCCGAGGCCGCGCCGGAACTGGGAGTATCCGGCGCTGGCGGCGCTACTGATCGGCACGGCGGTGGCGTATCTGTGCAACCTGAGCGCCAACGGTTGGGCGAATTCGTTCTACTCGGCCGCGGTACAGGCGGGGTCGGTCTCGTGGAAGGCGTTCTTCTTCGGGTCCTCCGACGCGGCGAACTCGATCACCGTGGACAAACCGCCCGCCTCACTGTGGCTGATGGAGCTGTCGGTGCGGGCCTTCGGGCTGAGCAGCTGGAGCATCCTGGTGCCGGAGGTGCTGCTCGGGGTGGCCAGTGTGGCACTGCTGTGGGCGACGGTGCGCAGGCCGTTCGGGCCCGCGGCCGGATTGCTCGCCGGGTTGGCGCTGGCGGTGACGCCCGTCGCGGCGCTGATGTTCCGGTTCAACAATCCCGAGGCGCTGCTGGTGTTCCTGATGGTCGCGGCCGCCTGGGCGATGACGCGGGCGGTGGAGGACGGCCGCTGGCGCTGGCTGGTCTCGACCGGCGTGCTGATCGGCTTCGGTTTTCTCACCAAGCAATTGCAGGTGCTGCTGGTGGTTCCGGCGCTCGCGCTGACCTACTCGATCGCGGGCCCGCCGAAACTCGGCAAGCGCATCCTGCAACTCTTCGCCGCCGCGGCCGCGATGGTGGTGACCGCGGGCTGGTGGTTGCTGGCGGTCGAACTGTGGCCCGCCTCGTCACGTCCGTGGATCGGCGGCTCGCACGACAACTCGATCCTGGAACTCACCCTCGGCTACAACGGGCTCGGCAGGCTCAATGGCAACGAGCGCGGCAGCGTCGGACCGGGCGGCGACCTTCCGCCGGGCGGCAACGGCATGTGGGGAAGCACCGGCATCACGCGGATGTTCGAACCGGCGCAAGGCGGTCAGATCGCGTGGCTGATCCCCGCCGCGCTGGTCGCGCTCGTCGTGGGAATCCTGCTGCGCGGCAGAGCCGCTCGCACCGATCCACAGCGCGCCTCGCTCGTCCTCTGGGGCGGATGGCTGCTGGGGACCGGGCTGGTCTTCAGCTTCATGGCCGGCATCTTCCACCAGTACTACACCGTGGCCCTGGCTCCGGCCATCGCCGCGCTCGTCGGCGCGGGTGCGGTGCTGTCGTGGCGGGGACGGCACCGGCTGTGGGTGCGGCTTACGTCGGCGCTCGCGGTGGGTCTCACCACGGCAACCGCCTGGATGCTGTTGTCCCGCAGTGCGGAATGGCAGTCGTGGCTGCGCTGGACGGTGCTGGTCGTCGGCGTGATCGCGACGCTCGCCGTGCTCGTGCCCGCGCCGCGCAAGCTCGCCGTGGCGTCGGCGCTGGCCGTGGCGTTCACCTTCCTCGCCGGACCGGTCGCCTACGCCGTCGACACGATCGCGACGCCGCACGCGGGTTCGATTCCTTCGGCCGGGCCGAACGTCGCGATGCGTGGTCGGCCACCGTGGGGTGAGGGAATGCCGGGGATGAATCGCCGCATGCCGGATGGAACCGGGACCACCGGCCGCGATGGAGCCGGACAGGTTCCGGGCGGTACGCCGCCGGATGGGCGTTCGCCGGGAGGCGCGACATCGGACGGCCGCATTCCGCAACCGGGCAATGCACCCGGCGGCCGGATGCCTGGCGACGGGCAGCTCCCCGACGGCGCGGGTACGCCGCCCGGTACCGCACCGCAGGGCAACCCACCTGGCGACGGCACGATGTTCCCGCCGGGAACGCTGCCCGGCGGGCAGGCCCCGCAGGGCACCGCCGCGACGCAGGGCGCGCCCGGAGACGGCGGTCCCGGCCCCAACGGCGGCGGAATCGGCGGTCTGCTCGGGGCGAGCGAACCCAGCGCCCAGGTCGTGTCCCTGCTCGAGCAGAACGGCGGCGACTACACCTGGGTGGCCGCGGCCATCGGCTCGAACAGCGCCGCGGGCTTGCAGCTGGCCACCGAACTGCCCGTGATGCCCATCGGCGGCTTCAACGGCAGCGACCCCTCGCCGACGCTGGAGCAGTTCAAGCAATATGTCGCCGAAGGGAAGATCCATTACTTCGTCGGCGGCGGACGCGGCGGGCCGGGTTCGTCCGACTCCTCCCCCAGCGCCCAGATCACGCAGTGGGTCCAGGAGAACTTCACCGCCACCCAGGTGGACGGGGTCACTGTGTACGACCTGACCGCCACCCACTGAAACCGCGCGATGCGGTCCTGTCGCCCTGCATTCCCCGGGGCCGCATCGCCTCCCGGTGTTCAGCGCGACCCCTGCGCCCGCTGAACACCGCATCCGCACCGGCGCCATACCTCGGCGCCGGTGCGGATCGCGTTGTGCGCAGTCACCTTCCCTGGTCACGATCCCGCGATGCGCGCGGGCGCACAGCGGTGGAACGTCGAACATGCGACCGGCGCCGATGATTCGAGCGCCCGCTCTTGGCATCCCGCAAAACTCCAGCGATGATGATCGGACGCGTGACGGCTCCGGGCCGGTAGCCGGACCATCAGCTGACGTGTCCACCGCGAACTTTCAGGGAAACAGTTGAACGCTTTTATGAAGCTGACCGTGACGGTGGTCAGCGCACTGGTCGCAACCGCGCTCACCGTCGGATTCGCCGCCACCGCATCGGCGGCTCCCGCCGACCGAGCCGAATCGGTCGTCGCGGCGACCGGCGAACCCCCGCAGGTGACCTACATCAAGGCATGCCTGCCGCCCGGCGACACCATCGAACTGCGCACGGGAATCGGCGCGGCGATCGGCGCCGCCATCGGCGCGCTCGTCGGCCTGCCCGTCTTCTTCGTCGGCGCGATTCCCGGCGCGATCATCGTCGGCCTGATCGGCGCCGCGATCGGAGCCTCCTCCTACGCCATCGATTCGGGAAGGCTCGAGCAGCAAGGTCTGTGCTGAGCAGCGCGGCGTGCGGCGCGTCGCGATGCGCAGGCCGCTCGGCGAGCGCCGCAGGTCAATCGCTCCCGGCGGCCAGCGCGCGCATCAGCCGGTCCAGCGCGGGGCGTGGATCGAAGTCCGCTACCGGGTTCACCAGCTGATGCAGGATGATCCCGTCGATTTGGTCGACCAGGATCCGCGCATCCGCCCGATCCGCGCCGATTCCCGCCAGCAGCGTCGCGGTCCATTCGGTCAGCCGCAGATGTCCTCGGCGGATGGTCTCGCGTAGCGCGGGAACGCACTGCGCTTCCAGGAACAGGGCATAGCGGGCCAGGGTGCGCATTCGGTCGGCGCGCACGGCGTGCACGACGAACGCGGCCATGCCCTCGACGAGTTCGTCGATCGTGCCGGGCGCGGGCTGCCGCGTGAGCACCTCCCAATCCGCGTAGTCGCGCGCCTCGAGGCGCTCGGTGATACCGATCAGCAGCGCTTCCCGGGTGCGGAAGTAATTGGACGCCGATCCGGCGGGCATGCCCGCGGCCTCGTCGACCGCGCGGTGGGTGAGCGCGCGGGTACCGCGGGATCCCAGCAGGTCGATCGCCGCGTCCAAGACGAGGTCGCGTTTGGTGGACACCCTTCGAATACTACGTAGGTAGTGATACAGGGTACCGAGACCGGCACTCGAGCCCCCGCGCCCGGCCCGGTCGCGGGCTCGGGTTCAGCGGGAGGCGTGCAAGGCGGCGTGAAGCGTGGCCGCCCACTGTTCGACTATCCGCTTACGGCGGGCCGAATCGTCGGTGAGAACGTCGGCGAGGCCGAGACCGCGCGCCATGTCCAGGGTCGCCTGCACCAAATGGTGGGTGACCGGGTCCGAGTCGTCCACACCCAGGGCTTCGACCGCGCGGCGGTGCGAGGCCCGCCCGAAGCGGGCCTCCAGCGGGACGATCCGCTCCCGCAACACCGGGTCGGCGGCGGCGTGCGTCCAGACTTGCAGCGCCGCCTTGAACAACGGGCTGGTGTAGGACTCGACCAGCCCCGCCACCACCGCCTCGGTGCGGGCCAGGCCGTCACCCAGCTCCGTCAGCGTCGCGGCTTCCTGCACCGCCTGCCCGCTGCGCGTGTCGAACATGTACTCCAGCGCGGCGGTGATCAGATCCTCCCTGGTGGGAAAGTGATGCTGCGCCGCGCCACGCGACACCCCGGCCCGTTCGGCGACCACGGCGACCGTCGCGGCCGCCCAGCCCATCTCGGCCAGGCAGTCGATGGTCGCCTCGAGCAGGCGCTGCCGGGTGGCGCGGCTGCGGTCCTGCTTGGGTTCGTGGGGTGTCGCCATGGTCGTCATTCTGCCCAGCTCGGCGGGCGGCGCTGCAAAAAGGCCAGCATGCCCTCGTGCACCTCGGGGGTGCCGAAGAAGCTCGCCGAACGCCGCGCGAGTTCTTCGGCGGAGGCGTCGAACTCGGCGAGGATGCCCGCGTTGACCAGTCGCTTTGCCTCCGCCAGCCCCTGCGGGGAGCCCTTGCGCACCTCCGCGCACAGCCGCGCCACCTCGGCCGCCGGGTCGTCGGCGGTGACGGTGACCAGGCCGATCTCCTCGGCCACTGCGGCGTCGAACTTCTCGCCGGTCAGGTAGTACCGGCCGGCCGCGCGCGGGCTGAGCCTGGGCAGCAGGGTCAGCGAGATCATGAACGGCGCCAGCCCGATGCGCACCTCGGTGAGCGCGAAACTGCTGGCCGGTCCGGCCACGACGAGGTCGCAGCCCGCCACGATGCCCATGCCGCCTGCCCGCACGTTGCCGTCGATCCGCGCGATCACCGGCTTCGGAATCTCCACCAGCCTGCGCAGCACGCCGATCATGACCCGGGTGCGCTCGTCGGCGGCCACGGCCGGATCGGCGTCACTGGCCTCGCTGAGATCAGCGCCCGCGCAGAAGGTGTTGCCGGTGTGCGCGAGCACGACGACGCGCACCGCGTCGTCGGCGGCCGCGTCGTCGAGCCCGCGCAGCAACTCGGCGACCAGCTTGGACGACAGCGCGTTGCGGTTGTGCGGCGAATCGAAGGTGAGCGTCGCGACGCCGTCGCTCACCTCGTAGCGGATGAACGGAGCCGTCTCGGTCATGCGGCGTCCTCTCAGTACGACTTCGGCAGGCCCAGCGAGTACTGGGCGACGAAGTTCAGGACCATTTCCCGGCTGACCGGCGCGATGCGGCCGATGCGCGCGGCGGCGAGCATCGCGGCCAGCCCGACGTCCCTGGTCAGGCCGGAGCCGCCGTGGGTCTGGATGGCCTGGTCGAGCGCCTTGATGCTGGCCTCCGCCGCCGCGTATTTCGCCATGTTGGCGGCCTCGGCGGCGCCCATCTCGTCGCCCGTGTCGTACAGGGTCGCGGCCTTCTGCATCATCAGCTTCGCCAGCTCCAGTTCGACCTTCACCTGGGCGAGCGGATGCGAGATGCCCTGGTGCGCACCGATCGGCGTCTTCCACACCGTGCGCTCCTTGGCGTATTCCACGGCGCGATCGATGGCGTAGCGGGCCAGGCCGATCGCCATGGCCGCGCCCATGATGCGCTCCGGGTTGAGGCCCGCGAACAGCTGCATCAACGCCGCGTCCTCCTTGCCGACCAGCGCGGAGGAGGGCAGCCGGACGTCGTCGAGGAACAGGCTGTACTGGTGGTCGGGCTCGATGATGTCCATCTCCTGCGCCGTCTTGGTGAAGCCTTCGGCGTCGGTCGGCACGATGAACAGGGCGGGCTTGAGCTTGCCGGTCTTGTGGTCTTCGGTGCGGGACACGATCAGCACGGCCTCGGCCTGGTCGACGCCGGAGATGAAGATCTTGCGGCCGTTGAGGATCCAGTCGTCGCCGTCGCGGCGCGCGGTGGTGGTGATCTGATGGGAGTTGGAGCCGGCGTCCGGCTCGGTGATGCCGAAGACCATCTTGCCGGAGCCGTCGGCGAGCTTGGGCAGCCACTCCTGCTTCTGCTCGTCGGTGCCGTACTTGGTGATGATGGTGCCGCAGATGGCCGGGGAGACCACCATGAGCAGCAGGCCCGCTCCCTGCGCGGACAGCTCCTCCATCACCAGCGACAGCTCGTACATGCCCGCGCCGCCGCCACCGTACTCCTCGGGCAGGTTCACTCCGAGGAAGCCGAGTTTGCCCGCCTCCTGCCACAATTCGTCCAGCGGCTCGTTCTTGCGCGCCTTGGGCAGCACGTAGTCGCGGTAGTTGTACTTCGCGGCCAGCGCGGCGACGGCGGCCCGCAGCGCCTTCTGCTCGTCGGTTTCGATGAAGCTCATCAGTTCTCCTGTATCTTGCGGGTGCTCCCGCACCCCGTCGGCTCGATGAGCGCTGCGCGATTGTGGCTCATCAGTTCTCCTGGGTTTCCACGGGTTCGACGACCGCGAGCACGGCGCCGACGTCGACCTGCTGGCCGACGGTGACGTTCACGGCGCTGAGCACGCCCGCGGCGGGCGCGGCGATGGTGTGCTCCATCTTCATCGCCTCCAGCCACAGAATCGGCTGACCTTGTTCGACCTGGCTGCCGACCTCGGCGCCGAGCCGGATCACGCTGCCCGGCATGGGCGCCAGCAGCGAGCCGGTGGCCACCTGGTCGGCGGGGTCGCTGAAGCGCGGCACCCGGCGCAGCGCCACCGGGCCGAGCGGCGAGTCGACATAGACCTGGTCGCCGTAGCGGGCGACCTCGAATCGCCTGCGCACCGGGCCGCGTTCGCCCGGAACCGACAGCACGACACGATCGGGAGCCGACTCGACGAGTTCCAGACCGTCGTGACCGTCCACGGTGACGCCGGTCCGGCCGAAGCGGTATCCCACCTCGTGCGTCCCGGTCGCGCGGCTCTCGTACGACTTGCGCTGCGACTGCGACGGCAGGTTCCGCCACCCGCTGGGCAGCCCGCCGCCCACCCGCGCGCGGCCACGGTTGGCGGCGGCCTCGGCGAGTGCCGCCGCCACGACGGACAGCGCCTCGTCGGACGCCGACACCAGCGGCGCGGCGAGGACGTCCAGCCCGTGCGTGGCGAAGAACGCGGTGTCGGTGTCACCGGCCAGGAAGGCCGGATGACGCAGCACGCGCACCAGCAGGTCGCGGTTGGTGACCAGGCCGTGGATCTTGGCGCGGTGCAGGGCCGCGGCCAGCAAGCGGGCCGCTTCGCCGCGCGTCTCGGCGTAGGAGATGACCTTGGCCAGCATCGGGTCGTAGTGCACGCCGACCACCGAACCGTCCACGACGCCCGTGTCCAGGCGCACGCCCGGCCGGTCCAGCAGATCGAATTCGGTGCGCACCGAGGGTATGTCGATCCGGTGCACGGTTCCGCTCTGCGGCTGCCAGTCCTGCGCCGGGTCCTCGGCGTAGAGCCGCACCTCGATCGAGTGTCCGCGCATCGCGGGCGGTTCGGCGGGCAGCGCGCCGCCCGCGGCGACGTCCAGTTGCAGCCGGACCAGGTCCAGGCCGGTGGTGCACTCGGTGACCGGATGCTCCACTTGCAGGCGGGTGTTCATCTCGAGGAAGAAGAATTCGCCCTGCTCGTCGGCGAGGAACTCCACGGTGCCCGCGCCGGTGTAGCCGATCGCGCCCGCCGCGAGGCGCGCCGCCTCGAACAGCCGCTCCCGCATGCCTTCGGTGCGTTCCACCAGCGGCGACGGCGCCTCCTCGATCACCTTCTGGTGGCGACGCTGGATGGAGCACTCGCGCTCGCCCACCGCCCAGATGGCGCCGTGCGTGTCGGCCATCACCTGGACCTCGATGTGCCTGCCGGTCTCCAGGTAGCGCTCGCAGAAGACCGTCGGATCGCCGAAGGCGGATTCCGCCTCGCGACGTGCGGCCTCGATCTGCGAGGTCAGATCGGCCAGCTCGCGCACCACCCGCATACCGCGCCCGCCGCCGCCCGCGGACGCCTTGATCAGCACCGGGAGGTGGGACTCGGTGACCTCGGCCGGGTCCAGCTCGGCCAGCACCGGCACTCCGGCGGCGTCCATCATCTTCTTCGAGGCGACCTTCGAGCCCATCTGCTCGATCGCCTCGACCGGCGGGCCGATCCAGACCAGCCCGGCGTCGAGCACGGCCTTGGCGAAATCGGCGTTCTCGGAGAGGAACCCGTAGCCGGGGTGGATGGCGTCGGCGCCCGCGGCCAGCGCGGCCTCGATGATCAGTTCACCGCGCAGATAGGTTTCGGCGGGCGTGTTGCCGGGCAGCCGCACCGCGGCGTCCGCCTCGGTGACGTGCGGCGCGGCGGCATCCGCGTCGGAGTACACCGCGACGCTGCCAAGACCCATCCGGCGGCAGGTGGCGAAGACCCGGCGGGCGATCTCGCCACGGTTGGCGACGAGAACGTTCATGATCTGCCCACCCGTATTCGAATCGCCGTGCGATGCAGTCATATCCGGCCTCACATTCGGAAGACGCCGAAGCCGTCGGCGCCTTTGATCGGGGCATTGTGAATGGCCGACAGGGACATTCCCAACACGGTGCGGGTGTCGCGCGGGTCGATGACGCCGTCGTCGTAGAGCCGCCCTGACATGAACATCGCCAGCGATTCGGCCTCGATCTGCGCCTCCACCATGGCGCGCATCCCGGCGTCGGCCTCCTCGTCGAACGGCAGGCCCTTGGCCTCGGCGGCGGCCCGGCCGACGATCGAGATGACGCCCGCCAGCTGCGCGCCGCCCATCACGGCGGATTTCGCGCTGGGCCAGGCGAAGACGAAACGCGGGTCGTAGGCACGGCCGCACATGCCGTAGTGGCCCGCCCCGTAGGACGAACCCATCAGCACCGAGATGTGCGGCACCTTCGAATTGGAGACCGCGTTGATCATCATCGCGCCGTGCTTGATGATGCCCTTCTGCTCGTACTCCTTGCCCACCATGTAACCGGTGGTGTTGTGCAGGAACAGCAGTGGCGTGTTCGTCTTGTTGGCCAGCTGGATGAACTGGGTGGCCTTCTGTGATTCCTCGGAGAACAGCACGCCGCGCGCGTTGGCCAGGATGCCCACCGGATAGCCGTGCAGTTCGGCCCATCCGGTGACCAGGCTGCTGCCGTAGAGCGGCTTGAACTCGTCGAAGTCCGAACCGTCCACGATGCGGGCGATCACCTCGCGCGGGTCGAACGGGATCTTCAGGTCCGACGGCACGATGCCGAGCAGATCCTCCGGGTCGTGCAGCGGCTCGATCACCTCGGCGCGCGGAGCCGGGCCCTGCTTGCGCCAGTTCAGCCGCTTGACGATGGAGCGTCCGATGCGGATCGCGTCCTGCTCGTCCAGCGCGTAATAATCCGCGAGACCGGAGACCCGCGCGTGCATGTCGGCGCCGCCGAGGGATTCGTCGTCGGACTCCTCACCGGTGGCCATCTTGACCAGCGGCGGGCCGCCGAGGAACACCTTGGAGCGCTCCTTGATCATCACCACGTGATCGGACATGCCGGGAATGTAGGCGCCGCCCGCGGTGGAGTTGCCGAACACCAACGCGATGGTCGGGATGCCCGCCGCCGACGCCTGGGTGAGGTCGCGGAACATCCGGCCGCCGGGGACGAACACCTCCTTCTGCGTGGGCAGGTCGGCGCCGCCGGATTCCACCAGCGAGATCACCGGCAGCCGGTTCTCCCGCACGATGTCGTTGATGCGCAACGTCTTGCGCAGCGTCCACGGGTTGGAGGTGCCGCCGCGCACGGTCGGGTCGGGCGCGACGATCATGCACTCGACGCCCTCCACGATGCCGATCCCGGCGATGGTGCTGGCGCCGACGTGGAATTCACTGCCCCAGCCCGCCAGCGGGCACAGTTCCAGGAACGGCGAGTCCTCGTCGACGAGCAGTTCGATGCGCTCACGCGCGGTGAGCTTGCCGCGCTTGCGGTGCCGGGCCAGCTTGTCCGGTCCGCCGCCCGCGATGGCCTTGGCGAACTCGGCCTCCACCTCCGCGAGCTTGGCCGTCATCGCGTCGGCGGCGGCTTCGTACTCGGGCGCCGCGGTGTCCAGGGTGCTGCGCAGAATGGTCATGACTGATACCCCAATCGCTTCGCCGCCAGTCCGGTGAGGATTTCGGTCGTGCCGCCGCCGATGCCGAGGATGCGCATATCCCGGTACTGGCGTTCGATCTCCGATTCGCGCATGTAGCCGAGACCGCCGAACAACTGGACGGCCTGGTTGGCCACCCACTCGCCCGCCTCGACGGCGGTGTTCTTCGCGAAGCACACCTCGGCGATCAGGTCGGTCTCGCCTTCGGCGCTGCGCTGCACCACATCACGGGTGTAGACGCGGGCGACGTCGATGCGCCGAGCCATCTCGGTGACCGTGTTCTGCACCGCCTGCCTGCTGATCAGCGGACGCCCGAAGGTCTCCCGGTTGCGTACCCACTCCAGGGTCAGGTCCAGGCACCGCTGCGCGCTGGAGTACGCCTGCACCGCGAGGCCGACGCGCTCGCTGACGAACGCGCCCGCGATCTGGAAGAAGCCGGAGTTCTCCGGGCCGACCAGGTTCTCCACCGGCACCCGGACGTCGACGTAGGACAACTCGGCGGTGTCGGAGGCCAGCCAGCCCATCTTGTCCAGCTTGCGGCTGACCGTGAAGCCCGGCGTGTTCTTGTCGACGATGAGCAACGAGATGCCGCCCGAGCCCGGCCCCCCGGTGCGCACCGCGGTGACCACGAAGTCGGCGCGGACGCCGGAGGTGATGTAGGTCTTGGCGCCGTTGACGATGTAGTGATCGCCGTCGCGACGCGCGGTGGTGGTGAGGTGTCCGACATCCGATCCGCCGCCGGGTTCGGTGATCGCGAGCGAACCGATCTTCTCGCCCGCCAGCGTCGGCCGCACCCACCGCTCGATCTGCTCGGCGTTGCCCGAGGCGATGATGTGCGGAACGGAGATGCCGCAGGTGAACAGCGACGCGAACAGTCCGCCGGACGCCCCGGCCTGATGCATCTCCTCGCAGACGATCATCGCGTCCACGCCGTCGCCGCCGGAACCGCCCGCGGATTCCGGGAACTGCACGCCGAGCAGGCCGAGCGCGCCCGCCTTCTTGTGCAGCTCGCGCGGGATCTCCCCGGCGCGCTCCCAGCCGTCCAGGTAGGGCAGGATCTCGCGTTCCACGAAGCCACGGACCGTGGCTCGCAATTCGCGTCGTTCCGGCGTTTCCCAGAGTTTCGTCATGACAGCAGCTCCACTGGAATGTCGAGGTGACGAGACCGCAGCCATTCGCCGAGTCCCTTGGCCTGCGGGTCGAAGCGGGCCTGATAGGCCACGCCCTGACCGAGCAGGCCTTCGATGATGAAGTTCAGCGCCCGCAGATTGGGCAGCACATGCCGGGTGACCGTCAGCGAAGCGGTCTCCGGCAGAAGTTCTTTGACGCGCGCCACGGTGAGGGTGTGCACCAGCCAGCGCCATTGTTCGTCGGTGCGGACCCACACGCCGATATTCGCGTCACCGCCTTTGTCGCCGCTGCGGGCCAGCGCGATCGTCCCCAGCGCCGCGCGGCGGGTCTCCCCGGCGGGCAGCGCTTCCGGGGCGGGCGGCTCGGCGAGCGCGGCGAGTTCGGCCGTTTCGGCGGACGGCGGCACGCCGACGCGGGTGCCGTCGGGCAGCACCGCTGTGTGCGGGACCTCCGCGGCGTCGACGAACCCGGGCGTGAACACGCCGTAGGGCGATCCATTGCCGGGCAGGGTCGTGAAGCTGCATCCGGGATAGCTGGCCAGCGCCAGTTCCACCGCGACGTTGGAGAAGGCGCGCCCGACCTTGTTCGGGTCCGGGTCGCGGACCACGCAGCGCAGCAGCGCGCTGGCCTGCTCCTCGGTCTGCGCGTCCGGCCGGTCCAGGCGGGCCAGCGTCCAGGTCAGCTCGGCGGGCCTGGTCGGCAGCCAGGATTCCAGCTGTCGTTGCGCGAGTTCGGCTTTCGCCTCGATGTCCAGCCCGGTGAGCACGAACTCCATCTCGTTGCGGAAGCCGCCGAGCGTGTTCAGCGAGACCTTGAGCCGGGGCGGCGGGGCCTCGCCGGTGACGCCGCTGATCCGCACCCGGTCCGGGCCGTCCTGGTCGAGCCGGATGGTGTCCAGGCGGGAGGTCACGTCGGGTCCGGCGTAGCGGGGGCCCTGGATCTCGTACATCAACTGGGCCTCGACGGTGTCGACCGTGACCGCCCCGCCGGTGCCCGCGTGCTTGGTGATGACGCTGCTGCCGTCGGCGCGGATCTCCGCGATCGGGAAGCCCGGCCTGCCCAGATCGGCGAGTTCGGTGAAGAAGGCGTAGTTGCCGCCGGTGGCCTGGGTGCCGCACTCGATCACGTGCCCGGCCACCACCGCGCCGGCCAGCCGGTCGTAATCCGTTCGGCCCCAGCCGAAGTGCGCGGCGGCCGGACCGACGATCACCGACGCGTCGGTGACCCGGCCGGTGACCACGATGTCCGCGCCCGCGTTCAGGCATTCGACGATGCCCCAGGCGCCGAGGTAGGCGTTGGCGGTCAGCGGCGCGCCGAAACCGAGGTCACCGGCGCGGGCGAGGAGGTCGTCACCCTCCACATGCGCGATCTTCGCGTCCAGCCCGAGGTCGGCGGCCACCTTGCGCAGCTTCGCCGCCAAGCCGGCCGGGTTCAGGCCGCCCGCGTTGGTCACGATGCGCACGTTGCGTTCCAGCGCGAGCCCGAGGCATTCCTCGATCTGCTTGACGAAGGTCTTGGCGTAGCCGAGGTCCGGGTCCTTCATGCGGTCCCGGCCGAGGATCAGCATGGTCAGCTCGGCGAGATAGTCGCCGGTGAGCACGTCGATCGGGCCACCGTCCAGCATCTCGCGCATGGCGCCGAGCCGATCACCGTAGAAGCCGGAACAGTTTCCGATCCGGAGCACGTCCGGGTCGGCGGCCAGCATACTCATCAGCGGGAATGCCTCCTGTACGGCGAACCGTCAGGATGGGCCGCATGCCGCACCCGTGAAGTCCGCGTTCCGCGACCAGCATCACACCCGGGCCAGAAAAAAGCAAGCATGCGTGCTTGTTAATTGCACCCTGAACGATCCCCACCCGCACAGCGGTGGTCGAGCGGGCCGGAGCAAGATGGGCACGTGTCCAGCGACGTCACCGTGATCGTTCTGTTCGCCCTGGCGGGGTTCCTGCTCGGCGGCGCCTACACCACCTGGAAGACGGCCCGGCCGCTGTCGATCGCGCTGGCCGTCTGCGCCGTTCTCGCGGCGGGCGGCGCGCTGACCTGGTGGCTCGGTTAGCCCTTGGACAGCCGGAAGATCCGCAGGTCATCGGGGACGCCGCTGAGGGGAGCCGCGAACAGGCCGCGGCGATACTGCTTGACCGTCAAACCCAGCTCCGCCAGCGTCTCCGGCCGCAACCCCAGCAGCGTGGCCTCCGACAGCATGGTGTTGCCGTTTCCACCGGCCTCCATCACCCGGGCCGCGATCGTGACGTCCACCCCGAGCCAGTCACCCCCGATCTCGCGCGGGGAACCGGTGTGCAAACCGATCCGCATGTTGGGGGTGTAGCCGCGCACCTGCACGTCGGCCAGGTTGCGCTTGGCGGTCACCGCGGCGCGTATCGCCCGGTCCGCCGAGGGGAACACCGCCATCACGCCGTCGCCCATGCGCTTGACCACCTGACCGCCGCGTTCGGCGATCGGCGGCTCGATGGCCTTGGCCACCTTGCGCAACAGTTCGAGGGTGGCCTCGTCACCGGCCGACAGCGACCAGCGCGAGAAGGCCACCAGGTCGGTGAACATGACAGTTATTTCCTGGCTACCTCTACCCCGTCCCATCCGTTCCAGCGCGGCCTGCCAGACCTGCAAGGCCCCGAAACCGATTTCGCGCGCCGCGCTCGGGGCGTCGCCGACCAGCTTGTCCGCCGCGCGCGCGACCGCCCGCGCGCCACCGGGCCCGGAAACCGACAGCGGATCGCCGAATGCCGGGTCCCCCGGCAGCTGCTGGCGCGCCCTGCGCAGCGCGCCGATCAGATCAGCCCGCTGATTCGCGGCGTTCACCAGGGCGGACAGCTGCCCGCGACGGAATCTGCCGGAACGGCGGGAAGGATCGATCCCATCGGACGGCTCCAACGGAATGACCACCTCGGGCGGTACGCCTCCATCGGCCTCCGGCCCCGGCCCCGACTCGGGGCCGCCGGAAGGTGTTTCATTCACGCCCCGAGAGTATCTCAGCCGATCTGACGTCGGCAGGTTACCGATCATCGCCATCTCTCACCTCCGCGACGAACACAGCGAGCACGTCGACGGGCTCCGCGTTGGATAACGAGCTGGTTGCTGAACCGAGGCTACTCGGCCGAGAAGGGGTCTCGGAAGCGGCATGGACATAGTTTCCGCGATGTTCACACGCACGATCGGCCCGGCGCGAGCATTCGCGCCGGGCCGATCGACGCACCGTCCGCCGGGCAGTGGCGGGCGGTGGACGGAGCGCCGGACCTCCCGACAAGGTCGGCGCCCCGCCGACCCGAGTGGCGAGGGATGGCGACTCGGGTGGTCGAGCGGCCTCGCCGCATGCGTCACGCGTCGCGCTGGTTCACCACGACCAAGGCCGCGCCGAAGACGATCGCGACGAAGACGGTGAAGTACAGCAGGCTGCCCCACGGCCCCCAGTGCCAGTTCGCCGTGGACGCGGAGGCGCTGAAGAAGCGGTTCGCGTTCGCGAACGGCAGGAACGGGGTCAC
Organism: Nocardia sp. NPDC041819; assembly: GCF_055590505.1. NCBI lineage: Bacteria > Bacillati > Actinomycetota > Actinomycetes > Mycobacteriales > Nocardiaceae > Nocardia > Nocardia sp. NPDC041819. The sequence goes on along the minus strand of NZ_JBVJAP010000002.1, from coordinate 810,759 downwards.
GTTGCGGCCGAAGCTGCCGAACGCTCCGAGCAGCCCCTCGATGAGCAGCGGCCACAGCACGATCAGCGAGATCGCGGCGGCGGACTGCCGCACCAGCACGCCGACGCCGATGGCGAGCAGGACGCACAGGAACACGTAGATCGGGATGCCGTAGACCTCGCGCCAGTCCTCCGGGCTGGACAGCGTGAGGGCCGCGCCCGCGTCCGGTCCGCTCAGCGCCTTGGCCACCAGGTAGGCGAGGAACACCAGGACGAGGGTCAGTACCGCGCCGTAGCCGCCGACCAACCCGGCCTTGGTCGCGACGACCTTGGCCCGGTGCGGCGTCGCCTGGAACGTCGTCCGGATGAGGCCGAAGCGATATTCGCTGGTCACGGTCAAGGTCGCCATGATCATCAGGACCATCACGCCGAAGCCGCTGATCCCGGCCACCGCGGTGGAGACGGTCAGGTCGATCGCGCCCTCCTTGCCGTAGGACGCGCGCGCCACCGAGGCGAGCAGCGCGGCCATCCCGAGCGCGAGGACGACGACGATCGCCGAACACCACCAGGGCGACCTGGTGGAGGTGAGCTTGATTCGTTCCGCTGCCAGCACGCCCATCAGAGCGCACCTCCCATCGCTGTGTAGGAGCCGCCGTCCGCGGTTACGCGAGCCGCCGCGTCCGGGCCCGACGCTCCCGTCGGGTCGAAGCCTTCGCCGTGGTACTGCACGGCGCCACCGGTCATCCGCATGAACGCCTCTTCCAGCGACGCGCGCTGCGGGGCCAGCTCGAACAGCGTGATGTTGTGCTCGCCGGCCAGCTTGCCGACCGCGTCACTGGCCACGCCCGCCACCATGAGCGCGGGGCCGTCGGCGCCCGCGCCGTCCTCGCGGACGGTCATCCCGTTCGAGGTGAGCACGCTGCGCAGCTGGTCGAGCTGCGGGCTGCGCACCCGCACCGACTGCTCGGAGGCGCGTTCGATGAACTCCTGCGTGGTCGAGTCCGAGATGAGCTTGCCGCGCCCGATGACCACCAGGTGCTCGGCGGTCTGCGCCATCTCCGACAGCAGGTGGCTGGAGACCAGTACCGTGCGGCCCTCGGCGGCCAGCCGCTGCATGAACCGGCGGATCCACAGGATGCCCTCCGGGTCCAGGCCGTTCACCGGCTCGTCGAACAGCAGCACCTCGGGGTCGCCCAGCAGCGCCCCGGCCAGGCCGAGGCGCTGCGACATGCCCAGCGAGAAACCGCCCGCCGTCTTGCCCGCCACCTCCGAAAGGCCGACCAGCCGCAGCACCTCCTCCACTCGGGACTTGGCGATGTCGTTGGACGCGGCCATCCACTCCAGATGGGCGCGCGCCGACCGGTTCGGGTGCACCCACTTGGCATCCAACAGCGCGCCGACGGTGCGCAGCGGATGGTCCAGTTCGTGGTACGGCTTGCCCTTGATCAGCGCGGTGCCCGCGGTGGGCTTGTCCAACCCGAGGATCATCCGCATGGTGGTCGACTTGCCCGCACCGTTGGGCCCCAGGAATCCCGTCACTTGGCCGGGTCGAACGGTGAAGGACAGATCCTGCACCGCTACGGTCTGCCCGTAGTGCTTGGTCAGGCCTCTCAGTTCGATCATGCGCCCAGCATTCCGCAAATCGCGGCCGCGCGCGTCGGTAAATAGTGCCGAGTTGGATCATCCTCGAGGATGAGGGAGAGGTGTGCGGGTGGGTGCAAGCCCGTACGGGCAGGTCCAGTGAGCTGGAGTTTCCCACTCTGGCGCACTCTCTCGGATTCCCCCGTACGAACGGAATTGTGACAAGTTGGGACACGCTCACCAGAACAGAGAAGGTCAACCAGACGAATCGGTTGCGGGCCTTCGTGGTGTTGAGCGGTCCACGTCCGGTGTCGGTCGTAGGCGTCGATCAAGTCAGATCTTGATGTTGGCCCACTTGGCGAACCGGGCGAGTTGGTCGGTGCCGCGCCGTGCGTTGGCGAGCACCCGCACTGTCTCGTGCACCTGGGGGTGGTTGCGCGTCAGCTCCGGCGCGATCCGTCGCGCCTGGTCCAGACCGGCGAGCGCGCGGTCCTTGTCCCCATGGAGCAGCCAGGCGCGGGACACGTCGATCCAGTGATGCCCGGCGCGCGACGGCGCCACCGACGTGGGCAGGCGGATCTGCTCGGCGCGAGCCACGGCCGTGGTTCCATCGGATAGTTCAACGGGTACGGCAACGGAGTGGATGTCGACGTTCGACGGTCGGAACCCGGTTCCATAGTTGCGGTACTTGTCCGCACCGATCGCCGCGGCGATACCGCGAGCCTCCTGTATGTGCGAGTCCGCGGCGTCGCTATCGAGTGCTCGAGCCGAGAGGATGGCCCCGCGCAGGTGCAGTGCGCCGCGCACCGCGAGCAGATCAGGCGTCGTAGCCAGTTGCTCGCTGGCGGTGTGGGCGCGTTCAATCGTCCGCAATCCTCCGACATAGGCACCGGAGGACAGCAAGACCAGGGCACGGTTGTACTCGGCAGCGATCGGCCAAATCGGGTCGCCGCTGCGTTCGGCCGCCCACCCGCAGCGTTCCGCGGCGAGCCCTGCCAGGTCGAGGTAGCCGTATTGGTAGGCGAACAGCATGGCCTTGCTGTAGGCGTAGGCGAGGGTGGAGTGGATTGCTTCCCGATGGCGGCTGGAGTGCTCGTCGTCGGCGAGCATGTGCAGGCCCCGGATGGCGTCGGGAAGGTCGGCGGTCAGCTCCGAGTAGTGAGCCCGGCGCATCCCCTCCCGTACGCGGTCGACAGCGTCGGTCAGTTCCTCGAATGTGGTTGGCCCGGCGAGGGGTTCGTCGTTGAACGCGAGGATGGCGCGCCGAAGTTCGGGAATCGCGGCGTGCGCCGCGGTGTCGGTGCGGTCCTGGATGTAGGGCTGTCCGGTCAGATCGGCGACATTCAGCCCCAGTACGCGAGCGACGGCAGCGATGAACGCGGGCGAGGCCGGGCGGTCACCCTGTTCGACCTTGCGTAGCAGGGACAGCGACACGTTTGCCTTGTGCGCAAGCTGAGTTTGTGTGAGCCGCGCCAGCTTGCGCGCCCTGGCGGTCCGTCCTCCGACCCCCATCTCATCCATGCTTCAACGCTGCCACATGTTGTGGCGATTCGCAGCGGTCCCCGCAGAACACACTTTCTGTAGCACCCAGCGCCGGGTCGAGCCCCGAACTCCTCGGCGCCGGGTGCCACCAACCACACCACAATGCAAGGGGGTTCCGGAGTGACCGAACTCGCTGTCACCTTGATCGTCATGGCCGCTGTAGGCGGCTTGCTGATCCTGCTGTTCTGGGTGCTGCCGTGGCTACTCGAGTTTGGTGACGATCCGGACGAGCGCGTGCCGTTCCGTGAGGTCATGGACCGAATCGACCGCGAGCAGCAGCGATGACGCCGCGGCGCAGCTGGATCCAGGACTATTGCGAGGACAGCAACTGGCCCGTCGATGAGAAGCACGCGCAGGGCCTGCTGAAGCTTCATGCCACATGCACCCCGGCGTGCCCGCGCAAGCTGTCCGCTGAGCGGTGGCTCCGTGAGTGCGGCACGAGCAGCGAACCGGACAGCACAGCCGGCGACGGGTAACTCAGTCCTTCCGCTTACGTCGTGACGACCCGACGCACCGAAGCCTCAGCGGCCCAGCAGTTCGGCGACTTGCAGGAGCGGCGCGACGTAATCGGGGATCATGCTCGGATCGCGCAGCACGCTCGATACCGGGGGATCCAGGTTTCGTATCCTGGGCGATCGGCCTTCCGAGAGGTTCGAGCGATCGTTGCGATGCGCCCTCGCGTGAACCCGGCGGCCGAGATCAGGAGGCCGCGAGCGCGATGACGGCGGTGAGCGCGGCGGCCGCGTCGAGGAGGGCGTGGGAGCGAGCCGTGATGCTCGCGTCCCTGGCCGCGAGCGCGGCTTCGACGTCCGCGGATCGGTGGCCGCGCGGCAGGTCGGGCATCAAGGTGCGAAGGGTGTCGACGCGGTATCCGGCGCTGCGAAGCTGGTGGACGATCCGGGCGTCGCGAACCTGAGCGGGTGAGTACCGCCGCGTCCGGTGTGTGGCGGCACGGTCGGGGACCACGAGTCCCTCGGCGTCCCAATGCCGCAGTGTCGAGGGGCGTACGCCCAGCGCGGCGGCGAGTTCGGCGACGCTCATCGAATCCGATGGCCGGACGTCATCGATCGGCTCGGCCGAGATCGCCGCTGCCGCCCGCTTCGCCAGCGCGAGGTCCGTTCGCTCACGGTGCAGCCGCGCATGCGCCGCGTCGACAAGCGCGAGCCCCTCGGAGATCGGGCGGTCGTGCGCGGTGCGGATGATCCGCTTGGCCTCGACGGGACCGACGCCCGCCGCCAGCGCGCGGTATGCCAGCGCGGATCGCACGTGTACCTCCCCGTACTCGCGATAGCCCGCTGCCGTGCGCAGCGCAGGCGGCAGCACACCGTCTCGCTCGAGGTTGCGAATCTGCTGCACCGAGTACCCGGCACGCCGCGCCACATCGACCGTTCGCAATCGCGAGTTGAGAGTTTCCACGCTATTGCTCCTCGATATCCGGGCCGAAGTCGCGATAAGCACCTTAATGAAACGCTGGAGCACATGACCATCGACGAGATCATCGACTTCGTCTCCGCCCTCGAGGGAGTACTGGTTCTGCGTCCCGGCCCCAGCGACGGATCACCGGAGATCAGCTGGGGCGATACGTTCTTCTACTACGCACCGGACGGCGTCGTGCCGACGAAGACCCAGCCCTTCGCGACAATCGTCACGAAGAACTATCCCGGCGACGAGGGATCCCGCTTGGACCGCCCGAACACCTTCCGCGTCAACATCGCCGCAGGCAAAGAGGCCTTCATCCAGTGGACCGGCCATACCCCCCGCGAACCGTCCCCGCACGATCCGAGCACGACGGACACGATGATCCCCCACCCCGTCTACGGCTCCGCCGCTTGGCTCGCGGTCATCAACCCTGGCACGCAAACCGCCGAACCAACCCGCGAACTCCTGTGCACCGCATACGACCTCGCCCGCTCCCGCCGCAACCGACGCACCAGCCCAACCCCCGACTGACCACTCCCGCGAGTGGCACATGGTCGCGGCGAAGTGCGAGAAGGATCTTCACCGTGTGCCACTCGCGGGTTACGCCCGCGCGGTTGACATGGAGTGCGCTCCAACACCTAGCGTCGGAAGCGACCGATTCGAACCCAGGAGGTTGCAGCATGATCGACGTTTCCACTCGGCGGCTCGGCGAACTCGAAGTCTCCGCGCAGGGTCTGGGATGTATGGGCATGAGTCACGCTTACGGCGAAGCGGACGACGCGCAGTCGATCGCGACGCTGCACCACGCCCTCGACCTCGGCGTGACCTTGTTGGACACCGCCGACTTCTACGGCGCGGGGCACAACGAGGAATTGATCGGGCGGGCCATCGCGCAGCGCCGTGACGAGGTGGTGCTGGCCACGAAGTTCGGTTTCGCCAATCGCTTGGGCGAGCCCACCCACATCCGCGGCGACGCCCCCTATGTGCGGCAGGCGTGCGAGGCGTCGCTGCGCAGGCTCGGAGTCGACCACATCGACCTCTACTACCTGCACCGGGTCGACCAGCAGGTGCCGATCGAGGAGACCGTCGGAGCCATGGCCGAGCTGGTACAGGCGGGGAAGGTCCGCCACCTCGGGCTGTCGGAGGCCGGAGCGCAGACCATCCGGCGCGCGCACGCCGTGCATCCGATCGCCGCGTTGCAGAGTGAGTGGTCGCTGTGGACCCGCGATCTGGAAGCGGAGATCGCGCCGGTCTGCCGGGAACTGGGCATCGGCCTTGTCCCGTTCTCCCCGCTCGGGCGCGGTTTCCTGACCGGTCGCTACAACTCGGTCGAAGGTTTGGCGGAGACCGATGTGCGGCGCAGCCAGCCGCGTTTCGCCGAGGGCAACCTCGACCGGAACCTCGCGATCGTCGCGAAGCTGACCGAGCTGGCCGCGGCGAAGGGGGTCACGGCGGGCCAGCTCGCGCTGGCCTGGGTGCAGCACCGCGGCGAGGACGTCGTGCCGATCCCCGGCACCCGGCGGCAGCGCTATCTGGAGGAGAACCTCGCGGCCCTGGCCATCGAGCTGTCCCCCGAGGACCTCGCCGCCATCGAAGCCGCCGCGCCACCGGAGCAGATCGCGGGGACGCGCTACGACGCGACGAACCTCACCTTCGTCAACGGCTGAGCCGCGACAACACCGTGCGGGGGTGCGGCCTACCTCCGCACGTGTCCGAGGACCGGGGATGGCGACGCCCGCACCGGAACCGCTCGGGATGCGCCCGGCCGACCGGACGCATATCCACCGGCGCCACGTCCGCCACCGCAGCGGCCGTCAGCTGGGGGCGGGGCGCCCCCGTCCGGTCGAGGCGGACAACATCGCCGCGCACCCGAAGTCCGCAGCCCCGACACGAGCGAACCCGATCACAGCGCGGGCGACGACGCCTGTGCCCAGAACCGCTTCGGGATGCGCCCGGCCAGCCGGGCGGCATACCCGGCGCGGACGGCGTCCGCCATCGCCGCTGCCATCAGTTCGGGGCGCTTCGCCCTGGTCACGGCCGTGGCGAGCAGTACCGCCGAGCACCCGAGTTCCATGGCGAGGGCGGCGTCGCTTGCGGTGCCGATGCCCGCGTCCAGGATGACCGGGACCTCGGCGTCCGCGACGATCATCTCGATGTTGTGCGGGTTGCCGATGCCGAGGCCGGTGCCGATGGGCGCGCCGAGCGGCATCACGGCAGCGCAGCCTGCGTCCTGCAAGCGGCGGGCCAGCACCGGGTCGTCGTTGGTGTAGGGCAGCACGACGAACCCGTCGTCGACGAGTTGTTCGGCGGCGGTGAGCAGTTCGATCGGGTCGGGCAGCAGGGTGCGCTCGTCGGCGACCACCTCGAGCTTCACCCAGTCGGTGTCCAGCGCCTCGCGCGCCAGCTGCGCGGTGAGCACCGCTTCGGCCGCGGTGCGACAGCCCGCCGTGTTCGGCAGCGGCGCGATGTCCAGTCGTTTCAGCAGGTCGAGCACGCCCGTACCGCCCGCGGCATCGATGCGCCGCATGGCCACGGTGGTCAACTCGGTGCCGGAGGCGATCAGCGCCTCCTCGAGGACGGCGAGGTTCTCCGCGCCGCCGGTGCCCATGATCAGGCGGGAACCGAACTCGCGGCCCGCGATCCGCAGCGGGGCGTCGGCCCTCCCGGATTCCGCCGCGGCCTCAGCCACCTTGGACCGCCGTCAGCACCTCGATCTGCCAGCCGCGCCCGACCGGTTCGTCCCAGCGCGACTTGGGGAACACCGCGCCGTCCACCGCCAGCGCGACGCCCCGGCACGGCAGGTCGAGGCGCTCCAGCAGCTCGCGTACGGTCAGCGGCTCGGCGAACTCGTGCTCGTCGCCGTTCACCGTGACACCGATGGGGACGGATGACAGCGTCATCTGCTTCCTCCTACAGTCGTCGAAAAGCGTTGCGGGTCGGCAACTTCCGCTTCGGGCAGCACCGCCCCGCCGAGCAGGCCGGCCACCGCGTCCGCGGTGAGCGGCACGGTCAGCATGCCGTTGCGGCCGTGCCCGGTGGCCACCACGATCCGGTCGGTGAGCCGGCCGATCAGCGGCAGGTTGTCCGGGCTACCCGGCCGGGAACCGGCGCCTGCCTCGGCGAGTTCGTATTCGCCGATGCCGGGGAACACCGCCTCCGCGTCGGCGATCAGATCGCGAACGCCCGCTACGGTGACGGCGGTGTCGAAACCCGCTTCGTACTGCGTGGCGCCGACGACAATGCCCTCGGCGCGCGGCACCAGGTATACCGCCCGCCCGTGCACCCGGGCCCGGATCACCCGGCGCGGCGCGGGCGCGACGCCCGGCCGGTGCCGCAGGCGCAGGATCTCGCCCTTGACCGGGCGGACCGGCAATTCCGGCCACAACGCCGCCGACGCGGCTCCCGCGGCGAGCACGACTTGGTCGTGGGGAAGTTCCGTCAGCGAGTCTACGGACTCGGCGCGCACCACGACGCCCGCCGCCTCGGCCGCCCGCCGCAGTGCGGCGAGCAGCTTGCGGTTGTCGATCGCGGGTTCGGCGGGCGCGAGCAGCGCGGCGCGCACCGTTCGGGCCAGGCCGGGTTCCCGCTCGCGAACTCCGGCGCGGTCCAGCATCCGCAGCTCGTGCCCGCGGCTGCCGACCCAGTCGGCCACGGTGCGCAGGTCGGCCGCGTCGGCCGCGTCCAGCGCGACGGTCATGGTCTCGTCCGCCACGAAGACCGACACGCCGGTCGCGGCTTCGAGCCTGGCGGCGAAGCCGGGCCAGCGGGCCAGCGACGCCGCGCCGAATTCCAGCACCCGGTCCTCGCCGGGCCAGCCTTCCGACAGCGGTGCGAGCATTCCTCCGGCCACCCAGGAGGCCCCGGTCGCGACCGCCGGATCGAGCAGCGTGACCGACCAACCGGCCTCGGCGGCCCGCCAGGCCACGGCGAGCCCGATGGCGCCGCCACCGACGACGGCCAGAGTCCGCATCCCGATCCACCTGCCTCCTGTTTCGCATCCCCACGGTAGCGCGGCTACGGTCGAAGGCGTGCAACCCTCCCACCCGAATCGACCCGCCTCGCCGCGGGAGCGTCTGGCGAACGCGCGGCTGTACCTCTGCACCGACGCACGCCGGGAGAAGGGCGATCTGGCGAAGTTCGCCGAGGCCGCTTTCGCAGGCGGAGTCGACATCATCCAGCTCAGAGACAAGGGATCACCGGGCGAAGCGAAGTTCGGTCCGCTCGAGGCCAGGGCCGAACTCGGCGCGCTGGCCGAACTGAAAGCCGCCGCGCGCAGGCACGGCGGGCTGGTCGCGGTGAACGATCGCGCCGACATCGCCCTCGCCTCCAGCGCCGACGTGCTGCACCTCGGACAGGGCGACCTCCCGCCCTGGTACGCGCGCCGGATTCTCGGGCCCGAGGTGGTGATCGGACGATCCACGCACAATCGCGCGCAGGCCGGGCTCGCCGCGATCGACGAGCACATCGATTACTTCTGCACCGGACCGATCTGGGCGACCCCGACCAAACCGGGCAGGCAGGCGGCGGGCCCGGAACTGATCCGCTCCACCGCGGAAGCCCATCCCACCCGGCCCTGGTTCGCGATCGGCGGGATCAACGCCGAGAACCTCGCGCAAGTGCTGGAAGCCGGGGCGAAGCGGGTCGTGGTGGTGCGCGCGATCACCGAAGCGCGCGATCCGGAAGCCGCCGCGCGCGAGCTGAAAACGGCGCTGCTGGCGAACGCGTGAGCGGCGCGGTCAGGACAGCAGCTGCCCGCGGGTGAACGACAGGGCGGTGTCCACCGCCGTGTTCCCGCTCGGTGCGGGCTGCGCGCCCGGCTCGTCGACGATCCTGGCGTAATCGCCAGGCCCGGCCGGATCCGAATGCAGCCAGACGAAACCGAGGTCGGCGAGGTCGAGCGTGCGCGGCAGCGCGGCGGCGACGGCTCGGTCGCCCGCGATCTCGGCGAGCAGCACCCGCGCGGGCGCGGCGCGCAGGGTGGGCCAGGACGCCGCGAAGCCCGGATGCAGCGGGCGGGCGTCGACCTCGTCCTCGGGGACCCAGGCCAACTCGGTGCTTTCGCGATTACCGGTGGTCGGCAGCGTCATCACCGCGTCGGCGACGACCGTCGTGTAGGTCCAGCCGCTCAGGGCCGACGCCGTCACCCGCTCGCCGCGCACCCGGACGTCGGCGGGGTCGATGCCCGTCTCCTCCCAAGCCTCGCGGACCGCCGCGTGCACGGACGTCTCGTGGCTGTCGCGCGCCCCGCCGGGCAATGCCCAGGTGCCGCCTTGATGACTCCACGGAGCGCGGTGTTGCAGCAGCACGGCCGAACCGCCCTCGGCCAGCGGAGCGCGCAGGAGCAGGCCGGCGGCCCCGAAGCGACCCCAGTGCCGCAGCCCGTCCGGGCCCAGCGACCAACCGTCACCGTCACCACGCATCTCGTACCCATCCTCGTCCAGCTGCGGCAGCGCCCACCATCGTTTCCTCCCAACCGAGGGTGTTTCACACGCAACGGCTCCCGTACGACCACAATAAACTCCGCACCAACACGCACGGGTCGATCGGATCTTCGGTCCAACCGTCGAGAAATCCGCGTACGCGGCCCAAACTGGGGAGGTGGACATGGCTAGCTCCGAGCCGACGACGGCCGAACTCCGGCCATCGTCCGTGCCCGAGCCCGCCGGTCGGGACGATCCGGGCGGGCTGAGCGTCGCGGTGGTGCGCGAACGTCTCGACCTGGCCAACCTGCGCTCGTTCGCCAATTCCTCACCCGGACGGCTGATCGCGCTCGGGCTGCTGCTGATCGGGTTGTGCCTGGCCGCGGGTTCGATGACCGCCGCGACGGTCGGTGACCGGCAGCAGAGCCTGGACGTGCTGCTCTACGACACCGAACCGGACGCCGATTCCGCGCATCGGCTCTACACCTCGCTGTCGATCGCCGACGCCGCGGCGAGCACCGCCTTCATCGCGGGCGGGCTGGAGCCGCAGGCGGTGCGGGATCGCTACACGCAGGCACTGGGCGAAGCGGCCGCGGAATTGGTGACCCAATCCGACCGGGCGGGGCCGGGGGCGGCGATCGATCCGGATGCCAGGCTGCGCACCGGCATAGTCACCGGCCTGCCGGTGTACTCAGGTCTGGTGGAAACCGCACGGACGAACAATCGCAGCGGATATCCGGTCGGCGCCGCGTATTTGAGCGAGGCGTCCAACCAGATGCAGACGACGCTGCTACCGATGGCCGAGGAGCTGCACAACCATCGCTCGGCAGCGGTGACCGACGCGCAGCGCAACCATGTGCGCCCGCCGTGGGCCGCCATCGGCCTGCTGATCCTCACCCTCGGCGTGCTGGTCTGGGTACAGCGGGATCTGGCGCGACGCTGGCGGCGGGTGCTCAATCCCGGCCTGCTGCTCGCGTCGGTGGCCATGCTGATCCTGCTGGCGTGGACGGTGATCGCGGGTTCGGTGTCGGCGGCGTCGATGATCAGCGCCCGCGACGACGGCGCGGTACCTTCCTCGCGTCTGACCGAGAGCCGGATCCTGGCGCAGCAGGCGCGCGCCGCGGAGACGTTGAAGCTGGTGCGCCGGGACGCGACCGGCGACTACGACCGCACCTACGACGCGGACATCGAACGGCTGGCCGATCTGATCGGCAACTATCCCGGCTCCGCGCCCGCGGCGGGCGAGGTGCGCAACGCCGTTCCGGCGCTGGCGCGCTGGCGGGTGGCGCATCAGCGGATGAACGACGCCCTGGCCAAGGGCGATTTCAACAGCGCGGCCGTGGTGGCGACCGGTCCAGGCTCCGCCGACGCCACCGTGCAGGTGGAGGCGCTGGACCGTTCGCTCGAGCAAGGTATCGCCGCGACCAGGAACACGCTGCGCGACGAGATCTCCCAGGCCGCACGCGTCCTGGACTTCTTGGGCGCGGGAGCGATGGTGCTCGGCGTCCTGGCGGCAGGCTATGTCGGACTGGGCATATGGCCCCGGCTTCGGGAGTACCGATGAGATCCGCCCGCGGCATTCTGGTGGCCGCCGTCCTCGTGGCCGCGCTGACGGGCGGCTGTGCGAGCGATTCCAGCGCGCCGGTGTCGACCAAGACGCCGAAGTACACCGATTCCCCGTTTCCCGCCAGAGCCGTTCCGGTGCTGACCGATTCCCCGGTCCCGCCGCCGCCGGGCACACCGCGATGCGGAGACCCGACCGCCAGTCTGCGCCCGAGCGGCGCGGGGGCGGGCGCGCGCGGACCGACGATCGATGCGATCAGGGCGCGCGGCAGGCTGCTCGTCGGCCTGGACACCGGCAGCAATCTGTTCAGCTACCGTGACCCGATCTCCGGCGCCATCGTCGGTTTCGACGCCGACATCGCCAGGGAGGTGGCCCGCGACCTGCTCGGCAGCCCGGATCTGATCGAATTCCGCAGTCTCGGCTCCGCCGAGCGCGAGACCGCGTTGCAGAACCGCACCGTGGACCTGGTCGCCAAAACCATGACGATCAACTGTGAGCGGCGCGAGAAGGTCGCGTTCTCCACCGTCTACCTGCACGCCAACCAGCGGGTGCTCGCGGTGAAGAACTCCGGGATCCGGAGTCTGGCCGATCTGGCGGGCCGACGGGTGTGCATCGTCTCCGGCACCACGTCGCTGGAGCACATGCGCCGCGACCAACCGGCCGCGACCATCCTCACCGTACCGAGCTGGGCCGATTGCCTGGTCGTCCTGCAACAGCGCCAGGTGGACGCGGTGAGCACCGACGACGCCGTCCTCGCGGGCCTGGCCGCGCAGGACCCGTACACCGAGCTGGTCGGCGGCAGTATCAGCGAAGAGCCGTACGGCATCGGCATCACCAAAGGCAACGACGATCTGGTGCGATTCGTCAACGGCACCCTGGAACGCGTCCGTAACGACGGCACGTGGGTCGGGCTGTACCAGAAATATCTCACCGTCCTCGGTCCCGTTCCCGCCCCGCCCGCCCCTACCTATCAGGATTGACCGGCCGATGAGCACACGGCCCGCCCCCGAGCCCGACCCGGACGAAACCGCCCCGGGGCGGCCCGGCCCGGCCGAGGTGTTCGAGGACGGGTGCACCGGAGCGGCCGGGCGTCATCCGGGCGCGGCGGCGAAACCGCCGCGCGGAGACCACGCGGGGACACGACACCTGGACGCTCACTCGCCGGCAACCGGTAAGCGGGTGGGCTCGATCGATCCGGAATCGCCTGTGGCCGCTGTCTCGCCGGGCACGGTCGCCTGGCACCGCGCCGAAGACGCGGACCCGCCAGCTGCGGCGCAGGATCCATCGGTCGCTCGAGAAACCGCACGAGCCGCCTCTGGCGAGGACCCGGGCAGCACCGGTGAAGACCAGTCCGCCGCACCGACACGGACCGCGGGCGCCGGGCAACAAGTGTCGCCCGCGAAATCGGCGCAGCCAGCGGCGGAGCAAGACTCCGACTCGACCCGCATGCAGGTCAACCGTCCGGACACGCCGTCGGGCACGACGGAACAGACAGCGGCCGAACAAGACTCCGACTCGACCCGGATACAGGTCGACCATCCGGACACGCCGTCGGGCACTGTCGCGTGGATGCGCGACTCCGGACCGGAGAAGCCCCCGGCGTTCGCGCCGGAGGAGATCCCCGGCACGGAAAAGGCGGGCGACCAGCCGTTGACCGCGGCGGCGGGACCCGGCGAAACGCGCCGCACCGCATCCGAACCCACGTCGTCGCCGCTGCGCACCTCCGGACGCAGCGTGCGCAGCGCGCGCACCCGTCCGGCGGTGCGGCGGCTCGGCGCGGGACTGGTGCCGATCCCGACAGTGACGCCCGCCGATCCCCGCGACGCCGTCCTCACCGACGCGGTGGTCTCCGAGGGCAGGCGATTCTGCTGGCGCTGCGGCAAACCGGTCGGCCGGGCGACGGCGACCCGGCCCGCGACCACGGCGGGCATGTGCGCGACCTGCGAGGCGCCCTTCGACTTCCGCCCCACGCTGCACGCGGGCGACATGGTGGCGGGGCAGTACGAGGTGCAGGGCTGCATCGCCCACGGCGGACTCGGCTGGATCTACCTGGCGATCGACCGCAATGTCAGCGATCGCTGGGTCGTGCTGAAGGGCCTGCTGCACAGCGGTGACGGCGAGGCGCAGGCGGTGGCCATGGCCGAACGCCAATTCCTGGCCGAGGTGGCGCACCCGAGCATCGTCAAGATCTACAACTTCGTCGAGCACACCGGCCCCGACGGCACACCGGTCGGCTACATCGTCATGGAGTACGTGGGCGGCCGGTCGCTGCGCGACATCCTCGACTCCTACGAACGCCCGAAGCGCATGCCGGTCGCCGAGGCGATCGCCTATCTGCTGGAGATCCTGCCCGCGCTCGAGTACCTGCACTCGACCGGCCTGACCTACAACGATCTGAAGCCCGACAACGTCATGGTCACCGAGGACCAGGTCAAACTGATCGACCTCGGCGCCGTCGCCACCATCGAGGCATACGGAAACCTCTATGGCACCCGGGGTTTCCAGGCGCCGGAGGTCGCGCGAACCGGCCCGACCGTCGCCTCCGACATCTACACCGTGGGGCGCACGCTGGCCGTGCTGACCCTGCGCATGCCTTCGGAGCACGGACGCTACCTCGACGGGCTCCCCGATCCCGCCGACGAGCCGGTGCTGGCGCGCTACGAGTTCTTCCATCGACTGCTGCTGTGTGCCACCGACCCGGACCCGCGGCGGCGCTTCCCCTCCGCCCGTGTGATGTCCGCGCAGCTGTCCGGCGTGCTGCGGGAGATCCTCGCGCTCGAGACCGACACCGAGCACCCGCAGTTGTCCACCGTCTTCGCGCCGCCGCGGACCAGTTTCGGCACCGAGGAGCTGATCAGCCAGACCGACGCCTACACCGACGGCCGTCCGCGCAGCAGCATGCTCGACGCCCGCGACGTGGTGGCCGGGTTGCCGATCCCGCTGCTCGATCCGGCCGATCCGTCCGCATCCCTGCTCTCGGCCGCGGTGCATCCCGAGCCGGACCACGCGCTGGAGGCGCTGCGCACCGTCCGCGAACGAGCCGAGGCCGATCCCGGCAACGCCCCGGAGACGCTCGATCTGGAACTCACCCTGGCCGAGGCGCGTGTGCGGCTCGATCTGCGGGAGTCGGCCACCGTCGTGGACCTGCTCGCGCGGTTGCCCGAGCGGGAGTGGCGGGTGCGCTGGTATCGCGGTATGGCCGAGTTGCTCGATGGGGAGTACGAGCGCGCCTTCTCGAATTTCGACGAGGTCCTCCGTGTGGTCCCCGGCGAGCTGGCTCCTCAGCTCGCCCTCGCCGCCACGGCCGAACTCATCCTCCAGCATTGGGATTCGCCGGATCCCGAGCAATGGCGCGCGTACGCCGAGAAGGCGTACGAGACCGTGTGGCGCACCGACCGCACCGTGGTGAGCGCTGCCTTCGGGCTGGCCAGGCAGCTGGCCGCGGACGGCAGGGTGGACGAGGCCGTGCGGGCGCTGGACGCCGTGCCCGCCGCGTCGCGGCATTTCACCACCGCGCGGATGACCGCCGTGCTGTTCCTGCTCACGGCCGCGGCGGTGGCCGATCTCGACGAGGCGACCCTGCACATCTCGGCGTCCCGGGTGCTGAGCCTGCCCACGGGTGAGAGCCGGGCGGTGCAGATGCGGGTGCTGGTGCTCGGTGCGGCCTTGGCCTGGTTGCAAGCGGGCAACACGCCGAAACGTCCCGATGCCACACTGTTCGGCGCGCCGTTCACCGAACGCGAACTGCGTACCGGCACCGAGGCGGGGCTGCGCTCGCTGGCCCGCGGAGCGCCCGATCGCAAGCATCGCTACGCGCTCGTCGACCTGGCGAACGCTATTCGCGCGAAGACCTGGATCTAGTCGCGCCGCTCGACCAGTTGCCGTGCGGCGCGGGCGATGGCCAGCTCCTCGTTGGTCGGCACCACGAGCACCGCGACCGGCGCGCCGGACGGGGAGATGAGTCGCGCGGCACGGCTTTCCGCGGTGTTGGCGACCGGATCGACTTCGATGCCGAACCGGCTGAGCCCGGCCAGGGCGTCGGCGCGCACCTGCGGACTGTTCTCCCCGACTCCGGCGGTGAAGGTGATCGCGTCGACCCCGCCGAGTTCGATCAGATACGCCCCGAGGTAACGCTGCAGCCGATGGATGTACACGTCGTAGGCCAGCCGCGCGGCCTCGTCCCCGCTCGCGATGAGGCGCCGCAGTTCGCGGAAATCGTTCACGCCGGACAGGCCCTTGATGCCGGAATCCCGGTTGAGCAGGGCGTCGATCTGGTCGATGTCCAGGTGTGCCGACCGCGCCAGATGCGCGACGATGCCGGGATCGAGGTCGCCGGACCTGGTACCCATCACCAGCCCTTCCAGCGGGGTGAGGCCCATGCTGGTGTCGACCGGCCGACCGCCCCGGATGGCCGACGCCGACGCGCCGTTGCCGAGATGGAAGACGATCTGGTTCAGCTCGGCGGGTTCGCGGCCGAGCAGCTCGGCCGCGCGGCCGGACACGTATTCGTGCGAGGTGCCGTGGAAGCCGTACTTCCGGATGCCGTGCGCGGCGGCCACCTTGGCGTCGATGGCGTAGGTCTTGGCGGCGGCGGGCAAGCCGTGGAAGAACGCCGTGTCGAACACGGCGACCTGCGGCACTCCCGGCAACAGCGCCCGCGCGCTCTCGATCCCGGCGACGTTGGCCGGATTGTGCAGCGGCGCCAGCGCGGCGAGTTCGGAGATCGAGGCCACCACGTCGTCGTCGATCAGGGTGGGCCGGTAGAACACCTCGCCGCCGTGCACCACCCGGTGTCCGACCGCCCGCACGCCCTCGCGTACCAGATCATGGCCCGTCGCGGCGAAGGTGTCGAAGACCAGCCGCAACCCGGCGGCGTGGTCGGCGATCGGCTCGCGGCGCTCGGTGGTCTCGCCGTCGGCGCGATGCTCGAGCCCGCCCTCGTCCTCACCGATCCGCTCGACCATGCCGGAGGCCGCGACCACACCCGAATCGGGATCCAGCAGTTGATATTTGATGGACGAGGAGCCGGAGTTGATCACCAGCACCATGTTCTCGGCCGTCTCGCTCATCGAACCTCCCGCATCCCGCGCTCCCGCATCAACTCTCCTGCGCCTGAATGGCGGTGATCGCCACGGTGTTGACGATGTCGGCCACCAGTGCGCCGCGCGAGAGGTCGTTGACCGGCTTGCGCAGACCTTGCAGCACCGGTCCGATCGCGATCGCTCCCGCGCTGCGCTGCACCGCCTTGTAGGTGTTGTTGCCGGTATTGAGGTCGGGAAACACGAACACCGTCGCGCGGCCGGCCACTTCGGAATCGGGCAGCTTGGCGTCGGCGACGGTCGGTTCGATGGCCGCGTCGTATTGGATCGGGCCCTCCACCGGCAGCTCCGGCGCCCGTTCACGCGCCAGCTTGGTCGCCACGCGCACCTTGTCCACGTCGGCCCCGCTGCCCGATTCGCCGGTCGAATACGACAGCATCGCCACCCGGGGTTCGATGCCGAAGCGTTCGGCGGTCGCCGCTGAGGAGATCGCGATATCGGCCAGCTGTTGTGCCGTCGGGTCCGGCACGACCGCGCAGTCACCGTAGGCGAGCACCCGGTCGGCCAGGCACATGAGGAACACGCTGGAGACGGTGGAGACCCCCTCCACCGTCTTGATGATCTCCAGCGAGGGCCGGATGGTGTGCGCGGTGGTGTGCGCCGCGCCGGAGACCATGCCGTCGGCGATCCCCTTGTACACCATCATGGTGCCGAAATACGAGATGTCGGCGACAGTTTCGCGGGCCCGCTCCACCGTCATGCCCTTGTGTCTGCGCAGTTCGGCGTACTCGGCGGCGAACTCGTCCAGGTAACCGGAGGTGCGCGGGTCGAGCACCTGCGCGGCGGAGATGTCCACCCCGAGTTCGGCGGCACGCGCGCGCACCGTCGTCTCGTCGCCCAGGATGACCAGGTCGGCGATCTTGCGCTGCAACACCCGGCCGGCGGCGCGCAGGATACGGTCGTCGTCGCCCTCGGGCAGCACGATGCGCTTGCGGTCGGCCCGTGCGCGCTCGATGAGCTGGTATTCGAACATCTGCGGCGTGACCACCGGACTGGGCGGAACATCGATGCGCCGCAACAGTTCCACGGCGTCCACGCGTTCTTCCATCAGCGCCAGCGCGGTGTCCACCTTGCGCGGGTTGCCCGCGGACATCCGCCCCCGGGTGCGGTAGGCGGCCCCTGCCGTGTCGTAGGTGCCGAGTTCGGTGGTGAGGATCGGCAGTTTGGGCTTGAGCCCGGTCATCAGCCGCGCCACCGCGGGATGCGGCAGCAGGCCACCGTTCATGATGATGCCCGACAGCGACGGAAAGCCCTCCGCTTCGTGCGCGTTCACGACACTGAGCAGCACGTCCGACCGATCGCCCGGCGCGATCACCACTACGCCCTCGACCAGCCGTTCCAGGATGTGTTCCGCCGTCATGCCGCCGACCATGATCTTCAGCGCCTCGCGGTGCAGCAATTCCGGATCGCCGCTGTACATCTCGCCGCCGATGGCGGTGCACAGCTCGGCCATGGTCGGCGCGATCAACAGCGGGACCTCGGGCAGTGTCCAGGAGGGGACGCCGAAGCCGCGCAGCGCCGCGGCCACCTCGTCCAGCCCCTGCGGGTCGCAGCGATTGGCGATGACGGCGACCAGCTGCGCGTGCTCGTGGGCCAGCTCGGCCGCGCACAGGTCGGCCAGCTGCTTCACCTCGTCCGGGGTGCGTCCGGCGCCGCGCACCACCAGCAGCACCGGTGCGCCCAGATTGACCGCGATCCTGGCGTTGAAGCGCAACTCGCTCGGGCTGGCCACATCGGTGTAGTCGCTGCCGACCACGACCACCGCGTCGCACATCTTGGCGACCTCGTGGAAGCGCAGCACGATCTCGCTGATCGCCGCGTCCGGGTCGGCGTGCACCTGCTCGTAGGTGGTGCCGATCGCCTGCGCGTAGTCGATGTCCGCCGTGCTGTGCTCGAGCAGCAGTTCGAGGATGTAGTCGGGCTCGGTGGTCGAGCGCGTGATCGGCCGGAACACGCCGACCCGCGCGGTCGTCGCACACAGCATCTGCAGCACCCCGAGGGCCACCGTCGACTTGCCGGTGTCGCCCTCGGGAGAGGCGATGTACACGGCGGATAGAGCGTTGTCGGCCATGCCGGAAAGCTTAGTGAACCGGGGGCAACCGGGCCGCGCCGCGCGACGGTGATCACTCGCCGGGCAAGCGAGCGCGGCCCGCCGCAGGGCCGGCCTGGAACACTCCAGGCCGCGAGGCCGAGCGGTAGCGAAGGGTTCAGCGGTATCGGTGGCGCCTCGCATGCCGAGCGGTGTCACCATGCCCGGCGGTGTCGGCACGCCTCGCGGTATCAGCGGCGCCTCGGTGTCAGCGCCTCGCGGTGTCAGGGGCCACCGTGGCCGGTTTCCGCCCCGCTATAGTCCGGGCATGGCTGAGCAATTTCCGGATCGGCAGTGGGGTTCGCGCACCAACCTGTTCGCCCGCGCGGCAAGCAGATTCGCGGCCACCAAGCCGGGCTCCCGGCTGGTCCGCGCCCTCACCCCGCTGGACCGGGCGGTCCTCGAGCGCACCGGCGCCAAGTACACCGTGCTCGGCCCGATCGGCGCGCCGGTCATCCTGCTCACCACCATCGGACGCAAATCCGGGCAGCCGCGCACCCAGCCGTTGCTCTACGTGCACGACGGCGACACGCTCTACGTGATCGGCAGCAACTTCGGCCAGGCACACCACCCCGCCTGGACCGCCAACCTCCTGGCCAACCCCACCGCCACGGTAGCGATAGCCGGCGAACGCATCCCCGTAACCGCCACCCCCGTCGAAGACCCCGATAAAACCCCCATCTTCCAACGCTTCGTCGACATCACCGGCGCCTACGCCGCCTACCGCTCCCGCACCACCCGCGATCTCCGCATCTTCGCCCTCCGCCGGGCATGACGCCGCGAGTGGCACACCACCGCGGCTCGGCCGAAAGGGCCTCTGGCGTGGTGTGCCACTCGTCAACGTCAGGCGAGGGCGCGCAGGCGGGGGGCGAGGTCGCGCTGGAAGAGGTCGAGGAAGCGGCGCTGGTCGTGGCCGGGGGCGTGGAAGACCAGGTGGTTGAGGCCGGCGTCGAGGTAGGGCTTGATCTGGGCGACCGCCTCGTCGGGGTCGCTCGCGACGATCCAGCGCTTGGCGATCTGTTCGATGGGCAGCGCGTCGGCGGCGGCCTCCATCTCGATCGGGTCGGTGATGCTGTGCTTCTGCTCCGCGGTGAGCGAGAGCGGGGCCCAGAACCGGGTGTTCTCCCTGGCCAGTTCGGGATCGGTGTCGTAGGACAGCTTGATCTCGATCATCCGGTCGATGACCTCCACGCTGCGTCCGGCCTTCGCGGCGCCCTCGGCGACGGCGGGCATCAACTTCTCGGTGTAGAGGTCCATGCCCTTGCCCGAGGTGCAGATGAAGCCGTCGCCCGCGCGTCCGGCGTACCGCGCGACCAACGGGCCCCCCGCGGCGATGTAGATCGGGATGCCGCCCTTGGGCACGTCGTAGATGGAGGCGCCGACGGTCTTGTAGTACTCGCCGTCGTAGTCGACGCGGTCGCCGGTCCACAGTGCGCGCATCAGATCGACCGCCTCGCGCAGCCGCGCGAAACGCTCCTTGAACTCTGGCCATTCGCCGGTGTATCCGGTGGCGATCTCGTTGAGCGCCTCACCGGTGCCGACCCCCAGCATGACGCGATCCGGGTACAGGCAGCCCAAGGTGGCGAAGGACTGCGCGATCACCGCGGGGTTGTAGCGGAAGGTCGGGGTGAGCACCGAGGTGCCGAGCTGGATGCGCTGGGTGCGCTCGCCGACCGCGGCCAACCAGGCCAGCGAGAAGGGTGCGTGCCCGCCTTTGTGCCGCCAGGGCTGGAAATGGTCGCTCACCGTGGCGCTGTCCAAGCCGTGTTGCTCGGCCAGCACCGCGATCTCGACGAGTTCACGGGGGCCGAACTGCTCCGCCGATGCCTTGTATCCGAGCTTGAGTCCGCTCATCTGCCACGCTCCTCGCGTTTCGTTTCGCCGCCATCGCGATCCGTTCTCGACAGTAGTCAACGCTGCCGCCTCCGCGCCGACGGCCTGGCGCGGATGATCCGCACCGCCTGCCGGTCGTGGCCGTTCCGGTCGCGGGGCGATAGCGGATAATGGCCCGCGTGACCGCAGACGAGCCGATCCTGTCCTACTTGACCGATATGGACGGCGTGCTGGTGCACGAGGACCATCTGATCCCGGGCGCCGACAAGTTCCTCGCCGAACTGCGCGCCAACGACACCCCGTTCCTGGTGCTGACCAACAACTCGATCCGCACGCCGCGCGATCTACAGGCGCGGCTGCGGCACACCGGGCTCGACATCCCGGAAGAAGCGATCTGGACCTCCGCGCTGGCCACCGCCACCTTCCTGAACGAACAGCGGCCCAACGGCACCGCGTACGTGGTGGGCGAATCCGGGCTCACCACCGCCTTGCACGAGATCGGCTACGTGCTGACCGACAGCGATCCCGACTACGTCGTGCTCGGCGAGACCCGCACGTACTCCTTCGAGGCGATCACCACCGCGATCCGGCTGGTCGAGCGCGGCGCCCGCTTCATCGCGACCAATCCGGACCCGACCGGTCCGTCCCGGGACGGCTCGCTGCCCGCGACCGGCTCGGTGGCCGCGCTGATCACCCGCGCCACCGGCCGCGACCCGTACTACGTCGGCAAGCCGAACCCGCTGATGATGCGCTCCGCGCTGCGTCGCATCGGCGCCCATTCCCAGTCGACGGTGATGATCGGCGACCGGATGGACACCGACGTCATCTCCGGCCTGGAGGCGGGCATGCGCACCATCCTCGTCACTTCCGGCATCTCCACCCGTGGGTCCTTCGAAGCCTTCCCCTACCGCCCCACGATGGTGGTGGACTCCGTCGCCGACCTGATCGGGAAGACCGGGTCCCCGTTCACCGAATGAGAGGGTGCGTCCGGGGCAGACGACGCACACTGCCGGAGGGCGCCCCGGGGCCTCGGCGGGCGGACCCCCGGAGATCGCCGCGAGCGCGCCGAACGCAATCGCCGATGACTGCCGCAGTCAGTCGCCGTCCGTGGTGATCGCGTCCACGGCGGCGGACAACGCGGTGAGAGCCTCGACAGTGCGCGCGAGTTGCTCGTAGCCGAGCTCGTCCACGAGCCGTTCGGCCATCACCTTGTGCCGCGGGTTGATGCGGCGTACCGCGGCCAGCCCCGCCTCGGTGACGGCGACGAGTTTCGCGCGGCGGTGCGCGGGATTGGGTCGATATTCGGCGAGTCCCTTGTCCACCAACAGATCCGCGATGCGCTGGACGCTCTGCCGGGTGATGCCCATTTCGCGGGCGATGCCCGCGACAGGCAGCGGCCCGCGCGTCACCGCACCGAGCACCTGCCACCAAGCGGCGGTCAGACCCGCCGGGCGGGCCAGTTCCTCGGCAACCGCGAGGAATTGACCGTTCAGGCGGAACGACGTGATCGCCGCCGTGGCGAACAACTCCTGTTCAGGGGTCATGCGGCACCTCCCGATGTCGGCGATCCGGCCGGATCACCGGCAATTCTCGCTTACGCGTGCTGCGCGTCGTACTCCGCGAGCACCGCCCAGCCGCCGGGATCGGCGTGTGCGAACAACCGGTACCAGCCGTCCAGCACGTGCGGCTCGTACACGCCGAGCCTGCCGAGCACCTCGCGCGCGAATTCGAACGGCGCGCTCGCACTGGCGGTGATCACGTCACCGTCGGTGACGGCCGGGGCCTCGACATAGTGGTCCGCGCCCGAATAGCCGCTGTAGCGCAGGAATTCCGCGACATTGCTGGTGTGCTCGCGGTTGTCGAGCAGGCCGGCCTTGGCCAGGCCGAACGTCGCGCCGCAGATCGCGGCGACCGGCACGCCCGCGTCGACGAATTCGCGCGCCTTGTGCGTGAACGGGTCCAGTTCCGACCCTTCCCAGGTCTCCGCCCCCGGCAGGATCAGCATCGCGCTGTCGGCGGGCGTGAGATCGGCGAGCGCGACGTCCGGCACGATGCGCATGCCGCCCATGGTGGTGATCGGCTCCGCGCTCGGGCCGACCGTCTTCACCTGCCATGTCCCCGGCTCCCGGTGCCAGCTCGGCTTGTTGATGTGCGCGGTGGCCGCGCCCACCTCCCAATCGGCGAGTGTGTCGTAAACGGCCATGTGCACTGTCTTCATAGGCATGACAGTATGCTGTCATATATGACAGCATACTGTCAATGACGAAGAGCGACTCTCTCGATGAACCGGCAACTACGCTGGGAGCATGCGAATCTCGGTGGCGGCGGACGAGCGGGTCGGAGTGGCCCAGGAGCTGATCGACGAGTTGGACAAGCGCGGCCACGAGATCGTGCCGCACGGCGCGCTGTGCGATACCGAACGCGACGACTGGGCATGGGCCAGCGAGGCGGCGGCCCGGGACGTCGCTTCCGGCGAGGCAGACCAGGCGATCGTCTGCTGCTGGACCGGCACCGGCGCCTCGATCGCGGCCAACAAGGTCCCCGGCGTGCGCGCCGCGCTCTGCGCCGACGCTTCGACCGCGGCGGGCGCCCGCACCTGGAACGATGCCAACGTCCTCGCCCTGAGCCTGCGTTCGACCTCCAGCGCCGAACTCCGGGAGATCCTCGACGCCTGGTTCACCACCGAACCGAGTTCGTCCCCGGACGACCAGGCGAACATCACCCATCTCGCCGACATCGAACGCGCCGCCGACGCCTGAGGAAGCCCGTGCACTCCGTGCGGCCATGGCGTCGAGAGCGAGTGCGCGGCCTCCCGCCCGCGACGGCGACGAAACCCGGCGATACGGTCGAGGCATGTCCGTGCAGAGCGCCGGTGGCACGTTCGGGAACTATTCCCTCGAGCGCTTGCTGGGCCGTGGCGGCATGGGTGAGGTGTGGCTGGCGCACGACAGCGCCGGGCAGGCCGTCGCAGTGAAGGTGCTGTCCGCGGCGTATACCGCCGATTCACTCTATCGGCAGCGTTTCGAGCGGGAGGCGCGGCTGGGAACCCGTGCCCGCAACCCGCACATCGTGCCCATCCACGCGTTCGGCGAGGTCGACGGTCATCTGTTCCTGGAGATGGCCTACATCGAAGGCGTCGACCTCGGCACGCGGCTGAGATCGGGCGCGTTGCGGCCGGATCGGGCCGTGGACGTCATCGCCCAGGCCGCCGAGGCGCTGGATGCCGCCCACGCGGCCGGACTCGTGCACCGCGATGTGAAGCCGGGCAATATCCTCCTGCACACCAGCGGTTTCGTGTATCTGATCGACTTCGGTATCGCCCGCGCCGCCGACGGCACCGCGCTCACCGCCACCGGGCTGGTGGTCGGCACGCTCGGCTACATGGCGCCGGAGCGATTCACCGGCGCCGCCGTCGATGCCAGGTCCGATGTCTATTCGCTGGCCTGCGTGCTCTACGAGTCCTTGACCGGAAAGCCGCCCTATGGTGCGGGCGATCCGGCACAGCAGATGCGGGCCCACCTCATGACCGAACCGCCGCGCGCCTCGCTGGCCGCCCGTGACGTCCCGCCCGCACTCGACGCCGTCATCGCCCGGGGAATGGCCAAAGAGCCGGACGCGCGCTACCGCAGCGCGGGGCAATTCGCCGCGGCGGCGTCGGCGGCCCTTATGCGGTCCGCGTCCGCGCGACCGACCCCGCCGGTCGCACCGGCTCCGGCACCGGCAGGCCGTACGTCCACCCGGATCATGACTTCCGCCATCCCGGCGCGGCCGACGCCCGAGGCCGGTTCACCTACTCCGGCCGGGCAACTCGCTCGCCGACGCGAGCGCCGGTGGCTGCCCGTCGCCGCCGGGGCGGTGCTCGTCGCGGTGGCAGCGCTGTGGCTTTTCGGCGGCATCGATATGGGGTCCGCACCCGTCGCGGGCCCGACAACCACCGTGGCCGCCACGCCGGCCGATACTTCGCTGCCACCGAGCGACGGGCCACCCGGGCCGGGTCCCGCGGTGCGCGACGGTGACCTCGCTTTCGCCGTGATCGATGTGCGCGCCGCCGACCCGGCGAACACCGGCGATTCCCACACGGTCGTGACGCTGACGGTCACCAATGTGTCCGGCGACGAACAAGTTCTCGCCGTCGCCGATCAACGGCTGGTCACCACTGGCGGCCGCTCCGTCGCACCCGACGCGGCGGTCACCGCGGAACTCAATTCGCCCGGCGAGGACTTCACGCGCATCGCCAGTGGCCGCGTCAGCACCGTCCGGCTGGCCTTCGACCTGCCCGGCAAGAACAAGAACGGCAAGAAGAACGGCAAGAAGAACGAGGCACCGAGTCATCTGGTCCTGCACGGCGCACCGTCGTCACCCGGCGTCACCGTGCCGATCGGCTGACCGATCGCGCGACGGTTCGCGGCTCAGGAGAGAGCGGTGTCCAAATCGTCGAGGAGGTCTTCGACGTCTTCCAGGCCTACCGAGATACGCACGACGCCGTCGGTCAGGCCGATGGTGGCCCGGCCTTCGGGCCCCATGGCGCGGTGGGTCGTGGTGGCCGGGTGCGTGATCAGGGTCTTCGCGTCACCGAGGTTGTTGGAGATGTCGACGATGCGCAACCGGTTGAGGACTTCGAAAGCGCGCTTCTTCGCCTCGTTCTCGGGTGCGCTCAGCTCGAAGGTGATCACGGTGCCGCCCGCGCTCATCTGACCGGTGGCCAGCGCGTACTGCGGATGAGATTCCAGGAACGGGTACCGCACCCAGCTGACCGCCGGATTGTTCTCCAGGAAGCGGGCGATGCGCAGGGCGGACTCCGCCGAGTGGCGCACCCGCAGCGGCATCGTCTCCAGGCCCTTGAGCAGGGTCCACGCGTTGAACGGGCTCAGCGCCGGGCCGGTATGGCGCATCAGCGTTTTCACCGGGCCGTCGATGTAGTCCCGGGCGCCGAGGATCGCGCCGCCGAGCACGCGGCCCTGCCCATCGATGTGCTTGGTGCCCGAGTAGACCACCACGTCGGCGCCGAGTTCGAAGCCACGTTGCAGCAGCGGAGTGGCGAATACGTTGTCGAGCACCACTTTCGCGCCCGCCGCGTGCGCCAGCTCGGTCACCCGGCGCACGTCGACCAAGGTCTGCATCGGATTGGCGGGCGTCTCGAAGAACACCGCCTGGGTCGGCACCGACAGCGCCTGCTCCCACTGATCGAGATCCTCGCCGTCGACGAAGACGGTCTCCACGCCCCAGCGCGGCAGGATCTCGTTGCACACCACGAAGCACGAGCCGAACAGGCTGCGCGCGGCGACGAGCCGGTCACCCGCCTTCAGCAGCGCGCCCAGCGCGGTGAACACCGCGGACATGCCGCTGGCGGTGGCGAAGCACGCCTCGGCGCCGTCGATCAGGCGCATCCGCTCCTCGAACATGGCCACCGTGGGGTTGCCGTAGCGGGAGTACACGAAGTGCTCGACCTCGCCGGTGAACGCGGCCTCGGCGGCCTCGGCGCTCTCGTAGACGAAGCCGGAGGTCAGATAGAGCGCTTCGGCGGTTTCCTCGAAACCGGAGCGCCGCAGCCCGCCGCGCACGCCCAGCGTCGCGGGACCGACGCCGTCGGGCAGCGGCTTGTCGAACGCGCCGCCGGTGATCACGACTGCCGCCAGGGCAATCCGAGGGCACGCCAGCCCGCGCCGCCGCGATGCCCGAATTCGTCGAGCGGGCCTTCGAAGCCCTCGAGCACGTTGTAGGAGGTGCGGTAACCCGCCGAGGTGGCGGCGATCGCCGCACCGATCGAACGCTGACCGGAGCGACAGAGGAAGACGACGGGAGCCTCGGGATCGTGGCCGTCGAGCGCTTGCTTCAACTGCTCGACGAACGTCTCGTTGCGCGCGCCCGTGGAATCGACCCACTCGACCAGCACGGTCGGCCGTTCGATCGAACTGGTGTCGGGGACGCCGACGAACTTCCACTCCGCTTCCGTCCGCACGTCCACGAGGACGGCCTCGGGATCGTCCCGCAGCAGCTCCCAAGCCTGCTGTGGGGTGATGTCACCGGCATAACTCATGTGCACCTCCTGCGAATCCGCACTTGCCGCGCCCGGGACCAGGGCGCCGCCAGGTCGTCACCCGGAGCACCCCACCGCGGAGGAGGGTTGCCGACCAGTAATGCCGGGGCTTGACACTGGTTCTCATGACCTTCGACTGAGATTGCACCGACCCGGGTCACCCTGTCAAACGGTGGCGCACACTGCGCGAACGCTCAGGTGCAGACCAGCCACTTACCGCCGGATCGGGTGAGATTCCAGGTCGAGGTCCGCTCCTGCCCGTCCACCTTCGTGGTGACGGTCGCCTTCCCTCGGTCGCCGTCCATGATCGGACTGTCGATTTTCGTGATCTCGACCAGCTTTCCGGCGCCGTCCTGCCCCGCCAGCGGCGAGCGGGTCGCATCGAAACCCTGGCACGCGGTGCCGGGCGGCGGCACGGCGTCGCTGCGGTTGGAGCCGTCGACGAAGTTGCGGACGGCCGCCGCGATGCGGTCGGCTTCTGTGACATTTTTCTCAGCGGGCGACAGCACGCCGCCGAGCACGATCGCGATCAGCACGATCGCCGCGACCACCGCGGCCGCGATGAACGGGGCCGCCGAGCGCTTGTCGGTCTGATCGACCCGGATGATCTCGTCCTCGCCCGGGGTCGGCTGCTGTTCGGTCATGGCTCGATGATCCCTGGTCGGCGCGGGTATCGAGCGCTCGGCCCCCGGCTGCGGACCGGGGTGGCGCCGACCGGGTCCTGGCGTCCGCGATAGGCCTCGCGCGAGCGGGTAAGCGACGATTGTGGCTTTCGACGGCATCCGCCGAGTTCACGCACCGACGCGGGGTGGCATCGGCCATCCCGATAGAATCGCGGGACGGCGGCCTGCTGTCATAGCGAATCGGCAGCTCCACGCCGCGGCGAACGGAGCACCGTGCAGCCACTAGCCGGCAACGCAGGCGTGCGCCCCGAGGGCGCGACCGAGCCGGTGCGTCAACTTAGCCTAAGCTAAGCCAGACGTCATTAATTGTTTCGACCGTAAGGTGCGCGTAAAGAGATGACCGAACAGAGTGCAGTAGAGGATGGCGGTGTTCGCGAGCCCTCCGTGGTGACGCAGGCTTCCTCCGCCGGGCCTGACGCGCACACCGCGAGGACCCGCCCGCTCCGCATCGCGATCGTGGGCGCCGGACCGGCCGGGATCTACGCCGCCGACGCATTGATGAAGTCCGATGCCGACGTGAGCATCGACCTGTACGAGCGCATGCCCGCGCCGTTCGGGTTGATCCGCTACGGCGTCGCGCCGGACCACCCGCGAATCAAGGGCATCATCACCGCCCTGCACAAGGTGCTGGACAAGCCGCAGGTGCGCCTGCTGGGCAATATCGACTACGGCACCGACATCACGCTGGACGACCTGCGGGCCTTCTACGACGCGGTGATCTTCTCCACCGGCGCCAATGCCGACCGCGCCCTGCCCATCCCGGGCATCGATCTCGACGGATCTTTCGGCGCCGCCGACTTCGTCTCCTGGTACGACGGCCACCCCGACGTCCCCCGCACCTGGCCGCTGGACGCGGAGAAGGTCGCCGTCCTCGGCGTCGGCAACGTCGCTCTCGACGTGGCCCGCGTGCTGGCCAAGACCGGCGACGAGCTGCTGCCCACCGAGATCCCGCCGAACGTCTACAAGGGCCTCAAGGCCAACAAGGCCGTCGAGGTGCACGTCTTCGGCCGCCGCGGGCCCGCCCAGGCCAAATTCACCCCGCTGGAACTGCGCGAGCTCGACCACTCCCCCACCATCGAGGTGATCGTCGACCCCGAGGACATCGACTACGACGAAGGCTCCGAAGCCGCGCGCAGGCATTCCAAGCAGGTCGACATGGTCGCCAACACGCTCGAGCAGTGGGCCATCCGCGACGCCGGTGACCGGCCGCACAAGCTGTTCCTGCACTTCTTCGAATCCCCCGCCGAGGTGCTCGGCGAGAACGGCAAGGTCGTCGGCCTGCGCACCGAGCGCACCCAGCTCGACGGCACCGGCAACGTCAAGGGCACCGGCGTGTTCAAGGACTGGGACGTGCAGGCGATCTATCGCGCCGTCGGCTACCTGTCGCAGAACCTGACCCAGCTGCCGTTCGACGACCAAGCGGGCACCGTGCCGAACGAAGCGGGTCGCGTGATCGCCGACGAGAACGCCGACGGCGCCGCGCGCTACATGCCCGCGACCTACGTCACCGGCTGGATCAAGCGCGGCCCGGTCGGCCTGATCGGCCACACCAAGGGCGACGCCAACGAGACCATCGCCTGCCTGCTGGACGACGCTCCCGGCTTCACCCCGGCGCAGCGCCCCGAACCCGAGGCCGTCACCGAATTCCTCGAAAGCAAGGGCATCCCGTTCACCACCTGGGCCGGCTGGTACCGCCTCGACGCACACGAACGCTCCCTCGGCGAGCCCGAAGGCCGCGAGCGCGTCAAGGTCGTCGAGCGCGAGGACATGCTGCGCGCCAGCGAACCGCACAAGGTCTGATCACCCGGGCTGCGACCGACTCCGCTGCCACAACGACACCCCAGCTGTGGCAGCGGAAAACTCGACCCTGAGGCATTCTGTACAAGTGTTCGATGCCCACCTGCACATCTTCGACCCGCGATTTCCGCTGGCCGAGAACGAGGGCTACCTGCCCGACCCGTTCACCATCGCCGATTACCGCAAGCGCATGTCGCGCTTCGACGTCGCGGGCGGCGCGGTGGTCAGCGGGTCGTTCCAGGGCACGGACCAGACCTATCTGAAGGCCGCCCTCGCCGAACTCGGCGAGGGCTGGGTCGGCGTCACCCGGCTCGACTTGGACGCCACCGACGAGGAAATCCTCGAACTGGACCGCATCGGCGTGCGCGCGCTGCGGTTCAATCTCAAGCGGGCGGCGGCCGACATCACCGGAATGACGTTGCAGGCGTTGCGCGCGCACGAACTGGCCGGCTGGCACGTCGAGGTCTACATCGACGGCACGATGCTGGCGTCACTGCAACCGGTCATCTCCAAGCTGCCCGCGCTGTCGGTCGACCATCTGGGCATGTCCGCGGAGGGGCTGCCCTTCCTGCTGGATCTCGTCGACCGCGGAGCCAAGGTCAAGGCGACCGGTTTCGGCCGGGTCGCGATGAACGTGGCCGACACGCTGCGCCGCGTCCACGCGGTGAATCCCGAAGCCCTCATGTTCGGCACCGACCTGCCCGGCACCAGGGCCGGACGCCCGTTCCGTGACTCGGACGTGGATCTGCTCTGCGACGTGGTGGGCACCGACATGTACGCGGTGCTGGAGGACAACGCGCGCGCGTTCTACCGGCTGCCGGCCCGCGAGCGCGTGGTCAGCGACGATCCGGCCCCCACGCTGCCGCTGTACCGCCCGGAACCGCCGACCCTCCGGCTGCGCCGCGACGAACTCCCGGAAAACCGAGCGGGCGACACGATTCCGTTTCCCGCCATCGATCGGTAGCGCTCAGACGGCGAAGACACCGACGAGCCAGACCCCGGTGGCCAGCAAGGCGCCGAAGAGCTCGATCAGAATGGACAGGCCGACGCCCTTCAACGCGTGCACCGTCGCCTGCCACGCCTCCCGGTTGACCCGCAGCCGCTGGAGTTCCGAAAGATACACGCCGAGAACGAAACCCACGAACAGGCCGATCACCGGGATCACGAAGAAACCGATGATGCCGAGGACCGCGCCGAGGAAGACCGCCCGGCCCGCCACGCCCGCGTCCTTCATCTTGCGTCCGGGCCAGGTGTATTTGACGACGCCGGAAAGCACCAGCAACAACGCGCTGATCGCGAAAATCGTCCACGCCGTCGCGCCACCGGTGAGGAAGGCCCAGACGGCGATGGCCGCGAAGATCAGGATGACGCCCGGCAGGATCGGCACGACGACCCCGACGAGGCCGACCAGAATCGCGAGGCCGGCGAGAAGGTTGTACCACCCCTGATCAGACAGCGCTTCCACACATGCAGCCTAGAGCGGCGCACAGCCGCGGGCGAGCCGTAGCAGCGCGGCGTTATTGTCATACTGTCAATACACCCCTCCCGGTCGCGTCCGGGAGGACGCACCGGTCACCGGTGTGCTGGATCAACGACGAACCGAGGTAGGGCGTGAGCACTCCATCCACCGCCAAGCAGGGCCCGCTCGCGGGCATCAAGGTCATCGAGCTGGCCGGCATCGGCCCCGGTCCGCACGCCGCGCTGCTGCTCGCCGATCTGGGCGCCGACGTGGTGCGGGTGCAGCGCGCGGGTCAGCTGCCGGGCGGATTCGACCGTCCGCAGCTGCGCGGCCGGACCATCGTCGAGGCCAACCTCAAGGATCCCGCCGACATCGAGAAGGTGCTCGGCCTCGTCGAGAAGGCGGATGTGCTGATCGAGGGCTTCCGCCCCGGCGTCACCGAGCGGATGGGCCTGGGTCCGGACGACGCGCTGGCCCGCAACCCGCGCTTGGTCTACGGACGGATGACCGGCTGGGGCCAGGAGGGCCCGCTGGCCGACCGCGCGGGACACGACATCAACTACATCTCCATCACCGGCGTGCTGCACGCCATCGGCCGCAAGGGCGAACGCCCGGTCCCGCCGCTGAACATGGTGGGCGATTTCGGCGGCGGCTCGATGTTCCTGGTGTTCGGCATCCTCGCCGCGCTGGTCGAGCGGCAGCAGTCCGGTAAGGGCCAGGTGATCGACGCGGCCATGGTCGATGGCGCCCTTGCCCTTTCGCACATGATCTGGGGGATGCGCGGCGCGGGCGCCTGGTCCGACGAGCGCGGCGTGAACCTGCTCGACACCGGAATGTCGTTCTACGACACCTACGAGACCTCCGACGGCAAGTACATGGCGGTCGGGGCGATCGAACCGCAGTTCTACGCCCAGTTGCTCGCCGGCCTGGAGATCGACGCGGACGGCTTGCCCTTCCAGCTCGACCCCGCCGGGCAGGACACGCTGAAAAAGCTGTTCACCGAACGTTTCCGGACCAAGACCCGGGACGAGTGGTCCGAGATCTTCACCGGCACCGACGCGTGCGTCTCGCCCGTGCTCACCTTCGAGGAGGCGACGCGCAACGAGCACATCGCGGCCCGCGGCTCGTTGCTGGAGCTGGACGCCATCACCCAGCACGCCCCCGCCCCGCGATTCTCCCGCACTCCCAACGGGATTCCGACCCCGCCGCCCACCACCGCGACGCCGATCGAGTCGGTCTGGGCAGACTGAGCACCCGGCGGGGTGCCGTGGCGTGTCGCCCGGCACTCCGTCCTGCTGCGGGTAATTGAAAATTTCAACATACCAACCGGTTCGACAGTTTGGCACCGGGCCTGCCATACTGTCCGCGAGCAGGTGGCTTTCGAGGACAGCGAACTTTCCCCGGCATCATCCGGTCCGCTCCTTGACCACCGCTCGAGTTGGAGGCCGAGGCACCGCGCGAGCTTCCGCGCGCCGCCCGAGCACGACCACGGCCAGTCCCGAGGGGTGACCGGCCACTCGTGCCCGGCGGCGCTCGGAGGGGAGTGCCGGCGGCGGCCCCCTCCCCGGGCCAGAACAGCGAAAACCCCTCAGTAGCAGGTCAACGGCGTCAGTGGGTCCACGGCGCGAGGCGTCAGCGCGGCATAGGCGGACGCGATCGCCTTGACCGCCAAGCGCAATTCGGGCTCCCGGTGGGTGAACGGCAGCCGCAGGAACCGCTCGAACGCGCCCTGTACGCCGAATCGAGGCCCGGCCGCGAGCAATACGCCGTGGTTGGGCGCCGTGGCGGCGAGCGCGGTGGAGACCGAGGTCGGCAGCTGCGCCCACACCGACATGCCGCCCGCGCCGACGGTGACGCGCCAGTCCGGCAGTTCCTCGGCGAGCGTGTCGAGCAGAGCGGCACGCTGCGAACGCAACTGGTCGCGGCGGCGGTCGAGAATCACGTCCGCGTGCTCGAGCAGGTGCACGGTGGCCAGCTGGTCCATGACGGGGGTACCGAGGTCGACGGTGGAGCGGATGCCGAGGAGCTTGGTGATCAGCGTCTGATTGGTCCGTATCCAGCCGACCCGCAGACCGCCCCAGAACGATTTCGAGGCCGAGCCGATGGTGATGATCTCGGAGCCTTTGGCGAAGGCG
Source organism: Nocardia sp. NPDC041819 (assembly GCF_055590505.1). Classification (NCBI taxonomy): domain Bacteria; kingdom Bacillati; phylum Actinomycetota; class Actinomycetes; order Mycobacteriales; family Nocardiaceae; genus Nocardia; species Nocardia sp. NPDC041819. The sequence goes on along the minus strand of NZ_JBVJAP010000002.1, from coordinate 778,123 downwards.
GCGACCGGCGGCGGTGCGATGTCCGCGCCGAGGCCGAGATCGGCCATGGATTCGTCGATCACGACGGTCATCCTGGTATCCCTGGCGATGGCGGCCAGTTCGGCGCGGCCGTCGGCGCCCAGCAGCAAGCCGGTCGGGTTGTTGTAGTCCGGCACCAGGTAGGCCAGGCTCGCCGCGGTCTGCCGGGCGGCACTGCGAATTCCGTCGAGATCCCAGCCGCCCGCCGGATCCTCCGGCCGTAGCGGCACCGGCACCGGCCGGGCGCCGACGTCGCGGATCGCCTCGATGGCGTTCGGATAGGTCGGGTGATCGATGAGCACGCGGGCGGCGGGCGCGGTCAGCACGTTCAGCAGCAGGCGCAGGCCGTGCTGGGCGCCGAGGGTGACCAGGATCTGGTCGGGTTCGGTCGGCAGCCCGCGCGCGGTGTAGCGGCGGGCGATCGCCTCCCGCAGCGCAAGCACGCCGACCGGGTCCATGCCGTGCGTGCCGAGGTAGGCCGGAATCCCTTCCAGGGCAGCGGAATACGCGTCCTGCATCTCCAGCGGGGCGGCCATCGCGGCATAGGTCATGTCGATGGTCGGCAGTTCGGGCGAGGCCATCATCGCCAGGATGCTCCTGGCCGGTTTGACGCCGTCGTGCTGCACGTCCCGGGGCAGGGCAACCGTGCTGCGCGAGCCCTGGCGGCTGATCAGGTAGCCGTGCTCGCGCAGCAGCGCGTAGGTGGAGGTGATGGTGGTGCGGCTGACCCCGAGGGTGGCAGCGAGATCACGTTCGCTGGGCAAGGCGACACCCAGCGGTGCGCGACCGTCGTGGATCAGCAGCCGGATGCCTTCGGCGAGGGCCAGGTAGGCCGGACGGGTGGAGCGCCGCCCGGCCGGATCCGGATCACCGTCGTGCGCGTGCCGCCAACGGCCCAGATCGCGGGCCAGGCTGCCCGCGCCGATCACTCTCGTCGCCATGCGGTCCAGTATCGGCCGATTGGATATTCCTTGGCAAGGCCAGTAGCGCGCACGCTGGCGGACATGACCGCCCTCGCCACCCTGTTCCTGGTCGCCCTGTCCGGCTACCTGATCCACCGCTTCGCGCCGAGACGCGACGAGCGCGCCTTCCGTCTCGAGCGCTTCCACCCGGGCACGCCGATGTCCGACCACACCCCTTCACACTACGATCACCAGCGGCGATACTCTGATCTCGCCGCGATACACGGCCGAGGGGATGTGCCGGATCCGGGCTTGTCCAGCGGCGCGTAATCCTCGCGAACCCACTCGGGGCCGCCTGCTCCGAGGTACGGAAGAGCGCTACGAAAAGCCATGGCGCCTGCACCAGGCCAGTGCGGCTGCCGCCAGCGTCCTGGCGAGATCGCTTCACCGCCCGCACCCGGCTCGGCTGCGACACTGCAAAGGCCAGTTCTGAATAACTGGACTGCTAATTGCCTATTTGTCGGTCCCACGGTGCAGACTTGGCTCATGAGTGACGCCACGAGCCTCGCCGCCGATCGTGCGGCGGCCGAGGCCATCGGTTCGGCCACGGAGCCCCGGATCCCGGTCCGTCCCGCGCCGGCCCACCGAGCCGTGGCGGCGCTGTTCGACACCGCGATCGGCTGCTGCGCGATCGCGTGGAGCGATGCGGGTGTGATCCGATTCCAGCTCCCGGAGGCGAGCCCGGCGGCCACCCGGGCGCGCATCACCCGCGCGCACGCGGGCGAGAAGCTCCACGAAGAGCCACCCAGCGGCGCGATCGCCGAGGCCATCGCGGGTATCCGCGCCCACCTCTCGGGCGAACTCGGCGACCTGCGTTGGATCGCCGTGGACGCCAGCGGGATCCCGGAGTTCCACCGCGCCGTCTACGCCGTCACGCGCGCCATCGACCCCGGTCGCACCCTCAGCTACGGCCAGGTCGCCGACCGCGTCGGCGCGCCCGGCGCCGCACAGGCGGTCGGACAGGCATTGGGCCGCAACCCGATTCCTCTGATCATCCCGTGCCACCGCGTACTCGCCGCCGACCACGCCCTGCACGGCTTCTCCGCCCCCGGCGGCATCGACACCAAGCAGCGCCTGCTGACCATCGAGCGCACACCGGGATTCGGCGAACCCACGTTGTTCTGAGCAACCCAGCGGCCGCTGTTCCAGCCGCTCGAAGTCCCGGGGACCCCACGCTCCGATGAATTCGTGGTGCTCGCTTCGTCCGTATGAGCGAAGCATCGGCGGAACTCGCCCCGCAGGGAATGAAAGTGAGCAAACCATGGAGACTGTGACCTCGGCCGACGGCACCGTGATCGCGTTCGACCGGCACGTCGGCGGCGAGAACGGCGTCGTGATCCTGATCGGTGGCGCCTTCGGTTTCCGCGGATTCCCCAAGATGGTCCAGTTGGCCGCGGCACTCGCCGAGCAGCACCGTCTGACCGTGATCAACTATGACCGACGTGGCCGCGGCGACAGCACGGACTCGCCCGGCGTCTACGAGGTCGACCGGGAGATCGATGACATCGCCGCGTTGGTCGAGGCGGCGGGTGGTGCGGCGGCGTTGTTCGGCTGGTCCTCGGGCGCCACGCTCGCGCTACGAGCCGCCGAGTCCGGTCGGGTGAAGGGCATCACGAAGGTTGTCGCATTCGAGCCGCCTTTCGTGGTCGACCGCGAGGGGTTCGTGCCGCAGGCCGACCTGGAAATGCGCCTGCGCGAACTGATCGCCGCAGACCGACGCGGGGACACCGTGCGGTTCTACATGACCAAGGCTATGGGGATGCCGCGTGTCATGGTGGCGGCCATGCGCCTCACCCCCTTCTGGAAGGGCCTGCGCGCCACCGCACCGTCCACCGCGCACGACTGGGCGGTGATGCGCGAGTTCATGCGCGGTGAGCCGCTGCGGACCGAGGACTGGTCCCGGGTCGGCGTTCCCACCCTGGTCATCGCGGGCGGCAAGAGCAACGCGTTGCTCCGCAAAGGAGCCCGCGCCATCGCCGCGGTACTTCCCGACGCCGTATTCCAGGAGATTCCCCGGCTCAGCCACAACCCGGACATCAGGCTGCTCGCCCCCGTCGCCGGTTCGTTCCTCACCGGCGTCGATCAGCACGCCGAGTAGCGGGCGGCTCAGTCGATGGGGTGCGCACGGAAGAAGTCGCAGGCCTCCCCGGTGATGTAGCCGTCCGCGCAGCCGAAATAGGTTTGAATACAGGCGTTTGTCGAGCAACCGAGTTCGATCAGCTTCTGCCGGATCCTGGCGTTGCGCTCCTGAGGCGTCTCGGTCTTCGGCGCCACCGTCGCCGAGGAGCGCACCGAACTGGTGACCGGTTGCGGTTGCCCGTCCGAACACCCGGCGGCCAGGACGATTCCGGCTGCCAGCGCGCAGATCACCGCGACCGATCGCCAGGTCATCCTCCGCTCCCTGACTCCCCGCGCATCAACGCTCCGAGCGACTCGCGATCGGTGACGTCCATCTTGATGCAGGCCCGGTAGAGGTGGCCCTCCACGGTGCGCACCGACACCGTGAGCCGGTCGGCGATCTGCCGGTTGGACAGACCCGCCGCGACGAGATTCGCGATCTCGCGTTCCCGCGCGGTCAAGGGCAAGGGCTGCGCCGCCTGCCGCAGAGCCGGGGTGCTCGCTCCGCCGCAGGCGGCGGCCAGGCGGTTGGCCATGGCGGCGGACTCCAGCAACCTGCGCCGATCCCCGGAACGCTCATGGGCCGACGCGGCCTGCGCCGCGGCGTCGGCGGCCGACAGCAGCACGCCGAGACGCTCGAATTCGGCTGCCGCCGCATCCAGCCCGGGTCCGTCGTGGGCGGCGAGCGCCACCGCGTGCCGCGCCTGCGTCTGCACCAGCCGCCCTTCCACCCGGACGGCCAGCTCCGCCAGTCGTCCGGACACCGAATGGTCGCCGAAGCGGGCCGCGGCGTGCAGTGCCATGGCCTCGATCGCGTGCTGATGCGAGTGTGCGGCCGCGTCGGCGGCGCCCACCGCGATCCGGATGGCCGGGGTCACGGTTCCTTCGGCGGCGGCCAGCCACGCGCGGGCCACTTCCAGCTGCGGTTCGTACACCGCGCTGTGCCTTCCGCCCCTGGCGGTGGCATGCGCGATCGACTCGGCGGCCTCGGCGGCGCGCCCGAGCGCCGAATACGCCTCCGCCAGACGGATTCGCGCGGGGAACATCCACGCGGCGGCGCCCTCCGCGGCCAGTGCGGCCAGCGCCTGTTCCAGATTGTCGATGCCGTCCAGGAACCGCCCCTGCGCCACATCGACGGTGCCCTGCAGGATCTTCGACATGCCCCAGGCCAGATACTGCCCCGGCGAGGAGTAGCCGACGAACGACCCGGCACGGCGTCGCGCGGCGTCCAGATCGCCGGTGAAGGTCAGGGCGAGCACCTCGGCGTGCGTGGACATGAAGCGGTTGAGCCCGTCGATGTGCTCTTCCACCTCGTGCCCGCGGGCCGCGTACTGCCTGGCCGCTTCCCCCCTGCCCATCAACGCCAGCGCCAGGCCGCCGCCGAAGGCCGCCCACCACACCGCCCACGGCGGTGCGTCATCGGCGGACATCACCGTTTCCGCCTCGGCGATCGCGTCGTCGACCCGGTTCTCGTTGACCAGGCTCGCGGAGGCCAGCCCGGTGAAGATGGCCGCGATCTTCGGATGCCGCACCTTCCCGCGCACCAGCTTCAGCACCTCGTCGGCGCGGTCGGCATCGCCCATGGCCCACAACAGGTTCGCCACCCGGGTGCTGCCCCAGCGGGCCAGCTGCACCTCGTCGAGCTGGTCGGGGTCGAAGCTGGCCAGGGTGCGCTCGGCCTCGATCCGGTGGCCCTGCCAGAGCAGGGCCCGCGCCAGCAGGTCGGCGGCCTCCACGCCGCCGCGCCGCTCCACCGCGGCGCGGGCGAAGCGCTCGCCCAGCGGCAGATTCGCCAATCCGATCGCGTCGGCCGCGGCCGCCTCGAACAATTCCAGATCCGCGGATTTGTCACTGTCCAGCGCCAATTCGGCCAGCCGGATACGGTCGGCGGCGGAATTGATCCGGCGCTCCTTCAGCGACGAATACAACCTGCCGCGCAGCCGCCGCGCCGAGGCGATGCCCAGCCTGCGCCGGATCACCTCGCCGAACAGCGGATGGTTGTAGCGGACGATCAGATCCCGGGAATTCTCCACGACCCGGATCACCCCGCGCGTTTCGGCGGCTTCCACCGCGTCCTCGCCCGCCAGTTCCGCGAGGACGTCGAGATCGATCGGCTCACAGAAGGTCAGCAGTTCCAGCACCCGCAGCACCGGCTCGGGCAGTTGCTCCACCCGATCCTCCAGCAGCGCGGCCAGCTCCGAGGTCACCGCGGCGCGGCCGCGCAACTGCCACACCCCGTTGACCTGACGCAGCGTGCCCGCCTCCAAAGCGCCCTCGACCAATGCCGCAGGAACAAAGCGTTTCCGGCGGAGGACTCCCACATCAGATTGGCGGTGAACCCCTCGAGCTGCCCGCCGAGCATCGACTCCACCAGCTCGACGCTCTGGCGCTGGGTGAACGGGCGCAGGTCGATGCGCGTCAGGTGGCCGTCTTTCCACAGCGAGGTGACCGCGTCCGGCACCGGAACGCCGCTGCGCACGGTCACCACGATGTGCGCGGCTTTGTCGATGGCCAGCTGGAGCAGCAGGGTGGCGGAGAGCTGATCGAGCAGATGCGCGTCGTCCACGCCGATCACGGTGTCCCCGTCGGCGAGCAACGCCTCGCGTGCCGCCGACATGAAGGTGACCGGATCGTGCGCCGTGTAGACGCCGACCATGTGCGCGAAGACCCCCAGGGGAATGCTGCGCGCCGATTCGGTGCCCGCCACCCAGCGGACATTGCCGCCCATCGCGGACGTGGCATGCCTGGCCAGGGTGGTCTTACCCACCCCCGCGTCGCCGGTCAGCACCACACCGACGTGCTCCGAACCGGTCAGCGCCGCGCGGATCGCCTCGAATTCGCTTTCGCGCTCGATCATCGGCCAGTTCCGAGCCATGCTCTAACTGTAGTTCTTCACCGATCATGATCGAAGCCGGGCGACCACGATAGCCGGGGTGAATTTCTGGTGACCTCGCCGAATTTTCGCTGGACCACGCGGAATTCGAACAGGTTCTAGCCGAGCACGTCGTGCCGGACGATGGTTTGATCACGCCCGGGACCCACGCCGATGCAGGAAATCCTGGCGCCGGACAGCTCCTCCAAACGCAACACGTACGCCTGGGCGTTGGCGGGCAACTCCTCGAAGGTGCGCGCGTCGGAGATATCCTCCCACCAACCGGGCATTTGCTCGAAAATGGGCTTCGCGTGATGGAATTCGGTCTGCGTGGTCGGCATCTGCTCGACCCGCTCGCCGTCGACCTCGTAGGCGACGCAGATCGGCACCGTCTCCAGGCTGGATAGAACGTCCAGTTTGGTGAGGAAGTAGTCGGTGATCCCGTTGACCCGGGTGGCGTAGCGCGCGATCACGGCGTCGAACCAACCGCAGCGGCGGGCGCGTCCGGTGGTGACGCCGACCTCGCCGCCGGTCTTGGCCAGGTAGGCGCCGAACTCGTCGAACAGCTCGGTCGGGAACGGGCCGGAACCGACCCGGGTGGTGTAGCACTTCAGGATGCCGAGCACCGTGTTGATCTTGTTGGGGCCGATGCCCGCGCCGACCGCCGCGCCGCCCGAGGTCGGATTCGACGACGTGACGTACGGGTAGGTGCCGTGATCGACGTCCAGCAAGGTGCCCTGCGAGCCCTCCAGCAGCACCGTCTCACCGCGCTCGAGCGCCAGGTTCAGCTCGAGGCGCGTGTCGGCGATCCGGTGGGAGAAGCTCTCGGCCTGCGTGAGCACCTCGTCGACCACCTGCTGCGGGTCCAGCGCGCGGCGGTTGTAGATCTTGACCAGCACCTGATTCTTGAACTCCAGCGCCGCCTCGACCTTCTGGGTGAGGATCTTCTCGTCCAGCACGTCGGCGACGCGCACGCCGACGCGGGCGACCTTGTCCTGGTAGCACGGGCCGATACCGCGGCCGGTGGTGCCGATCTTCTTGTTGCCGAGGAAACGCTCGGTGACCTTATCGATGGCCACGTGATACGGCATGATCAGGTGCGCGTCGGCCGAGAGCAGCAGGCCGGAGGTGTCCACGCCGCGCTCTTCCAGCCCGGCCAGCTCGTCCAGCAACACGCCCGGGTCCACGACGACGCCGTTGCCGATGACATTTGTCACGCCGGGGGTCAGGATGCCGGAGGGGATGAGGTGCAGCGCGAAGTTGTCACCATTGGGCAACACCACGGTGTGACCGGCGTTGTTGCCACCTTGGTACCGGACCACCCAGTCCACCCGACCACCGAGCAGATCGGTTGCTTTGCCCTTCCCCTCGTCGCCCCACTGGGCGCCGATCAGGACGATTGCCGGCATGGTCGTGTCTCCTACGGTTCGACAGGCAACACTGGTGTGTTGCAGCTACCTGCCGTACTGAGGCGGTGGCCGGAAGGACAGTCTAGCCGACCCGTCCGCGGCGGCATCGAAGCGGATCTCGTCGTAGGCTCGACACCCGTGTGGTCACGGCCGGGCAGGGCTATGGTTGCACGGCACGCCGAGCGGAAGCGCGGCGCGCACGGGCGAGCCGCAGCTTGGTTCGGCCGCAATGCGAGGGGCCCGACGGTGTCGGCTCGAACCGAGGAGGGTGTACGGCAGCTTGAGTACCCATGTTCTCCGCTGCGACGGCGCCCCCGTACCCATCGCCCTCGCGGCGCTGCCGACCACCCAGACGGCCGCCGTCCCCGATCCCGCGGTGATCGATGAGCTGCTTCCCGTACTGGCCGCCGACAGCCTCCCGCGCCTGATCGTGCTGGGTGAGGACCCCGCGCTGGCCGCGGTGCTCACCCATCTGATGCGCACCGAGCGCTTGCACGTGGAGATCGGATACGTGCCGGTCGAGAAGACCTACGGTTCCCGCGCCTACCAGACCGGCACCGGCAACGCCGCCGCCAAACGCGCCATCGACGGCCGCGCGGCCGAGACGCCGCTGGTTCGCGACGACACCGGCAAGGTGCTCGTGGGCCGGGCGGTGATCGCGGGCATCGGCGGCGAGAAGCTGGAGGGCGAAGCCTATGTCGACGACACGCTGCTGTTCTCCGGACAGGTGACCGCCATGCTCGTCTCGCCGTGCCTCGAACCGCCCGGTGTGCGGGCCACCGTGCGCAAACGCTTCCGCAAGCGGCGCTGGGTGGAGGGGCGGGCCGCGCAGCTCGGCACGCCCGGCGCGATCGTGACCAGGGACGGCGTCCGCGCCGATCGCCCGGTGCCGCGCTCGACGTTCTACCGCCACCACGAATCCTGGCTGCTGGTGCGATGAACGCCCCGTTCCCGATCGGCCGCAGGTCGCGCGCGGTCCGGCCGAGCCCGGTGTTCCTGCTCGTGATCGCCATGACCGCGGTGGGCGGCGCGCTGGCCTGGGACGCCGCACTCGACTCGACCCGAGCCAAGGCCGGTGTCTTCGTCTTCGTGGTGTCCGGCTGGGTGGTATCGCTGTGCCTGCACGAGTTCGCGCACGCCTACACCGCTTGGCGCGCGGGCGACCGCGAGGCCGAGTTGCGCGGCTATCTGACGCTCAATCCGCTGAAGTACAGCCATCCCCTGCTGTCGATCGTGCTGCCGATCGTGTTCATCGCGCTCGGCGGGATCGGCTTGCCGGGCGGCGCGGTCTACGTGCACACGCACAATGTCGCGCCGCGCACGCAGCGGATCATCAGCGGCGCCGGGCCCGCCGTGAACGCGCTGTGCGCGGTGCTGCTCCTGGTGACCGTGCGGATCTGGGGCAGCTCCAGCAGCCATCCCGCGTTCTGGTTCGGCGTGAGTTTCCTTGCGTTCCTGCAGATAACGGCGGCGCTGCTGAACCTGATCCCGCTGCCCGGACTGGACGGCTACGGCATCGTCGAGCCGTCGCTGAGCTACCAGACCAGACGCTCGCTCGATCAGTTCAAGCCGTTCGGCATGCTGATCCTGTTCGCGCTTCTGTTCACCCCCGCCATCAACCAGGTGTTCTTCGACGCGGTGTACGGACTGTTCGAACTGTCCGGCGTCCCGTCTAATTGGTCGCGCTACGGCGGCTACCTGACGCGATTCTGGACCTGATCGCCGGCGCGCCCGCTCAGCGACGCCGGTGCGGCGCAGGGCCGCCCGGTCGGGTCGGCCGGACGGCCCCGCTTCTTCGCCCGCTTCCGATCCGCCCCGCCTCTCGGCCATCACACCCCTTGGCCGAGAGGTCCTTTCGTCCACGTGCGAAGCGGTCGACCGCGATACCCCTCGACTCGCGGTCACATCGCAAAGCTACTGCGGGACAACGCACGAAACGCGAGTAGCGGACTACTCGAAGATCGAACTTTCGCCGCGCCGCGCCGGACGCGGAGCACGGTGCCCGGCACTAATGTCCGAATACCGCTGAGTAGTACGGGTTCACACCTCGGGCCGCACGTAGGGATTCTTGACCGTCGGCGGCAGCAGGGCAATCGCCGAGATACGTTGCACGCCGCACACCTGCATCAGATCTACCAGCGTGGAACGCACCTGCGCGAAGACGACGTGCGCCGAAAGCCCCGCACCCGCTACCAGTTCCGGGCGCGCGCCCTTCGCGACCGAGCGCAGTACCCGGGCCGCTTCGGCGCGGTCGGGCTGCTCACCGGGGTCGGCCAGCATCATCCGGCGCACCACGTCGACGGCTTGGCCGAGGCGCTCCACCTCGTCGATCAATCCGGGATCGAGGATTTCGTCGTCGCGCACCAGGGTCAGCGAGCGCCGCAACAGAACTCGGGTGTTGCGGATGGCGTTGTCCAGTGGGTCCGCGGTGGCCCTGATGCGTTCGAGACGGTCACGGGAGTTCCAGTACAGCGGCGAGATCCGGCTGATCTCCCTGCCGCCTTCCAAGGTGGCACGCAAGGAGTCGATCTGCGGCTGCGTGGCGCGCATCGCGGACAGCGCGTGGTGCAGCTTCTCCGGATCCTGTTCCAGCAGTCCGTCGGCGCAGCTGCTGATCGATCTGCCCATTACGGCGAGGATGTCCGCGGCGAGCGTCCGCGCTCTGCGCACCGGGTGCAGCGGGATCGCCGCGACCACCAACACCCCGACCAGACCGCCCACCAAGGCATCGATCATGCGGGAGAGGCCGCCGCCCGCCGAGGGCGGGAGCAATGTCGCGACGAGCACGGCGGAACCGGCCGCCTGCACGGTGATGACCGAACCGCCGTCCAGGAACACCGCCGCGGCCATGGCGACCGCGACCACCAGCGCGATCTGCCACACGCCGGTGCCGACGCGGGAGATGAACAGATCGCCGATGCCGATGCCGACCGCGACGCCGACCACCAGTTCCACCGAGCGACGCAGCCGCGCGCCGAAGGAGATGCCCATCGACACCACGGCGGCGGTCGGCGCGAAGAACGGCAGCGCGTGACCGATCACGTGATGGGCGAGGAACCAGGCCAGCGCGGCGCCCACCGAACACTGGATGATCGGCAGCACCGATCGGCGCAGCCGCGACCAGGAGGTGCGCAGCCTCGCCACACTGTTCGCGCGGGCCACGCCGACCCGGGACATCGGGTCGAACGCACCCCTCGCCCGGCCGCCACCCCTGCTCGAATCGCTACGCGGTACTCCGATCACTACGACTCAGTCGAGGCCGAGCTCCGCGGCCGCCCGAGGGTCGCAGTCTTCCAGCAGATCGAGGCAGCGGGCGTACTCGTCGGTCTCGCCGATCAGCTTGGCGGCCCGGGCCAGCGCGCCGACGCTGCGCAGGAAGCCCCGATTGGGCTCGTGGCTCCACGGCACGGGACCGAAGCCCTTCCAGCCGTTGCGGCGCAGCAGGTCCAGGCCGCGGTGGTAGCCGGTGCGGGCGAACGCGTACGCGGCGACGATGTCGTGATTGATCGCCTCGTCCTCGGCTTCGCCACGGGTCAGCGCCGCCTCGGCGAGGTACGCCCAGGCGATCGAGGCGGCCGGGTGCTCGGCCGCGACCCGCACCGGATCGGCGTTGTCGAGCAGCGCGTCCTCGGCGTCGGGGATTTCGGGTAGCAGTACCGGTTGCGGTCCGAGCAGGTCACCGAACGAGGTCATGCGGTTCATTGTGCACGGCACGACGGTTTGCTCGACAGGCGGCTTCGCCCGCCGGGCGCAGGTCCGAGGACGAACCTCGGGCGGCTCGGCGTTCGTTCGGCTGGACGTGGGCTGATGCCGGACCTCGTCGGGCCGCGACCATTAGGCTGGCCGTCGAGTTCAAACAGTTCCGCTTTGACGAGGGGTGTGCGTGTCCGACCCGAACGACGAGAAGAATCCGGCGCGGGACAGCGCCGAACCGGCCGACGCCGCCGGAGCCGACGCACGCCCCGGTGCCGCCGCGGAACGTAACCCGGACGCATCGGCTGCGCCCACCGAGCGCATCGCCAAGGGACAGCGGCCGAATGCCTCGCCGTCGGGTACGGACCGATCCGCGTCCGGCGCGGACGCGGGCAACCGCGGTCCAGCCCCCAGCGGGCCGCGCGCCGGAGACCCCGGACAAGCACCTGCCAACCCGGGCAGCGGTCCGGCCTCGTCGAGGAACACCGACGCGACGACGAACACGGCGGGCGCGAAACCGGCGAACGGCCCCGCGGGCAGTCCGAACTCACCGGCCCCCGCATCGAACACGCCGGGTGGGAAACCGGCGAATGGTCCCACGGCTGGTGCTGACGCACCGTCCTCCGCCACGACTTCGAGCACCTCCGCAGCGGCGGGCGGCCCCGCGCGGGGCGCGGGCTCCACGCAGCAGCCCGGTCCGTCCGGCGGCGCGAAGCCCCCGGCACCGGACAACCGAACTGGTTCTGCCTCCCGACCTGCTCCCTCGAACTCCTCGGCAGCCGGATCAAACGCACCCGCGCCCGGTGGCACGAGCGCCAAGGGCGCGCCGTCCTCTGGCCTCGCCGCCGAGACGAACGCTCAGCCGCCGAATTCAGCGCCGAGGCCCGCGGGCAGCACACCCGGCGCGGCACCGGGCGGCACCGGTAAACCGAACGCACCCGCTTCCGCGACGTCCCCGGCGGGCCAACGACCGGCGCAAGCATCTGTCGCACCGTCCGCGGGCCAGCACACCCCGCCTGCCGCCGGCTCGACGACTTCCGGCGCACCCGGAACCAAGAGCACCGCACCTTCCGGACCGGCAGGTCCCGGCCGGGCTGATCCCCCAGCAGGCCAGCGCCCCGCGCAACCGCCTGTCCAGGGCAACCAGAACACACCGCCCGCTTCCAACACCCCCGGCACAGCACCATCCAGCCCATCGGGACCCGGCCGGGCGAACACCCCAGCGGGCCAACGCCCCGCGCAACCGCCTACCGCGCAATCCAGCGGCCAGAACGCGCCGTCCTCCGCCGGGTCGGCCACTTCGAACGCACCCGGCACCCCGGGCGCAGCACCTTCCGGCCCAGCAGGTCCCGGCCGCGCGAACACCCCTGCGGCGCAACGACCTTCACAACCGACCATCCAGGGCAACAAGAACACACCGCCCGCTTCCAACACCCCTGGCGCAGCGCCATCCGGCCCATCGGGACCGGGCCGGGCGAACACCCCAGCGGGCCAACGCCCCGCGCAACCGCCTACCGCGCAATCCAGCGGCCACAACGCGCCGTCCTCCGCCGGGTCGGCCACTTCGAACGCACCCGGCACCAAGGGCACAGCACCTTCCGGACCGGCGGGCCCCGGCCGGGCGAACGCCTCGGCGAAGGACGGGGGCGAACCTGCGCGCTCCGGCACGGGCGCGTCTGCCTCGGCCCCGGCGCAAGGCGCCGATGCGGAGACGGCCGCGATCGATCGGACGACCGCACCGAGGCAACCGAAGTCCGGTGGCGCGTCGAAGTCCGGTTCCGCACCGAACCAGTCGGCCGAAGCGCGCACCGTAGTGATCAAACGGGACCAGACGCCGTCCGGTCCGACGCGCGGTTCCGCGCCGGGCGTGGCTCCTGCCGGGGAGTCGGCTTCCAAAGACGCTGCGGCGCAATCGAAGCAGGGCACAGCGGCGCCCGAATCCGGACAGGCCGCCGCGGAGAAACCCGCCCGGGGGGCGTCGCCCGAGACCGCGGCGAGTGATTCCACCGGCCCCGAGGCGAAGACCGCCTCGATCCCGCAGGGCGCCGAAGGCGCGACCGTTGTGATGCGCAAACCGCAGCCTCCGGCCGGCCCGGCGACTCCCGCCACGCAGACGGCCGACGAGTCCACATCGGGTGATCAGAAGAACCCGCCCGGTTCGGATGACGTCACGATGGCGATGCCGGTGATCGGCGGGGACGACGCGAAAACCGTCGCGCTCCCCATCCAGCGCCCCGCCGACGGCGGCAGGCCGGGGACCGATCGTGTGGTCGCGTCACCGGCGGGGCCGGTCCCGATCACGAAGCCCCCGAGCACGCCGCGCCCGGCCTCCGGTCCGAAGCAGCCCGGCCCGCACGGCCCGTCCGCGCCGCCGCAGCACGGCCCGGGAGTGGAGGAGACGCGGCCGTCGCCGCAGCGCCCACAGGGCAGGCCGCGACAGGTGGCGACCGCCCCGTCACCCGCGGACGTCCAGCAGACCGTGCCCGCGCAGTCGATGACGGGCCCGCGCGCGCCGCACACCCGGCCCGTCGCGCCGCCGCAGCGGATCCCCCCGGCCGCGCAAGGCGCCGGGGCGTCCGCCACAGAGCCCGCCCGGAACAACCGCTTGCTGCTCATCGCGGGCGGGGCGGTCGTGCTGGTGGTCGCGCTCGTGGCGGTGATCGTGTCGCTCGTCACGATGTCCGGCGACGACTCCCCCGAGGCTCAGGTGCGCAGCGCGATCACCAGCTACACCGAGGCGCTGAAGACCGGCGACCTGGAGGCGCTCCGCTCCACGACGTGCGGTCCGCTGCACGACTTCTATCAGGGCATCCCTAGCGACCAGTTCGCCGGTGTGCACAAGCTATCGATGGAGCGGAAGAACATTCCGGTGGTGGACAGCATCGACGCCATCCGCATCACCGACGCCACCGCCATCGCGCAGGCCACGGTGTACACCGAAGCCGACCCGGCGAAGCGGTCCGCGCGCACCTTCGACCTGCAGCGCACCGACGACGGATGGAAGGTCTGCGACCCGCCCGGCAGCACCCAGTAACCACCCGGCGGCGTGATAGCCGCCACGCATCGATGCCGGTCGCGCACGTCACACACACCTGGTCAATGGTCCGGTTCAGCAGTAGCATGGCCCGGATCATGAGCAGGGAACAGACGATGGCGCGGCCGGATGTCGAGGCCGTTCCGGTGACGCCGACCGGACAGCGATTCCGGGTGCTGGACCATTACGAGGTCGGCCGGGAGAAGGTCAGGGAGTTCGCCCGCGGGGTCCAGAACCACCACGCGGCGCACCAGCGCGAAGCCGACGCACGGGCGCTCGGGTATCCCGGGATCATCGCGCCGCCGACCTTCGCGTCGGTGATCGGGATGACCGCGACCAGGGCGCTGCTCGACTCCGTGCTCACCCAGTACGACCTCTCCCAGTTCCTGCAGACCGACCAGGTCTTCGAGATCTACCGGCCGATCCTGGCCGGCGACCGGATACGCAGCGAGATCGTCATCGAGTCGATCCGCCGGTTCGGGGACAACGACTTCATCGTGGTGCGCTTCTCGCTGAGCAATCAGCACGGCGAGGTCGCCATCGTCGGCTCGACCACGATCGTCGCCCGCCGCGGGGCCGAGGTCGACGCCGCCCTGGACGACGTGGTCGAGAACATCATGATGCACGGGCGCCCGGTCGACTCCGGAGCGGATCTCGCCCACAACGACGTGCTGGTGCCGCTGGGCGTCGGCCCGCTGGTCGAGCCGGCCGAACACGAGCGCACGACCGTGCACACGCTGCCCGCGTTCGACGAACTCGCCCCCGGCGATCAGCTTCCCGAAGGCGCCTTCCGGCTCACCCGCGGTGACCTGGCGAACTACGCGGGCGTTTCGGGCGACGCCAACCCGATCCACTTCAGCGACCACGCCGCGCAGCTGGCCGGGCTGCCGACCGTGGTCGCGCACGGCATGCTGACCATGGGCTTGGCCGGTGGCTATCTCACCGCGTGGCTGGGCGATCCGACCGCCATCCAGAAGTTCAGCGTGCGGTTCTCCGGCTTCGTTCCGGTCGCCGCCGACGCGGCGAGCACGGTCGATTTCACCGGCCGGATCAAGTCGCTCGACCCGGCCGCGCGCACCGCGACCATCCTGCTCGGCGGCTCCTCCGAAGGGCGCAAGCTGTTCGGTCGCGCGGTGGCCGAGGTGCGGCTGCGCTAGCCCGGATCACTCGTTCACGACCGAGTGCATCAGGTAGACGTTGTAGTCACTCCAGGTCGAGATGGTGAAGTAGAGGTCCGATCCCGAGGACCACGGGTGGATGAACCCGCCGTACAGCTCCGGATAGGTCAGCGCCGAGACCGTCGGCGCGCTCTCCGACCACACGCCCTGCGGCGTGTCCGCCTCCCGGACGACGATGGCGGCCTTGGTCGTGTCCAGATAGCTCATCTGCCAGACGTCGCGGGCGTCGTCGTAGCGGACGGACAGCTCACCGACGGTGCCGTCCACGATCGGCGTGGCCGAGGCGAAACCGCCGACGGGCGTCCAGACGCCGTCCTGCCAATACTGGTAGGCGGTGGTGTTGAGCAGTTGGTCCTCAGGTACCCGGGCCAGGCCGACCGCGCCGAGGCGCGTGTTGGGCGTGCCGAACATGTAGACGTAACCGCCGTGCGGAACCATCGCGCTGACTTGGAAATTCGCCAGCCCGAAGATGTTGTCCCAGCGGGCGTGCGGATCCTTCGTCCAGGTCTCACCGTGATCGTCGGAGTAGGCGATGCCGCCGTAGTTCGTGAAGAACGTGCCGGGCAGGCTGTTCCAGGTCCGAATCGACATGTAGCTCAGGTACTGTCGCCCGCCGAGCGCGAAACCCGAGGTGGGAATGGTGGTGACCTCGACGTTGTCGAGTTTGCGGCTGGAGAGAACCTCGGCCGCGTGGCAGCGGTCGTCGGTGACCATCCGGTCGAAGGTCACCCCGTCGGCGAGGTCGCGGTCGGTGCTGAAGGCGAGCACGTTGCTGCGCCAATCCAGCCCCATGCCACCCGGCGGATGGAAGCCGCGTCCGACGGTGTCGCCGAACGCGGTCGCGATCTCGCCCGGTGCGCTCTCCCACATGATGCCGAGGTCGGTACCGTCCACCTGCCACCGCTTGTCGGTGCGGTTCACCGAATTCGCGCCGGTCAGCTTCGCCACCTCGCGAGCGGGGCCGACGCGAGGGGCGGGCCGGGCTGGTGACTGCGCCGCGGGTTCGACCGGCGGCCGCACCGGCGCGGGCCGCGGCGGCACCTGACCGGGGTCGGGACCGGGCCCGGGAATCGCGAAGTGGAACGGCTTCGGATTCAGCAGGATCTCCGGAATTCCCAGCTGTCCGGCGAGACTCGGCGGCGCACCGGGCAGATCGGTGAGGTCGGGGCAAGGATTGGCGCACGGATCGGGCGGAAGCTCCATCCGCGTTCGTATCGGCGCGGGGTCCGGCGCCTGCGGCGGGAGCACGGTGACCACCGGATAGGGAATCGGCACCTCCACCGTTTTCGGCACCAGCGGCTCGTGGGTCGCCGCCGGATCGGTCGCGCACGGCCCCACCCCCGCCGGGCCTCCGGCCGCATCCGGCGCCGCGGCGGCCGACCCATCGGCGTAGACGAGCAACCCCGCACCGACCACGATCGCACCGACGGCGGCCAGCATTCGCATCGCCATAGCAAACCCCTCGAAATCCATTGCGGACACGAACCTTGCGAAGACGAACCAGCGAACGACCCTACCCCGTTCGACTTTCGAAAACCGGCCGACCGACACGCCCATTTAAAAGGATGAAATTGCTTCATTTGCAAGGCGCGACGCCAGAACTTTGCTAGCGTCCACTCCGCGACGGCTCCTGTCGGGGAGAGCGGCCGTCCGGAGCACCGCTCCGGGTCATTGTTCGAACCTGTTGCCGCCGAGCGTGTTCCGCCGCGCCCGGCGCTGACCGAGAACGGATCACATGAAGAACACGCTCTTGCGCACCCTGCTCGGCATCGGCTCCGCCTGTCTGCTCACCACCGCCGCGCTCGCCATCGGCTCGCCCGTCGCGGCGGCCGATCCACTCACCGACCTGCTCTGCAGCTCAGGATCCGCACAATTCTGCGCACCGCCCGCGGCGCCGCCGCAAGCTACCCCGCCACCACCGAACAACCCGCCTCAACCGAACAACCCGCCGCACTCGAACCCACCCCCACAAGCGCCCCCGGGTGGCCCGTCCTACAAGAACTGCACCGAGGTTCGCAACGCGGGTAAGGCTCCGCTGTTGCGCGGACAGCCGGGTTACGCCCCGCACCTGGACCGGGACAACGACGGAATCGCCTGCGAGTGAATCGCACCGGCGCACCGGCCGAAGCGGGAGCAAGATGGAAGGCGTGACCGAGTCAGTTCTCCGCATCGCGCCCGCGATCGGGGCGGTACTGCTGGCGGCCGGAGCGAGTGTGCTCGTGCCGTCGGCGGCGTCCGCCGTCCCGCCTCCGGCCGTCGCGATCGCCGGACCGCACGACGACCATCCGATACCGCACAACCGGTCCGGGCCGAAGGGCGACAGCGAGCGCCCCGAGGAATCCGATGGGCGGTCGCCGAAGATCTACACCGATTGCGACCAAGTGCGCGCGGAGGGCGCCGGACCGCTCTACCGCGGGCAGCCCGGTTTCAACGCGCATCTGGACCGGGACGGCAACGGAATCGCCTGCGACTAGCGCAGCGCCTGGAAGGTGATGATCGTCCCGCCGATACGGATCTGGTCGCCGTCGGCGAGCAGCACTCCGCTGTCGATCGGATCCTCGTTGACGAAGACGCCGTTGGCCGAATGCAGGTCCTTGATGAGCAGACCGGCGCGGCTCGGCATGATGTGCGCGTGGTAGCGGCTGGCCCGCGGGTCCTCCAGCACCAAGTCGTTGTCGGTCATCCGGCCGATGCGCAGACCACCCTGGGCGATCGCCACCACGCGACCGTCCGGCATCCGCAGTTGGCCGCTGCGCACCGCGCGCGGCATCTCGGTGACCGTCTCGGTCATGGCCGCGGCCAGACGCTCGACCTGCCGGAGTTCGACCGTGCTGAGCGGCTCCTGCCGCAGGACGCGCTGCTCCAGATCGACCAGCGCCGGTCCCGGGTCGATGCCGAGTTCGTCGGCGAGCACGCCGCGCACCTTCCGGCACGCCTCCAGCGCGTCCGCCTGACGTCCGGACAGATACAGCGCGGTGATCAGCTGACCCCACAGCGGTTCGCGCAGCGGGTGCTCGTTGGTCATCGCGACCAGCTCGCCGATCACCGAGGACGCGCGCCCGCAGGCGATCTCGGCGTCGATCCGGGCCGAGGCGGCCAGCAGCCGCTCCTCGTCCATGGCGGTGGCGAAGCCGTCGGCGAACTGCAAACCGGCCAGATCGGCCAGCGCCCGGCCGCTCCACTCGCGCAGGGCGGAGCCGAACAACTGCGCCGCCCCGGCATGATCGCCCAGTTCCGCGGCGCGCGAGCCGGCCTCCCGCGCCGCCTCGAAACGTCCGAGATCGCAGGCGGTCTCGTCGATCTCCAGCCGATAGCCCGACGACTCGGTGCGCAGCACCGTCGCCGGGTCGACCCCGGAGTTCCGCAGCGCCTTGCGGATGTTCGAGACGAAGACCTGCAGGCTCGCGGCATAGGAGTCGGGTGGTTCCTCGTTCCACACCATATCGGCGAGCGCGGCCGAGGACACCGCGCGCCGCCGATTCACCGTGAGCGCGGCGAGCAGAGCTCGCGGTTTGGGCCCGCCGACGGCCACCGGTTCACCACCGACGAGCAGCCGCACGGGCCCGAGCACGCGCACATCCAGAATCATGTGCACCAAGCCCCTGACGGGTGAATCAGGGTCAGGCGCTGATCGAGCGTCCGGCGGAGTGCAGGTCGTTGCACGCCTCGACCACGCGGGCCGCCATCGACGCCTCGGCCTTCTTCAGGTAGCTGCGCGGGTCGTAGGCCTTCTTGTTGCCCACTTCGCCGTCGATCTTCAGCACGCCGTCGTAGTTGGCGAACATGTGCCCGGCCACCGGCCGCGTGAACGCGTACTGGGTGTCGGTGTCGACGTTCATCTTCACCACGCCGAAGCGCAGCGAGTCCTCGATCTCGGACTTCAGCGAGCCGGAACCGCCGTGGAAGACGAAGTCGAACGGCTGCGCGTCGGCGCCGAGGCCGAGCTTGGCCGCCGCGACGCGCTGGCCCTCGGCGAGCACCTCGGGCTTGAGCACGACGTTGCCCGGCTTGTACACGCCGTGCACGTTGCCGAAGGTGGCCGCGAGCAGGTATTTGCCGTTCTCGCCCGAGCCGAGGGCGTCGATGGTCTTCTCGAAGTCCTCCGGCGAGGTGTAGAGCTTCTCGTTGATCTCCGCCTCGACGCCGTCCTCTTCACCGCCGACGACACCGATCTCGACCTCGAGAATGATGTTCGCGGCGTGTGTGGCCTTCAGCAGTTCCTTGGCGATCTCGAGGTTCTCGTCGATCGGAATCGCGGAGCCGTCCCACATGTGCGACTGGAACAGCGGGTTCTTACCGGCGTTGACCCGCTCCTGGGAGATCGCCAGCAGCGGCCGGACGAAGGTGTCCAGCTTGTCCTTGGGACAGTGGTCGGTGTGCAGCGCGATGGTCACGTCGTACCTGGCCGCGACCACGTGCGCGAACTCGGCCAGCGCCACCGCGCCGGTGACCATGTCCTTCACACCCTGGCCGGAGCCGAATTCCGCGCCGCCGGTGGAGAACTGGATGATGCCGTCGCTGCCCGCGTCCGCGAAACCCTTGATGGCCGCGTTGACCGTCTCCGACGACGTGCAGTTGATGGCCGGGAAGGCGAAGGAATTGGCTTTGGCCCGACCGAGCATCTCGGCGTAGACCTCCGGAGTCGCGATGGGCACAGTAAGACCTCCGTGTTGTGCGGCAAAGACCTATTTTGTCAGTCCTTACCCTAAGGCAGCTGTGTTTCGCCTGGTATGCAGGGAGGGAGTGGACAGGTGACCCACCGGTAATTTCGCGCACCGCGCGAGCATTCTCAGGCGGAGCCGGTACTGTGGGGCCGGTAATTTGCGCTGGCAGCTTCCGACGCGGTGGCAAGCGATGCACGCCAGCCGTATCGGGACAGGAGGCCACGTGATTCTGCAGGCAGCGACAGAATCGGTGACGAGCAACCTCGCGCTTACCGAGTTGCTCGACCCGATGCACCTGCTCACGGAGACGTGGCTGAAGAACGCGGTGCTGCCGGCCATCCTGGTCATCGTCTTCATCGAGACCGGCTTGCTGTTCCCGATCCTGCCCGGCGATTCGCTGCTGTTCACCGGCGGCCTGCTGTCCGCGCAGCCGAATCCGCCGGTGTCGATCTGGGTTCTGGTACCCGCCGTCGTCCTGGTCGCTTTCGCGGGCGACCAGTGTGCCTACTGGATCGGACGAGCGATCGGGCCGGCGCTGTTCCAGAAAGAGGACACCCGGTTCTTCAAGAAGCATTACGTCACGGAGACCCACGAATTCTTCGAGAAGCACGGACCCAAGACGATCGTCCTGGCCCGGTTCGTGCCGATCGTGCGCACCTTCATGCCGGTCCTGGCCGGAGTCTCCAAAATGGACTATCGCAAGTACGTCGCGTTCGACATCGTCGGCGCGGTGCTGTGGGGCGGCGGCGTCACGGTGCTCGGCTACTTCCTGGGCAACGTCGCGTTCATCCGTGACCACGTCGAGGCGATCTTCCTGCTCATCGTCTTCGTGTCGATCCTGCCCGGCATCACCGCCGTGGTGAAGAAGATTCGCCGCGGTACACCCGTGTCCGAGGCGGTCGAGAGCGAGCTGACCGCTTCGACCAGCGAGCGCACCCGCTGAAGCCGGTGACGACGGACTCGTCGCCCCTAGCCGTGGGCAGTTTCGATCCGCTACTCTCCGCGGGCCCCGCGCTCGTCTGGGCAGTGGTGTTGACCTTCGTCTTCCTCGAGTGCGCGGTGATCCTCGGGCTGTTCCTGCCCGGTGACTCGATGCTCATCACCGCGGGCATCGTGATGGCATCGCACGCTTCGGGCGAGGCGCACGTATGGGCGCTGTCGCTGGGCGCGATGGTGGCGGCCATCGCGGGCAACCAGGTCGGCTACGTCATCGGGCATCGGACCGGACGGCATCTGGTCGCCCGCAAGAACGGCAGATACATCAACGTCCGCAATCTGCAGCGCGTCGCCGAACTGCTGCACCGGCACGGATTCGTCGCGGTGCTGATCGCCCGGTGGATCCCCTGGGTACGCACCCTGTGCCCCTCGGTCGCGGGCGCGGCGCGAATGGACCACCGCAAATTCACCGTGGCCAGCACCGTCGGGGCGATCGTCTGGGCGCCGGTGCTGTTGCTCATCGGCTACTACGCGGGCAACTTCCTGGGGCGGGTGCCGTGGCTGATGCCGATCGTGATCGGCACGCTGGTGGTGGGCTTGATCATCGGGACGGTGCTCGGCGTGCGGCACTACCGGCAGGAGATGTCCCAGCCCGCAGAGGACTTCGCGCTGGAGACGGCCCCGAGCGCGGTACTGGAATCCGAGAGCTGATCCGCGCTCACAGCCCCGCGGCGCCGACCTGGTATGCCGCCTCCATGAGCAGCCAGCCGGACAACTGCACCGACATGTCGCGTCCGGGCACCTTCGACGAGGTCACCGAGCCGCCTGCGGTGAAGTAACCGGCTCCCGCGCTGCCGCCGGGCAGTTGCGCGGGCTTGCTCCAGTCGTGCCCGAACAGTGGCTCGCCCTCCACTTGCAGCCGGTTCGCCCACGCCGCCTCGGCGGACGCGGTGACGATCGCGGCGGCCGCACGGCGGTCGGCGACCTGTTCGGAGTCCTCACCGGGCAACATCACCGCGACCAGCGCCAGGTATCGGGCCAGGATGCCGTTGAACAGTCCGCCGTCGCCCCCGCCGCCGCCGTTGACGACACCGTCGGTGGTCATGTGTTCCTCGACGGCCGCGAGCAGCCGGTGCACGCGTTCGATGTGCTTCGGATCGCCCGTCTGCACGGCCAGTTCGGTCTCCAAGCCGAGCGCAACGCCCTGGCAGTAGGTGAACACGGGGCGCTCGATCTCGCCGGAGGGCAGATGGATTCCGTCGAGGATCAAACCGGTCTCCGGATCGCGCAGCGTCGCGTCCAGCCAGTCGGCCATCTCCTGAGCGCGCTGGATGCGCCCGAGCCGTAACAGCGCGATCGCGGCGGGGCCGTTCGCGGGCGCGTTGAAATAGTCGGAACCGGTGCGCCAGGGCAGGCCGCCGCCGATCTGCGGCTGCCAGCCGTCGTGCAGTTGCTTCTCCAGCGCGGCCAGCGCGCTGCGCACGTCGGTGCCCTGGGTGCGCTCGGCGCGTTCCAGTGCGATGGCCAGCCATGCCATGTCGTCGTAGTACCGGTTGGTCCAGCCGGTGAGGTTGCGGATGCGATGCGAGCGCGCCAGAGCGGCGATCCGCCTGCGGCGCAGCGGAGTCGGCGCCCGGTTCGCGGCGTCGATCGCGCATTCGATCAGATGCGCCTGCCACCAGTAGTGCCACCCGCCGAAGACCCGCTCGCGCTTGGTGGCGGGCCAGCCGACCACGCCGAGTTCGGTGCCCGGCAGCGCCCACAGCGCGCGCAGGTGCCGCGAGATGATCGCCGATTCGGCCATGTCGGCCCGTTCGGACCACAGCGTCGCGGGCGCGACGGCCTCCCGGCCCGTCCGTGCCCGGACAGCCGGCGGACGCGGTACCGCGGAGCCCTTTTCGGCGTACTCCACGCGCGGCACCTCGATGTCGTCGCTCCGCGAGGTCATGGATCAATGGTGCCAGGCCCGAACGGATTTATGCGCCCGATTTGTTACGAAAGCGATGTGCAATCGTGCCGGTGCGCTCCGGGACCGGAAGATCTCCTGCTCACACGGCCGAACACGCGGAAGGCACTCACCAGGCGGTCGTCAGATCGGCGTGTTGCCGCACCCACGCGTGCATGGCGATCCCCGCGGCCACGCCGGCGTTGATGCTGCGGGTGGAACCGAACTGCGCGATCGACACCGTCATCACGGCGGCCTGCTTGGCGTGGTCGGTGACACCGGGCCCCTCTTGGCCGAACAGCAGCAGGCACTCGCGCGGCAGTGTGACCGTCTCCAGCGGGACCGAACCCGGCACGTTGTCCACGGCGACCACCGTCAGCCCGGCGCGCTCGCTGAACGCGAGCAACTCGCCGATGTCGGTGTGGTGCCGGATGTGCTGGTAGCGGTCGGTCACCATGGCGCCGCGCCGATTCCAGCGCCGCCTGCCGACGATGTGCACGGCCGCGGCGGCGAAGGCATTGGCCGTGCGGACCACCGTGCCGATGTTCGCGTCGTGCCCGAAGTTCTCGATCGCGACGTGGAACGGGTGCCTGCGGCGGTCGATGTCGGCGACGATGGCCTCCCGGCTCCAGTACCGGTAGGCGTCGACCACGTTGCGGCGGTCGCCCGCGGCCAGCAGCTCAGGGTCCAGGCGCGGATCGTCCGGCGGCGGCTCGGCGTGCTCGCTCGCCCACGGGCCGACGCCGTTCGGGTGCTCGCCCCACTCCGTCGGCCCTGGTAGGTCCTGCTCCGCCGCATCCGGCACCGGGTGACTCACCCCGACGATGCTAATTCCGGTCACCGCGCCCGCGACGGGTGGCCGGGCACCGGCTCAGTAACCGGATGAGCTGCCCGCGAACGCGCCGACCAGCCCGAGCACCAGCAACAACAGCAGGAACAGCAAGGTCAGGCACATCAGTGCGGTGGCGATGATGCCGCAGATGTATCCCGCGTTGACGTTCCCCCGTCCACCGATGGTGCCGCCGGAGGCGTCGATCTCGTTGAGCGCCCGCTTGCCCATCACCCAGGCGAAGGGTCCGATGAACTGGCACAGCACGAGGCTCAGAATGCCCAGGATCAGGATCGTGGTGGCTCTCGGATGGTCCGGGGGTCCGTAGGCCCCATAGGCTGGGTAGCCGTACGGCTGCTGCGGCGGATAGCTCATCAGCAGGATCGTAGTAGGTGTGGCGGGCTACACCACATCTTCGGCGGGCAGCTCCATCGAACCTCGAAAGCACCGCGACGACCATGGATTCCATGACCGAGACACACGCCGAACCGACCCTCGTGCTCGCCCCGCGAGCGCCAGAACCGGATGAGCATGTGCTGCGCACGGTGCTGCTCGCGCCGATGCGCGCCAGGTTCTGGAAGGAACTCGTCTACGTTCTCACCGTTTTCGTGATCGGCTGCCTGGCCGTCGCCTATCTGTTCCTCGGCTTCGGGGGCGGACTGTATCTCGCGATCACCGTCATCGGCCTGCCGGTGCTCGCGGTAGTGCTGCTGGGTGGACGGGTGTGGGGCCGGATCTACCGGGCGCTGGCCGAGGACCTGCTCGGCGTCGCCGTCGCGCCGCCTCCTCCGTTCGCGCCCGCGTCCGGACTGCTCGGATTCCTCAAGAGCGCCTTCACCGATCGGGCGAGCTGGCGCGCGGCGCTGTTCCTGCTCGCCCAAGCGGTGCTCGGCGTCGCGGTGGGATATCTGGTGCTGGTCACAGTGGCGATGACCATGTTCATCGCGCTGTCCCCGATCCCGTGGGCGCTGATCCACCCGACCAATGTCGACGAGAACGGCGTCGAATACCAGTCGATGGTCCAGTTCGGCGACTTCTACCTCGACAGCTGGCCGAAAGTGCTCGGTTTCGCGCTGATCGGCCTGCTCGGCTGCCTGGCGTTGCCCTGGCTGCTGCGCGGCGTCTGCTGGGTGCACGGGCTGCTGACCATCGCCCTGCTCAGCGCGACGGCGCGGGACCGAAGGGTTACCGAACTGCGGGAGAGCAGGTTGACCGCGGTCGAGGACTCCGCGGCGACGCTGCGCAGACTCGAACGCGACCTGCACGACGGCACCCAGGCCAGACTGGTCACCATCGCGATGGCGCTGGGCAGGGCCGAGGAACGCCTCGCCGAGGGCGGGGATCCCAGCGATCTCATCGCGGACGCGCGCGCCGGCTCCAAGGAGGCGTTGACCGAACTGCGCGAACTGGTGCGCGGAATCCACCCGCCCGCTTTGGAATTGGGGCTAAAACCGGCTTTGGAGACGCTGACGGCGCGCTGCTCGGTACCGGTGGAGCTGCGGGTGCATCTGCCCGGACGCCCGACTCCGGCCATCGAGGCGATCGCGTATTTCTCGGTCGCCGAGCTGCTGACGAACGTGGTGCGGCACGCTCGGGCCACCGGAGCGTGGGTCTCGGTACTGCCGGGCGAGGGACAGACCATCGTGGTGACGGTGCGCGACAACGGAATCGGCGGCGTGTCGACGCCGGTGGACGGCGCGCTCGGTGCGGGTAGCGGGTTGTCCGGCCTCGCGGCGCGGGCCCGCACCGTGGACGGGACGCTGAGCGTGCGGAGCCCGGCCGGTGGGCCGACCGTGGTGACGATCGTGCTGCCGCTGGCGGGGTCGCGATGAGCGACGGACTACGCGTCGTCATCGCGGAGGACAGCGCCATCCTGCGCGACGGGCTGGCCGGACTGCTCACCGAACGCGGCCACGAGGTGGTCGCCATGGTCGGCGACGCGACCGCCCTCGCCGACGTGGTCGGCACGCACGGTCCCGATGTCGCGGTGGTGGACGTGCGGATGCCCCCGAGCTACACCGACGAGGGGCTGCTCGCCGCCATCGAATTGCGCCGCAAATACCCGACGACCGGCGTCCTGGTGTTCTCCCAGTGGGTCGAGACCCGCTACGCCACCGAGTTGCTGGCCGGCGGCGCGAGCGGCGTCGGCTACCTGCTCAAGGACCGGGTCGCCGACGTACGGGACTTCGTGGACGCGCTGTACCGCGTGGCCACCGGCGGCACCGCGCTCGACCCGGAGGTGGTGAGCCAACTGATGGGCGCCTCGCGTCAACAGGATTCGCTGGCCCGCCTCACCCGGCGCGAACGCGAGGTGCTCGAGCTGATGGCCCAAGGCCTGTCCAACAACGCCATCGCCGCCGCCCTGACCGTCACCGAACGCGCGGTGGAAAAGCATATCGGCAACATCTTCATCAAGCTCGACCTACCGCCCTCCGAGACCCATCACCGCCGCGTGCTGGCGGTATTGCGACTCAAGGGCTGACGACGCTGTGTATTGCCGGCCTGCTGTGCCAGACTGGCCCCAACGCGGTATCCGTGTGGGGAGGGGAGGAAGCGATGACCGTCGACGTGAACTGGCCTGATCATCTGCTGACCCTGGCGGACTGGATCGCGCTGCCGGAGGACAGCAGCCGGAATTACGAGCTCGTCGAGGGGATTCTGGTCGTGTCACCGAAACCGGTGTCGCAACATCAGCGCGCTATTTTGCGGCTGGGGCCGCAGTTGGAACCGCAACTGCCCGGCATCTACGGCGTGCTGACCGACACTGAAGTGGTGATCGACGCGGGCACGCCGCCGACCATCCGAGTCCCGGACATTCTCGTGGTGCCCGAAGCTGGTATCGCGGCCAACCTGCCCCGCTATCGAGCGGCCGACGTGTTGCTCGCCGTCGAAATTCTTTCGCCCGGTTCACGACGTACCGACCGGGTGACGAAATTCTTCGAGTACGCCGACGCCGGTATCGAGCACTACTGGCTGATCGACCTCGACAAGCCCACAAGCCTTGCCGCTTACCACCTCATCGGCCGTGACTACGAACTCGTCGCCGAACAGTCCGGCACCGTGACGGTCGACGTTGCCGGGACCCCGATCACGATCGATCTTGCCGCGCTGACCAGCGGTCGCGCACCCTGATAGCCCTCCACCACCGGATGTACGGGGCCTATCCTGGAGGTCTGGCACTCGGGGTGGAGGCTGGTATGGATCACGAGCGGATATTGCGCACGGTGCTCGGGGTGACCGCCGGGTATCTGATCCTGCTGGCGCTGTGGCTGGGATGGGTGGTGCATCGGACGCCGCCGGGGACCGTGCCCTATCAGATCGTGGCGCTGGTCGGGCTGTTCGGCTCGTGCGTCGGGATCGGGATGATGCTGGCCGCGCGGCCGTCCAAGGCGGATCGCCAGTTGTGGCGGCACGGTTTGGAGGGCTGGGCGACCGTGGAGGGCGTGCATCCCTTGGAACGCACCGATCATCACACCGAACTCACCGAGCTGGATCTCGAACTGACCGTGCCGGGCTCGGAAAGTTACCGGGGCACTGTCGTTTTCGACGCCACCCCGGCGGACAAACCGCGGCTCGCGGTCGGCGAGATCCTGTCCATCCGCGTCGACCCGGCGAACCGTGATCGCATCATTCTGCTGCTGTGATCACCGGTTCGACGTGTGCTTTCGGATCGGCGAGCAGATACTGCGCGGCCGTATAGGTCGCCAGAATCACGCCTTCGGTCACCCGGCGGGCTCGCTGACCGCGGGCGAACAATCGCCGCAGCACGATGAGCCCATCGGAGACGGTGAACAGCAGTGCCCCGAGGCCGAGGCGGCTGCGCGGGTCGGCGCCGGGAACGTTCACGCCCGCAACGTTTTTCGCGGCGGGCGCGAGCGCCGGGTCGGATGCCAGCACGGCCGCGGCGCCCAGGGTGACGCCGTAGGCCGTCAGTGGTGTGGCCACCGAGGGCGCCTTCTTCCGCAGCAATCCGGCGGCGCCCAGCCACGCGGCCACCCGCGGCACGGCAACCCCGGCGGCGGGCCTTCCGCCCATCCGCCACCACAGGGTGGCGTATCCGGCCTGCATCACCGCGAACGACGACGCGCCCGCGATCAGCTTGCGGTCGTCATCCGGATCGATGAGCAGGATGTCGCCGATGGTCGCCGCCCCCAGCGCCCCGATCAGCATGGTGCGCTCGGTGGACGGCAGCTCTCTGCCCTCGGTCACCACATCGGCCGCGAGCAGCGGCATCAATAGCGGCTTCGCGATCCACTGCGCCTTCTCGCGCCCGCTGACGGCGCCGTAGACGGTGACCGCCGCCGCGACGAGATACCCGGCTCGGAACGGGCGCACGACTAGAAGCTCGGTTCGGCCGGCGCGGGCGGCAACGTGACGACCTGGCCCGCGTAGCTCAGACCGGCGCCGAAACCGAGCAGCAACGCCGTCTGCCCGCCCTTCGCCTTGCCGGTGACCAGCATCTCCTCGATCGCGAGCGGAATGGACGCGGCCGAGGTATTGCCGGTGTTCTCGATGTCGTTGGCCATCGGGATCTCGTCGGCCAGTCCGAGGTTCTTCTTCATCAGCTCGTTGATCCGGGCGTTGGCCTGATGCGGGACGAAGACCTCGATGTCCTCCTTGGCCACGCCGGAGATCTCGAGCGCGGTGGACAGAGCACGCGGCAGGGTGACCGCCGCCCAGCGGAAGACCCGCGGTCCCTCCATCCGCAGCGACATCCGGCCGACCGGATCGACGGCCGGGTCCATACCCTGCATGGCCTGGGCGCGGTGCATGTACTCCAGGAAGTCGATGTCCTGCATGATCGCGGCCGCGTTCTCGCCGTCGCTGCCCCAGACAGTGGGCGAGATGCCGTTCTCGTCGCTCGGACCGACCACCACCGCGCCCGCGCCGTCCCCGAAGATCATCGCGGTGCCGCGGTCGGTGGGGTCGAGCCCGACGGTCATCGTCTCGGCGCCGATGAGCAGCACGTACTCGGCGGAGCCGGACCGGATCATGTCGGCGGCCACACCGAGGCCGTAGCCGAAGCCGCCGCAGCCGGAGGTCAGGTCGAAGGCGGCGACACCGTTCATCCCGATGTCGTAGGCCACCTGCGGCGCGCCGTGCGGAGTCAGGGTCAGCCAGCTGGAGGTGGCCAGGATCACGGCGCCGATCTTCGACCGATCGACGCCGCTGTTGACGATCGCGCGCTCGCCCGCCGCCGCGGCGATCGACCGGAGCGTCTCCTCGCCGCTGATCCAGCGCCGGTTGCGGACACCGGTGCGCTCATAGATCCACTCGGCGGTGGAGTCCAGGACCTCGCAGACTTCGGCGTTGCTGACCAGGCGCTTGGGTCGGTAAGCGCCGATTCCGAGCATCGCAACGTTTTCGCGACTCTTGTTGACTGCAATGCTCACCACTGGGGACTCACACGACCCTTCACCTTCGAAGACTTAGACCATCGTCCAGGCTATCCCAGGGCGAGATCCTTGAGGCCGAGGATCGACCGGTACTCCAGTCCTTCCGCGGCGATCACCTGGTCAGCGCCGGTTTCCCGGTCGACGACGGTGGCGACTCCGACCACGGTAGCGCCCGCCGCGCGTAGCGCCCGCACCGCGGTCAGCGGCGAATTGCCGGTCGTGGTGGTGTCCTCGACGACCAGCACCCGCTTGCCCACGATGTCCGGGCCTTCGATCTGCCGCTGCATGCCGTGCGACTTCGCCGCCTTGCGCACCACGAACGCATCGATCGGGCGACCGGGCGCGTGCATCACGGCCAGCGCCACCGGGTCCGCGCCCATGGTGAGGCCGCCGACGGCGTCGAAATCCCAGTCCGCGACGAGCTCGCGTAGCAGCTTGCCGATCAGCGGGCCCGCGCCGTGGTGCAGGGTCGCGCGGCGCAGGTCGACGTAGTAGTCGGCCTCCTTGCCGGAGGACAAGGTCACCCGGCCGTGCACCACGGCGAGTTCGCGTACCAGCGCGGCCAACCTGTCCCTGTCGTTGGTAATCACGTCGATCATCTCAAGTCCTTCCGCGTGCGTTGAACAGCCCGCGATTGAGCCGGGCCCCCAGGGTTCGCGGGATCGCTCCGGCGAGGGTGGTGAGCGCTTTGTACTGCATTCCGGGCACGCTGAGCACCCGGCCCTTCTCCAGATCACGCAGTGAGCCGGCGACTACCTGCTCGACGCTCAGCCACAACGCTTCGGGCAGCGAGGACATCTCGATGCCTGCTCGCTGATGGAATTCCGTGCGGACGAATCCCGGGCACAGGGCTTGGACCCGGACTCCGGTCCCGGCCAATCCCCCTGCCAACCCTTCCGTGAAGGATACGACGTAGGCCTTCGACGCCGAATACGTCGACCCTCGTCCGGGGATCAGTCCCGCCACGCTGGCCACGTTGACGACGCAACCGTTCGCCGCCGCGATCATCGACGGCAGCGCGGCCCTGGTGAGCAGCACCACGGCGGTGACGTTGACGTCCAGTTGCGCCTGCAACTGCTCGGGCGGCAGCGTCCAGAACTCGCCGGAGTGCGCGAAACCGGCGTTGTTGACCAGGAATTCGACGCCCTCGGTCAGCCGCGCCGCGACCTGTTCGCGGTCCTCGGCCCTGGCCAGATCGACGACGAGGAGCTGCGATCGGGTGCCGAAGCGGTGCTCCACCTCGGTCGCGAGGGCCGTGAGACGCCCCTCGTCCCGGGCTGCCAGCACCAGGTCGTAACCGAGCGAGGCCAGGCGGGTCGCGTAACCGCGGCCGATACCCGAGGTCGGTCCGGTGATCAAGGCCACCGGGCGGGTGGCGCCGGGCAGCCTGGGGTGTGGATGCTCGGTCATGTGGGCGCGTGGCCGGTCACTTCGGCACAGGTCCCTGGTAGGGCCGGAATCCGGGATGGAACGGTCCGCCGGGCGGGTCGGCGGGCCGCTGCCGCGACTCGGGATCGGTCCGGCCCTCGGCGTCGCGCTCCTCGCGCGGCCGCGCCTTCTCGTCCTCGCGCCCGCGGGCGCGGGTATTCGGCACGACGGCGAGCGAGGGGCGGCGCGCCGGTTCCTGCCCCGGCTCGTCCGCGGGCTCGTCGGCGTAGGAGTCGTCGTCCGACAGCTCGTCGTCATCGGCCTCGGCGCGCGGCCGGTCGTCGGCGTCGTCCTCGCGCCGGCGTTCACGGGGGCGCGGACGGCCCGGATCGTGTCCGCCGCCGTCGAAGCGCGGCTCGCTGACCGGCGGCAGTACGTGCAGCAGGCCGGACAGGCGCAGCACCGCGTCGATCGCGCTTTCCCAGTCCTTCGGAGTAGTGCCCACCAGCAGCATGCCCAGCGTCCAGTTGCCCTCGCTCCAGAGCATCTGCACGGTGTCCGGCAGATTCTCGATGAAGGCGACCATGCGCTGATCCACGGCGTGCCTGGCGATTTCGGGGTTGGTGGCGAAGACCACGCGGTCGCCGATCGCGCCGAGCAGCTCCAGATCGTGGTCCTTGGGCGGTGCGGCCGTCTTCAACCGCATGTCCACGTCGATGTCAGAGCCGATCTGGCGGCGCACCGCGACCAGCGTCGCGGAATCCTCCAGATCGAACAGCACGAACTTCTCGCCCTTGCGGATGCCGGAGACCACGTCGACCGCGGAGAGATAGCCCAATTTGGCCAGCGCGCCGCGGCGCCACGTGGATGGCAGCGCGGGTTCCACGGACACGTAGGTATAGCCCTGCGACTTCGCCCAGACCTGTCGCGCGTGACCGGTCCGCTGCCGCTGGAGCCGATCGAAATACAGCAGCACGATCGCGCCCACGAGCGCGATCGCCGCCAACCCGAACCACATTGCCGTCATCGACGCCTAGCCTAATAGTCCCGGCCGGACATGGTCCGTCATTACCCCCGCGCCGGGCCGAGCGAAAGAGGAGCGGGCGCCGATCCGCGGGTGCACGCGCGGCGCCGCGCACCGGAGGCGGCCGGGGCGGTTCATCGTCCGCCGCCGGGCAGCGAGGTACCGATGATGATCTTGGCCTGGATCGATCCGTCCGGGCCCTTGTCGCCCTGGATCATGACGAGCTCACCAGGGGCCAGATCGGACACCGCGGTGCCCGACAGCGCGATCACCTGGGTGCTCGCGTCCGTGCGCACCGTGATGGTGTTGCCCATCACCGAACTGACCGTCAGGGTGCCCCCGTCGTTGGCGGTGATGGTGCCCACCGTCGCGCCGAGTCCGTCGACGTCGCCGAGGCCGGGCACGCTGGGCAGCCCGCTCGGCGGGGTCGGCTGCGCGCTCCTGGTTCCCGGCGCCGGCTTCGTCGTGACGCGCGCCGTCGTGGCCGCCGCTGTGTCGGCCGAACCGGAATCGCCGCTGCCCAGCAGCACGCCCGCGACCACCCCGATGGCTCCGATCAGCAACACCACGCCGAGGCCGAGGGCGATCCACAGGCCGGTGTTGCGCCGCGGCGGCTGCGGCGGCCCCGGCGGCGGTCCGCCACCGGGCGGCATCGCGCCACCGGGCGGCCCCGCCGGGCCCGGCCACCGATCGCCGCCGCTGTCCGGATAGGCGGCCCACTGGGCGTCGTAGGCGGGGAACTCGCGCGTCGCGTTGGTGCCCGGCGGCCCCCACGCTCCGTAATGCTCCGTCGGGGGATATTCCGACGGCGCGGCGGTGCCGTACGCATCGAGGTACTCCGTGGTGTGCGCGGGGTCCCCGTATCCGGACTTGCCCGGCGGACCCAGGTGTTCGGTCGGCGCATCCTCCGGCCGCTGTCCCCAGGGATCGTTCGGGTTGGTCATGCGTTCCAGCGTAGGCTTTGTTCGCGCACTCGCGCCCGCACCCGCTGAACCGGTGTGCCCTCCGGAAGACCCACGCCGGAGCCCGATCCCTTGCCCGCGAGGCGGCCGTCGATCTACTCCGGCCGGTGTCGCGACCCTGCCTGGTCGATGAAACATGCTGTGCGCGAACGGAGTTGCGCAGTGGTCATCGAACGGGCCTCGCCCCGAGCGCTGCCCGGAGCGAGGCCGCTCGCTCACCGTCCGACGATCAGGCCGTCCCCGTCGGGGCTGACGCTCACCTTGACGCTGTCGCCGTCGGCCACCTCGCCCGCGAGCAGTTCCTTGGCCAGGGAGTCGCCGATGGCCTGCTGGATCAGCCTGCGCAGCGGACGCGCGCCGTAGGCGGGGTCGTAGCCGCGCACGGCGAGCCAGAACCGGGCCGAATCGCTGACGTCCAGCTTCAGCCTGCGCTGCGCCAGCCGTTTCTGCAGCTGCTCGAGCTGGATGTCGACGATGTGCTCGAGCTGCTCCTCGTCGAGGGCGTGGAACATCACGACGTCGTCGAGGCGGTTGAGGAACTCCGGCTTGAAGGCCGAACGCACCGCGTTCATGACGAACTCG
Source organism: Nocardia sp. NPDC041819 (assembly GCF_055590505.1). Classification (NCBI taxonomy): domain Bacteria; kingdom Bacillati; phylum Actinomycetota; class Actinomycetes; order Mycobacteriales; family Nocardiaceae; genus Nocardia; species Nocardia sp. NPDC041819. The sequence goes on along the minus strand of NZ_JBVJAP010000002.1, from coordinate 745,133 downwards.
CGATCACCGCCCGAACCCAGGTTCGAGGTCAGGATGAGGATGGTGTTGCGGAAGTCCACCGTGCGGCCCTGGCCGTCGGTGAGCCTGCCCTCGTCGAGCACCTGAAGCAGGATGTCGAACACGTCCGGGTGCGCCTTCTCGATCTCGTCGAACAGCACCACCGTGTAAGGCCTGCGCCGCACCGCCTCGGTGAGCTGACCGCCCTGGTCGTAACCGACGTAGCCGGGCGGGGCGCCGACCAGCCGGGCCACCGAGTGCTTCTCGCTGTACTCGCTCATGTCGATGCGGACCATGGCGCGCTCGTCGTCGAACAGGAAGTCCGCCAACGACTTCGCCAGCTCGGTCTTACCGACGCCGGTCGGGCCGATGAACATGAACGAGCCGGTCGGGCGGTTCGGATCGGCGACACCCGCGCGGGCCCGGCGCACCGCGTCGGACACCGCCTGCACCGCCTCGGTCTGACCGACCACGCGGCGGCCCAGCTCCTCCTCCATGCGCAGCAGCTTCTGCGTCTCCCCTTCCAGCATCCGGCCCACCGGGATGCCGGTCCACGAGGACACCACCTCGGCGATGTCGTCCGGGCCGACCTCCTCCTTGAGCATGACCTCGCCGTCTCCGGCTGTGGCGGAGGTCTTCTCGGCTTCGTCGAGTTGCTTCTCCAGCGCCGGGATGCGGCCGTAGCGCAGTTCGGCCGCCTTGCCCAGGTCGCCGTCGCGCTCGGCGCGCTCGGATTCGCCGCGCAGCGCTTCGAGTTCCTCCTTGAGCGTGCGCACCTGGTCGATCGCGTTCTTCTCGTTCTGCCAGCGGGTGGTCAGCTGGTTGAGCTTCTCCCGGTCGTCGGCGAGTTCGGCACGCAGTTTCTCCAGCCGCTGCTTGGATGCCTCGTCGGTCTCCTTGGCCAGGGCGACCTCCTCGATCTCCAGCCTGCGCACCGCGCGCTCCACCTCATCGATCTCCACCGGACGGGAGTCGATCTCCATGCGCAACCGCGAGGCCGACTCGTCGACCAGGTCGATCGCCTTGTCCGGCAGGAACCGGGAGGTGATGTAGCGGTCCGACAGCGTGGCGGCGGCGACCAGGGCGGAGTCGGTGATGCGCACGCCGTGGTGCACTTCGTAGCGATCCTTGATGCCGCGCAGGATGCCGATGGTGTCCTCCACCGACGGCTCCCCGACCAGCACCTGCTGGAAGCGCCGCTCCAGGGCCGCGTCCTTCTCGATGTGCTTGCGGTATTCGTCCAGCGTCGTCGCGCCGACCAGCCGCAACTCGCCGCGAGCCAGCATCGGCTTGATCATGTTGCCCGCGTCCATCGCCGATTCGCCGGTCGCGCCCGCGCCGACGATGGTGTGCAGCTCATCGATGAACGTGATGATCTGGCCCGCGCTGTTCTTGATGTCCTCCAGCACGGCCTTGAGCCGCTCCTCGAATTCGCCGCGGTACTTCGCGCCCGCGACCATCGCGCCGAGGTCGAGCGCCACCACGGACTTGCCGCGCAGCGACTCCGGGACATCGCCCGCCACGATGCGCTGGGCAAGGCCCTCGACGATCGCCGTCTTGCCGACGCCCGGCTCGCCGATCAGCACCGGGTTGTTCTTGGTGCGCCTGCTCAAGACCTGCACCACCCGGCGGATCTCGGTGTCCCGGCCGATCACCGGGTCGAGTTTGCCGGAGCGGGCGGCTTCGGTGAGATCGGTGGAGTACTTCTCCAGCGCTTGGTAGCTGCCTTCCGGATCAGGGCTGGTCACCCGGGCGCTGCCGCGGACCGCGGTGAACGCCGAACGCAGCGCGTCGGCGGTGGCGCCGTACTTGGTGAGCAGCATGGTCACGTCGGAGTCGCCCGCGGCGAGACCGACCATCACGTGCTCGGTGGAGACGTACTCGTCGCCGAGTTCGGTGGCCAGGCGCTGCGCGGCGGTGATCGCGGCGAGCGCCTCGCGGCCCAGCGGCGGTGTGGTGGTGGCGCCGGTCGCCCGCGGCAGCCGGTCCACCAGGTCCTGTGCCTCGCGTCGAACGGTCGCCGGATCCGTTCCGACGGCCTTCAGCAAGGGCGCGGCGATGCCGTCGGTCTGGTCCAGCAACGCCACCAGCAAGTGCGCCGGACGGATCTCCGGGTTGCCCGCGGCGGAGGCCGCCTGCAGGGCGGCGGTGAGCGCCGCCTGAGTCTTGGTGGTGGGATTGAACGAGTCCACGAGTCACCTTCCTACTAGTCGATTCGCACGACGCCGAGCGCGATTCCGGTGCGACCGAAGCACTCGCTTCGTCTCGCCCGCTCGTCTACCGGCTCGCCGCCGTTCCTTACCGTCCAACGTCGGAAAGGTTGAGCCTGTTCCGCTCAAGTTCGAATTTTTCGGCGCGCCCGCCCGTCACCGGGGATCGGATCGAACGCTACGCCCCGACACCGGCGAAAGCGACGCCCCGCCGACACCGCCGATGCGGTGATTCCGCACGTCGGCGGGGTTCGGATGCCTACGATGACCTCGGCCGTCACTTGTTGCATCACTCTTCACCCCGAATCAAGGAGCGAATGGATGCGCGCGATCGTGGTACGGAAGTTCGGAGCGACGCCGGAACTGGCCGAGATGCCGATGCCCGAACCCGGACCCGGAGCCGTGCGGGTCCAACTCCAGGCGGCCGGGGTGAACCCCTTCGACCGAAAAGTGGCCTCCGGGATCCTGGACGGCAGACTGCCCCACGACTTCCCGATGATCCTCGGGGTGGACGGGGCGGGCACCGTCGCCACGATCGGCGCGGGCGTCAGCCGCTTCGCCGTCGGGGACCGGGTGGTCGGCAAGTTCCTCACACCGCCGGTGGGCCACGGCAGCTTCGCCGAGTACGCGGTGCTCCCGGAGGGCGGCACTCTGGTGCCGATCCCGCCCGGCGTGCCGACCGTCGCGGCCGCCGCGCTGCCGACCGCCGGAGTCACCGCGCAGGATCTCGTGGACGCCACGCACATCAAGCCCGGCCAGACCGTGCTGATCGTCGGCGCGACCGGCGGCGTCGGCTCCTTCCTGGTGCAACTGGCCAATATCGCGGGCGCGCACGTCATCGCGACGGCGCGCGGCGGTTCCGCCGATCAGATGACCCGGCTGGGCGCGGCCGAGACGGTGGACTACACCGCGGCCCCGGTGCGCGACCAGGTCGCCGCCGCGCATCCGGACGGCATCGACGTGCTGTTCGACCTGGTGAGCCCGCCCGAGGCGCTCGCAGAACTGACCACCCTGGTCCGCGACGGCGGCACGGTCTACTCCACCACCTTCGCCGCCGACGAGGACGCGTTGCGCGCGCGGTCGATCAACGGCGGCAATATCGAATCCCAGGGCAAAGCGCCGGAGCTGGCCAGGCTGATCCAGCGCGTCGCCGCGGGTGACGTGGTCGTGCCGATCGACGCCACCGTCCCGCTCGCGGAGGGACCCGCGGTCATCGGAGCGCCCGGCGCACGCGGCAAGACCGTGCTGGCCATCTGAGCCGTACCGGCCCGCTGGGCCGGCCGCCCGCGAGACCCCCGGAGGTGTGCGCTGATCACCCGAGTGCCCCAATTCGGCCTGTTCCTGATCCCGGAGGCCGAGGACTTCCGCAGGCTCGCCGAGCTGAGTGTGTACGCCGAAGTATCCGGGCTCGACCTGATCGGCATCCAGGACCACCCCTACCAGCGCCGTTTCCTGGACACCTGGACCCTGATCACCACTCTGGTCGCGCGGACCGAGCGGATCACCTTCTTCCCGGACGTGGCGAACCTGCCGCTGCGCCACCCCGCGCTGCTCGCGAAATCGGTGGCCTCGCTCGACATCATCAGCGACGGCCGGATCCAGCTCGGCCTCGGCGCGGGCGCGTTCTGGGACGCTGTGGCCGGGATGGGCGGACCGCGCAGAACCGGTGGCGAAGCGGTGCGCGCCCTCGGCGAGGCGATCGCGGTCATCCGCGCCCTGTGGAGCGACGCGCGATCGGTCCGGGTGTCCGGATCCTTCTACTCCCTCGCGGGCGCGCATCCCGGTCCCCGTCCGCGGCACGATCCCGGCATCTGGCTCGGCGCGCGGGGCCCGCGCATGCTCGAGCTCACCGGACGCGCCGCCGACGGCTGGGTGCCGTCGGCCGCGTGGGCGCCGCCGGAGTTCCTCGCCGACGCGGGCAAGCGGATCGATGACGCCGCCGCCGCGGCGGACCGGGACCCACTGGCGGTGCGGCGGGTGTTGAACGTGTCCGGGACCATCACCGCGGACGGAACCGACCGCGGCTTCCTGGAGGGTCCTGCCGCGCGATGGGTCGACGATCTCCTGGTTCTGCACCGTGACCAGCGGATCGACGGATTCGTCTTCTGGCCGACCGAGGGGGAACCGGTCGAGCAGATCCGTCGTTATACCGAGCAGGTCGTGCCCGCGGTTCGGGCCGGCGCCGGGTCGTGACCGGCGTCTGCTCGGCGGGGACGGGCCGCGAAGCCGCGGTGCCGTCCGTCCGTGGCTCCGGTTACCGAAGGGTCAGCAACATCTACCGTTTGCCCACCGATTACCGTTTGGCCGGGTCCTACGGCACCGACGGTCGCGGCCGGAGGTAGTTCGTCTCCAGCCCGTGCCCGGCCGGAGCGAAGGCGAAGGTATGCCTATACCCACACGACCACGGCATTTTCGGGGATACTTGTCGGCGGGAGACCGCCGGTAACGGGTATGTCCCCGGGCAGAACTGAGGGAAAGGAAGCTCCACGTCGTGGATGCGCGTTCGGCTGCGCTGGTCCGCGCCAATTTTCGTTCGGTGATCGAGTCACCGAATGGACCCGAGCGGTTGGTCAGTGCGTTCTACGGACATTTGTTCGCCGAGAATCCCCGGCTGCGCGAATTGTTCCCGCCCGCCATGGAGATGCAGGCCAAGCGCATCGCCACGGCCATCCAGTACGTGCTCGATCACCTGGAGGACTGGGACCGGGCACAGAAATTCCTGGAGCAACTCGCCCGCGACCATCGCAAGTACGGCGTCGAGGCCGCGCACTACGACGTGGCGGGCCGTGCGCTGCTCGCGGCGTTCCGTGCCTACAACGGCGCGGCCTGGAACCGGAGCCTGGAGGAGGGCTGGCGCGACATCACCATCCTGATCTCCGCGTCCATGGCCATCGGCGCCAACTCCGACAAGTCGCAGCCGGTGTGGGAGGCGACCGTGGTCGGCCATCGCCGCGTGCTGGAGGACCTGGCCATCGTGCGGCTGCAATCCGACGGGCCGGTGCCCTACCAGGCCGGACAGTACGTGCCGGTCACGATCCCGCAGCGGCCCAAGATGTGGCGCTATTTCTCCCCGGCCATCCCGTCCAATCCGTACGGCGAGATCGAGTTCCACGTGCGCAAGATCCGCGGCGGCTGGGTGAGCCCCGCGATCGTCAACGAGACCAGGGTCGGCGACCGCTGGCGGATCGCGGGCCCGCTCGGCGGATTGCGCGTCGACCGGGACAGCGGCCGCGACGTGCTCATGATCGGCGCGGGCACCGGCATCGCGCCGCTGCGCGCCCAGCTGATCGAGATGGGCCAGCGCGGCATCAATCCGCGCGTGCACTTCTTCATCGGGGGCCGCTATCCCTGCGATCTGTACGACGTGGAGAACATGTGGCAGCTCTCGCAGAGCAACCCGTGGCTGACCATCGTGCCGGTGTGTGAACAGAAGACCAATCCGTGGTGGTACCCGCATCCGCCGCAGGACGCACCGTACGGCATGCACCGGCGCCTGATCGGTAATCTAGGCGCCGTCGTCGCGAGCTTCGGCGCGTGGGCGGACCGCCAGATCCAGATCGCCGGATCGGCCCGGATGATCGCGGATACCCAGCGCGCGCTCATCGCGGTCGGCACGCCGGAGCAGAACATCAGCTGCGACCCTGTGTAACGAAGGAGGCCCCGTTGGGGGATCCGAGCATGCTCGGTAACGGTCATGAAGCGCCGGAGTGGACCTCGACCGTGGTCGGCCATCATCGGCTCCGGCACGATCTCGCGGTGATCCGCCTGATCGGCGAGTTCGTGCCGTTCGCCGCCGGGCAATCGGTCGAGGTGCGAGTTCCGCAGCACCCCGGCGTGCGCCGCAGGTTCTCCCCCGCGCTGCCGCCCTCGCTGGACGGCAAGCTGGAGTTCCACGTGCGCACGGTGCCGGGCGGCTGGTGCAGCGCCGCCATCGTCGCCGACACGCAGCCGGGCGACGAGTGGCGAATCGGCGCTCCGGCAGGCGGGTTCTGGGTCGACCCGGACGGCGACGAGGTAGTCATGATCGCCGGCGGCACGGGATTGGCGCCGATGCGCGCCCAGATCCTGGAACTGGCGCGCAAGCCTTCCCCGCCGCCGACCTACCTCTTCGTCGGCGGGCGCTCCCCCCGCGACCTGTACGCCTCGGACATGCTCTTCCTGCTGGCCGCCGAATTGCCCTGGCTCACCGTCATCCCCGTGGTGGAAAGCCTGGAGGACCCGCACTGGGTCGACGAGTGGTACGAGCAGTCCCGGGTCGACATCGGCTTCTCACCCGACGACCTGCTCTACGGCACGCTCGCCGAAGTCCTCGGCTCGCACGGCGCCTTCCGCGAGCACCAAGTGCTGGTCTGCGGCTCCCCCGCCATGGTCCAGACCACGGTCGACCGCCTCCTGGAAACCGGAACACCCCCGGAGCGCATCCAATTCGAGGGCCTCTGACCGGTCGCTGGGCCATTCGCAGGGCACACCGCGAGTAGTCCAAGCGGCACCGCAACGACAGAACTCCAAGTCGTGCCATCACCATCGCACGCGCCCGGCGCACCTCGACTCCCGGTTTCGAGCGAGGCGAGATCGAGCATGCTGGAAAAACCAACACAGGGCCGCGAACACCCAGCGCCGCAGGCGCTGGCAATCAACTCAGTACAGCGGGTCGTGGCGGATGTTTTTCGCCAGGGTTCCCGCTGCCATGAGGCGGAACTTGGTGGTCTGCACCATCGACGGTGAACCGACGATCTGAACATCGCGGTCGGACCAGGCGCCGAAGCTCGCGACGACCTTGCCGATCTGGCCGGTCACGCGGGGTTCCAGGCCGGGCCATGTGGTGCGCGGCTCGTCGGGTTCCGCGTACCACCACGGGTTTTCGTCGTGTTCGCTCACCGGCGTGACGGTGAGCCAGCGGTTGGCCATCGCCAGCTTGCTCAACGTCTCCAGGTCGTAGAGGTCGCACGGGTGGTGCCCGCCGACGAACAGATGCACCTTCGGATTGGTCCGCCGCATCGCCATCGACATCAGCTGGGCGCGCAGCGGCGCGATCCCGGTGCCGCAGCCGACCATCAGCATCTTGCGTTTGGTGTTGCGCGGAACGCCGAGGCCGCCGAGCGGTGAGCCCAGCAGCCACTGGTCGCCGACGACGGTCTGGCCGACGATGGCCGAGCTGACCCAGCCACCCAGCACACTGCGGACGTGGAACTCGATCTCACCGTTGGTGTTCGCGGGCACGGCGGGCGAGAGATAGCGCCACATGCGCGGCCGCGAGGGGATCTGCACGCTCAGGTACTGACCCGCGGCGTAGCGCATCGGCTGGTCCAGTTGCAGCCGGACGACGACGAGGTTGCGCAGCACCTCGCGGCGCTCGATCACCGTGCCGGTCCACGCCGACGGCGTGGTCTCCTTCTCCGCCGCGCCGATCATGGTGTCGGCGATGATCTTCAGGCCCTCGTCCCAGGCCCGGTCGACCTCGTCGGTCCACATCTCGGTCCCTGCGAACACCTTGACGGCGGTCTTCAGCGCGGTGGACACGGCGGCGTAGTGCGCGGGCTGCACGCCGTATTTGCGGTGATCCCTACCGAGTTGGGCCAGGAAGGGCAGTAGCTTGTCGGGCTCTTCCAATCGGTCCAGCGCGTAGGAGATCGCCTTGACCAGGCGATCGCGCTGGGAGTCCATCGCGGCGGGAAAGAAATCGCGGACGTGCGGGTAGTCGGTGAACAAGATCGCGTAGAACGATCTCGCCAGTTTCTCCGGCCCCCCATCCTCCGCAGCAACCGCCTTGAAAGTTGTTCTGATCAAAGCGACAGCGCGTGAATCCATTGATGTCACAACCCCATTTCGCACTCGTTCACGAACCTTGCCGGCGAGTGAGGTGCTGCGGGGCCACTCGACAGCAGCCGACGGAAAGGAGTGTAGGCGAGGTTTGCCAGCAACGGAATCTTTCGAAGGAACACCACGCGTGTAATTTCGTCGAAACGAGGATATTCAGCGAGACACGCCACAGAAACCGACTGCAAGACCGTAGATCTGACGCGAAATCAGTCATATGCACACTGAAAAGTTAAGGGGCACTTAGTCGATTTCGTCCCGATTGGTCTGTTCTAGCGACATCGGGGCAACATGAAGACCCTCGGCCGAGTACCAAACCGGGCAAACCGCACCGTTTCCGTACACATATCTATGGTAGAAACGCCCAGTTGATTCGACAACGAAATGAACTCCGCCGCACGACTTCCGTCGAACATGCCCTGGTTTACCCTCAGCAAATTATTGGCGGCAGCGGCGGTGAAACGACGACGGCCCCGGACTCCGATCGCGATGTGCGATCGAGGCCGGGGCCGTCGTCGTGCCGGTTATCGTCTGCGCTGACCGTCCTCGCGACGGTGCCGTGGCTGCCAGACGACCAGCGCGGTACTGCGTTGCGGGGCGAGGTCGGGACGGTATCCGGCCCGCGTTCGCTCCAGCTCGGCCGACAGTTCCGCGACCTGCTGCCGCAGCTCCTCCACCTGATTGGTCAGCTCGATGATGCGCTTGATGCCCGCGAGGTTGACGCCCTCGTCCTGGGACAACCGCTGCACCTCGCGCAGCAGCTCCACGTCCCGGGCCGAGTAGCGCCGACCGCCGCCCGAAGTACGTTGCGGCGTGACCAGTCCCAGACGGTCATACGTGCGCAGTGTCTGCGCGTGCATGCCGGCCAGCTGGGCCGCCACCGAGATCATGAAGAACTCGGCCCGCGACCCGCCGGACGCGTTCTTCGGTTCCGAGGACATCACGCACCTGCCCATCCCGCACGTGGATCGAAGCCACCGGCCCGCTCCGCCTCCTGGTAGCGCTCGAGCGCCTCGACGGCTTCGCGGTCCAGCTTTTGCGGGACCGCGACCTTCACCGTCACCAGCAGGTCACCCGCGCCGCCGCCGCGCTTGGGCACACCGCGGCCGCGTACCCGCAGGGTGCGGCCGTCGGCGGTACCCGGAGGCACCTTGACGCCGACCCGGCCGTCCAGGGTGGGCACCGAAACCGTGGTGCCGAGCACCAATTCACTGTAACTGACCGGAAGCACCAGGGTCAGGTCGTCGCCGTTGCGGCCGAAGACCTTGTCCTGGTTGACGTGGACGGTGACATAGAGGTCGCCCGAGGGCGCCCCGCGCAGTCCCGCCTCGCCTTGACCGGCCAGCCGGATCCGTTGCCCGTCACCGACTCCAGGGGGAATCCGCACCGTGATCGTGCGCGTGCGGTTCTGGATGCCGCTGCCGTGGCAGTCGACGCATGGATCGTCGATGATTGATCCGCTGCCCCGGCACTCGTCGCACGGCTCGCTGAAGCCGAACGCGCCCTGGTTGCGGCTGACGATGCCGGTTCCGTTGCAGATCGGGCAGACCCGCGGGCTCGTGCCCGGTTTCGCGCCGCTGCCGTGACACGTGGTGCACGGCGACGGGCTGGTCATCCGCAGTGGAACCGTGACACCCTGGGCCGCCTCCCGGAAACCGAGCGTCGTCTCGGTCTCCACGTCGGAGCCGCGCCGGGGGCGGCTCGATGACGTCCGCGTGCCGCCGCCTCGGTTGAACAGACCGCCGAGCAGGTCACCGAGGCCACCGTCGCCGGCGCCGCCGCCGCCGAAGATGTCCCCGATGTTGAACTCCTGCGAGAAGCCGCCCCCCGCAGCGGATCCGAACCCACCGCGACCGTAGCCGCCACCCGCGAAGAGCTTGCGAGTGTCGTCGTACTCCTTGCGCTTGGCCGGATCCGACAGCACCGCGTGCGCCTCGCTGACGGCCTTGAACCGCTCCTCGGCTTTGTTGTCACCGGGGTTGGCGTCCGGATGCAAGTCACGCGCGAGCTTGCGATAGGCCTTCTTGATCTCGTCCTGCGAGGCGCTGGAGGAAACACCCAGCTCCTTGTAGAAGTCCTTTTCGATCCACTCCCGTTGGCTCACCGAGCATCTCCTCCTCTCGCATCATTGGTCGTTCGCGCCGGCATCATCATCCGATGCCTCTTCGGTCGGCTGTTCGGCGTTTTCCGTCAGATCGGCCACGCCGTCGGTTACCCCGACGAGTGCGTGCCGAAGCACCCTATCGCCGAAGCGATAGCCTTTGCGCATCACAATGCCGATCACCGGATCGTGGCCGGAGCCCTCGTGCTGCACGGCCTCGTGCAGGGTCGGATCGAAGGGCTCACCCTCCGAACCGAACTCCTCGAGACCCTGCTTGTGCAGCGCGGTCGACAGCTTGTCGGCCACCGACTTCAGCGGACCGGAATCGAGGTCGCCGTGCGCCCGCGCGCGATCGAGATCGTCGAGCACGCCGAGCAGTTCGGTCACCACCGACGCCTTGGCGGAATCGATCGTGGCCTTGCGGTCGCGCTCGACCCGGCGCCGATAGTTGGCGTACTCCGCGGTCAGCCGCTGCAGGTCGGCGGTGCGCTCGGCGAGCTCACCGCTGATGGCGTCGGCCAGCGCGTCGCCGCCGTTGCCGTTCTCCGCACCGTTGCCCGCCTCCGGGGCCTGCGCGGCCGCGGCGCCGTTGTCCGCGGCCGGCTGCCTGATCTCACCGGTCTCCGGATCGATCTTCCGGTTGTCGACGAAGGTGATCGGCTCCTTCTCAGAGTTGCCCTCGGTCACTTCTTCTCCGTGTCGACCGGCTCGTCCACGACCTCGGCATCCACGACCTGGTCATCGTCCTGCGCGCTGCTCGACGCGCCGTTGCCCTGCGCCGCGGCGTCCGCGGCGGAGGCCTCGTAGATGGCCTGGCCGAGGGCCTGCGACTCGGTCGCCAGCTTCTCGACGGCCGCCTTGACCGCCGCGATGTCGGTGCCCTTGAGGGCCTCGTTCGCCTCGGCGATGGCCGCCTCGACCTTGGACTTGACGTCCGCGGGGACCTTGTCCTCGTTCTCCTTGATGAACTTCTCGGTCTGGTGCACCAGCGACTCGGCCTGGTTGCGGGTCTCGGCCTCCTCGCGGCGGGCCTTGTCCTCGGCAGCGTGCGCCTCGGCGTCCTTGACCATCCGGTCGATCTCCTCCTTGGACAAGCCGGAGCCGTCCTGGATCTTGATCGTGTTCTCCTTGCCGGTGCCCTTGTCCTTCGCGGTGACGTGCACGATGCCGTTGGCGTCGATATCGAAGGTGACCTCGATCTGCGGCACGCCGCGCGGGGCCGGCGGGATGCCGGTCAGCTCGAAGGAGCCGAGCAGCTTGTTGTGCGAGGCGATCTCGCGCTCACCCTGGAACACCTGGATCTGCACCGACGGCTGGTTGTCGTCGGCGGTGGTGAAGGTCTCCGAGCGCTTGGTGGGGATGGTGGTGTTGCGCTCGATGAGCTTCGTCATCACGCCGCCCTTGGTCTCGATGCCCAGCGACAGCGGGGTCACGTCGAGCAGCAGGACGTCCTTGACCTCACCCTTGAGCACACCGGCCTGCAGGGCGGCGCCGACGGCGACGACCTCGTCCGGGTTCACGCCCTTGTTGGGCTCCTTGCCGCCGGTCAGTTCCTTGACCAGATCGGAGACGGCGGGCATACGGGTGGAGCCGCCGACGAGCACCACGTGGTCGATGTCGGACACCTTGATGCCCGCGTCCTTGATCACGGACTGGAACGGCGCGCGGGTGCGGTCGAGCAGGTCCGAGGTGATCTTCTGGAACTCGGCGCGGGTCAGCTGCTCGTCGAGGAACAGCGGGTTCTTGTCCGCGTCGACGGTGATGTAGGGCAGGTTGATCGAGGTGCTCTGCGAGGAGCTCAGTTCGATCTTGGCCTTCTCGGCGGCCTCACGCAGCCGCTGCATGGCCATCTTGTCCTTGGTCAGGTCGATGCCCGAGCTGGCCTTGAACTTGTCGACCAGCCACTGCACGACCCGCTCGTCCCAGTCGTCACCACCGAGGTGGTTGTCGCCGGAGGTGGCGCGGACCTCGACGACGCCCTCGCCGATTTCCAGCAGCGAGACGTCGAAGGTGCCGCCACCGAGGTCGAAGACCAGGATGGTCTGCTCCTTGTCGCCCTTGTCCAGGCCGTAGGCCAGCGCCGCCGCGGTGGGCTCGTTGACGATGCGCAGGACGTTCAGGCCCGCGATCTGGCCCGCTTCCTTCGTGGCCTGCCGCTGGGCGTCCTCGAAGTAGGCGGGCACGGTGATGACCGCGTCGGTGATCTCCTCACCGAGGTAGGACTCCGCGTCGCGCTTCAGCTTCATCAGCGTGCGCGCGCTGATCTCCTGCGGCGTGTACTTCTTGCCATCGATCTCGACGGTCCAGTCGGTGCCGATGTGCCGCTTGACGGAGCGAATGGTGCGGTCGACGTTGGTGACGGCCTGGTTCTTGGCCGGCTGGCCGACCAGCACCTCGCCGTTCTTCGCGAACGCGACGATCGACGGGGTGGTGCGCGATCCTTCCGAGTTGGCGACGACGACCGGTTCGCCGCCTTCGAGAACGGCGACGACCGAGTTCGTGGTCCCGAGGTCGATTCCGACCGCACGAGCCATTGTGGTTCCTCCTAGTTGACGTACCAATGTGTGTCGGTGCCGGGCGAAAACCGCCCTGCGACGTCCGATGAAGGACGCCGCGAGACCTCGCCCCTAGCACCTCACGGAGCACGGCCCCAGCAACACTGAGCGTGGTCGGCTCAATCCTGCCTCGCCGGAGTTCCGGAGTCAACCGAAACTTGAGCCATGCACACTCAATCTTGTCGAAAAGCTCAACGGGCGGCTCCGGGAATTAATTCCCGGACGACCACCGCAGTGTGTGACCTGCCGCACAGCAGGGGTCATCGAGGCATTCGCTGTCTTCGGTCCGCGAGGCCCTCCACCGCCGTGCACCGAGCACAGTCACGGCGCGCCCGCGCGCAGTAGGGTGACGGCGGGTGGCCGGGTCGGCCGCCGTGCGCCGTCGATCCGAGGAGCCGCCATGAGGGCCGCCGTCGTCACCGCCGCCGAGTTCGAGGTCGCGGAGCTGCCCACGCCCCGACCGGGCGCCGGTCAACTGCTGATCGACGTGTCGCGCTGCGGCATCTGCGGCTCGGACCTGCATGCCCGCACCCACGCCGACGAACTGTCCGACTTGGCCGTGGCCACGGGATACGAGCACTTCATGCGTTCGGATCAGAGCGTGGTGCTCGGCCACGAATTCAGCGGGACGGTTGTCGATTACGGCCCGGACTGCCGCAGGAGATGGCGGACGGGGACACCGGTGGTGGCGCTTCCGATCGTCCGGCACGGCGGGCAGCCTCACCTGGTAGGGCTGTCGACCGCGGCGCCGGGCGGCTACGCCGAGCAGGTGGTGGTCCAGGAATCGATGACCATGCCCGTGCCCAACGGCTTGTCCGCGGAACACGCCGCGCTGACCGAACCCATGGCGGTGGCCTGGCACGCGGTGCGCAGAGGCCGCGTCGGGAAGGGGCAGACGGCCTTCGTGATCGGCTGCGGGCCGATCGGCCTCGCGGTGATCAGCATGCTGAAGGCCGCGGGCGTGCGCACCGTGGTCGCCAGCGACTTCTCGCCACGCCGGCGAGAACTCGCCACAGCCTGCGGCGCCGATGTGGTGGTGGACCCGGCGACGGAATCGCCCTGGACGGCCGCTCCGAAGAAGGGCCGGATCAACGGCGTCACCGACATACTCGCTCTCGGCTTCGACGCCATGGACCGCTTGCGGCGGGTCCCCAACCTGCCGTGGTGGTACGTCTTCCGGCTGGCCCACACGCTGAACAAAGGGCCGACCGGGCCGGTGATCTTCGAGTGCGTCGGCGTGCCCGGCATCATCGACCAGATCCTGGCGGCCGCACCGCCGCTGTCACGCGTGGTGGTGGTCGGGGTGTGCATGGAAACCGACCGCTTCCATCCCGCGATGGCGATCAACAAGGAGATCGAGCTGCGCTTCGTGCTCGGCTACGACCCCGGCGAGTTCCGCGACACCTTGCACATGCTCGCCGAGGGCAAGGTCGACCCCGGCCCGCTGATCACCGGGACCGTCGGGCTGGAAGGCGTGGCCGATGCTTTCACCGCCCTCGGCAACCCGGAGCGGCACGCGAAGATCCTGATCGATCCGCGCGCTTCCGGCGCCGCCCTGATCTGAGGACGCGCTCAGGGCGCGGCGGCGAGAACTTCGTCGGCGATCTTCTCGTCCAGCGTCACCCGCACCAAGGCGGCGGCGAGTTCCGCCGTGTGATGATCCGGCGCCAGCCGCGCCAGCCGGTCGGGATCCTCCGGCAACTGCACGCGCTTGGCGCCGCGCAAGGCCCGTTCGTCGAAATGCGGCCGGACCCAGGTCCAGATGTCCTGGATCTCGCGCAGGAAGATATGCGCCCCGGTCGGGCCGATGCCGTCGAACTCTTGGAGCAGATCCGCGGCTCGCTCGGGGTCGTTGTCCGCCTTCTTCGCCAGTTCCCGCAGGTCACCTTGGTAGCGGTCGAGCAAGCGCGTGGCGTTGTGGTGCAGCCTGGTGGCGGTGCTCTCGTCGTAGCGGCGATAGTTCGCCCGCCCCAGGGCGTCGACCAGTTCCTGCCACTCCGCGTCGGCCACCCGGTGCGGCGTCCGGTAGCCGCTGCTGATCAGCTCTCGCGTGGCCCCGATGGCGATATCGGCGGAAATGCGGGTGCTGAGCAGTTGGGAAAGCATGAGCAACTGGAAGAGCGCGGCCGGTTTGTCATCGAGCGTGATACCCGCTTCCTCGGCATATCCCGTGCCCGCGCGGACGAGCAATTCGTGTACGACGTCCTCTTGGCTCATCGTTACCTCCTCTCGCTACCAAGGCGCATACCCGGACCCGCGGCGACTACACCGCTCACCGGCGGCGGAATGCGCCCGTCCCCGCAGGTCACGGCGCTTCGGAGGGCGGCGGTCAGCGGCTCATTCCGGCAGCACGCTCAAGGTGCCTTCCGCACTGCGGGCGGCGGTCAGGCAGGCCGTGGCGGTGAACTGGTCGGCCAGGGGGTGGCGCGCCCGGGCGCGCCATTTCCGGACCGCGGCCACCGCTTGTGCGCGCTGGGCGGGGAACGGCGCGTCGGACGGGAGGCCCAGACGCAGGTGGGGTGCGATTCCCGAGCCGCCGATGAGGCGATGCAGTTCGGCGAGATCGTCGGCGGGCAGCGCCAATTCGTCGGTGCGCAGGCGGCCGAGCAGACGCAGCTCGGCGAAACCGTGCACGTCCGCGAGCAAGGTGCGCACCCTGGGCAGCAGGCGATCGGCCGAGGTGCCACGGTAGGCGGTCAGCACCCGGGCCAGCGCGGTGAGCGCGGAATGCGCTTTGAGCTGGTCGGCGCGCTGACCGAACTGCACGTCGAGCACCGAGCGCAGTTCGTCCACTCCGCTGCGGCTGGTCAATTCCTCGGCCAGCGTGGCCGAATCGCGCACGCCGAGCCGGATCAGCGTGACCGCCATGCGAATGCCGAACAACCCGAACCGCTCGGCAAGCTGCGCACGCAGCTCCGGCGGCACCGGGAGCGGCATGTCGGCGCGCGCGAAACGATCGGCGGAGAGCAACGCGGCGCTCAGTTCGTCGACCGGCACCCGCGCCAGCGTCTCGAACGCCGCGAACTCCTGCTGACGCAGCGTCGCCGCGGCGAACGCGAGCAGCCCGGCGACCGGGATCACGGCCTGGCACAGGCCCGTCCGTTCCAGCTCCCCGGCGAAACGCGTTGCCACATCCCGTGCCGAGTGCAGCGCGTCGATCCGGCCCGCCCCGATCTCGTCGGCCCGCGACACCACGCCGACGATGCCGAGCGGACCGGGCGCCCCCGGCCCGCCGTTGGCCACGGCGGTTCCCGCGCCCACGCGCTCGAGGAACTGCACGTCCGTCGCGTCCAGCCTGCGCAGCAGGTATACGACCGCGTCGGCGCCCGGGATGGCGATGCCCTGCTCGGTCCGCTCGTCGTCCGCGCCCGGCGTCAGCAGACGCGCGGTGCGCCGCGACACCTCGCGCGACAGCGAGGACGTGCCGGGGGTGTCGATGATCGTGGTCTGCGTGAGCGCCGCGGCGGGCCACTCGACCTCGAGATGGTCGACCTCGCGCGGGGCCGGTGCGTTCCAGTTGAGCCGGTCCAGGTCGAAGGTCAGCCCGTGCGTTCCGCTGCCGCGCCGGACCACGACGTGCGCGCGGGCGCCATCGGGGGCGTAGGCCGTCACGCTGGGCGTCGATCCGTACCGATACCAGGTGACCACCCTGGTGCACTCGGTCGCGTCGGTGGGCGCGATATCCTGTCCGACAAGCGAATTCAGCAAGGTGGATTTGCCCGCCTTGATCGAACCGGCCAGCGCGACGCGCAACGGCTGGTCCAATCGGCGGGCACAATCGGCCAGCAGGGCACGCGGGCGCGGCTCGCCCGCCAGCGCCGCCTGCGCCGCGCCGACCAGCCGATGGGCCTCGGCGACGATTCCCGGCACCGGGCCACCATCACGTCTCACGGGGCTACCGTACCGGCGGGTCCCATCGGTAGTGCGGTCTGCATGGCATCGGCGTATCGGCGCAGTTCCGCGACCACGCGCAGCTGCTGTTCCAGTTGCGCACCGCGTTCGGCGCGGCTGGTGGCGACCATGGACGCCGCCTCCTGCGCGGCCCGCAGCGACTCGTCGATCGAGCGCAGACTGCGTTCGGCGACGCCGGCGTAGTGGTCGCGCAACGCGCGGTGGATGCGGTGCAGCCGGTCCTTCGACTCCTTGCCCGCCTGGAACGCCACGTCGTCCACGAAGCGGCGCACCGCCGCCTTCGCCTCGTTGCGCCGCTTGGCCAGCCTGGCCTGCTTGTCGTCCCGGAAAGCCTTGCCGCCCACGATCAGTCCCGCGCCGATGGAGATCGGGTTGAGCATGGCCAGTCCGGCGAAGGTGCTGGCCAGCCCGACCATGAGCACGCCGCCATAGGAGCCGCGCATGCCGACGAGCAGCTTGCTGCCGAAACCGATGTCGGGTTCCAGATCTGCGAGCGTGCCGGAGAGGGCGCGGCCGGAGTCGGCTCCGGCGCCGGGGCGCACGTCCGGCAGGTCGACGGCGCCGAGTTCGGAGAAATGTTCGGCGACGCGCTCGGCGAGTTGAACAGCCCGGGAATGGGTCCACAGCAGGTTGTCACCGAGAGCCGTGTCGACGGTGCCGGTGAGGTGTTCGGCGATGCGGTCCCAGTGCCTGCCCGGGTCGTGCTCGTCGATCCATTCCTCGGTGGTGCGGGCGAGGTTGCGCAGACGGTCGCGCAGATCGTGGTCGACGTCCCCGGCCAGGTCGGTGATGCCATCCGCGAGCGTCTGCTGCCATGCGGCGGTCCTGCGGTGCAGTTCCTCGGCCGAGGCGCGGGCGGATTGCAGCTCGCGCACCGCCGCCGCGCCCTGCGCCGGATCGCGGATCGCGACCAGCTCGCTGCCCAGCGCCAGCGCGAGATGCTCCGCCGCGGAACGGATATCGCGGGCCACGGCGGCCCGGGTAGCCAGCTGGTCGCGCGCCACGACCTGGTCGCGCAGAAACGTGTAGAGCACGCCGAAGCCGGATTCGACGCCGAGCTGCTGGTCCTGCAATCGCATCGCGTGGCTGCGCAGCAGCGACGACACCGGGATCATCGGCACGTCGAGGCGGGCCCGTGCGAGATGGTGCAGATCGGCTTCGTGCACCTGCCGCCAATGCGGGTACAGGTCGGTCTTGGTGAGCAACAGCGCGACCGTCGGGCACAGCTCCCGCACCTGCCGCAGGAATGCCAGTTCGGGCTCGGTGAGTTCGGTCGACGCGTCCGACAGCACCAGCACCGCGTCCGCGGCGGGCACCATTCCGAGCACGCCGGCCGCGTGGGCGTTGCCGTGTCCGCCGACGCCCGGGGTGTCGATCAGCACGATCCCGTCGGCCAGCAGCGCGTTGGGTATCTGGACCTCGAGGCGCACGATCCGCCGCCCCTGCGCGAGCGGTGAGCGCTGATCGATCGCGCCGATCTCCGCGATCGGCACCGCCACCCTGGTCTCCGCGCCGCTGGAATCGCCGTGCGCCGCGAGCACCAGCTCCGCGCGCGGCTCAGCGCCGTGCGCGAGCAGCATCGGCACCGTGGTGGTGGCGTCGTCGCCCACCGGGCAGAGGTCCAGGTTCAGCAGCGCGTTGACGAAACGGCTCTTGCCCTGGTCCAGCTGTCCGGCGACGACGATGCGCCTGCGCGGGTCACGAACCCGGTCGGCCGCCACTTCCAGGCGGCCGACCAGATCGTTGCGGCCCGCGGCACGGGCCGCCGCGATGGTTTCACCGAGTACCGAGAGCAGCGGTACCGCCGGTGGAGTGGCGTTCGGCGCGGGCGTCCCCATCGCGGTATGGACCTCTTTTCGTATTACCGGGCAACTGTCAGTGCAGGAATGTATCGCCACCCAGGTCGGCGCCCGCCGATCCACTGAACTCCGTGCTCGCGTGGCTCTCTCCGAACAGGCCCGCGTCGGTGTCGCCGCTGCTGTCCAGGCCCGACCCGAAGGCGCTCGACACATCCAGCGAGGACCAGGTGTGCGCGGTCGAGCCGACACTGCCGCCGAGACCCGCGCCGGTGTCCACCGCGCCGTGCGCCGCCCCGCTCGCCGAACCCGCCATTCCGGCGCCCGCGTCTGCCGCGCCGCCGACGGCCGACTGCGCGGTACCGCCGAGACCAGCCGTGGCGTCGAGGCCCGAGGACGCGTGCGAGCCTATACCGCTGTCCAGGCTCGAACCGACGTGCGCACCCGCACTCGACGCGCCCTCGAGACCGCTCGACAGGCCCCCGCCCACGTTTCCTGCCGCGCCGAGGCCGGTGGACAGACCGTTCTCCAAGCCCGCGCCCGCGTTTCCTGCCGCAC
>NZ_JBVJAP010000002.1:0-726089 GCF_055590505.1 Nocardia sp. NPDC041819 | reverse complement strand
ACCGAGACCGGTCGACAAACCGCTCTCCAAACCCGCGCCCGCGCTTCCTGCCGCACCGAGACCGGTCGACAAACCGCTCTCCAAACCCGCGCCCGCGCTTCCTGCCGCACCGAGACCGGTCGACAAACCGCTCTCCAAACCCGCGCCCGCACCGACCGCGCTGTCGATTCCGGTCGAGAAGCCGGAGCCGAGCCCGGCACCCGCTTGCGCACCCGCATCGAGCCCGGCCGACAGGCCCGAACCGAGACCCGCACCTGCCTGCGCACCGGCATCGAGCCCGGCCGACAGGCCCGAACCCAGTCCGGCACCCGCCTGCGCTCCGGCGTCGAGGGCGCCGGTGAGTCCGGTTCCCAGGCCGGTACCGGCGTGCGCCGCACCGTCCACGCCGGTGGACAGCCCACCGCCGAGGCCGGTGGACAGGCCCGTCTCCAGTCCGGTCGCACCGTGGACCCCGGCATCGAGCGCCCCGCCGAGCCCGCTTTCCAGGCCCGCGCCGACCTGCCCGCCGGTGTTCAGCGAGCTCTCCAGTCCGCCACCGAGTTCCGCTCCGGTGCTCACGGCCGCGCCAAGACCCGTCGCGAGGCCGGTCTCGAGACCCGCCGTCGCTTGCGTTCCCAGGTTTCCGGCTCCGCCGACGGCCGAGGAGAAATTGCTTCCGAGTCCGGCGGCCGCATTCCCGGAGCCTTGTGCCGCGGTGTCGATTCCGCCGGTGAGCCCGGCCGTCGTCTGGCCCGCGCCGAGCGCGCCGCCCAGACCGGCCTCCAGACCGGAACCGATCTGCGCACCCGCGTCGGCCGCACCGTGCAGTCCGGTGGAAATCCCGGCACCGGCCTGCCCAGCGGCACCGAGGCCTGCGGTCAGACCATTCGCGGCGTCCACAGCGCCCTCGAGACCGGCACCAGCCGAGCCGCCCGCATGCAGTGCCGCATCGGCAGCGCCTTGCAGGCCGCCACCCACACCGGCACCGAGACCAGCCGTCAGATCAGTCGCCGCATCCGCAGCGCCACCCACCGCGCCGTCGAGGCTCGCACCCGAGCCGGTCGCCGCGTCGACAGCGCCCCCGAGACCCGCACTCACACCGGAGGAGAGGTCCGCGGCGGCACCCACCGCGCTCTCGAATCCCGCGGTCAGGTCAGTCGCCGCACCCGCGGCGCCCCCCAGACCCGTGGCGGCCTCCGCCGCACCACCGAACGCGCCACCCAGACCCGCGCCGAGTCCGGTCGTCGCATCGACAGCGCCCTCCAGACCCGCACCGAGTCCTGTGGTCACGTCGGTCGTCGCGCCCAAACCACCCTCGAGACCCGCACCCACTCCCGTGGAGAGGTCCCCGGCACCACCGACTGCGCTTTCGAAACCCGCACTCAGATCGGTCGACGCACCGGCGGCACCTCCGAGACCTGCGTCCAGACCCGTGGTGACGTCCGCCGCACCACCAACCGCGCCCTCCAAACCGGCGCCGAGGCCGGTCGTCGCATCGACGGCACCTCCGAGACCCGCGCCGAGTCCGGCACCAACCTCCCCAGCGGCACCCAGGGCCGCATCCACACCCGTCGTCAAACCGCCGGCCGTATCGACAGCGCCCTCGAGACCCGCACCCACACCGGTTGCCAGATCCGCCGCACCACCGACAGCGCTTTCCAGACCCGCGCCGAGGCCCGCGCTCACGTCGGTCGCCGCGCCCAGACCGCTCTCGAGGCCCGCGTTCAAACCGGTGCTGATATCCGCCGCGCCTCCTACCGCGCCTTCCAGGCCGGCGCCGAGACCCGTGGTGATGTCCGCCGCGCCACCGATGGCGGTTTCCAGACCGGCACCGAGTCCGGTCGTCGCGCCGACAGCGCCTTCGAGGCCCGCCCCCACACCGGCGCCGAGGTCGGCGCCCGTCTGCACGCCGCCGCCGAGGCCCGCGGTCAGGTCGGTTGCCGCGCCCACCGCACCTTCGAGGCTCGCGCCGAGCCCGGTCGTCAAACCGGTCGTCGCGTCTACGACTCCGCCCAGCCCCGCGCCGAGACCAGCGCCCGCCTGCGCACCGGCGCCGAGCACGGCATCCACACCCGTGGTCAAGCCGGTCGCCGCGTCCACCGCGCCCTGGAGTCCAGCGCCGAGGTCCGCTGCCCCGTTCACCGCACCCTCCAGCCCGCCGCCCAGGCCCGCCGCCGCGTCCACCGCGCCCTCCAGGCCCGCGCCGATTCCGGCGCCCGCGCCGACTGCCGCGTCGATACCGGTGGAGAGGCCGGTGCCGAGTCCCGCGCCGATGTTTCCCGCGCCTTCCGCGTCGGTGTCCAGGTCGATACCCCCGCCGATGCCACTGATCACCTGCGCGCCCGCACCGAGCAGTCCGCCCACGGCGGCGGACAAGTCGGCACCCGCGTTCACCACGGTGTCGAGCCCCGCGGCAAGTCCCGCGCCCAGACCCGCGCCGAGTTCCAGCCCGGTCTCGATCGCGGTGTTCAGGCCCGCACCGACGTCGACGCCCGTACCGATACCCAGGTCGACGCCGCCGCCCGCGCCCAGGTCCACTCCGAGATCAGCACCCAGGTCGACTCCGGCATCCGCCACTGCCGCCACACCCACGGTGCTCGCAGCGCCGACCGCGGCGGCGGCACCGGTCTGCGCGCCTACCGCCACGATGGACTGCAACTGCGAACCGCCGGTCACCAGCGCCGACTCCGCGACCATCGGAGCGCAGAGGGCGATGTCCTCCGGCGTCACCGCGCTCAGGCCCGCGGCGGCCAGCGCCTGGGTCGGGTTGGCGCAGTAGGCGACCGCGGCCTCGTGGTTCCGCAGCAGATCGAGGATGAACTCCAGAATCGCATTGGGTGTCATGAGAATCTTCTCCTGAGTCCCGGCGGACCTCGCTGATCCGCAGTCGTTGGAATGCAAATCACGCTAGGAGCGCATCCCGTTACGCCGAAACGGGGCGAACCCCTACGACCTGCCGGGGGCACTCGATAGGGGCCGGAGCGGAATTAGGGGAATTTCCCTAAACGATCCCCTAACGAGGTAACGGCTGATGGCCAGCAACCGACAGAACGGTTGCGTCGGCAACTACTACGCCCAGCGCACCAGCACGGACACACAGCAGCGACACCGGACCAGACAGTTTTTCGAACGGGGTTCTCGAATGACACAGCGCCTGGCGCTCGGCATCACTGTCGGGGCGTCGAATTCGGTCGCCGTGGCGGCAACGGAAGAGGGCGACGACGGCCTCGGCCCGTCCGGCGGCGGCTATCTACGCTCGCATCCGAGCGTATTGCGGCTGTCGGAGGACATGGCGCCCACGCTGGGCGGGGGCGCGCGCTCCACCGGCCGCCATTCCAGCGACGTCCTGCTGGAGGGCTTTCTCGCCAGGGTCGGCGACCCGGTCGGCATCCTGGCCGAGGACGGCTCCTCTTATTCCGCGCCCGACCTGGTGGCGACCGCGATCGGATGCCTGGTCGACGAGATCGCCGCCGAGACGGGACGAAGCGGCGCCCAGGCGACGGTCGCCTGCCACCCGGCGTGGTGGTCGCGGCACACCGTCGACATCCAGCGCGACGCTTTGGAGCGGGCCGGGCTCGGCGAGGTGACGCTGGTGCCGGAGCCGACCGCCGCGATCCGCTGGCTCGACGCCGCGCACGGTTGGGCCGACGACGGCGCGGTCATCGTCTTCGATCTCGGCGCGACCGGCTCGACCGTCTCTGTGGTACGCACCGGCGAGCACGCCAGCCTGCTGGGCACGCCGCTGCGCAACACCGACGTCGCCGGCGCCGAATTCGATCTGCTGACCATGCGCTATGTCCTGGCAAATGCGGTGCTCGCCGCGGATTTCGATCCGTTCGATCCGGTGGTGGAACGCGAATTAGCGGCTTTGCGTGAGCGCTGCAGAAAAGCGAAAGAAGAGCTTTCCATAAACACCGCGACGGTTGTTCCGGTTCGGCTGGACCCCGCGGATCCGCACGGCACCGTGCGGCTGGTGCGCGGTGAACTGGAAGACCTGCTGCGTGGACCGCTGTCGAGTGCGATGGACCTGATCCGCGACGCGGTGCACCGGGCCGGGCTCGACATCGGCGATGTCGGCCGCGTCCTGCTCACCGGTGGGGGCGGCGCGATCCCCCTGGTCGCCGAGCTCGTCTCCACCGAATTCGGATTGCCCGTCGTGGCGGCTCCCGATCCGGAGCACACCACCGCCCGCGGCGCCGCGCTGCTGGCCGCCGATCTGCTCGCCGCCGAGACCGACCAGCTCCCGATGGTCGATCCGGTGGTCGAGGACGAGACCGTGCCGCAGCCCAGAGCGCTCCCCTCGGCGGGACTCGCGGCGTTGCCCGAGGATCGTCCCGCCCGCCGTCGCGCGCTGACCAGCAGGCAGCGTCTCGCGGTCGTGGCGGGCACCGCGGCCGCCATCGGCCTGCTGGCCACCGGCACCCTGGCCATCGGCACGGGCATCCAGTCCGGCCCGAGCACTCCCGCCTCGACCGAGCAGTCCTCCACCGGCGCCGCACAGGTCGCCGCGACGACGGGAGCGCGGACGAGCGACCCGTCCGCACCGTCCGGCGTCGCCGCCACGGACTCCGCGAGTTCGCCCGGGCGGGCTGGCGCCGGGACGTCGCAGGCCGGTTCGCCCACGTCCCCGGCCCAGGGCACCACCGTGGCGGTGGTGAACAGCGAGCAGAGTCCCGATCAACCCGCCCCGGCCCCCGCCGCGGACTCGCCGGCGCCGCAACCCGCGCCGCAGCCGCAACCCCAGCAGCCTTCTCCCGCTCCCGCTCCCGCGCCCGCGCCGGCGCCCACCAACCCGTCGCCGCCCACCCAGCAGCAGCCGCGGCCCACCCAGCCCACCGCGCCGAGCCTGCCGACCGGCGTGCTGGGCGACACCCTCGGCACGGTGCTTCGCGCCCCCGGCGAGATCCTGGGAGGCTCCGGTGGCTGATACCGCCTTCGACACCCTCCCGTGCGCCCGCGACATCTTCCGTGATCTGGATTCCCCCGACGACCAGCCGGTGGTCTACCTGATCCGCGGCCGGTCCCAGACCGGCAAGTCGACACTGCTCGCGGAGATCCGGGCTCGCCTGCGCGCCAGGGGCGTCCCGCTGCAGGACGACCTCACGGCTTTCCAGCACGCGCGCAACGGCGCGCATTCGCTGACCCGCACGCCGGCCACGGTCACGGGCGGCGCGGCAGGCGTGACGACCGATACCGCCCGCCCGGCCCTGATCATCGACAACGCCCACACGCTCGGCCGGCTCGATCTCGAATATCTCTGCGCCGCGGTGGAATCCGGGCATCGCACGATGGTGATCGCCGCCCAGCCCCGCCCGCACGATCCGCGTCTGCGGATGCTCGCCGACGCCGTCGCCCGGCGCGGTCGCGTCGTGGACCTCCGCCCGCTCGGCGTCGCGGACATGGCGCCGTTCGCCAGGGAACTCGGCATGATGGTGCCGCGCCAGGTCGCTCAGCACATCCACCTGCAGACCGCCGGTATCCGCGGCGGTGTGGTGGCCGCGCTCACCGCCGCCTGCTCGGCGCGCCTGGACGCGGGCATCTCCGCCGTCGACACGGCCGTCGCCGCGTGGGCGCGCGGGTTGCTGGACAACCTCGAGCCCGACCTGCTGGAGACCCTGGTGGTGGCCACCACGGGCACGGGTCTGGATTCCAGCGAGCTCACCGAGGTGCTCGGCGTGGAACAGTCCGTCGCGCAGGATCTCATCGACCGAGCCAGGGCCAGCGCCCTGGTGACCGATGCCGACCTGCTGCTGGAACCCGCCGTCGCGCCCCTGCGCACGCTGCTCGGCGACCGCAGGTTCGTCGCGGTCGAGCGCCGGTTGCTCGGCGCCCGGTTGGAGGCGGGCCTGCTGCGCGACCGCACCGCGCTGCAACTGGCCGAGTCCGGCGTCCGGGACCCCCGTCTGGCCGACTTCCTCGTCGGCGCAGCGGAGCAGGCGGGCCGCGACGCGGTTCGCTACTACGCCGCCGCCGCGGCCGCCGGAGCCGAACTCGATCTGATCGCGCTGCGCTGGGCCGAGGCCGCGGCACGGACCGGTGACGGCGACACGGCCATGCGGCTGGCCGAGCCGATGCTGGCGCGCTCGGGCAGCACCGGCACGGAACTGGCCACGGCGGTGCGGATCTGCGCGGCGGTGCTCACCCGACGCGGCCTGGTCGGTCGCGCGGCGCAGCTGTACACCTGGCTCGGCGGGCACCGCGTCGGCCCGGACTGGGCCGTCGGCGCCACGGTGTTGTGTCTGGCGGGCGACGTGCCGGGCGCCAGGGAGATGTCCTCCTCCTCGACGAAGTGGCCGCCCACCGAGGCGGGCGCGCACGCGCGGCTGATCGCGACCGCGCTCGCGGACACCATCGAACCGGGCAACAACACCGCGGCGGCGGTATCGGCGCTGGTGCAAGCCGCGCCCGCGGACGCGGGCGTGGACCGCTTCCTACCGTGCACGGCGGCCTCCATCGCCACGCTGCTCTCGCTGGGCACCGGCGAGCCCCGCCGCGCCCAGGACGCCTTGCGGCGGGCCACCGCGAGCGGGCTGCGCTGCCATCAGCTCGACGTGCTCGCGGCCTGGACGTCGATGCTCGGCGGCGACGAGCGCGCCGCCGCGGCCACCGTGGCCGCGCTCGACCACGACCGGCTCGATCTGCGCGACCGGCTGCTGGCGCACGGCGTGGCGGTCGGCCTCGCCCGGCGCAGCGGCGATCACACCGCGCTGGCGCGCGCATGGCAGGAGGCGTATCCGCTGTTCGACGACGTGCAGGCCGACCTGCTCGCGCTGCTGCCGATCGGCGAACTGTGGCTGGCCGCCATCCGGATGCGCGACGAACGCCGCATCACGCCCCTGGTGGACGCGGCGCTCGCGCTGCTGCACCGCTTGAACGATCCGCCCGCGTGGTCCAACGCCTTCCACTGGTACGGCGTGCAGGCCGCGATCGCGCACGAGAGCCCCGAGGCGCTGTTGCCGCACGCGCGAGCGCTGAAGGCCGCGGCCGAGGCGGGTGACCGGCACGCCGCCGTGCTCGCCGACGCGGGCCGCACCTGGGTGCTCGTGCTGCGCGGCCAGGTCGCCACCGCACCGGTCCACGCGGCGGTCGCCGCACTCACCGAGATCGGCATGAACTGGGACGGCGCCCGGCTGGCCAGCGAGGCGGCGCTCGCGGCGCCCGACTCCGCGACGGCCACCGCGCTGCTGAAGCTGGCCCGCACGGTCCGCGCCGACGCCCGTCCGCAGGAGCCGCAGCCTCGGCCGCAGGCCCCGGCCGCCTCCAACGGCGAGGCCGCGCCGCCGCCCACACCGCCGCAGGCCACGATCCTCAGCGAACGGGAACGCGAAGTGGCGGAACTGGTTCTGCTCGGGCTCACCTATCGCGAGATCGGTGCGCGCCTGTACATTTCGGCGAAGACGGTCGAGCACCACGTAGCGCGCATCCGACGCCGGGTCGGTGCCCGTTCCCGTTCGGAGCTATTGTCGATGCTCCGCGCCATGGGACACGGTTCGCTTCTGGTGTGACCGGGCGCGGTTCATCAGCGGGAACGCCGAAGCAAGGTAGGTGAGATGGCCACTGGGGTGGGCCTGCGCGTCGCCGAGGACGAGTGCACGGCTGTCATCGTCACCGACGGTGACGAGGAGCCGCGGTACATCGTCCGCGAGTCGATCCTGCACATGTCCGAGGACGGGGACGCCGCGTTGGGCGGTCCCCCGCCCACCGGCTCCCATTCGATCACCGGTTTCGTGTCCGCCATGGGCGACCCCGCGGGCATCCGGGTCGACGACGGCGAGGCCTATCGCGCCGAAGATCTCTTCGCCACCGCGATGTTCTGCCTGATCAACCTGGCCGCCGAGCATCTCAGCGGTCCGGCCGAGTTCTACGCGACCTATCCGCCGGACTGGCCCGCCGAATATGTGCGCTCCCTGCGCGACGCGCTGGACTACCTGGGTCTGCGCTCGGTGCTGCTGGTCAGCGAGGGTGAGCTGCCCAGCGCCGAGACCGGAGCAGGCGGTACGTCGTTCGCCTACGACGCGGCCAGAGGGGCGCTGGCGGCCGTGCTCGCCACCCCCGCGGGCGCCACCCCGCCGGACCCGTCCACCGCGGAGAACTCGACGGTGGACACCATCGTCATCCCCGCGGTGCCCGCCGCCGACGCGCAGCCGCAGGCGTACTCGGCCGCCATCCCGATCTCCGAGCCGGTCGTGACCGCCGAACCGGAACCGGCCGAGAATCATTCGCCGCCAACGGTTCCCGCGAAGGATCCGAGGCGTACGCCGCTACTGATCGCGTGCGCCGCCGCGATCGGTCTCGTGCTCGGCGGCATCGTGATGGCCATGCTGTTCAGCGACGGCGACGAGACACCGGTGCCGCCGCTGCCGGACGCCAAGTCCGAGCCGACGTCGGTGAGTCCGGCCCCGCCTCCGCCGCCGGTCGTCACCACCACGACGTCCACCACCGAGCCCGAGCCGCCGGTGGTGATCACCGAGACCACGACGCCGGAGCCGACGACCACGACGCCGCCGCCCACCACCGAGCCGCCGAGCACGACGCCCACCACGACCACGCGGACCACCAGCACGCGGACCACTACGACCACGACCAACCCGTTCGGGCAGCAGCTGCCGCAGATCCCCACCATCCCCGGCATGGGAATACCGGGTAGTCGGTGATTAGTAGCGTCCTAGTCGGGTTTGTGGCTTAGAGTGTTGCGCTGACCGTGTTGTCGGATGAATTTCCGCACCGGTCGGTTGCTGGACGAAGGCTGTGCGCCAATGGATTCTGCCGTGGCCACGGATTTAGCTGGCACGTGCGTGCCGACGAAGGGACTTCATGCGCAAGTTGGTGGCGCGTCGCGCCGCGGTCAAAGCTGTCGCCATCGCATCGACCGTTCTTTTGGCTCCCTTGTTCGGCACGACTACCGCCTCGGCGGTTCCCGAAGCCCCCGCGCAGCTCGCCGCGGACAACCTCCCCCCGGAATTGGTGCAGGCCATCGCCCGGGATCTGCAGATGACGCCGACGGAGTATCTGGACCGCGCCGCGCGCGCCCAGCAGCTGCGTGACTACGCGCGCGATTTCCGTTCGGAGCGACCGGATTCCTTCGCGGGCGCCTGGATCGGCGCCGACGGCAAGCCCGTCATGGCGGTCACCTCGCTGGACGCCGCCAAGATCGTCGCGGCCGACGGCTATCAGACCCGGCTCGCCCCCGTCTCGGCGGACAGCCTGGAGGGCTCGCTGGTACAGCTCAACCAGTGGATCACCGGCCTACCGCGGGAGATCTCACAGGCGATCAACTCCGTGGCGATCGACTTCTTGAACAGCCAGCTGGTCCTCAGCGTCGCCAACACCCCCGCGGGCCACATGCTCAACCTGCCCACCCTGCTGGCGAACATCAAGGTCATCCTGTCGCCGAACAGCGGAGGCCCGGTCGAGCGCAGGCCGATGGGCGGTGACACCTACATCAGCGCGCCCGGTTCGCTCGCCGACTCGTCGCTGCGCGCCGTCGACGTGTGCTCGTTCGGGTTCAACAGCATCGACGCGTCCGGCAACGCGCTGAACATCAGTGCGGGCCACTGTGATCCGAATCTGGGCAAGGGCAACCAGGAGGCGGGTGTCTACCTGCCGAACGTCCGGGACATCCCGGCCAGCCCCGAACTGGGCACCTTCGTGCGCGCCTCGCTGGGCGGGCAGTCCGCGCTGGACTACTCGGTGATCAAGCTGAACGAGCGCGCGGTGCGGGCGGGCATGGACCAGCCCTCGGTGCGCGGCGCCAACGGCACCACGCTGGCGATCACCGGCACCGCCGACCCGATCACCGGCGCCCCGGTCTGCAAGTCCGGTCAGTCGTCCACCTTCACCTGCGGTTTCGTCGTGGCCGACCGGGTGGAGACCCAGCTCTTCACCGCCGAGGGCGAGAGCAAGACAGTGCGCGGGTTCGCCAGCTCGGCCTGCACCCTCGGCGGCGACAGCGGCGGCGCGATCGTGTCCGGCACACTGGCGCTGGGCATCACCAGCGGTTCCAACGCCGCCGACGCGCCGAACTGCAACGAGGCCAATGTCGCTCTGGCGCAGTACGGCGGCACCGCTTCGCTCGGCATCCCGATCCGGGCGATCCTGGCCGATGTCGACGCCTCCTCCGGCGGCGGTATCGGCAGCGGGATCGCGGTGCGCACCAGGCCGAACGCGGGCTGAGCGCGCGCCCGAATTATGTGGCAATGCACATATCCCCGGTCGACGGGCTATGAGGGAGTCGAGAACCTCGAGATGAGTAGGCATACCGCGCCAAACCCCATATAGTCTGCTCATGCTCCTGCCACGTATAGGACCTCCACGCTCGACTGCGCGACAGACCGTAATCCGAAAGACAGTGATCGCCGCCTCGGCGGCGATACTGCTGTTCGGACCCACTGCGGCGGTAGCGACGGCTCAGCCGGACCAGGCTCCCGGCCTCCCCGCCGAACTGATCGCCGCGGTGACTCGCGATCTGAAGATCTCGCCCGACGAGTACCTGCACCGCGCGGAGCTGGCGCAGCAGGTGGCCGCGTTCGCCACCACCGCCCAGCGGCAGTACCCGGCCGCGTTCGCCGGCTCCTGGCTGGACGACGCGGGCAAGGCGGTCGTGGCACTGGCCCAGGGTCCCGGCGCCGACGATGCGAAGAAGGCGGCCGAGTCGGCCGGTTTCGAGGTCCGCAACGTCGCCAAGAGCGAAGCGGCCCTGCGTGGCGAGAAGAGCGCGTTCGAGCGCTGGCTGGAGGGCCAGCCCGAGGCGGTGCGGTCGCTGGTGCGCGGCGCGGTGGTGGACACCATGAACAACGCGATCGCGGTGCGCGTCGACCAGGCGGGCCTGCCGATGCCGAACTTCATCGACCCGGCACGTGTCATCGTGATGGCCCCGCCCGTGGCGGGCGAGCAGGGCACCCTGCAAGCCGGTGAGATCGCCGGAGAGGCGCGCGGCGCCCTCGCGGGCGGCGACGGCTTCGCCTCGGTCGCCGGGCGCAGCTCGCTGCGCTGCTCGCTCGGCTTCAACGGCACCGACCGCAACGGCAACACGGTGAACATCACCGCGGGCCACTGCAACCCCGACATCGCGTCCGCGGGCAGCGGCAACGCCGCGGGCGTGTACGAGATGAACGGCGACCGCCTCGGCGCGCAGCTCGGCGTCTTCCAGAAGTCGGTGCTCGGCGAGCAGGACTACTCGATCATCCGGGTCAACGACCAGGCCAAGGACCGGTTCGCCAACAACGGCGTCCGTGCGCCCGGCGCGGCTCCGATCGCCGTCGACGGCGTGGCGACTCCCGTCGTCGGCGCCCCCGTGTGCAAGTCCGGTGCGCGCACCGGCTTCAGCTGCGGCGTGGTCAACGCCGTCGACCAGACCGTGCAGGTCGGCGACCGGGAGCTCACCCAGAGCTTCTCGGCCAACATCTGCGCGCTGCCCGGCGACAGCGGCGGCCCGATCGTCACCGGCCGCCTGGCGCTCGGCATCTCCAGCGCGTCGTCGGTGGCGGACTACCCGATCTGCGAGATCCCGAATCTGATCGGCGCTCTGACCGGCAACGTGCCGCAGCTGTTCGCACAGCCGGTGCACGTGGTGCTCTCGGACAACCCGGGGCTGCGCGTACGCACCAACTGACCGCAGGACCGCGAAAAGGCCGGCAGCTGTTGAGCTGTCGGCCTTTTCGCCGTCTCAGAGTCCTTCCACTGCCCTTGCGCGGCCTCCCGGGCGGGAAACGCCGCATGGACCGCGGTGGCGGTCCGGCATTCTGGTCGCATGTGTTTGGTGTTGATCGGCTGGCGCGCGCATCCGGATTACCGGTTGATCGTGGCCGCCAACCGGGACGAGTTCTACACTCGGCCGACCGAGTCCATGCGCTGGTGGCCGGAGACGCCCGGCCTGCTCGCCGGACGCGACACCGGAGCCCCCGGCCGCGCCGAGGGCGAACCTCCCGGCACCTGGCTCGGCTTGAGCACCCAGCCGCACGGCAACAACCGCTTCGCGACCGTCACGAACGTGCGCGATCCCGCCGATCAACGCCTCGATGCCCGTTCCCGCGGCGCGCTGCTGCTGGATTTCCTGCGCGGCGCCGCCGACCGCGGTACGGCCGGGGAGTTCCCCGGGCCGGAGAAATACGTCCTCGACGTCGCCGCCGCTCCCGACGACTACAACGGCTACAACTTGGTCGTGTCCGACCTGCGCACGCTGTGGTGGCATTCCAATCGCAGCGCCGTGGAACCGAGCGAACTCGCTCCGGGCTTCCACGGGCTCTCCAACGGCACCTTCGTCACGTCCGGGGGTCCGAGCCTGGGGGAAGAGGATCTGAGCGCCCCACAGCCCATCTGGCCCAAAGTCGGTGCGGGCCTGACCGGGCTGCGCGAGATCGTGCGAACCGATCCCGGTGCGGTGGACCGCTACTTCGAGGTGCTGGCCGACCGGATCGAGGCCCCCGACGAGCGGTTGCCGCGGACCGGGGTCCCGCACGAGCTGGAGCGGGCGCTCTCGGCGAGGTTCGTCGCGCACACCGTGCACGGCACCAGAGCGAGCACGGTGCTGGTGGTCGGCGAGGACGGGACGTTCGAGATGGTCGAGCGCTCGTTCGGCAGGATGGGCGAGGAACTGGGCGAGGTCGTCGTCCGCGGCCTGCTCGATCTCACCGGGTGAACGAGCGGCGGCCCGCCCTCCGAGGAGAGCGGGCCGCCGTGATCTGACGATCGGGGTGGGACCGAAGGCTTAGTTCGGCTTGTCCGCCCACTTCGTGGTGCCCTCCGGCGCCTGCAGCGTGTTGATCAGGTCGATCCCCGCGACAGCCAGCATGGGGCCACCGACCGCCACGGTGCCGAGGATGCCGCCGATGCCCGCGCCCGCGATCGCGGCCGGGATGCAGCCGACGCCGAGGAACGGCAGGCCGAGGATGCAGCCGATCACCGCACCGCCGATGACACCGATCGCGGTGCCGAGGAAGCCGCCGACCGCGGTCGCGATGCCGAACTGGCTGGCGAACTCGTTCTGCGCGCGCTGGTTCTCGATCGGCGAGGCGATCGGCTGCGCGACGACGTTGACGGCGTTGGCCTGCTTGTCCTTGGGCACGGCGACACCCTGGTCAGGCGTCAGTTCCAAGACGGTGTTGTCGTCCTTCACCACCGGCTTCACCGGAACGACGGTGTCGGCGACCTTGAAGGCGATCGGCAGCGTGAGGACCGCGTTGCCCTGCGAGTCCTTGACCCGGTAGACGTCGTCTTCCTTGACGTCCTCGGAGGATTTCGCCAGCTCGAAGGTTCCCCCCTTGAGCGTCGCCACGACGGTCTTCTCCACCAGCTTGACCGAGTACCGGATGGGGTCGGCGGCGGCCGGTTCGGCATCGGCATGGGCGGTCCCCAGTCCGATGGTCATCGCACCGATGACCATCGCGGCCGCCGCGGTGGTTCTGCGGAATTTCATTCAGTTTCCAATCCATCATCAGGTCGTACGTCACCACTGGTCTTCAACACGCGAGAGCTCTATCCAGCACATCCGGGTGTCGGCTCCGGATCCTCCCCGAGCGGTGCGAAGACGGTCGCAGTGATCAGAACGTCGTGAGCCTAATAGAAGGGCGCGTTTTAAGCGAGATCCCTTATCAGCCATGGGGACTAAGCCAATCCTTACCGACTGGACGGGATGGTTCGGCGTTTACGGTGGTGAACAACCGGTCGGCAGGCGGATCGGAACGAATTACTGTGACATTGATCACAGGTAAATAATGGGTCAAGCCCCAGCATATGGGGCTATAGCCGAAAAGCCGATCGTACGATGGACATGGTTGTTACTGGCGGGTAACTTACTGCCAGTTAGGATACGAGCGAACCGAGGCGGTAGCGGAAACCAACCGCGACTCGGGGTGCCTCTAAAGAAAGGTCGCGACATGAATGCCCTGACAGTGACGCTGGGCACGATTGGGGCGGCGCTCAGCCTCCTGTGTTGGGCGTCGTTCATCGGCGGCGTCCGCAATATCGCGCGCGCCATCATGATCGGACAGCCCGCTCCGGATCGTTGGCGGCCCTTCTTCCCGCGCTTCAAGCAGATGATCGTGGAGTTCCTCGCGCACACGCGGATGAACAAATTCCGCACCGTCGGCTGGGCGCACTGGCTGGTGATGATCGGCTTCATCGGCGGCGCCATGCTGTGGTTCGAGGCGTACGGGCAGACCTTCGACCCGGCGTTCCACTGGCCGATCATCGGCGATCTGGCGATCTACCACCTGTGGGACGAGATCCTCGGCATCGGCACCGTGGTCGGCATCCTGACGCTGATCACCCTGCGCCAGCTCAACCACCCCCGGCTGCCCGAGCGGCTTTCCCGCTTCAGCGGTTCCAAGTTCGCCCCGGCCTACGTCATCGAGGCGATCGTGCTGCTCGAGGGCCTGGGCATGATCTTCGTGAAGGCGGGCAAGATCGCCGCCTACGGCCACTCGGATCCTGCCACCGACTTCTTCACCATGCAGGTGGCGAAGCTGCTGCCCGCGAACACCACGATGGTGGCGCTGTTCGCTTTCGTGAAGCTGATGTCCGGCATGGCGTTCCTGTACTTCGTCGGCCGCAACGTCACCTGGGGCGTGGCTTGGCACCGCTTCTCGGCCTTCCCGAACATCTACTTCAAGCGGGAAGAGGACGGCGGCGTCGCGCTCGGCCCGGCCAAGCCGATGATGTCGAAGGGCAAGCCGGTCGACATGGAGACCGCGGACCCGGATACCGACACCTTCGGGGCGGGCCGGATCGAGGACTTCTCCTGGAAGGGCTGGCTGGACTTCACCACCTGCACCGAGTGCGGTCGCTGCCAGTCGCAGTGCCCCGCGTGGAACACCGGCAAGCCGCTGTCGCCGAAGCTGCTGATCATGTCGCTGCGCGACCACGGTTACGCGAAGGCCCCCTACCTGCTGGCCGGCGGCCGCAAGGACATGGGCGGTGACGAGGTCGGCCTGGTCGACGCCGAGGGCAACCCGGACGAGGCCAAGCTGGCCAAGATCTCCGAGGCCGCCAAGGCCGAGGCCGAGCGGCCGCTGGTCGGCGGCGCGGACGTGAACGGCATCATCGATCCCGAGGTGCTGTGGAGCTGCACCACCTGCGGCGCGTGCGTCGAGCAGTGCCCGGTGGACATCGAGCACGTCGACCACATCATCGACATGCGCCGCTACCAGGTGCTGATCGAGTCGGAGTTCCCGTCCGAGCTCGCCGGCCTGTTCAAGAACCTGGAGAACAAGGGCAACCCCTGGGGCCAGAACGCCAAGGACCGGCTCAACTGGATCAACGAGCTCGATTTCGAGGTCCCGGTCTTCGGCCGGGACGCCGACAGCTTCGACGGCTACGACTACCTGTTCTGGGTCGGCTGCGCGGGCGCCTACGAGGACCGCGCCAAGAAGACCACCAAGGCGGTCGCCGAGTTGCTGGCCACCGCGGGCGTGAAGTTCATGGTGCTCGGCGCGGAGGAGACCTGCACCGGTGACTCCGCTCGCCGCGCGGGCAACGAGTTCCTGTTCCAGCAGCTGGCCCAGCAGAACATCGAGCTGCTGAACTCGGTGTTCGAGGGCGTCGAGG
Organism: Nocardia sp. NPDC041819; assembly: GCF_055590505.1. Lineage (NCBI taxonomy): Bacteria > Bacillati > Actinomycetota > Actinomycetes > Mycobacteriales > Nocardiaceae > Nocardia > Nocardia sp. NPDC041819. The sequence goes on along the minus strand of NZ_JBVJAP010000002.1, from coordinate 710,567 downwards.
ATCGCAAGAAGAAGATCGTCGTCACCTGTGCGCACTGCTTCAACGCGCTGAACAACGAGTACCCGCAGGTCGGCGGCAGCTACGAGGTCGTGCACCACACCCAGCTGCTCAACCGCCTGGTGCGGCAGAAGCAGCTGATCCCGGTGGCGTCGGTGTCGCAGAACGTCACCTACCACGACCCCTGCTACCTGGGCAGGCACAACAAGATCTACAACGCGCCGCGTGAGCTGATGGCCGCGGCCGGTTCGAACCTGGTCGAGATGCCTCGCCACGGCGAGCGGTCCATGTGCTGTGGCGCCGGTGGCGCGCGGATGTGGATGGAAGAGCAACTCGGCAAGCGCGTCAACATCGACCGGGTGGAGGAGGGATTGAGCACCCTCGCCGCGCCTTCTGGTCGCTCCGCAGGCTCCGCTCCTGGGAAGATCGCGACCGGCTGCCCGTTCTGCCGCGTGATGCTCACCGACGGCGTCACCGCGCGCCAGGAGAAGGGCGAGGGCGAAGGCGTCGAGGTGGTGGACGTCGCGCAGCTGATGCTGGACGCCATCGAGCGCGTCGAGCCCGCCGTGCTGACCGAGAACCTGACTGTCATCCAGGAACCGAAGGCGCCCGAAGCGGAACCCGAGCCGGAGCCCGAACCGGTCCCGGCCGCCGAAGCGCCCGCACCGGCCGAGGCCGCGCCTACCGGCGGCGGTCTGGCGATGAAGGGCCCCGCGAAAGCGCCCGGCGGCGGTGGTCTGGCCATGAAAGGCCCGGCCAAGGCCCCCGGCGGCGGCCTCGGAATGAAGGGCGCGGCGAAAGCGCCCGGCGCGAAGGCTCCCGCCGCGGAACCTGCGGAGACCGAGGCCACCTCGGCGCCCGCCGCTCCGGCCAAGGGGCTGGCCATGAAGGGTCCGGCGAAAGCGCCCGGTGGTCTCGGAATGAAGGGTGCGGCCAAGGCGCCCGGCGCCAAGGCGTCCGCGGCCCCCGCCGCCGAATCCGCGCCCGCGGCCGCCGAGACCGAGGCTCCTGCGGCCAAGCCGGTCAAGGGGCTCGGTTTGAAGGGTGGCGCCAAGGCGCCCGGTGGCGGTCTCGGAATGAAGGGTGCGGCCAAGGCGCCCGGCGCGAAGGCTCCGGCGTCGGCTGCCCCGGCGGCCGAGGCAGCGCCCGCAACGACCGCCGAACCGGCTGAAGCCCAGCCGGCCGAAACCAAGGCGACCGAAACCGGGCCGACCGAGACCAAGCCCACGGTGCCCGCCAAGGGGCTGGCCATGAAGTCCGGCTTCAAGCGGCCCGGCGCCAAGGCCCCCGGTAAGCCTGCCGCGGCTCCCGCGGCGTCGGCCCCGACGGACGCGGCTCCCGCCGAACCGGCTTCGACGCAGGAGGCTCCCGCGGAGACTTCCGCGGCGCAGCCCGAACCCGCTGCCGAACCGGAGCAGTCCAACGGCGTGACCGGCAACGGCGCATCCGAAGCCGCGCCGCCCGCCGCCAAGCCCGGCGGTCTCGGTTTCAAGGCCGGTGCGAAGGCGCCGGGCCGGAAGAACTGAGCCAGGAGCTAGCTCCACACCGACATCGGCCGGGTCCAGAAATGGACCCGGCCGAGTCATATCAGGGGTTCACGATGTCACGCACACTGACCGGCATCGACGACGATGCTCTCGCGCTCGCCGCCGCACTGCGGGAGGTCGCGAACCGACGTGCGGTCTCGAAGGTGTTCCAGCAGCTGCGCACCAGTGAGACGGATCTGTCAGCCGAGGCGATGAAAGGCGAATGGCACCAAGACCTCGACGACCGCCGAGGTGCCGGGGCGACCGTCCTGCGTGTCGACAGCCGGTGTCAGATGATTACCGACATGACCGGTCAGCCGCTTCGGCGGCTCGGGACGAGCTGACGCGGACCGGCCGGTACAGCGGGCAGCGGGCAGCGGGCAGCGGGCAGCGGGCAGCGGGCAGCGGGCAGCGGGCACAGTACGGAAGTCGGTGCCGGGCCGGAGGCAGCCCCGGCCCGGCACCGGACTACGGGCGGGTCAGTGCGGCGTACCGAGCGAGATGTTCGTCGCTGGAACCGAATTCGTGCTCGACCACGGTGAGCCGCTTGAAGTAGTGGCCGATGGCCAGCTCTTCGGTCATGCCCATCGCACCGTGCAGTTGCACCGCGTTCTGTCCGATGAAACGCGCCGCCCTGGCGACGGTGACCTTCGCCGCCGAGACGGCGCGTGCGCGGTCGTCGGCGGGTGCCCGCAGCGAGTGGACGGCCAGATGTACTGCCGCGACGGCTTGTTCGAGTTCGATGTACATATCGACCATGCGGTGCTGCAACGCCTGGAAACTGCCGATCGGCTGACCGAACTGCTCGCGCTGTTTGGCGTAGTCGATGGTGTCGGCGAGCACCTTGCGCATGCAGCCGACCGCCTCGGCGCAGATCGCCGCGGTGGCGTCCGCGATGGTCGGCTCGATGACGGCCCAACCGTCCGACTCCGTGCCCAGCAACGCGTCGGCGGGCAGGCGCAGGCCGGTGAACACGAGATCGGACGCGGTCCGGTCGTCGATGGTGCGGTAGGAATGCACCTCGACTCCGGCGGGCGGATCGGACGCGTCGAATTCGAGCCGGAACAGCGAGATGCCCGCCTTGTCGCGCCGTTCACCGGAGGTGCGCGCGGTGATCAGCAGATCGGTGGCCAGTGGGGCGCCGGTCACCACGGTCTTCGCACCGTCGAGTACCCAGGCGTCGCCGTCGCGACGGGCGGTGGTGGACACGTCGTGCAGCGCGTGCCCCGACGTCGGTTCCAGCGCCGCGAACGCGATGAGCGCGTCACCGGACACGATCCGGCGCAGCACGGCGTCGGCCTGCTCCCCGCCGGCCCGCTCGAGCAGTCCGGCGCCGATCACGACGGTGTCCACGAACGGCTCGACAACCAGTGCCCGGCCGAGTTCCTCGGCGATCACCATGAGTTCGACGGGGCCGCCGCCGGTGCCGTCCACCCGCTCGGGCAGCGTCGCGCCGAGAATGCCCAGTTCGTCGGCGAATCCGCGCCAGACGGCGGGCTGCCAGCCCGACTCCGATTTCGCTGCGGCGCGGCTCTTCTCCAAGTCGTAGCGGGCGCCGAGGTATCCGGCGATCGCGGAGCGGAGCATTTCCTGCTCGTCGGTAAGCGTGAAGTCCATCAGAGCCCCAATGCTGCTTTGGCGAGGATGTTTCGCTGAATCTCGTTGCTGCCCGCGTATATCGAGCCCGCTCGGTCGTTGAAGTACTTCAGCGGCGCGACGGCCTGCCAGTCCGCGCCGCTGCGGTAACCGTCGGCAGGCGGCGTGAACTGGGCGATCGGCCCGCCCGGCTCGGTGGCGTGCGGCTGGTAGACGCGACCGCGCGGTCCCGCGGCTTCCAGCGCCAGCTCGGTGAGCTTCTGGCTGAGTTCGGTGCCGAGGATCTTGAGTATGGAGGACGCCGGCCCCGGATTCTTGCCCTGCGCCATCGCGGAGAGGGTGCGGTACTCCAGGACTTCGAGCACCTCGGTGCGGATTCGCAGGTCCGCCAGCTTCGCCGCGAACGCGCGGTCGTCGATCAGCGGGTTGCCGTCCGGGCCGGGCTGCTGCGCGGCGTTGACGGCGATGTCCTGGGCCATGACCTGCAGCCAGGGCGCCGCCGCTCCGCCGCGCTCGTGCACGAGCAGATACTTCGCGACGGTCCACCCGTCATCGATCCGGCCGAGCACATTGGTCTTGGGCACGCGCACGTTGTCGAAGAAGACCTGGTTCTGCACCTGTTCGCCCGAGGTCATCACCAACGGCCGGATCTCGATGCCCGGCGCGGTCATATCGATCAGCAGGAACGTGATGCCCTGCTGCTTCTTACCCGTGCGCGAGGTGCGCACCAGGCAGAAGATCCAATTCGCCTCGGTGGCGTGGGTGGTCCAGATCTTGCTGCCGGTGCACACGAAATCCTCGCCGTCGTCGACGGCGGCCATGGACAGCGCGGCCAGGTCGGATCCGGCCTCGGGCTCGGAGTAGCCCTGGCAGAAGAAGACCTCGCCGGTGAGGATGCGCGGCAGATAGAACGCCTTCTGCTCCTCGGTGCCGAACGCGATGATCGCGGGCGCCACCATCCTGATGCCCATCGGCGACAGCGCGGGCGCACCGGCCAGCGCCGATTCCCGCTGGAAGATGTAGTGCTGGGTCAGGCTCCAGTCGCATCCGCCGTGTTCCACCGGCCAGGCGGGCGCCGCCCAGCCGCGCTCATGGAGGATGTGCTGCCATTCCATGCTCGCCTCGTGGTCGGGATACACGCTCGTCGCCAAGCGCCCGGCCCGCCGCAATTCCGGCGTCAGCTTCGCGGCGAGGAATTCCCGCACCTCGTCCCGAAACGCCAGATCCCCCGCTGACCAGTCGTAATCCATCTGCCCTCCCAGAGGGTGTGCACCGTTGCTTCCGTGGCGAATATCCCGCCACCACGAGACAGAATGTACGGCCGCTTCTCTCAGCGAGTCAAACTGACGTCACACGCCCGCAGATTACTGGTGGCGGTGCGGCGAGTGCCGCCGACAGCCGGGCCCACATCACGAACCCGGCTACCCATGGGCACACCTGGAGCGTCAGCCGCAGGAACTCGGTTCACCGATCTTGATCACCGACAGCACCGCCTCACCTTCGCCGATCAACGATCCCGGCGCGGGCGCCTGCGCCACCACGATCCAATTCCGATCCAGCACCTGCATGCGTCCCCGCCCGGTCGCGTCCTTGGATCGGGAGAAGAAGACACCGGCCGCCTGGATCGCGTCCTGCGCATCCTGCAAATTCATGCACACGACGTTCGGCATAGCGGGAAGCCTCCGGTTGCGAGGCCTGAGCACGAGGAGGCATCGATGCCGCGAGAGCGGCGGGCACCGCCGGAGCAGGACGAAGCGGTCAGCAGTCCTCGAAGAAGGCCTTCGCGAAGCCCACGGATTGGTAGGCGTAGTCGTAAGCCCAGTGTGGGAGGGAGAGGTCGGGTTCGGGGTCGGTGAAGAGGAGTTCTCCGCCCCAGCACCTCCCCAGGATGTATCGGGCGCGGGAGATGTGGGGAGTGAAGGTGACGACGATGACTCGGCGCCAGTTGGCGGCGCGGGCGAGGCGGGCCAATTCACGCCCCTCGCCGCGAGTGGTGCGCGGCGACGGGTCGAAGCACAGGACCTCGAAGCTGTAGCCGCCGTGGCAGATCCGGTTCAGCACGGCGCTGTTCTCGTAGGGATCGGAGAACACCACGCGCGGCGCGTACCCCTCGCGCGCCAGGCGCAGGCCCAACTGCTCGCGGCCGTCGTGCGCCCCGCCCAAGACGAGAACGGCATCAGCCGGAGCGGGCGGGTCGGTGCGCGGACGCACGTACACCGGCCATAGCGCGACCGTCGCGACGACCACCGCCAGACCGGCGCCGAGCACGGTCCAGGCCCATCGATGACGTCGCACCACGCCGATGCTAGCGGGGCCACGACTACCGTTGCGCCAGGTCAGGGCACCCGGTCCGGCGCCGTCGCCGCATGTACATCTGCTGTTGCCTTGACCCTTGCCTCGCTGACGTGGCGTGGCCACCGGCGGGGCTTACCAATCGATCATGCGATGCACAGTCTTCGGAACCGGGTATCTCGGGGCCACGCACGCGGCGTGCATGGCCGAACTCGGGCACGACGTCATCGGAGTGGACGTGGACCCGGGCAAGGTCGCGAAGCTGTCCGACGGAGTTGTGCCGTTCTACGAACCGGGCCTGGAGGGTGTGCTGCGCCGCAACCTCGACGCGGGCCGCCTGCGGTTCACCACCTCCTACGCCGAGGCGGCGGCGCACGCGGAGGTGCACTTCCTCGGCGTGGGCACCCCGCAGAAGAAGGGTGAGTACGCCGCCGACCTGAAGTACGTGCACGCGGTGGTGGACACGCTCGCCCCGCTGCTGGAACGCCCCTCGGTGATCATCGGCAAGTCCACGGTCCCGGTCGGCACGGCGGCCGCGCTCGGATCACGCGCCCGCGCACTGAGTTCCGCCGACGTCGAGGTGGCGTGGAATCCGGAGTTCCTCCGCGAAGGCTTCGCGGTCAAGGACACCTTGCGGCCGGACCGGCTGGTTCTCGGCGTCGACCGGGACCGCGCCGCCGCCGGATGGGTGGAGGACCTGGTACGCGAGATATACGCCGACCTGATCACCGCCGAGGTGCCGTTCTTGCTGACCGACCTGGCCACAGCGGAATTGGTGAAGGTCTCGGCGAATGCCTTCCTGGCGACGAAGATTTCGTTCATCAACGCGGTGTCGGAGGTGTGCGAAGCGACCGGCGCCGACGTGACGATGCTGGCCGACGCGCTCGGCTACGACGCGCGCATCGGCCGCCGATTCCTCAACGCGGGCCTCGGCTTCGGCGGCGGGTGTCTGCCGAAGGACATCCGCGCGTTCATGGCCCGCTCCGGTGAGCTCGGCGCCGATCACGCCGTCGCCTTCCTGCGCGAGGTGGACAACATCAATATGCGCCGCCGCACCAAGGTGGTCGACATGGCCGCCCGCGCCTGCGGCGGCTCACTGCTCGGGGCCAACGTCGCGGTGCTCGGCGCGGCGTTCAAACCGGAATCCGACGACGTCCGCGACTCCCCCGCGCTGAATGTGGCCGGCATGATCCAGCTGCACGGGGCGGTGGTGACCGTCTACGACCCCAAGGCGCTGGAGAATTCGCGGCGCGTGTTCCCCACCCTGAACTACGCGACCTCGGTCGCCGAGGCGTGCGAACGCGCCGACGTGGTGCTCGTGCTCACCGAGTGGGACGAATTCACCGCCCTGCGCCCGCGTGATCTGGAGGGCGTGGTGCGCGCCCGCTCGATCATCGACGGCCGGAACTGTCTCAATCGTGCCACCTGGAGAGCAGCCGGATGGGTGTACGCGGGACTCGGCACACCGTAGAGTTGCGGGGCGAGGCGGGCTACTGCCAGACAGACGACCAGTCCGCCCTAAGCACAGCTGATCGCCGACGGTAGGGTCCGTCCAGCGGGCCTCCGCCGACGGACGGCGCAGGCTCGCATGTCGTGCAGTGTGAAACGAGATGGGCAGCTGATGAGTTCGGTACTGGGAGTTTCGGTGGGGGCCGGCGCTGTCCGTATGGCGCGACCACACGCCGACAACCCCCACGGGCATGTCTCCCCGCATTCCTTCGATCTGCAGACCATCCCGGTTGTCGACCAGAGCGTGGAAGAGCTGGCTGCCGAAGCCATCGGCGTCACCCTGGAAGCCACGCCGGGCATCGGCGCCACCGCGATCGCCTACCGCAGTGAGCAGCACGCCCGCGCCATTCGCGCGGCCATGGCGCGCCAGCAGCTGACCAATTACGAACTCGTGCCGGAGATCGCGGCGGCACTCGAGTTCGCGCAGGCCACCGGCGATATCCGGGGCATCTCCTCGCTGGTCGTCTACGACCTGGGCAGCTCGGGCCTGACGGTGAGCGTGGTCGACACCCACTCCCGCGAGGTGCGCCACAGCGAGCGCACCAGCGACATCAGCGGTGACTATCTCGACTCGTTGATTCGTGAGCAGCAGATCGCCTCCGGGCGGATCGCGCATCCGCCGAACGCCGCGGGCCTGGCCGCCCTGGACGCGCTGTGCCGAGAGGCGAAGGAGCAGCTGACCAGCAATACCGCGGTGGCGCTGCCCAGCGAGCAGGGGCTGGTCCTGCTCGCGCAGGAGAACTTCGAATCGTTGATCATGCTGGCGATCGAGTCCTCGGCGCGGATGGCGCGCGACGTGATCGTGCGCTCGGACCGCCCCGTGCACGGTGTGCTGGCCATCGGCGGTTGCGCCCGGATCCCGTTGGTGGCCAAGGTGCTCGAACGCTGGATGGGCGTGCCCGTCATCGTGCCGGACAGCCCGGAGACCGTGATGGCCCGCGGCGCCGCGCTGCTGGCCAGACCGGTGCGCAAGGAGACTCCCGCCGCGAGCGCCGCCCTGGACGACGAGCTGTCACCCGCCTGGCTGGCGGCCCCCGCCCAGCGTGGCAGACGCGAGATCAGCGGGGCCGTGCTGACGGTCAGCGCGCTGGCCGTGGTCGCCGCGATCGGACTCGGCCTCGGCTACGGACCGCAGGTGCTGGAACGGGATTCGCACACCAGCGAGGGCTCGCCGTCGTTGTCGCCGACCACCGCACCGCGCACGACCAGCTTGGATCCGCAGATCGCCGTCGCGCCGGGTACTACGGAGTCGCCCGCCCACGAGTCGGTCGCCGCGCCGCCGCCGAACCGGCGGCAGACCACCAGCGAGGCGCCGCCGACGCCCGGCCCGAACACCATCGTGGTGCCCGGACTTCCACCGATCGTGGTCCCCACGATCCCGCCGGAGGTCTTCCCCTTCCCCCCGCCACCGCCACGCTGAGGGCAACCGCGCGACTCGGGGCAAGGTGGATATCAAGCCTCGACGTGCGGCGGGGTCGGTTCAGGCGCTGACGTGCCCGCCCGATGCGGATCGCCGCCGGAGTCCAAGCGCTGACCCGCCGGAATCCGCGCGGAGGCCGGGCGAAGTCAGGCCCTGGCGTGCCTGGCTCGGCGCGGACGCGGGGGCGGTGTGGGCTCTTTGGCCTTGAACGGCCGGGCCAGCAGCACCGCGATGCCCGTGGTCAACGGCACCGACAGCGCCAGCGCGATACCGCCGACCGCCGAGCGCGCGATCTCGATGGCCACCGCGTCACCGGTCAGCACGTCGCGGATCGACCGTCCCGCCACGCTGAACAGCAGCAGCAGCGGCAGCGCACCACCGGCGTAGGCCAGCACCAGCGTGTAGACGGTGCTGGCGATGTGGTCGCGGCCCACGCGCATGGCGGCGGCGAAAACCTCGCGCCGGGACGCCGATTCGTCGAGGGCGGCCAGCTCGAACGCGGCAGACGCCTGGGTGATCGTGACGTCGTTGAGCACGCCGAGCGAACCGATGATGAACCCGGCCAGCAGCAGGCCGGTGATGCTGACGTGCTCGATGTAGGTCGCGACGTTCGTGTTCTGTTCCTCGGAAAGACCGGTCAGATGAGTGATCTCGATGGTGAGCCAGGACAGCGCGGCGGCGAGCAGCATCGAGGTCAGCGTGCCGAGCAGCGCCGAACTGGTGCGCAGGTTCACCCCGTGGGCGAGATACAGCACCGCGTAGAGGATCAGGGAGCCCGCGACCAACGCGACCGGGATCGCGGGTTTGCCGTCCAGCAAGGCGGGCAGCAGGAACAGCACCAGCACCGCGAAAGCGAACACCAGGCCCAAGAGCGCACGGACGCCGCGCCAGCGCGCCACCGCGATGATCACCACCACGAAGACCACGACGATCAGCGTGAGCGGCATACCGCGTGAGTAGTCCTCGAACGAGTACAGCGGCGTGCCACTCGGATCGGTCTGGCGGACCAATCGCAGTTCGTCGCCCGCGTGCAGGTCGGGTTGCCCTGGGCCAGGGGCGATCTCCAGCAACGTGCGGTTGCCCTTGTGCGGCCCGGACTCGATCGAGATCAGGCTGCGCTGGCAGGTGTAGGCGGTGCTGCGCGGTGGTTCGGGCTTCTCGACGAACACCTTGCCCAGCGACGGACTGCCGCACGGACCGACATCTTGCAGCACCACGGTGCCCGCTTCGGTCTGCACCGCGCCGCCGCCCGCGTTCTGCATCGGCAGCGGGATGTCGATGTGCTGCTTGCTCGGCCACAGCACGATCGCGGCGATGACGACGACGACCCCGATCACGGTGAGTAGCCCGACGACCACGCGCGCCGCGGTCGCGCCGATCGCGATCGGCCCCGAATGATCGTGGTGATGGTGGTGGTGGTCGCTCACCGCGCTCCTACCTGTCAGATGTGGTTCTGCCCGGAGCGAGCCTAAAGGATTTCATTTTCAAGACCGTCGCGGCGTCACCGAACACACTGGATACACGGTCAGAGCGATCCGATCGAAAAGAAAGGGGATTTTAGAGGGGGCGGCGGAGAGCAGGGGGATGTCTCCGCCGCCCGCAGGGCAGGCGGCCCAGGGGGGTAGGCGGCCTAACCCGAGGCCGGATGTGCCCAGGGGGGGTAGGCAATCCGACCAGGCACTCAGAGTGCCGAGAACCACTGTACACAAAAGTACTTCTTTTGCGCTAGTTAGTCGCCAAACCCGACATGTATCCGTACGTGGAGTTTGTTTACCGACTAGAAGCCGGGCGATTATATGGTTCGCCGCCAACTTCTCACTACTGGCGATAGCTGGCGAGGAAGTTGCCGAAGCGTTCGATCGCGACCGCGAGATCCCGGGCCCATGGCAGCGTGACGATCCGCAGATGGTCGTGATCGGGCCAGTTGAAGCCGGTGCCCTGCACCATCAGGATCTTCTCCTGCAGTAGCAGATCCAGGATCAGCTTGGAGTCGTCGTAGATCTCGTAGACGTTCGGATCCAGCTTCGGGAACGCGTAGAGCGCGCCCTTCGGCTTCACACACGACACGCCGGGGATCATGTTCAACCGCTCCCAGGCGACGTCGCGCTGTTCGAGCAGCCTGCCGCCGGGCAGGATCAGATCCTCGATGCTCTGATGACCGCCGAGTGCGACCTGAATCGCGTGCTGCGCGGGCACGTTCGGGCACAACCGCGAAGACGCGAGCAGGTCGATGCCCTCCAGGAAACCGGCCGCGTGCTCCTTCGGGCCGGTGATCGCCAGCCAGCCCGAGCGGTAGCCCGCGACCCGGTAGGCCTTGGACAGCCCGTTGAAGGTCAGGCACAGCAGGTCGGGCGCCATGGTGGCCAGTGAGATGTGCTTGGCGTCGTCGTAGAGGATCTTGTCGTAGATCTCGTCGGCGAGCAGCAACAGCTGATGCTTGCGCGCGAGGTCGGCGAGCTGCTGGAGCACTTCGGCGGAGTACACGGCGCCGGTGGGATTGTTCGGGTTGATCACCAGCAGCGCCTTGGTGCGGTCGGTGATCTTCGATTCGATGTCCGCGATATCGGGCTGCCAGCCGTTGGCCTCGTCACACAGGTAGTGCACGGGAGTGCCGCCGGCCAGGCTGGTCATGGCGGTCCACAGCGGGTAGTCCGGGGCCGGGATCAGCACCTCGTCGCCGTTGTCCAGCAGGGCCTGCATGGTGATGGTGATCAGCTCGGAGACGCCGTTGCCGAGGTAGACGCCGTCCACGTCGAGTTCGGGGAAGCCGGGCACGAGTTCGTAGCGGGTCACGATCGCGCGCCGCGCCGACAGGATGCCCTTGGACTCGGAGTAACCCTGGGCGTACGGGAGCGCCGCGATGATGTCGCGCATGATCACATCCGGCGCCTCGAACCCGAATGGGGCGGGGTTGCCGATATTGAGCTTGAGGATGCGGTGGCCCTCGGCCTCCAGCCGTGCCGCGTGCGCGTGTACCGGTCCACGGATCTCGTAGACGACGTTCTGGAGCTTCGTGGACTGCTCCAGAACACGCGGGGGGCGGTGCGGATGATGAGGACTCACCCGTCCCATGGTGCCATCCGTCGCAACCGGATAAACCGTCACTCCGAGCTGGTCCCCGGGCTCCGCGCCCGCGACGGCGTCCCGGGCACAGCGAAGTGTGACACGTCACTCACTGGGCCGGGCCCCCCGGCGGGATGCCCTTCGCCGCGGTGGAGCCGCAGAATTCCTCGATCCGCTCGTCCAACCGGCGCGCCTCGACCGAGTCGCGGAAGGCCGGGGCCGCGATCCCCCTGCGCATATCGGTCAGCCTCTCCTCGAGCTGCGCGATGCGTTTGTCCTCGTCGAGCCCCAGCACCGGTTGCAGCGCCTCGGCCGCGCCGTCCAGGCTGCCGTTGATCAGGTGGGCGGCCGCGCAGTCGACCCTGGCCAAGGCTTCCGCGCCGTAGGAGCGCTGTTCGGACGGCCCGTTCGAGTACAGCTCGATGGCCCGCTGCGTGGCGCCGAGCGCGCGTTCCGCCTGACCGAGGTGGATATAGGTGGCGCCGGCGTAGTAATTGGCCTTGGCGTCGTTGAACCCGAAGACCCCGCCGACTTCGTCGTGCAAGGTGTCGGTCGCGGCGATCTCGCGGGCGTCGTCGGCCGCCCGGACGCAGCGATCGGTGTCCGCGGCGCTGCCCAGCGCCGACCAGATGCGCGCCTCGATGTTGAGCAGGCGCACCTGTGCGGTCGCCGACTCGGCGAACTCCTGCCCGCTCTGGGCGAGCTGAACCGCCCGGCGGGGGCGCTGCGACCAATACTCGATCAGCGCGTGCATGCCGCGGGTCCAGGCGCGAAGCCCGTTGTGCCCGCACAGCTCCGCGTAGGCCCAGGCGGCACGGACCTGCTCCCCGGCCGCGTCGTAATAGCCCAGGTCGGTGCTCGCGTTGGCGAGCAGACCCGAGAGCGTGCCCGCCAAGAGATACAGATGACCGGTATCGGCGGGCCGCTGATGGCCTTCCAGCAATCGGTACACCCGGCGTCGCACCCGCACCATGTCCACCATCATCGGCACCGGCGGAATACGCACGTAGTCGTTCGCGATGCGCACCACATCCGCGTCGAGCTGTTCCAATGTGCTCGCACCGACATTGGTGCTCTCGGCCTTGCCGGCGTGCTCGCTGGCCTCGTGGGCAGCCGCCATGATCAGATCCCTCTCCGAAATCGCTGCTAACGCAACACCTCTCATCGCACCGGCGTCTATGAGAGCCAAAAGGTCCGCGTCACTCGAATAATCAACGCGCGCCGAGGCGTCGGCGCGCGCGTCGAATCCCGGCGGGACGGCTCGATCGCTCGAGGGCTGATCGATCAAAGCCGCGAACCGGGCTCGCACCACATCGTCGGACCTGGCCAGTGAGGTATCCAGAGCGGCTTGGTTGATCGGTCGTGGATGAACCCGGACGCCCCCGGCTTCCCACTTCGACACCAAGCGTTCGTGCACACCCAGATGGGCGGCGAATTCCCTGATGCTCATCCGCTTGGCATCGCGAAGGGCGCGGGCCTCTTTGCCTGACCAATGCCTGACCACGGTGCCATCCCTTCCGAACGAACCCCTTCCAGAGTACGAGCGGATTGTGAGCACGGCCACAGCTGAAATGTGACCGGCATCAATGGCAGTGGAAGGGCAGCGGTAAGCGGGCTGACGGGCGATACCCAATCACGCTGCGGGCCGCGAACATTGAGTCGGAAGGCAAGGAGTTCGCCGTGAATGTCGAGAAGCTCAGGACCGTGGACGATTGGGTGGCGTTCTATCGGCACGAGTTCGGGTTGCCGGTCACCGAGCGTGGCGGTTTCGCCATGCTGCCGGTCACCAGTCGCGTCTGCGTAGTCCACCTGCCGACCGCGCGTGCCGAAAAGGTCCGCGTCGCATTGGAACAGCAGGGGACGAGGGGTCCCATGTTGGCCAGGCAGATCCGATGGAGTTTCCTCGCCGAGCCCGACAGTCGACCGGGGCCACAGGTGCTCGAGGTGCTCAATCGGCTGGATATCGGCCTGCCCGCCGTGGGCAGCGCCGTGATGTTGCCGACTGGTCTCGGTCGCTGGACCCGGGAAGGGTGCTTCTGGGTCAACCCACCGAGCCGCGGCGACGCGCTTCCACCGCTGTCCGTCATCCTCACTACGGCGCTCGCGGTGGGAGCGGGCGGCGGGGACTGATCACCTCCGCGGTCAGATCCCCGCTGCCGTCCGCCGGGTCCGCTTGTCCTCCACAGTCGACGAAGCGGACCCGGCGGTCAGCGTGTTTCGGCGGCGTCGATCGCGGCGGCCGGAATCGGGAAGTTGAGATAGGACCGCGACGGAGTCGGCCCGCGCTGGCCCTGATACTTCGAACCCGCCACGGCGCTGCCGTACGGATGCTCCGCCGGGCTGGTCAGCCTGAGCAGGCACAACTGGCCGATCTTCATACCGGGCCACAGCGTGATCGGCAGATTGGCCACGTTGGACAGTTCCAGCGTGATGTGCCCGCTGAACCCGGGATCGATGAAGCCCGCGGTCGAGTGGGTCAGCAGGCCCAATCGGCCCAGGCTGGACTTGCCCTCCAACCGTCCGGCCAGATCGTCCGGCAGCGTGCACACCTCGAGGGTGGAGCCGAGCACGAACTCGCCGGGGTGCAACACGAACGGTTCACCGTCGGCCGGCTCGACCAGACTGGTGAGCTCATCCTGCTGCTTCGCGGGATCGATGTGGGTATAGCGGGTGTTGTTGAACACCCGGAACATCCGGTCCAGGCGCACGTCGATGCTCGACGGCTGGATCAGGTTCTCCAGCAGTGGCTCGACCCCGAGACGCCCAGCGGCGATCTCCGCGCGGATGTCACGATCGGAAAGCAGCACGCGACGAGCGTAGCGCCTGCTCGCCGGGGCTCCTCAGCCGCACAGTGATATAGAGAGGGCGATATCCTCGCATTCATTCGGGCGGCGCCGCCCGCGATCGAAGGGATGAACCATGGCCGAGGGCTCGCTGTTCGACCTGACCGGCCACGTCGCCGTCGTCACCGGAGGTAACTCCGGCATCGGTCTCGGCTTCGCCCGTGGGCTCGCGCAGGCCGGAGCCGACGTCTGCGTGGTCGGCCGCAACGCCGAGCGCAACGAGGCCGCCGCCGCCGAATTGACCGCCTTCGGCGGCCGCGTGCTGGCGCTGAGCTGCGACGTGGGCGAGGAGCAGCAGGTGATCGACACCTTCGGGCGCGCGACCGCCGAACTCGGCCGCATCGACTCCTGCTTCGTGAACGCCGGTGTCAGTCAGGGTTTCATCCCGTTCGTGGAGACCGATCTCGCGGAATTCCGCCGGGTCACCTCCCTCAACCTCGACGCCGCGTTCGTGACGCTGCGCGAAGCGGCGAAGGTCATGCTCGCCCAGGGTGAGGGCGGCAGCCTGGTCGCCACCGCGAGCCTCGCCGCCCAGCAGGGTGTTCCGCGCGGACAGTCCTACGCGGCCAGCAAGGCGGGGCTGATCGCCATGGTCAACTCGATCGCGGTGGAGCTGGCCAAGCACGGCATCCGCGCGAACTCGGTGCTGCCCGGCTGGGTCGAGACGCCGATGACCGAGGGGGCCTTCGCCTGGGACCGTTTCCGCGAGCGCGTCCACCCGAGGATCCCGGTTCGCCGCTGGGGCCTGCCGAGCGATTTCGAATCCGTCGCCGTCTACCTCGCCAGCCCCGCCAGCGCCTACCACACCGGCGATACTCTCTTGATCGACGGCGGTTACAGCAAGTTCTGAGGTCTATCCGCGTCGGAGATGCGGCGCTTGATCCGCCGACCTGCGCTCGGAGTGTCGACTGGCAGTGGCGGTCGTCACAGGATGGCCGACCCCTGTCATCGCCTCCCTCGAGAGGCCCAGGCCACAACGTGACGATGGTCGGCCTCGGATACATCCGCCGTACCCAACGCTGTCGCCCCGGCGCAGGAAGCACTTGGCGCCGGCGCGGATCGCTTTGGTGTTCGCCGACCTCGCCGGTGTCATCCGGGGCGGGAAGCGGACCGGGTTACCTCGCAGCGTCCGGCGTGGCAACGTGGAGTGGTGACCTCCTCCCGCATCCGGAACGTCATCGTGATACTCACCGCGTTGCTGGTGGTGTGCGCCGCGGTTCTCACGGCAGGCGTGGTCGGGGGCGGCGGCCCCGGCGAGGTCGATCGCGGCATCGCCGACTGGGCGATCACGCACCGCAGCGACGCACTCACCCCGGTCGCGGTGGTCGTCAGCGTGCTGGGCGGCACGCTCGCCATGACGGCCCTGGCCACCGCCGCCTGCCTGGTGCTGTCCTGGCGGCGGCGCTGGACGTCGGCGGCGCTCGTCGCGATCACCGGGCTCGGCGGTGGGTTACTGGTGCGCGGCGGCAAACGGCTGACCGACCGGGACCGCCCGCCCGTCGAGGAACACCTGATCAACGTGTCCAACCAGGCCTATCCGTCCGGGCACAGCCTGGGCTCGTTCGTCGTGGTCGGCATCGTTCTGGTGGTCGCGCTGCCCGGCATCCACGGACCCGCCCTCCGAGCGGGCACGGCGATCGTCGCCGCCTTGTTCGTCGCCGCGGTCGGCCTGTCCCGCATCTATCTCGGCGTCCACTGGACCACGGACGTCGTCGGCGGCTGGTGCTTCGGCGCGCTGTGGCTCATCCTTTGCCTGACTGTTCATCGGCATTTGATGTCCGGCGAGCCGGGCGCGTCCAGGAGCCACCTTTCGAGCAGAGAGACGGACAAGACCGTGACTCCTCCGGCCATCGAGCAGACTAGTCCGGAGTAGCTACCCGGCGGCCGTACTGAGGTCCGAGCAGCTCGTCAGCAGCCCGATTCGAGATCGAACGGCCAGACACCGGAAATAGGCGCGGCCCGGCCCGGCTGATGGACCCGAGGCCGCCGATTGCGCGCGTCATCGCGGCTCGGCCATCTCTTCGAGCAGGCGCGTGATCCCGGCCTCCGCAATCCCTTTCGCGCGCCCGAGATCGTCGGTCGTCTCGGAGCACACGCGGATCAACCCGCCCTCGGACGGTGTCGCGGCCGGAGCGTTCGACCGCACTCAGCGGCCCTGAGTGAGCGAGCTTTTCACGCGTCCGCGCCGCGCCCGACCGCGCAACACGCCGATTTCCGGCGAAGAATTTCCGCAACGGGCTGGCTACCGGTTGATAGCGCACAGCTCGAGACCCCTTCGACCAGGGATCTCCAGAGCTGGTTTTTGGGAGGATTTTGGGAGGGATTTTGTGAAGGAACCCGCCCGAACGCCGCCGAACGCGGCTCAACGCAAGATCAGCTCTCCCTCACCACCGACTCGTATCGGAAGGACATCCCCGCAGGTCAGAGCCGTCTACCAGGGCCTTTACCGCACCCGCTCGTCGTCTGCTAAAGTCTCGGGTACCTTGCCGATGTAGTTCAATGGTAGAACTTCTGCTTCCCAAGCAGACAGCGCGGGTTCGATTCCCGTCATCGGCTCCACCGCAAAACCCGCCCTGATCAGGGCGGGTTTGTTTTTGAGATCAGCGGTCGAGTGGGCACTGTACCCAATGGGCATTCGGTAGTGGCGGCACACCGGAATCGGTCGAATCACCCCAGGTCAGAGCACACGGAAGAGTTGCTCGCGATCCCCGCTGTGGTCTTTGGTTGCTACCTTCGACATGTGAGCCGAACCCAGTGGACTATCCACGGCGAGCACCTCGTCGACGAGAACCGACACATCCGACTCTCTACCGTTGACGTCGAATTGCCTGACGGCGTGAGGTTCACGCAGTACGTCGCCCGGATGCCGCGATGCGCAATGACACTGGTCTTGAACGAGAAGCGCGAAGCCCTGCTGATGTACCGGCATCGGTTCATCATCGACCGATGGGTGTGGGAACTACCCGGAGGCTACGTCGACGGTGCCGAGGACGTAGCACTCGCCGCGGCTCGCGAAGTCGAGGAAGAGACCGGCTGGCGTCCGCGCACCATGGAACACCTCGTCACCTACCAGCCAGCGATCGGCACGCTCGACCAACCGCAGCAGATTTACCTTGCGCACGGCGCCGATCTGACCGACAACCCGCCGGACATCAACGAGGCCGAACGGATCGACTGGATCCCGTTATCCGAGGCGATCGCGATGATCGACAGCGGGGAGATCGTCGGCGCAGCAACAGTCGTCGCGCTGTATCGCGCTCTCACTCTGTCGCTCTAGTCGCGGCGACCACCCGCCGCCGGAACTCCGCAACGCCATCGAGTTCGTCGTACGGAGCGAGTCGGAACCGGACTTCGCGAAGGTAGGAATAGCTGCGTCGCGACTCGAGTCCGCCCGCCAGTTCGAGCGCCTCGCCGCCGATGCGCGCCGCCTCATGCGGGTCGACATCCGCGACGGCAGATGCGAGCAGGCACAGGTTGAACGCTCGACCCCGCAGATAGCCGTCGGACATGTCGAGGGATTGCTCGGCGTAGCGAGCCGCCCGGGCAAGGTCTCCCAGGTCCCGGAAGCAGTGAGCGGTCTTGGCCGACAGGTAGGCGCCGTCGAAGTAGTTCAGCCACTCCGGCCGACCGGAATCGCCGCGGCCGAACGCGCGTTCAGCTGCGTTCAAAGATGTTGCGCAAGACGATTTGTCTAATCGCGCGGCGTGGCCGTGCGCCTCGACCATCAGGCACTCGGATTCGAGCGCGGCCAAGCCGGCGTTTCGAGCTGCGATCTGCGCGGCGCGGGCGAGGTCGACGGCATCGCCCGGGCGGCCGACGTACGTCGCCTGGTGACTCATCGCTGCAAGGATCTCCGCGCCGAGTCCGGCGTCGCCCGCGGCGCGCGACATCCTCAACGCCTGTATGAGGTAGCGCTGCGCGACTCCATGTTCCTCGAGATCGTAGGCGGCCCAGCCCGCCAGCTTCGTGAGCTCGGCAGTGGTGGCGAACAGCTGCCGCCCGATGCGCTCGTTGTAGCTGCCGCGCAGCAGTGGGGCAACGGAACTGTGTAGGTAGTAGTGGACGATCGTCGAGCGCACCTTGCCCCCACCGACACGGTTGTCGAGGTCTCGAAACGCAGTTGTCATGGTCCGCACGGCATCGACGTCGCCCTGTCCTATACGACGAGTTCCGGCGGAGACCGGGTGCTCGGGTCCCGGCAAGGTCAGCCACCGCATCGACGCGGCCGGGTAGACCGCGACTGCGTACGATGCGCCGACTAGGAACCGCCTGCGCTCCACATCGCTCCTCCACAGCGCTGTTGCCGAAGCGGTCGCCTCGGCGAGACTCAACGAGAACTCCAGTCCGAGATCGGCCCCCTCTCCTCCGCCGGCCATCCCGCAGTCGGCAGCGGTAACCCGGCGGCCCGCGACCTCAGTGAGACACTCCGCGATCAACTCGGGCCCTGGTGAATTGGGTTGTTCGCCTGCCAGCCAGCGCCCGACCGAGGTGTGGTCGTAGCGCAACTCGACGCCGACCGCGCGGCCGCGCTCGACGACTCTGCGGGCGAGCGCCTTGTTCGGTAGGCCCGTCTCCTCGAGCAGTTCGGCAAGTTGCGTGTTGGGCTGCTTGGGCTGCCGTCCCATTTCCGGAGTGTGGCACGCGAAATGCCTGGCACGCCATGAATTCGCGCCCGTGCACACCCCGTGTGCACACGCCCGCCCAGCATGCACGCCTTATGGCGGGGCGCCCACTCGACGTGTCCTTGATCTATGCATCCGGCGCCGGGTGATGCCAGCCCATCGGCAGCACTGAGCTGCCAGCCGATGGCGAGAGCCCCGGCGCCGGGTGCACACCAACGCACCCAGCAGTGAGGACGGTATGACCGCAAAGGCGATCGGGTTCCTGCGAAAGGATTTGGCAACGGACCCCCTGCGAGACGCAACGACGATCCGCGAACTTGCCGAGCGAGTGGGCCACACGCTCATCGAAATATTCACGCCCGGTGACGAGGTCGAGCCCGAACCCGCCACGTGGTTACTTGCCCGGATCCACCGCCACCGTGCCGCGGCAGTGGTGATCGCGGACCAGCGCCACATGGCGGAGCCGGTGATCGACGCGATCACCGCGGTGTGCAGTGTCGTTACGCCCGTCCAAAACATCCCCCGTCACGTCCAGTCTCCGGAGGGGCGAGCGATGGAGTACGAGTATTCGCCCGCGTTGGACGCCGTGCGCGCCGCATTCGAGGCCGACGACGCGGCGAAGCTCGCTATCGCACGCACCGAGGGTCCGCTGTGGATGGCTGTGGACAAGCCGCAGACATGGGTGTTGGTCGATGAGGACGGCACGCCGGGAGAAGAGTTCAGCGTCGGTCCGACGTTCGGCGCATCGGAGCCGCACGAGGGTGATGCCGAGTGAACGGGTGGGTCACCTTCGCAATCGGTCTCGGCGCCGCGCTCGTGGTCATGGTGCCGGTAGTCGCGGCCTCGATGTGGTGGCAGGCTCCCGCCGACCGCGAGGCCGCCGAGGCGCGCGTCGCTGAGCAGCGAATGGACAACACGGTGTGGGCTAGGGGATTTCAGAACGATGCGCCGGAGCGGGATCTCGGTATCCACGAGGCGCACATGGCAATGCAGCGGCATCGCGGGTGCAACGCAGACGAGTGCCGACGTAAGGCGGCGGCACGGCAAGTCCTGATAAGCGCGGGCCGGATGAAACCTGACACCTCACGGGAGTACTGAGCGCGCAGGTCGCTCAGGTAGAAGAAAGAATGAGGGAATCCCATGCTGTCTCGCTTCAACGCAATAATTCTCGTCGGGCTCCTCTGCTCTGCGGTGCTCGGCACCGCACCGGCCGGGGCTACGACCAGCGCTCACCCGCAGTTCATCGCTGCCAAATCTTGCGGTTTCGAATTCACCTACAGTCGGCCGTCGGTGTACCCGCCGAAGATCACGGGAGACGGTGTCGCCCAGTGCGACGGGCCGCCCGAAGAGCACATCTTGACTTTGGCGCTGGAATACCAGCAGGGCGGTAGGTGGGTGAACGCCGCGCACATCACCGATGCCGCGATCCCGGCGACCCCGCCGAAATCCAGGAGGTACGAGGTGAGCGCAGCCTGTTACGCGGGCACCTGGCGTGTCAGTATGAGCGTGACAGGCCGCATCCAGGGCAACCCGTTCGTGTTCAGCGACCACTCGAGAACGCGCGAGGTACCGATCAGCCAATGCCCGAGCCGATGAGAAGGATCTCTGGTGCCGAACTTTGACGTGAGCAAGTCCCGGGAATTGCGGGACAAGGTCCAACCGATCTACGAGGAAGTAGCGGCCCTGCTCGGTGCTGCGCATCCGGCGGCGGTGGCGCTGCAACAGGCGGCAACCGAACTCGCCACCGCCGCACCCGGCCCCCGACGCTACGGCGACCACGAACCAGATCACCCAACCATGTGAGAACGACAGAACCCGATCGAGTGCGCCGCGGCGCACTCGATCGTCTGCGTTGAGGTGTCGGCCGCCGGGCGATCACCCGGCAAATCCCAACCACGCTAGAGGAACCTCGACCGGTAGGCACTCATCTATCGAGTCGCACGTGGCTGAGGCGAATCGCGAGAGACCCCTCCGTCATGTGCCGCTCAACGCGGCACCAGGCGGTAGAGGGACGTTGTTTCGGCGGCGCGGGCGGTGGCGAGCGGGGAATCCGGGTCGTGGGCCCGGCCGTGGCTGGGGCGGGTGTCCATTTGAGCCACTATTCGGAGGCCGGCGGCCGTGATGCGGGTGGGTAGTTCCTCGCGGGTGCGCAGGCCGAGGTGTTCGGGGAGATCGGAGAGGATCAGCCAGCCTTCGCCGCCTGGGTTCAGGTGGGCGGGGAGGCCGGAGAGGAAGGCGTGCAGCATGGACGAGTTCTCGTCGTAGACACCGCTTTCCAGGGCCGAGGTGGGTGTGCCGGGGAGCCAAGGTGGGTTGCACACCACGAGGTCGGCCTTGCCGTCCGGGAAGAGAGCGGGGCCTTTCACGGCAACGGAGGACAGGCCCAGCCGGTCGAGATTGGCACGAGCGCAGGTAAGTGCGCGAAAACTCTTGTCAGTGGCAATGATTCGGAGGCACCCGCGTCGAGCGAGGATCGCGGCGAGCACGCCGGTTCCCGTGCCGAGATCGAAGGCGGTATCGGCGCGTTCGGGTAGGGGCGCGGTGGCGACGAGGTCGACGTACTCGCCCCGCACCGGGGAGAACACGCCGTAGTGCGGATGGATATGGTCGCCTAGGGCGGGCACGTACACGCCCTTCTCTCGCCATTGCGCCGCACCGAGCACGCCGAGCAGTTCGGTGAGCGCGACCACCGTACGCCCCTGCGGCAGGCCGTACGCCTCGGTGCACGCGCGGCGCACGTCGGGTGCGCGGCGCAGCGCCAGGGAATAGTCGTCTTCCAGCAGCACGAGCAACTTGCCGAGCACTTCCGCGCGCCGACGACGCGACGCGCGATACCGCCGGAACGCTTCGGCCGAATCATCGCCCGGCGGAACCTTCCGGTCCACCCGTCGGCCCATCGCACGCAGCAGTTGCCGCGCATTGTGGAAATCACCGCGCCACAGCAGGCCGGTTCCCGTTCGCGCCAGCCGGCAAGCCGCGGCGGCGGTCGTGCGGTCGTTCACCACCACGACCGGGTCAGGTGGCGGCGCGCCATTCGCCGAATGCCAGCGGGCGGTCGTATAGATGTCGTCTTCGGTCCAGGAAACGGTGGACACCACGAACTCCTCGTGATCGAACGTGCATGGGCACGACGAGCACTTCGCCGCAGGGTCGCGAACAGAGCTGTGCGGCTACCGCACAGGAATCACCTGGTTTGGCTACACCCGCGCCGAAGTGCGCGAGGAATCACCGAGAACCATACCGAGCGTCACGACCAGGACCTTTCCGAGGGAGACGCACGAGTCTCCCACAGCGGCGACTACCGGAGCAAAGCCCCTCAGCCGAGCAACCGGACGGCCGTGCGGATCGCCGCTTCGAAGCTGCGGCGATTGTCCGGATGGTTGATGCCGGGCGGAGAAGGCGAGGCTCCGTGCACCAAGTGGATATCCGCGCCGGTCAACGACATTTTCCGCCAGGCATGCTGTGCCGGACGGCCGAGCAGGACGACCACGCGCAGCCGCGGAAGCAGTTCGAGCATTCGGCGCGTGTACGGCGCGGCCCTGCCGAGTTCGAAACGGGAGGGGGCGCCACCCGTGATCGGAAACGGACAGGCGTTCCAGGCGGTACACCGCGCCCGGTCCAGACCGGTCGCGGCACCTGTGCGGAAGAAGTTCTCCGCACCCACGTCATCGTTGTCCCAGCTGAGAAACCTTCTGTCGAGCAGGTCGGGATCAGCGTCGCCCTCGGGGGCTTTCAGCACGAACAACAGCTCCGCCTCGACACCGCCGAACAGCGGATCGATGTAGGGTAGATTTTCGAAACGGGTATCCGCTTCGATGCGATCGACCAGCTGATTGAGCGCGCGAACGTGCGGCATCTCGATCGCGGCCGCGGCCCGTTCGCGCCGAATCCGGCTCTCGCTCAGAGCTCTCGGATGATCGGGGATCTTCACGGGCCACCTCGGGAACCGCCGACAGCGCTACAGCATCACCCTACGCGCCCGGAAGCGGTCGCCGGGCGGTTCTCACCCGCGATTCAGGCCGCCCCGTTCGCCGTTTCGGCGTGCAACCGCCGGAACTTGCTGCCGTGGAAGACGAGAGGGTCGACGTCGGTGCGGGTGGCGATGCGGTGGATACGCAGGATGACGACCGCGTGGTCGCCCGCTGGGACGTGCGCCTCCTGAACGCCCTCGATCCAAGCGGACGCGCCGTCGATGAACACGGCGTCGCCCGACCCCCGGTGCAGTTGGATGTCGCGGAAGCGGTCGCCGTCGCGGGTGCCCAGCGTGCGGGCGGCGGCCTGCTGGTCGGTGCCGAGCAGGCTCAGGCCGAGGTGGCTCGCGGCGGCGAGCTTGGGCCAGGTGGCCGAGGAGTTCTGCACGCAGAACGAGACCAGGGGCGGGTCCAGCGAGACGGGAACGAACGTGCTCACCGCCAGACCGTGCGGCGTTCCGTCGATTTCGGCGCACACCGCGACGACACCGCTGGGGAAATTCGCGAACGCGCGACGCAGACCGGCTCCGTCGGCGGGGAATTCGAACAGGTCATGCATGATTCGCAGCCTTCGAGCTGTGGGCCAGTGCCTGGGCGACCGAACGCCACCGACCACTGTACCGGTCGATGACGCCATCCTCGGCGAATGTGCGATCGGACAGGTAGAGCCCGGGCAGTGCGGCGGTGGCCCCGATTTCCACGAGCACGGGCTTGAGCAACAGGTCGGGCGCCAGGGCGTGGGCCGGTCCGGCGCCGAGCATCACCGGGACCGCTAGCACGCCTTCCAGGCCGGTTCCGCCCTCGAACTGTTCGAGGAACAGCTTGAGCAGACCGGTGTAGGTCGCCTTGAAGGTGGGGCTGGCGAAGACGACGAGTTCCGAGCCCGCCACGGTGCGCACCGCCTCGGCCACGGCCGGGTCACCCCAGCTGAGCAGGGCGGGACCGAACTCGACCAAGTCGATCACGGTGGGTTCCACCTCCGGACGCAGTCCCCTGGCGACCGAGGTGGCCGCGGTGAGCGTGCGGGAGGCGGGTTTCGGATTGCCGACGACGACAGTGACTGTCATTTCGTCTCCTTTCAGATCACACCGTGTAGCGGCGGCGCGGCGTCGTGCAGCAGAGCCCTGCCGATGTGCTGGTACTTCCAACGCACCGGATCGTGCAGGGTGTGCGTGCGCGCGTTGCGCCAGAAATGGTGCAGATTGAGATCGGCCGCCGCGCTGCGCGTTCCGCTGACCTCGAACAACGCGGCGGACACGTCGTTGGCGGCGCGGTCGGCGAGCACTTTGGCGGTCGCGACGGCCAGCGACGCCGTGGCGATGTTCGCGACGCTCGGATCGATCCCGATGGCCGCGTCCAACGCCCATCCGGCCGACGAGAGGGTCGCCTCCGCGGCGGTCACCGCGACGGACAACTCACCGAAGCGCTGGATCAACAGCGGGTCGTCCACCGCGTTCGCCACCCCCGCCTCGAACCATGGACGACTCTTCGTGCGCACGAATTCCGTTGCCGCGGTGAGGGCGCCGCGCGCTATGCCGGTATCGATGGCGGCGTGCAGCAACTGCGCGAAAGCGCCGTAACCGGTGGGCGCGCGCACCGCGCCGGAGCGGGGAATCACCTGGTCACGGTCGACGAGCACTTCGTCGAAGGACACTGTTCCGCTGCCGGTGGTGCGCTGCCCGAGCCCGTTCCAGTCGTCCACCACGCGCACACCGGGAGTGTTCGCGGGCAGGTAGGCGATGTACTCACCGGGCTCGAGGCCGCTGCGCTCGTCGGGATCGTCCAGCCGGGTCAGCACCGCGAACAGGTCGGCGAACAGCGATCCGGTGCAGTAGTACTTCACGCCGTCGACCCGGAATCGGTCATCGACCGGCCGCAACGTGGTCGCTATGTCGGCGACGGTCGCGCCGCCGCGCTCGGACTGCGCGTTGGCGATGCGCCCACCGTCGAGCACCCGGCCGAAGTATCGCTCCTGCTGCTGCGGAGTGCCCGCGAGCCGGAGCAGGTTCACATACACGAAGTGGCTGTGCGGGATCTGCGCGATATTGGGGTCGGCGGTGGCGAGGATGCGCGTCACTTCCGCGACCGCGCTCGGCGGCAGATCCGCGCCACCGTAGGCCGCGGGCACGGTGATCGCGAGCAAACCACTGGCCGCCAGCCGATCGACCTCCGCGTACGGCAGCACACGATCCCGGTCGCGGTCCGCGGCCCCCGGCGCGAAGTCCGCCGCCAGCCGCTGTGCGACCGCGAACGCCTGTGCCGCCGACAGGATGCGATCGGCGGCGACCGCGGTCATCAGTTCACCGCCGCGACAGGCCGCTGCGCGGCTTCCAGCTCGCGCACCAGCGGGAGCACCTTCGCGCCGAAGTACTCGATCTCCTCCTGGAAGTGGAGGAAGCCGCCGAGGATCAGGTCGACACCGAGCTGCTTGTAGGCGACGATCCGCTCGGCCACCTGCTCCGGCGTACCGATCAGCTGGGTGCGGAAACCGTCGTTGTACTGCACCAGGTCTTCGAACGTCGAGTCGGCCCACATGCCCTTGCGGTCCTTGGTGGACGCGCCCGCCTGCTGCACCGCGTCCCGGAAACCCTCCACCGCGGGCTTGTTCGCCTTCGCGACGATCTCGCGCAGGGTATCGCGGGCCTCCTTTTCGGTATCGCGGGCGATGATGAAGCCGTTGAGCCCGAATTTCACCTCGCGGTCGTGGGCGCGGGCGACGGCGCGCAGGTCGTCGAGCTGTTCGGTGACGCCGTCGAAGTCCTTGCCGTTGGAGAAGTACCAGTCGGCGTAGCGCCCGCCGTTGCGCCGGGCGGCGGTCGAGTTACCGCCCTGGAACAGTTCGGGATTGGGGCGTTCGGGGGTGTTCAACGGCTTGGGCTTCAAGGTGAAGTCCCGGATGCGGTAGAAGTCGCCACCGTAGTTCACGTTGTCCTCGGTCCAGATCTTGCGGATCACCTCGAGGAATTCCGCGCTGCGCCGGTAGCGCTCGTCGTGCTCGAGCCACGGCTCGCCGAGCGCGGTGAATTCTCCGGCGAACCAGCCGGAGACGACGTTGATGGCGAACCGTCCGTTGGACAAGTGATCGGCGGTGGCGCCGAACTTGGCCAGCACCGCCGGGTGCCACAGCCCGGGATGCACGGCCGCGATGACCTTCAGCCGTTCGGTCGCGCCGAGCAGCGCGAGACTGAACGAGGTCGATTCGTGCTGGTATTCGGCGCCGTAGGAGGCGGTGTAGCGCACCTGGGACAGCGCGTAGTCGAAGCCGTTGTTCTCCGCGGTCCGCGCGAGCTTCTTGTTGTACTCGAAATCCCAGCCGGTGCGCTGTTCGATGTCGCTGGTGACCAGTCCCCCGCTGACATTGGGCACCCAGTAGGCGAACCGGATCTGCTCGGCGATCTGCTCCGTGGTCATAGCTGCTCCATGGTTATCGGGGGTAGCCGTCGGAATCGGAGGCCGGACGCCACGCAGGCGTCCGGCGCTCCTTCCACTCCAGCACCGGTCCCCGGTTGGTACGAGATTTTGAATCTGTGGGATTCGGATCAGGCGTCGGCGAGTGCGGGCGAATAGTTCGACCTGGCGAACTTGCCCGCGGGGGCGAAACGGCCCAGCAGCGCGGCCGCGTCCTCGCCGGTGACCCGCGTGATGAACTCGTTGACCGCTTCCGGCGAGTCGACCGGCAGGAAGGGCTGCGGGCGATGCAGCAGGCCGACCAGCGCCGAGGCGAACGCCGGGTCGACGGCCGCCGCCGCGAAGAACGCGTTGCCGATCTCGCCCAGCTCCGGATCACTCAGAAACAGCCTGGTCACCTTGTTCGCGGCGTCCGCGCGCGCGGCCAGGAACGCCGCGTACTGCCGCTCGATCCACGCCTCGTCGAACGGCCCTTCGTGCACGGCGGCCGCCGCGACCAGCCGCTGAGCCTGGATCAGGCCGCTCTGCGCGCCCTGCCCGGCGATCGGGTCGTAGGCGATGGCGGTGTCACCGAGCGCGGCGACTACGTGCCCGCCCGCGGTGCGCCCCACACCCGACCGCACCACCGGGCGCACCGCGCCTTTCAGCCACGAGTGCGGGTCCTCGGGGATGGTCTTGGTGGCCAGCACCTCCGGCAGATCCCAGTCGATGTAGTCGCGGTAGAGGTCTTGCACGATGCGGTGCGCCGACTCGGCGGAGTCCGCCGCGGCGAAACGCTTCTCCCAGTCGCTGCCGGGACGCGCCCAGCCGAGGAACGCCCAGCTCGGCCCCGCGTCCTTGTGCAGATAGGGGCCCCACCACCCTTCACCCTGGTCGGCGAGGATGGAGAAGCCGCTGTGCGCGCCGCCCGCGACGCTGCGATGGGCGAAGACGTTCTCGTCGTGCCCGATTCCGGTCACGGTGACGGTGAGCAGCGAGCGCTGCGGCGCGTCGTAGGGGGTGCGCCGCGCGTCGACGGGGAACAGGTCCGACAGTCCGCCACGTCCGGTCGCGACCAACGTGAGGTCGTTGGCGGCGGCGATGCCGTCGAGCGTCTCCGGCGTCACCTGCTCGACCACGAACCGGCCGCCGCGCTCCAGGAACGCGGTGAGCCGCTCGTCGGCCTTGAGCCTGGTGTCCACCGCCACGCCGACGTATCCGTCGAAATGACCGTCGAATTGGATCAATTCGGGACGATCGGGTCCGGGTCCGGCGATGCGCACACTCAGGCCGGTGTGCCGGGGCGCCCGCGCGGTGTAGCTGTCCAATCCCAGCGCGGCCTCGGCCTGCTGGGTCTCACCGAATTCGAGCGCGGTGCCGGTGGCGGGCACATCGTCACGCAAGGAGCGCTGATCGCGCTCGCTGTAGATGGTGACGTCGAAACCGGCGTCGAGAAGTCCTAGCGCCGCAGTGACGCCGGTCTGTCCGGCGCCGATAACCGCGGCCGAACGAGTGGAACGGGAAACGGATTGCTGCGATGTCATGCAGGGATGATGCGATGCCCGCCAGGTGCGGGCAGAGTGTTGCGATCACCGAGAATGAATGGGCAGACAGCGAATTCCGAGCGCGTACCATTCGGGCCATGTCGTTCGTCGCCGCCGATCTGACCGGAGACCGCCCCGAGCAGTACCGACAGCTCGCCGCGCAGGCCGAGGCGCTGGTCGCGGGCGAGACCGACCGCATCGCGAACGCCGCCAATCTCTCCGCGCTGGTATTCCACGCGCTACCCGATGTGAATTGGGTGGGTTTCTATTTCTACGACGGGCGGGAATTGGTGGTCGGCCCGTTTCAGGGCAAGCCCGCGTGTGTGCGCATCGCGCTCGGAAAAGGCGTGTGCGGCACCGCGGCCGAATCCAGGACCACCCAACTCGTGCCGGATGTGCACGCGTTCGACGGCCATATCGCCTGTGATGCCGACACGAGTTCGGAAATTGTCGTGCCGCTGGTCCGGGACGGGGATCTGATCGGGGTTTTCGATCTCGACAGTCCGCGGCCGGCCCGTTTCGATGACATCGATCGAGCGGGGCTGGAGGCGGTAGCCGGGATATTCCTCGCCGCTCTCTGATCGCGTCGCCGGGCAGCGCCGGACCGGGGGGCTTCCGGCGCCGTCCGACTACGTTACGAGTGCGTCTCGGCCGTTGCCCCCGCTCGCGAAACCGCGTCCGGCAAAGCGGTCGAGCCGGCGCCACCCAACCGGTAGCTCGCGCCGCGGTGTTCCGCGGGCAACCGGTCACCCGCGCCGAACAGCGCATTGCGCAGGGTGCCCGGCACGTATTCCTCGGTGTAGGCGCCTCGGGCGGTCAATACCGGAACGACATGCTGCACAATGTCTTCGAACGAGCCCGGGGTGATCGCGTAGGCCAGGTTGAATCCGTCCAGATCGGTCTCGGCGGCCCACTCCTGGAGCAGATCGGCGACCGTCTCCCCGGAGCCGACGAACACCGGACCCATGCCGCCTATCCCGGCCCACTTGCCGATATCGCGGACGGTCCACTCCCGGCCGTCGTCGTCGAATTCCTGGAACGCCGCGACCGCCGACTGGATCGCGTTGCTCTCCACCTGGCCGATCGGGTCGTCGAGGTCGTAGCGGGACAGGTCGATGCCCATCCAGCCGGACATGAACACCAAACCGCCTTCGACACTGGCGTAGGACAGGTACTCCTCGTGCTTGCGCCGTGCCGCCTCGTCGGTCGCGTCGGTGATGATCGTCGCGAGGGCGTAGACGCGCGCCGCGTCCCGGGCACGGCCTGCCGCTTCCAGCGCGTCCCTGATCCGGGCGACCGTCTGCGCCAGCACCCGTTTCGATGGACCGGCGATGAAGATGGCTTCCGCGTTCTCCGCCGCGAAACGCACGCCGCGCGGCGAGGCTCCCGCCTGGTAGATCACCGGCGTCCGTTGCGGCGACGGCTCCGAGAGATGAATGCCCGGCACGGTGTAGTGCGTGCCGCGATGACCGATGTGGTGCACCTTGGCCGGGTCGACGTAGACGCCCGCGGTCGCGTCGCGGACCACCGCGTCGTCCTCCCATGAGCCTTCCCACAGCTTGTACAGCACCTCGAGGTACTCGTCGGCCTGGTTGTAGCGCTCGTCGTGGTCGAGCTGGTCGGCGGCGCCGAAGTTGCGCGCCGCCGAGGGCAGATAGCCGGTCACCACATTCCAGCCGAGCCTGCCGCCGGTGAGATGGTCGAGCGTCGACAACCGCCGCGCGAACGGGTACGGGTGCTCGAAGCCGGTGCCGGTGGTGATGCCGAACCCGAGATGCTCGGTCACCGCGGCCATGGCGGAGACCAGCAGCAGCGGGTCGGCCACCGGAATCTGCGCGCCTTGGCGCAGCGCGGCGATGTCGTTGCCGCCGTATACGTCGTAGGTGCCCAGCACGTCGGCGATGAAGATGCCGTCGAAACGGCCGCGTTCCAGCAGCTTCGCCAGCTCGGTCCAGTAGCCCAGCTCCTTGTAGCGGTACGACTGGTCGGCGGGATGCCGCCACAGCCCGGGTGACTGATGGGCGACACAGTTCATGTCGAAAGCGTTGAACCGGATGCGGCGGGTCACTGCGCCGCTCCCCCGGTGCGCTCCCCCGCGCTCCACGCGAACGGCAGGTCGGCGCCGTTGAGCAGATGATCGCCGATGGCCCGCGCCTTCTGGATCGCGGGGTTGTGCACCGAGATGGTGCGGGCGTTGCGCCAGTGCCGATCCAACCGCAGCCGTTCGGCGACCACCGAAGCACCGCCCACTTCGAACAGCAGCGACGTGGCGGGCAGCACCAGGTCGATGACGGCCAGCTGCGCCCGGGCCGCGGCGAGTTCGGCCGCCACCAGGGCGCTCTCGTCCTTCGCGCCGCCCGCCAGCACCTCGTCGAGCACGTCGGCGACGGCGAGCACACTGGCTTCGGCGGCGAACGCGGCCGCCGAGAGGCGCCCGATCACCTGCTGCACCAGGGGGTCGCGCCTGGGCAGGTCGGCGGTGGAGTGCGTGTAGCCGCGGGTTCGCGCCGCGACCCACTCCCGGATGTCGCGCTCGGCGCGCTTGGCGATGCCCGCGAGCACCGCGAGCTGGACCAGTTGCAGATAGGAGGTCGCGTAGGTCGGGCCGGGCGCGCCGTAGCCGGGACCGAGAATCCGATCCTCGGTCACCACCACGTCGGTGAATTCGGTGGTGCCGCTGGCCGTCAGCCGCTGGCCGAAGCCGTCCCAGTCGTCGTGCTGACGCACTCCCTCGGCGTGCGCGTCCACCAGGACGCCGACGCGCTCACCGTCGCGGTCGGCGGCGGCCAGGATGTAGTCCGCGTACAGCGATCCCGTGCTGTAGTACTTCACACCGTTGAGCAGCCACCGTCCGCCGTCTTCGGTGAGCGTGGTGCGGTAGCGGTCCACCGCGCCGACGCCCGGTTCGGTGATCGCGTTGCCCACCAGCGTGCCCTCGGCCACCGCACGCAACCAGCGTTCCCGCTCGGGACCCTGGTCGGCCAGCAGTTGGTCCTCGACGAACGAGAAGTGCACCCGCAGCGCCTGCGGCAGGTTCGATTCGGCGGCGGCGAGTTCGATGAGCAACCGGAACAGCTGCCGGACGGTGACGCCGTATCCGCCGGACTCGACCGGAACGCGCAGCGCGCCGAATTTCGCCGCACGCAGCTCGCCGACCTCGTCGTAGGGCAGGGTGCGATCGATTTCTCGCGCTACGGCGCCCTGGGCGATCCGGTCGAATATCGGGCCGAAGATCGCATCCAGTTCGGAGTCGGTAGTGGATTTCGCCTCGGTGGTCGTCATCAGCTCACGATCGCGCACCACGGCCGGGTGCTCACGGGTTGCGCGCAGCGCGATCGAAATGCGGCGCCCGGCCATCATCGGTCGAGCTACTGAGCGGGTGGCTGCGAGCCCGGCCTCCTCGGCATTCTGCACACCCGAACAAGCGGCTGTGCACCGGCACTGAGCGTGCTCACCGCCCTGACTCTCCTACAAGCCGCCGCGGCAGCCGGAGCAGGCCGCCCCCGGATCATCGGACCGGCCCGGCAGCCGGTCCAGGGGGTCGAGCCGACTAGCGACAGGCTCGGCCGATGCCGCTCAGGAGATCTTGCGGCGGTAGGTGTTCATGGCGAACAGGTAGGCGACGATGAGGATGCCGACGCACCAAGCGAGGGCGATCCAGATGTCGGTGCCGACGGGCTGCTGCGTGAACAGGTGACGAATGGCGTCGATGATGGAGGTCACCGGCTGGTGTTCGGCGAAGGCCCGGAGCGGGCCGGGCATGGTGTCGGTGGGTACGAAGGCCGAGCTGATGAAGGGCAGGAAGATCAGGGGGTAGGAGAAGGCACTCGCGCCGTCCGGGGTCTTCGCGGACAGACCGGGGATGACCGCGATCCAGGTCAGCGCGAGGGTGAACAGGATCAGGATGCCCGCGACCGCGAGCCAGGCCGATATTCCGGCCCCTGAGCGGAAGCCCATGAGCAGGGCGACGAGCACCACCACCACAAGCGAGATCACGTTGGCGACCAGCGAGGTCAGCACGTGCGCCCACAGGACTGATGACCGGGCGATGGGCATGGATTGGAATCGCTCGAAGATGCCGCTCTTCATATCCAGGAACAGCCGGAACGCGGTGTAGGAGATGCCCGAAGCGATGGTGATGAGCAGGATTCCGGGCAGCAGGTACTGCACGTAGGAGTCCGACCCCGAGTCGATCGCGCCGCCGAAGACGTAGACGAACAGCAGCATGAATGCGATCGGCATGATCGTGGTCGTGATGATGGTGTCCACGCTGCGCGTGATGTGGCGCAGGGATCGTCCCAGCAGCAGCGTGGTGTCGGCGAAGAAATGCGTGGTCATCGTTGTTCCTTACTTCGTCCGTACCGCGCTGCGGTCACTGTCTGGAGCGCCCTCGTCGCCTTCGTCACCGACCAGGGCGAAGAAGACGTCCTCCAGGCTCGGCTTCTTCTCGACGTATTCGACCTCGGCGGGCGGGAGCAGCTGCTCGAGCTCGGCGAGGGTGCCGTTGACGATGATCCGGCCCTTGTGCAGGATCGCGATCCGATCGGCGAGTTGTTCGGCCTCGTCCAGATATTGCGTCGTGAGCAGCACTGTCGTGCCGTGCTCGGCGAGTTCCTGCACCGCCCGCCACACCTCGACGCGCGCCTGAGGGTCGAGCCCGGTGGTCGGCTCGTCGAGGAAGATGACCGGCGGATTCCCGATGAGACTCATGGCGATGTCGAGGCGGCGGCGCATGCCACCGGAGTACGTCGACACCTTCCGCGCGGCCGCGTCGGTCAGCGAGAAACGCTCGAGCAGGTCGTCGGCCACCGTTTCCGCGTTCTTCAGGTGCCGCAACTTGGCGATGAGCACGAGATTCTCCCGCCCGCTGAGGATTTCGTCGACGGCGGCGAACTGCCCTGTGAGGCTGATGGACTCCCGCACGTCGCCCGGTTGCGTGGCGACGTCGAAGCCGTTGACCCTTGCTGTCCCCGCGTCGGCTTTGAGCAGCGTGGACAGGATTTTCACGACAGTGGTCTTGCCCGCTCCGTTCGAGCCGAGCAGGGCGAAGATGCTGCCCCGCTCGACTTCGAAATCGACGCCGCGCAGCACCTCCAGTTTGTCGTAGGACTTCTCCAGACCCCGCACATGGATCGCCGGAGCTTGCTGTGTCGTCATCGAACGCCCCTACTTTCCTTCTCCGGCGGCGCGCTCGATGGCGCTGTTCAACCGTGCCCGTTCCCGGTTGATCCAGGAATCTTCCTGGTAGTTCCGCGCGAACGTCTCGATGAACGCCACGGGGTCCTCCCCGACGACTTCGCGTATCGGGGATCCATCGGCCGCGCTCCGCTCGAACAGCTCGGCGAGGTCCTCGAACATCGAAACGCCGCCTCCCGAGCCGGTGTACATCAGGTACCGCTCGAAACCATCGACCGCTGTGCGATAACCCGCGGGAAGCTGCCCCGCCCGCGTCTTGTACTGCCGCCACCGCCGCTTGTCGCCGATGTCGCCGACCAACTTCGAGGTGAGATCCGAGATGCCCATGGCATCCGCCTCCTTCATCGAGGGGCGGTTCGAGCCGCCCATGGATATAAGTAGATGTATACGTACACGTCCTGGCCTAACTATAAGTAGACATATACGTAGATGCAAGCCGGGCGTTAGGAACCGCCGCGCGGTCGATGCGAAACCCTGTCGGTACTCGCCGTTACAGTCGCGGCGTGGCTGATTCGCGGTACTCGTTCACGGCGGAAGTATGGGAATTACCGGGCGATGCCGCCTGGCATTTCGTGTCGCTGCCCGAGGACGTGGCCGATGAGATCGAGGAGCGCTACGCGCATCGCTCCGGCGGGTTCGGCGCGGTGCGAGTGCACGTGGTCGTCGGCGGCACCCGGTGGTCTACTTCGCTGTTCCCGGACAAGTCACGGGCGACCTATGTGCTGCCGATGAAGAAAGCGGTGCGCCTCGCGGAGGCACTGGAGGCGGGGTCGGCCGCGCACATCGAACTGACGGTCGCGCTGTAGGCCACGAAATCCGGTGCGGCGACCCGAGCGCTCAGTACCCGAGCCCTCCCACAGCGGCATTGCGCTTGCTCGCATTTCGCTTGACGGCCACCACCACGATCACGAGCACGCCGAGCACCACCCCACCGAAACCGAGGGCGAGCGCGCCGAGCAGCGTGCCGACGAAGGAAGAGCCGAGGCCTTGGCCGATGGCAACCGTCACTTCGGAACTACCGGCGGTCGTCACCCGATAGCCGCCCGGCTCGGCGGCCTCGAAGGAGAATCCGGCCCGGCCCTCATGGCTGCCGAAGGAATAGGTGATGCTCGCGTCGTACTTCCGCAGCTCCACATGCTTGCCGTGCGGGTCGAGCACCCGCAGATCGACCGTGCCGGGGGCGCCCTCGGACGATGCCCCCGCGTACTCGAAGTACACGGTGTACCCGCCGGACTCCGCGAGGTTCACCACACCGGAGCCGGGCACCCCGACGCGCTGGAAGTCATCGATGCGTCCCGAGGTCTGCAGGAAACCGAAAGCACCGAGGGCGATCCCGCCGATGACGCCGAGGGCGATCAGCGCGCCACCCAGCGCGAACCAGCGAGCGGACGGGGTGATGACCGGCGATCCCAGCGAATTCGGCGACGTCGGAAAAGGCGGCTGTGACACGGTCGGATCCTCGGCTTCCGGTCGACACCCTCGTCGACGTAGCGACAGCGTACGGTCTGCCCTACCGCATCGCTACACGAAGCGTCCGCCCACCGTGACAACGGTCTCCGACCACCGATGATCAGCGCGGTTGGGCCGCCGACATGCACTCGCTCGCGATGCGACCGCTGGCGGCGCGCGCCTTGTCCGCGTCTTCCTTGCTCATCCCCAGCGTTTCCTGGTCGGGAGCCTTGGTGTCGTACTCGTCGCTGATCATGATTCGCAGTCCGTCCTGCGAAATCCCCTGATCGACGAACACCTTCGCGGCGCAATCGGCCAGCTGCTTGTTCTTGAGGCCCTTGTCCTGCAACGACTTGGACAGATCGGCCTGGGTCACCGTGGGCGCCGCCGTGTCCTTGTCGCTGCCGCATGCCGCGAGCACCGGCAGCGCGATCAGCGCCGCGGCGATCATGCAGATCCGCACCTGACTCCTCTTCCTCGACTGACCACTGTCGGTGGCGTGGCCACCATAATGCCGTGCGGCGTCCAGCGGTAGTCGTCTGCCACGGCGAATACGGGATGCGTTGCCCTTCAACGGGCTACGTGCGAAATCTCAGAGGTCCATCGCCGCGCGCAACGCGGTGTCGAGCCGCTCCAGGGTGTCGCTGTCCACCGCGTCCACCCGCTCGGCCAGCCAACCGCGAAAGATCCGCCCGATGTTTCCGGCATGCACCCAGCCGTGTTCCTTGACCGGAACCGCGAGGATGTCCTGCGGATCGTCCTCGATCACCTCGGCCGCTATCAGCCAGGGACGCGGCGATTCGTTGATGCCGTCACTGCTGATGAGCACGACCGTTCGGCGGCGCGGCGAACCATGCGGGTTGTAGATCCACAGTTCACCCCGACGCACGCATCTCCTCCTCCGCGGCCGCCAACTCGGCCGCGTCCGCGGCGGCCTCGGCGGTCACATCCGACACCGGACCGACACCCATGCGGACGGCCTCCCGTCGCGCGGCCTTCGAAATCCAAGCCGACGGCGACATTCC
This sequence comes from Nocardia sp. NPDC041819, assembly GCF_055590505.1. Lineage (NCBI taxonomy): Bacteria > Bacillati > Actinomycetota > Actinomycetes > Mycobacteriales > Nocardiaceae > Nocardia > Nocardia sp. NPDC041819. The sequence goes on along the minus strand of NZ_JBVJAP010000002.1, from coordinate 675,127 downwards.
CGCCCGAGCGGCCGCCTGTTCCGCGAATGACCAGGCGGCTTCGTCCAGCGAAAGGGTGACCTTACGCGTTGCCATACCAATTATCGTACCCACACCGCGGGGCATGGACCAGCGCTTGATGGTCGTCCGCGACATCCCATCTGATGACAGGTGACTGCTGTTAGTGTTGGCGCATGACGACCTTGCACCATCATCGCGTCGGCGCGGGCGAGCCACTCGTGCTGGTACACGGGGTCGGGAGCCGGTGGCAGGTGTGGGAGCCGATCATCGACACGCTGGCCGCGTCGTACGAGGTCATCGCCGTCGACCTGCCCGGCTTCGGCGGATCGACGCACCCGCTCGCACACACCACGGTGCCCAACCTGACCGAGGCGCTCGCCGAGTTCCTCGCCGCGCAGGGGATCGATCGGCCGCATCTCGCGGGCAATTCGATGGGCGGGCTGATCACGCTGGAACTGGGCGCCCGCGGGCTGGCTCGGTCGGTGACCGCCTACTCGCCGATCGGGTTCTGGGACACCGCGGGCCGGGTGTGGTGCCAGCAGTCGCTGGGCAAGTCACGGGCACTCGCGCGCCGGCTGCGTCCCGCGCTGCCGTCCGTGCTGAGCACCGCCGCGGGCCGCACCGTATTCCTCTCGCTGGTCTTCGGCAAGCCGTGGGCGCTGGATGCGAAGGTGGCGCTGGAGACCGCGCTCGGCGCGGCGGACTCGGCCGGATTCGACGAGGCGCTCGCCTCGTTCACCGACGTCCGGCTACCCGAAATCGGCGCGCTCGCCGACATTCCGGTGACGATCGCCTGGGGCAGCCGCGACATCCTGCTCACCTACGCGACGCAGAGCCGCAAGGCGCGCGGCGTGCTGCCGAACGCCGAGCACGTCACGCTGCACGGCAGTGGGCACACGCCGTTCTTCGACGACCCGGCCGGCTGCGCACAGGTCCTGCTCGAGACGATCACCCGCGTGCGGTAGGCCGTCCGGCCGGTTCAGTCCGCGGGCGGATCCAGCAACGTCTCCGCGGCCGCCGTGCCGAGCAGGACGCGCACGGCGTTCCCCCATCGGTGCCGGAGCAGCCGGTTGCGGGACAGGTCGCCGGTGAGCAGCACGCGCAAGGCCTGGCCGGTCATGATCTCGATGGTGAACTCGGTGATCGTCGGAACCCGGGGATCGTCCGGAAATTCGCGCCGGAAGCTGTCGCGGATGCTGGTGTGCATCAGTTCGAACAGGCGGACCTCCAGCGGCAGGAACGCCGCTCGCAGTTCCGGATCGGTCCGCGCGCCGACCCACATCTCCAGCGCCGCCCAGAACGACGGGCCGCTGAGCATCCGCATGGTCAGCTCGACGGCCGTCTCCAGCCGGTCCGCGCCGTCCGGAATGGCCTCGAATTCGCTTGTCAGCTGGTCGAATCGACGCCGCGCCACGTGCTCCACGGCACCGGCGAGCAGGTCGGCCCGGGTGGGGAAGTAATGCTGCAACGTCCCCCGCGGCACATCCGCCCGTTTCTGCACCTCGAGCGTGGTGGTGCCCGCGTAACCGACCTCGACCAGGCTCTCCACCGCCGCGTCCAGCAGCCGCGTGCGCATGCGTTGCCTGCGCTGCGCCTGCGGCTGCCGGACGTGTCCCGCGCCCGTCAGCGGCCCTGCCACTGTGGCTCGCGCTTCTGCGCGAACGCCAGCGCCCCTTCGGCGGCGTCCTTGGACAACAGTGCGGGCAGGGCGATCTCGCCCTGCTTCGCGAACGCCTCGGCGACCGTCCAATCCGGCGACTCGTCGATGATGCGCTTGCTCGCGGCCACCGCGAGCGGAGCGGCGGCGGCGATCTCGGCCGCGAGGTCGAGCGCGACCGACAGCGCCGCCCCCGGCTCGGTGACCCGATTGACCAAACCGAGCTGGTGGAGCCGCTCGGCGCCGATACGGCCGCCGGTGAGCGCGAGTTCGGCGGCGGTGCTGCGCGGCAACCGCTGGGTCAGGCGAAGCACGCCACCGCCCGCGGCCACCAGACCGCGCTTGACCTCGGGGATGCCGAACTGCGCGTCGCGCGCGGCGACGATGAGATCGCCCGCGAGCGCCAGCTCGAAACCACCCGCCAGCGCGAAGCCTTCGACGGCGGAGATCATCGGCTTGGCCGGGGGCTTCGCCGTGATGCCGAGCGGGCCGCGGCGTTGCGTCATCGGCATCTCGCCTTTCGACGCGGCGACGAGATCCATTCCGGCGCTGAAGGTTCCGCCCGCACCGGTGAGCACGAGCACGCGCGCGGCGTCGTCGGCTTCGAACTCGTCGACGGCGGCCTCGATGGCCTGCGCGGCGGCCAGGTTGATCGCGTTGCGCGCTTCGGGACGGTTGACCGTCAGCACGGTGATCGCGTCGCGCCGCTCGATAAGGACGGGATCCGTCATCGGGCGCTCCTCTCGGTGAGCAGGGTGAAGGTGTCCGCGGCGATCTCGGCGTCCGCGCCGAGCGGATCGCCCGCGGTGAACGCCGCGAGGGTGTCGGCATCCGACGCCCGGACCAGTATGCGGGTCCCCTCGGGTGTCAGTGCGCTCACCACAACGGCTTCCGGCTCGTCGGCGCGGTCCGGCGCCGGGCCCTTGCGATAGGCGACGGTGTACGCCTCGACGGAGGCGGGACCGGTGTACCCGGGCGCAGGTTCGCGCCGCGCCGCGGGCACCTGAGCCTCGATCGCACGGAACAGCCGCTCGGGCGGCTTGGCCGAATACACACCGACACCGTGCTTGGTGCTGTACCAGCCGAGTGCCGTCGCCAGGCCGTAGGCGCCCGGGTCCGCGCGCAGCATGCCGGACAGCGTCGCGATCGAATGCGTCGTGTAGTTGTTGCCCGGCCCGCCCGCGAAGGTGAGACCGCCGGTCACCGACAGCGGCCGGGACGGATCGTCGATCGGCAGGCCGAGTTCCTCGGCGGCGATCTGCACCGCGACCGGGAAACAGGAGTAGAGGTCGATGTGCGCGACATCGTCTATCCCGATCCCCGCCGCAGCCAGCGCCGCTTTCCCCGCCGCGGCGATGGCGGGTGAGCGGGACATGTCCGCGCGCTCGGAGACGAACCACTCGTCGGTCGCGGTGGCGCCCGCGTGCGGGAACACCCACCGGTCCCGGGGCACACCGGCGGCGTCGGCCGCCGCCGCGCTGCACAGGATGAGCCCGGCGCCCAGATCGACGGTGAGGTTCGCGATCATCAGCTTGGGGTACGGCGTCGACACCATCCGATTGTCGGGCGCGGGTGTCACCAGGTCGGCGGCGGCATGCACGGTCGGCTGCCACGCGTACGGATTGCGCGCCGCGATCTCCGACAGCCGCGACCACAGTGCGCCGATCCGCTCGCGGTGCGCGGCTTCACTCGACCCGAGGCGGTGGCGTAGCGCCGTCTCCATGAGCGCGTAGAAGTACACCGGACCCCACAGGCCCGCGGCGGTTTCCATGTCCGAGTTCGGCCCGCGATCGGAGCCGATGACCTCGTCGGGACCCACGTCCTCCGGCTGCTCCGGCCAGTCCACCGCCGTGCCGGTGCGGGTGGCCGCGTTCCCGGAGTGCACCGCTTCGGACCCGGTGAGCAGCGCGACGTCCGAGCGGCCGTCGGCGATGGCCTGCGCGACCGTGTTGAGCAGCCGCTGCGGTGCGTCGCCGCCGAAACGCACCGACTGCACGGTCCGTCTCGGAGTGGCGCCGAGATCGGCGGCGACGAGCGCGCCCAGATCGCCGTAGGGGCGGCTGACCGGGGCGACGGCGGCGATCAAGTCGGCCGACCGCAGCAGACGGTCACCGACTCCGCTGTCGGCGCCCGCGCGGCGCAGGGACTCCGCGGCGAGTTCGACCGGGCCGGGCAGACCCGGCTCACCCGGTCGGTGTACGACCTGCCCGGCGCCGACGAGCACCGGCGTCCTCGGGTCCATTCCGGCTGGCAGCATGCGTCCTCCGCTCCATAACCGTCAACATTGACGGTAATTCGAGTCCGATTAGAACAGAGCCCGCGCGGGCGGGCAACAGCGCGGGCGGCAACAACTGACCGGTGAGTAAGATCGGTGGATGGGCAGCAACATCGCAGTGCGGTTCGACGACCACCGCGCGTACGTCACGCTCGATCGGCCGGACAAGCACAACGGCCTGACCATAGACATGCTTCGCGATCTGGTTGCCAGTGCGAAGCTGGTGGCCCGCCGTGGCGACGTGCGAGCGGTCATCCTGTCCGGGAACGGCCCAAGCTTCAGCAGCGGCCTGGACATCGCTGCAGCCACTAGCGATCCCCTGGCAATCATCCGGAACTTCGTTCCGCCGCCCTGGCGCGGCACCAACGCCTTCCAAGAGGCGTGCTGGGCTTGGCGCCGCCTGCCCGTGCCGGTGATCGCCGCGGTGCACGGGCGCTGCTTCGGCGGCGGACTCCAGCTCGCGCTCGCGGCGGACGTCCGTTTCGCCACCCCCGACGCCGAGTTCTCCGTCATGGAGACCAAGCACGGCCTGGTCCCGGACATGACCGGGGCGGCAACGCTGTCCAGGCTGATCGGCATCGACAAAGCCCTCCTGCTCACGATGACCGCGGACACCGTGGATGCCGCCTACGCCGCCGAGATCGGCTTGGTCACCGAGCTGGCCGCGGACCCGGTCGCGGAGGCCGAGAAACTGGCCGACCGGATCGCGACGCGGTCACCGCATGCGGTCGCCTCCGCCAAGAGACTGTTCGACAAGTCATGGCAAGCATCCCCCCGGCGAACCTTCGGCGTCGAGCGCGCGGCCCAACTCCCACTGATCCTCCGCAAAGCACTCGGTAGATAGCTGCAAATTCGCTAGAAGCGCCCCGCTGACTGGTTCCGCTGCTACCATTTGCACGATTTGCCAGCCAGTCGACTAGTGGTGCGCGGCACGCTGCGAAGGGTCTGTGTATCGCGGGACGTCCATGGTTCGCACCGCTCTCGGGAAGAAACCGGAGGGCTCACAGACAGTGATCAAGACCGCATCCTTCCTACTCTCGGCGCTGGCGGGTGTCTCGGCCCTGCTCTTCACGGCGACCACCCCCGCCATCGCCAACCCGAACGCCATCAATCCGATTCCGGTACTCAACGGCACGACGGGATTGCCGAACCTGCTCGGCCGCACCAAAGCGGTGTTCCAGGTGACCGGCATGGCCAGCCCGAACAACACCCAGACCTATAACGTCCTCGGCACCGATCTCGGCATCATGTGGGACAACGGGCAGGGTGAAATGCTCACCGCGTTCGGCGACACCGCCGGCGTCGGCTTCCCGAATCTGCTCGCGGGCAGCATGTGGGCCTGGCGCAGCAATATCCTGCTGCGCAGCCACACCACGAATCCGGCCGAAGGCATCTTCTTCGACAGCGCGGTACGCGATATCTTCGGCCAGGCCCGCGATCTGATCCCGAGCCCGAAGATTCCGTTCCTGGAGATCAGCCGGATCCCCACCGCGGGCATCTCGGTCAACGGCGTGCAGTACATGAGCCTGATGTCGGTGAAGACCTGGGACGACGTCGGTCAGTGGAGCACCAATTTCTCCGGCCTCGCCACCTCCGGGGACAACGGCGAGAACTGGGCCGAACTGCCGGAAACGCGGCGCAACAACGAGGGCGGAAACGCCAACTTCCAGATGAACGCCTTCCTCGCCGACGGCGGATACATCTACGAATACGGCACTCGATCCGGGCGCAATCACACCGCTCACGTCGCTCGCGTACACGCGCAGGACATCGGGAACCTCGCCGAGTACGAATACTGGGACGGCGGCGCCTGGCGAAAGAACGACGTGAACGCCGCCGCGCCGATCATGTGGGGTGTCGGCGAACTCTCGGTGATGTACAACGCCTATCTCGGGCAGTACATCTCGCTCACCACCGACCAATTCAACTCCGTGGTGATGCGGCGCGCGCCCGCCCCGGTCGGCCCGTGGAGCGATCCCGAAGTGCTGATCGATACGCGCGAATTGCCCACCGCGTACGCACCCGCGATCTTCCCGTACCAGACCGGGCGCGATCTGTACTTCCTGACGACGGTGCACAGCCAGTACAACGTCGTGCTGATGCGCACGACGCTGTAGCTCGCGGACCGGCGATCCGGCGCGGAGCTTGACCTCAACAATGGTTCATATATGAGGCTGCTTCGCGTTGGATCGTTCACGCTTCCGGGAGGCATCATGCTCAGCACCACCGTCGACGTCCGCGCTTGGCTGCGCGACAACGCCGTCGCCATCGACAGCTCCGACCCCAGCTCCTCCGGTTCGGACCTCGACGCTCTGATCGCTCGGCTCGGTGCCGCCACGGTGGTGGGGCTGGGCGAGTCCACGCGGTTCTCCCGGCAGACCTTCGGTGTGCGTGAGCGGTTGTTCCGCGGACTCGTCGAACGGCATGGTTTCCGCGCGTTGGCGATTCAGGACAGCGCGCGTTCCGGCGCGCGCTGGGACCGGTTCGTCACCGCGGGCGAGGGCGATCCGGAAACGGTGCTCGCCGGCGCCTGGCGCCCGTGGCGTACCGAGGAATCGGTGGCCACACTGCGCTGGATCCGCGCGTGGAACCTGGCGCATCCGGAAGACCCGGTGCGGATCTTCGGCGTCGAACCGCCCCGCGCCGAGCCGAGCGACTACGACGCGGTGCTCGACTACGTGCGCCGTGCGGCTCCAGACCGGTTCGCCGCGATCGAGGCGCACCTCGCGCCGATCCGCACCGCCCATCAGGTCGATGAGCACGTTCAGCGCCACCAGGGCATCCACCCGGGCCGCCCGTTCGCCGAACACGCCGAAGACGCCCTCGCGCTGCTGGCCGAGTCGCCGGAAACGAACGAGCGCGCCACCGCACTCGCCCATGCCCGACTGATCCTCGACTTCCACCGGTCCAGCGTCGCGAGTCAAGGATTCGCCCGGGACGAACGGCCCTCGGCCGAGACGGTGCTGCGCCGGCAGCGCTCCACCGGCGCCAAGATCGTCTACTGGGACGGGCTCGCGCACACGACCAGCCTTCCGATCGTTTACGACACGGCCGAATTCCGCGGCGCCGGAAGCCATTTGCGTGATCATCTGGGCGAGGGATACGTGTCCGTCGGCATCGGGTTCCATCACGGCGACCTCGGTATGGCCGTGGCGCCCGCCCCGTCGCCGGACCTGGTCGATGCCGCACTGGGCGAGGTAGAGCTGCCCGCCTACTACCTGGACCTGCGCGCCACGGCGCCGGAACCGGTGCGTGACTGGCTGACCGGCCCGGTGAAGCTGCGCACCATCAGCGGCGTCTACGACCCGGCCGCCGACGCCACCGCGAACATCCGGCTCTCCTCGCTCGCCGCCGCGTTCGACGTGCTGATCCACGTGCGCGAGACCACGCCGGTGCATTGGCTCTCGCAGGTATCGGACTGACTCGAGCAACCCTCGGGGGCGCGGGCCGCGCGATCAATAGACTCGGAATATGGATGCGGCCGACTGGGATGAGCGCTATGCGCAAACGGAATTGGTCTGGGGCGCACCGCCGAACAACACCGTGGTGGAACACGTCTACGGGTTGGAACGCCGTGCGCCACTCCAGGCCGCCACACCCGAGGGGGAGGCGCCGGAGCTCCCCCGTGCCCTCGATCTGGCGTGCGGTGAGGGCCGCAACGCCCTCTGGCTCGCCACGCACGGCTGGCAGGTGCATGCCGTCGACTATTCCCAGGTGGGCATCGACAAAGGCCGCACCGTGGCCTCGCGCCTGTCCCGTTCGGTGCGCCACCGCATCAGCTGGCAGTGCGCCGACGTCACCGACCTGGACGAGGCGGAGATCACCGGCCCGTTCGAGCTGGTCTTGATGGTCTTCCTGCACTTGCCCGCCGAGCAGCGCGGCGCGCTGGTCCGCAAGGCGGCCGGCCTGCTGGCTCCGGAAGGCACCCTGCTCGTGCTCGGCCACGACACCACCAACATCACCGACGGCTGCGGTGGTCCGCAGGACCCTTCCATCCTCTTCACGCCCGACGACGTCGTCGCCGACCTCGGTCCCATGGCGGCGGCCGGGCGAATTCGGGTGCGCATCGCCGACCGCGTCTACCGGCCGACCGAGACCGGCGACGCCATCGACGCCCTGGTCATCGCCACCCGGCCGGCCGACTAGGGGTTCAGGACCAGCGCTCCAGCCAGGGGGTCACGGTCTCGGCGATCAGGTCGAAGCCCGCGCGGAAGGCGTGCGGCTGGCCCGGGATGACGCGGACTTCGGCGGCGTCGGCGGGATCGGGTATCCCGAACGGATCGTTGGCGCCGTTGACGACCACCACTTCGATGTCACCCGGCGCGAGCAGCTCGTCCCGGCGCGAGTTCTCCGGTTTGCCCGGCGGATGCAGCGGGAACGACAACGCGAGCACGCCGCGGGCCCGCGCCGCGACCGCCGTTCTACAGGCGACCCGCGCCCCGTTGCTCCGCCCACCTTGGATCAGCGGAATGCGTTTGCGACCACGCAACCGAGCGACGACCTCGAGCCAAGCCTCGTCCTGCTTGACCGCCGACCCCGGCGCACGCCGCCCAGCGACCCGATACGGCTGCACCACCCGCGCGACCCCACCCCCCAGCCGCAGCGCGGCATCCCGCACCGCGAGCAAGTCCTTCGCCTCCACCCCACCGCCCGCGCCATGCGTGAGCAGCAGCAGGAACGCGGGCCTGCGCGGCTGTTCGAGCTCGACCTCGGCCGGCCCGGCACTCGTCTCGATCAGCATCGTGCTCATTCTGCCCCGCCGGTTCCTCGACACCAGGGAGGCTGTGGCGTCACTCCCCGCGCCCGTCCCGACCGCCGGACCGTCCTGCGCACTGTCGTGCCCTCCGGCCGGAACCCGAGAGCCCTCCCGTGTGCCACCAGACACGACCAGACCCGGCACGTGTCCTCCCGCGCACCGAAACCGCACAGTGCATTCGCGACAGCTCGCAGCGACAGCACCATCAGTCGCGGAGGCACCATCAGTGCAGAATTACGAACCACCGGCCGGCTCGGCATCGCCCGCACGCGGAAGGCCCTGCTCAGCGGTGCCAGCGCTCGGCGAGCCATGAGCCCCGGAGACCGGGTACACCAAGTCCGGCCAGCCCGCGTTCACGCTCCGAGTAACCCATTCCAGCTTCGAGCACACCCATGCATGACCCTTTCGCGGCAAGGCCACAACCGAGCGCGGCCCGCCCTCAAACGGACCACAGATCCCGCGGCCGGATCCGGATCCTCGCCCACCTCGCGTGGCCGATGAGATGTCCGCCGCCCGCGGTAACGAGGCGGTGCACCCCCTCGACTCGACCCACCATGTCACGCGCACCGAGTCCCGAGAGCTGATCCGCACGCGCCCGGCGCACCTCAACTCCCGGTTTCGAGCGAAGCGAGACCGAGCATGCGCCGTTCGCGGCCCGGCTCGCGTCCGAGTGGCCGACGCGTAGGCGACGAAGGAGCAAGCGGCGGTCGCTCGGACGCGAGCCATGAAGGGGCCGCGAACACGCCGCGCCGAAGGCGCGGCGATCAAACACTGTAAAACTCGTCACATTGCCTGCTCAGCTCTTTGCGCATTCATTACCGGCCGGTAATATGGCACCTAAGTTACCCGCGAGTAGCATGCGGAAAACCGGCACGACTACCCCGGTGGAGCGAACAACGGGCGGGAACGGCAACCATACCGACCGCACCAACTCAACGGAGAGTGAGTACTGACAATGGGTCACTACAAGAGCAACGTCCGCGACCTGGAGTTCAACCTCTTCGAGGTCCTCGGCCTCGGGTCGATCCTGGACAGCGGCGCCTACGGCGATCTCGACGCGGACACCGTGAAGGAGATGCTGAACGAGGTGCGTCGCCTGGCCGAGGGTCCGCTCGGTGAATCGTTCGCCGACGCCGACCGCAACCCGCCGGTCTTCGATCCCGCGACCCACACCGTCGCACTGCCCGAGTCCTTCAAGAAGAGCTACCGCACCCTGCAGGACGGCGGCTGGGACCGGCTGGGCATCGCCGAGGAGCTGGGCGGCCTGCCGATCCCGCGCGCGGCCTACTGGGCCGTCGCCGAGCTGATCCTGGGCGCGCAGCCCGCCGCCTTCATGTACGCCGCGGGCCCCGGCTTCGCGAACATCTTCTACAACAACGCCACCGAAGAGCAGAAGGGCTGGGCGAAGATCGCCGCCGAGCAGGGCTGGGGCGCCACCATGGTGCTGACCGAGCCCGACGCCGGTTCCGACGTCGGCGCGGGCCGGACCAAGGCGATCAAGCAGGAAGACGGCACCTGGCACATCGAGGGCGTCAAGCGATTCATCACCTCCGCCGACTCCGATGACCTGTTCCCGAACATCATGCACCTGGTGCTGGCCCGCCCCGAGGGCGCCGGACCGGGCACCAAGGGCCTGTCGCTGTTCTTCGTACCGAAGTTCCACTTCGACCACGAGACCGGCGAACTGGGCGAGCGCAACGGTGTCTTCGTCACCAATGTCGAGCACAAGATGGGCCTGAAGGTCTCGGCCACCTGTGAGGTCACCTTCGGCGGCCACGGCATCCCGGCGAAGGGCTGGCTGGTCGGCGAGGTGCACAACGGCATCGCGCAGATGTTCGAGGTCATCGAGCACGCTCGGATGATGGTGGGCACCAAGGCCATCGCGACCTTGTCGACCGGTTACCTGAACGCGCGGGACTACGCCAAGGAGCGGGTCCAGGGCGCCGACCTGACCAAGATGACCGACAAGGCCGCGCCCCGCGTGTCCATCACCCACCACCCGGACGTCCGTCGTTCGCTGGCCACCCAGAAGGCGTACGCCGAGGGCCTGCGCGCGGTGTACCTCTACACCGCCGCCCACCAGAACGCCGATGTGGCCCAGCTGGTCTCCGGCGCCGACGCGGATCTGGCCGCGCGGGTCAACGACCTGCTGCTGCCGATCGTCAAGGGGGTCGGCTCGGAGCGGGCCTACCAGTACCTGACCGAGTCGCTGCAGACCCTCGGCGGTTCCGGCTTCCTGCAGGACTACCCGATCGAGCAGTACATCCGCGACGCGAAGATCGACTCGCTCTACGAAGGCACCACCGCCATCCAGGCGCAGGACTTCTTCTTCCGCAAGATCGCTCGCGACCGTGGCGTCGCACTGGCCCACGTGGCCGGTCAGGTGCAGAAGTTCATCGACGCCGAGGCCGGCAACGGCCGCCTGAAGGGCGAGCGCAAGCTGCTGGCCACCGCGCTGGAGGACGTGCAGGCCATGGCCGCCACGCTCACCGGCCACCTGATGGGCGCCCAGGAGCAGCCGAGCGAGCTGTACAAGGTCGGGCTCGGTTCGGTGCGCTTCCTGCTCTCCGTCGGCGACCTGCTGATCGGCTGGCAGCTGCTGCGCCAGGCCGAGGTCGCCATCGCGGCCCTCGACAACGGCGCGACCGGCGCCGACGAGGCGTTCTACAACGGCAAGATCGCGGTCGCGCAGTTCTTCGCCCGCAACGTCCTGCCGGAACTCACCGCCACCCGCGCGGTGCTGTCGAACCTGGACAACGACATCATGGAGCTGGACGAAGCCGCGTTCTGACGCTTTGCGACACGGCACAACGGCCCGGAGATCATCTCCGGGCCGTTGTCGTCTAGATTTGTCGTTTCGTGACGTTCGATCACCGCTCGACGCCGATCCTCTCCGGTAGATTGCGTGCTCCCGGGAGGCAGCAGGAACCTCCCGCTTCACACGGTTCGACACGAGAATTGTCGGCAGAGGTGCCCGAGGTGACGCGCAACGCAACTGGCATCGGCGCATATCTGCGCGAGCGACGCCTCGCCGCGGGGCTCCCGCCCGCCCATCTCGCCCAGCGCGCGGGCCTTACCGAAGCGGTGCTGGAGCAGGTCGAAACAGGTGCGGTGGCACCGGATCACGCCTTGCTCCAGCAGCTGTTCGACGCGCTCGAGGTGCCGATCTGGTACCGCAAGCACATCGTCGTGCTGACCCTGCCGAGCTTTTTCACGGCCGCCTACGGCCCCGGTCCCGACGCGCCGACTCCGGACGACCTCGCCGACCTGCACAGCCTCCCCGACCCGGCCTGTTACCAGCGGATGCCCACGCAGGATCTGGTGGAGGCCAACTCCGCCTACGAACGCGCCTTCCCGGGGGCGGTCGCCCGGGGAAACGTACTGGAGTGGATGTTCCTCGACGCGGCGGCTCGGCGAGTGATGGTGGAGTGGGCCGTGGAGGCGCACCTGCTCGTCGACGCCTTCCGCATCCTTTCCCCGCTCGCCCCGCGCGAGCGCGTGGAGCAGATCGCCGAACGCTGCCGCCGCTCCCCCGATTGGGACCGCATGTGGACCACCGAAGTGCGCGCCGCGGACATTCCCCGCCGCAGCTTGCAGGTGCGTGACCTCGCCACGCGCCGGATCCGCTCGATGAGCATGCGGGTCTACAGCCCCGAACTCCCGGAACGGCCGTGGTGGCTCTACCGGCTGGTGACGATCGGCCGAACGCGCGGAGCACACGCGTCGATGTAGGCGACAGCATGGCGGCCGGCGGGCAGAATGAGCCAGCATGACCCGATCGCTGTCCACCCTCGCCCGAACCGGCGCCCTCGCCGCGATCCTCGCGCTGGCCGTGGCCGCGCCCGCCGGAGCCGACCCGAACAACGTCATCCCCATCCCGGCGCTCAACGGCATTCACGGCCTGCCCGAGCTGCCCGGACCGACCGAAGCGGTGTTCCAGGTGACCGGCATGGACAGCCCGAATCGCACGCAGAGCGTCAACGTGCTCGGCACCGACCTCGGCATCATGTGGGACGACGGCAACGGCCGGATGATCACCGCCTTCGGCGACAGCGCCGGCATCGGCGTACCCAACCTCCTCGCGGGCAGCATCTGGGCCTGGACCAGCAACGTGCTGTTCCGCAGCTCCACACACGACCCGGCCGCGGGCATCGTCTTCGACGATGTGGTCCCGAACCCGTTGCCCAGCCCCAAGATTCCCGGCATCGAGATCAGCCTCATCCCCACGGCGGGCATCTCGGTGGGCGGAGTGCAGTACATGAGCATGATGTCGGTGCGCGAATGGGGTGATCACGGGAAGTGGCACACCAACTTCTCCACCCTGGCCTCCTCCGGTGACGGCGGCAGCACCTGGACGCAGCTCACCCACACGCGCCGCGCCAACGTCGACGGCCACGAGAACTTCCAGCAGAACGCCTTCCTGAAAGCGGGCGGCTACGTCTACCGCTACGGCACGCCCGCGGGACGAAACAATCCCGGATTCGTCTCCCGCGCGAAGGAATCCGATATCGCGAATATCGATGCCTACGAATACTGGGACGGCAAGGAGTGGAAGCCCACCGACGCCAAGACCGCGGCCCCGATCGTCGGTGGCGTCGCCGAACTGTCGGTGATGTGGAACGAATACCTGGGTCAGTACGTCATGCTGACCACCGACCCGGCCAACAGCGTCGTCCTGCGCACCGCGCCCGCTCCCGAAGGGCCGTGGAGCGAACCCCGCGTCCTCATCGACGCCCGTTCCCTTCCCACCGCCTACGCACCCATGATCTTCCCTTACCAGACCGGCCGCGATCTCTACTTCCTGGTCACCCAGCACACCCAGTACAACGTTCTGCTGATGCGAACGCCGTTGTGAGGAAGCGGGAATCCGTCCTGTTCAACGCGTGAGAGGACGGACTCGCTCATCGTGGGTCAGCGGCTGTTCGCTCACTCGCACTTCACCACCGGGATCGGGTCGTACTTCACCGTGCGGGTCTTGCGGGAGACTTCGCGGCCCGTTTTGCGGTCGGTGATGACGCGGGTGTCGGAGATGGTGAAGCCGGGGGCGCCTTCGGAAGCGATGCAGTCCTTGCCCTTGGGCAAGGTGACGGTGGTGGGTTCGGTCGGTTTGGTCTTCTCACCCGTGATGGATTCGACGTCGACCGTCTTGGTCCCCCACAGGCGGACGGTGATGTCGGAGTCGGTCGCGAACGTCTCGATGTAGATGCCGGTTTGGGTGTTGTTGCGGAATTTCAGGTCGATCGCGCCGTCGAAGACGGTGGCTTCGCGGGCGGCGGGGTAACGGGAGATGTAGTAGCTGTGCTCGGTGTGGCCCGCGTCCTCGAGACCGGCGAAATACGCCGCGTTGTAGAGCGTGGTGGCGAACTGGCTGATGCCGCCGCCGACCGCGGTGCTGGGACGGCCGTGGTCGATGATGCCGGATTCGACGTATCCCTCGGCGGTACCGCGCGGGCCGGTGAAATCGTTGAGCGAGAACGTGTCTCCCGGCTTCACGATCGCGCCGTCGACCTTCCTGGCCACGGTGCGGATATTGACCCCGGAGGGACCGCTGAACCCGCTGGTGGTGAACGATCCGACGGTCTCGATCACGCCGAGGCCCTGGGCGGCCTCGGTGGTCAGTTTCGGTTCGATCCGCTCGTAGACCACCTGCGCGGTCCGCTCGCCCGGTGCGGTCAGCAGCGCGGTGAACTGTTCGAAGGTCTTCGGCCAGTTGATCTTGTCTCCGACCACGGCGGGTACGACCGACGGCTTGCCGCCCGACACCGCGAACGTCGCGTCCTTCGGCTCGACTTCGGTGGTGGCCAGCTGCGGCGCGAGCAGACCGATCGCGGCGTCCTGATTCACCGAGACGGCGAGACCGCCCTGCCCGTCCGGACCGAAGGCAAGGACGGACGCGATCTGCTGGGGATCGAGCCGCGCCGCACCACCTTTGCCCGCGAACACGATGGGCGTCCGTACAGCGGGCTGAGCGATCTCGCGCAGGGCTTTGTCCACCGCTTCCGGACGCACCTGCAACGGCGCGGGGACAACGGGCAGGTCCACCGTAGTCCCGGTGATCCACCGGTCGGCCAATTCCGTACGCGCGGCGGCGATGTCGAGGACCCGCCCCGGGACAGGAGGCACCGCGACGGGTACGGCCTTGTCGAAGGTGATGGTGCCGTCGACCGAGGCCCGGTCGTGCACCCGCAACTCGGTGAGCTGACGATCCAGCGCCGGTTCGTCGATCGCGCTGACGATCGACACCTCACGCGTGGTGAAGACGGATGCGAGCCGGGTGAACGGGTTGAGCGGCTGCGAGCCGATCCGCGACCAGGTGGCGTCCCAGTCCACGGCCAGTCCGGCGGCGCTCGGCACGATGCGGGTCTGCACGTCGCCGATGCGCAGCGGCAGCTCCCTGGCCGCCCTCGGGTCGAGTTCGGCGCGCAGGCGGGCGTCGGCGGCGGAGGTGTCCATGCCGCCCACGTCGACACCCGCGACGACGGTGCCGCGCGGTACCTCGCCCGAGGAAAGCATCAGGTCGACCACGTAGCCGAGCCCCGCGACCGCCAATACGGCGCCGACCGCGATACCCACCCGGCGCACGAGCGCGCTGTCCAAGCGCTTCGGCGGCGGGGTGGAGATGGGACGACGCGCGGACGCACGGCGGGGTGCCGGGGGCGCGGGACGGCGCGGGGTAGTTTGCAGGGGCTGCGTGGGCTGCGCGTCGCCGCTCCATGCGACCGACCGGTCCGATTCCGGAGGCCGTTCCGCCCCGAGGAGCTGGCGCCATCCGACTTCGCCACCAGGATGTGGGCCGCGTCCTCCGGTGCTCGGCTGGCTCGTCACGAACCGTCCTCCCCGTTCGATTGAATTGTGGACCCGCACCGATGCGAGTCCCCATCACGATAGTGGTCCTGCCGACAGCGATCAGCACAGCACGGACATAGCGCACATCCCGCGCAAAGAACCGGGTACACCACACGAAGAGGCACCGCGCAGTTGCCGGGTCGGGGGTCTGGCAACTGCGCGGAGCCGACCTGTTTATCGGACCGTCGCGGGCGGCGTTACACCCGCGAGCCCGACCGTGATCGATCCCACGCGGGAGAATCGAACAGGACGATCCCGCCGCAACACTTCGCATACGCAAGGGAGATGGATGGCATGCAGCTGGGAATGATCGGCCTCGGCCGGATGGGCGCGAACATCGTGCGCCGCGTCGTCGAGGACGGGCACACCGCGGTCGGATACGAACGGCGCTCCGCCCACATCGACGAACTGCGCGCTGAGCTCGGTGACGGCTTCCGGGGCAGCACCGATCTCACCGAGTTCGTGGGCATGCTGGAGACCCCGCGCGTGGTCTGGGTGATGATCCCGGCCGGCGCGACCGGGGCGGTGATCGGGCAGGTCGCCGAACTGCTCGAGCCGGGTGACATCGTCATCGACGGCGGCAACAGCCGCTACCACGAGGACCTCGAGCGCGCCGCGAAGCTGCGTCCCAAGGGCATCCACTACGTGGACATCGGCACCTCGGGCGGGGTGTTCGGCCGCACCCGCGGCTTCTGCCTGATGATCGGCGGCGAGTCCGAGCCGGTGAAGCACCTGGACCCGCTGCTGAAATCCATCGCGCCGGGCATCGGGGCGGCGGAGCGGACGCCGGGACGCACCGGCGAACCGTCCACGGCCGAACTCGGTTACCTGCACTGCGGGCCGGTGGGGGCGGGTCACTTCGTGAAGATGGTGCACAACGGCATCGAGTACGGCGCGATGGCCGCCTACGCCGAAGGATTGAACGTGCTGCGGCGAGCCAACTACGGGGCCGAGCACACGGGCGAGTTCTCCGCGGAGGAGACGCCGCTGGAGCACCCCGAGTACTACCAGTACGACCTCGACGTACCGGAGATCACCGAGGTGTGGCGGCGCGGGTCGGTGGTCGCGTCCTGGTTGCTCGATCTCACCGCCGCCGCACTGCACGCGGACCCGAACCTGGACTCCTACAGCGGCCGGGTGTCCGATTCCGGCGAGGGCCGCTGGACGATCGATGCCGCCATCGACACCGGCGTACCCGTGCCCGTGCTGTCGTCCGCCCTGTTCGCGCGATTCTCCTCGCGGGGCGAAGCGCTGTACGCGGACAAGGTGCTCTCGGCGATGCGCAAAGCCTTCGGCGGGCATCTCGAACTGCCCGGCGAGTAGGCGAAACGCGAAGGTGGTCCGGCCGGAAATCCGATCGGACCACCTTCGTGGTGTGCGACTATGCCCGCCGTCAGCGCTCCAGGATGGCGACCACGCCCTGGCCGCCCGCGGCGCAGATGGAGATCAGCGCGCGGCCGGAGCCCTTCTCGGCCAGCATTTTCGCGGTGGAGGCGACGATACGGCCGCCGGTCGCGGCGAAGGGGTGGCCCGCGGCCAGCGAGGAGCCGTTGACGTTGAGCTTGCTGCGATCGATCGACCCGAGCGCGCCGTCGAGGCCGAGGCGCTCCTTGCAGTAGGCGTCGGACTCCCACGCGGCCAGGGTGGCCAGCACCACCGAGGCGAACGCCTCGTGGATCTCGTAGTAGTCGAAGTCCTGCAGGGTCAGGCCGTTACGCGCGAGCAGGCGCGGCACCGCGTAGGTCGGCGCCATCAGCAGGCCGTCGGGGCCGTGGATGTAGTCGACCGCGGCGACCTCGCTGTCGACCAGGTGAGCCAGCACGGGCAGCTTGTGCTCGGCGGCCCACTCCTCGCTGGACAGCAGCACCGCGGAGGCGCCGTCGGTCAGCGGGGTGGAGTTGCCCGCGGTCATGGTCGCGTCGCCCGCCTTGACCCCGAAGACCGGCTTCAGCGTCGCCAGCTTCTCGATCGAGGAGTTCGGGCGCAGGTTGTCGTCCCGGGTGAGGCCGAGGAACGGCGTGATCAGATCGTCGAAGAAACCGCGGTCGTAGGCGGCCGCCATGTTCTTGTGCGACAGGTATGCCAGCTCGTCCTGCGCCTCGCGCGGGACACCGAACTCCTTGGCGGTGATGGCGGCGTGCTCACCCATGGACAAGCCGGTGCGCGGCTCGGCGTTGCGCGGGATCTCGATGCCGAGCATGCTCGGGCGCAGCTGGCCGACCAGCTTGAGGCGGTCTTTGCCGGTCTTGGCGCGGTTGGCGTCGAGCATCCACTCGCGCATGCCCTCGCTCACCCCGATCGGAGCGTCGGAGGTGGTGTCGGTGCCGCCGCCGACACCGGCTTCGATCCGTCCCGCGGCGATCGCGTCACCGACGGTGACGATCGCCTGCAGTCCGGTGCCGCAGGCCAGTTGCAGGTCGTGCGCCGGGGTGTACGGGCTCAGCTTGCTGCCGAGCACGCTCTCCCGGATCAGGCCGTGCTCGCCGACCCGCTTCAGCACGGCGCCGCCGACGACCATGCCGAGCCGCTCGCCCTGCAGGCCGAAACGGCTGACCAGCCCGTCCAGCGCGGCGGTGAACATGTCCTGGTTGGAGGCGCGGGCGTACGCCTTGTCGGAGCGAGCGAACGGAATCCGGTTGCCACCCACGATCGCGACCGGACGGGTGGTCTTACCGGTCTTGGCGGTGCTCTTCGCCGAACGGGCTTTGCTTGTCACTCGAGTCTCCAAGGTCTCGTGGATGGATGTCCCGGCGGCCCGGTCGAGCGCGGACATTCCGCACTGCTCGGCGCCCCGTCGCGGTTGTTTACATTAAACTTACTCTGGAGTAAGTTTAATGTCGATACGTACCCCCGCAAAAGTGCGCCAGCCGACCATGCCGGGGCGACCCCAGACCCGAGAGACAGAACTCAGAAAAGGTAGGAATAGTGGCAGCCAGCAAGAGCAAGGGTGCTCCCAACCTCTATGGATCGTTCGTACACTCCGCACCTGGCGCGTTCCTGGCCAGCAAGCTCGGCCTTCCGAAGCCGGAGACACTGCGCCGCTACGTCAAGGGTGAGCCGCCGCTGTCGGGCCCGGTGCTGATCGGCGGTAAGGGCCGGGTCGCCGAACCGGTGCGCGCCCTGCTGTCGGACTACGACTTCGCCGACGCGCCGAGCCAGGGCACCAAGTACGGCGCCCTGGTGTTCGACGCCACCGGCATCGGCTCCATCGAGGACCTCTCCCAGCTGTTCGAGTTCTTCCAGCCCGCCCTGCGCAGCCTCACCGCGTCCGGGCGCATCGTGGTCATCGGCACCACGCCCGAACTGGCGGGCGGCGTGGACGAGCAGATCGCGCAGCGCGCGCTGGAGGGCTTCACCCGCTCGGTGGCCAAGGAATTGCTGCGCGGCTCGACCGCTCAGCTGGTCTACCTGCACCCCGAGGCGTCCGCCGCGGCGACCGGCCTGGAATCGACCCTGCGCTTCCTGCTCTCGGCGAAGTCCGCGTTCGTCGACGGCCAGGTCATCCGGGTCGGCAAGGACGACGCGAGCGCACCCGCCGATTGGGGCCGTCCGCTGGCGGGCAAGGTCGCCGTGGTGACCGGTGCGGCGCGCGGCATCGGCGCGACCATCGCCGAGGTGTTCGCCCGCGATGGGGCCCAGGTGATCGTGGCCGACATCCCGGCCGCGGGCGAGGCGCTGTCGCAGACCGCGAACAAGGTGGGCGGCACCGCGCTCGCGCTCGACGTGACCGCGCCCGACGCGGCGGAGAAGCTGGCCGAATTCGCCACCGAGCGGTTCGGCGGCATCGACATCATCGTGCACAACGCGGGCATCACCAGGGACAAGCTGCTGGCGAACATGGACGAGGGCCGCTGGAACTCGGTCATCAACGTGAATCTCGCCGCGCCGCACCGGATCACCGAGGGCCTGGTGGCCAGGGGCGCGCTGAAGGAGGGCGGCCGCGTGATCGACGTGTCCTCGATCGCGGGCATCGCGGGCAACCGCGGCCAGACCAACTACGGCGCCTCCAAGGCGGGTGTCATCGGCATGGTGAACGCCGAGGCGCCGAAGCTGGCGGAGAAGAACATCACCATCAACGCCGTCGCGCCCGGTTTCATCGAGACCGCGATGACCGCCGCCATCCCGTTGGCCACCCGGGAAGCGGGACGACTGATGAGTTCGCTGCTGCAGGGCGGCCAGACCGTCGACGTCGCCGAGACCATCGCCTACTTCGCGAGCCCGGCGTCGAACGCGGTGACCGGCAACATCGTCCGGGTCTGCGGGCAGAGCCTGATCGGAGCATGATGACCCAGGCTCCGGCAGGCAAGGAGAAGACCCAGGTGATCACCCTCACCGAACCGCCGAAGAACAGCCGCCTGTTCGTCAAGGCGGCGTTCGGTGCGGTGCCGCTGCTGTCGGCGCGCAAGCCGGCGCTGCCGGACCGGGCGGTTCAGCTCGACGGGCTGCGGGTGGACCCCGATCACCTGGCCGCCTACTGCCGCGCGACCGGTTTGCGGTTCGGCGACGCGCTGCCGCTGACCTATCCGTTCATCCTCACCTTCCCGCTGGCCATGCAGCTGGTGGTGGCGCGGGACTTCCCGTTCGTCGCGGTGGGCGCGGTGCACGCGCAGAACGTCATCGAGCGGACCCGGGACATCTCGGTGAGCGAGCCGCTGGACATCCGCACACACATCGAGAACCTGCGCGAGCACCCGAAGGGCCTGCTCGTGGACGCGATCAGCGATGTGAAGGTGGGTCGCGAGCTGGTGTGGCACCAGGTCACCACGTTCCTGCACCAGCAGCGCACCTCGTTGTCGGGCGGGCCGAAGCAGGAGCCCAA
The DNA here is from genome assembly GCF_055590505.1 of Nocardia sp. NPDC041819. Lineage (NCBI taxonomy): Bacteria > Bacillati > Actinomycetota > Actinomycetes > Mycobacteriales > Nocardiaceae > Nocardia > Nocardia sp. NPDC041819. The sequence goes on along the minus strand of NZ_JBVJAP010000002.1, from coordinate 654,774 downwards.
GCCGGACGAGGTTCCGCCGCCTCCGCTGCGCACGCTGCGGGTGGATCAGAAGACGATCACCCGGTACGCGGCCGCGTCCGGAGACCACAACCCGATCCACACCTCGGCGTTGGGCGCGAAGGCGTTCGGCTTCCCCCGGTCGATCGCTCATGGCATGTGGTCGGCGGCGACCGTGCTCGGCGCGGTCGAGGGCCGCATTCCGGAGCAGACCACGTACTCGGTCAAGTTCGGTAAGCCGATTCTGCTGCCCTCCACCGTCAACCTGTATGCCGATCAGGCCGAAGGCGGTTGGGACCTGGCGCTGCGCCATCCGAAGAAGGGTTACCCGCATCTGACGGCGACCCTGCGCTGAACAACCGGAGCCGCATTCCGATTCGCGTGAATCGGGATGCGGCTTCGCGCTTTCCGGTGACATCGGCCGGCCTGCTGCCGCGCGTCCGTCGGGCACCGATCAGCAGTCGCATCCGCAGTCGCAGCAGTTGCAATCGCCGCAATCGCAGCAGCCGCAGTCACACTCGCCGCAATCGCCGCAATCGCAGTTCTTGATCCACGCGTCCTTGCGTTCACCGGTGCACGGTTGCGTGTGGTCGGCGCAGCACGCGTAGCCGGTGCAGTAGCCGCCCAGGACGAGCGTGAGGGATTCGCCGATACCCGGGCGACGAGTCGGCGGACGGTGGCCGGTTCTGCGGGCGTGGGCGCGGACCTCGGCGTCGGGCGAGACCGAGCACGTGTGGGCGGCGAGTGCGCCGAGCCCGCCGCCGAGCCGGCGCAGCACCGCGGTCAGCGGGTCGAGCAGCATCCAGCGGACGGTGGGCACCCGGCTGAGCTCGGCCGCCGCCACGGCGGCGCGCAGACTCGAATTCGATTGCCGGAGCAGTTCGTAAGCCTCGGGCACGGTGGTGCCGGTGGCCGCGAGGGGGTTGAAGCGGTCATGGGTGGCGTCGTCGTCGTAGTCGGCGACGGCGTCGGCCAGATGCGCGATCCGCCCGAACTGCCAGCCCGCCTCGCGCAACGCGTCGATATTGTCCGAGCGATCGGCCAGCACGGCGGTATGCGCGAAGAACGCCGACGCGCACAGCTGGGTCGGCGCGGTCAAGCGATCCAGCGGATCGGCCGACGGCGCCATCGCCGAGCGCCAGTGTGGCGAAGCGGCAAGCGATTCCGGCACCGATCCCGCGCCCGAACCACCTGCGGTGACCAGCTCTTTCGCTTCCTGCTCCAAGCGCACCTGAGCGGCGAGCGCGGCGACGAGCGGCTCGACGTCCAGGCCGATCCGCGCCGCACTCGCGCGCGCCTCCCGGTTCCATCGCGTCGCGGCTTTCGCCAGCGGCCCGCGGGCGATCGCGGAGACGTCACCGTCGTCCACGTGATCGCGAATCTTGGCCGATGCCAGCAGCAGTGACGCGGTGGTGGCGAGCTGGACGCCGGGCGAGTCGGCGGTGACCACCGACGCCCGGCGCATCCCGCGCAGCGGACACGGCGCCGCGGTGGTGCGTGCCGCGGAACCGGACTGCGCCTCGGTGAGCATGCTCAGCACCAGCGCGTCTTTGTTGGTGGTGGCGCGAGCGAGCTGACCGTGCCCGTCCCGCAGCCCGAGACACAAACCGCACAGATGCGCCTGCCACTCGGCCGCATCGATTCCATACTTCTGAGCGCCGTGCGCACACGGCCTGAGCAACCCGAACACTTCCGCCCCGTTTCTCCCCGGCTCGATCGCGTGAGCCGGCCCGCTGTTTTGCGAACTCACGCACTGTGGCAGGAGGGCGGCGCCGAAGCAACCGAAACGGGCAAAAGGCGGGCTACTCGGTTTTCTTCCGGCCGGCCAGACCGCGCCAGGCCAGATCGTCGAGTAGGTCGACGGCCTCGGCGACCTCGATCCGGCCGCTGGCCAACCGGTCGGCGATGGCCTCGCCCGCGCCGATCACGGCGACCGCGACGACGTCGAAGTTCGTCCCGGGCTCGGCGTGCTTGGCGCTGGATTCCAGCAGTTTGGCGGTCAGCTCGATGACGCGTTCGCGCGCGTTCTCGATCTCCGAGGCGAACGCCTGCTGGCCGATGGCCTGCCGGTAGAGCACCTGCCAGGAGCGCCGGTTGCGGTCGACGAAGCCGAGGAAGCCCTCCAGCGCGGTGCGCACCTGCTCGTGCGGGGTGAGCAGCGGGTTGCCCGCGGGCGCGACGGATTCGATGAAGCGCAACCCTTCTCGCTGGATGCAGGCACGGAACAGTTCGTCCTTGGAGCCGTAGTACAGATACAGCATCGGTTTGGAGATCTTCGCCTCGGCGGCGATCGCGTCCATCGACGTGTCGTGGAAGCCTTTACGCGAGAAGACCTCCACGGCGGCGTCGAGCATCTGCTGCTCGCGTACCGCCCGCGGAAGCCGCTTCGTACCGCCCGCCATCCACACTCCTACCACAGGTGAATCTCATATATTACTCCAAGGTAAGTTCCGGCGGTCCGATTTGCTCACCGGTCGCCCGACTCGGCCGTGCGGCGCGCCTCAGCAGCGCGGCAACGCACCCTTGAACGCGGCCACACGCAACACCGACGCGTCCACCTGCGCCATCGGCAGCCGTCCGCTCGACACCGCCTGCTCCAGCCGGTCGAGCACCTGCGGCACGGCGTCGGTGGTGATCCACAGGGCGCTGTCCGCACCGGCGACCAGCGCGGCTTCCACGGCGTCTTCGATCGACATCCGGCTGGTGATCGCCGCCATGCCGCCGAGGTCGTCGGTGAAGATCGGGCCCTGGAACGGCGCGGCGCCGTAGCCGCTGCCGTCGCGCAGCAACCGCATCGCCTCCGGGCTGATACTGGCCGGGACATCCGGTGTGGTCAGACCGGGCACGTCCAGGTGACCGACCATCACGGCCGCGCCCGAGCCGATCAGGTTGCGGAACGGCATCAGGTCCACCTGCTGCATCTGGTCCAGCGGCGGGGTGCGCACCGCGCCGGTGTGCGAGTCGCCGGATCCGGAGCCGTGGCCGGGGAAGTGCTTCATCACGGTGCCGACGCCGACCTCGCGCATCGCGCGGATGTAGGCGTCAGCGTAGCGGGTGACGACGTTCGGGTCGTCGGAGAAGGAGCGGTCGCCGATGACCGAGTCGTCCGGCTGGGAACTGACGTCGACGTCGGGGGCGAAGTCCACCGTCACGCCGAGATCCTTCAGCGCACGGCCTCTGGTCACCGTCGCGTCGTAGAACTGCTCGGGGGTCATGGTCTGCGCCGTTTCCCGCGCCGACGGAGCCGCGCCGATCAGGTCGCGCACCCGCGAGACTCGGCCGCCTTCCTCGTCGATGGTCACCATCAGGGGCACCTTGGCGGCCTGCTTCACCTGGGCGATCCGGCCGGAGGAGAGCAGCGCCTGGTCGGTCCATCCGCCCACGAAGATGCCGCCGACCTGCTCGTCGCGCACCACGGTCGTGGCGTCGTCGGCGCCGGTGACGCCGACCGTCAGCAACTGCGCGAGTTTCGCGCGGGTGGTGAACTGTGCGAGATACCCGGCGTTGCAGTCCGGCGGCGCCGCGCTGGTGACGGGAATCGCCGCGGTGGTCGCTTCGGGCGTGGTGGTGCTCGATGACGCCGACTCGGTGGAGCCGCCGTTCGAGCAAGCGGTCGCGACGGCGGCGAGAACGGTGAGGACGAGCAGAGGCGTCTTCCGCATAGAGGTCAACCGTACTCGTGGTGACGTGCGCGACCGCAGTCGCTACGTCCCTACCGGACGGGTAACTCACGCACCGGTACCGAATCGTTGTCACGCACTCGGCCATACCGGACCGATGGATCACCACCTTGTCCGCATCGTGATTTCGGCGGTCGGCGCCCGCCACACCCGCCGTCGCATGCGAGCCAGCCGCCCGGGACACTTCGCGTGGATCACGGTCGCTTGTCGTACCCGCCGACGCGGCGCGCTCGCCCGGTGGTCTCCAGCGGCACAACCGAGTCCGACGCGGCGGCCCAGTCTCGCCCGGCCGATGGTTTCCAGCGCGCAGTCGAGTCGGACACAGCGGACCGCGGCCCGACGGCCGGTAATCCCAGCGGCGCGATCGGGTCGGACGCAGCGGCTCGCCCCGCGGCGCCGACCCGGCACGGCCATCCGCGCGATGGGCAACTCGGGTCGACGTTTACGCAGGTCACACCGCTTGACAAGCCGGTTCGCCCGGGCCTGCGCGGGGTAATCTCGGAGGTGTCGCCGTATGTCTCCCTCAGGAGGTCATCGTGCCCTGCGATCTGATGCTCATCGCCTACGACGGCTCCGAGAACGCCAAGCGGGCCGTCGAATACGCCGGGCGATTCCTCAGCGCGAACCGCGCCGTCGTGCTGACCGCCTGGGAGCCCATGGTGCGTCAAGCCGCTCGCCTGTCCGGGCTGTCGGGTGTCATGCAACCGGAATGGGTGCCGGACGACGAGATCGAGGACATCGCCTACGTCGACGCGCGCGCCACCAATGCCGAGGGTGTGCGGCTGGCCGAAATGGCGGGCCTGAACGCCGAGGCGCGCACCGCGGAATGCACCACCACCATCTGGAACGCCATCGTCGATTGCGCCGACGAACTGGACGTCGACATCATCGTCGCGGGCACCCGTGGCGCCACCGGGATCCGCGCGCTGCTGCACAGCAGCGTCGCCGACGCCGTCCTCAGGCATTGCCACCGCCCGGTCCTGCTCGTCCCGCCCGGCAAGAATTCCTGACCCCCGCCCGGCGTGAGATCTGGATCGCTCCACCGCGATGGGGCGCGGCGACGGGGCTACGTTGGGGTCATGGATGGGTTCCTGCTTGCTCGGGCCGACGGGGTTGTTCGGGGTCATGGGAGCCGGGTCTTCTTCGACGACGCGCAACGAGCGCGGATCGCGCTGCGGGACGGCCGGGCGCCGCTGGTGGTCGGTGCGCTGCCCTTCGATCCACGCAAGCCCGCGGCGCTGAGCGTGCCGGAGCGCGCCGTGCACACCGCGGGTCCATGGCGGCCCGCCGCACTGCCCGACCTGCCCGCGGTACGCGTGGTGACCGAGATACCGAGCCGGGCGGAGCATGTGGCCCGGGTGACCAAATTGGTCGAGCAGCTCAACGATCCCGCGCAACCGTTGCGCAAGGTGGTCGCGGCGCGTTCGGTGCTGGCCGAGGCACAGTCCGCGCTCGACCCGGAGGTCGTCGCGGGGCACCTGCTGACCAGGCACCCGCACGCGAACGTCTTCGCGGTCGATCTCACTCCCGCCGGACGCCCCGGCGCCACGCTGGTGGGCGCGACGCCCGAAGTGCTGATCGCCCGGCAAGGCGACCTGGTGACCTTGCGCCCGCTGGCCGGCACCGCGCCACGGCTGCTCAATCAAGGCGCCGATGCCGCGCAGGCCCGAGAACTGCTGGCCAGCGCCAAGAATCGCGACGAGCACGCGTTCGTGATCGACTGGATCAGGGAGCGGCTCGGCCCGCTCTGCGCCGACCTGTCGATTCCGGAGAGCCCGGAACTGGTCAGCACCCCCGAGGTGTGGCATCTGGCGACGCCGATCACCGGGCGCCTGCGCGACACCACGATCACCGCGCTGGACCTGGCGTTGCTGCTGCACCCCACGCCCGCGGTCTGCGGCACTCCCACCGATCTGGCACTGGACACCATCACACACATCGAGGACGACCGCGGTTTCTACGGAGGCGCCGTCGGCTGGTGCGCCGCGAACGGCGACGGCGCCTGGGTGGTCGCCATTCGCTGCGCGGAACTCTCGGCCGACGGTCGTACCGTGCGGGCGTACGCGGGCGGCGGCATCGTCGCGGCCTCCGACCCGCAGGCGGAACTCGACGAGACCACCGCCAAACTGCGCACCCTGCTCGGCGCGCTGCACTGCGCTCTCCCCAGCCACTGACGCACCCGCTTCGGAGTGGTCCGGCGCGCGGTCTACCGGGCAGGCCGACGCGTGCTCACCGGAGATTCCCCGGCCTGAACGCATACAAATACCGGACGTCCTGCTAGGTTGACCGGGAACGTGCCTGCATCGACGTATTGGAGTGCCGCGATGAAGTTTGCTGTCCCGGGTGTTGCGAGTGCTGTCGCGGGCGCCGTGCTGGGCGTGCTCAGTGTCTTCCTCATCACCCTCGCGGTGCAGCAGAACTCGCGCCCGGAAATCGACCGCAGCGGCGACAAGGACTCCTCGCTGCTGAACAACGTTGAGTACGGCAGCCGCTGACCCGCTGACCTCCGCTTCAACCGCGAATTCGTTCGGATCTTCCGCGGCGCCGGGGCAGCACAGCACCGCGCCGCTGGGCAGACGTTGGTTCGCCGCGACCGTCCTCGCGGCGTTCCTGCTGACCTTCGTGCAGGCGCCGGGGCTCACGGTCGCCGACACGAAATACGACCTGGCGCAGAATCCGCTCGGCTTTCTCGCGCGCGCCGCACATCTGTGGAGTAGCCAGGCGCCGATGGGCCAGGTGCAGAACCAGGCCTACGGATACTTCTTCCCACACGGCGCGTTCTTCTCGCTCGGCCATCTGCTGGGCGTGCCCGCCTGGGTGACGCAGCGGGTCTGGTGGGCGCTGCTGCTGCTCGCCGGCTTCTGGGGGATCGTGCGCCTGTGCGAGGCGCTCGGCATCGGGACGCGCGGGTCGCGGGTCGTCGCCGCGCTCGCGTTCGCGCTGTCGCCTCGGGTCCTGACCACCGTCGGGTCGATCTCCTCGGAGACGCTGCCGATGATGCTGGCGCCGTGGGTGCTGCTCGCACCCGCCGCCCTCGGCGTCGCCGGGCGCGCCCGGCGGCGTGGCGGAGCGGAGTCGCCCGCGGGCAGTGCGCTGGCGCTCGCCCTGATGGGCTCGGTCAACGCGGTCGCGACAGTGGCCGCCTTCCTGCCCGCGCTGCTGTGGTGGGCGGCTGCCTCGCCTGCGCTCGCCCCCGCGCGACGCGGCTCCCATCGGCCGGATCGCCGTTGGTGGCGTTTCACCGCGGCGTGGATTCCGCTGCTGGTGCTGGCCACGTTCTGGTGGGCGGTCCCGCTGCTGCTGCTGGGCAAGGTGAGTCCGCCGTTCCTGGATTACATCGAGTCCTCGGGCGTGACGACGCAGTGGGCCTCGCTGGGCGAGGTGCTGCGCGGCACCGACAGCTGGACCCCGTTCGTCTCGCCGGAACGTATCGCGGGCGCGGTATTGGTGACGCAACCTGCGGCGGTGCTCGCGACCGGGCTGGTCGCGGCGGCGGGCATGGCCGGCCTGGCCCTGCGATCCATGCCGTACCGGGGCAGGCTCGTCCTGATCCTGTGTGTCGGGCTGGTCGGCATCTGCGCCGGATTCGTCGGTGAGCTGAGCGGCCCGTTCGCCGAGTCGGTACGCGTCTTCCTCGACTCCGGGGGCGCTCCGCTGCGCAACGTGCACAAGCTGGAGCCGCTGATCCGCATCCCGCTCGTGCTGGGGTTGGCGCAGTTGCTCGCCCGGGTTCCGCTGCCCGCCTCCGTTCCTTTCCGGGTTTGGCGCGGCGCGTTCGCGCACCCGGAGCGGGACCGCGCGGTCGCGGTGGCAGCGCTGATCCTCACCGCGCTCGCCCTGTCCAGCTCACTGGCCTGGACCGGCAAGCTCGCGCCGCGCGGCGCCTACGACCGGGTCCCCGCCTATTGGCAGCAGACCGCGGACTGGCTCGCCGACAATGCCTCCGACACCCGCGCCCTGGTGGTGCCCGGCGCCCCCTTCGGCAGCCAGATCTGGGGACTCACGCGCGACGAACCGCTGCAAGCGCTGGCCCGAACGCCGTGGGCGATCCGTGACGCGGTGCCGCTGAACCCGCCCGGCACCATCCGCGCGATGGATTCGGTGCAGCGGCTCATCGCCGACGGCAGGCCCTCGGCGGGCCTGGCCGCGACCCTGAGCGCTCAGGGCATCGGCGTCGTCGTCCTGCGCAACGATCTCGACCCGGAGACCTCCCGCTCGACCCGGCCGATGCTGGCCCACCAGGCGCTCGACGAGTCGCCCGGTCTGCGCAAGGTGGCCGAGTTCGGCAACCCGATCGAATCGGTGGTGCTCGCCGACGGCTTGGTGGCCGATGGCGACCTGCGCCCGCCGTATCCGGCGGTCGAGATCTACCGGGTCGACGCACCGGCGCTGGGCACGCCCGCCGAGGTGCGCGGCGGTACCGGTGCGCCGGATGCGTTCCCCGGCGCGTATACCGTCCCGCTGGGCGATGTTCCGGTGGTCCAGGGCGGACCCGAAGTGTTCGAGCGGATGCGCCGCGACCCTGCCGCCGCCCGGACGCCCGGCTTGCTCGCCGCCGACGCGACCGGCGCCGGGTTGCCGATCGGCCCGGTGACGGTCACCGACACGCCGATGGATCGCGAGGCCGATTTCGGCCGGGTGGACAACCACAACTCGGCGTTGCGCGCCCCCGACGACGCGCGCCGCACGCACAACCTGGTGCCCGACTATCCAGTGCCCGGCACGGAACTGGTGCGCGGCGAATGGTCCGGCGCCACCATCACCGCGTCCAGTTCGGCCGCGGACGCCACGCAGCTCGGCGGCGCGGCGCCGGGAAGCTCTACCGCGGCCGTCGTCGACGGTGATCCGGCCACCGCGTGGATCAGCAACGGCATCGAACGCGCGCTGGGGCAGTGGCTGCGACTCGATCTCGACCATCCGATCCAAACCGGGCAGCTGAAACTGACCACCAGTTCGGCCGCCATCGGCGACCCGGTCAAGTGGATCGAGGTGCGCACCGCGAACGGCACCGTCTCGGTCCGGGTGCCCGAACCCGGTGCGCCGGTCTCGGTTTCGCTTCCCGCCGGCCGCACGGAGTGGCTGACGATCACCGCCATCCGCACCGAAGGCGGCTCGGGTGGTGGGCAATTCGGCATCAGCGAACTCGCGCTGGACGACTACTCGGTGCGTAACGCGCCGGTCCGCGTCGACATCAGGCATCGGACCGTGGTTCCGTCCGCTCCAGCGGGCGCGCAACTGCGCGGCTGGGATCTCGGTCAGGAATTTCCCGGCCGCAGCGCGTGTTTCGATGCGCCCGACCGGGTGCGTTGCAGCAAAGGTCTCGCTTTGGCCCCGGAGGAACCCGGCACGTTCCAGCGCACGCTGACCGTCCCGGAACCGATGTCGGTCGCCCCGGAACTGACCGTCCGCACCAGGCAGGGTCCGGCCCTGGAGGCGCTGCTCACCGACCGAGCCCGGCCGGTGGCCCGGGGCAAGGCCGACGTCGGCGACTTGCGCGGGGCCGGGTTCGCCGCGACCGACGGCGATCCGCGCACGAGCTGGACCGCGCCCGAGGCCTCGGTGCGCGAGCCGACCGGCGGCAGGCCGACGCTCACCCTCGAACTGCCCGAGCCCACGCTGGTGACCGGCCTCGAGCTGACCCCCTCGCTCGGCGGCTTGCCCGCGACGCCCACCTCGGTGACGGTGAATCTCGGGGACGGTCCGCAGGTGCGTGAACTCGAGGACGACGGCTCGGGCGCACCCATCCGAATCTCCCTGCATCCCACCGTGACCGACCGCGTCGAACTCAGCATGCGAACCTGGCGGCCGGTGCTGGACCGGACCGCGCTCGGGTTCGTGCAGACCCAGCCGCCCGGACTGGCGGAGGTGACGGTGCTGGGACCGGACTACCCTCCGGCCGCCGCACTGGACCGTGAGATCACCGTGCCGTGCGCGCTGGGGCCGACGATCGATGCGGGCGGTCGGACGCTGCGCACGTCGGTCACCGCCACCGTCGGCGAATTGCGCTCCGGCGCACCCGTTCCCGCCCGGGTGTGCACCGGCGATTCGGGCGAGCCGGAGGCCGGGACACCGAGCGAGTTCGCGCTGCCGCGGGGCCGGGCCGACGTGGCGGTCGGGCCGACCGACCTGTTCTTCGTGGATCGGCTGCGCTTGCACCGAAGCGGGACGGAACCCGCCGCGGTGGACGCGGGCAGGCGACTGCTCGTGCTGCCGCTGAGCACCAACGTCGGATGGCGGGCGACCAGCGCGGACGGGCATGTGCTCGAACCGGTGGTGGTGGACGGCTGGCAGCAAGCCTGGCTGCTGCCCGCCGAGGCCACCGGCCCGGTGACGATCGCTTTCCCGGACGACCGGTGGTATCGCCTCGGCATCTTCGGCGGCCTGCTGCTGCTCCTGCCGCTCGCGGTCCTGGCCTTCCCCCGCCGCGCGCGGCCGGGCCCCACCCGGACCGAGGCGGGCAGAGCGGAATCGGAGGTGCCCGCCGAGCGTCCGGATGCGAACGCCGATGCTAGCGGTACCTGGGGCCGACGCTGGATGGGCGCGATCGGGCTCACCGGTGCGGCTACCGTGATCGCTGGTCCGGTGGGAGCTGCCGCCACGGTGATCGCCTTGGCCGCAACCCGTTTCACGCGGTACGTCACCCCGCGTTCGCTCGTCGTCGTGGCGGGCGCGGGCACCATGCTCTCCGCCGCCGCGCTGTCCACGGGCCCGTGGCGCTCGCCGGACGGTTATATGGGCGGCTCCGTGCTGGTGCAGCTGCCCGCGCTGCTCGCGATCATCGCGGTGGGCATCGCGGCGCTGCCTCGGCCGAAGCACGCCGATCGGGCTGGTGCGAGCGGGTCGGAGGAGCCGCGTCCCCCGACGGTCGGGGACTGACGGTCCACACCGATCGACAACCGACCGCCCCTGTCAGCGCGCACGCGAGGCGTTCCGCTCGACGAGGCGCGCATTCGCCGTGCGCCGCAAGCGCACTCGTTGCTAACGTGACCCGGCGTGAACACCTGTGCCGAATGCGGTTTCGTCTACGACTTGGCTTCGGCGGCCGATGTGCCGTCGCTGGCGCGGGAGCACGCAGTGGAATACGCCGATCTGCTCGGCGCCGACAGCGGCAAGTTACGCCGGCGGGGCAAGCCGGACGTGTGGTCACCGCTGGAGTACGCCTGCCACGTGCGGGACGTACTGCTCGCCCAACGCGAGCGCGTGCTGGCCGCGCGCCGTTCGGACAACCCGCCCGCTACCGCGATGGGCCGGGACGAGCGCGTCGAGCACGACGGTTACGTCGAGCAGAACCCCGCGGACGTCGCTCGCCAGATCCGCGACGCCGCCCTGCTGTTCGCGAACGTGCTGGAGCGACTCGGCGACGACGACTGGGAGCGGACCCTGGGCTTCCCCTACCCCGAACCCGCGGATCGTTCCCTGCGCTGGCTCGCCGTGCACACCCTGCACGAGCTGCGCCACCACCTGCTGGACATGCACCGGCAACTCGACGGCTGACCCGCGCGCGGACGGTCGAGTCAGGGCGCGGGCTCGGGTTCGGGGTTGCGCCGCACCCGATCTCGGCGGCGGGCCCAGCGCCGCACCGGTTCCTCGATGAGCGCGTAACTGGCCGCGGCGACCGGAAGGGTGACGGCGATCGTGAGGGCCAGGACGTAACCGAAGTCCCCCTGGAAGGGCAGGATGCCGAAGACCGGGAACACGATCGACAGCACCGCGAGGTGCCAGATGAAGATGCCGTAGGACCAGCGGCCGAGCGTCGCGGCCACCGGCGACTCCAGCCAGCGGTTCGCGCGCGCCGCCGGGTCGCGCAGCACCAGCGGCGCGAGCAGCGCGAACCCGATGATCGCGCCGAGCCCCATCTTCACCACGTACTGCCAGGGTTCGGCCCGGTTCAGCCCGGCGGGACCGGCCAGATCGGTCGCCGCGAGCAGGAAGGCGCACGCCGCGACGGTCCACATCAGTGGCTGATTCGCCCCGACTTTCCACCACCGTGATAGCCGGACGCTATGTTCGGCGAGCTCGGCGAGGATCATGCCCGCGGCGAACCAGGGCAGATAACCGGGCAGCCAGTTGTCCGCGTGGATCGCGTCGGGCGTCGGCACCGGAATGAAGTTCCAGCTCAGGCTGAGCAGAGCGAGCGCGAGCAGCACCGGCACCCGCCGCCGTGCCGCGGGGCCGCGCAGGCGCACCAGCGCGAACGCCAGCACGGGCAGCACGAGATAGAAGGCGACCTCCACCGAGAGGCTCCACATCTGGGTGAGGCCGTCGGTGAGCGTCAGCGGCACGAATACCTGCAACAGTGCCAGGTTCGAAACCCACACCCGCAGACCCGCCGTCCCGGCGGCGCTGGGCAGCAGCACCAGAACCGCGCACACCACGACCCAGTAGGCGGGCAGGATGCGAGCGGCACGATGTCTCAGGTAGTAGCCGACCGGCGGGGCGGTGTCCAGCCCGCGCGCGGCCGCGGCGTGCGGACGCCAGAGCAGGAACCCGGACAGGGCGAAGAACACCGCCACCGCCATGTCGAACCGACCCCACACCCGGCCGACGACCGGTGTGCCCGCGGCGCCGGTCTGGAAGGCGACGTGGGTCAGCAGCACGCCGAGCGCGGCCATTCCGCGCATGCCTTCCAAGGCAGGCACGAAGGCGCGCGGGCGCACCCGTTCGGTCGCGGGCGCGGCGGTGGGCAGGGTCGCTGTCATCGGGCTCCAGTCTGCCTCGGCGAATCCACAGTTGATAACCCGGCGTTTCAGATTTCGCGCTAGACTCGGGCGATTTCTCGGCCGTTTCGGCCTCGACGCCGCATGGTACGACATCGGACTGTTAGTGTCGGGGCTCACGAGTGCCGCGGCCTGCCCGCAGTGCTCGCCGGAGCGACCTGTGTTCTACGACGAGGAGAGTTTGCATGGCACTGAGTGCCGGTACCAGAAGGACGGTGGCCTGCCTGCTCGTGGGTCTCGGCGCGTTGCTGATCGTCGCCGCAATCATGATCCCGACCTACACCGTCGACAAGCTGGCCAAAACTCCCCTCGATCTGGAGATCACCACGATCGCCACGAACCAGCCGGGTGAGGACAGCCTGGTGCTCGACTCCAAGTCACTGACCGCGCCGGAGGGCGCGGCGAAGGTCGACACCAATGTCCCGCTGGTCTCGCAGCGCTTCCTCACCGTCGAGGACCCGGCCGACGCCGAGCAGATGACCGTGCAGGCGGGCCAGACACTGCGGCGCATCGACAAGCAGGGCGACACCGGCCTGCTCACCGCGACCGTCGATCGGGTGACCATCGACCGGGTGACCGGTGAGCCGGTCGGCACCGAGCCCAACGGCTCGATCGCGGTGACCGCGAACCTCGAGGGCCAGAGCCTCGCCGAGCCGGTGCAGCACACCGGTCTGCAGTACCGGTTCCCGATCGGCACCGAGAAGAAGACCTACCCGTACTTCGATCTCAACGTCCGCAAGACCTTCGACGCCAACTTCCTCGAAGAGACCGAGATCAACGGCACCAAGGTCTACCACTTCCAGATGTCGGTGCCCGCCACCAGCCTGTGGGACGTCGTGCAGGCGCCGACCAACCGGCTGAGCCTGCCCGCCGCCAAGTGGGGCGTGGAGGGCGGCGACGCCCCGGTGACCATGACCCGCTACTACACCAACACCCGTGACCTGTGGGTGGAGCCGAAGACCGGCACGGTCGTCAAGGGCGGCGAGGCGCTGCACCTCTATTACTCGCGCACCGCGGACAAGCCGGAGGTCACCGCGCTGAAGTCGCACATCGTGTTCGACGAGAACACGATCGAGTCGCAGCTGTCGGTGGCCAAGGAGAACATCGACAAGCTGTCGCTGTACGGCCGGGTGATGCCGATCATCCTGGGCGTCCTCGGTGTGATCGCGCTGATCGCCGGTGTGGTGCTCGGCATCCGCGGCGGCTCCGCCCCGACGCCCGCGCGGGCGGGCGGCTTCCCGGGTCAGCGTCCGAGCGGCGCGGCTCCGGCCGCCCCCGCACCGCGTGCCAACCGTGGCGCCGACGACGCGCCGACGGAGCAGATTCGGATCGACAAACAGCCCTGACCGGCTGAGCGCCATCGAATTCGGCTCCCCCGCCTACCGGCTGGGGAGCCGAATTCGTTGGCGGGGTTCCTAGGGCTCGGTGCGGCCGAGCGGATAGGCGACCGGGCCGTGGCTGATACCGCAACATCGTGCCCGCGCCGGGAACACACAGGTCCACGCACCGGCCGAAACCCCGCTCGGTGGCCTCCCCCTCGAACCGCGCTCCACGGGCGGCCGGCTCGGCCGTCGTCCGGTCCAGGTCGTCGCACATCAGCGAGATCTCGTGGCACGGCGTGCCTTCGGTGGGATGTACGCCGAGTTCACTCGGGCCTGGAGCGAACAACAGCCAGCCGTCGTGGGCGTCGAGGTGCGGCCAGCGCAGGACATCGCGGAAGAACGCGCGGGCCGCGTCGGGATCGTCCGCGTAGACCAGGGTGTGCACCGCGGCGATCATGGACGATCGTAGGCGGTGGGGTCAGCCCACGGGGCGAAGCGGTTCGGGGCGCGTCGGGTGGTCTGCCGCGCGCAAAACGATGACGGCGACCACGAAGGTGGTGGTCGCGGCCACCGACACAGCTGTGATGATCAGCGCCGGAACCGAGCGGGCCAGCGACAGCATCAGGGTGACTTCGACGGCCAGCCCCAGCCAGGCGACCATCGCGAGCGAAGTGCGGTCCACGGCGATGGCCGAGAGCACCGCACCTTGCAGCACGGCCAGCAGCGCGCCGTGCAGCGCGAACACCCACAGCAAGCCCTGGATCGGGGCGTAGTCCTCGCCGGCCAGCAACGGAGCGAGCGGCGCGGCGAGCGCGGCGCCGAGCACCGCGACGAGGCCGATCCCGCTGAGCACCGCCAATGCCGCCCGGATCGCGCTCGCCGAGTACGTCGGCTGGGCCATCCGCGGGTAGAGCACGACACCGACCGCCTGCGGCAGCCAGAATGCGATCTTGGTGGCGATGGTGCCGAGTGCGTAGCGGCTGGCGTCCACGTCGTCGAGCACGATCCGCACCACGATGAGATCCGCCGACGACAGCGCCATCATCGCCGCCTGCACCTGGGCGGCCCGCAGCACCGGCAGCACGCCGGGAGCCGCGGCGACCTCACCCGGCTCCAGGGCGCGGACGCGCGCGGACGGCGCACCGGCGACGATCCTGGCCAGCAGCGCCGCCACCGCCACCCCGCAGGCCGCGCCCCACAGGGCGAGCGTCGCGCCGCCGCCGAGCGCGAGGATCACCAGCGCGGGCGCGACCCGGGCGATACCGGCGGCGCCGAGCACCGTTCCCAACGACCGAAACCGCCTGCCGCCCTGCAACATTCCCTGCTCACCGGACAACAGCACCAGCGCGGGCGCCGCACCGAGCGCCGCCGCGGTGGCGGCCACCCCCACGTTCAGCGTGACGGCGACCAGCGGCACCAGCGCCGCGGCCGCCAAGGCCACGATCACCGCGCACCGCCACTGGAGCCCGCGCAGCGCAGCCGTCCCCGCGCCGCGCACTAGTTCCCTCGCCACCACGTTCTGCAATGCCAGCGCCGGAACCGCGCACAGCAGCTGCACGGCGAGCAGACTCGCGAACTCGCTGTAGCCGGTGACTCCCAGCCACCGCCCGGCCAGCAGCTGCAACAGATATCCGGCGACGTTCGCGGTCATCGCACCCGCCGTCACCCACGTCAGATCCGCCACCACAGGAAACCGACGGACAGCAGACACGTGGCCCATCGTCCCACCCGCGCAGGCCGTTGCCCGTCCCGCCCCGCCGCAGTGCGAACGGCGCTCGCCATGGATCAGGCAGTCCGGGACGACCGGGTCGACCGGTCATGGACCGCGCCGCAGAGGACTCCGCGATCCGCCGCGCGCGCCGGACGGTCGCCGAAAACGGCGGCCCGCGACTCGCGGAGTACGGCACGAACCGGGGTGGCGAGGGATCGCCACCTCGGAGCACAAGCACAATCGCCGGACCGGGTGCCGCCGGGCCGTCGTGCAAACCGACAGCGTCGCGACAGCCTGTCATGGCGTACAAGCGGGGCGGAGACGTTCGGCGTCACCGGTACGCGAATCGACGACAGCGCGGTCGACGGTGGGGCGCTGCGCGACTCGCCTGGCCGGACGGACTCGCGATCCGCTCGCGGCGCGTCCTACCGAAGCCAGAACTGCGCGCGAACTCCGCCGAGGTGCTGCTGGACAGCGCCGACCAGCATCAATCCCCCGAGCCGGACACCGACCCGGGAGCCCCGCTGACTCGGCGACGGAAGACGGCGAGACGTACAGTGCTCAGGCGTGAATGGGAGCGGTCGAGACCGAGCGGTGGCTGCTGGATACAGCGCGGCCGGGGCGCTGCTGGTTACCGCACCCTTGCTGCGGCCGGGATACCTGCTCTTACGCGACGCGGTGAGCACCCCGCGCAGCTATCCGACCGACTCGGCGCTCGGCCTCGGCGACGCCGCGCCCCGGGCGGTGCCGCAGGATGCGCTGCTGGCCGTGCTGTCGGTGTTCGTCGACGGCGGGCTGCTGGTCAAAGCGATTCTCGTCGTCGCGCTGTGGGCCGCGGCGTACGGGGCGGCGGCGCTCGCGCGCGAACTGCTGCGCGTGTCGCTCGGCCCGCAGCTGGTGGCCGCGACGGTCGCGTTGTGGAACCCGTACGTGGCCGAGCGCCTGCTGCAAGGGCATTGGAGCCTGCTGGCCGGATACGCCGCGCTGCCGTGGACGGCGCTGGCCGGGTACCGCCTCCGATCCACGTTCACCGCGAAACGGCGCAGGCGGATTCTGTCGAACGCACCGGCACAGTCCCCGGACGGCTCGATCGCGCCGGCCGCACGGCGGGAAGACGAACGCTCCGAGAAGGCCCGTCTGCCCGTCTTCGCTGCGGCACAGCACGCGAACCGCAGAGCGGTGTCCGCCTGGGCGGCACTGGCCGGATCACTCGCCGCCGCCGGGGTCACCCCCACCGGTGCGCTGTTGGCAGGCGTAACCGCCTTCGTGCTGGTCCATCGGCGACAACTCCCCGCAGTACTCGTCCTCTGGCTCGCGGTCTCCGCGCCCTGGCTCGTCGCGACCGCGCTGTCGGGTGCGGGCGGCGAACCGTCCGATCCCGCGGGTATCGCGGCCTTCGCCGCGCGGGCCGAACCCGGCCTCGGCACGCTCGGCAGCCTGGCCGGTTTGGGCGGGATCTGGAATGCCGACGCGGTGCCCGATTCGCGCACCACACCGCTGGCCACGATCGGCACCCTGGCGCTGCTGGCGATCGTCGCGCTGGGTGCGCGCTTCGTGGCCACCGGCGGCGCCGACCCCGACAACCGTCGCGTCCGCCGCGCGTTGCTACTGCTCGCGGCGGTCGCGATCCTGCTTCCCGCGCTCGGCGCGACGGCCTGGGGCATGGCAGCACTGGAGTGGCTGGTTGCCCACGTGCCCGGTGCAGGCCTGCTACGGGACACCCAGAAGTACGCGGCGCTGGCCATGCCCGCCTACGCCCTGTGCGCGGCGGCCGGATGCGCGGTGACGGCCCGGCGCCTTGCGTCCGCGAACCGCGGCGCGGCAGCGGAGCGGCCCGCGACGACGCATCCTGCCGTAACGTCCACGGTCGCGGCGGTATTCGTCGCGCTGCTGGTGTTGCCGTTGTTCGACCTCGCCTGGGGTGTCGGTGGAGCCGTCCGTCCGGTGCACTACCCCACCGGTTGGCGGCAGGTCGCCGAACGAATCGACGGTCCCGGCGACGTCGCGGTGCTGCCGGGCGGGATGTTCCGCAAGTTCCGCTACAGCGGCGCCGCACCCGTGCTCGACCCGTCGCCGCGCATGCTGCCCAATGACGTCCTACAGACCGGCGAGCTGCCCGTGCGCGGGCGTACGGTGTCCGGCGAAGGCGCCCGCGCCGGAGAAGTGGAAACCCTCCTGCTCCACGGCGGCTCGGTCGCGGAACTGGCCCGCCTCGGAGTGGGCTGGGTCCTCGTCGAACGCACCACCCCCGGACCGCTCGGCGATTCGGCATCGACCCTCACCCGCCTGGAGCGGGTCTACGAGGACACCGACCTCGCGCTGTATCGGGTGCCCGGCGTCATCGAGCGCGGTCGATCGACAACCGCACACCGCTCGGTCGCCGCCGCGGCCCACGTGCTCTGGGTAGCGTTGCTCGTCGCGGGCCCACTCGTCGCCCTCGGCGCGCCCGCACGATCCCATACGAGACCGCGGAACCGACTCACACCCCGGGAAACGAGGTCCTGACAGGGCTGTCGGGTCGACGGCCCGCCGTTGCGTCTGCCGCAGGCTCTCCGCGGCCCGGTCGAGTGGTGATTGCTCCGGCATGGCAGGAAGGGCACATCGACACAGACCGCCGTCATGCGCTCCTGAGCGCGTCCAGCCGACGCCGCGTCGACTCCGCCGCCGCCTGCTGCGCGGCGAGTCGCGCGGCGATGCGGTCGAGTTCTTCCCGCAGAGCGGGGCACAGGTCGGCAGTGATGCCGCGCTCGCCGATACGCACGCAATCCAGGTACCGCCGGATGGCCGCGGCGTTCAACCCGGCACCGAGCATGACCTTGATCTGCGCGACCACGGCGACAGCCGACTCGTCGTAGAGCCGGTACCCGTTCGCATCGCGCCCCGGCTCCAGCAGCCCCTTCTCCTCGTAGTGCCGCAAGGCACGCGCACTCACCCCGGTGCGCTTCGCGAGTTCCCCGATCAGCACATATCCTCCTCGGCTTGACCTTCACGCCGACGTGAACCCCTACCGTCGGTCGCCGTGACCTCACGACCAACGCCCACCCGCGCCGTCGTCATCCACGGCTATCACGCCACCCCCGGCGACCACTGGTTCCCCTGGCTCGCCGACCGCATCGAAGCCGCGGGCATCCCGACCGATGTCCCCGCCCTCCCCGACCCCGGCCGACCCGATCCGCACGCCTGGCTCACCGCCACGGCGAAGGCCGTCGACACTCCCGACCAGGGCACCGCCGTGATCGCCCACAGCCTCGGCTGCCTTACCGTCCTGCGCTACCTCACGGCACTTCCGGGCGCGTGGCGGCTCGGCCACCTGGTATTGGTCTCGGGTTTCCTCGACCCGCTCCCGGCCATCCCCGAGCTGGACGCCTACGTCGAATCCGGTTGCGACGTTCGGGAAATCCCCGCTCACGTCGACCGCCTGACCATCTTCCGGTCCGACAACGACGAGTACGTCCCCACTTCGCACACCGATCGCCTGGCCGCCCTCCTCGACGTCCCCGCGCGAGTGATTCCCGGCGCGGGCCACTTCCTCGCCGACGACGGAATCACCGAACTGCCCGAGGTCGTCGACGCACTACAGGTCGCCTGGCCGTAGCGGTTGTCCACCCGGCAGTTTCGTGCTCTGCTGCCGAACCATGAGCAGATTCGCGGAAGTCGTCGTGCTGGCACTGGAAGCCCACCAGGTCATGGAACCGCTGACTCGTGACGATGCGAGCCGCGGTTGGAAAGGCCGGTTCGTGCCGATCGAAAGCCAGTGGGGCGCCTCTTTCGGCATCGGCTGGGCCACGGAGTTCGATCGCATGCGTACCCGGGCCGGGCTCCTCGCACATCTCGAGTCGCTTCCGTGGCCTTACCCGGAGAGCGTCCAGGTATTGATCCACGACGAGGAAGACGACTGTTTCGGCTTGTGGATGCTCCACGACGGGAAGTTGGTCGAGATCGAACTCCCTCGTACTCGGCGATATCGTCCACCGGCTCCACCGACCGACGAGTACCCGCCCGACCCAGGCATTCTCGTGCGGACCGACCGCGACGGGAACTCGCTTTCGCAGACTCCGGAAGACAAACGCGATCCGCGGCCGGCGTGGTGATCGGTGCGCACGGCCGACATGATCACCGACCGCGCGCTCATCGGCATGAGGACGCCGACCACCGAGGCGTCGGAGTCGGCACGGCGACGGTTCAGTCGACCGTGCGGGGCGCGAGCAACCCGCTCGTGTGCTCGCCCCTGGCGGCCGCGGCCAGCACTTCGTAGACGCCGTTCCCGGTCTGCTCCCAGGAGAATTCGCGAGCGCGGGCGCGGGCCTTCTCACCCATCACCGTGCGCGCACCGGGATCGTCCAGCAGATCACCGACGGCATCGGCCAACTGGGCGACGTCGTCGACCAGGATTCCGGTGGCGCCGTCGACGATGGAATCGGTGAGGCCGCGCGAACTCCGGTAGCCGACCGTCGGCACGCCGTGCTGGGCGGCTTCGATCACCGCGAGCCCCCACCCTTCTTTGCGGGACGGCAGCACATGCACCCATGCGCGCGCGAGGAGTTCGTGCTTGCGACGCTCGTCCACGTGCCCGTGGAAGGTGACGGCGTCGGCGATGCCGAGTTCACGGGCGTTGTCCCGCAGGTTGTCCGCCCACCAGCCGTCGCCGATCACGTCCATGCGCAGGCCGGGAACGCGGTCGCGCAGCCGGGCCACGGCCGCGAGCGCGTCCTCGATCTGCTTGTGCGGCACCAGACGAGAGAGCACCACGACAGTGGGTGCGGGAGTACGGGTTTCCGCGGCGCCGGTGGGCGCGTCGACTGGAACAGGTTCAGCTCCGTTGCGGACCACCGCGATTCGCGTGCGGTCCACACCGAGCGTGGCCAATTCCTCCGCCGACGGGAGCGAAACGGTCAGATATTGGTTGTGCCGGTGCACGCGCGGAGACAGCCGCGACTCGATCCACCAGCCGATACGGCCGACCAGCCGGCCCGCCACCGGCCACTGTTCACGGTGGCCGTGGTGTACGAGCACCACCGACGGCGCCGTGGTGACGGCGGTGGCGAAGAACGGGATGCCGTTCTGGGTGTCGATCACCGCGTCCGGCCGCAAGCCGCGCAAGGGGCCGAGACCGATCCTGCCGAGCAGCAGCGCGGCCAGCGCTCGGGGATACACCGTGTAGCGGCCGCCCGCGCGGCTGATATCGATGCCGTCGAGGCGCTCCCGCCGCGGCGCCCCCGGGTAGCGGGCAGTGCGCAGGGTGACCTTGACCCCGCGTGCGGCGAGCTGCGCGCCGACCTGCTCGAGGTACCGCTCGCTGCCGCCGCCCTGCGGGTGCCCGGTGTCACGCCAGCAGAGCAGGAGGACTTCGCGCACGGTGGAGCTTCTCTCGGTCGGTAGGTGGTGGGAACGTCGGATGTCGCGCTACACCCTAACCCGAGCACCCGCCCGAGATGCCGAGCATCGGGGTTGTGCGAGACTCGGCGCCGTGCTCGAAGCCGAAACGACGCCGACGCGCAGCGACTCGCCCCGGTTCGCCCGCCGGGCGACCCTGCGCCGGTCGCTGCGGCTGCTCGGCAGTTTCCGGTTCGAGCAGACCGATCCGGCGCTGTTCTACGGGGGTCTGGCCGCCGATACCTCGGCGATGATCGCCGATTTCTACAACGACCTCACCGGCCGGTCACTGGACGGTGCGACGATCCTCGACGTGGGTGGGGGGCCGGGCTACTTCGCCGACGAGTTCGCCCGAACGGGGGCGAGCTACATCCCGGTGGAGCCCGACCCGAGGGAGATGCACGCCGCGGGGCTCTCGGTGGCGGGCGCGGTCCGCGGATCCGGGATGGCGCTGCCGTTCCGTGACGACGCCGTCGACATCTGCTTCTCGTCGAACGTCGCCGAGCACGTCTCGAAGCCGTGGGTGATGGCCGACGAGATGGTGCGGGTGACCAGGCCGGGCGGGTTGATCGTGCTCTCCTACACGGTGTGGCACGGCCCGTTCGGCGGGCACGAGACCGGACCCTGGCACTACCTCGGTGGCGAGTACGCCGCGCGCCGGTACCGGCGCAAGCACGGGCGCGAACCCAAGAACAGGTTCGGCACCTCACTGTTCGCGGTGCGGGCCGCGGACGGATTGCGCTGGGCGGCAGGCACTCCGGCGGAGGTGCACACCGTCTTCCCGCGTTATCACCCCCGCTGGGCGTGGTGGTTGGTCCGGGTGCCGATGGTGCGTGAGTTACTTGTGAGCAATCTGGTCGTGGTGGCAACCAAAAGTTAGCCGAGCTAAGCCTCCAGCCACCCGCGGCGCCAGTGCCGCTTACCGCAGGGCGCGTGCACGGGCTCGCTCCACGGCGATTCCCGCATGGCCAGTCCGACGGTCTCGAGCGTGGTGAGGCCGACCAGATCGGCCAGCATCCCTACGGCGGCGACCGCCTCCGCGGCCTGCATAGCCGCGGTCGCCTGCTCGATCGTCAGGGTACGGCCGGGTAGGAAGGAGACCACCCACCCGCCGTGGCCGACACACTTAGCCTGATGCTCGGTTTGATCGCTGGTCATCAGCGACCGGCCGATCACTTGCACCGCCATGACTCGGACTCCCCAGTTTGCGGTAACGGTTCGGTAATGGAGCGAGCTGATATGTCGATACAGCATCCCCCGTCCAGCAACAGAACGCAATAGTGCGTTCTGCGAAAAGCGAACCGAGAGGTCGGGATTCACACTGGCCAGAGCGCTGCCGTGGCGCAAAACTGGAACAGGTTACAGACAATGGCAGAGCAAAACTGTAACGTGTTCTCATGCATTACGACAGCTTGTTCATCGGCGGCCGCTGGACCGCGCCAGCCACCGCCGAGCGCATCCAGGTCATCTCGCCGGCCACGGTCGAGCCGGTGGGCAGCGTCCCGGCGGTGAGCCGGGCCGACGTCGACGCCGCGGTCGCCGCGGCCAGGCACGCTTTCGACCACGGCCCGTGGCCCGCGACACCGCCGAAGGAGCGCGCCGAGGTGCTCACCCGCGCGGCCCGGCTGATCGAGCAGCGCTCCGCGGACCTGCTCGCCGCGCTGACCGCCGAGGTCGGCGTGCCGCAGATGATGGGGATGACGCTGAATCAGATCCCCGCGGTCGCCGCGCTGGACACCTACGCCGCCCTGGCCGAGTCCTTCCCCTGGCGGGAGACCCGGGTCGGCGGATTCGGCACCACGCGGGTCACCCGCGAGCCGCGCGGTGTCGTCGCGGCGGTCACCGCGTGGAACGTCCCGCTGTTCCTCGCGGTCAACAAGCTCGCCCCGGCCCTGCTGGCCGGTTGCACCGTGGTGCTGAAGCCCGCCCCGTTGACGCCGATCACGGCCAACATGGTCGCCGACATCTTCACCGAGGCCGGGTTGCCCGAAGGCGTGCTGTCGGTGCTGCCCGCCGAGCCCGACGCGGCCGAGTATCTCGTCTCACATCCCGGCGTGGACAAGGTGACCTTCACCGGAAGCACCGCCGTCGGCCGGAAGATCGGGGCCATCGCCACCGGTCAGCTCAAGAGCGTCTCGCTGGAACTCGGCGGCAAGTCGGCGGCGATCCTGTTGCCCGACATGGACCTCGCGGCCAATATTCCGGTGCTCGCGTTCTCCGGCCTGATGAACAGCGGTCAGGGCTGTGTCGCGCAGACCCGCATCCTCGCCCCGCGCAGCCGGTACGACGAGATCCTCGACGCGCTGGTCGACCATGTGAAGACGATGAAGGTGGGCGACCCGAACGACCCGAGCGTGCTGCTCGGCCCGCTGATCTCCGAGCGCCAGCGCGACCGGGTCGAGGGCTACATCGCCGAGGGCAAGACCGGGGGCGCGCGACTCGTGCTCGGCGGCGGCCGCCCGGAGGGGCTGGACCGGGGCTGGTTCGTCGAGCCGACGATCTTCGCCGACGTGGACAACAAGTCGACCATCGCCCAGGAGGAGATCTTCGGGCCGGTGCTGTCGGTCATCCCGTACGAGACCGAGGACGAGGCCGTCGCCATCGCCAACGACTCGGTCTACGGCCTCGCGGGCTCGGTGTGGACGACCGACATCGAGCACGGAGCCGAGATCGCGGCGCGGGTGCGCACCGGCACCTACGCGATCAACTGGTACGCCTTCGACCCGACTTCGCCGTTCGGCGGCTACAAGTCCTCCGGGCTCGGACGCGAGAACGGCCCGGAGGGTCTCGATGCGTTCTGCGAGCAGAAATCGCTGCTCATGCCACTCGGCTGGACCGGGTGATCAGTCGGGCGGCATGACCACCCGCAGCAGCGGCGCACGGTTGCCGTAACGCCCGGGTGGCGCGTCGACGACTTCGACGCTCCACCCTGGCGGCAGCACCGCCAGCAGCCGCCCTGCGGCCCGGCGCAGCGGAGTGCTCGCGGTCGCCGACTCGAATTCGGCAACCATGGGGGCAAGGGACGTCGCCGTCTCCAGATCGGCCATGCTCCAACCACCTCTCGCGTCGATCTCGACGTACGCCGCGGGCATCGCGGGTCCGATGTCGGTAGGGAAGTAGTTCAGTGGATCAGTTAACCGTTGGTAATCCGACTGTGTGATGGGGAAGGTAGAACACGCCAAGCATAAATCACGAGTACACGAAATCTCTCAACAAGATCATTACCCCGATCTACCGAGGGCTAAACCCGTTCAGCCGTGGAAAATTCGCGAATTCTCGCTCGCCACCGGCACTCTCTTGTGCGACCCCTCGGGCCACACCTCGGTCAGCGCCATCGAAAGACCTGCTCCACAATGACATTCGCGCTGATGGACAACTGTCCAGCCGCGTTCAACGGCCCAGCGATCGGCGGTACGCAGCGGGTGTGGCGCCCGTCGCCGCTCGCAGATGCACGCGCAGTGCGGTGACGCTGCCGAAACCGGCCTTGGCCGCGACCACTTCCACTGGCAAACGCGTAGTTTCCAGAAGTTCGCGGGCACGCGCGGTGCGCTGGGCGTCCAGCCATCGCCGCGGCGTGGTCCCCACTTCCGCCTTGAAGCGACGGATGAAAGTACGTTCGCTCATCAACGCGTGCGCGGCCAACGCCGAGACATCAACCGCGGCAGCAGGTTCGGCGACCGCCCAGGCCAGGGTGGCGGCGAGACCGCCATCGCGGGCGGCCGCGCCCGGCCGATCCGGAACGTACTGCGCCTGCCCGCCCTCTCGATGCGGGGCGGTCACATTCCACCTGGCCAGCTCCGCCGCCGCATGCGCGCCCAGCTCGCGGCGGACGAGGTGCAGGCACAGGTCGAAACCCGCCGACAGCCCGGCGGAGGTCAGCACGTCACCGTCATCCACGTACAGCGCCGTCGGGTCCAGTTTCACCGCCGGATACAGCTCGGCGAATTCGCCGCAGTAGGCCCAGTGCGTGGTCGCCGGTCGTCCGTCCAGTAATCCGGCCTCGGCGAGGACGAACGCCCCCACGCAAACGCTCACCATCGTCGCGCCTCGCGCCGCCGCGCTCCGCAAGGCGATCAGCGCCTCCGGCGGGGTCGGAAGCGTCGGAATCCCGATACCCGGCACGACGACGACGTCCGCCTCCTCCAGCGCCTCCAGCCCGTGCTCCACCCGCAGCTCGAAGCCATTGGGCGTCCACACCGGTCCAGGCCGCACCCCACAGGTGCGCATCTCGAACCCGGACGGCTCGCCGGTCTTCCCCGGTCCGTGCCGGAACGCCTGAACGGCGCAGGCCAGATCGAAGGCCATCACGCCGTCCAGCGCGAGGGCCACCACTCGCTTCATCACTCCCAGTTTGGCACGAATCCGAGTATCACTGTCATTTCCGCCACTCGTCGCGGATCTCGTCGCACACTTGACTCGAGTGCACACCGAGTACCGAGGAGAAGGAGGGCGAAGTGGCCGGACCGACGGGCCTCGATTGGGCATGGGCCACCCGCACCGGGGGCGCGTTGTCGACGGAGCAACGCCGCGGGTTGGCCGTCGCGACCGCCCGCACGCTGCCCGCCATGGTGCCCAACCGGGTCCGGCTCGCGCTGGGGCGGCGGGGACGCGGGAAACTGGAGTTGGCCGGGCTGCGGCTGCCGGATTCGAAGCTCGCCGTCGCGGCGGAGACCGAGGCGCGTGACGCGCTTTCTCCGCACGTACTGAACCATTCGCTGCGGACCTACTACTTCGGACGGGTCCTGGCCGACCTCGACGGCGCCGCCTATGACGACGAACTCGTCTACGTCTCCTGCCTGCTGCACGATCTGAAGCTCGAACATCCCACGCCCGGAAGGTGTTTCGCGGTAGCAGGCGGAGAGCGGGCCGCCGCCGTCGCACTCGACGCGGGCGCCACGCCGGAACGGGCCGACGCGATCGGCGCGGCCATCGCCGCCCACATCACGCCCGGCGTCGCCGATGATCTCGGAGACCCCGGCGGCTTCGTCTCCGCGGGAGCCTCGGTGGATGTGCTCGGAACACGGCTGGCCGAGCTGGACCGGGTCTGGGTCGCCGAACTGCTGCGACGTCATCCGCGGCTGGAGTTCAAGCGGCACGTCGTCGCGGCGTTCCGAGCGGAGGCGAAGGCGATGCCGACCGGCCGGATCCGCTGGCTCAACCGCGCCGGCTTCCTGGCCATGATCCGGATGTCGCCGTTCCCCGAATAGCGCCGCTGCTCGAACGATCCGGTGTCCGGGCGGCAAACCGTCTGGCGCGCAGAACAAATCGCCCGCACCATCCGACAGATGGTGCGGGCGAGGTGCTACTTTGGGTGGAGTGTCAGCCCAGACGCTCCTTGAGCGCCTCGAACTCGTCGCGCACGCCGGAAGGCAGCTTGTCACCGACGAACTCGAACCACTCTTCGATCAGCGGGATCTCCTTGCGCCACTCCTCGGCTTTCACCGCGAGCGCCTCGTCGACGTCCTTGGGGTCGACGTCCAGCCCGTCCAGGTCGAGCTGCGTGGCGGTCGGCACGTTACCGATCGCGGTCGCCTCGGCTTCGGCGGAACCTTCGATGCGGCCGACGATCCACTCCAGCACGCGAGAGTTCTCGCCGAAGCCGGGCCACAGGAAGCGGCCGTCGTCGCCGCGACGGAACCAGTTGACGTAGAAGATCTTCGGCAGCTTGGCGGCGTCGGCGTTCTTGCCGAGGTTGATCCAGTGGCCCAGGTAGTCGCCGACGTGGTAGCCCAGGAACGGCAGCATGGCCATCGGGTCGCGACGGACGGTGCCCACCTTGCCCTCGGCGGCCGCGGTCTGCTCGGAGGACAGCGTCGCGCCCATGAACACACCGTGCTGCCAGTCGAAGGACTCGGTGACCAGCGGAACGGTGGTCTTACGGCGGCCACCGAACAGGATCGCGGAGATCGGCACGCCCTGGGGGTCGTCCCACTCGGGCGCCAGGATCGGGCATTGCGCCATCGGCGTGCAGTAGCGGGAGTTCGGGTGGGCCGCCAGCGTCTCGGTCTCCCGCAGGTACCAGTCGTTGCCCTTCCAGTCGATCAGGTGATCGGGCTCGCCTTCCAGGCCCTCCCACCACACGTCGCCGTTGTCGGTCTGCGCGACGTTGGTGTAGACCGTGTTGCCCGCCTCCATGGTGGCCATGGCGTTCGGGTTCGAGCTGCGGTTGGTGCCCGGCGCGACGCCGAAGAAGCCGTACTCGGGGTTCACCGCGTAGAGGCGGCCGTCCTTGCCGAAGCGCATCCAGGCGATGTCGTCGCCCAGGGTCTCCGCGCGCCAGCCCGGCACGGTCGGCTGGATCATCGCGAGGTTGGTCTTGCCACAGGCGCTCGGGAACGCGGCGGCGATGTAGTACGCCTTGTTCTCCGGGGAGATCAGCTTGAGGATCAGCATGTGCTCGGCCAGCCAGCCCTCGTCGTGGGCCATCGCCGAGGCGATCCGCAGCGAGTAGCACTTCTTGCCGAGCAGCGCGTTGCCACCGTAACCGGAGCCGTAGCTCCAGATCTCCCGGTCCTCGGGGAAGTGGGTGATGTACTTGGTGTCGTTGCACGGCCACGGCACGTCGGCCTGGCCATCGGCCAGGGGCGCGCCCACGGAGTGCAGCGCCTTCACGAACGGACGGTCGGCGCCCAGCTTCTCCAGGGCGGCGGCGCCCATGCGGGTCATCACGCGCATCGACACCACGACGTACTCGGAGTCGGTGATCTCGACGCCGAGCTTCGGGTCCTCCGCGCCCAGCGGACCCATGCAGAACGGCACCACGTACATGGTGCGGCCCTTCATCGAGCCGCGGTACAGCTCGGTCATCGTGGCGCGCATCTCGGCGGGATCGACCCAGTTGTTGGTGGGGCCCGCGTCGGCTTCGGACTTCGAACAGATGAACGTGCGGGACTCCACCCGGGCCACGTCGGAGGGATCGGAGAGGGCGAGGAAGGAGTTCGGCTTCTTCTTCTCGTCCAGCCGCTTGAACGTCCCCGCTGCCACGAGCTGCTCGGTCAGCCGCTCCCATTCTTCGTCGGAGCCGTCCGCCCAGACCACACGATCCGGCTGGGTGAGTTCGGCGACTTCTTGTACCCAGGCGAGTAGTTCGCTGTGCTCGGTCGGCGCCTTGCCGTCGGATCCACGAAGACCAGGAATGGTCGCTGACGTCATGAAAACTCTCCTGAGATGGGCGGCTACTCGCTGCTTCGCCGCCTGGCCCTAGGCCCATGACCAGCGCGAATGCACCGAGCGCCACCGTTGGCGGGAAGGCGCCCGCTCCGACCGGTCGAACGCGCACCCAGGAGGGCGGCAGATCAGGACTTAGCGGACGCCCAAGTTCCTGAATAGAGGTTAACGCGATGTGACGGCCGGTACGGTATCGGGTTCCTCACTGTGTACCCAATCGGTCGTTCGTTTCAACAGGCGAGATCCATCGATCGAGGATCCCGACATCGCGCTCGCATGCGGCGAGCTGTCCCGGCTGTTCGGCCGCCATCCGGCGCAAGTCGGTCTCCAAGCGGGCCACCCGGCGATCCGTCTCGATCATTCGCGCGGTGCTTGCTCGGACCACGTGATCTGCCAAAACGGCTTCCGCTTCCACGAGCGCGGTCGCCACCCGCTGCTCGAGCTGGGCTTTTACGTTGACCAACGCGTCGGCGATCCATTGCCGGATGTGCGCTCGATCGGCCAGCTGCCTGCGGGCACGTACCACCCATGCCGCAGCGCCGCCGCCGAGCAGCAGCGTGACCGGCACACTCGCCACGTCCAGGGCCGGTACCAGCGAGAACGGAGCAACCAGCAAGCGACCCAGGCCGACACCGGCCGACGCGCCGAGCGCGACCATAAGGTGATCTTCGACACCTTTATGGCGGGGCTCGGGATCCGGGCCGACCCGAGGGGCCGGATCGCGCCTGCGCGTCGGCGCGTCGTTCGTGCGCTCGATCCGGGCGCTCAATTCGGCCAGTCGCAGGTCGATGACGTGGTCGAGCGCGCCGGTCATCTCGGTGACGGCCTGCTGCAACCGCGCGGGGTAATCGGCGAGTTCCGCGGGACGCAGCCGATCCAGTTCGGCGCGCACCGCGGTGTGCAACGCCCGGATGCTCGCACCGATCTCGGTCATCAGATCCACCCGGGCCAAGTGCAGCTGCCCGCGCAAGGTCGACATGGCGGTGGCGCGTCCACCGTCACGACCGGCCAGGAGGATGGCACGTTCCTCGCGCAGCCGCGCCGGTTCGGCGCCGGAGCGCAACGCCGCCACCTGCTCGGCCACCCGCTGACGGGTGTCGGCCAAGACCCGTGCGGTGACCGCGCCCCGCCGGTCACCGCCCGCGGCGGCCGCCGCGGTGAGTTGCGCGTGCAGCGCGCCCAGACCGGAGCGATCGAGCAGTCCGGTGTCGCCCGCGGTGCGCGCGGCGGCCGCGAGCCGGGCGGAGACCGGCACGATATCCAGCTCGGCGGAGCCCTGCGCGGCGAGCAATTCCAGGTTCCGCTCCCGCACCACGCGCCAGTCCTGATAGGCGTGGATGCCGTTCATGGCGAGCAGCAGACGGGTGCCGTCCGCGCGCAGCCGGGCGATCACCTCCAGCACGTCCACGCCGATGATGGAGCCCGCGTCGAGCAGGATCAACGCCACCGCGGGAGGGACCGCCCCGGCGGGTGCGGCGGTCTGCGCGCCCGCGTCGGCGCGCGGCTCCGACAGCGTGACACGGGGTTCGAATCGCGCGAGTTCGGTCCGCAACAACGTCGTGTTGACGTCGGCCGGACCGATCACCGTGACGGCCCCCGCGGCACCGGGCCCGTCCATCGCGCGCAGCAGCGCCATACCCTGCGGATTCCAACGCTCCACCACGGCCGCGAGCTCGGGGGTGAGCGCGCGGACGGGGTGCGCGGCGTCGCCGTCGGCGGGCAGGTCGACGCCGCCCCGGCCCGTCGTGCCCGCGCGGCCGATCGGGTCTCGATCGGCCCCCACGTGAGACGCCGGATCCGCCTCGGACGACGTACGCACCGGCTCCGGGGGCTCAGAGACCGGCACTGCTCATCCGTTCCCATAGTCGGACGTAGCCGTTGTGCACACGCAACGCGGCGCGGCGAGCGGGCGGGGGCATATCGCTGGTGACGACGGCGCGCCAGCGGCTCGCGCGGGCCAGCGCGTCGTCGGCGTCGGAGGGCGCGGGCGCCGCGTATCCCGCGGCCAGGTGGGCCACGTCGGGTCCGGCCAGGCCCGCGCAGAGCCCGAGCCAGAGGGCGTCGTCGCTGTAGAGATAGGACTCCAGCAGGTCGCGCGCGCGACCGCCCTCCTCCGGGACCGCGCGCGCGGCGAGGCGGGCCAGCTCATCGAGCAGTTCGCCGCCGCGCAGCGCGGACACCTGCTCGTAGCGGCGGTGCAACAACTGGTGCAGCGCGTCGATGCCGCTGGCCGCGTGCAGGATCTGCGACAGCTGCTGCGGAGCGAGGTCAGGATCGTGGCGCAGGGCGGCGCACGCGCAGGCCACGCCGTACAGGTCCCAGCGCTGCAACAGCTGTTCGCGCTCGGCGGCGTCCGGCCCGGCTGCGACGAACAGGTCCGGCGCGAGGATCAGGGCGGGGTCGGCTTCGGTGGCGAGCTTGCGCAGCAGGTCGACATCGGCCTCGGACAGCGCGCCCGCCCGGGTGCGCGTCGCCAGGGACGCGACCACCGGAACCACCGGGATCCGCAGTTCCCTGCCGTACTGCCGGGCCGCGGCCACCGCATCGCTCCAGCGGGAGCCGATCGCGTCGGCCTTGTTCAACACCGCGATCGTGCGCTGCGGCGGCAGCGTGGCCAGCACCCTGCGATCCGCGGGCGACGGTGCGGCCGACAACACGTAGACGACGATGTCGGCGTCGAGTTCCGGATCGGGCGCCCCGGGCCGGTCCACCGGATCGGTCTCCACCGCCGACATCAGCGCGAGCGCGTGCAGCACCGTGGTCCGCCCCGCGTGCGCGCGTCCGGCCACCTGGATGCGCGGCGGTTTGCGCCAAGCGCTGACGGCGGCCGCCGCGGCGTATCCGATCTGCGGATCGCGCCCCGTGCCGAAGCGCAGCTCGGCGAGCAGTTTGTCGAGCTGATCGTGAGCGGACGTGGGAACGCCGCGCTCCCGCAGCGGCCCATCGGAATCAGTGGCTGTCGACATGCCGCACACCCCCTTTACGGTGCGCAATTCTGTCAGAAGTCCGGTCGAGGGACAGGCTCGACCGCTCAGCTGCCACTGAAGTACTTGTTCGCGGTCCGCACCGCCCAGTTCGGCGCGTATTTCGCCACCGTCGCCAGCACTTTCGCCTGCGCGCCGATCTCGTAGTGCACCTTCGGCAGCCGGGCGCGCTTGCGGGTGGCCTCCCAGATCCCGGCGGCTACATCGTCTGCGGTCAGCCGCACACCCAGCGACTTCGTCGTCCCGGTCGTCACACCGTCCACCATGGCCGTGGCCACGAACATCGGCCAGATCGCGAGCACCCGGATGTCGTGGCGCTCCCATTCGAGGTCGAGCGCCTCGGTGAAACTCTTGACCGCCGCCTTGCTGGCACCGTAGCTCGCGAGTTCGGCTTGGCCGTAGATCGCCGACGCCGAGCAGAGGTTCACCACCTGGGCGCCCGGGGTGTCGCGAAGGTACTGGAACGCGCTGTGCGTTCCGGTGAGCACACCGGTCAGGTTGACCTCGATGATCGCCCGATGGGCTGCGAGGTCGATCGCCTCGAACGGTCCGGCGCGCAGAATGCCCGCGTTGTTGACCAAAATGTCCAGCCGCCCCGTCGCCGCGTGGAACTCCGCGAGCCGCTCCGCCCACTGCGTGGCGTTCGTCACATCCAGTACCCCGGTGTGCGCGGCGCCACCGGCGGCTGTGATATCACCGGAAAGCCTGGTCAGCCCGACTTCATCGAGGTCGTAAGCCCCGACCTGGTATCCCTGCGCAGCGAAAAGCAAGGCCGTGGCCCGGCCGATACCGGCCGCCGCGCCGGTGATGAATACTGTCGGTCTGCTCATGCCCGGGGAGTCTAGTGCCGGGAACGCCGTGTACTCCGGGGTTCCCAGACGCCCGCCGGTCACTTACCCTGCAGAAGTGGTCGGCACCATAACCGGTGCGCAGCTTCAACTTTCGCATGCGGCAACCGACCTCGACGATGAGGAGGTTGCGATGACCGCGAATGTCATCGGCGCTGTGGACCCGGAGCCCGCCGGTCCCGCGGACCGCAAGCCCTTGCTGCCCAGCGTGGACCCGTTCCATCGACCGCCGAAGGGGTTCGCGGCCAAGGCGCCCGGCACCATCCTGCGCAGCAGGAAGATCGACGTGGCACTGTTCGGAATTGTCCCGCAACAGGTCTCGGCCTGGCAGCTACTGTACCGCAGCTGTGATCTGCACGGGGCGGCGGAAGCGGCGATCACCACGGTCCTGCTGCCGCTGGACGCGGAACCGGACGAGGATCGCCCCCTGCTGGCCTTCCAGACCGCGATGGACGCCGTCACCGAGAAGTGCTCGCCCTCCTACGCCCTTCGCCACGGCGCGCGGGCGCTCGGATCGGTCACCCAGTTCGAATGGCTCCTGGTCGCGAACGCGCTGCGGCGCGGCTGGGCGGTGACCATCGCCGACCACGAGGGACCGCACGGGAACTTCGGCGCCCCGCGGGAGCCCGGCTACCGGGCGCTCGACGGCATCCGCGCCGCCCTGCGCTTCGGCCCGCTCGGCCTCGGCCCGCGGACCCGCGTCGCGGTGTGGGGCTACTCCGGCGGCGGCATGGCCAGCTCCTGGACGGTCGAGATGGCGCCGACCTACGCTCCGGAACTCGACATCGTCGGCGCGGTGCTCGGCGCCCCGGTCGGCGACCCGGGCCAGGTCTTCGACCGGCTCAACGGCACTCCCTACGCGGGCCTGCCCGCCATCGTCATCGCCGCCCTGCGCAGGCTGTATCCGGCGTTGAGCTCGCTGATCGATGACGAACTGAGCCCCGACGGCCACCGGTTCGTCGTCCGCGCGGAGAACGCGACACCGTTCGGGGCGATCCTCGGGCTCGCCAACAAGAAGGTGGACGACTTCCTCGACCGCCCGCTCGCCGAGGTACTCGACACCCCGCAGCTGCGGGCGATGTTCGACGACCTGCGGCTCGGCAACGCGACCCCCGCCTGCCCACTGCTGGTGGTGCAGCCCATCCACGATCAGATCATCCACATCGACGGTATCGACGGTCAGGTGGCGCGCTACCGCCGTGGCGGCGCCGCGGTGACCTACGTCCGCGACCGGCTCAGTGAGCACTTCTCGCTGCTGCCGCTGTCCACGCCGATCAGCCTGGACTGGCTGGCCGACCGGTTGGCCGGGCAGCCGGTGCGCGACGTGGGCGACACCACCGTGTGGTCGGTCGCGGCATCGCCCTCGGGCGTGCGTGGCCTGCTGGAGATGGCGGTGACCGCGGCCAAGGTCGCGCTGGGCAGGCCGCTGCGCCAGCAACAGCCCACGGTGACCAGAATCGCGCCCGCACGCGCCGCCTGACCTCCTGCTCAGCGGTCCGCACACAACCGCTTACCGCACCGATCGCAGGATGCTGGACAATGGACGCCGTGAACGACGCCGCGAACCATACTGCCGAGTCAGTTCCGGGCCCGCCGTCCACAGCTTCGGCTCCGGCCGAGGGCGGGCCCGGGCACAAGACCGGCTCCCGCCTGTACCCACGAGTCACCAGCTTCCGGTCGCGCAGGGGCGCGCTGACCGCGACCCAGCAGCAATCCTGGGACCGGATGTGGCCCTCGATCGGCCGCGAGGTCGCCGACGAGCCACTGGACGCGGCCGCCTGGTTCGGCCGCGACGCACCGCTGGTCATCGAGATCGGCTGCGGCACCGGCACCGCGACGGCCGCCATGGCGCAGGCCGAACCGCACCTGAACCTGATCGGCATCGAGGTCTACCAGCCCGGGCTCGCGCAGCTGGTGCAGCGCATCGAGCGCGAAGGGATCGAGAACATCCGCCTGCTGCGCGGAGACGCGGTCGACGTGCTGGAGAACATGATTGCTGCCGAGTCGCTAACCGGCGTCCGAGTGTTCTTCCCCGACCCGTGGCCGAAGGCTCGCCACCACAAGCGACGGCTGCTGCAACCCGCGACGGTCGCGTTGATCGCCAGCCGCCTGAAGCCGGGAGGCGTGCTGCACGTCGCCACCGACCATGCGGACTACGCCGAGCACATCCACACCGTCGGTATGGCAGAGCCCCTGCTCGAGGGCCTGAACGAGGCCACGGGCGGGGTCAGCGAGGAGCATCGCGGCACGGCGCCGATCGGTTTCGAGCGTCCCGTCACGAAATTCGAAGGCAAGGCACATCGCGCCGGTAGCGCCATCACCGAGCTCATATGGGGGAAGATCGACCGATGAGCGTCAGTGAAATGGCCCACGAAGTGGTCGATGTTGCCGGGGAGGTGCACGGGGGCGGAGCGGAAGGTCTGGGCGGCTCGACGCCGGACGTGCGCCGCGTCCTGTTGGTCTGGGACGCCCCGAATCTCGACATGGGCCTCGGCGCCATTCTCGGCGGTCGCCCCACCGCCGCCTACCGCCCGCGGTTCGACGCGCTCGGCCGCTGGCTGCTGGCCAGGACCGCCGAACTGTCGGTGGGCGCGGTGCACCGCGTGGAACCCGAGGCCACCGTCTTCACCAACATCGCGCCGGGCACCGCCGACGTCGTGCGCCCGTGGGTGGAGGCGCTGCGCAACGTCGGCTACGCGGTCTTCGCCAAACCCAAGATCGACGACGACTCCGATGTCGACGCCGACATGCTGGCGCACATCGCCCTACGCAGTCGCGGCGCGGGCCTGGCGGGCATCATGGTCGCCTCGGCCGACGGCCAGGCGTTCCGCGAACCGCTGGAGGAACTCGCCGCCAAGGGAGTGCCGGTCCAGGTGCTCGGCTTCCGCGAGCACGCGAGTTGGGCCGTCACATCCGATACTCTCGAATTCATCGACCTCGAGGACATTCCGGGCGTGTTCCGTGAACCGCTGCCCCGGGTGAGCCTCGACTCGCTGCCCGACGAGGGTGCCTGGCTGCAGCCGTTCCGGCCGCTGTCGGCACTGCTCACCTCTCGCCCCGCCCAAGGAGTCGCTTAGTGTTCACACGCTGGGGCGATCTGGTATACCGGCTGCGTTTCGCCGTCATCGGCGTCGTCGTGGCCGGTCTTCTGGCTCTCGGTGGCTATGGCCTCGGGTTGGAGGACCACCTCAGCTCCAGCGGGTGGGATGATCCGACCTCGGAGTCGGCGCGCGCGGCGCGGATCAAAGACGGGGCCTTCGCACGGAATCACGACTCCGACGTCATCGTGTTGTACACCGCGCCGGATGGCAAGACCATCGACGATCCGGAGTTCAGCGGCAAGATCATCGAGAATCTCGCCGCTCTGCCCCGCGAGCATCCGGACGAGATCACCAAGATCAACGGGATGTACTGGCGGAACGACGCGAACATTCCGACTCAGGCCAGCATTTTCGGGTCGAAGGACAAGAAGTACGCCTTCGCCTCCATCGCCATCAGGGGCGATAACGACACCGATATGGTGCGCAACTACCGCAAGGTGAAGAACGTCTTCTTCATCCCCGGCGTCGACGTCCAGGTGACCGGGTTGCAGGCCGTCGCGGGAACATTGAACGACACCATGGCCGACGATCAGAAGCGCATGGAGATTCTCGCCATTCCGGCCGTGGCCCTCCTGCTCTTCTTCATCTTCGGCGGAATCGTCGCCGCCGCACTGCCACTGGTCGTCGGTGGCCTCACCGTGGTGGGCGCCTGGGGGATCGTCCGCTTCATCACCGAGTTCACCGAGGTGAATTCGTTCGTCTCGCCGGTCGTCTCGATGATCGGCCTCGGTCTTGCCATCGACTACGGCCTGTTCATCGTGAGCCGATTCCGCGAGGAACTCGCCGAGGGTTACAGCACCAAGGCAGCTGTCCGCAGATCGGTGATGACCGCGGGCCGCACCGTGGTGTTCTCCGCCACGATGATCGTCGCCAGCCTCGGCGGCATGCTGCTGTTTCCCCAGGGCTTCCTGAAATCGGTCGCCTACGGCGCCATCGCGACGGTCACCTTGGCGGCACTGACCTCGATCACCGTATTGCCCGCGATGCTGGCGGTGCTCGGCAAGCGCGTCGACATGCTGGGCCTCAAGCGGTTCCGCAAGACGAAGACCGCCGACGAGGTGGAGGGCGGCTTCTGGGGGCAGTCGACCCGCTGGGTGATGAAGCATCCGCTCAAGATCGCGATTCCACTCTGCATCGTCTTGCTGCTGCTGATCATTCCGGTCAAGAACCTGACTTTCGGCGGCATCAACGAGCGGTATCTGCCGCCGGACAATTCGACCCGGCTGGCGCAGAAGCAGTTCGACACGATCTTCCCGCTGCGCAAGTCGGATCCAATCGAACTGGTCTTCGTCGTCGACGATCCC
Source organism: Nocardia sp. NPDC041819 (assembly GCF_055590505.1). NCBI lineage: Bacteria > Bacillati > Actinomycetota > Actinomycetes > Mycobacteriales > Nocardiaceae > Nocardia > Nocardia sp. NPDC041819. Next base: position 618,570 of record NZ_JBVJAP010000002.1, on the reverse strand, counting down.
AGCCTCGCTCCCCAGGTGGGCAAGGTGGTGAAGGAGGCGAGCAAAGCGCCCGGGTTGGCCGGCGAATTCGCTTACCCGCCGAGCACGGCTCCCAACGACAAGACCATTTACAACACGTCCGTCACGTTGACCAATTCGGAAGACGCCGATCCGACCATCGAGTATCTGCGCTCGCTGGAATTGCCTGACGGTGTCACCCTGCTCGTCGGCGGTCAGCCGACGATCCAGAAGGACAGCATCGACGCCCTGCTGGGCCGGATGCCCCTGATGATCGCGCTGGTCCTGTTCGTGACGACCCTGCTGATGTTCCTGACCTTCGGGTCGCTGGTGCTGCCGATCAAGGCCGCGCTGATGAGCGCCCTCGGTCTCGGGTCCACACTCGGCATCCTCACCTGGATCTTCATCGATGGCCACGGCGCGGGCCTGTTGAACTTCACTCCGCAGCCGATCATGTCGCCGGTGCTGGTGCTGATCATCGCGATCATCTACGGTCTGTCGACCGACTACGAAGTCTTCCTGATGTCGCGCATGGTCGAGGCGCGTGCCCAGGGCGCGAGCACCACCGAGGCCGTGCGGATCGGCACCGCGCAGACCGGCCGGATCATCACCGCCGCCGCGCTGATCCTGCTCGTCGTCACCGGCGCGTTCGCCTTCTCCGACCTGGTGATGATGCAGTACATCGCCTACGGCATGATCGCCGCGCTGTTCATCGACGCGACCGTGCTGCGCATGCTGCTCGTCCCGGCGACCATGAAGCTCCTCGGTGACGACTGCTGGTGGGCGCCGGCCTGGATGAAGAAGGTGCAGGAGAAGGTCGGGCTCGGTGAGCCGATCCTCGACGACGAGCGAGTCGGCGGTGACGATCTCGTCGACCTGGTCAAGACCACGCCGATCACCGACCCGGTGACCATGCAGATTCCAGCGGTCGCCGACGCCAACAAGGTGCCGCGCAGGCGTAAGCCGCGTACGGTCGCCGAGATCGAGGCAGAAGCACCCACCAGGCGGCTGGACCGGGTTCCGCCGTCGCCGTCGCCGCAGGCGACGCCCGCGCCGCCGCCGCTCGATCCGAGCAGGCAGCGACCGGAACCGCCGCGCAATGCCACCCCTCCGCAGGGTGAGCCGATTCGCCCGCGGCGGATCTCGCAGCCGCCGAACCCTCCGCGCTCGACACCGGACCGGACGGAGCAGCGGCCACCGGCGCCGCCCGCGAACCCGCAAGGCCTCGCAGCGCCGCGACCGATTCCGCCCACGGCTCTGCCGCAGGACCAGAACGCGCCGCACGCCGGTGTGCCGTCGGTCGTTTTCCCCGAGCACAGCCCGCGACCCGTCGTGGCCTCGGTCACCCCGCCCGCACCGCGCCCGACCGCCGCACCGGAACCCCTTCCGCTGTCCGGCATCTCGCAAGACCCGACCCTCGACCTCGCGCAGCAGCCCGGCGCCCCTCGTGCGGCACGGCACCTGCCGCCCGACGCCCCTGGCGCTTTCGACGGCCCCGCTCACCGCGCACCCGAGCCCGAGCCCGAAGCGCCCGCGGAGCCGTACAACGGACCGGACACCACCAACCGCAGCAGTATCGAGAGCTGGATGGCCGAACTCCGCTCTTCCCGCCGCCACGTCGGCAGGCCCGAGGAGGGCCGCCACCACGGCGGCGACGGCCGCACGGTGAGCGTGAACGAACTACTGCGCCGCCGCGACCGCGAGTGAGCGGGTAGGCATCGCAAACGGAAACGCCGCCGCGCCCTGGCCGGGTAGTTCGCCCGGAAAGAACGCAGCGGCCTTACCAGTCCGTGTTTACGGACGCGCTGTGTAGTACCACCATCCCGGCTTGCCATCCGGAATGTACGGTTCGCATCCGGTGTCGACCGTTGCGCGTTCGTTGATCATCGCGATTCGCGGCAGCAGGGCTGCGCACCGGAGGTGGCTCAGTCGACGGGCGTTTCCTCGGGGTTGACGGTTTTCGCATCGGCGAAAGCGCGGGCGTAGCGCGTTCCGGCCAGGAGCAGCAGGATGCCGACGACCAGGAAGGCGGCGACGCGGACCAGGCCGTCCAGGGTGGCCAGGTCGAAGAGGAAGAGTTTGGCCAGTGCGGCTGCCGTGACCAACAGTCCTGAGCCCAGGGCGAGTTTGGCTACGGCGGGTGCGGTGGCGAGCCTGCGCAAGCCGAACAGGAGGGCGGCGGTCGCGGCTGCCATCCAGAGGATGGTCGCGGCGCTGTGGCCGACGAGGAAGCCGTTCGGCGTCCGGGTGGCGACGCCGATGGAGACCGTCGTCGCGGTGACGGCGTACAGGCCGGCGACGCTGGCGGTGATCCATTGCCACTCGGTGCCCGCGGCCGGGCCGGGCGCCCGCCGCGCGCACCACAGGGCCACCGCGACCACGCCCAGGGCTAGTACCGCGCCGAGCACCGTCGCCATGCCCAGCTCCGCTTCCGAACGATGCTGTGCGGCGAGGATTTCCGGGCTCGCGACATTCAGCAGTGCGAAGCCGCCGAGCACCGCGAACGCCGTGCCGAGACCCGCCGCCGGACGTGATCTCCGCTGGCCGGCTACGCCCAGAAAGGTCAGCGCCACCAGGAGCAGCGCCGTGGGGAGCGTTCGCGGCCCGGTCGCACCGACGCACGCCTCGAGCAAGGCGATCGAGCCCGCGACAGCGGCCACGAGCGCGGTGTGTCCCGGAATCCGCAGGTAGGCGTTGAGTTTCGGCACCATTGTCACCGCCGCGACGAGCAGAAGCACTGCGGCGGCGATCGAGGCCACCGATGCCGTGACGAACCGTTCCTCGAACATCCCCGGAGCCACCAGGATCGGCGCGAGCGCCGCCGCCATCGTCAGCGAGGCGGTGACATCGGCGGCCCGATGCCGGACGACGACGAGCGTCCCGCCGACCCCGACCAGCGCGACCGCCACCGCGGCGACGAGCACCCAGGTGCGCTCTTCGGCCGCGGGCGTACCGAGGATCGCCCCCGCGACGAACGTGAACGTCGCCAATACAGCCGGCAAAGTCCGTGCCACGTGCAGATACGGCCAGTTCCGCGTCAATTGCACCGGCACGCAGGCCAGTTGCAACACGATCAAGAACGCGAGCAGGACCAGCCGCGTGGTCAGAACCGGGGACAGCGCCGCCGCGGCGAGCACCACCAGCACAGCGAAAGGCTGCGAACGCCACTGCATCGCCAGCCCGACGCCCGCGGCGGCGACACCGAAGGCGACGGCGAGCCCGAGCACCGGATGCAGCCAGTGGTAGACGGCGGTCAGGGCGACGACATCGAGGTAAGCACCCGCGATACCGGTGGCCGCCAACGCGATACCGCCGACCCGCCCGCCGGACCGCCCGAAGACGCGCACGCCGGTACCCACCAGCGCGGCCGAGAAAGCCGCTCCGGCGACAACCCTCGGCACCGGCCCGAAGAACCCCGCCTGCGCGGCCAATACCAGCAGCATCGCGACGCCGATCAGCGTCACCGCGACACCGGCCAGCGCGAGGATCCGGCTGATCACCCCGTCGCGCTGCCACCACGGGGTGTGCGGCACCGGCGGCTTCGCGCGCGGTGGGACAGGCGGCCGAGGCGGCATCGGACCGTGTGCGTTCGGCGGCCACGGAGCAGCACCCCACGCGCCACCGGGCGGCGGAGTGAAACGCGGAGCGTAGGGGGGCTGCGGAGGGGGAACCGGCATACCGGTCGTCGGCGAATGGCCCGGCCACGGCGGCGTCCCGAATGGCACTGCGCCGGACGGAGCGCGCTCCGGTCCCGGGAACCCACCACCGGCGGGCGTATGAGCCGTACCGGACGACGGGCCCGCATCGGCTGCCGTGTGACCGGGCACGGCGGACGCCTGGTCATCCGTCCCGGCCGGTATGGAACTTCTTGGAACCGGAGCACTCGCGTCGTCGGCCGTCCGACCGCGGGCTCCCCCTGCCGCGGATCCACCGGGCGCGTCAGCCGTCCACTTGCGAGCGTCTCCGGTCACGCGCACACCCCGCGAGTCGGCCGACAACCCGTCCACTGGCATTACCGGCGAATCCCCCACCGACCCACCGGCGTCTCCGGCCACGGCCCCACCCGGCGCGTCAGCAGTCGACCGCCGCGCTCCCCTTTCCCCGTGCGCACCGGGCGCGTCGGCTGACCACCCGGGCGTCCCCCCGGCCACGGACTCACCCCGCGTACCGGCCGTCCACCCGCGAGCGTCTCCGGTCACGGACGTACCCGACGTGTCAGCCGCAGACCCGCGAGCCTCTCCGGCGACGAGACCGCCCGGCGTATCGGATCGGCCGGTATCCCCCCGAACGCCGCCCGTATCCGCGGCGACCTGCTCGTGCAGCAGACGCAGATCCTGGCCGAGCACGCCCAGCTGCGTCCCCAACGTGGTGAACTCGCCGGAGAGCCGCGCGAGCAGCGCCGGATCGATGGAGGTAGTCATGACTCTCATGCTGATTTCCGCGACGTGCGCGGGCATGAGTAGTTACCCCTGGTAGACAGCCGGGTTCTACCCGACCGGCCCGCACCCGGGGCTGTCGGATACGGACCGGTCACGCCAGGTGGTCAGTAGGCGCGCGAGCCGATGGCCTCGTGCACGGCATCGATCACCGCGGCGCGCGGTGGCATGCGCAGGACGCCCGGCGCCGGTTCGCCCGCCCAGTGCCAGCCGAGGGCCGTGTCGGAGCTGGGCAGCAGGATGATGCGACCGCCAGGGACCACGGTGACGCCGTGACCGGCGAGGCAGCGGCGAACCGGGACTTCGACCGGCCGAGCTGGGCTCGGGGGCGTGACGAGGAAGGTCCAGGTGCGTTCGCCGGGGTCGGCGATCACGGGCGCGGTGTGGTTGCGGTCCAACTGGGCCAGCGCTTTCCGGCCCAGTTCCGGCGGCATGACGATCGCCCCGATGATGGATCCGGTGGTGATGATCGGGCGTCCGGCCAGAAGCTGGACCGGCAGCCCGTAGGTATGCCGCAGCAGATGCGCGACCTCATGCGGAGTGTGACAGCTCTCGAACATCGCCCTACTCCGCATCACAGAAGCCGAATTCGGTCATAACGGTGGACTTTCGAGATAGCAACCCGCGCTGGTCGCGCATCCCTGTGCTGGGATTCGCGGGAAGAGCGCTGCGCACCGGTCGGGTGGTCTGTGCACCAGGCCACGGCGCGGGATCGGCGCGCCCGGCCTGCACGGTGGTATTCGGCATGGTTTTCATCGCCGCCGCCCTTTGCAGTCAAAGTTGCAGAAAGGCAACGGTATTCCAACCAGCGGCGAACGAGTCGTACGCAATGTCCCACTTCGGTAGTCCCAGATAACATAGCGTCGTACTCTGAAACCCAGATTTAACAAAGGACTTGGGTATGGACGAATCGTCGATCGGAGTTCGGATCCGCCAGTTCCGCGGCAAGGCGCTCACCCAGCGTCAACTCGCCGACCAGGCGGGAGTCAGCGTGGATCTGGTGCGCAAGCTCGAGCAGGGCGGCCGCCAGACCGCCTCCATCGCCAGCTTGCAGAAGATAGCGCGTGCCCTGGACGTGGATATCGCCGATCTGATCGGCAAGCGCCAAGGTGTGCCGTCTACCGATCCGGACGCGGGCATCGTGGCGATCCGCCGCGCCTTGACACCGGTCGACGACCTGCTCGGCGAGACCAAGGAGGAGGCGGCGGTCAGCCTCGACGACGGCCGTCGGGCGGTCGACTACGCCTGGGGCGCCTACTGGTCGGGCCGCTACGAACTGCTGACCTCGATCCTCCCGCCCGGATTGACCCAGCTCCGCGCCACCGTGCACGCCGCGCGCAACGGTTCGGTCGCGCCTGCCAACGAATTGCTGGCCCGGATGTACTGGGTGACCGGCTGCACGCTGGTACATCTCGGCCAAACCGATCCGGCGTTCCTGGCGATCCGGCAGGCGCTCACCGCCGCCGAGCTGGGCAACGACCCCCTGCTGCTGGCCACCATCCGCGGTTCGGTGGCCTGGCAGTTGCTGGTGCAGGGCCGCTACGACGAATCGCGCGGCGTCGCGCTCAACGCGGCCGCGACCCTCGAGCCCTCCGGCGACGTCACGCCGACGCACCTGTCCGCCTACGGCTCGCTGGTGTTGCAGGGCGCGACCGCCGCGGGCCGGGCGCAGGATGTGCAAGACGCGTTGTCCCTGGTCGAGGCCGCGAGCGAAGTCGCCATGCGGATCGGCGTGGACCGGCAGGACTACGAGACCTATTTCGGCCCCTCACAGGTCGTCATGCAGACGGTCGATGTCAACGTCTCCTCCGAGCGCTACCCGGAGGCACTGGCCGCGGCCAAGAACATGCCTGTCAACGGCAGCCTCCCGCAGGCGTCGCGGGCCCGGCACCTCGCCGACACGGCGGTCGCGCTGACGCGCACCGGGCAGCACCGGCGCGCGCTGGACGCCTTGCTCACCGCGGAACGGGTGGGCGGCGCGGACTGGCTGAAATACCAGACCCTGCCGCGTCATATCGTGTCCGAACTGCTCGACCACGACCGGAAAGTGCCGCTGCGCGCGTTCGCCCGCCGGGTCGGGGTCAACACCTAGGTCGCCGCCCGTTCACCGGCCCGTTCGATCACCTCGTCCAGCACCTCGCGCGAGCGCACGAGATCGTTGATGGTGCGGGTGATCCGCTCCCGCTCCGTCCGCAGCTCGTCGACCAGCGCGGGCGTGGCGTACTCGTTGGGACCGCCGTCCGCGTCGCGCATGCAGGGCAGGATCCGCGAGATCTTCTTGCTGGTGAGTCCGGCCGCGAGCAGCTCCTGAATGTGGATTACCCGGTCCACCGCCCGCTCCGGATAGTCGCGATGACCGCCGGGTGTGCGATCGGAGGCCAGCATGCCTTGCTGCTCGTAGTAGCGCAGCGACCGCTCACTCACGCCGGTCCGCTCCGCGAGTTCCCCGATTCGCATCCGCCACCTGCCTTTTCCCGTTCCGGCTTGAATCTCACATCGGTGTCAAGTTTTACCGTACTACCATGACGAACACAGCGGCTCCCGCCCTCTTCCAGCCCGCGGCCATCGGCTCCCTCGCACTGCCGAACCGCCTCGTGATGGCACCGATGACCCGCAACCGCGCCGCGTCCGACGGCACGCCGTCCCCGCTCATGGCGACCTACTACGCACAACGCGCGAGCGCGGGCTTGATCATCGCCGAGGCGACCACGCCGAACCGGGTCGGGCAGACCTACGCCGACATCCCCGGGATCTATACCGAACGACACATCGCGGGCTGGCGCGCGGTGACCGGCGCTGTCGCGGCCGCGGGCGGGCGCATGTTCCTGCAACTACAGCACGGCGGCCGCGTCGGTCACCCGGACAACAGCGGGCTGTCGCCGATCGCGCCCTCGCCGATCGCGCTGCCCGAACCGATTCACACACCCAGCGGCGCGCAAGACGCAGTTGTCCCGCTGGAGATGTCCACCGCCGACATCGAAACCACCATCGCCGATTTCGTGTCCGCCGCCCGCAACGCCATCGCGGCCGGATTCGCGGGGGTCGAGATGCACAGCGCGAACGGTTATCTGCTGCACCAATTCCTGGCGCAGAACACCAATCAGCGCACCGACTCCTACGGCGGGTCGGTGGCCAACCGCATCCGTTTCACCCGTGAAGTGGTCGAAGCGGTCGCGGACGCGATCGGCGCCGAGCGCGTAGGTGTGCGAATCTCTCCCGGAGTCTCGGTCAACGGCATCGACGAGGGCGACACCGACGATATCTATCCCGCGTTGGTCTCGGCACTGGCGGAAAGCGGCCTCGCCTACTTGCATTACGTCTTCGCCGACCCCGATCAGCCGCTGTTCCAGCGGATTCGTTCGCTGTGGGCGGGCATCTTGATCGCCAACCCGAACCTGGGCTGGGGCGTTCCCCTGCCCGAGGACGGCGGCGGGCAAGCCGCGCGGCGCCTGCTCGCCGGCGGCGCCGACCTGATCTCCCTGGGCCGTTCCTTCCTGGCCAACCCCGACCTGGTCGAGCGATTCCGCGCGGGAGCGCCGCTGAACCCGGTCCGCGACGCGCACCTCATGTACGTGGGCGGCGCGGAGGGCTATACCGACTACCCGACGCTGGCCATGGCGCCCGCGACCCACTGACCCGGCCGCTCAGCGACCCATCAACCGCCGCCACTGCGCGATGAACGGATGCTTCGCGGTGACCGATCCGAATCGCAGTTTGCCGTGCACCACCAGGTGCAGCGGGCCGATCGGTGGGCCGGTGCGGACCTTGTTGTTCACGCTGGACCCGATCAGCTCCAGACCGTTCAGGTCGACGGTGGCCTCCGCGGGCACGATCAGGGTGATCGAGCCGAAGAAGTCGTCGACACGCAGTTCGACCACCTGGGTCGACATGATCGCGGCGGTGAAGTCCAAGGTGACCCCGGACAGCCAGTTGTTCAGATGCAGCGTGGGCGGCACCTGCCACGAGCCGCGGCGGTTCACCCCGGACAACCGCGAACGGATCACGTTGCCCGTGGCATTCGAGCCGGGGGCCTGCCTGGCGAACGCGGGCGAGGTGTTCACGAACGTCGACGGCGCCGCGGCGGGCTGCCCGACCAGGCGCACACCGGGCAGATCGATGAGGACGGCGTTCAACTCGCCGCGCGTCCTGGCGGCCAGAGCCGTGTCCATCCGCTCGGTGAACTCGCCGAGCGAGAGCATGCCGAGGCCCACGGCGCGCTGCAACAGTTGACCGACGTGTTCCCGCTCGGCGTCCGACACGCGCAGTTCCCGGTCGCCCACCGCGCCGCCGGAGCCGACCGCCTTCGATACCGATTCGGGCCCACCCATGTGATCGAGGTTACCGAGCGCGCGGCCACCTCCGCATCAGGGCGATCCCTGATTCGGGGGAGCGCCGGGCCTACTCGAGCCCCTGTTCGATGGCGTAGCGGGTCAACTCCACCCGGTTCGCCAGCTGCAATTTGCGCAGCGTCGCCTGCACGTGGTTCTCCACGGTGCGATGGCTCAGTCCGAGCCGCGTCGCTATCTGCTTGGCGGACAACCCTTTCGCCACCATCCGCAGCACCTCGGTCTCCCGCTCGGTGAGCGCGGGCCGGTGTGGCTCGTCCGGTTGCGCGGGCGCGGTGGCCATCCGCCGGTATTCGCCGAGCACCAGCCCGGCCAGCCCGGGAGTGAATACCGCTTGACCGGCCGCGGTGGCGCGCACGGCGTCGACGAGCTCGGCCGCCGACGCGCTTTTGACCAGGTAGCCCGAGGCGCCCGCCTTGATCGCGTCGAGTACGTCGTCGCGCTCGGCCGAGGCCGAGAGCACCAGCACCCGGCTCTGCGGCGACACCCGCAGCACCTCGGCGGTGGCCTGCGCCCCGTTGCCGTCGGGCAGTTGCATGTCCATCAGCACCACGTCCGGGCGCACCGCGGCGGCGCGCCTGCCCGCCGCGGCGACACCGTCGGCCGTGGCCGTCACCTGGAATCCCGCCTCGGTGAGATCACGGGAGACGCCGTCGCGCCACATCGGGTGGTCGTCCACCACCATCACCGAGATGGACTCGGCCGCCTGGTCCGTCATCCGCGCCTCCCGTCGTCGCTCATCTGGGCACCCGGAATTCCCATTCGGTGCCGAACCCGACCCCGCCGTCGATCTCGGTGAGCAGGTCCGCGCTGCCACCGAGGGCCGCGATCCGGCCGACGATCGATCGGGAGACCCCCATGCGCCCTTCGGCTTCCGCCTCGGCCAGCCGGCCCGGCGGGATGCCGACGCCATCGTCGCGCACACTGATCACCAGTTCGTCGCCGGTGTCCTCCAGGAGGACATAGGCTCTCGCGTCCGGCCCCGCGTGCAGTTCCACATTGGACAGCGCCGTGGCCACGGCCGAGGCGATCTCGTTCGCCATCCAGCGGCCGACCCGCACCGGCTCGCCGGGCGTGGACACCGACACCGCGGGGGTGGATTGCGCGGTCAGCAGGGGCCGCAGGTCGACCTCGGCGCCCCCCGCATCCCGGTGATCGGCCTGCTCGGTGATCAGCACGCGCAGCGCCACCTCCTGCTCACCGGCTCGCAACGCCAATTCCTCCGTGGGCCCGCCGATCTCGCTGCCGCGGCGCTTGATGTAGCTGAGTACTTGCAACACCCCGTCGTGCACCTCGCGGGAGAGCCGTTCGCGCTCCTCGGCCGCCGCGGTCAGCCGCACCGCTTGTTCCAGCTGGTCCTGGGCGCGGCGGGCGGTGTTGGCGGCCAAGCCGAGCGCCAGACCCACCGAGACGAGCACCGGCACCGTCGCGTCCGTCCACACGTCCTCACCCCACTGGTCGCGCACCGTCAGTGCCACCGCGGCGATCAGTGCTCCGGACAGCACTCCGGCGAACGGGCCACGCAGGATCGCCGCCCCGATCACGGCGTTGGTCGCCCACAGCGTGGTCGGCAGCGTCTGATGTCCGTGATACCAGCCGTAATCGGCGACCAGGCGAGTGGCGGCCATCAGCCCGATCACGACAACGTGGTCGCCGATCACCACCCAGACACGCAGCCTGGCCACCTCGGGAAAATGCCACTGCGACAACATGATCGCCGAAGCACCCGACCACACCGCCATCAAGGCGACGAGCACCCAGCTCAACCGCTGATTCGTGTAGTACGGCACCGAGGCGATCTGCTGTCCGACCGCGTACAGCAGCGTGACCAGCCGCAGCGCCTGCGCGGCCCGCCACAGCGGGGTGGTCGCCACGTCGGCCGAGCGCAGCTCAGGCCTGCGCCGTGCCGTCGCCGGCTTGCGCGCCGTCATCGGATTCCACCTTTTGCCGCGCCGCCTTCATCGCCTCCGCCCGCTTCCGGGTCGCCTCCATCAGCGTCGCGGCCACGTCGAACCGGCCGGGATCGGGGTGATCGGGTTCGGCTTGATACAGCCCGCGATGGTCGTCGCCGGTCTGTAGTTCCTCGTACAACTCCTCCGGACCCTCGAGCAACGACCGGATCGCGGTGTTCATCACCGCGACGAACGGCACCGCGAGCAGACCGCCCGCGATCCCGCCGATCACCACGCCCGCCGTGATCGCCAGCACCACGGCCAGCGGATGGATGCTCACCGCCCGCCCGAGCAGCAGCGGTTGCAGCACGTGCCCCTCGAGCTGCATCACCGCGATGATGATGCCGAGCACGATCAGCGCGGTGACCAGGCCTTTGGTCACCAACGCGATGAACACGGCGATGAACCCGGCCAGGAACGCGCCGATGATCGGGATGAACGCGCCGATGAACACCAGCGAGGCCAGCGGGAGCGCCAAGGGCACCCCGAGGATCGCCAGTCCGGCGCCGATGCCGATGGCGTCCACCGCGGCGACCACCACGGTCGCGCGGACGAATCCGACCAGCGTGCCGAACCCGAGCTGCCCGGCGGTGCGGACGCGCTCGCGGTGATCGGTCGGCACGATCCTGGTGACGAATTCCCAGATCTGATCGCCGCCGTAGAGGAAGAAGATGAGGATGAACAGCGTCAGGAAGGTGCCGGTCAGCAGCTCGCCGATCACGGTGGCGGTGGTGAGCGCACCGCTGGTCAGGCTGTCCTGATTGGACTGGATCGCCTTGACGGCGGCGTCGCCCACGTTGCGGATCTGCTCGTTGCTCAGGTGCAGCCTGCCGTTGATCAGCCAATCCTGGATCTGGTGGATGCTGTCGGTGAACTTGTTCGACAGCTCCGGCACACCGGCGACGAACTGTTCGACGACGAAGGTCATGATGCCCGCGACCACGCCGATCGACCCGACCAGCGCCACGAAGACGCCCACCGCGCGCGGCACGCCCAAGCGCTGCATCCAGTCCACCAGCGGTGCGAGCAGAGCCGCCGCCAGCAGCCCGATGGCGAGCGGAATCACCACGGTCGCCAGTTTCTGCACGATCGCCGCCGCCGCGATCGCCAGCGCGAACAGCACCAGCAGCCGCCAGCCCCACTCCGCCGACACCCGGACGATCGGGTGCACCGTCTCCGCGGCGTGCCGTGACAGCGTGATTTTCCGCTCTGGACTTGGCTTCGGGTCGGTCACCTCCGTGAGCCTAATGTCTGCTGCCGGACGTAGTCCGTCTTAAGCCGGCGCATGGCCGGAGCGAAGGCGGAGGTACGCCTAATCGGCTCGGCCGCACCCTGTCCGCGATCACCGGCGCCGCGACCGCCGCGCAGCGCCGCGGACATGCCGAGATGATCGAAACGCTAGATTGGACCCCGTGTCGGCGCCTCTGGAAGCGGTCAAACAGACCATGCGAACGCGCTGGCCGCTGTACCTGACATCGATGCTGCTGGCGAACGCTTTCGGCGCGGTTCTGGTGTGGGCGTTCATCCAGTACGGGCTACCCGTCCCCGAGGGCGAGCCCTCCGGTGCCAGGCGCACCGGCCTGCTGATCCCCGCCGTCGTCTTCGTGGCGGGCGGCCTGCTCAGCATGGCCGCCTCCGCGCTGATGCTGCGCCCGGTGATGCGCTGGCAGATGCGTGGCGGGCCGCCGAGCCGCCAGGAGCAGATGGCCGCGCTGCACGCACCGCTGCGCCAGGCGATCCTGCATCTCGCGCTGTGGCTGATCGGCGGCGCGGTGCTGGCCACGCTGATCATCAAGGACACTCCCGCGCTGGCAGGCGCGGTCATCATCACCGAGTGCATGGCCGCGACCATCGTGTTCGGTTTCACCTACATGCTGGGCGAACGCATTCTGCGCCCGGTCGCGGCCCAGGCGCTGACCGAGGGCACCTTCGACCACACCCTGACCCCGGGCGTCGGTACCAGGATGGCGATGACCTGGGGCATGGGCACCTTCGCGCCCACCATCGCGATCGTGCTGCTGTGCGTCACCCAGATCTCCTCGGAGGTGAAGTTCTCCGCGCAGTCACTCGCCATCTCCATCCTGCTGCTGTGTGGCGTGGTGATCATGCAGGCGCTCGCGCTGTCCATGCTCACCGGTTCGAGCATCTCCGACCCGGTGCGCCAGCTCAGCCAAGCCATCGACCGGGTGCAGGCCGGGGCGCGCGACGTGCAGGTCGAGGTCTTCGACGGCAGTGAGATCGGGCTGCTACAGGTGGGCTTCAACCGGATGATGGAGGAGGCCGCCAAGCGCCGCCAGCTCCAGGAGTTGTTCGGTCAGCACGTCGGCGAAGAGGTGGCGCAGCGGGCGCTGGACTACGGCACCGAACTCGGCGGCGAGACCCGCTTCGTCGCGGTGCTGTTCGTCGACATGGTCGGCTCCACCGCCGCCGCGGCCGAGCGGCCGCCCACCGAGGTGGTGAGCCTGCTCAACGAGTTCTTCCGCATCGTGGTCGACGTGATCCACCGCCACCACGGCTTCGTGAACAAATTCGTCGGCGACGCGGCGCTGGCCATCTTCGGCGCGCCGCTGGACCGCCCGGACGCGCCGACCGCCGCGCTCGCCGCCGCACGCGAACTGCGCGAAACCCTCCGGGAAGTCCCCGGCCTCGACATCGGTATCGGTGTCTCGGCCGGACTGGCCGTCGCGGGGAACATCGGCGCGGCCAACCGCTTCGAGTACACGGTGATCGGAGATCCGGTCAACGAGGCATCCCGGCTCACCGAGCTGGCCAAAGAACGTCCCGGCCGAACGCTGGCCTCGGGTAGCGCGCTGTATTTCGCCGAGGAAAGCGAGCAGGACCAGTGGGAAACCGGCGACGAGGTGCAGCTGCGCGGCAGACGCAGGAAAACGCTGCTGGCCTGGCCACGAGAACAGGCCGACGCGCCCGACGCTACCGATGCCGAAACGGCGCGTTCGTTAGGCTGACCGCGTGACGGCCGACGGGGAACTGGCAGGGAATCCTGCGCCGCCGCCCACGGCGGGTTCCCGCCGTGGCAGATTCCGCTGGCTGAAGTGGGTGCTCGGCGCCGCCCTGCTGGCCCTGCTGATCGCCGAGGGTGTGTACCTCTGGCCGCGCCTGCACGAGTCCTGGCGCAAGCTCACCGAGATCCACTGGGGTTGGCTGGCCGCCTCGATCTGGCTTCAGGCCGTGTCGATGAGCGGCTTCGCCCGAGTGCAGAAGCAGCTGCTCAACGCGGGCGGCGTCGCGGTGAGTCAGCGGAAATCCGTGGCGGTGGTCTACGGTGCGACGGCGATGTCGGTGACCTTGCCCGCGGGCCAGGTGTTCTCCACCGCGTTCACCTACCGGCAGACCAGGCGCTGGGGCGCCAGTCCGATCGTCGCCTCGTGGCAGCTGGTGTTCTCCGGCGTGGTCGCGGCAGTGGGCCTGGCGCTGCTCGGGGTCGGCGGCACGCTGCTGTCCGGCGGGCGAGTGGGTCCGCTGAACCTGATTCTCTCGCTGGCCGCCGTCGTCGCGCTGGTGTGGGCGGGCAATCACATATCGCGCGATCCCGGTTCGCTCGAGGCGCTGGCACGCAGGCTGCTCGCACTGGTCAACCGGGTGCGCAAACGGCCACCGGGGCAGGGGGCGGACAAGATCGCGGACGTGCTCGGCCAACTGGAATCGGTTGACCTCGGCAAGCGCGACGGCCTCTTGGTGGCGCTCTGGGCGCTGATGCACCGTTTCGCCGACGTGGCCTGCCTCGGCGCGGCCTGTTACGCGGTGGGCGCCGATCCGCGTATCGCCGGTCTGTTGCTCGCGTTCGCCGTGGGCAAAGCGGTGGGGTCCATCCCGTTCGCGCCGGGCGGCATCGTCTACGTCGACGCGACGCTGATCTACGGTCTCACCGCCGCCGCGGGCCTGCCCGCCGCGCAGGCGGTCGCCGCGGCGTTCGTCTATCGGATGGTGAGTTTCGTCCTGGTCGCGATCGTCGGCTGGATCGTGTTCGGGTTCCTGTTCCGCACCCGGGAGGCCGACGACGACGAGTTCGAGAAGGAATTCGAGCAGCGGCGGCTGTGACAGGTCAGCCCGCGCGCTGGTCTTCGGAAGCCCCGTTACGCTGGCCCGCGTGAGGAAACTGCTGCCCTTCGTGGTCGATGCGCTGCTCGTCGTCGTCTTCTGCGCTATCGGCAGGCGCAGCCACGACGAGGCGGTGCTCACCGGCCTGCTGCGCACCGTGTGGCCGTTCGCGACGGGTCTGATCGCGGGCTGGCTCGTCGTCGTGGCGCTCCGGTGGCGCGCCGCCGCGGGCGGCATCACCGCCCTGTGGCCCGCCGGGGTCGTGATCTGGGCTTGCACCCTGATCGGGGGAATGCTGCTGCGCGTGGTCGGTGGTCAGGGCACGGCGGTCAGCTTCGTGCTGGTGGCCGGCGTGGTGCTCGCGGTGTTCCTGCTCGGCTGGCGCGCGGTGTACAAAGCCGTGCGGTGATCACGGCTCCGGCGTCGCCAGTGCCTGCAACATCCTGGCCGCCATCCGGGCGGTCGCGTCCTTGCTGTCCACATCGTTGATGTGGACGGCGAAGACCAGATCGCCCATCGCCCCGATCAGCCACCCGTCCGGGCCCGCGGTCGCGGCGAACGCGTCGACGTCTCGGTAGCGGCGCACGCCGGCCAGCTCCGGCGCGTTGGTGGCGTCGCGCAGCATGACGCGCAGCCGGTCGGCGGTCTGCGGCGGCAGCGGGTCGAGCGGGGCATCGGTGGTGCTCGGGCGGCCTGCCTCGATCATCGGCGGCGGCACCGATCCCCGCACGATCGCGGCCGCGGCGATGGCCATACCGAACGGGCTGGCAAGCACGGCGTCCGAACCGCCGCCTTGCAGTACCTGCTCGGCGCTGCGTCCCGCGACGGCCAGACGGCCGGTCACCTCATCGAGGCCGGGCACCTTGAAGTCGATGCCGACACCGAGCGCGGTCGCCGCCTCTGCCGCGTCCTGTACCGAGACGTCCTGTGGCGCCTTCCCCTTCGCCGAGGCCGCGACGGCCCGGAACAGCTCCATGTTGCCGCCCACCGGATACAACCCGGTGAATGCCACCGAGCCGTGCTCACTGGCCTGGCTGTTCTGCGCGGCCGCCACCACCGCCCCGGTGGACGGCTGGATCGCCACGATCGAGGCCTGAGTGGCCGCGCTGACCACCGCGTCCTCGGCGGCGCGCTGCAAACGCTGGTCCATGGTGCCCGCGATATCGGGTCCCGGCGGGCCCTGCTGCCCGGCGAGCTGGGTGATGAACCGGCCGTCCTGTTCGAACAGCTGGACACCCCAGCCGGAATGCGCCTCCTGGCTTTCCTGCTGCACTTTGCGCAGCGCGTCGAGCATCGGCGACCAGACCCGGCGGTCGGCGGAGATCAGCCGCGGCTGCTTCTCCAGCACCACGCCGGGAATCGGCGCCATCCGCGGTTCCAGGATCTCGAAGTCACCCTCGCGCAGGTTCACCGCGACGATCGGCTTGCCCTGCGAGGTGGCCAGCTGCTGCATCAGTGACGGACCGGTGATCAGCGGGGCGACCGGCTCGATGGCCTTGGCGAGCGCGTCGGTCGACGCGACCGGGTCGGGCATCTTGCCGGGATCGAGCTTGACCACGTTGATGGTCTGCTCGGTCATCAGCGGTGCGCCCGCGATGTCGTTGACCCGGGGCGGTGGCGTCGGGTAGGTGCGCACCAGCTGCACCGTTCGGTTGTGCGCGAGCTGCGGCATCACGACCGCGGGCTCCCAGGAGATCCGCCAGCCGATGGCCAGCTTGCGCACATTGCCCTCGAGGCTGTAGTTCCAGGTCTTCCGCTCGCCGAAGTTCCACTCGACATCCATGCTGAAGATCGCGGACTGCGCGTCCAGACCGATGAACTGGGTCTTGCGGTAGTCGACCTTCGCGCCCTGCAACCCGGTAAACATTTGCTTAAGGGTTGCTGTAGCCGCGGTGGGGTACGACGTCAGGTCTGCCGCCTTGGTGTAGTCCTGATCGTCGAGCAGATCCGTGAAGCGCTCCACGACCGCTTCGGCTTCGTTCTGCTTCTCGTGTATCCCGCACGACCCGATCCCGAGCGCGAGCGCCGCCACCCCCATGAGTGCCATTGCGCCGCGAACACGAAAGCGGCGGGATCCCCACACGTCCATGTCGCCCACTCTTCACTCTTGTCACTCCAGTAACAAGACCACCGTACCCGAAAAAGACCAGACCGCGATGCCTCCGTAGCGAGGACGTTACCCATGCTCAGCATCCCAATTGTGCCCCGGGATCTTGCATCTCGGGGGGCCTTTCATGATCATCGCCCGGCCGCTCGGCGGCAACCGGCGCCGCTACCGTACCGGCCTTCCCGAAAAGTCGCGCGGTTGCCCCCGCGGTCGACGTTTCGAATCAATAAATACCCCGAAAGGTGCGGAACGAAGCAATCAGACCCTCGTTCGCGTACAGCGGAACTCCGATGACCCGTTTGCGACGTAATCTTGTAATCAGTGAAAGCACCGCAGCATAGTAAGTAGGTGACTCGTCATGAGAAACGCACACCGCGGCCGGGGTTTCGGGCGAACGGGCGGCTGGCAGCAAGCCGACCTGCCGGACCCGTCGGACGTTCCCGACTGGTTCGCCGGAAGATTGCCAAGTGAGTGGTTCACCGGCCCGCCGGTGATCGAGGTCGATCGGGACGAGATCGTCGTCATCGGCGAGCTGGCGATCCCGCAACCGGAGAAGACGCCGGAGACCGCCGACGCCCCGGCCGAAGAAGTGCCGCGCGCGACCAAGGAGGGCGCGGTCGCCCGGTTCCGCGAGTCGACCCGCCCCGCCCGCATGCAGATCGCGAACGAGGCGCAGCACCGCTACCGGCGCAATGTGGCCTGGGGCGTGTCGGTGGACGGGGAACGGATCATGTTCACCCATCTGGCCGTGCCCGTCATGACCCGGCTGCGCCAGCCGGAGCGCAAGGTACTCGACACTCTCGTCGACGCGGGTGTCGCCCGTTCCCGCGCCGACGCGCTGGCCTGGACGGTGAAGCTGGCGGGCCAGCACGCGGAAGCGTGGCTGGAGGAACTGCGCGAAGCCATGCGCAAGGTCGACGACCTGCGCTCGGAAGGTCCGCAGGGGTTGTAGCCGGTCGGGTCCGGTCCGAACGGCGTGGTCCGGCGCGGTATCTTGCCGTGCATGGCTGTGACCGCGACGCCGGGCCCGATCCTGGTTCTGAACGGCCCGAACCTCAACATGCTCGGCACCAGGCAACCGGAGGTGTACGGATCGGCCACGCTCGAGGACGTCGTGGAGTTGTGCAGGCGGACCGCGGCGAGATTCGACCGGGATGTCGTCGCCTTCCAGTCCAACTCCGAAGGCGCCCTCATCGATCGCATCCACCAGGCGCGCGGCGCCGAGTCGGGCATCGTGATCAATCCCGGTGGGCTCACCCACACCTCGGTGGCGCTACGAGACGCGCTGGTGATTCCGGAACTCCCCATCGTCGAGGTGCACATCAGCAATGTGCACGCGCGCGAGGAGTTCCGGCACCACTCCTACATCTCTCCCATCGCGACCGCGGTGGTCGCGGGGATGGGCATCCAGGGTTACGCCGCCGCCATCGAATTCCTGGCCCGCTCGGCCTGAGCTCACCGGAGCTGGAAGACGGGGAATCCGGGCGCGATGGCGGCGAGTTCCTCGTCGGTGGCGTCCTTGGTGACGCCCTCGAAGAACCTGCCGACCTCCCAGCCCCACTTCCGCAGGTAGAGGCGCAGCAGCGGCACCTTGTCGGCATCGGCCACCTCGGTGGCGGTGAACGTCTCCACCTTGCGGCCGAGCCGCAACTCGCCCCCGCCCGCCACGCGCAGGTTGCGCACCCACTGCGTATGCCCGCGCGGCGCGACGAGAAAGCGCTCACCGTCCTCCCGCACCATCAGGTTGACCATCGTGGTGCGCCATTCCCCGCTCTTGCGCCCGCGCACCGCGAGCAGTCGCGACCCCATCACACTGATGCCGAGCTTGGGCAGCAGGTTGGCGAACCGGTTGAAGATCGCGTCGAATCCGGCGGGGCCGAGGTAGCGGGTGCTGAGGTCCATGACTTCTCCTTGTTGTGAGCACTGCTCTCTATAGAGAGAAGTGTTCCACGGAACGTGCCCCCAAGTCAAGAGCACCGCTCTCCATGGCTCCCCGCCCGCCCCGAGGTTCCTGGATCAACGGCACATGAGCACGGCATTTCGCGAGTAGGCCCCTCCCACAGCGCTTCGGCGCGTCGTTGCATGGCGAGCAGTTCGACCTCGCGCGGTCCACTGCGTGCCGCTGATCAGGAAACGCCTCGCAGAGCCGATTAGGTCTCCGCATGGCTGGGCATGCGCGAAACGGCTCTGCGAGGCGCAGGTGTACGCGGGTCAGGCGTCGCCGCGAAGGAGCGCGTAGGTGGAGACGGGGTTGCCGGCCTGCTCGCTCGCGGCTACGGCCTTGCGCCAGAGCCCCTGGGCGGTGTGCGAGAGGACGGCGTCGACGCCGACTTCCTCACTCGCGTCGATGACGTGCTGTGCGCCCGCGTCCATCATCTTCAGACTGGCCAGGGAGGCCCAGCCGCCGTTCTGGTTGGCGACCGAGAACTCCTCCATGAAGTACGGGAACGCGGCGGCCGAGCGGATCGCGAACGGGACGAACGCGGCGATGTCGTGGCCGGAGCGATCGATCATCGCGGTGGCCTGGTCGAAGGCGAGCAGCCAGGGATGGAAGATGGTGAGGAGTCCCTGGTAAAAGACCTGCGCGAGGCCGTCGTCCGCACCGAGGTACTCCTGCGGGCTCAACGGTCGCAGCAACTCGGCGTGCGCGTCGAACACCTCACGCGGGCCGCTGTAGAAGATGTAGGACGCCGGGTGCGTGATGTTGTCCCCCGCCGACATGACGCCGCCGGAGATGAATCGGGCGCCGTGCGAGCGAACCCACTGCGCGCCCTCGCGCGTCTTCTCCGGCGAATCGGAGGACAGGTTCGCGATCACTTTGCCTTTCAGGTGGCCGGTCGCCTGGCCCAGCACGTCGTACATGGCCGCGTAGTGGGTGAGGCTGAGCACGGTGACCTCGTTCGCGTCGAGCGCGTCGGCGACGGTCGCGGCGCGCTTCGCGCCGAGTTCGACCATGGCGTCGACCTTTTCGGGGCTGCGGTTCCACACCGTCACCTCGACGCCCGCGTCCAGGAAGGCCCGGACCATCGCCTGCCCCATCGGCCCGAGGCCGACGACGGAGACTGCGTGGGCGGTGGTCTGCTCGGACATGATGTGTTCCTTCGGTTCTCGTCGGTTACTTGCTTCGGCGCCGGGATTCATGGTCGTTCCCGCAGGTAGAGTCGGGAAGACCGAACGTCGAGGTGCGGTTGCTTACCTCGAGGTCCGAAACGAGGTCAGAGGAGCGCGATGGACATGAGCAGTGACGCGGATCACGAAGTGTGTGGCATGACGGTCGCGATCGATGTCGTCGGCGGCAAGTGGAAGATGCACCTGATGTGGGTGCTCGGCACCGGCCCGCAGCGCTTCGGCCAGATCCGCAGGCTGCTCGATGGGGTCAGCGAGAAGGTTCTCGCCGAGAACCTGCGGCACCTGGAGTCCAGTGGCGTCGTGCACCGGGAGGTCTATCCCGAGGTCCCGCCGCGGGTCGAGTACTCGCTCACGCCGCTCGGCGAGGAGCTGGCCGTCGCGCTGCGTCCGCTCGAGGAGTGGGGCGACCGGCACCGGCACGAGCTGTCCGCGAATCTCCTGGCGTCGGCGAGCTGATCCCACCGAGGTAAGGAGCGACCGGCACCGGGCGTTCCGGCATCGGCGAGCTAATCCAGCCACTCGGCGGCGATCCGCTCGCCGACCCGTTCGAGCAGTGCCGCCGCCTCCGCCATCGAGCGGTCCGGGTCGGGTTCCAGATCGGCGAGCGCGTAGCAGCCCGCGAAGCCCGCGGCCCGGATCTCCTCGGGTGCGAGCAGCGTGCGGCCCGCCACGGCGACCACCGGGACGTCCGCCTTGCGAGCGGCCGCGCAGACGCCGACCGGCGCCTTGCCGTGCAAGCTCTGCTGATCGAGCGATCCCTCACCGGTGACCACGAGGGTGGCGGTGGCGAGCAGGGCGGGAAAATCCAGCAACTCGAGCACGACCTCGATGCCGCTGCGCACCCGCGCGTCCAGTACCGCGAGCGCACCGAAACCGGTACCGCCCGCCGCTCCCGCGCCGGGAAGCCGCGCGAACTCGGGGCCCACGAGTTCGGCCCAGGTGGTGAGCGCCGATTCGAGGACGTCGAGTTCGGCCGGTCCGGCACCCTTCTGTGGCCCGTAGACCGCAGCGGCGCCGGTCGGCCCGAGCAGCGGATTGTCGACGTCGCAGGCCAGCGTGAAGGACGCACCGACGACACCGGGATGCAGGCCAGAGCGGTCCAGCCGTGCGGCGTGGGCCAAAGCCGCTCCGCCGCGCGGCAATTCCCGTCCGCCGGTATCCAGGATGTAGACGCCGAGGGCCTGCAACATGCCCGCGCCGCCGTCGGTGGAGGCACTGCCGCCCAGGCCGAGCACGATCTCGGTCGCGCCGTGCTCCATGGCATGCGCCAGGACCACGCCGAGCCCATATGTGCTCGCGCCCAACGGGTCCGGCCGTCCCCCTGGCAAGGCCGCCAGACCGACCACGGCGGCCAGTTCGACAACAGCGGTCCTGCCGTGCCGGGCATAGGCCGTCCGGCGCGGTACCCCGGTCGGCCCCGGCGCCGTCAACTCCACCCGCGTCCAACCCGCCGCGACGAACGCCTCGACCGTGCCGTCACCCCCGTCGGCGACCGGCACCTGCCGGATCTCGGCATCCGGCGCGCTCCGGCGCAATCCCGCCGCAAGGGCCGCCGCCACCTCCGGCGCGGCCAGCGATCCCTTGAACTTGTCCGGAGCGAGGATCACTCGCGCAGCGGATGTCATCCCCACATTCTCGGACGCCACCGGATCGGCCGCACGGCGACACTTCCGCCCACGAAGCCCGTGCGCTCAGGAACGTCCGGATAAGAACGCGCATACCGCTGGTGCGAGTCGGCGAACTCGCTCTACGGCAACGTTCAGCTCGCGGGCAGCGGGGCTTGGTCGGCCCGGGTGATGTCGACCTTCCCGGTGCGCAGGTAGGTGAGCACGGCCTCGTCCACCGCCGGATTGCCGCGACCGAACGTGCCGTGGTCGCCGCCCTCCACGACGACCAGCGTGCCGCTCAGCGCCGCGGCCATGGCCGGGCCGCCTTCGTATTTGGTCAGCGCGTCGTGACGGCTCTGCAACACCAGCGGCGGGGTGCGCAGCGCCGCACCGGTGATCGGCACCGGCTTCGTCACGGGTTTCCAGGAACCACAGGCCATTCCCGAGCGCACCAGGTCGGCGCGCGCGTCCATGGCGTTGCCGCCGGAGGCTATGGTGCCTGCCGCGGCACCGAGCAGTTCCGGCCTGCCGGGCACGGCGTTCTCGTTGCAGGTGATCGCGCTGAACACGAACCGCCCGGTGGGGTCGGTCGAGGTCGCGCCCTCGATGGCCCGCAGGCGCTGCACGTTCGCCGGATCGGCCGCGGCGTCGGCCATCGCGCGGGCGAAGACCGGCCAGAAGGTGCGGGTATAGGTGGCCACGGTGGTCGCGCCGAGCAACGGCACCTGCGCGGAGACGCCGCCGCTGACCAAGGTGCGCAACAGGTTCTGCAGCTTGCCGAGCTGCTCGACGCTGCCGGTGTAGCCATCCCTGGCGATCTCGGCCAGCGGCTCGGGCAGCGCGCCGGGCAGGTCGCCGACGCTCGCGGGCGGCGGGGTCAGGTTGGCGTACCAGCCGCCGCCCTGGGCCGCCGCCAACCGGACCCAGTTGCGATAGACCTGCAATGCGGTATCGCCGAGGTGGTATTCGTCGTCGTGTTCGGCGATCCAGGCGAACAAGTCGTCCAGGCGCTGTTTGCCCGCGACCTGCTGCTGGGCGAACTCCTCGGTCCACACCCAATCCGGGTTGACGTTGGAGTCCAGGACCATCCGGTCCACCCGGTCGCCGAACAGCGCCGCGTACACCGCGCCGAGGTAGGTGCCGTAGGACGTGCCCAGGTAACCGATCCGCTTCAGCCCGAGCGCGGCGCGCACGGCGTCGATGTCGCGGGCGGTGTTCTCGGTGGTGATGGCGTCCAGGTAACCGGGCTGCGCCGCGTCACAGGCCTTCTTGATCTCGTCGCGATTGCCGCCGCCGAGCGAGACCTGCCGGCCCTGCTCGTTCTTGGTGCTCGTGCCGCATTCCAGTGGCGTGGCCCAGCGCAGACCGCGCGGCTGGACGGCGATCCGGTCGTAGTGCTCGGCGAGCCCGGCGGGGAATACCTCCACCCGGCGCGCCCAGTAGTCCAGCGCGTCCGCGCCGGGACCGCCGGGGTTGGCGAACAGGACACCTTCCCGCTCGCCCGTGGCGGCGATCCGGCTGACGGTCAGCTCGATCGAGGGCCCATCCGGGTCGGCGTAATTCATCGGCACGCTGACGACGGCACACCGCACACCCCGATCGGCGGGCACCGCACCCTCCGGACACCGGCCGAAGGCGAGTCCCGGCGCGGCGTCCGCGACGCCGGTGACGATCGATCCCCCGAGCAGGCCTGCGGCGACCACGGTGGCCGCGACCCGCGAAACCCGCGGTGTCCTCATCATTTTCGTACCTCCCCGAGCCTGCCCGCTCGCGCGCGACGACGGACCCGACCAAGAGCATTCTGCGCAGGCCCGCCGGGACAGACAAGTCGGTGGCGGGATTCCGCCCGGTCGGGCGTGTGATTTATCCGGACACCGGCGCACAGAGTAGCGTCGAGCCATGTCGACCGAGGTCAGCAACAACACCGCACTGGAACGCTTCGAGATCTACGTCGACGGTGCGATCGCCGGCTACGCCGAATACCAGGACACGGCTTCCGAGCGCGCGTTCGTGCACACCGAGATCTACTCGTCCTACGAGGGCCAGGGCTATGCGCGGCTGTTGGTCGAGACCGCGCTGAACAGCACCCGCGACGACAAGCTCGGCGCGCTGCCCATGTGCCGGACGGTCCACCACTTCATCGAGACCCGCCCCGAATACCTCACGATGGTGCCGCACTGGGCGCGCGACCGGCTGAACCTGCCGCAGTAGGTCCTCAGTAGGCCGCGACGGCGGCGTCGAGCGCCTTCTGCAGATCGGTACGCACCAACCGGGCGATGTCACCGGGCCGGGGCGGCAACTCGAGGATGGGAATCCCGAAGTGGAAGCTGGCCCCCTTGGCGTCCTCGTTCGTCGGCCGCACCGCCGGGTCCCGGCGCGGACCGTAGCTCAGTGCCATCGACACCAGCACGGGCTCGACGCCGAGCTTCATCGCACGGAACGCGATGTGCCCGATGCCGCTGCCCACCGCTTGCACGCGGGCCGGGTCCACGTCGTTGCAGGTGCCCTCGGGGAAGACCGCGATGCCGTCGCCGCGGGCCATCCGCTCCGCGCAGACGTCCATCATGCGCTGGCCCGCGGCGTTCACCGCGCGGATGCCGTGGTCCTTGCCGCGGAACACCGGGATGCCGCCCATCATGTCGATCTTGCGCCGCTGATCGGGATCGACGAACAGCTCGTCCTTGGCCAGCACGCGCACCCGGCCGATCACCCGCCGTAGCCCGCTGCGCCACGCGGCCGCGGCCACGGTGTAGGGGTCGCTCTCGGAGAGATGGTTGATCGCGATCAGCAGCGGCCTGTTCTGCCTGATCACCGAGCGGAGCGCGGCACGCGCGCCCTCCGCGTAGGTGACGCGCGGGTGGTAGCGGCGGCCGAGAACGGCGTAGGCCCCCCATGCCTTCAGGCGGTTCTGGCGATGATCGCGGTAGTAGTCGTACACGGTGTCGCTGTTCTCGAGGCGCACCTCGGGCGGTTCCATGAGCTGGACTCTACGATGTGGCGCCGGTGGCGCGACGGGGCGTCCGCCGTCGGGCCGCCACCCGTTCGGCGAATCCGGGACACAGAAGTCGGCCACAGAAGGCGCATTGTGGGCGAACAGCTGCGATGATGTCGGAGTGGCACGCGCAGAAGACCCGGACGATCGGAAGACCCGCGGCGGGCACGGTGACCGCAGGCGACGCGAGTTCCGGCACGGCGAGCAGGTGGTTCGTGCCGGGACGCTGCTGGTGTCGTCCACCGAACTGGTCGAACCCACTTTCCGGCGCACCGTCGTCTACATCATCGAGCACAACGAGGCGGGCAGCCTCGGCGTGGTGCTCAACCGCCCGAGCGACACGGCCGTGCACGACGTGCTGCCGCGCTGGACGGACGCGGTCGCGGCGCCACGCACGCTGTTCATCGGCGGTCCGGT
Source organism: Nocardia sp. NPDC041819 (assembly GCF_055590505.1). Lineage (NCBI taxonomy): Bacteria > Bacillati > Actinomycetota > Actinomycetes > Mycobacteriales > Nocardiaceae > Nocardia > Nocardia sp. NPDC041819. Next base: position 593,528 of record NZ_JBVJAP010000002.1, on the reverse strand, counting down.
GAAACGGGACGCCGCGCTGTGCCTGGGCACCGTCCGGGTGGGCGCGCGCATCGAGGGCGTCCCCGGGCTGAGGCGTATCGATGGACGGGTCGTCCTCGTCGACCTGGACGCCGATCCCGAGCGGGTGGCCCCGCTTGTCGAGGGCATCCGGATCTTCGCGGGCTACGCGGGCTGGACCTTCGGCCAGCTCGAGGGCGAACTGGAGAACGACGACTGGATCGTGGTCTCGGCCCTGCCGTCCGACCCGATCAGCACGGGCCGCGCGGACCTGTGGGCGCACGTGCTGCGCCGTCAGCCGCTCCCGCTGTCCTTGCTCGCGACACACCCGATTGAACTCGAACGCAACTGAGACCGTGTACTCCTCGAAGGGACCGAAGGAGACACGACATGAGCCACGACAACTGAACCGGCCAGAGCATGGGTGACGCATCGGGTGCGCCCACCGACCGGACCCGCAATTCGAGCGGAGAGGTATCCAGTTGTGCGCAAGGTACGCGGCGAGACGGGCCCGCCCGACGACCAGTCCGAATTGATGCGGGCTCTCTACCAGGAACACGCCGCCCCGCTGTGGCGGTACACGCTCGGCTTGGTTCGGGACCGGGGACGGGCAGAGGACATCGTGCAGGAAACATTGCTGCGGGCCTGGCAACGGCCGAACGTCTTGGATCAATCAACCACGTCGGCGCGGGCGTGGCTGTTCACCGTGGCGCGCAATCTCGCCGTGGATGAGCACCGCAGCGCCCGCAGCAGGCGCGAGTTCCGCACCGACAACCCACCCGAGCGGGCGGCCCCCGACCACTCCGATCGTGCGCTGGACGGCTGGCTGGTCGCCGATGCCCTCGGCAAGCTCAGCGCCGACCACCGCGAGGTGATCGTGCGGGCCTACTACCGGGGGCTGTCCACACATCAGATCGCCGAGGAACTCGATGTCCCGCCGGGCACGGTGAAGTCCCGGATGCACTACGGTATGCGCGCGTTGCGCCTGGCACTACAGGAGATGGGGGTGACGAATCAATGACGGACATCACCGACGACTTCAGCACGTGGGACGCCCCGTATGTGCTCGGCTCCCTCACCCGCGAAGAGCGCCTGCAGTACGAGAGCCACCTCGCCGCCTGCCCCGACTGCCGGGGCGCCGTCGCCGAACTCGCGGGACTACCGGGCATGCTCTCCCTCGTGGAGACCGACATCGCGCTCGCGATGATCGAGCCGCCCGCGCGAACCGGCGAGTCCGCGGCGGTGCCACCTCCCCCGCCCATGCCGACACTCCCACCGCCACCCCGGCTCGCCGACGCGGCCGAGCGACGCCGCCGCCGCAGCGGGTGGACGTCGGTCGGCATCGCGGTGGCCTCCGCCGCGGCCGCGGTGGCGATCGCCGTCCCGATCGCGATCTCGGTGTCCGGATCGAACGACTCGCAGGAGCCGGGCACCAGCGAGCAGGCGTTCGTCGAACGCCAGATGACTCCGCTGGAGCCCACGCCGGTCTCGGCGAACTTCAAGCTCGTCCCGGCGGGCGACCGGACACGCGTGGTGATGTCCTGCAGCTATCCACCGGGCGAGCAGCTGCGCTACAGCGCGAATCTCGCGCTTTACGTCACCAGCACCAGCGGCCAGCAGCAGAAACTCGACGAGTGGCCCGCGGGCCCCGGTACCGAGCTGACCATCGACCGGACCATCGAGGGCGCACCCGATCAGGTCCGCTCGGTGGAGATCCGCGCGGCGAACACGGGGAGAGTGCTGCTCACCGGCGCGGTCTGATCGATCGGACGATCCCCTGCGGGGTACTGCCTCGCGGGGGATCGCGTATTGGTCGCGGCTAGATGTCCAGGTCCTCGATCTTCGGCCCCCCGGCCACGTCCGCAACCCGTCGGTAGAGCTTGTCGGGCAGCTGTCCCTTCAACTCGTCCAGGGAATCCACTACGACGAAGACGAAATCGCCCCAGTCCTGTTGCCCGACACCGAGCAGGCGGCGCCAGCTCTTCGGGTCCCGCCAGTCCTTGAGCCAGTTCGCGCCCGCGTCGACGGGATATTCGTCCCAGTTCGAATACTGGGCGTGCATCACGTACTTGCCCTTGCGGCTGCGATACACCTGGATGTGCTCGATCCGCGTATCGTTGACCTCGTGCCACTCCCCCAGCAGAGTGCCGGAGAAGCGGACTTGGCGCACACCGTCGCGGCCGACCTTGACCACGATCTCGTCGTAGCCCTCCAGCCGACCCTCCTCGAGTTCGATGAACCGGCGCAACGCCGTGACCACCGCACCCGAGAGGTTGCCGCCGACCAACTCTTGCGCACGCTGGAACAGCGGAAGGTCGTCGTCGGCAACGTAGATCGTCTTGTTGGGCATACCCCGACTATACGTAGATGTATACGTACACGCAAGGTGTCACTCACCTTCGCCTGAAGCAGCGTTGAACCGTTCGGCGGGCCGGCCCGTATCACTCCTGTACGCAGTCGATTCATCGTCAGCGGAAAGGAGCGCCGATGCGGACTCGGGTAGTGGACCATCTGGTGCGAGCGGTGTCGGCGTTGGGTGTTCGGCACATCTTCGGGGTGGACGGCGCCAATATCGAGGATCTGTACGACGCGATCTTCGACGCGCCGGAGTACGTCACGGGGGTGGTCGCCAAACACGAGTTCTCCGCGGCCACCATGGCCGACGGGTATGCCCGCAGCACGGGCGGATTCGGCGTCGTCGCGGCGACCTCCGGCGGCGGTGCGATGAACCTCGTCGCCGGACTCGCCGAATCGTTCGCGTCGCGTGTGCCGGTACTCGCACTGGTCGGCCAGCCGCCGACCGCCCTGGAGGGCAACGGCGCGTTCCAGGACACCAGCGGACGCGCCGGGACCATCGACGCGGTCCGCCTCTTCGGCGCGGTCAGCACCTATTGCGCACGGGTGGAATCGGCTGCGGATGTGCCGGACCAGCTGGACCGGGCGATGCGAGCCGCCCGGCACGGTGGTCCTGCGGTACTGCTGCTGCCCAAAGACGTGCAGCAGGCCGAGCTGGGCAACGTCGCCCCGTTTCGGCCGAGCCCGCGGACGCACCGGGCCGACCACGCCGGAATCGCTCGCGTACGCGCCGCGCTCACCACGGCCCGGCACACCGGCAAGATCGTGATCATCGCGGGTGATCAGGTCGCGCGCGACGACGCGCGCGCCGAGTTGGCCCGCTTGGCCACCGCGCTGGAGGCCGCGGTGGGCGTCGCGCCGGACGCGAAGGACACCTTCGACAACACCGATCCCGCCTTCCGCGGTGTCGCGGGCAGCATGGGTCACCCCGAGCTGACGGCGGCCATTCGCTCCTCGGCCCTGTGCCTGCTGGTCGGCACCCGGTTGCCGGTGCCCGCCCGCGCCGGCTCGGAGACCGCGCTCGCCGAACGCGCGGTCGCGAGCATCGGCGTGGCGCCGCCGTACCTGCCCGCCATCCACGCGACCAGTACCGATCTCGCGCGAACGCTCGCCCAACTCGCCGACGAACTGGACGACGGCAGTACCGGAGCCGAACGCGTGCTCGCGGCGCAACCGCTGACTTCCCTGCGCGTGCCCGCCTCCTCCGGTCCAGGTCTGCGCTACCGGGATGTGGTCGAGACGATCGACGCCGTCTTGCCCGAAGGCACCGACGTGTTCGCCGACGCGGGCAACACCGGGGCGGCCGTCGTGCACCATCTGCGGGTCCCACGGGGCGGCCGGTTCGTGGTCGCCCTCGGCATGGGCGGGATGGGTTACGCGTTCGGCGCGGGCATCGGGTCCGCGTTCGCGCGGCACGCGCGAGCGGATGGCGTGCGGCGGACGGTGGTCATCGCCGGTGACGGCTCGTTCTACATGCACGGTATGGAGCTGCACACCGCGATCGAGCACGCGCTGCCGGTCACCTTCGTCGTGCTGAACAACAACGCCCACGCCATGTGCGTGACCAGGGAGCAGCTGTACTACCGGGATCGGTACAGCTTCAACCGATTTCGTCCGGCCTACCTGGGCGCGGGCGTCGCCGCGATGTTCCCCGAGCTGCCCGCGTTCTCGGTGCGCACCGTCGGTGATCTCGCCGCAGCGCTGCGACGCTGCATGGAAACCGAGGGTCCGTCATTCCTTTCGATCGAATGCGACCCCGATGAGATCCCCCCGTTCCTGCCCTTCCTGACCACCGTCGAGCAATCCGGGAAGGCCCGATGACCCACAACCGCCCAACCCGTGCGGGCGCCGTGCCTGCGCCCGCCGAGAGGAGCACCCCGTGACCGCGACTTCCCTGCCCGCCCTCAGCGATATCCCGGAGGAGGGTCTGCCGAATGTGCTCCGCGTCGAGAACGTCGACAAGGACGCCGCCACTCCGATCATCATGGACATGCTGCGATCGGTGTACCCACACGACCAGATCTACGGCGAATACTGCCCGGTGCAGGGCTATATCGCCGCACCGCCGCGAGAGGTGTACGAATACCTCGCCGACACCAGGTCGCTGGAGGAGTGGACCTACAGCATGCGCGGGTTCGCCGAGACCGACGAACCCGGACTGTGGCTGGCCTATGACCGGCTGGGCGCCGACACCAAGATCTTCACCCGCACCGTCGCGAACCCCGACGCCATGACCGTCGACTACCACTGCGCCTGGGACCAGTCACGGCACCTGTGGATGATCTACCTGCTGCGCGTGGTCGACGCCCAAGTGGTGTTCGACAAGCCGGGTTCGGTTGTCCTGTGGGTGAATTGCAAGCACCCGTTCTACGACGAGAACCCCTATCCGGAGACCGCGCCGCCGAAGCGGGAGGTGTGGGTCGGCGATTTCTGGGAGCTGTTCTCGGCGGGTCATCAGCTGGAGATGGACAACCTCAAGGCCATCTGCGAGTACCGGGCCACCCACGGCCTGCCCATCAAGCCCGACTGGATGAAGTGAGACGCGTTATGCACCAGAACACCTCCGGCCTACCCCCGGTCAGCCTTGTCGACGTGTCCTCGTATCTACCCGGCGAACCGGTCGGCACCGAATACTTCACCCAGTTCGCCCGCTCGGACCGGATGGCCAAGAACGTCATGTTCCGCGCGCCCAAGGGCCGCCACCACATAGCGCGCGACGAGACCGCGGTGGACATGGTCGAGCGCGCCGTCGCACCGTTGATCGAACGCAACGGCGCCGACGCGATCGCCGAGGTCGACGTCCTGCTCACGCACACCCAGCTGCCGGACAATCCGGTGCTCGGCAGCGGCCCCGAGGTGGCCCGGCGGCTCGGCATCCGTCCCTCGTACGTCTACGACCTGCACAACGGCGGGTGCGCGGCGTTCGTGCACATGATGGCGATGGCCCGCATGATTCTGCAAACCACCTCGGCGCGCACCGCGCTGATCGCGGCGAGCCAGAACTGCGCGGGACCGGTGTTCACCCAGACCGAGATCCGTAAGCTGGCCCAGGCTCCGGTGCCCGGCGACGGCTGCGGAGTCGGGCTGCTGCGCAAGGACGACAGCGCTCCGATCCTCGACGTCGAATGCCGCACCTATCCCGAATTCGCGGGAGACATGGAGTTCTCCACCAACGGCGAGCGCAAGTACTGGGAGCCGGGCGAGGGACAGGGGTGCGTCAGCTTCACCGAGTCCAAGGTCACCAAGGTGTTCGCCAGGGGCAACCGGCTGGTTCCGGAAGTCGCCCTCGCGGTGTGCGATCGGCTCGGCGTGCGCGGACGCGACGTCGACACCTTCGTCACCAATCAGCCGAACCGTCTGTTCCTGCGCAACTGGCACGACGCGCTGGAACTTCCGGCGCAGCGGCATCCCGACACCTTCGACTCCTGCGGAAATCTGTTCGCCGCCGGTATCCCGGTGACCCTGGACGTGGAGAACCGGGCGGGACGGCTGGCCAACGGCTCGCTGGTCCTGCTGGCGGGGTTCGCGCACGCGGGCGACTTCGCGGGCGCGGCCGCCGTCCGCTGGGGAGCCGCGCGATGAGCGTGCGCGTCGTCGACGGCACCCGGCCCTCCCGCAGACACCCGGCGCCCCGGGTGCCGCCTCGTTTCGACCTCACCCTGAGCGAGAACCCGTTCCCGCCGCTGCCTTCGGTGTTGCGGGCGGTGCACATGACGCTGGCACAGGCCAACCGATACCCGGAGTTCCTGCCGCATCGGCTGCCGTCGCTGATCGCCCGGCATGTGGACGTGCGGGCGGATCAGGTGGTGGTCGGCTCGGGGGCGACCGGGGTGGCCCTGCAGATCCTGCAGGCGCTGACCAGGCCGGGCACGGAGATCGTCTACAGCGCGCCGACGTTCGACGGGTATCCGATCATGGCCGAGATGACCGGCCTGGTCACCGTGCCGGTGCCGCTGGACACGACGGGGAACCAGGATCTGCGGGCGATGCGCCGCGCCATCGACCGGCGCACCGCACTGGTCGTGGTGTGCCGTCCGCACAATCCCACCGGCACGGTGATTCCGGCGGACGAGCTGAAGGCGTTCCTGTCCGACGTGCCCGCCCGGGTTCCGGTGATTCTCGATGAGGCGTACGTCGAATTCCTCGGTGCGGCCGAGTGCGTCGACCCGCTGGCACTCATCGCGAAACACCCCAACCTGCTCGTCCTGCGGACCTTCTCGAAGGCGTACGGCTTGGCCGGGCTGCGAATCGGCTACGCCTTCGGCAACACCGAACTGATCGCGCGAGTGGGCAAGTTGCAACTGCCCTTCGGGCTGAGCGCGGCGGCGGTGGCCGCGGTCGCCGCCTCCTACGCCGCCGAACCCGAACTCGCCGCACGAACCCTCCGCATCACCGGGGAACGAGACGCGCTCCGTGCCGCACTGATGGCTCGCGGATTCGCGATACCGGAGAGCCGCGCCAACTTCCTGTTCGTCCCCGGTCCCGGCACCGTCACCGCCCTCCGTCGCGCGGGGATCGCCGCGAAGCCTTATCCGGACGGCAGCGCTCGGATCGCCGTCGGCGACCCCTCCGCCGATCACGCGGTTCTGGAAGCGCTTCTGACGCGCACTTCGTGACCGGTACGACGGCGACTCCTTGCACAGGTGGGCCGGTCGGCAGCGCGCTCGAGCCGCGACGGCGCGGAGATGATCCAGCCGAGTCCGGTCTCCTTGCGGCGGAGGCAGGGCGGACCGTGTCGGATCGTCCCGTCCGACACGGCCCGTACCGAGCGCGCCGTCACGCGGTGAGGGCGCGGATCGGCTCGGCGGCGGTGATGTGACGACGGCGAGACGGGAGCATCGATGTCGGGTGCGAGATGCTCCACGCCGCGCTCTTGCAGATGAACTCCTTGACTCGCGCGGCCGCCCGGCCGGTGACGGCGGAGGGCTTGGGCTGATCGTCGGGGGTGACCCACTGGACGACGGCATCGCGGCGGCCGAGGCTGATGCACTGGGCGGTGTAGCCGATCGCATTGGGAGGGATCTTTCGGCCGGTCAGACGTGCGGCGATGGCGTCGGCGGCGTGATAGGCCGAAGGGACACCCGAGGCGCAGGACATGCGCAGCGGCTCGCCGTTCGCCCCGGGGGCGAGCGCGGCGTCGCCGACGGCGTAGACGTCGGGGTGCGAGACCGACCGCATCGTGTCGTCGACGACGATCTGCCCCGTCGCCGACACCCGCAGGGTGGTGGCCGCGGCGATCGGGTGCACGGCGAAACCGGCTGTCCACAAAGTCATTCGGGCCGGGATCGTGCGACCGTCGACGGTGACGGCGCCGGTCGGCTCGACGCGGGCGATGTCGGTGTGCTCGTGCACGGTGATGCCGAGCCGGTCGAACGCCTTGCGCAGATGCTGTTGGGCCTTCGCGCTCAGCCAGTCGCCGAGGCCGCCGCGAGCGACGAGGGCGACCGCGAGATCCGGTCGGGCCTCAGCGATTTCGGTGGCGGCTTCGATGCCGGTGAGGCCGGCGCCGACGACCAGCACGGTCGCACCCGAGCCCAAGCCGGCCAGGCGCTCGCGCACCCGCAGCGCGGACTGCTTGCCCGCGATGTCGTAGGCGTGCTCGGCCACACCGGGCACACCGCAGTCGGCGGCGGCGCTGCCGAGGGCGTAAACGAGAGTGTCGTAGGTGATCTCACGGCGGCCATCGGCGGCATCGATGTCGACCACATTTCGGTCGACATCGATCGCGGTCACCCGCGCGGGCACAACCCGTACGCCCGTGTCGGCGAAGACATCGGCCAGCGCGCGGGTCTTCAGCTCCTGACCTGCGGCGAGCTGGTGCATGCGGACCCGCTCGACGAACTCCGGATCGGCGTTGACGAGATCGATCTCGACATCGGCGGGATGCAGCCGCTTGGCCAGGCGACCAGCGGCGTTGGCTCCGGCGTATCCCGCGCCGAGAACGACGATGCGATGCTTCATGATCTCACTCCTGTCTGGGTGGTGTTCGCTTCCTGAACCGGACAGCGGCGCGGAACCTGACAGAAGGAGAGTGTGATCTAGATCACCATACGTCGACCAGGGGGTTCCCATGCTCGGACATCGCCCAGCGACGCGTGGCGCGGACGAGCTTGCTCGGGTTGGCCTGGGTGTGCACGGCCGCGATGCCGTCGGTCGTCACCTCCAGGCAGATGACACCGACGACCCGATCGCCGACCACGATCACCAGCGCGGGCACGCCATTGGCCACGGCGGCGAACAGAGCGGCGCGACCACCGATCATCGCCCACTTCTCCTCGGTGGGCTCGAACAGGCGGCGCAGGAACCGCGCCACCCGCAGCGCGCCGGTGATCGGCTCCGGTAGCGAGAAGACCACGCCGCCACCGTCACCCGCGCTGATCGCGTCGTCGGTCAACATCCGCACCAGCGAGTCGGTGTTGCCGCTCAGCGCGGCAGCGAGAAACTCGTCGACGATCTTGCGGGCGGCGGCCTCATCGATCTCCACGCGGGTCCGGTCGCCGGTCACACGCTGTTTCGCGCGCCGGTAGATCTGATAGCAGTTGGACTCGGTGATATCGAGGATTTCGGCGATCTCGTTGTGCGCGTAGCCGAATGCCTCGCGAAGCACATACACCACGCGCTCATTGGCCGACAGCCGTTCCATCAGGGTGAGCATCGCGATCGACACCGATTCGCGCTGCTCGACGGTCTCGGCCGGGCCGAGCATCCGGTCCCCGGCGAAGATCGGCTCGGGCAGCCACTGGCCTACATAGGCCTCTCGCCGTACCCGTGCCGAAGCGAGCTGGTTGAGGCAGATATTGGTGAGCACCTTGGTCAGCCACGCCTCGGGCGTCTCGACGAACGCGCGGTCGGCGGCGTGCCAGCGCATGAACGTATCCTGCACCGCGTCCTCGGCATCGCTCACCGAACCCAACAGGCGATACGCGATCGCCTCCAGTCGCGGCCGGCAGTTCTCGAATACCTCGACCTCAGGCGCACCAGCCGACATAGCTCGAAACTAACCGCCGCCGCCCACTTCCGCCAACCGCTACACCCGCCACCCCGGAACAGATCAGTAGTGGACGTCGATGAGCCACCCAGCCGGTACAGACGACGTCCGGGCGGGCGTCCCGGGGAGGCTTGGAGTAGTCGAGCGGAAGTGATTCGATCGAGGGATGTGGCGCGCATTCGAGGCCAACGCGGCGCCCGCGCACGGGACCGCCAGTCGGGTCCTGTTCCGGTTCGCCATGGGACGACGGGCGTTCATCCTGCGCCAGACGATCATCGAACCCGGCGGCTCCAGCGGGTGGCACTATCACGACGGGACGCTGTTCGTCCTCGTCGCGCGGGGGACGCTCGATCACCCGGGCGCGGACTGCGCGCCGGTCACCTATCGGCGGTGGCGAATCTTCCGCGAACCGAGCGGGCCGCGCTACCCGCATGTCGCCCGCAATATCGGGACCGAGCCGGTGCTGCTGTGCGTGCTCTACGTCACTCCGGTCGGCAGCCCGCTGTCGCGCAGCGTGGCGCCGCCGAAGTGAAGCGCGGTGGCCCTCAGCTCGCGGGCTGGCAGGCGTCGCGAAGTGAGCACGCTCCGCAGGAGCTGCCGCAACCGCCGGTCTCGGGGGGCGGAGCGATGGCGTCGGCGGCCTGTGCGGCGGCATTCGCGCCCGCGCCGAGGGTGAACAACGCGACCACGGCGGTGCAGGCCGCGACCACCAGCGCGACGAATCCGCCGGCGACCAGCGCGACGAGACCACCGGCGAACAGCAACGCCCCGGCCGCGATCGAGGTGGGCGCGGCGACCCGGTTGGCGACGCGGAACGTCTCGCCGGTGGACAACGCGGCCTCGGTGTGCACCCCGAAGAAACGATTGCGGGGCAACCGGCCGGTCAGCCCGAGTGCGCCGGTGGTGACGGCTACGGCAGCCAGCGCGAACAGGACGAGAGCGACGACGAACACCCATGCAGGCTAGCGCATCGGTGCCGCCGGGCCGATGACGGGCGGTGCGACCGAGAACACGTCGGCAAAGTCCAGGCCAGCCCGATTTTCGGTCCAGCGGAGGTGACGTTCTACCCTGATAGACGAAGTTTGTCGGGGATCGGCGACCACAAGAAGGCAGGACCGTGCAAGACACACGCGCAACCGAAAGCGATGTACCAGAGCATCGGTACAACGCGGAGCTTGCCGGCCGCATCGAACGCCGGTGGCAGCGGACGTGGGACGAACGCGGAACCTTCCATGCGCCGAACCCGGTGGGACCGCTGGCGGGCCCGACGCCGCCGGACAAGCTGTTCGTGCAGGACATGTTCCCCTACCCCTCGGGCGCGGGACTGCATGTCGGACATCCGCTGGGTTATATCGCCACCGATGTCTTCGCCCGCTACCACCGCATGCACGGCCGCAATGTGCTGCACGCCCTCGGCTACGACGCCTTCGGCCTGCCCGCCGAGCAGTACGCGGTGCAGACCGGCGCGCACCCGCGCGACACCACCGAGTCGAACATCGCCACGATGCAGCGCCAGCTGGACCGGCTGGGGCTCGGCCACGACCGCCGCCGCTCCTTCGCGACCACCGACCCGGAGTACTACCGCTGGACCCAGTGGATCTTCCTGCGCATCTACAACGCCTGGTACGACCAGGAGGCCGATCGCGCCCGCCCGATCACCGAGCTGGAGGCCCAGTTCGCCTCCGGTGCACGGGCGGTCCCGGACGGGAAGGACTGGGCCGCGCTGAGTCCCGCCGAACGCGGCGCGCTGCTGGACTCCTACCGCTTGGTCTACCAGACGGATTCGATGGTGAACTGGTGCCCGGGTCTGGGCACCGTGCTGTCCAACGAAGAGGTCACCGCCGAAGGTCGCAGTGAGCGCGGGAACTTCCCGGTGTTCCGGAAGCGGCTGTGGCAGTGGATGATGCGCATCACCTCCTACGCCGACCGGTTGGTCGACGATCTCGACCGGCTGGACTGGCCGGAGAACGTCAAGGCCATGCAGCGCAACTGGATCGGGCGTTCGCGCGGGGCGCAGGTGAGGTTCGACGCCGACGGCGAGCAGATCAAGGTTTTCACCACCCGGCCAGACACCCTGTTCGGCGCGACGTACGTCGTGCTGGCGCCCGAACACGAGCTGGTGGACAAGCTGACCGCGGCCGCGTGGCCCGCCGACGTCGATCCCCGCTGGACCAACGGCGGGGCCGCGTCCCCGGCGGACGCCGTCGCGGCCTACCGCACGTCGATCGCGGCCAAATCGGATCTGGAGCGTCAGGAGAACAAGGAGAAGACCGGCGTCTTCCTGGGCAACTACGCCACCAACCCGGTGAACGGCGCACCCGTGCCGATCTTCATCGCCGACTACGTGCTCAGCGGATACGGCACCGGCGCGATCATGGCGGTACCCGGGCACGACCAGCGCGACTGGGATTTCGCCACCGCGCTCGGGCTGCCGATCAAAGAGGTCATCTCCGGCGGCGACATCACCGTCTCGGCCCACTCCGGTGAGGGCGAACTGGTGAATTCCGGCTACCTGGACGGGCTGTCGGTCGAAGACGCCAAGGCCACGGTGATCGCCCGGCTGGAGTCCGACGGCCACGGCACCGGCACCATCCAGTACAAGCTGCGCGACTGGCTGTTCGCCCGGCAGCGCTATTGGGGCGAGCCGTTCCCGATCGTCTACGACGAGCAGGGCGCACCGCACGCGCTGCCGGAGTCCATGCTGCCGGTGCGGCTGCCGGAACTCGACGACTTCGCGCCGGTGACCTTCGACCCGGACGACGCGACGTCCGAACCGTCGCCGCCGCTGGCCAAGGCCACCGACTGGGTGCATGTCGAACTGGACCTGGGCGATGGGCCCAGGAAATACCGCCGCGACACCAACGTCATGCCGAACTGGGCGGGCAGCTCGTGGTATCAGCTGCGCTACGCCGATCCGACGAACACCGAGGCGTTCTGTGCCCGGGAGAACGAGGCGTACTGGCTCGGACCGCGCGCCGAGGTCGGCGGGCCGGACGATCCGGGCGGCGTGGACCTGTACGTCGGCGGTGTCGAGCACGCGGTGCTGCACCTGCTGTACGCGCGGTTCTGGCAGAAGGTGCTGTTCGACCTGGGCGATGTCAGCAGCTCGGAGCCGTACCGGCGACTGTTCAACCAGGGCTACATCCAGGCGCACGCCTATACCGACGAGCGCGGCGCGTACGTGCCCGCCGCCGAGGTGGCCGAACGCGACGGCCAGTTCTTCTGGACCGACGCCACCGGCACCGAGATCAGGGTGTTCCAGGAGTACGGCAAGATCGGCAAGTCGCTGAAGAACGCCATCTCCCCGGACGAGATGTGCGATCTGTACGGCGCCGACACCTTCCGCTTCTACGAGATGGCCATGGGTCCGCTGGACACCTCGCGGCCGTGGGCCACCAAAGACGTCGTCGGCGCGCACCGGTTCCTGCAACGGGCCTGGCGCCTGGTGGTGAACGAGGAGTCCGGCGCGCTGCGGGTCACCGACGCCGAGCCGACCGGCGAGACGCTGCGCCTGCTGCACAAGACGATCGCGGGCGTGGACGAGGATTTCGCCGCGTTGCGCGACAACACCGCGGGCGCCAAGCTGATCGAGCTGACCAACCACCTGACCAAGAGCTACCCGGACGGCGCGCCGCGCTCGGTGGTGGAGCCGCTGGTGCTGATGCTGGCGCCGCTGGCCCCGCACGTCGCCGAGGAGCTGTGGGAGCGGCTGGGCCACACCACGTCGCTGGCGCACGGCCCGTTCCCGGTCGCCGATCCCGCCCTGCTGGTCGAGGAGTCGGTGGAGTACCCGATTCAGGTGAACGGCAAGGTGCGCAGCCGGATTCAGGTGGCGGCCGACGCGGACAACGCGGCGATCGAGGCGGCAGCGCTGGCCGATGAGAAGATCGCCCAGCTGCTCGACGGCGCGGCGCCGCGCAAGCTGATCGTGGTGCCCGGACGCTTGGTGAACATCGTCGCCTGACGGCTGGTCAGCGCGGCGGGAGCAGCACGTCGTCGAGCGTGACCAGGGAAATCAGTAGGGCCGGAGCACGACCTCGGTCGGGTGTGCGTCGCGCGGAGTGTCGATGGCGGAACGCACCGTGTATGCCACCGTCTCGGGGGTGAGGAAATCCTCGGCCCGGTACTCGCGCCCCTCGCCCGCGATGATCTCTCGCTGCATGTCGGTGTCGATGCGCCCCGGGTGGATCGAGGTCACCCGCAGTTCCGGCTCCTCCTGCCGCAACGCGTCACCGAAAGCGCGCAGGCCGAACTTGCTCGCCGCGTAGGATGCCCAGCCCGCGTTGGCGCGCAGCCCCGCACCCGAGTTGATCAGCACCACATGCCCCTTGCCCGCCCGCAGCGCGGGCAGCAGCAGCCGGGTGAGTTCGGCGACGGCGATGAGGTTGGCCTCCAACGTGTTCCGCCACTGTTCGACGGTGGACCCGGCGATCGTGCCGAGATCGGCGATGCCCGCGTTGTGCACCAGGACGTTCAGGCTCCGGATCGGCGCGACCGCTTCGGCGAGGGCGGCATAGTCGGTCAACTCGACCGGCCAGCCCTGCGCGGCGGGCAGCTCCGCCAGGATGCCGCGTAGCGACTCCGCGGATCGGGCGCCCAGCAGCAGGTCGTGCGAGGGTGCGAGTTCGCGGGCGATCGCGGCGCCCAGGCCACGGCTGGCGCCGGTGAGCAACGCGGTCGGTTTCGCGGGCGCGGCGGAAGTCATGGGCCCCACCGTAACCGGCCGGATGAAGTAGGCGTAGAAACGCGTAGCACTGGACGAACGACTAGCGCTGCACACCGAATCGAGGCGACAATCTCGAGCAGCGAATCACGGACGGGGCATGCGAAAGTGAGAACCGCCGAACACCAACCGGCCACGGGCCCAGGAGCCGGGGACGAAACGGACACCGCTGAGCGGGCATATCTGCGGGTGACATCGCAGAATAGGGGGATGGCACATCCGGGCTTCACCCCCACCCAGCTCGCGGCCCGCGCTGCCTACCTGCTGCGCGGCAACGATCTGGGCACGATGACCAGCGCGGCGCCACGCCTGTACCCGCACATGTGGAGCTGGGACGCGGCGTTCGTCGCGGTCGGCCTCGCGCCGCTGAGCGTGGAGCGGGCGGTGATCGAACTGGACACCCTGCTCTCGGCGCAGTGGAAGAACGGCATGATCCCGCACATCGTCTTCGCCAACGGCGTGGACGGCTATTTTCCCGGCCCGGCCCGCTGGGAGTGCCGCAAACTGGCGGCCAACGCCCCGGACGACCTGGACACCTCCGGGATCACCCAACCGCCCGTGCACGCCATCGCGGTGCAGCGGATACTGGATCATTCGCGCAGGCACGGCCGCAGTACCAGGTCCGTGGCCGAGGAGTTCCTCAACCGGCGCTGGCCGGATCTGGTGCGCTGGCACCGCTGGCTGGCGCACGCCCGCGATCCCAAGGAGACCGGCCGCATCACCCTGTATCACGGCTGGGAGTCCGGGATGGACAACTCGCCGCGCTGGGATCGCGCCTACGAGCACGTGGTCCCCGGCGACCTGCCGCCCTACCGCCGCGAGGACGTGCTGGTGGTGTCGGATCCGACCCAGCGGCCCACCGACCGCGAGTACGACCGTTACCTGTGGCTGGTGGAGCAGATGCGCCGCGCGGGCTACGACGACTACCAGCTCGCCTCCATCATGAGCTTCGCCGTCGAGGACGTGTTCGTCACCGGGATCTTCTCGCTGGCCTGCGAGGTGCTGGCCAACATCGGCGAAGAGTACAAGCAGCCGCACGCGGACGTGCGCGATCTCTACGCCTGGGCCGACCGGTTCCGCGCCGGCGTCGTCGCGACGACCGATGCCCGCACCGGCGCGGCCCGCGACTTCGACGTGCGGTTACAGCGGTGGATCAACACCGAGACCCTCTCGATGTTCGCGCCGCTGCTGTGTGGCGGCCTCCCCCGCGACACCGAGCGCGCTCTGCTGCGCCTGTTCGAGGGCCCGCGCTTCTGCGGCCATCCGGATCTGCGCTACGCGCTGCCGCCCTCGACCTCGCCGGTGTCCAAGGACTTCCGTTCCCGCGAGTACTGGCGCGGCCCGGTGTGGCCGGTGATGAGCTGGCTGTTCTCCTGGGTCTTCGCCAGGCGCGGCTGGGCCGAGCGCTCGTTCATGTTGCGCGCCGAGGGCTTGCGGCAGGCCAGCGACGGCAGCTTCGCCGAGTATTACGAACCGTTCACCGGCGAACCGCTCGGCAGCATGCAGCAGTCGTGGACGGCGGCGTCGGTCCTGGACTGGCTGGGGTGAGAGCCACAGAACAGTTCTGACACCCCATTCGTCACACTGGTAACAGTCAGAGCGAATGGCTATCGTCGTGCGGCATGGGTATCTGGAGGTCGACCACTCGCCGCGGCACGGCGCTGTCGCTGCTCGCACTGTCCGGCGTCCTCGGCGCCACGCTCCCCGCGACGGCGGCGCCGACCGGTCCGGATGTCTCCTCGTGGCAGCACACCGGCGGCAGTCCGATCGACTGGTTCGCGGTCAAGCGTTCCGGCCACAACTTCGCCATGGTCAAGGCCACCGAGGGGATCGGTTACATCAACCCGTACTTCGTGCCCGACAGTCTGCTGATGCGCGCGGCCGGAATGGCTCGGGGCACATACCACTACGCCCGCCCCAACCTGCCACCCGAACCGCAGGCCGCGCTGTACGCGGCGGTGGTGCTCGGACAGAACGGACCGCTCGACCTGCCGCCCGTGCTGGACTTGGAGGACTCCGGCGGTCTCGGCCCGGCGGCGTTGATCGACTGGACCCGCCGCTACCTGAACACCGTGGAAACGCTCACCGGCCGCGTCCCCATCGTCTACACCTATCCCAACTTCTGGCGTACCGCGATGGCCGACACCGCCGAGTTCGCCGATTACCCGCTGTGGATCGCCGACTACCGCGGCAACGCCCAACCCGAGGTGCCCGGCGGTTGGTCTACCTGGACGTTTTGGCAGACCACCGACAGCGGCGCCATCCCAGGCATCGCGGGCCGCGTCGACCTCAACGTCTACAGCGGCGCCCAGGGTGATTTCGCCGGCTACGCCAACATCAGCGGCACCGGCAGTAGCTGAGAGCGGAGCCGCTACTCGCCCAGTCGAGTAGCGGCTCCACCCGTGGGAAAAGCCGCGGATGGTGGTCGGCCGTGGTCGCAGGGGCCGGTGGCCGCGGCTGTGGTCTCAGACCCCGATGCGGCCGCCGGCCTTCTTCCAGACCGCCACGACCGAGGGGCGAGGCTGGGAGGTGCCGCCGTCGGGCCAGTGCGACAACGGGTTCTCCGGAGTGGCGTCGTCGGCCTCGCCGGGATGCTGCACGCACACCATGACCCGTGCCTCGCTGACCACCGGACCACAGGTCTCCGCACCGCGCGGGACGGTCAGGAACTGCTTGGTCTGGCCGCGATTCGGGCCGTCGAGCACCACAGCGAACAAGCCGTCGTTCGACTTCGACGCGTTGCCATCGGTGGCGATCCACAGGTTGCCGTACGGGTCGAAGGCCAGGTTGTCCGGGCAGGAGATCGGGCTGACCTCGGATTTGTCGTATCCGGCGAAGTAGGTGTCGGCCGCGGCGGGATCGCCGCAGACCAGCAGCAGCGACCAGGTGAAGTCGGTGCCGGTGTGGTTGTCGTCGATCTCCAGGATCTGACCGTTCTTGTTGAGCTTGCGCGGGTTCGCCTCGTCCGGCCCCTGCTTGCCCTCCGCGCCGCGGTTGTCGTTGTTGGTCAGCGCCACGTACACCTTGCCGGTGTAAGGGTTGGCCTCGAAGTCCTCCGGGCGGTCCATCTTGGTGGCGCCCACCTTGTCGGCGGCCAGGCGGGTGAAGACCGCAACCTCTTCCGGGCTCATACCATCGACCAGCGACTTGCCCTTGCCGTCCGCACCGGTTTCCAGCAGCGGGATCCACTGGCCGGTGCCGGTGAAGCCCTTGTCCGACGGCTTGGCGCCGGTGCCGTCGATCTTGTCGGCGTGGTCGCCGGTGAGCTTGGCGACGTACAGCGTGCCCGCGTCCAGGATGGTCAGGTTGTGCCGCATGCTCGCCGCACCGGTGCCCGGCTGGATCTTGCGCGAGGACACGAACTTGTACATGTATTCGAACTTCTCGTCGTCACCGGTGTAGGAGACGACGTCGCCGTTCTTCGTGACGTAGATGGTGGCGGCCTCGTGCTTCACCCGGCCCATCGCGGTGTGCTTGATCGGCGTCGAGTTCGGATCCCACGGATCGACCTCGATGACGTACCCGAATCGGTTGGCCTCGTTGGGTTCCTGCGCCAGATCGAAGCGCTTGTCCGCGCGCTCCCACAGGTTGACGGTCTTGCCCGCGGCGAAACCGTAGCGCTTCAGCCGCGCGGCGGCGGCCGGCTCGGTCACCTTGTCCGCGTTGGCGAAGTAGCCGTGGAAGTTCTCCTCGCCCGACAGCACGGTGCCCCACGGGGTCAGGCCGCCGGAGCAGTTGGCGAACGTGCCGAGCACCTTGGTGCCGGTCGGATCGGCCGAAGTCTTCACGAAGTCGCTGCCCGCGGCGGGACCGGTCAGCTTGAACTCGGTGGTCGCGGTGATCCTGCGGTTGTATTTGCCGAAGGCGGGAACCAGCTTTCCCGAACCGGATTCGCCGTGCACCTCGACCACGGTCAGTCCGTGGGCGGCCATGGTGACCGCGATCTGCTCGTCGGTCGGTGCGTCCTTGTTGTAGCCACGGAACATGTGCGGGCTGGTGGTGTACTCGTGGTTGACCACGAACAGGTAGCCGTTGGCCTGGCCCTCGATCGGCAGCAGAGCGGCGAAGTCGTTGTTGTAGCCGAACTGCTTGGCCTGCGCGGCGGCGGTCTGCTTGTCGAAGTCGAAGGCGGGCGCGTCGGGGAACAGCGGATCACCCCAGCGGATCACGACGGACTGCTCGTAGCCGTCCGGGATCACCACGGCGTCTTCCTTGTTCGGCGCGACGGCGGTGAAGTCGACACCGGTTCCCGGCGGGCCCGCGGGCGAGGTCGACGCCACGGATGTGGGCTCGCTGTCGTCACCGCAGGCCGCGAGGACGCTGCCCGCGCCGACCGCGAGCACGGCGGCCGCACCGCCCTTGATCAGCCCGCGCCGGTTCAGCGAGCTGACGATGTCACCGAAGTAGGCCCCCGCGGAGGTGTTCGGCGCCTCGTGGAAGCACGCGTTCGCGCACTTGTATTCACAGGTCACGGCGGCGCGCGACGACTGTCCGTCGTGCTTTACGAAAAGGGCGAGTGGCTGAAGACTCACGGTGACTCCTGGGTTGGGCCGATGGCCGCACGGTAGACCATGCGGACAATCCGGAAGGGACGACAAAGTGAACAACCGCCCAATTACGTAACCCTGAGATTGCGCGACCGCCAGATCTGGGAACAACGAAATGCCGCGCCGACTCGATGATCTCGAATCGACGCGGCATTCGTATCCGCGAGCGGTTGCCTCGTTCCCGGCCGGCCCGGCGCGAAGTTCGTCCGGCTCGCCCATCAGGCGTTGACCGGCAGGGCGATGACGACCTCGCTCTCGTTCTCGGGCAGGTAGTGCGCCCGCAGGATGCGCCCCACCTGCACTTGGGCGACGCTGGCGGGTGCGAGGAACTTCGTCACCCGGGTGGTGAAGCTCGACCCGTCCGGCCGGGTGACCACCAGGCCGAGCTGGACCTCGGAGTGCCCCTCGCGGATCGCGCCGGTGACCGACAGCGACTGCACCACCGCCTGGGTGGCGATGCCGCGCTCGGCGATGTCGAGCTTGTGCCGGGTGGTCATACCCTTGCGGATCAGGGACTCGTTCATGGCACGCTGCGCGGCGGACGCGTCGCCGGACAGGTCGACCTCGACCCGGTCGGTCCGGCCGGGCAGGTAGCGCACCGGGAGCACCACACCGGCGCGCAGCAGCGCCAGTTCGGTGAACGGCACGATCATCTTCGCGGAGGAATGGAAGGTCTTGCCGTCCGCGCCTTCGACGCTGAACTCGACGTGGACCTGCGGTTGGTCGTTGACGGTGACGCCGGTCTGCCGCACCGACCGGACAGTGCCGAGGCCGGTGAGCCCGTCGCGGAACTCCGCGCTGTTGCGGCCGGTCAGCGCGCTCATGATGCCTTCGCCGGTGAACGCGAAGACCATGGGGACCAGGGTGAGCGCGATGATCGGCAGCGCCATCTCGAAGCCGAGCCAGCCCATTCCGGAGGGCTCCCATTCGCTGGTGGGGACGTAGGTGACGGCGTGGTAGACGTAGTAGCCGATCGCGGCGGCGGCGAGGGCGAGGGCGATCAGACGGATCTTCTTCATGACATTTCCTTTGAGTGTGCGAATTTTCGGGGTTCGCCGCTCCCCGTCATCCCGGCTGGTCGGCCGGGATGACGGGGGCGGATCGGGGGCATGCGGCGATCAGGCGCCGACGATGGACGAGCAGGCGAAGGTGATGTCGAACTTCGAGGTCTTCGGCGCGGCCAGCGGGTTGGTCAGGTCGGGGGTGCCCACGCCCTCGCCGGTGACCTTGTAGGTGTTGCCGTCCTTCACGACCGTGGCGGAGCCGCCCGGCATGCCGTTGCCGAAGCCCACCGCGTAGGGCAGGCCGTTGTCGCCGCCCTTGCTGCCCGCGATCCCGACCGCCTGCACGGTGTTCGCGTCGGTGATGGTCGCGCTCACCGAGAGGTTGCCGTAAGCGGAGTTCTCCGTGTCGGTCAGCGCCAGCGCCAGGGTGCCGCCCTGCTTCGCGCAGGTGGTGGTGAACTTGGCGTCGAAGGCCTTGCCGTCGACCGAAGCGACCGACTTACCCGCCGGGGCGGGCTGGGCCGAGGACGGCGCGGGCGCGGCCGGGGAGCTGCCCTTGCTGTCACCGCATCCGGTGAGAACCGCGACGGCGGCGGTGGCGGCGAAAGCGGCGGCGGCGATGCGGAGCGAAGTGGCGTTCATGGTCTGTGTCCTTGTCGTTCGAGGGGCGGGGCCCCTGGTCCTGTTCTCCGGCCCCCTGTGGGGCCGTTGAGTAAAAGGTAGGAACGATTCACGCCCTACCGATCCCAGGTTTTCCGCATTTGCGCAGGTAGAGGACGCGCGACTCAACGCGATCGGGACCGGCTGCGGTTCTCGAACGCAACGACACACATGCAGTTCGTAGGCCGCATCGGAATGCAGAAGGCCGGTCCGCTTGGACCGGCCCACCGCGTTTCACTCGACAGACACAACGAAAACGGCCCGGTCCCTGTCCCTTCCAGGACAGCGGACCGGGCCGCAGTAATCGCTTACTGCTACGGGCGGTTGAACTCGCCGTCATTCACGCCAGCGGTGAACGCGTCCCACTCACCGGGGGTGAACACCAGTGCGGGGCCGGTCGGGTTCTTCGAGTCTCGAACGCCGACCTGACCGCCTTCAACAAACGCGACCTCAACGCAATCCTTAGCCCCGGTGCTGCGGCTGCTCTTGAACCACTTCGCGGAGGATAGGTCAACGCTCACTGTCATACTCCTTTGCAATCTTGAAGATGAGAGCACGACTGTCTGCCTCATCCAGCGCCAGACGGTCCAGTTCGGCGCAGGCTTGACGGTACTGCCGGACCTCGTCCACGCTCTCAAGGTACAAGTCGCCGAGGAAACCTTGCACGTAGACCACTGGCGGCATCGTTAGATCTGCGGTGGGGTGGGGCGGAAACTCCAGAAATACGAAGGTGCCGACCATAAGCTCGCGGTATACACCGGCAGACTGCGGAACTACTCGGATCGAAACGTTGGGCACCTGCCCCACGTCAGTGAGATGCTCGAGCTGGGCAGACATGATTTGGGCGTTCCCTGCCGTGCGACGTAGGACTGACTCATCGACGACGACATCCAAGGTGAGAGGGTTCCTCTCGTCGGTGAGTCGTGATCGACGCTTCAAGCCGACCTGCAACATGCGTTCGACATCTTCGGCAGGTTTGTTCGGGAACTCCGCCCAGATCAGCGCCCGCCTGTAGTCCTCGGTGTGGAGAAGTCCAGGCAAGAAGGTCGTCTGGTACGAGGTAATACGGTTGGCGGCGTCTTCCAGTCCGACGAATAGGTTGAAGTCTTTCGGGATCGTGTCATCGGTGAATGCCTGCCACCACCCTTTGGCACCCTTGGTTTCCTTGACCAGTTCCAGGACAACCTGAGTTTCCTTCTCGGTGGCGTTGTAGAGCTGACACAGTCGCTCGATCAGGACCGGGTTGAAGCGCACCGGTTGACCGGTCTCCATCTTCCAGATCGTTGATCGAGCCGAGGCGATCGCGGTAGCTGCGGCCTCTCTCGTGATATCGGCGCGCTCACGCAGCGTCTCCAGCTGCATGCCCAGGATGCGCCGGGCGATTGTGGAATCTGTTGCCATCTCGACCTTTCGGAGTGCGTTGCAACTCGAACAAGGATGCAGCAACAACTAAAACAGAACCATATTTTTGCGAACGTTTGCGTTGAAATCGTCGCTCCGCACCGGCTTTTGGGTGTCTCCTTGACCGTGCGCCCGGCGGCGTGAGCAGGTGACGGCGATCTTCCGCTCACGATCACCGACGCCGGTTTCCCTCCCAGCGTGGATGGCCGCGGCCGGGCGCACCTATCCGCCTTCGATGTGAGTTGAGGTACCGATGGATGAAGGAGCGTTCGGGGACACACCGAGGTCCCGCTGCATGTTCTATCGCAGGAGTTGCGGATTCAATGCCGTGATCGACCCTCCGGAACTCGGCCGGATCGTGATGCGCGCCGGATCGGTGTGGGCGGTGACGATGCCCAGCAGGTTGGGCCAGGCGGTGAAAGCGCACATGCAGTGCAAAGGCATCGCCCTCGGACCTGTTGTCGGACATCCGCGTTCGGGTCGGTGGACTTTCTCGTCCGTCCCGACATCGAGGACGACGACGTCAAGCTGTTCGCTGAGATGTTCCGCAAGGACGTGAGCATCGCGCGGGAGGGAGCCGTCATCGCACTTCCCTCCCCTAGCCCGAACGGCTCCATCCGGCAATGGATTGTCCCGGCTCGGAGCGCCCTCCTTCCGTCCGGCCTCGCTGTCGTCGATGCCGTACGGGCATGGTCCGAAGTTCCGCCGCAGACTGCTACGGCTCCGCGCTATGGCCGATAACGAGATGGCGTCCGTACTCATCGCTTTCGGGGTCGTCTCATGGCTCGCGATCTGTTTCTTCGCGAGCACGGCGATCCTCGAGTACCACGTCAGCCGTGCCGAAAAGCTCTATCTGGAGCCGGCCGCGAGCCGATCACTCCCCTCCGACGCCGATATCGAGCGCCTGTGTGACCTCACCGAACCGCGCCGCGATCCGTGGGTGCGCGCGGAACCGGTTCCGGCGTAACCCCGATGCCGCTCCGCGAGACGCGTGGCGGCAATACACCCATAACTCCGAAGTGCTGTCGCGGCTCCGCGCCGCCCTTTTCACGGGAGGTGTTCGAACAAATGGTCGCCAACGGCGATGCCGAAGCCGAGTCGAGCGAGCCGTGCTACGACACGAACGTCCTCGCCCGGACGCTTTCGTGGTTGGACCACAACAACCCGCACTGGCCGATGCAGAGCTACGAGGCGGCACGCACGGCCTACCACCACCACCAAGATTGCCCACCGATGACCTGCGCCACCTACATAGCGGCGCTGTACAGAATCAGGAAATCGGAGACCGCCGTTGACGCGGCGGCCGGTCCTTCCGAGGTACATCGACAGGGAGTGATCATGCAGGCAACCCGCTCGGGATCCACCGTGCGGCGTACGCACCAACCAATCGACCGCACCCGAGAGGAGGTGTCGCCGCACCCGGAGCAGCCGGACGTGCGTCTGGCGGTGGTGATCGACGGGCACCGGCTGAACTTCGCCGCCTGCCTCACATCCGCACTATGGTTCCTCCAAGAGCAGCACCAGCGCCCCTTCGTCGACTCCGTAGAGGTAATCCCAGGCGACACCACCGGCCTACGGCGGTTGCCGAACGAGCGACTGTACGACGGGCCGTGAACTCGGCCGGTCAGCTCCGGGGCTTCGACACGTTCGCGGCAGGGCGCAACCGGGATGATCAGCGAGACTCGCGAGCGACGGATCGAGATACTTCGCAGCCTTGACCTACCCGTACGGCGTCGAACCGCCTGGCCTGCGCCATCCGTCATAGGTGGGTGGCAACGGCTGATCCTCGCCAGGATTCGCCCTTCGATCTCCAGCTTTGCCTCGGCGACATGCGCCGGATCGATGAGTCCCTGCGCATGCACGTCAGTCTCTACTGCCAAGTCGCGGTATCGGGGTCGATGCTGTGGGCGCGAGCGCTGGCATCGATGATTCGACGCAACCATGTGGCGAGGCCGGGGCGGATGTCGTCATAGTGGGCGGCGAATCCCGGGTCGGTCTCGTACATCCGGCCGAGACAGACCTGCATCTGCCTGGTGAGAGGAAAGTACGAAGAAGCAAAGATTTCGCGGTGCCACTCGACGAGTCGATTCGCTTCTGGGCTACCGGGTGTGACGCCCGCGTCCATCGCATCCTTGAAGGCGCGGTCGAGGTCGGCGATGGCGTCGGCGATGGTCTGCCATTCCTCTGGACCGCGAGAGGCCGAGCGTTCGGCGTACTGCTGCCATTGCGTCGTGTCTCCATAGCGCTGACGCGCTTGGGCGGGCCAGTCCGGATTCCACTGGGGGCCGAAGATCGCGGCCTGCTGCTCGACGGTCAGCAGCAGCCCGCGATCGTGGGCGTCGATCATCCGATCCAGACCGGCGCTGAGTTGCTGGAGGCGGTCGATCCGTCCGGCGATCTGGGTGCGCTGCGCGCGCAGTGCGCCGGGCACGTCTGCGGCCGAGCCGTCCAAGATGGCCCGGATATCGTCCAGGCCGAGACCGAGCTCACGGTAGACCACGATGCGGTTCAGGCGTTCCAGATCACCAGCGGTGTAGAGCCGGTATCCGGCGACCGTGCGCAGCGACGGTCGCGCCAGACCGATCTCATCCCAGTGGTGCAGCGCGCGGACTGTCACGCCCAGACGCTTCGAGACCTGACCGACGGTCAAGCCATCGGCGTCAGGGGCATCAGGCATGCTCATTATTGTCGCCACGGACGCCCGGCGGGGTGATCCCGACGGCCGCGAGGTTCCGCGCCTCCGCACTGGCCGGATCGAAGGGCTTCGCCGCGGTGAAAACGATCCGTGCGTTCTCTGGGGTGATCACCTCCACATCGCGGGTGTTCCAGGGGGTATCCCGTGGGCCATCGACCGAGTTCGGGCGCAACGCGCGGCAGGCATCGACCAGCGAATCGACCTGGCTGAGCACGCACGCGAAACTGAAGCTCATCGCCGGTGCCTGCTCCGGAACGATCGCCGCCGGGACGAGGAGTACGTCCTGAAAAGCCCACCGGCGCAGATGCACAACCCTGCCGGGAATGCTGAACAGCTCGAAGAACCCGAGCCCACGAGTCCAGAAATCCACCGACGCCGCCAGATCGCTCGTGGGGATCGTCACGAACGCGGGCATTCCATAGATGCCACGGAACGGCTCCGGCGCAACCGCATCCGGGCCGGGAGCGGGCACGGGACTCATCTCGAACGCGTTGTAGTAGTCACTCATACGCTCCACCCTCCAGCCTCACGCGGCGTGAGGGTCAAGGCTGGTTTCCTCCGGGCGCTGTCCGAGGCGCACGGCGACGAACGCGAGTGGGCGCTGATGGCCGAGCGCCGCCCCGACCGGCCGGTATCGCCGATGGCCGGTTCGGGGCGGTTGTGCATCTGCCGATCACCGCCACCGAGGAGGGCCGGGGCCCGTCCTCGATGAGCGGCGTCCTGGCCGGCAGCGGCTCTCGTCTGATGCCTGCCCGACGGCCCGGCTTTACTTCAGATGCCGGACGAAGAACCGGTTCCCCTCCTCCCCCGCGAAGTGCGGGACGCCAGTGTGCCCACCCATATTGGCGTGCAGCGTCTTCTCCTTCGAGCCGAAGGCGTCGAACAGGTCCAGGGCCATCTGCCGGTCGTTTCCTTCGTCGTCCCATTGCAGCAGGACATGCAGCGGAATGGTGACCCGCCGGGCCTCCTCGAATATGGCGCGGGGCACGTAACTCCCGGCGAACAGAAGGGCGGCCGAGATGCGCGGCTCGACCACCGCCAGCCGGACGCCGATGGAGATCACCCCTCCCGAGTACCCGACCGGTCCGCCGATCTCGGGCAGTGAAAGGAGGGCGTCCAGGGTGGCCCGCCATTCCGGGACCGCCTTTTCGACCAGCGGCAGGACGAGCCGGTCGACTATCTCGTCGTCGACCGGCTCGCCGGCCGCCACCGCCCGGCGCAGGTCGGCGCGGGCCTGTTCGGCGGCGGCCGAACGAGGCCGCTCACCGCTGCCGGGGAGTTCGATGGTGGCCGCGGCGAAGCCCTCCGCGGCGGAGTGCCGAGCCCGGCCCACCAGTCGGGGGTACATCTGGCGTAGTCCGCCGGGGTGGCCGATCAGGATCAGAGGGGCCGGTGCGGAAGCGGATCCGGGCGTCCACAGGATGCCGGGGATCTCGCCGAGGGTGAATTCGCGTTCGAGGACGCCGTCGTCGAAGCGCTGTTCGGAAGTGAATTGCATGGTCGTGCCTTTCGGGAGTGCTCTCGAGCGGCGCTCCCGGACGACCTATCGCCCGACCGTGACCCCAGAGGGGAGCACCCATGTAGATACTGCGTTCACGGGTACCACCTCCTCGTTCTCTGGCACGGCTTCCGGAAAGGTAGCAGTGGTCGCCGTGGTCGGCCAACAGGTTTTTCCGAAGGCTCCGTGGGCGGGCGTACTTCCCGAGGCTGCGCACCGAGACATGGCCGCTATCTCACCTGCCCTGGTTGGCGACGAACGCCTGTACGGCGTCGAGGAATTCCGGGCCGCCCATGGCGTAGCCGCCGACAGTTGCACCGATCAGCGCACCTACGGGGATGCTTACGCCCCATATCAGGATCACACACGCCCCGAGGAGGCCGCCCACGATGGCACCGGTGACCACGCCGGGCAGGTTCTTGTTGATCTGCTCCTCGAGCCGGTCGTAGGAGCTGATGTCCTTCGGTTGCGCGATACCTTCTGTCGCCGGGGTCAGCGTCAGGGTGCGGCCGTCCGCACCGATGTGCTGCGCGAACGCGATCGAACGCCCGGCGACGGCGTACTGTTGCGGCACTTCGGTCACCGCCGTTCCGTCGGCGGACTCGAGCAGCACCGCGCCGTTGTGCGCGATCTCGAACTTGCCGTTCTCGACGGTGGTCACAATGACCCTGTCGTCTGGAGAGACACTGATCTCGTAGTTGATTCCGTGATCCACACCGGAAGTCGTGGCCCCCGCGGTCGGCCGCTCCATAACGGCCGGCTCTGCCTGGGCGGTTACCGCGGTGATACCCACGGCCGAGACAGCCATGAAGACGGCAGCAGTGATTCTCTCGAACTTCATTCTTCGAATCCCTTCACTCAGCTGCCCCTGATGGGCGGACCGAGTCAAACCTTAGGCGTCGGATTCGATGGTGTGTGGTACGCCACACAGAGGTGGCGGCCGGGGAGGACAGCGATACCGAAGCGGCACGGCTCACCGAGCCTGCGTCCACGCAGGAAGCTTCGCGGCCTGAGGGCTCTCCATCGGCTTGCCTTCCGGCCCGACTAGATCGAGCGGCCGCCATCTTCGGAAACAGGCGTCTCGGCGGTAGACGACCTGACGTTCCGGCGCACGGCCAGCACGACGGCCACGGCATTCAGCCACTTGCCGAATAGTTGGTCACGTACGGCGTCAGGACTGCCCACCGGTCGAGCGGCCGACATCCAGCTGCGTACCAGCGCGGTCCGCTGCTCACCGATCAGTGGTTCACGCAGTTCTGAAGCGCCCTCCAAGCCGAGCGCACGTACACAGCCGGCCAAGAATTCGAGAGGGTATGGGGCGATGTCGAGTTCGTCGGCGCGCAATGCTGCCGCCACGGCCGCCGCACCGAAAAGCTCCGAGCGCGCCTCGCCGGGTTCGGCCATGCCGGCGGCGATTGCCGCTTCGACGTCCATCCCGCGCAAAACTTCGTCGCGGCGAATCATCCGATCGCTCATCGTGGTAGGCCGACATCGGTGGCGCTGCTCAGGCCATCCTCGGGTGCGCTGCCTGTGATCGCGCCCAGCTCCCCGTCGATGAACTGCTGCTTGGTCACCCATTGTGTGAAGCCCCACGGGTTGTAGATTTCCAGCCTGTTACCTTTCTCGGCAAGGATCACCACTTCGTGACCTGCCCCTTCCCCGGAATATGAAGCCACTGTGATGGGAACCGGTTTGCCCGCATTCACCGCAGCTTCGATCTCCGGCAACATTTCTTGCCGCGCTGCTGACTTCTCGGAAGCGGAAGCACCGGGAACATTGGTATTCACATAAGCGTCTCCAGTGGAAGACTGAAACATGTTGGTGAACAACTTTTCCCCGTCCGCGCCGCCGGGGTGCTTCGCGTCGGTGGCATTGTAGATATGAACCAATCGGTCGCGGAAGGCCTTCGCCGAATCGTCGCCACGAGCTGGTCCGCCGATCGCTTCCGGACCCTGACCGGTCGACAGCCCCAGCATGAATACGGGATCGTTGTCGGCTCGGGCGACGATGGTGGCCGCGGATACGCAGTTCCCCTTGTTCTGACCGTAGACTTCCTGACCTTTATAGCGGGGCATGGACCGGTCTCCCAGGCGCGAATAGGGCGCATCGATTCTAGGCTCCAGATGTGTGGCCAGCCAGGCCATGTCGTTTCCGTGGGGATGTATTATTTTGCGAAACAAACCGACATCAGCCAGCGAGTATCCAGCCGCCAATGCTTTCCAGATATACGCTGCCTCTTGTGGAGATTTGGCTCCACTCAGCATCTTTTCGAATCTGTCACGATCCGCTTTCGACATGTTGTTCAGTAGTTGCGAGGCCCGCGCCAACGCTGTCGGCGTGAGGAGGCCATCGAGAGGCTCGTGGTTCCAGCCGAAGTCGGTCGCGTATGCCAGGGCAACCGACGACAACGGATCTATGCCGGGCGAATTGATCTGCCTCGCTCGGGCTTGCGCGGCAAAATGGTTCAGCCTGCTCGTCACATCGGTTGCGGCACCCTCCCTCAGCTTGGCGGCCGCGATGCGTTGATGGCAGCCTTGCGCCGCCATGTGCCGGATTTGGAACCACAAGATCCCCCCCGGGGGTACAGACGACGCCTTTGCTTTGGCCTCCTGCAGCAGCTCGATCCCCCGCTTGTCTGTCTTCTGGGCTTGCGCCAGCTTCTCGGCATAGACTTCCAATGCGTCGGCAGCGCCACCGAAGGCGGCTTCGGCCGCACGCGATTGGGCCACAAGAGCCAGGACGGCTTCCGCAGCGGTCTCGGCCGCCGCTCCGCGCCACGCGGTAGGGAGCGAACTGGTGGACACGAAGTTCAAGTCGGCGCTGGAACTGCCGCATACGCCCGCTGCGAATCGATAGTCGCCCGACCGTTCCGTGATGCTTTTCGGAGAGCCACTCGGCGAGGGCGGCATCAAGGCGACGTCGATCGTACGCGGCAGAAGCATAGACAACAGTTCCGGTCTGCGGCCGTAGAAGATCAAGTGATCAATCGCGTCCAACGCTGCTTGCAGGGCGGAAACCGTACTCATATCCCACTCCCGGCCTATCGGCGCTGAGTTGTGCCATCGGGTTCGACCGTTACAGGGCTCTCATATTTGGTAGCTACGGCTCCGGTGGCATCGAAGTGAGGGGCGGAGAAACTGCCGGGCCCATCTCCGAGCGGGGCACACCGGGATCCACCCCGCCGACCTTCCGGCGTCCGTCGATATCTGCACCTTCGTATTCAGCAGCGGAATCGGGCAGCAGCTTCCTGAGTTCGGACGTGGCCGAGCTCGTCACGCCCGTCTCGCGAACCCAGGCCCGATGGAACGCCGACCAGGCAGATTCGATGGTCGCATCGCCGAATATTCCCGAATACATGATGAATGGCACCATGCCGACAAGTGCGTCGGCGGAAGATCCTGCCAGGCGGCTATTTATTTTCGCGAGATTGTCGTTTACCCGGTCGACCGTGGCGATGGGTGAGAGCAGCTGGCTGGAATCGAGCGAGAGGCCAACGTTCGCGGGGAGCTCGCTTCCCCCCGGGACCTGCGGGTCGCCGGAACCGGGAAGCCGAGTCAACGATTCCGGTGCAGAACCGCCAGGAGCGCCGTTCTCCGTCGCGTCCCCCTTGGCCCCGTCCCCGTCTGGCCCATCTCCCACCGTTCCCACTCCCACTGCCGGACTCCCTGGTACCTACAAATATGACCAAAGCGTTTGCGGACGATCAACTCTGATGTACTGCCAGCGCTGGAGGTATCGGACGGACGCCACGCCGTCGACCAGCCGGGCGTGAGGCCTGCCACGCTGGATCGTGGAGATCCACGTCCTCGAGCAGGTCGCTGTCGCACGCCCCCGGACGAACTCGCGGCAAATACACTGCACCCATGCGACGACCGCGCGCCATGGTGCTCGACGAGGTGTGGCGCAGGCTCGATGGGGTGGAACCGCTGAGCGGTCCGCACGGGGGTCCGCTACGCCGGACGGTGAAGCTCGTGCTCGACCCGTTGGTGATCCGGCCCGTGCAGCATCCGTTGTGCGCGGGGCCGATCCTGACGGCCGACGGAGCGGTGCTGCTGGAGGCGCGCATCCAGGCCGCTGCCGACGTACTGCGCGCCACGGCGGCCTGGTTCACGGTGCTCAAGCAGGTGCGGCGGACGCTGCGGATCACCGAGGGGCACCCGCAGGATCTGTACTTCCAGCGCTGTTTCGAGCTGGCGACCACCGCGGGCATGCCGGATCCGGCAGGGGCTCGCGCGGTCGCCGAGGACGCACTGCGCGAGATCCACGAGTACACCGCGGGACGCACCACGCAGGCGCTGAAGGAGTACCTCACCGACCACACCCGGGAACGGGAGCTGGCGGGGCTGCTCGAGCTGGCCTGGCGGCGGCGTCCGCTCACCGGCCCGGCGGGCGGTGAGCACGACGCGGAGGTGGACAAGCTGCTGGAAGCCTGTGCGGCGGCACGGCTCGGCGAAGACGCCGACGGGCAGCGGACCCTGGACCGGCTGGTCGCGGCCCATGCCGGTACGCACACCGGAATCCGGCTGTGGCAGGACGCGTCCGCTCAGGAACTGGGACTGACCGCGCATCCGGTGCCGCTGCGCCCCGCGATCGGCGCTTCGGCTTCGAAATCGACGCTGGGGCGTCCGTTCGATCGCACCGTGTACGAGCGGGTGTTCACCGTGTTGCAAGCGTCCACCGAACGCGCGGAGCTGCCGCCGATCCCCGAGCTGGTCGACGCCGAGATCGCCCGGAGTTGCGCACCGTGGGCGCTGCTGGACGAGTCGCTGCGCGTGGCGGCGACGGCGGGAACCGCGCTGGCGACCGGATTGGCGCCCATCGAGCACCGCCGCGAACCGTCGACGGGCCGACCGCGTCTACGTCTGGCCGAAACAGCGCCGGGGACAACGCGATCCACGGCGCATCAGGTGGTCAACAGCCGCTGGCAGCGCGAAGCGTATGTGTTGCAGGCTCGGCGGCTGGTGGTGTCCGCCGAGCCGCCCACCGGCCCGTTGGCCGCCATCGCCGCCGAACTGGTCACGCCATGGCAGCCTTACCTGCGGCGATTGTGGGTCCGCCTGCACGGCAGGGATGTTCGGGAGTTCCCGATCCACGAGCCGGACGAGCTGTGGGATCTGCTCGACGGTGTGGCGCGTTCGGTCATCCTGGACCATCGCACGCGGGTCAAGCGGGCGCTGAGTGTGCGGGTGAACGCAGGTGAGCCGGACGCGGCGGAATCGAAGGCGAGCTGATGAGCACCACCGTACGCATCCGCCGCCGCGACGACCTGTGGATCATCGCGCCGGACGACGCCCCGACCGTCGTGGACGACCGGGCCGGGGTGGACGTGCTCGTGCTCGAGGTGGCGGGCGGGCACCTGACCTGGAGCCTGCTCAGCGGCCAGGTGACCCCGGCGGCGGTCCTCGACGACCTCGACCTCGCGCAGGAGTGGATCTGGGCGGTGTACGGCCCGGAGGTGTCCCTCGCCCTCGCGGAAACCGGCGGCGGAGGGGAATACCCGGCCGAGCCCGCGCTGCCGGACCTCGCCGCGCGCGCCTGGCGGCTCGGTTACGCCCGCTGGGCGGCACGGTGGTGGCCCGCGTCGATCCTGGACGGCATCGCCCCGCTGGACGAGGGCCTGCTCGAGGACGAGATAACCGCTCTGAGCGAGGAATGCGACCTGATCGTCGACGAAGCCGGCGCGGTCACCGAACAGCGCACGGCCACCGTCGCGCTCGGCCGCGCGGAGGACTACGCGCTGGCCGCCGGACCGGCCGCGACGGTCGCGCCCGGCGCGCTCGTCTCGGCCAGGGGCACCGCTGGGTGGGATTGGCAACGCTGCCCACCGGGCCTGCTCGACGCTTCCGAACGCGCCGTGTCCTGGGAAGTGGTGCGCGAGGCCGGGACCACGGTCGTGCGGGTGAGCGCGGTCGCCGCCCCGCTCTCGCCCACGAACGTGCCTGCGCACCTGCATCCCCGCGCCGGGATTCGCACCGCGATCGACGCCGCCGACGTGCCGCTGCTGCGCGAGGGCGACCTGTGGCGGGCCGAGACCACAGCTCCGGCCGGTGCGGAAGCGGGCGTGACCGTACAGGTCTACGTTCCCGGCGTCGGCGTGGACGAACAGGAGCCGGACGCGGCGACCCGACGCGCGCGGATTCGCGACCTGGTCACGGCGCGGCTGCACCGCGCGGACGACGCGTCCGGCAATCCCGTCGATTCCCTCTTGCTGGCGGAAATCGCGGCCGCCGCATCGGATTCGGACTTCTGACATGGCCGAGCAGGCTCCCGACGACGGCCGAGAACTGCTCGCCGCGGGCGCGGCAGCGTACAGCCGTGGGGACCCGGCCGAGGCCAAGCGACTCTTCGAGGACGCCGCCGAACGAACCACCGGCGACATCCGGCTCGGCGCGATCATCAACGCCGCGAGCATGGCCGACGAACTCGGCGACCACGCCGCCTCGCTCGCCCTGTACCGCTCGGCGCTGGCCGAGATGCCAGAGCACGCACCGCGATTGCGCCCGAATGCCCTGGTCAACATGTCGCAGGCGCTCCAGCATCTCGGCGAGCTGGACGCGGCGCAGGTGGCTCTGGAGCAGGCGCGGGCCTTGCTCGCCGACAACACCGACACCGACCTGGGTGTACTGCGCGTGGCCTGCCTGCTCTCCCTGACCGCCGTCGCTCTGCACCGGCAGAACTGGGCCTACGCCGCCGAACTGGCCACCGAATCGCTGGAGGCGGCCCGGCGTTTCGCGCCGCAGCTGGCCGGTCACCCGCTGATGAATCTCGCCGCCACCTACTTCGAGACCGGCCGCCGCGACTTGGCCGTCGATTTCGCGCGGCAGGCGCTCGCCGCGTTCGAGTCGGCGGGTGATCGCAACGCGGTCGCCGAGACCGAACAGAACCTCGCCACCATGCTCGTCCGCGTCGAGCGGTACGACGAGGCGGAAGCGCCGCTGCGATCCAGCCAGGAATATTTCGAGCGGGCCGGGCTCGGGCACCGAGCCGGGGTCGGCCTCAAGACCATGGGATTTCTCGCCGAGGGCCGCGGTGACCTGGCGAGCGCGCGGGAGTTCTACGAGCGGAGCCTGGCGTACTTCGTCGCGTCAGAAGCCGTGCTCGACGCCGCGGACGTGCGTATTCGCTCGGCCACCGTGGCGTTCCGCTCCGGGCGGGTCGGCGAGTGCGAGGAACTGCTCGCCACGGCGTTCGCGATCTACGCCGAGCGCGGCCTCGGCCTGCACTGCGCCCAGCTCGATTTCTGGCACGCGACGCTCTTGGAAGGCGCGATCGGCGCGACCGGATCGCCGCAGGCGGAGATGCTCGCGCGTGCCGTCGGAATCGCCGTTCCCGCCGCACTGGCCATCGACGCCGTGCGCCACACCTTGCCGAACGGCACGCAGCGCGAGCAATGGAACCGGCAGATCGCCGACCCGGCGATGCGGTTGGCGTTCCGCTTCGCCTACCTATCCGGCGATGGCGTCCTCGTCACCGACCTGGTCGAAACACAGTGCGCGGGGACGACGTTGGCGCTCGATCGGGCCGAGCGGGAAGCTCCCACCAGGCTTCCGCTCGAATTGCTCGATCCGCCGGAGGAGTTCACCGATCATCCCGGCAGCGCCGCCCTGCAACTGGGCGCCGCCCTGGCCGACGTCGCGGCCGGAGCGGGCCTGCCGGTCGCGCCGCCGCCGCGCCTGGCACTGGCCGCCGAAGGAAGGATCGCGCTCGCGCCGTTCATCGCCGCCGCCGAGCAGCGCTATGGCCGGGTGATCCGCGACGATCGGGTGCTCACGGTATGACGCGACCGACGGTGCTCGTCCGGATGGCGGACGCGGGAGACATCTACGTGTCGTGGCGGTGGGTCGATGACAGCGCACCCCGTGGCGCGGGAGTGCTTCCGGAGGACACGGCGATGCGAGCGGTCGGACTGCTGGCCGACGCGCTCCCCCGGCCCGCCGAACCCGGCGGTCTCGAGCAGGCCCTCACCACCGGCGCGTTCGCCGACTACGAGCGGGAATACGCCGTGGCACAGGCGCTCTCGCGAGCACTGCTGCCCTACGGCCTGGCCACGCAGCTCTACGAGCTGTGGCAGCGCGGCGTGCGCCCGCATATCCGGCTGCAACCCTCACCACGAGTCGCCCAGGTGCCGTGGGAACTCATCGCGCCGGACCGCGACGTCCGGCTGATCGACATCGCCGACGTCAGCCTGCTCGCTCCGGCGAGCATCGTGCAGGCGCCCGGGCGGATCGCGCGCGCCTGGACCGAGACCGCCGCGCATCCGATCGTCGCGGTGCTGGACCCGCGCATCCCCGGCTTCCGCGCCGATTCGACGCTCGGTTCGGTGCTGGGCCGGATGACCCCCGAAGCTCCGCTCGCGCGGCGGATGGCGCGTTACCTCGCGGAGGACCGATTGCGGCCCGAGGTACCGGGCCCGATGGACGCTTTCCGGCGCACCGACGTCGATCGGGACTGGCTCGGCGCCGCCCTGCGCGCCGGCGCGAGCCGCTTGATCTACGTCGGGCATGTCACCGCCGCCGCACCCGAATCCGGCCGCAGCGAGGACGCCGAATTGCACCTCGCCTGCACCGCCGACGCCGTCGGCTTCGCTGAACCATCGCGCACGCACCGGCCGCTCTCGGCCAAGGACCTGCTGCTCGGCACGCACACCATCCATCCGGATCCCGTTGCCGGACCGCAGCTGTGGCCGATGCCGAGCCGGGTCGCGCTGATCGCCTGTGAGAGCGGCGGCGACCTGCGGTTCAGCGAGGCGCTCGGCTTGACCGCCGCGATGATCACCGGCGGCGCGGAACTGGTCACCGCGAGCCGGTGGCCGCTGCCCACCGATTTCGCCTTCCAGCGCGTCGCGGGCGCACCGGCGCAAGCCCTCCCGCTCCAGGAGGCCGTCTGCGCCATCGACGAGGCGCACGAACAATCCGACCCGGTGACCGCCCTCGCCGCGTGGCAGCGCGACCGCTCGACCGCTTGGCGCGACACCGGCCGGATCGAGCATTCCCCGGTGCTCTGGGCAGCCTTCGCCACCGTGTGCGCCTGATTCGGGCAAACCATGCCCACCGGTCTCCATATACCGGTCTACGTGCGGCGATGCCGTGAGATTCGAACGAAAACGGGTAACGCTACTCCTGCGCAAACCGACACTCAGCATCGAACGTGTGGATAAGCTTCAACGCCGTCAGCCATCACGATTCCTGATCAGGAGAAGTCGCAACACCAGTCGGATGACCGCCTCGACCGGCCTCTGAGGAGCCCACCAATGCGTTACTACGCCGTCTACGACAACGACGGGAACATCGCCACCATCCTCGGACAACCCGACGACGCACCGCCGCTGCGCCCCGCCGCCTTCCATCGGGGACAACGGCTCACCGAACTGGCCCTACCGGAGGGCGTCATCGATCCCGCCGACCCGGACAACCTGACCGCTCTGCTCGACCTGGTCGCGGCCCGTGGAGCCGATGCGACGTCTTCCCATGCCGACGCGCCTGCCCATCGCTGAGCAGCACAGCGCTTCGCCGCGTCGTCACATCCGCGTGAGTGCGACCACGGGGATGACCCGGGACGTGCCCATTTCGTGTTCGGCGAAGAACGGATAGGTGTTCTTCAGCATCGCCCAGGTGCGCGCGCGGTCGTCACCGGTCAGCGGGGTGGCCAGCGCCGCATAGCTCTCCTGGCCCACCTCGACGGTGACGTGCGGGTCTTTCCGCAGATTGGAATACCAGTCGGGATTTTTCGGCGCACCGACATTGGACGCGACGATCAGCAGGCGGTCACCGTCGCGGTGGTACATCAACGGGGTGGTGTACGGGGCGCCGGTCCTGCGGCCGGTGGTGGTCAGCAAGATCAGACGGTCGCGCTGCATGCCGTCGATCTCGCCGCCCGCTCGGAACGCGGCGATGGTTCGCCGATTGATTTCCTTGACGTCCACGGTTCACCTCCCTTGATTGTGGTCGACGAACTCAGCTTTCCGTCTGGTCGCGCGCCCTGTCCGGGAAACGCCGGGATCGACCGCGTCCCCAGCGCATTCAGGTGCGATGGGCGAGCAGGTGCTGGATCAGCAGCCGGGTCAGCGCCTCGGGCGCCTCCTCCGGAATCCAGTGCGAGACATCCTCGAGCATCTCGAATCGGTACGGGCCGGAAACGTATTTCCGGGTGGCCAGCGCCGCCGTGGACCCGATGGTGGCATCCTCGGTGCCCCACACGTACAGGGTGGGCACGCTCGCCGGGCCGATCGGACCCGACTGATCCATGGCGCGATACCAGTTCAGCGCCCCGGTGAGCGCGCCCGGCCGCGCCAGCCTGCGCACGTAGTCCTCCACCCGTTCCTCCGGGATCTTCCACTCGAAGATCCGGCGCAGTGCGGCGCAGTCGTCGGCGAGCAAGCTCCGCTCCGCGGTACGCGGCTGTCGCAGCGTGGTCAGGTGATGCGACCGCTGCGCTTGGTCCTCGTCTTCGGCCATCGCCTGCTGGAGCGCGGCGGGATGCGGCTGCGACACCGCGCTGAACGTGCGAACCCGCTGCGGCAGCTCCGCCGCCACCGCCCACCCGACCAGCGCGCCGCAGTCGTGCCCGATCAGGTCGAACCGCTCCCAGCCCAGCGCGTCGGCGATGGCCACCACGTCGCCGACCAACTCCGCGAGCCGGTATTCGGCGGCTCGCTCCGGCCGCACACCCGGCGAATATCCGCGCTGGTCGGGTGCCACCGCGTGGCACCCGCCTCCGCCCAGCACCCCGAGCTGGAACTCCCACTCCCGCGCGCCCTGCGGAAATCCGTGCAGCAGCAGCACCTCCCGGTCGCCGGAAGAGCCGGCGGCCAGTACGTCGAAGGTTCCCGCTCCGGTGCGAATCTCGAGTTCTTCGATCACCTGCCCGACTCTAGAACCGGGTACCGACGCGGTCAGTGCTCGTCGAAGTGACCGTCGTGCACCGCGTGGCGGTGGCCGTCGTGCACGTAGTCGACGTGGTCCCCGTGCTGGACGGCCTCGTGGCCGCAGTTGGGACCGTGCTGATGCGGATGCTGGGCGCACTCGGTGTGCTCCGACCGCTCGCATTCGTCGTAGTGCCCCTGGTGTTCGCGATGCAGATGACCATCGTGGGCGTAGTCGATGTGATCGCCGTGCTGGAACGCGGTGTGCCCGCAGTCCGGGCCGTGCACATGGTCGTGGCCGGTGTGCTGCGCGTGTGCTGTGGTCATCGAATTTCCCTCTTTCCTGGCGCGGATAGCTGGAATCGTGATGACCAATACATTAGCAGGTGCGCATCAATAGAGATTGCCTCGCGTGTGCTGGCACGGCGTGCCGACTCAGAGCACCTGCGCGAGGAATCTCTGCAATCGCGGCGTCTGCGCGTCGTCGAACAAGGCGTCGGGCGTGCCGGTCTCCACGACCTGCCCCTGGTCCATGAACACGACGGTGTCGGAGACGCTGCGGGCGAAGCCCATCTCGTGGGTCACCACGACCATCGACATGCCGCCGGAAGCGAGGTCGGCCATCAGGGCGAGCACGCCCTTCACCAGTTCGGGATCCAGCGCCGAGGTGGCCTCGTCGAAGAACATGAGTTCCGGTCGCATCGCCAGCGCCCGCGCGATGGCGACCCGCTGCTGTTGCCCGCCTGACAGGTTGGCGGGGCGGGTATCGGCCTTGTCGGCGAGGCCGACGATCTCCAGCTGTTCGATGGCCAGCGCCCGCGCCTGGTCCTTGGACAGGCCGCGCAGCTTGCGCGGCCCGAGCGCGACGTTCTCCGCGACCGTCTTGTGCGGGAAGAGGTTGAACTGCTGGAACACCATGCCGATGCGCTGGCGCAAGCGATCGGCGTTCTCCGTGAGCACGGACTTGCCGTCCAGCAGCACGTCGCCCTGATCCGGCTCGTAGAGCCGGTTCAGCACCCGCAGCAGGGTCGACTTGCCCGACCCGGACGGCCCGATGACGGTGGCGGTCTTGCCCGCGTCCACGTGGATGTCGATCCCGCGCAGCACATGGTTGTGCCCGAGCGTCAGATGCAGTCCGGTACCGGTGAGGGAGGCACTCATCTATCCGCGCCCTTCCGTGATCGTGGCCGCCTCGACTTGGTCGATCGGCCGGTCGGGCCTGCCGGTCCGCATCCGGCGGTCGATGTAGTTGACCAGGTGGGTGAGCGGGATGGTGAGGATCAGATAGACCAGGCCCGCGGCCACCAGCGGCGAGAGGTTCCCGGTCTGCGCGTTGAGGTCGCGGCCGACGGCGAACAACTCGCGCTGAGTGGCGAGCAGGCCGAGGAAGTAGATCAGCGACGAGTCCTTGATCAGGGCGATGAACTGGTTCATCAGCGCGGGCAGCACCCGGCGGACGCCTTGCGGGATCACCACCAGCGTCATCGCTTGGCGGTAGCCGAACCCGATCGCGCGGGCCGCCTCCAGCTGCCCGGCCTCGACCGACTGGATACCGGAGCGGAAGATCTCGCCGATGTAGGCCGAGGCGAGCAACGCCAGCGCGACGGCGCCGAGCCAGTAGGGGTTGTTGCCGGTGAGGTTGCGCACCACCGGGCCGACGCCGAGCCCGATCAGCAGGATGATCACCACGGCGGGCAGACCACGGAAGATGTCGGTGTACACCCGGGCGGGCCAGCGCAGCCAGCGGGTCCGCGAGATCCCGGCGACCGCGAGCAGCATGCCGAGGACGGTGCCGAGCGCACCCGAGACCACCGCGAGGATCAGGGTATTGGGCAGACCGGTCTTGAACAGGTCGGGGAAGGCCTTGCGGTACAGCGACCAGTCGAAGAACGTGTCCTTCAACTGCTGCACGGTGGATTTCGGCGCGTTCTGCTGCGTCTCATTCGTTTGCTTGCCCGCGGCCAACGCGGCGAAGTCCGGCAGCTGCGGCGCGGGCGCGGCTTTGGAGCCGGGCTTCCAACCGGGGGGCAATTGCCTGGGCACCCAGTCGGTGTAGAGCTCGGCGTAGGTACCGTCCGCGATCACGGCGTCCAAGCCGCTGTTGAGCGCGTCGATGAGCGGCTGGTTGTTCTTGGCGACCGCGTACCCGACGAAGTTGTCCAGGCTGAAGGTGTTCTGCGAGACCGATATTCCGTCACCCGGCGCGATCGCGCCCTCCGCTTGCGCGGACGGAGCGACCCACGCGTCCACCTGGCCGGATTTCAGGTTGGCGTAGGCGGTGTTGTAGTCGGGGAACTTCACCGGGTCCAGATGCAGCTGGTTCACCACGAACTCGTCCTGCACGGTGCCCTGCACCACGGCGATCCGAGTGCTCCGGTTCAGGTCGGAAAACCCTTTGATGGCGCTGCCGTTCGGCGCCACCAGGGAGAAGTAGCCGAAGTCGTAGCCGTTGGTGAAGCCGACCAGCTGGCGGCGCGCGTCGGTGGTGGTGATGTTGGACGAGCCCACGTCGAAACGACCGCCGGACACCTGGGCGAGCAACCCGGCGAACT
Organism: Nocardia sp. NPDC041819; assembly: GCF_055590505.1. NCBI lineage: Bacteria > Bacillati > Actinomycetota > Actinomycetes > Mycobacteriales > Nocardiaceae > Nocardia > Nocardia sp. NPDC041819. The sequence goes on along the minus strand of NZ_JBVJAP010000002.1, from coordinate 554,247 downwards.
CGGTGCCGGAGAACTCCACCTGGAGGCCGAGCTTGGCGCCGATCGCCTTCAGCAGTTCGTTGTCGAAGCCGGTGAACGTGCCCTGCCGGTCGACGCAGATGCTCGGCGGTGCGTCCGAGAGCGTGCCCACGCTGAGCTTGCCGGGCGTGATCAAACCGAGCTTCGAGACGTCGATGGAATTCAGCGGCACGGTGGTCGCGGTGGTGTAGCGGTCACTGCCCGCGGCGGCCGAGGAAGCCAGGTTGGTCGGCGCGGCGGAGGCCGCGGCCACGCCGGGCGGCGCACAGAGATTGCGCTCCGTGGCCGCGTCGTCGGAGCCGGAACCGCACGCCGTCGCACTGAGACCGACGGCAAGCAATAACACGGCGATCAACGCACGAGACCGCACAGCGGGCACAACAGCCATGACGGACAACCCTAGCCGCGAAAATCTGCTATTCCACAGCTACCCCAGGGTCGCCGACATGGGAAGCCGATGCCGGGGTAGCCGCCGAGATTACGATCACGCTGATCGGAACGCCTCGCGGCGACACGACAGCCGGCAGGCAATCCGTCCTCAGGCCAGGCCGCTGACCGGTTCCGGGTTGACCTCGTCACGCCATCGGACGGCGGCGGCGACCGCGCCCAGATCGTAGTCCGGGCCGCTGACCCCGATGGTGAAGGTCGTCACGCCCGCGTCGACGAAGGCGGCCGCCTTCTCCAGCCCCGGCCACTGCACCGAGCGCTCGATGCGCGCCTGGTCGGTGCCGACGGCGGCGCAATGCTCGGCGAGCACCTTGTTCTTGTGTGCGAGCACGTCCAGGTCGGCGAAGGTGTGCCACATGTCGGCGTACTGCGCGACCAGCCGCAAGGTCTTCTTCTCGCCACCGCCGCCGATCAGGATCGGCAGGTCGCGGGTCGGGCGCGGATTCAGTTTCGGCAGCCGGGCGCTGATCCGGGCCAGGGTCTCCTTCAGCAGCTCCAGCCTGCTGCCCGGGGTGCCGAACTCGTAGCCGTACTCGTCGTAGTCCTTCTGGAACCAGCCCGCGCCGAGGCCGAGAATGAGCCGGCCACCGCTGATGTGATCGACGGTGCGCGCCATATCGGCCAGCAGGTCCGGATTGCGGTAGCCGCCGCCGGTGACCAGCGCGCCGATCTCCACCCGCTCGGTCTGCTCGGCGAACGCGCCCAGCATCGTCCAGCACTCGAAGTGCGCGCCGTCGGGATCGCCGGTGAGCGGATAGAAGTGGTCCCAGTTGAACACGATGTCGACACCCGCGTCCTCGCAGCGCAACACGGCATCGCGGATGAGTCGGTACTCCGGCGCGTGCTGCGGCTGTAGCTGCACTCCGATACGAACTGGACGACTCATGGCACTCTCCTCGTCGCTCGGCCCGCCCCCGCCCGAGGCTACCGGCGCGGTCGCCTCCCCGCAGGCAGCCACCGGTCCACGGCGCGCGCCGACACGCCCGGTGCGAGCTAGGTTGGGGACGCGATGCCGAGCGGGCGGAGGGAGGTGCCGGGTGTGACCGACGGCGACGACGATGTGGTCCGCTCGGTCGTCTCGACGATCCTGCGTGATCGTGACCGGTTGATCGCCGAGCTGTCGGCGTCCATGCGCGCGCAGGTCGCGGCGCTCGACTCGGACACCAGGCTGCGCGGCCTGTTCGAAGCGGGCACCACCGACAACCTGATGTCGGTCCTGGACTTCGTGCAGAACGACGCCGCCGAGCACGAGGTGCACGCCCCGGCGCGGGCGCTGGTGTACGCGCGCACGCTCGCCCAGCGCGACGTCCCGCTGTCCGCGCTGATCCGCGCCTACCGGGTGGGGCATGCCGGGTTCCTCGATGTCGCGATGCGCTACGCCGTGGAACTGGGCGGTCCGGACAGTGCGGCGGCCATCATCCGGATCGTCAATCGCACCGCCGTGTACATCGACCGGGTGTGCGAGCACGTCGGCGTCGCCTACGAACAGGAGCGCGACCGGTGGGTGGGCAGCCGCGGCGGCCTGCGCCAGGAGTGGGTGGCCCGGGTACTGGACGGCTCGGCCGACGACATCGGCCGAGCCGAGCAAGTGCTGCGTTATCCCCTGACCGGCCACCACGTCGCGGTGAACGCCTGGACCGAGCCGCAGCTCTCGGCGCGGGCCGCGATGGACGTCCTCGATGCCGTTCGCGCGGCGCTGGTGCCGCTGTTGGGCAACCCGCGCCGGGGGTTGCTGGTGCCGACCGACGAACGCGAGGTCCGGATGTGGTTCTCCGTCTCCCGCGACCTGACGATCGATATCGAGGCCATCCAGCGGGCGCTGTCGGCCCTGTCGTTGCCGGCGCGGGTGGCGATCGGGGGGCGCGGCGGCGGTGTCGAGGGATTCCGTCGCAGCCTGCGCCGAGCCGACCGGGTACGCGAACTCGTGCTGCTCGCCGGAGACGGCGCACCCCGGGCGGTGTCGCACGAGCAGGTGGCGGCCATCGCTCTACTGAGTGGTGACATCGAGGAACTGCGCCGATACGTGGCCGACTGCCTCGGTGAGCTCGCCACCGACAACCAGCGCAATCTCTGGTTGCGCGAAACGCTGCGCGTCTTCCTCGCCAACAACCGCAGTTACGCCGCGGCCGCGCAGGAGTTGGCCGTCCATCGCAACACCGTCCAGTACCGGGTGGGGCAGGCCGTCGAGCTGATCGGCCACGTCTTCGACGATCACGACCGCACGCTGCACCTGCACCTGGCGTTGCAGGCCGCGCGCTGGCTCGGACCGGCGGTACTGCGACCGAACCCGGCGCTCTGAGCCCGGCCGCTCTATGTGCGCACCGCACGAAAGTTGTACGAAGTTTCGGTGTCGGCGAATATGGTCCGTCTCACATCCCGGTTCGTAGCATTCCCCCGGATGCGCAGCTGAGCTGAGGAGAAACCGCCATGTCAACGCTGGAAACGGTGCGCGGGACGATCGATACCGCCGATATCGGAGTGACATTGATGCACGAGCACGTCTTCGTGCTCACCGGAGACATGCAGCAGAACTATCCGGCCGAATGGGGCTCCGAGGACGAACGCATCGCCGACGCGGTGCGCAGGCTGCGAGTCGCCTACGACGCCGGTGTGCGCACGATCGTCGATCCCACGGTGGTCGGGCTGGGCCGCTACATTCCGCGTATTCAGCGAATCGCCGAGCAAGTGCCGCTGAACCTGGTGGTCGCCACCGGTATCTACACCTACGGCGATCTCCCGTTCTTCTTCCACTACCGCGGGCCCGCGTTGAACGACATCGTCGGGGCGCAGGTCCCCGACCCGATGGTCGACATGTTCATCGGCGACATCCGCGACGGCATCGCGGGCACCGGCGTGAAGGCGGGCATGCTCAAGTGCGCGATCGACCGGCAAGGTCTCACCCCGGGCGTGGAGCGGGTGATGCGCGCGGTCGCCCGGGCCCATCTCGCGACCGGCGTCCCGATCACGGTGCACACCCATCCCGAGTCACGCAGCGGACTGGACGTGAAGCGCGTGATGTGCGACGAGGAAGGCGTCGACCCCCGCCGCATCGTGCTCGGCCACAGCGGCGACACCACCGACTGCGATCACCTCGCCTACCTGGCCGACGCCGGCTTCGTGCTCGGCATGGACCGCTTCGGCATCAACCTCGAAACCACCTTCGAAGCCCGCGCGGACACGCTGATCGAAATGGTGCGCCGCGGCTACGCCGACCGGATGGTGCTGTCCCAGGACGCCTGCTGTTACCTCGATTGGATCGAGCCGGCCGCCATGGCCGCCCTGCCGCAGTGGCACTACACCCACCTGTTCGAGGACGTCTTCCCCTACGTGCTCGATCGCGGCGTCACCAAGGAGCAGATCGGCGCGATGCTCATCGACGTTCCGCGCGCGTTCTTCGAGGCGCGCACACGCTGACATGGCTCATCGCCGACCGGCCCGATAGGATCGCCGCACCCTTACTCGGATCGTCCGGCACGTTCCTGCCGGGATGGGATGTGAATTCGTCATGGCCACGGTGACCTTCGACAACGCGACGCGGCTCTACCCCGGGTCCACCACACCCGCGGTGGATCGGCTGAATCTGGAGATCGAGGACGGTGAGTTCTTGGTCCTGGTCGGCCCGTCCGGCTGCGGGAAGTCGACCTCGCTGCGCATGCTCGCCGGGCTGGAGGACGTCAACGGTGGCCGCATCCTGATCGGCGACAGGGATGTGACGCACGCCGAGCCGAAGGAACGCGACATCGCCATGGTGTTCCAGAACTACGCGCTCTACCCGCACATGACCGTGGCCGAGAACATGGGCTTCGCGCTGAAATTGGCCAAGGTCGCCAAGGCGGAGAAGCAGAAGCGGGTCCTGGAGGCGGCCAAGCTGCTGGACCTGGAGCCCTTCCTGGATCGCAAGCCGAAGGCGCTGTCCGGTGGCCAGCGCCAGCGGGTCGCGATGGGCCGCGCGATCGTGCGCCAGCCGCAGGTGTTCCTGATGGACGAGCCGCTGTCCAACCTGGACGCCAAGTTGCGGGTGCAGACCCGCACCCAGATCGCGCAGTTGCAGCGCAGGCTCGCCACCACCACGGTGTACGTCACGCACGACCAGGTCGAGGCGATGACCATGGGCGACCGGGTCGCCGTGCTGAAGGACGGCCTGCTGCAACAGTGCGCCACGCCGCGCGACCTCTACCGCGATCCGGCCAACGTGTTCGTCGCGGGATTCATGGGCTCACCGGCCATGAACCTGTTCACGCTTCCGATCACCGACGGCCGGGTCCAACTGGGCGGTCACGCGCTCGCGTTGCCGCGCTCGGTGGCGGACGCCGCCGGGGCCACCGTCACCGTCGGCATCCGGCCGGAGCACTTCGAGCTGGGCGACGACGGCTCCGGCATCGAGATGGAAGTGGATGTGGTGGAGGAACTCGGCTCCGACGCCTACATCTACGGCCGCACCAGCGCCGAGGGCGCGACCGACGGCGCCGGGGAAACCATTGTGGCGCGTGCGGATTGGCGCAACCCGCCCGCGAAGGGCACCCGCCTGCGGCTGGCCACCGATGCGGAGCACATCTACTTCTTCGACATCGACGGGCGCAGGCTCAACTGACACCGCGCCCAGCCGTCCGCTCGCCCACCAGGGCGGGCGGACCAGCAACCCGCGCCGGGCAGCGATCCAACCACCGCGCGGAACATGGTCGCCGGGAGCCGGCCGGCGCGGTCAGTCCGTCGCGTCCGATCGACGGCGTTCGCGCCGCCGCCGGGCGTATTCGTCGTTGAGCCGCACGCCCAGTTCCTCGAGTTCGATCTCGCGGCCGGATTCGCTGCGCACCTGCACCCGCACCGGGTCGCCGGTGGCCTCCTCGACCAAGAGCAGCGGGGCCGGTCCCGGTTGTAAGTAGGCGTCCCCCCACTGCATGAGCGCCAGCACGGCGGGCAGCAGATCCCGACCCATCCGGGTGAGCACGTATTCGTGCCGGGTGCGCTTGCCCTCCTCTCGGTACGGCCGTTTCGCCAGCAAGCCCGCATCGGTGAGCTTGCGCAACTGGGCGGCGGCCGCCGCGTCGGTGATGCCGACCCGGCTGGCGAACCCGTCGAACCGCCGCGTCCCGTAGTACGCCTCGCGCAGGATGAGTACCGCCGAGCGGGTGCCGATGAGGTCCATCGCTTTCGCGATCGAGCATTCGTCGGCCTTCCACGCGCTGAGATCGGCCAACGGTCCTTCCATCACTGCTGCCATGACGAACATCATACCGAAGCTGACTTGCCTCGACTATTGCCAGAGGTACTCTGACTATGTGTTGATAGAGCCAGGCATGGCGGCCCGGCTCTCGGTCCGGAAGGAAGCACCATGAGAGACGCGGTGATTGTCGAAGCGGTACGCACCCCGATCGGCAAAGGCAAGCCGAACGGCGCACTGCACAATGTCAACGCGGTGGATCTGCTGGCCCACAGCCTGCGCGAGGTGGTGGACCGCAGCGGCATCGATCCCGCACTCATCGACGACGTGATCGGCGGCGTCGTCACGCAGTTCGGCGAGCAGGGCGCGAACATGACCAGGCGCGCCGCGCTGGCCGCCGGATATCCCGAATCCGTCCCCGCGACCACCGTCGACCGGCAGTGCGGCAGCAGCCAGCAGGCGATCCACTTCGCCGCGCAAGGCGTGATCGCGGGCGCCTACGACATCGTGGTCGCCGCGGGCGTGGAGTCGATGGGGCGAATTCCCATGGGCGCCAATCTGGTCGGTTCGGACGATATCTCCGGCATCGGCTTCGCCGAGCGCTACCCCGACGGCCTGGTGTCGCAGGGCATCAGCGCCGAGCTGATCGCGGCGAAGTGGGGACTCACCCGCACGCAGCTGGACGAGTTCGCGCTCGCCAGTCACGACAAGGCCGCGCTCGCCACGAAGAACGGCCTGTTCGCCCGGGAACTGGCGCCGATCAACGGGCTCACCACCGACGAGGGCATCCGGGTCGGCAGCACGTTGGAGACGCTGGGCGCACTCCGGCCCGCCTACTACGACCCGGCCATGGCCGCCCGCTTCCCGCAGATCGGCTGGGCCATCACGGCGGCGTCCGCGAGCCAGGTCAGCGACGGCAGCGCGGCGGTGCTCATCATGACCAGCGAGCGCGCGAAAGAACTCGGGTTGAAACCGCTCGCCCGGCTGCACAGCTTCGCGGTGGCCGGTGACGACCCGCTGCTGATGCTCACCGCGGTGATCCCGGCGACCCGGGAAGTGTTGCAGCGCGCCGGTTTGCAGCTGTCGGACATCGATCTGGTCGAGATCAACGAGGCGTTCTCGCCGGTGGTGCTGGCCTGGGCGCACGACACCGGCGCGGACCTGGCGAAGGTCAACGTCAACGGCGGCGCGATCGCCATCGGCCACCCACTCGGCGCGTCCGGCGCGCGCCTGATGACCACGCTGGTGCACGCCATGCAAGACCGTGGCGCCCGCTACGGCCTGCAAACCATGTGTGAGGCGGGCGGTTTGGCCAACGCCACCATCATCGAAAGGTTGTGATCAGCCGCGCCGCCGGCGGTGCGTGTTCGTCGCGCGAACACGCACGCCGGTGGCGGGCGTTCGGTGGTCGGCCGCGCCGAACCGCACACGCGATGACGCGAGGCCGCCGACCGCGCCCGGCTCACCCGGCCGACACCGCGTGCCCTCACGTACGGGTGTCCTCCGAGTCGGGTGCTGAATCAGGATCGCCGGTCGATTCGGCGGCCGACCGAGCAGGGCAGCGGGCACGGGTTGATCTTTCGCCAGCGGAACTCGCGCCGAAGCTGTGGATCGCCTTGCCCCGAGCTTCGACGTCGAACGCCCGGCTCACCCAACCGTCGGTTCGACCGAAGCGCGACCTGGCCAGCGCCGTTCGCGCCGATGTCCCGGCCGATCAGTACGAAACGAGTACGGCCGCGATCAGAAAACCGACCAACCAGGACTCGAGAATCAACGGGATCGCGATGAGCGGGGTCCACGCGATCGGCCTGCCGTCGCGCACTCTCTCCAGCGCCGAGAACACCGCCGCGAGCACCGATGCCACGATGCCGGTCCAGGCGATCACCTGCGCCCACGGGAGATACCCCGCTCCACTCCCAGCCTCGCCGTCGCGCGCGAGCACATCGTAGAGCGGGACGAAAGACGCCATCAGCCAGCCGAATCCGAGCACGATCACCGAACCCAGCGCGACGCGCAGCGCATCGGTCGTTCGCCGCCGGAAATGCCACGCCATGCCTTCAGCATGACCGGCGCACCGCCACCCGGCATCTCGGCGGCTCAGTGTCCTGGGTAGACCTGGGACGCCAGGGCGAGTCCGCCGCCGAACGAGGCGACGATCAGCACGATCGCCAGCACCGGCCAATACCACATGTACCAGCGCTTCACCGCGGCCAGAATGAGCATCCCGGTCACGCCGACGATCGCGAACGCGGTGCCGCCCCAGGACACCACGAAGGCCCAGCCCAAGTAGTCGGTGCGGCAGTTGTCCGGCCCGCACGGGTCGGTGGCGAAGGCGAAGAAGACAGTGAAGTAGGCCGCGGCGAGGCCGATGACCGCCGCGACGCAGTACAGCACGACGGCGAGCACGACGTCCCAGGTCCGCACCGCCCGCTGCCCGGTGGGCGGACGTGCGGGCCCCTGCGGCATGCCGTACGGCGGCCAGGGCTGCGGGGTACCGGTCTGGATCATGACGCCAACGATCCCGCGTCGGTCGTCCGGGCGACTCCGGGAAACTACTCGAGTCCGCGTGCGCAATCCCCGATCCGCGTCGGCGGCCGAATAAGCTGGGCGGCGATGAGCGACTCCGCAGCGCAGAACATCGTCTACGCCATTCCGATGCGCACCCGTTTCCGTGGCATCACGGTGCGCGAGGGAATGCTGATCCACGGACCGCTCGGGTGGGGCGAGTTCTGTCCGTTCCCCGAATACGACGACCGCGAGGCCGCCAACTGGCTGGCCACCGCCCTGGAACAGGTCACGACGGGCTGGCCCGAGCCGGTGCGCGATCGCATTCCGATCAATTGCACCGTGCCCGCTGTGGACCCGGAGCAGGCGCACGCGATCGTGGGCCGGTCCGGCTGCCGCACCGCCAAGGTGAAGGTCGCCGACCACCCCGACTCGCTCGCCGAGGATCTGGCCAGGGTGGAGGCGGTACGCGACGCGCTCGGCCGCAACGGCGCGATCCGGGTCGACGCGAACGCGGTCTGGGATATCGACACCGCCGTGCGCCACATCCAGCGGATCGATAAGGCCGCGGGGGGGTTGGAATATGTCGAACAGCCCTGCCGGACGATCGAGGAACTCGCCGCGGTGCGCCGCCGCGTCGACGTCCGCATCGCCGCCGACGAATCCATCCGCCGCGCCGAAGACCCGCTGCGGGTCGCGGTCGCCGGGGCTGCCGACATCGCCGTCCTCAAATGCACGCCGCTCGGCGGCGTCCGGCGCGCCCTGCAAGTGGCGGAGGCGGCGGGACTGCCGTGTGTGGTCTCCTCCGCGCTCGAGACCAGCGTCGGCCTAGCCGCGCAACTGGCGCTGGCCGGCGCGCTGCCGGAACTCGACTTCGCCTGTGGTCTCGGCACTTTGAGCCTGCTCACCGGCGATGTGACGCAGGGCGCGCTGCGTGCCTCGGACGGTTATCTCCCCGTCCTGCGCACCCCACCCGAGCCGGACCCGCATCTGATGGAAAGCCATCGCCATCCCGATGCCGACCGCACCGCGTGGTGGCAGGAGCGGCTGGCCCGCGTCAGCGCCCTGGTCCAACAGGCCCCGGCGCCCTGAATAGCGCCACCCCGCTGTCCCGCGCCGCGGAAGCCGGTGACGGCGGGCGTACCTCTTCGATCACGACGCCGGCCACCGACGCGTACCCGCGCGATCACGCCCGGCCGGCGGCACAGCACCTCGCCGACGACCTGACCGATCTCGCAGCGCGAGTGAAGGTTTCGACTTCGCTCGATACAACCGCGAATCATGCGCACCGCGATCGCGCTACGCCTTCGTAGCATGGCGACACCCCTCCGACTCGGCTTCCGTTCACCGGAGGCTTATCCGATCCGTACCCCACAGCCCAGCAAAGTCGTCCGCAAGAGCAACGCCGCCTCAGGACCGATAACGCCGTCGACCAGTTCCACATAACGGTCGCAGAACTCCGGACCGTGCGCGGCCACCGACCCGGGGGCGGGCTCCAGGTGATGCGCCAGTTCGTGCAGGATCACCAGTTCCCGCAGCGCCCAGGCGGTGCCGCCGGTGTGCAGCGGAACGGCTAACACGTTCCCGGCCGTCTCGTAATGCGCGGCGGCGGTCCCGGCTCGCGAGCGGACGCGCACCGCCACGGCGGCCCGATCCCACCGCGCCCGTATCCAATTGAGGGCCAGCACCTTGTCCGCATAGCTCTGCACGGATTCCACCGAGGCGAAGCGTCGCTCGATCGGCAAGGTGAGCTGCGAACCGTAGAGTTCGACAGTGCGCGCACCGTGCTCGTCGGCGCGATCGAACACCCCGCGTACCAACTGCTCGGCGTCGTATACCTTGGCGCGCTGGCTGTCGCGCACCGTCATCGTTGCGAAGCCGATCTCGCAGCAGCGGGCACCAGCCGGTGGCCGAACCCCGCCGATGCCTCCGACGATCGACCGCCCGCACGCCCGATGTTGTGCACGCTGGTCAACCCCCCTCGGGGGAACTCAACTTCCGCCGGGCAGCCGGGAGTTCGGGCGAGGTACCGATCCGTGCGGCCCGGCCCGCGCGATCCCCCGCCGCCCGTGCCGCCGCCGAATGCCCCGCCGACGCCTGCGGGCCCCGCCAGGTGCCCCGTGCCTCCGACGTCTTGGCGTAGAAGTCTGTGAGCTCGATCTCTTTGGCGCGCAATGCCAGCGCCGTGCCGGTGGCCTCGGCTTCCCGTGGCAACACCTCCGCTTCGACCTCGGCCTTCACCTCCGTCAGCCGCCGCCCGATCCGCGCGGCGAACGCCATTTGGAAGTTCAGCCGTGCCGTCACACCCGCGACCGGCGCCTGCATCCGGCGCCGGACCGGACGACCCCATCGCTTCTCCACCACGATCTTCTCGACGGTGGCCGATTTATAGGCGCCCGACTTGATGTACTGGTCGGACGCGCGCACCATCTGCACGAGCAGGCTGGCGTAGAGCGCCTCGCAGGTATCGATGTCGGAGTCGAATCCATACGCGTAGACCTGCGTCGAAGTACGGGCGACATCGCAGCGCACGTCGTTCGCCGCCGCGATCGCGACGAACAACTGCACATAGGTCCGCAACCCGCGCTTGCCCGGCTCACCGATCGGGATGATCCGCTGCACCGGCGTGGGCCTGCGCTCGCGTCCCGCGATGTGCGCCCGCGCCACCGCGAGGTCGATGGACGACTTCGTGGCCAGGCGCTGAGCCGCGGCGAGAAACGCTTCGGCCTCGTGCTCGTTGTCGGTGGCCTCGGCCTTGCGCAGCAGCCCACCGATGCGGGTGAGCATCCGATCGGGAACCGCGTTCGGCGAAGTCATCGCGCCCCAGCCTAGCGAGAGACTTACCGCCACTGTCCCGCACTCCGGATCGACACCATGTATCTTGCCTTGTGCACCGGCAGGGTGTGCTGCCGCTCACGAATGATCCTGGAGTGTTTGCGATGGCTGTGAAGAAGGTGTCGTCCCTACGTTCGTCGCTGGTGCCGCGAGCCGCGGTGGCGGTCGCCTCGGTCGGGCTACTGACCGCGACGTTCACCAGCGCCTGCTCCAGCGACAGCGGCGGCAGCCCGACCAGCCAGAACCTCACCGGTCGCGGCCCGATCACCTATGTCGAGGGCAAGGACACCACCGAGACCGGCGCGGTCAAGCAGCTGATCGAGCGCTGGAACGCCGCGCACCCGGACGAGCCGGTGACGTTCAAGGAACAGTCGAACGACGCCTCTCAGCAGTACGACGACCTGGTCGAGCACATGCGGTCCAAGCAGTCCAACTACGACGTGGTCGCCTTGGACGTGCCGTGGACCGCCGAGTTCGCCGCCAAGGGCTGGATCCAGCCGCTGAAGGACTCCTTCACCATCGACACCAGCGCGCTGCTCTCCCCGCCGGTCGCCAGCGCCACCTACAACAACACGCTCTACGCCGCGCCACGCAACACCAACGGCGGCCTGCTGTTCTACCGCAAGGACCTGGTGCCGAATCCGCCCAAGACCTGGAACGAACTGCTCGCACAGTGCCCCATCGCGCGCCAGCAGAACATCGGTTGCTACGCGGGCCAGTTCGCGCCCTACGAGGGCCTGACCGTAAACGCGGCCGAGGTGATCAACGCCTATGGCGGCAGCTTCGTCGGCTCCGACGGCAAGACCCCCACCGTGAACAGCGCGCAGTCCCGCGCCGGACTGAAGGTCCTGGTCGACGCGTACAACAACGGCGACATCCCCAAAGAGGCCATCACCTTCAAGGAGCCCGAGTCCAGCAACGCCTTCGCACAGGGCAAGCTGATGTTCCTGCGCTCGTGGCCGTCCACCTTCGGTGACGTCGGCGGCGAGGCCTCCGCGGTGAAGGACAAGTTCGCGGTGGCACCGCTGCCCGGAGAGAACGGCGTCGGCGCCTCCACCCTCGGCGGCTACAACGCGGCGATCAGCGCGTACTCCAAGAACAAAGCCACCGCGCTGGACTTCCTGCGCTTCCTGATCAGCGAGGACGCGCAGCACATCGTCGCGGCGGGCGCGCTGCCCTCGGTGCGCGCGTCCATGTACGACGACCCGGCGCTGATCGCGAAGATGCCGTACCTGCCCGCGCTCAAGGACTCCATCTCCAGCGCGGTGCCGCGCCCGGTGACACCCTTTTATCCCGCGGTGAGCAAGGCCATCCAGGACAACGCTTATGCTGCGTTGAACGGAACCAAGTCCGTCGACGACGCGATCACCGGGATGCAAAAGGGCATCGAAACCGCCGGATCGTGAGCGGTTGAGCGCAACGGACCCGACGAACCCGCAGGAGAGAAACGGTGTCGGATCCTTCGGGAACGGCGACTAGCGTGCCGAAAGACGACGAGTTCGTTCCGGCCGGGCGCGGCTTCGCCGCCAGGACGGCCCTGGAGTTGCGACGATCCGGGAAAGCCTGGGTGTTCGTCACGCCCGTGCTGATCGCGCTCGCGGTCGTCATCGGGTATCCCGTGATCCGGGCGCTGTGGATGTCCTTCCAGAAGGACCCCGGCCTCGACCCGGCGACCGGCATGTTCGTCGAAGGCGGCAACGCCGGGTTCGCGAACTACACGCACTGGCTGCTGCAGCAGTGCCAGGTCGCCACCGGCGAGACAGTGGCCTGCCCGACCGGCAACCTCGGCTCGCAATTCTGGGTGGCCATCGGGGTCACCCTGTTCTTCACGGTCGTCACCGTCGCGCTCGAAGCGACGCTCGGTCTCGGCATGGCCATGGTGATGGGCAAGACCTTCCGCGGCAGGGCGCTGCTGCGCGCGGCCGTGCTGATTCCGTGGGCCATCCCGACCGCCGTCACCGCGCGGTTGTGGGAGTTCATGTTCCAGTACGACGGCGTGGTGAACCGCGTGCTCGGCACGCACATCCTGTGGACCTCCGACGCGTGGCCCGCCCGGTTCGCGGTGATCGCGGCCGACGTCTGGAAGACCACGCCGTTCATGGCGCTGCTGCTGCTGGCCGGACTGCAAGTGATTCCGGCCGACGTGTACGAGGCGGCTCGCGTCGACGGCGCGTCGGCCTGGCAGCGGTTCACCCAGATCACCCTGCCGCTGCTGAAGCCCGCCCTGCTGGTCGCGGTGCTGTTCCGGACCATGGACGCCCTGCGGATGTACGACCTGCCCGCGATCATGACGCTGGGCAACCCGTCCACCCGCACGGTGTCGATCCTGGTGGTCGATCAGGTCCGGCAAGGCCCCAACAGCGCGGCCGCGTTGTCCACGATCACCTTCCTTTTGATCTTCGCCGTGGCGTTCGTGCTGGTGAAGATCCTCGGCGCGAACGCGGTTCGCACCCAGGAAGAACAGCGGGAGGCGCACTGATGTCCGTGCAGACGGCGCAAAAACCGGCGACCGACAAGTCCGCCGCGCGGCCGGTGCCGTGGACCAAACGAGTCGGTTCGGTACGCCTGTACCTCGGCGCGCTGATCGTGCTGGTCTGGGGTCTCGCGCCGTTCTACTGGATGGCGGTCACCGCGTTCCGCGACCCCGACTACACCTTCGACAACACTCCGTGGCCGACACACGTCACGCTGGAGAACTTCCGCAACGCGTTCGACACCAGCCGCGGCAACAATTTCGGCAAGGCGCTGGTCAACAGCATCGTCATCGGCTCCATCACGACGGCGATCGCGCTGGTGATCGGCGTGCTCGCCGCGTACGCGCTGGCACGGCTCACCTTCCACGGCAAGTACGTGGTGTCCGGCCTGATCCTCAGCGCCTCGATGTTCCCGGTGGTCGTGCTGGTGACCCCGCTGTTCCAGCTGTTCACCAACCTCGGCTGGATCGGCGAGTACCAGGCGATGATCATCCCGAACATCTCGTTCGTGCTGCCGATGACGGTCTACATCCTCGCGTCCTTCTTCGCCGAACTGCCGTGGGAACTCGAAGAAGCCGCCCGGATCGACGGCGCCACCAAGTTGCAGGCCTTCCGCCTGGTGATGCTGCCCTTGGCCGCTCCCGCAGTGTTCACCACCGCGATCCTCGCGTTCATCGCCGCGGTCAACGAATACCTGCTCGCGCGTTTGCTTTCCAGCGACAAGACCGAACCGGTCACCGTCGCGATCGCCCGCTTCTCCGGCAACAACCCGCTGGTCCAGCCGTACGCGGCGATCATGGCGGCGGGCACCATCGTCACCATCCCGCTGGTCGTCATGGTCCTGCTCTTCCAGCGCCGCATCATCTCCGGCCTGACCGCGGGCGGCGTGAAGAGCTGATCCTTCCGGGGCGGGTCGCAGCGAGCCGGCGAAGGACCTCACTCCAGCGGAAGCCGAAGCAGTGTGGGCCGAGGCCGACGTGTCGGACGGGGAAAGTGGAAAGCCGCTTGTGAGAGAACACGGTAAACTCTGGCTTTCGACGCTCTTTTCCGTTCGTTCGTGCAGGTGAGTTCGTCCGGCGCTCCGGGAGGAGATGATCGTGAGCTCGTTCCGCAAACCGCGAGGACGTGGACGCGGCGCCAAGGGGACTCCCCCGACCGCACCGTACGCCTCGATCGCGGGCTGGACGCAGCGGCCGGATGCGGCGAGGCGGGACGCCCGCGACCGGCGCGAACGCGCGGCGGCCCGCCGGAAATCACGGCCGCCCACCCCGCGTCCGGCGGAGCCGGATCGGCCGCCGCGCAGCAGAGCCGAACGTATCCGTCGCCTGCTGCTGGCCTTGTTCATCCTCTTCGGCGTGGTGCCCGCGCTGCTGTCCGTCCTGGCGTACTGGAGCGCCGAGATCCCGGATCCGAATGCGGTGCAGACGAATCAGATCGCGACCATCTTCGCCTCCGACAGCAGCACCGTGCTCGCGAAAATCGTTCCGCCGGATGGAAACCGGACACCGGTTCCACTGTCCGATGTGCCGCGGCCGGTACGCGACGCGGTGCTGTCGGCGGAGGACCGCAATTTCTACACCAATCCCGGTTATTCGACTTCCGGCTTCCTGCGTGCCGCACGGGACAACCTGCTCGGCAAGGACAACGCGGGTGGCGGCTCCACGATCACCCAGCAGTACGTCAAGAACGCGTTCCTCGGCTCCGAGCGCACCGTCACCCGCAAGATGCGCGAACTGATCATCGCGGCGAAGATGGCGCGGCAGTGGAGTAAGGACGACATCCTCGCCGCGTACCTCAACACCATCTACTACGGCCGGGGGTCCTACGGCATCGCCGCGGCGGCCAAGGTCTACTTCGACAAACAGGTCGACCAGCTGACCCTCGCGGAGGGCGCGGTGCTCGCGGCGCTGATCCGGACGCCATCGATCCTCGACCCGGAAACCCACCTCGCGGACCTCAAAGCGCGCTGGCGCTACGTGCTCGACGGAATGGTGGAGATGGGCGCGCTGGCGCCGGGCGATCGCGACGCGACCGTCTTTCCGCCGATCATCCCGCTCACCCAGATCCCGGACGACAATGTGACCCGCGGCCCCGAGGGCCTGATCCGCAACCAGGTGGTGCGCGAACTGCGCGACTCCGGCATCAGTGAGCGCGACTTGAACAAGGGTGCGTTGCAGATCACCACCACCATCGACACCAGGGCGCAGCAGGCGGTGCTGGGCGCGGTGCGCGACCGGCTCGGTGCGCAGCCACCGGAACTGCGCGCCGCGGTGGTGTCGATCGACCCGCGCTCCGGCGCGGTGCGCGCGTACTTCGGCGGCTACGACGGTATCGGCTTCGACTTCGCCCAGGCGCCGTTGCAGACCGGGTCGGCGTTCAAGGTCTTCGCGGCGATCGCCGCGCAGCAGCAGAGCATCCCGCTGTCCCGCGTGCTGGACAGCTCCCCCGTGACCGACCGTGGTACCCGGATCACCAACGTGGACGGCGAATCGTGCGGTAAGTGCACCATGGCGGAGGCGCTGAAGCGCTCGCTGAACACCAGCTTCTACCGGTTGACCATGACGATGTTCGACGGCCCGCAGGCGATCGCGGACGCGGCGCACGCGGCGGGTATACCGGAGGAACTGCCGGGCGTACCGGGCAAGACCCTCACCGAGGACGGCGGGCGACCGCTGAACGGGATCGTCCTCGGGCAGTATTCGGTCCGGCCGATCGACATGGCCTCGGCCTACGCCACGATCGGCGCGTCGGGCGTCTATCACCGGCCCTATTTCGTACAGCGCGTGGTGACCGGTGACGGGCGGGTGCTCCTGGATCGCGGCCCGGACCAGCAGGTCGGTGAACAACTGCCCGAGGGCAGGCAGAGCTTCCCCCGCAAGATCGCGGAGAACACCACCGAGGCGATGCTCCCGATCGCGGCCTACTCCAATGGGCACGCGCTGAAGAACAACCGTCCCTCGGCCGCCAAAACCGGTACCACGCAACTCGGTACGAGCGATCTGAACAAGGACGCGTGGATGATCGGGTTCACCCCGTCGCTGTCCACGGCGGTATGGATCGGAACCGAGCAGTCCCAGCCGATCCGCACCGCACGCGGCGCCGACATCTACGGCTCCGGCCTGCCCGCCGACATCTGGAAACAGGTGATGGACGACGCGCTCGACGGCACGCCCATCGAACAGTTCCCGGGGACGCAGGCCCCGGACCGGCCGAATCAGAGCAAGCCTCCCTCGGGCGGCCCCTACGACATCCTCAATCCGCCGCAGCAGTCACCGCAGCGCGAACCCGTCGTGATCATCCCGACCAGCCCGCAACCGCCCAGGGAGGTGGAGATTTTTCCGGGCCTGAGCATTCCGGTTCCTGGATAGCGATGATGCTGTGACCTTCCGTGGCCCGGCGGAACGCATGACATGGCAGCATCGTTTGCCAGAGTGAGAGCGAACAGCGAGTGCGTCGGAACGGGCCGACGCCGAAACCGCGGAAACGATGCGGAAGGATATGCGCTCGAGCGACGACAGCGCGGCGCGAGCGGCGGGCCCGGAGGCGGTAGCCTGCGCACCATGGAGGGCACCGGGAGCGACGCCAATTGAAGACAGACGAGACATAGGGGCTACGCCGGTGGATTTCAATGTCGTTGACCAACCCGAGACGCTGGTGGCGGGAACAGTGCTTCGCAGCCCCGCGCTCGCGGTCGAGGGGCCGCGCCGCGCGAAAGTCGAAGAGGCGTGGAAGCGCAACCTGGCCCGCAAGCTGCCCGGACCGCCCACCACGGCGTACGTCGACCACGCGCCGGAGATCAATTCGTACCTGACCCATATCGTCGGCTACCGCTGCCACAGCTTGGCCGACCTGCAGCCCGGCGACGTGCTCGCCCGGGTGCCCGCCGGGCGCTTCGCCCGGTTCATCGCCAGCGGCGACAATCTCGGCGACACCATCGTGAGCATCTGGCGAGCGGTCTGGGACGCGGAGGCCGCGGGGCGGCTCCTGCGCGCCTATACCGGCGACTGGGAACACTATCCGGACGCGCGAACGGTGGAGGTCTTCGTGGCATTGGCAGACGATCAGGGCAACGGGTAGGAACAGACAGTGGACTTCGAGATCGTCACTTTGCCGCAGAGCATGGTCGCCGGCTTGACCGTGCCGCTGGCCGGCCGTGAGGTGACCGCGCGTGACCTCGACCTGGTGAACTTCACGTGGGACCGGTATCTGGCGCGGGAGAAGACCGTGCCGCGGGTGGCCGCCTACATCGGCCAGAACGATCACGCCGTCGCGGTGCTCGGCTACGAGATCGGCGGGATGGAGGAGTTGGACCCGGGCGATGTGCTCACCATCATCCCGCAGGGCCGCTACGCCAAATTCGTCGTCGCCGACAAGCCCTACGACCTGCTGCGCACCGCGTGGGCGCAGGTGGCGAAGGCCGAGAACGCGGGAACCATCACCCGCTCGCACACCGCCGAGGTAGAGCGCTACACCGGCCCGGCGTCGGTGGAGGTCTACGTCTCCCTGGACTAGCGCGGACGTCGTACCAACGCAGCCGGCCGGAGGCATCGCCTCCGGCCGGCTTGCGTCGGTCCGCCGAATTACTCCGCGCCGATGATGAAAGCTTCCAGCTGGGTGCGCGCGATGTCGTCGGCCAGCTGCTGCGGCGGGGACTTCATCAGGTAGGCCGAGGCCGGGATGACCGGTCCGCCGATGCCGCGGTCCTTGGCGATCTTCGCCGCGCGCACCGCGTCGATGATGATTCCGGCGGAGTTCGGCGAGTCCCACACCTCGAGCTTGTACTCCAGGTTCAGCGGCACGTCACCGAAGGCGCGGCCCTCCAGGCGGACGTAGGCCCACTTGCGGTCGTCGAGCCAGCCCACGTGATCGGACGGGCCGATGTGCACGTCGTTGGCGCCGAGCTCCTTCTTGAGGTTGCTGGTGACGGCCTGGGTCTTGGAGATCTTCTTCGACTCCAGGCGCTCACGCTCGAGCATGTTCTTGAAGTCCATGTTGCCGCCGACGTTGAGCTGCATGGTGCGGTCGAGCTGCACGCCGCGATCCTCGAACAGCTTGGCCATCACGCGGTGGGTGATGGTCGCGCCGACCTGGCTCTTGATGTCGTCACCGACGATCGGGACGCCGGCCTTCGTGAACTTCTCCGCCCAGACCGGGTCGGAGGCGATGAACACCGGCAGCGCGTTGACGAACGCGACACCCGCGTCGATCGCGCACTGCGCGTAGAACTTGTCGGCTTCCTCCGAACCCACCGGCAGGTAGGACACCAGCACGTCGACGTTGTTGTCCTTCAGCACCCGCACCACGTCGACCGGCTCGGCCTCGGACAGCTCGATGGTCTCCGCGTAGTACTTGCCGATGCCGTCGAGGGTCGGGCCGCGCTGCACGACGACGTCGCTGGGCGGCACGTCGGAGATCTTGATGGTGTTGTTCTCGCTGGCGAAGATGGCTTCGGCCAGGTCGAAGCCGACCTTCTTCGCGTCCACGTCGAACGCGGCGACGAATTTGACGTCGCGGACGTGGTAGGGCCCGAACCGCACGTGCATCAGACCGGGAACGGTCGCGGACTCGTCCGCGTCCCGGTAGTACTGCACGCCCTGGACCAGCGAAGAGGCGCAGTTTCCCACACCTACGATGGCGACGCGAACCTCTGTGGCGTTGTCAGCCTTCTCGATGTCACTCATGGCCGGTATTTCCCTCTTTCTGTGGTGCCGCCTTCGTCGATTGCTCCGCCGCAATCAACTCGTTGAGCCAGCGCACTTCGCGCTCGCTTGATTCGAGTCCGAGTTGATGGAGCTGCCGGGTGTAGCGATCCAGCGAACCGCTGGCCTTCTTGATCGCCTCCCGGAGCCCCTCTCGGCGCTCCTCGACCTGACGCCGCCTGCCCTCCAGGATCCGCATCCGCGCTTCCGCGGGGGTGCGGCTGAAGAAGGCCAGATGAACGCCGAAGCCGTCGTCGGTGTAGTTCTGCGGTCCGGTGTCGGCGAGCAACTCGCTGAACCGCTCCCGCCCGGCCGGAGTCAGTTGGTAAACCCGTCGCGCACGGCGAGTCGTCGCGCCCGCGGGGATCTCCTCGGCGATCAACCCGTCCGCCTGCATGCGGCGCAGCGTCGGGTAGAGGGATCCGTAGGAGAAGGCACGAAACGCCCCGAGCAGGCCGGTCAACCGCTTGCGCAGTTCGTAGCCGTGCATGGGCGCTTCGAGGAGCAGCCCGAGGATTGCCAGCTCGAGCACCGGGCTTCACCCCCTGACTGTTGGACAGACCTAACCGATGGATGCGACTTTCCACTATATCGGAGCGATACATCTGTGCACAGACGGCGGCCGGGTAAGGGCGTTGCGTTGCTTCAGCGAGAGGCGGGGAAGACCGCGATCGGCTCGCCCGCGAAGGTGACCTTCGCGTACCCGGTCGCGCCGCCTTTGCACTTCACGTAGATATTCGCCACGGGACCGCGATCGGCCGCGTCGGGTGTGTCGAACCCCAGGCCGACGTGGCTGATCTCGCCGTCCGGGCACCGCACCGTCTGCCGCGCGCCGGCCAGCAGCCGGGCGACGGCGGGCACGTCGATGGCGGCGAGGTCGAAGGTGCGCGTCCCCGTCCTGCGCTCGGAGGTCCGCGAGGTGCCGAAGTCGCCGTCGTAGCGGTAGTCGCCGGTCTGGGCTTCGTTGCCGGGCTGCTGCCGGTCCACGATGGCGTACTTCGGGTACAGCGTGACATCGTCGGCGATCAGGTCGCCGAACTCGGCCCGGTACTCCGCGAGGAAGTAGGCCAGGCCCGCACCGGTGGTCATATCGGGAACCTTCTCCGACGACCCGGGCAGATCGATGCCGCAACGACTGATCGCGCCCACCATCGCACCGGCGACCAGGGCGGCAGCGATCGTGTAGACCGGCGCCAGCCAGCGCCGCGGCCGCCTGCGGTCGACGCGGACCACCGGGGCGTTCGCGAGTTCGCCCGGAATCTGTAGATCCCCGATCAGCGCGTCGAGTTCGCCGAAGGATTTGGCTCGCATCGCCTCGGCGGTCCGCGCGGCGTGCTCGCTCGCGGTGAGCTGGCCATCGGCCAGCGCGGCGTCGAGCAGGCCGCACACGTCGGCGCGGTCGGTGTCGCGGGCGCGGATGCCGCTGTATCGGGTGGTCGCCATCGCCTATCCCTTGAACGGCCGGACGAGGCGAATCTCGCCCGCCGGGGTCAGCGTGAAGTAGCCGCTCTCCCTGACCGGGTTGTTCACGTGCACGGTGACGGTTGGTTCGGCGGAGCCCCTGTCGCCGTTCGCGCTCACCATGAAATGTGACACTGCGCCGCCCGGCACCCGGGTGATCGTGGCCGCGTCGGCGAGCGCCCGGCCGATCGCGTCCGCGTTCAACGTGCCCAGATCCACCGAGGGTGTGTCGGCCTTGCGCGTCTCGATCTTCCCGGACTGGGCGAAACCACCGCGGTAGTCGTAGGAGACTTTCCGGTTCGGCTGGCCCGGCACCGCCCGGACGAGCGTGGCGTAATCCCCGTACATAGACAGCTCGTCGACTCGGAGGTCGCCGAATTTCCGCTGGTAGTTCCCTAGAAAGGTGGCGATTCCTTCGGTGGTGTGCGGGCTCGGCGTGGGGATCACCAAAGGCTGCACCGCCCCTTGGTCCAGCACGGGCAGGGCGTGCGCCGCCGGTCGCGGCGTCTCCGCCTCCCGGGTGACCGCGAGATATCCGGCGCAGGCGGCCAGCACCGCGGCCACGGTAACCGCACCCACGAACCACTGACGGCGACGCGAACGCGGCGGCCGCGGCGTGGGGGCGGTATCGCGGGCCCGCTGCAAGTCCGAGACCAGATCCTTCAGATCGCCCAGGGTGCGCGCCTCCGCGGCGAGTTCGGTGAGGGTGTCGTGCTCCTCTTCCGACAGCTGGCCGTCGGCGCGGGCGGAGTCGAGCAGGTCGCGAGTAGTGGCGCGATCGGCATCGCGCGCCCGGGTGTGATCGGGATAACTTCCTCCGGATGCCGAGCGGCGCAATACTTTTCGCGTGGCCGACGAGCGCTGCGCGGTGAACCCGCGCGCGGCGGCGGGGGTTTGCAGATCGGCGGTGAGCGCGGCCAGTTCGCCGAGCGTTTTCGCCGCCGCGGCCTGCGCGATTCGGTCGTGATATTCGTCGGCGCCGAGCTGGCCCTCGGCGTAGGCGGCATCCAGCAGGCTGGACGCGGTGGCGCGGTCGAGGTCACGCGCTCGCGTGCGCCCGGATGCTGCGGTGGACACAGACGGATCGTAATCCGGATAACGGCGCGACGCGCCGGATCCGGCACCCGCCGGAGCCGGTCAATCCGCACAGCCCGGGGCGGCCCGATACCAACACCGCTACTCTGGTTCTCGTGCGAATTCAGCGGCAAGTTGTCGACTACGCCCTCCGGCGCCGGTCGCTGCTGGCTGACGTCTATGCGGGCCGAGTCGATGTCGCCGAGGTGTGTGATGCGAATCCCTACCTCTTACGTGCGGCGAAGTTCCACGGTCGGGGGAGTGAGGTCACATGCCCCATCTGCCGGAAGGAACAACTGACCCTCGTATCCTGGGTCTTCGGCGACGGCCTCGGGCCGGTCGCCGGATCGGCTCGCACACCCGAGGAACTCGTGCGCCTCGCCGAGACGCGCGAGGAGTTCTCGGTCCATGTCGTCGAGGTATGCAGGACCTGCAGCTGGAATCATCTGGTGCAGTCCTATGTGCTCGGTTCCACGCCTGCGCCGCCACGCCGCCGCACCGGGACACGCGCGAACCGGCGCACCGCCGCCGAATGAAGTGCCAGGTCATTCGCCCGTCGGGTGACTCGCGGAGCCGGCATGCGTCCGCCGCGGTGACGACTACCGCTGATAGCCACTTGGACCGCTACGAGTTATGGAGATCTTGTCAGTGAATTCGCCCTACGAGACTTCCCCCTACGGCGATGAGCCACATGGCGGCCGTCCTCCACAGAGTTCACGTCCAAGTCCCAACCCGTACCAGAATCCCCGTCCCGGCCCGCCGCCCGGCGCCCGGCCGGTTCCGCCGCCCGGGGGCCGTCCCATCCCCGGTGAGCCACGCGGCCCACAGGCGCCGCGCCGTCCCGGCCCCCCGCCGCAGGGACGACCGCCGCAGGGTGGCCGTCCGCCGCAGCCGGGCAGGCCGCCGCAGCCCAATCGCGGCGTACCCGCCGGCGGCGCTTCCGCCCCGCAGCAGACCCAGCGGATCCAGCGGCCGGGCTCGCTGACCGAGGCGGTGGCCGACCGCGACCGGCGCGGCCCCTCCACCGGCCCGCGTCCGGCCACCGGTGCGCGTCCGGCGGTGGACCGTGAGGGACGTCGCGTGCCGGGCAGTGGACCCTCCACCGGCGAACGCAGGCAGACCGCGGGCGGCCCGCCGTCGGGTCCGCCGCCCCGCCGCGGCGGCGGCAACGGTGACGGCTCCGATGGGCCGGGCAGGCGCCCGGCGCAGAAGAAGAAGTCGCCGTGGCGCATCGTGCGGCGCACCCTCTACGTCCTGATCGCGTTGGCCATCCTGCTGCCCAGCGGCATCTTCCTCGCCGCGTACACCACGGTGTCGGTGCCGCAGCCGGGAGACCTGAAGACCAACCAGGTGGCGACCATCCTCGCCTCCGACGGTGACACGGTGATCAGCAAAGTGGTGCCGCCGGAAGGCAACCGGACCGACGTCACCATCGAGCAGATCCCGCCGCACGTCCGCAACGCGGTGATGGCCGCCGAGGACCGGGACTTCTACACCAACCCAGGCTTCTCGATCTCCGGCTTCGCGCGTGCCGCCAGGGACAACGTCCTCGGCAAGGAGAGCGCGGGCGGTGGTTCGACGATCACCCAGCAGTACGTGAAGAACGCGCTGGTCGGTGACGAGCACTCGCTGACCCGCAAGATGCACGAGCTGGTCATCTCGGCCAAGATGGCGCGGCAGTGGAGCAAGGACGAGATCCTCGCGGCATACCTGAACACCATCTACTTCGGCCGCGGCGCGTACGGCATCGACGCGGCGTCCAAGGCGTACTTCGGCAAGCCCGTGCAGGAACTGACCGTCGCCGAGGGCGCGGTGCTGGCCGCCACCATCCAGCTGCCCTCCAGCCTGGACCCGGAGAAGAATCCGGAGGGCGCGAAGACACGCTGGAACTACGTGCTCGACGGCATGGTCTCCGCGGGCAACCTGAGCGCGGGCGAGCGGCAGAGCCTGCAGTACCCGCAGGTCGTGTCCCTCGCCTCGACCCAGGACAAGGAGCAGGACTCCGGCCCCGAAGGCCTGATCAAGACCCAGGTGCTCAAGGAACTCGCGGCGGCGGGCATCAGCGAGCAGCAGCTGAACACCTCGGGACTGCAGATCACCACGACGATCGACCCGAAGGCGCAGCAGGCGGCGGTCGACGCCGCCACGTCGAAGATGCAAGGTGAGCCGGAGCAGCTGCGCACAGCGGTGGTCTCGATCGATCCGCACACCGGCGCGGTGCGCGCCTACTACGGCGGCAACGACGGCCAGGGCTACGACTACGCCAATGCCGGTCTGCAGACCGGTTCGTCGTTCAAGGTCATCGGCCTCGCGGCCAACCTGGAGCAGGGCATTCCGCTGTCGCAGATGTACGACAGCTCGCCGATCACGGTGAACGGCATCAAGATCACGAACGTCGAAGGCGAGCAGTGCGGCATGTGCACCATCGCCGAGGCGCTGAAGCGATCGCTGAACACCAGCTTCTACCGGATGCAGCTGGACATGCAGAACGGTCCGCAGAAGATCGCCGACATGGGTCACCGGCTGGGCATCCCGGACACCATCCCGGGTGTGGGCAAGACCCTGACGGAGTCGGACGGTTCAGGGCCGAACAACGGCATCGTGCTCGGTCAGTACCAAGCCCGGCCGCTGGACATGGCCTCCGCCTACGCGACGCTCGCCGCCTCCGGCGTCTACCACGCGCCGCACTTCGTGACGAAAGTGGTGACCGCCGACGGCCAGGTGCTGCTCGATCGCGGCGAAGTGGCCGGTGAGCAGCGCGTCTCGGCCGCGGTGGCCGACAATGTCACCGCCGCGATGAAGCCGATCGCCGGCTGGTCCCGCAACCACGGGCTGGCCAACGGGCGCGAGTCGGCCGCCAAGACCGGTACCGCGCAGCTCGGCGACACCGGTGAGAACAAGGACGCCTGGATGGTCGGCTACACCCCCTCGCTGTCCACCGCCGTGTGGGTCGGCAGCGTCGACAACTCGGCACTGCGCAACTACAGCGGCGGCATGATCTACGGTTCGGGTCTGCCTTCCGATATCTGGAAGTCGACCATGGACGGCGCCCTCTCGGGCACCCGCAACGAGACGTTCCCGAAGCCGGCCCCGATCAAGGGCCAGGCCGGTGTCCCCGAATGGTCGGCGCCCTACACCCCGCCCACCACCGTCGACTCCCCCCTGCTGCCGCCGGTCGTGGTCGCGCCGACCCAGGTGGAGATCCTCCCCGGCATCACCATCCCGGTGCCCGGCGTCCAGCCCGCACCGCAGCAACAGCGTCCGCAACAGCAACGCGAGTCGGACGCGGGCCCGCTGCCCGGCCAGCCGGTCGCACCGACCGACGGTTCCTCGCCGACTGCCACCGGCTCACCGAGACCGGGCAACAGCGGCAACTCGGGGAACGGCGAAGGTACGAGCGGAACTGCGCCCACCCGAAGTCGATAGATCGTCGTCGCGAGCCGGGGCCGACCGCACTATGGTCGGCCCCGGCCTGTGCGTCGCCTCCCTTTCGCCGAACCCGGTGGTCGGCATGCGCTGTGGCGCCGAGGCGGTCGGTGCCCGAGTCGATCCGGACCCCGCGGCGCCCTCCGGGTAGCCTCGGGTTCCGTGACCGATCAGCAGTTGGTGGAGCCACGGAGGAATGGGAGGGCGCCGCTGTCGGACCAGAAGATGGTGCCCGGTGGGGCGTACTACGCCGCTCCCGCTCCGCTCGCCTCCGATCTGCGATCGGCGGACGCGCGCGACCGGCCGAGCCGCAACGATTCCCTCGCCGCGCAACTGTCCACGGTGATCGGCGGGCCGGTCGGTGATCATGCGCTGATCGGGCGGGTGCGGTTCTGGACGCCCATGCGAGTGCTGCTGGCGTTCACCGTGGTGTTCCTGGCACTCGGCTGGTTCGGCAAGGCGGGGTGCCTCCAGCAGACCGATGGCGCGGACGGCCCGACCCTCGACTGGAACAACGGCCGCCAGTACGTGGCGATGTGTTACTCGGACACCGTTCCGCTCTACGGCGCGGAACGGCTGAACGAAGGCGCGTTCCCGTACAAGAAGCAATGGACCGAGCAGACTCCCGACGGTGGGCGGGAGACGCGATACATGGAGTATCCGGTGCTCTCCGGCCTGTACCAGTACTTCTCGATGCGGATCGCGAAGAGTTGGGACGCCGCACCGCTGCCCGGCGCGTTGCAGGTGGTGATCTACTTCAACGTCGTCGCGTTCGGTCTGGCGATGGCCTGGTTGATCACGGTCTGGGCGTCGGCGCTGCTGTCCGGCCGCCGGATCTGGGACGCGGCGCTGATCGCCTGTTCACCGTTGGTGATCGTGCACGCGTTCACCAATTTCGACGCGCTCGCGACGGCCTTCGCCGCGACCGGCCTGCTCGCCTGGGCCCGGCGCAAACCCGTGCTCGCGGGAATCCTGCTCGGTCTGGGCGGCGCCGCCAAGCTGTATCCCCTGCTGCTGCTCGGTCCGATCGTCGTGCTGTGCCTGCGCACCGAGACGATGCAACGCACGCCGCGCACGCACCTCGGCCTGCGGATCCGCGATATCGACAGCTGGCCCGCCTTCCTGGCGTGGGTGCGCGAGACGCCCTACCGCGTCCAATTTCTCAGCGCCCGTCCGCTCGGCGCCGCGTCCGTCACCGTATGCGCCGCGCTGGGCACCTGGCTGGCGGTGAACCTGCCGATCGCCGCGCTGTTCCCGAACGGCTGGCGGGAATTCTTCCGGCTCAACACCACCCGGCATGCCGACCCGGACTCGATCTACAACGTGATCTCCTCGTTCACCGGCTGGCCCGGCTTCGACGGCGTGCTGACCCACGGGGAGCAACCCGCCATCCTGAACGCCGTCTCGCTGCTGGCGTTCGTCGCGGCCTGCGCGGTGATCGCCTACATCGGCCTCACGGCGCCGCAGCGGCCGCGGCTGGCGCAGTTGTGTTTCCTCGTGGTCGCGGCGTTCCTGCTGACGAACAAGGTGTGGAGTCCGCAGTATTCGCTGTGGCTGGTGCCGCTGGGCGTCCTGGCGTTGCCGCACCGGCGCATCCTGCTGGCCTGGATGACCATCGACGCGCTGGTCTGGGTGCCGCGCATGTTCTACTACCTCGGCTTGGACCGCAAGGGCCTGCCCGAGCAGTGGTTCACCGGCACCGTCGCCCTGCGTGATCTGGCGGTACTCGGACTGTGCGCCCTGATCGTGCGCCAGATCTACCGCCCCGAGGAGGACTTGGTGCGGCGCGACTTCGTCGACGACCCCGTCGGCGGGATCGTCGACCGTATGCCGGACCCACTGCTGGCGTGGCTGCCGGCGCCGCTGCGACCGCGACCGGCGGTCGCACGCGGCTGACCAGGCGATCTCACGGGGTGCGCAGGAAGCGCGCCTGCCGTTCCGGCTCCTGCGGCAACATGTCCAGATCGAGTTCCCACGCGCTGCCGGTCCACGGGTCGAACAGCGGCGTGCCGCCGATGGTCGGCAGATGGCGGCACGACTGCGACAGCATCGCGACGGTGGTGTCGGCCGAGTCGGATTCGTCGGCGCCGACGATCACGATGGACAGTCCGATCAGCTCGCCACGCGTGATCAACGCGCCGATCCGCTGCGCGTCCGAGCTCTGATAGCCATGCGGGAAATCCGCGGCCAGCAGGACTCGATGCTCGGTGGGCGGTGTGAAGGCGCCACTCGCATAAGCCAATTCGGCCAGTTCGGCCGCGTCCACCAGCGCTTGCAACCGCGCCGAGATGTCGGCGTGGTCGGTGATCGGCGGGCCGTTCAGCACCGGAGCCAGCAAACCGGTGAACCCGCTGAACGCATCGGTCAGATCGATGATGTCGAGCAGCGTCCGCCGCTGCGGCGCCGTGGCGAGCAACCGCGCGAGCAGCGCGCCCACCACGGGCGTGACCGCACGGGTCGATTCGGCATCGATCCACAGCGGCCGGTTCAGCGGCACCGGAACGCAATACGGAATGCGCACCGATCCCCGGTCGAGCGCGTACAACTCGCCGAGCCGGATACCGTCGCTCGGTGTGGGCGGCTTGTCCCAAACGGGCGAGTCCCAGGAGGCCAGGGCGGGCGGCAGCACCCGGTCGGCCTCGGCGAGTTCGCCCATCAGCTGTCCGGCGTCGCGCTGATGGTTGCGCTCGGCGGTGGCGACCAGCTCGTCGTGCCGCTGCTGCGCGACCCGGCGCGCCTGCTCGGCTGCCGGAGTATTCCTGGTCGCCGGGTCGGAGACGGCGAGCGACAGTTCGTGATCCAACCGCTTGGCCGCGTACTCCCGCGCCGAGATCAGCGCGGCAGCCGATCGCGCGGCGTCCTCGAACACCATCCACAGCCGTTCCAGGCCGTGACCGACCTCCAACGGCGCACCGGCGGCGGCGATCTGCGCGTCACCCGCCAACGGACCGGACATGGTGTGCGTACCGGGTTCGTCGGAGGGTTCGGATTCCGTGGCCGCGCCGTCGACCTCGACGCCGTGCGCCGTGAGCAACACGGCGAGACCGCCCGCGTAACCTTGGCCCACCGCGCGCAGCTTCCAAGCAGGACCGCGCCGGTACACCTCCAGACAGATCAGCGCCGTCTCACCGGACGACGGGGTAATCGCGAATTCCGCGGTCACGCTGTCGTTCTCGGACAAGGTGGCGGTGACCGGCCCGAGCCCGTCGGCCCGCGCGGGGGCGGCCGGGTCGGCGCTGACCACGAGCAGCACGGCCTTCGCGTCGGCGCGCACCTGGGTGAGCGTGATCGTGATCTCGTCGGCCGTCAACGCTACCCCCGCCGTGGCGGGCTGGTTGTAGAAGACGAAATCGTCGCTGGAGAACACCTTCAGGTTCTCGGCGACCACCAGCGCGGAAACGTCGAGGGCAGCCTCGGCGCGCGCACTGAAACGAACGACCTCACCGGTCAACGGGATGTTCTGACCGGCCTGCAGTTGAATCACCGTGTCTGCCCTGCTGTCGCGCCGCCGGTCAATTGTTGACGAGGAACCGGCCGAGCTGCGGCACCGCCTCACCCGGATGCTTGGCCTGGAAGCCCTCGCCGAGCGCCTGCAGTTTCCAGTCGCTGCCCACCCGGTACAGCTTGGACATCGCCATGGCGGTGAACGGCATGCCACCGGCGAGCGTGTACCTGGCCAGCTCGCCGTTGTTGGTCCCGTCGACCAAGCGGCAGAACGCGTTCTGCACCTGCTCGAAGGTGTGCCCCTTGTAGGAGGTCACGATGAACACCAGCGTGGTGATGTGCGCGGGGATGCGGGTCAGGTCGACCAGGATCACCTCGTCGTCGCCCTCGCCCTCGCCGGTGAGGTTGTCGCCCTGGTGGCGGATCGAGCCGTCCTTCGAGGTCAGCTGGCCGTAGTAGGCGACGTCCACCGGGTTCATGTCGGCGAACAGGATGACCGACGCGTCCAGGTCGATATCGACCGTGCGGTTGCCGAACATGCCGCGGCTGCGCACCGGATCCCAGCCGAGACCCATCTTGACGAAGGTCAGCGCGGCGCCTTCCTTACGCAGGGTCACCCGCTGGCCCTTGACCAGGCTTACCGGGCGGTCCTTGCTCAGGCTGACCTCGGCGGGCTGCTGCGGTTGTTGCGGAACGGGCTGGCCGGGCGGCGGATACCCCGGCCCGGGGGCGGGGGGCGGGGGGTAACCCTGGCCGGGGGGCGGGGGGTAACCCTGGCCGGGCGGCGGCGGATAACCCGGCCCGCCCTGCGGTGGCTGACCGGGACCCGGGGGCGGATAGCCGGGGCCGGGGGCGGGCGGCGCGTACTGCGGCGCCTGCTGCTGAGTCGGGTACGCCGGGGCGGTCGGCGGCTGCTGAACCGGCTGCGGCGGAGGCGGCGGGGCCTGCGGCGCCTGCGCGGGCGCATCATCGACCGTCACACCGTGATCGGTGACCAGCGCGGCGAAACCGCCCGCGTAGCCCTGTCCGACCGCACGCACCTTCCACGCACCCTGACGACGGTAGAGCTCGAGCGCGATCACGATCGACTCGGTGTTCAGCCCTTCGATCCGGTACTCGTACAACTGATTACCGGCCGCGTCCGACACGATCGCGGTCGGTGCGGGGAACATGCCGAAATTGCTGTTCGCGTCGTCCAGCGTGATCACCGCGCGAATCTGATCGATGTCGGCGGGCACGGCGTTCAACGACACCGCCAGCGACGCGGGCTGGCCCGCGGGCGCGGGCTGCAAGTTGACGCCGGGGCCGCTGGGCTGGTTGAAGAAGACGAAGTCGGCGTCGGAACGGACCTTGCCCCGCTCGGTGACCAGTAGTGCCGACAGATCCGCCGGCGCCGTGAGCTGGACGGAAATCACCACGTCGTTGGTGGCCAGCGGACCGTTCTGGCCCTTGGCGAGAGTTGCGGACAAGTTCGACCCTTCGCTTGTCGGTGCGTTCGCCTGACACTCTACGAGAAACGCGCTGCGCGGCGCTTGTACTCAACTGCCGAGCTACCCCGACACTCGCGAAACATCGGTTAGGGTGACGGCACGCAGATGGAATGCGGCGATCACATCGTGTTCCCGATCGAGACAGCAGGCAGACACCGCATGGCGCAACTGTTCGAGCAATCGAAGAAGGTGATCGAGGCTCATCTGGCCGGAACCAGCCTCCGCGCGATCTCCGGCTCGATGATTGCCTACGAGGGAAATGTGCAGTTCAAAGCGGCCGGTTTCGGCGGAGGCGACGGTGTGATCGCCGGGCTGAAGCGCCGGGCCACCGGCGAGAAGCTGTCGCTGATGGAGTGCGCCGGGCACGGCCGGGTGTTCTTCGCCGTCAACGGCCAGCACGTCACCGTGGTCGACCTGAACAACGAGACGCTACAGGTGGAGTCGCAGCAACTGCTCGCGTTCGCCGGGAACCTGCGCACCGATGTGCGTTTCGCCGGGTTGCGCGGTGCGTCCAGCGGGCAGGGCCTGTTCACCACGACCGTCTCCGGCCAGGGTCAGGTCGCGCTGCTCTCGGCCGGCGGTCCGCTCATCCACCTGGAGGTTTCCCCGCAGTATCCGCTGATCGTGGATCCGGACGCGTTCGTCGCGGCGCGCGGGAATCTCAACCAGTCCTTCGTCACCGACGTGTCCTGGCGCAGTTTCGTCGGCCAGGACGCGGGCGAGGCGTTTTCGCTGCGCTGGGACGGCCAGGGCGTGGTGTTGATCCAACCGGCGGAACGGTAGGGGCGAGCGGGTGTTCGAGAAGGTCAACGGCAAAGTCGTCAAGGTCGATGTCGGGATGGCGGGCGGCGTGGTCGCACGCAACGGCGCGATGCTGTTCTATACCGGCGACGTTTCGTTTGCCCCCCACCAGATTCCGGGGGCACAGGGTATGGGCGGCATGGGCGGGCTGATGGGGCTGGCGGGCCGCGCGATGGCGGGTGAGCACGAGCGCACCATGCTCGCGCAGGGCAACGGCCAGGTCCATTACGGATTCGCGGGCCTGGAAGTCCACGTGGTGCACATGCAGCCGGGCGCGACGCTGCGCGTCGAGGCTTCGCGGCTGCTGGCCAACACCGCCGGATTGCAGAGTTCGGTGGTGTCGGTGATGAGTTCGGGCGGCGGAGGCGGTGGCGGCCTGATGGGCGCGCTGCGCGGCGCCGCCTCGGGCGCGTTGACCGGGCAGGGCATGTTCACCACCCAGCTGTCCGGGCAGGGGGCCGCGGTGCTGCTCGCGCACGGCGGATTCCTGGAATTGCAAGTGGGCGGGCCCAATCCGATCGTGGTCGACCCGCAAGCCTTCGTCGCCGCTTACGGCAACGTGCAGACCGAGCTCAAAGCGGCACTGAGCTGGCGGGATGCCGTCGGCCGCGGTTCCGGCGAGGCGATGCAGTTGCATTGCGCCGGGCAGGGCGTCGTCTACGTGCAGGCCTCCGAAGAGAAGTTGTGAGCAGGGTATGTCCCAGATCCTCAACCCCATGAATCTCGGTGAGAGCGACAACATCCCGGGAAACAGCTACGCGTACTGCATCGACCTGAACAAGCCCTGGTTCATGCGCAAGGGCGCGATGATCGCCTATTACGGCGACATGCGGTTCCAGATGCTCACCCACGGGTTGCAGGGCGGTCTGCTGCACATGGTGTCGCAGCAGTTCTCGGCGCCGCTGTTCACCGGCGATTACGTCGTCGCTGAGGGGCACGGCAAGCTGATCATCGGCGACCGCGGCTACGACATCAATTCCTATGACCTCGAGGACAACGGGAACCTGACCATCCGGGCGGCGAACCTGCTGGCCTTCGAGCCGGGTCTGTCGCTCAACCAATCCATCGTGCCCGGCTTCCTCACCCTCATCGGCACCGGCAAGTTCCTCGCCTCCTCCAACGGACCGGTCATGTTCGCCGAGCCTCCGTTGCGCGTCGACCCGGAATCGCTGGTCGGCTGGGCGGATTGCCCCTCCCCCAGCCACCACTACGACGAGCGCTGGATCTCGAACTTCCTGGCCGCCGGTGCGGCGCGCTTCGGCGTGAACTCCGGCGAGGAGCGTCAGTTCGAGTTCACCGGAGCGGGCACCGTGCTGATCCAATCCAGCGAGAAGGTGCTCAGCGACTCGATGCTGGTACGCACCATCGAGGGACAGATCCAGAGCGGCATCACCGTCGGCGGCCTGCAAAGACTGCAAGGGCTCATCGCGCAGCAACTGGCGGGGCAGCAGCAGTACTGACCCGCGGAACCCGGTCGCGGCCGCGCGAAATCGCGACCTTGCCCGGAATCACTCGCGTGGGGGATTCGCGGCCCGCCGGACCTGGATACCGTTCATTCGTGTTTCACACCCTCTCCTCCCAGGTCCTGCGCGCGGCGCTGCCCGCGGCGATCCTCGCCGCGGCGGCGGTGCCCGCCGCCGCGATGCCGATTCCCGCGGTTCCAGCCGTGCCGGAACCGCCGCGATTCGCCGGTGCTGCCGCGAGCGGTGAACCGGTCACCGGCATTCCCCCGGTCCCGCAGAACCCGCATCTGGCACCGAACGGCAACTCGGGTGTCCACAACGACGGGTGGATGAGCGACACCTATACCCGCCCCGGTCCGCTCGGCCGGGCGCCACGCACCGATTCCCTGCTGCTCGGCAGCGAGTGCGGCTCGCTGGCGTTC
This sequence comes from Nocardia sp. NPDC041819, assembly GCF_055590505.1. Taxonomy (NCBI): domain Bacteria; kingdom Bacillati; phylum Actinomycetota; class Actinomycetes; order Mycobacteriales; family Nocardiaceae; genus Nocardia; species Nocardia sp. NPDC041819. Next base: position 521,527 of record NZ_JBVJAP010000002.1, on the reverse strand, counting down.
GACCGTGCCGGACGCATCGTCACCACGTGCCTCGGGTTGCAACCGGGTCTCTATCTCATCGATCCCGTCTCGATGACCGTGCTCGGCAAGCATCCGCTGCCCGGCAAGAGCCCGATCGATACGTTGCGACCCGGCGCTTTCGACAACTTCGTCGGCGGCGGGTACTTCTACCTCGACGACGAGGACCGCGCCGTAGTGGGCACCAGCACCGGGCATGTCCAAGTGTTCGCCGAAACCTCGTCCGCCGACGGCTTTTCGCTGACACGCGACTACGACCTGACCGGCGTGCTGCGTCCGGGCGAGACATTGAACTCCGCGCTGCCGGACTCGAACGGCCTGATCTGGTTCGTGGCCAAGACGAACGGCGTGGTCGGCACCCTCGATCCGGACACCGGCGCGGCACAGGTGGTTCGGCTCGGAACGGGCACCGAGAACCAGATCGAGAACTCGTTCGCGGTCGGCGCGGCAGGCGAGGTCTACGTCGCCACCAACCGGCAGCTCCTGCGCTTCGACGCCGGACCCGACCGGGCGCCCCGGATCACCTGGCAGACCACCTACGCCAACAGCAACCAGCGCAAGCCGGGCCAGGTGGACGACGGAACCGGCACCACGCCCACCGTCCTGACCGACGGCTATGTCGCCATCACCGACAACGCCGATCCGATGAACGTCGTCGTCTACCGCACGGCGCCCTCGGTCGCCGAACGGCAGGTCTGCGCGGTACCGGTGTTCGAACCCGGCCGCAGCGCCACCGAGAACTCCTTGATCGGTGCGGGACGCTCACTCGTCGTCGAGAACAACCACGGGTATTCGCATCCCGACGCGGTCGCGTCCGGCAAGACGACCGCACCGGGGTTCGCCCGTGTCGACATCGACGCCGACGGCAACGGCTGCCATCTCACCTGGACCAACTCGGTCGAAGCCGCGCCGACGGTGGTACCGAAGCTGTCTCTGGCCACCGGCTTGATCTACACCTATACGAAAGGCACCGAGCCGAGCGACCCGTGGTACTGGACCGCCCTCGACTACCGCACCGGCGCGACGGTGTGGAAACAGCTGTCCGGCACGGGCCCGGGCTTCAACAACAATTACGCCGGGATCGCGATCGGCCCCGACGGAGCGGCCTACCTCGGCACGCTCGGCGGACTGGTGTCGATGCGCGACGGCCGGTGAACCGGCACAGCGGGCAACCACGTCAGAGTAGATCGCGCGCACAGGCGGATCACGTACGTACAGCGAAGGATTCGCGACGGAACGGTGAACTCGTCTCGATGTGCACCGGCGCCGGTCCACGTTCGGCGCAGAATCGGGTCATGGCTGACTCGGCGCTTTCGGCGCAGCGTCGCACGGCGCTGTCGCGGCCGGCCCACGACGAATTCTGCTTCGCGACAGCGTATCCGCGGGTCGCCGACTACTGGGCCGCCGCGGGCCGGTTGCCCGGCACCGGGGACGACATCGCCGACGCCACGTTCGACCTACACCTGCTGCACTACATGACCGGGGGCGCGAGCACGAACCCGTACTGGGACATCGTCGCCGCGGCGGTATCACCAGGGCCGTGGGAGCGCGCGAACCGCTCCGAGGTGAACGGTGGGAACCCGAAAGGCAGTGCGCGACTGGCGTACGCGCAGATCCTGCTGCAAGCCGCCTACGCCTATGCGATCCCCTCGCCCGCGACACTGCGCTGGATAGCGGACGTCGCGCAGGGCCAACCGGTGCTGGAAGTCGGCGCCGGGCGCGGCTATTGGGCCTACCAACTCACCCGAATGGGTGTACCCACCAATGCTTTCGACTCACACCCCCCGGACCGGACAGCCAACACGGCGTTCCCCGCCGCCGCGGGACTGCCCGCGACCTGGCACCCCACCGCGAGGCCACCCGCGTCGACCGCCGATCTCGCCGCCGCCCACGCCGACGACGCGCTGTTCCTCTGCTGGCCGCCCGGCTGGGAGAACCCCATGGCTTCGACGACGCTCACCGCCTACCAGGACGCGGGTGGCTCGCTGCTGGTCTACATCGGCGAACCGCGCGGCGGGCGCACGGCCGACAGCGCGTTCTTCGACGCGCTCGAGGCCGGGTGGACTCTGCTCGACCAGGACCCCGGTTACGTCTCGTGGTGGAATCTCGGCGACCGGGCACAGTGCTGGCAGCGTCGGTGAGTTCAGCTCGCGCGCTGGAACTCCCACGGGTCGTGCGCGCTGATCAAGGTGACCTCGTCACCGTGATCGCGATGTAGTTCGCGCAGCCGCGCCTGGGTGCCCAGCCGCAGGTCGTGATGGACCTCGGCGGTGGTCTGCACGATATCGAGCACCGGGTGGGGCTGCGGCGCCGGATCGAGTTCGCGATGGTAGTAGTAAGCGTCGCCGCAGTGCAGCAGCCAACGTCCACCATCGCGGACCGCTACACCGGTGTGGCCCGCGGTGTGCCCGCCCAGCGGAATCAGCTGGAAGTCGCCGGGCAGGTCCTTCGGTTGGATCGCGTCGAAACCGAACCACTTGCCGGTCGGGTCCGCGGGGTAGCTCACCCAGTGCGGGTCGTGCGCCCAGTGCGCGGGGCGGTAGCGGAAGCTCGGAGCTTCGGCCTGCGCCGCTGTCAGTTCGGCGGCGAGCACGTGAACGCGCGCGTGCGGAAAATCGGGCAATCCGCCGCAGTGGTCCACATCGAGATGGGTGAGGATGATGTGCCGGACGTCGGCGGGGTCGTAGCCGAGCCGCTCGACCTGCCGGATCGCCGTCTCTTCTTCGGCGAGAACGGGCTGGGCCATCGCGACCCAGTCCGTCCCGAGGGTGCCCGCCGGGTCGCGCACGTCGTCCAGCCCGATGCCCGTCTCGACCAGGACCAAGCCGTCGGATGCCGTCTCGACCAGCAAGCAGTGGTTGACGGCATGGGCGGGCGCGGGTCCGTCGTAGGTGGCTTCGATCTGCCGTATCGATCCGCAATTGAGGTGATGAACTGTCATGCGAGCTAGTCTGTGACTTGAAGCGCGGTTCAAGTCAAGGAGACGAGATGAACGACCTGCTCGATATCGCCGAAGTCGGCGAGCGAACCGGCCTCGCCCCTTCCGCACTGCGCTTCTACGAGAAACGGGGGCTCATCACCGCCACCGGCCGCAACGGCCTGCGCCGCACCTACCACCCCGACATCCTCGGCCGCCTCGCCCTCATCGCCTGCGCCCGCGGCGCCGGTTTCACCCTCGCCGAGATAGCCCGCTTCCTGCGCGCCTCCCCCACCGACGCCGAACTACGCACCCGCATGGCGGAGAAAGCCAGTCAACTGGACGACGACATCACCCGCCTCATCCGCATGCGCGACAGCCTCCGCCACGCCTCCACCTGCACCCACGACCCCTTGGTCGAATGCCCGGACTTCAAGTCCACCTTCGACCCACCCGCCGCCGCGGTGTGAGTCGGCAATCCCTCCCGATCGGCCACTGGACGGGCACGCTCATTCGCTGGTCGAGTCGATCGGGAATGCCTTCCCGTCGATGACTACGAAGGGTTCGCTGGCGAATCCGTACTCATCGATGACCGACCATGTCCCATCGGCGTGCTCCATCCATGCGGCGGGGCCGTCTTGCTCATCCTTCCGAGCCTGCCCACGGCTAATCCTCCGCCACTGCTCGGTGTCGGCGAGCGAGGTGGTCATCGATCGTTCTCCTGCTCGACGCGCTGGATGATGTCGTACGCATCGACCGACTCATCGGAGTCGCCCTCGCGGTCGATAAGCCACGGCAGCACAAACCAAACAATCCACAGCCCGAACAGGACTGCGATAACAACGACACCGGTGGAGAGAGGATCGGTCACATGATCGAGGCGGAACTCGAGGCTCGAGTCCGTGACGTCGAGTCCATGCAGGCTGCACTGGCGGCGCGGAGCACGGGTCAGCGCTCGAAATATCAGGACACTTACTATGACCTCGCGGACGAGCGATTGCCTTCGGAAGGCCGTGAGCTGCGGTTGCGGACGATCATCACGGACAATGGACGGCGGTCCCTGCTGACCTACAAGGAACCCGCGATCGACACGGCCAGTGGATCGAAGCCGGAGTACGAGACCGAAGTGGGCGACCCTTCAGTGATCGGCTCTCTGCTACGCGGTCTCGGCCTGAAAGAGCTGGTGTGCTTCGAAAAGCGTTGCGTCAATTATCGATTCACGTCAAAAGGACGCGAGCTGCTCGCCACGCTGGTGACGGTGCCGGAGCTGGACGGCGCGTTCATCGAGGTGGAGACCATGGTGCCCGAATCGGAGCTGGCGGAAGCGCTCCAGTTGGTCCGCTCCACGCTGCATCAGCTCGGCATCGCCGACAGCGATCTCACCACAGAGCAGTACACGGATGCCGTGCTGGCTACTCGGAGGGCGTCGGAGCTGCCTTGATGAACCAGTTGATGATTTCCTCGCCCGCCAGGATGCCGGTGGCTCGGGTGATGGTGAGGTTGGGGTGGGTCCAGTTGAGTTGTTCGAGTTCGCCGTGGCGGGGGCGGATGGCGGAGTCGGCGGCGCGCAGCATGTCGGCGTCGAGGGCGCCGTCGCCCGCGGCGAGCGTGCGGGCATCGTCGGCTAGTTCTCCGCCCTCCCAGAGGCGCTTGCGCACCTCGTCGACCGCGCGGCTCTTGCAGACGGCCTGCGGCATGGTGTAGATCTTGCGGCCCTGCTGGGACGCCGACCAGCCGCGTGGACGACACCAGTCGTCCCACTCGGCCAGGAATCCCTCGGGCACCTCCTTGGGCTTCACCACCAGATAGCAGAAGAGGTGGTCGGCCACGCGGAACTTGGTGACCCAGGAGTCATCGATGCGGGCGTGCAATTCCTTGCTCACCTCGGACAGGGTGGCGCCTCCCGCACGGACCTTGGCGTCGATGTCGATGCGCCAGCTCAGATCGGGCACGCCGTCGACCAGGATGTTCCCGCCGTTGCTGGTGATCGCGTAGCGCCAGGGCGCTCCGGGCAGCCGGATGCGGTCGAACTGTTTGATGGTGCGGGTGGTGGTGGGAACGACGGCGGCGGGTTCGGTCAGGGTCTGCATCCGCAGCGCCGCGGTGGTGGTCATGAACGACAGCGGCGCCCCTTCCAGATGCTCCACGCAGACCGTCGGCACGTCGGCGGTGGTGCTGAAGGCGTTACGCGAGTAGATCATCGTCCGGTCCAGGTCGGTCGCGATCAGCGCGCGTCTTCGGTGTGCTTTCGGAGCTAGGTTCACTGCTGCACGTCCTTGATCAATCCCATGCACGAATATGCCAGGTCGGCGACGACTTCGACCGGGACACCCCGGGCCGCGGCGAGCATCCGGATGTGCGCGTGCTCCGGCGCGTCCGCCTCGCGCACCAGCACCCGCCACGGCACCCGCCGCAGCAGCACCCGCGTGGTCTCGCCGACGCCGGGCTTCACGAAGTTCACGCTGGCGATGCCGTACCGCTCGCGCACCTGCTCCACCGACGCCCAGCCGGACCAGGTGGGCGTCCGGTCACTCGCGCGGACCGCAGCCGACTCCGCGGGCACCCGGTCGCGGATCGCGTCGAAGGCGCCGCTCACGACGTCCAGCAGACGTCCGGACACGTCCGCACCGGCCAGTTCGCGGTAGAACTTGGCGCCGTGGAAATCACCGGGGCCGATCAGCGTGTCGTTGAGGACCGTGCGCGAGACCAGGCCGGAAACGGTCGAATTCAAGCAGGCCGAGGCGATCAGGAAGTCGTCGCGGGTGCCGTAGGTGCGCACGCAGTGGCCGGGATCGGCCAGCACCGCCAACTCGTCGTCGAACCGCGCGCCACCGGCCGCGTGATAGGCGTCCAGGGCCTCGGTCAGCTCGCGGGTGATCGCCCCTTTGCCGGTCCATCCGTCCACGAACACGACCGAGGCCGGATCGTGCTGCTCGGCCAGGTAGTCCAGCGCCACCGCGTCGATGCCGCGACCCCGCACGATCGACACCGCGTAGTGCGGAATCTCGAGGCTCGGACGCCGCGAACGCAGCCAGCGGCGCATCAGAATCCCGACCGGCGTGCCCGCCCGCGCCAGCGACGCCAGGACGATGTCCTCACCGCGTTCGGCGACGACCAGCTCGGACACGGTCGCCACGGCCAGCGCGAGCCGCTCGGCGCTGGCCGCCAGCACCTCGTCGAACAGCGACCGATACGTCGCGTCCGGCTGGTACTCGATCGGCAGCGACTCCGCGTAGTGCGCCTGCCCCGCCTGGATCCGCCGTTCCCGCTCGGCGACGTCGGCCTCCAGATCGACGCCCGATAGGTCCTTGAGTAGCCAGGAGACCTCGTCGGCGGCGTAGGAGCCGAACTCCGGCCCGTGCAGCGGCGTGGGTAGCGCACCCACCCTGGTACTCGTCACGCCCGGCTCCCGGTCGCTGTCGCGCGTTCGGCGTGCAGCCGCCGCGGGTCCGCCTCCGGCAGCACCGCGAGCAGCACGTCCGCGCCGGAAGCGGTCAGCACGTCCACCAACCCGTGCTCGGCCATCAACTCCGCCGTGTCGGCGGGTGAGTCGACCACGACGACGAGCACCGGATCGGCGGCCGGGCCGTCGCCATCGGCACCACTGCCGACACCGTCATCGGTGATCGTGCCGGCGGCCTCGTCGCGGCGCGGCGGAGCGGCGAGCAGCGAGCCCAACCCGGCGAGGTCCGCCTCGAACACGTCGAGAGTCACCGGCCAGTGCGCGTTGTACAGGTAGCGCGGCGCCGGGTCGCCCGGTTCGGGCGCGATGAACCGGAACCCGCGCCGCAACGGATACCCCGGCTCGTCCAGCACGTAGGCGGGCGATCGCGTGGTGGTCTGGAAGCGCGTCGGCGTCCCCGTGTCGGCGAGCAGCGCCGCCAGCCGCAGCGGCAGATACATCAACTCCTCGTGCCCGAGCACGATGACGGCCCGGCCTGGGAAATCGGTGGCGAGCCGGGCGGCCAGCACCTGCCCCGCCTCCAGCAGCGCGGCCTCGAACGCGCCGGTGTCGGAGGCGAGTACGCCGTGCCTGCCGCCCTCCGGAACGGAGGCGGGCCACGGTAGTTCCATCCGGCGGAACGAGCCGAGATGTCCCGCGGTCGGATTCAACCGCGGCTCGGGGAGAGCCCCGACGGCGTCGACCAGTTCCGGGGGCAGCGACGCCCGGCCCGCGGCGAGACAGACCGTGTCGATCCGCGCCCCGAGTTCCGCGGCGGCGGTGTCGAATGCGGCACGGTCGGCCTCGGTGCGCAGGTCGACCAGCGACGCGAGCACGTAGTGGGCGCGCGGCGAGAAGGCGTGCAACGCGCGCACCGCATCGATCGCCGTCGCGCCGGTGGAGATCTCGTCGTCGACGAGCACCAGCGGCAGATCGTTGACGAAGATGTCGGCAGGCGCCGGTTGCAACAGGTGCGAGGTGGCATGCGAATGCCCCTCCTCGAACCCGGCGAGCGTCTGCGCGTGCGGCACCTCGCGCCGGGTCGAATGGAGATAACAGCTCGCGCCGATCCGCGCGGCCACACAGTGGCCGAGTCCCGTCGCGGTCTCGGCGAACCCGAGCACGACGGCTTCGCGTTCACCGAGCACCGCGCGCACCAGATCACCCAGGTGATCGCCCGCGCCGAGCACCACCCGCGGATCGGTCGGCAGGTGCTTGCCGAGCACGGTGGAGACCAACAGGTGCGCCCGGCGCCGGTTGTTGTGGCGGACACCCGGCTGGACCAGCGCCGTGATCGGCAGCCGCGCCGAGCGCAGCCGGTCCGAATCACGTTCGCGCATCGGGTCGTGATGCAGCGATATACCGAGAGTCCTTGTTGCCCAAGGGATTTCGCTGCTATCGAGTTCGGTCGCTCGGCCGTTCATACGGTGACCATCGCGGTGAGCAGATCCACGAACGACACTCCCTTGTTCGCCACGCCGAACACCCGTGCGCGCAACAAGGTCTGTCGCGCCCAACTGCGATGCGGCCGCATCTCGTTCATCTTGTTCCGGTAACCGGAGGCCGCCACGCCGCCGACGTCCTCGCGCAGGATGTCCAGCGCGTCCGAGTACTCCTCGTGCGACACCACAGACAGCGCGTGCACGGCGGACACGTGCGACGGGTGGATCACCGTCTTGCCCTGGATGCCGTTGGCCCGGTCCAGTGTGATCTCCCGCAGCAAGCCGTCCAGATCCCGGCTGACCAGGTATTGCCGGAACGGCACCGCGTCGGACTCCTCGAACGGCGCGGTCCGCAGCAGCGGCCGGAACATCCGTTCGTGATCGGCGAAGTACTCCCACACCGGCCCCGTGATGACGAACCCGGTACCGTCCGCGCGCCCCAGGTAATTCACGATGTCGGCGATGACGTCGGCGACCACGCGCACGTCGTAGATGGTCAGGTCGCGGTCGCGGCGGATGCCGAACGTCGAGCACATGTCGGTCGCGCCCACCCGCACCGCGAGCACCCGGTCTCGATGCGCGGCCAGCAGCGCCGCGATCTGGGTGAGCTCATAATCGCGGGTCTCCCGGTGCACCAGCCCCGCCGACTCCAGCACCGGCATCCCGTACAGCGGCCGGCCCACCCGCTGGGCTGCCACGTTCAGGGCGTTGAGGTACTTCGGTCCGGTGACGCTGTCGAACTTCGGGAACACGAACCCGGTCAGCACCTTGGCGCCCGGTCCGAGTTGCTCGATGAGTTCGGTGATCGTGTCCGCGTCGCGCACCCGGACGAACAACAGGGGGTTGGCGTCGTGGCTGCCCGCGAGCAGATCGAGCGCGGCGACGGTCTGCTGCTTGGCGTACTCCACCTCGTGATCGGCCACCGCGTCCTCGAGGTCGATCACCATCGAACACACCCCGTGCTCGGCGCGCCTGCCGATCGTCAGCGCGAGATCGGGCCTGGTCGCGGGCGCATACAGCGTCGCGCCGAGCCCGATCGCGAGCAACTCGCGATCGGTGTGGTCGTCGCCGAACGGCTCGGGCTGCCGGTGGAAGAGTCGCCTCGCCTCTGGGCCGTGCAACTGCCGGAAGTGGCGCAGCGGCATTCGCTTCCGCAGGGAAACCTCCTGCTGGACGGCGATGCCTGCGGTCATCGTTGCCCCATCCTCATTCTCGTCGTGGTCCTGCTTGTCTTCTCATTCGTTCCACTACCCCGGCTATGAATTCCGTAACGGCATTCAGTTCCGTCACATAGGCCCAGTAGTCGGGATGACGCCCCGACAGTGTTTCGCTGATTCGGTCGATCCGTGCCGCTTGCGCGTCGAGCACCGAACCCCATTCGGCGACCAGCCCGCGGCTCACCGCGAGCATCTGCGCGTCCCGCAGCCGGAATCGTACGGCCTTGGCCTGTTCTTGCGGGTCGGACCGGATCGCACGCAGCAAGATGAGCCGCTTGGTGACGGCGTCGACTCGCTGCTCGGCCTCGGCTAGGAACCCGCGCGCGGATGTGGTCAGATCAAGTGCAAACTCCGGATTGTTCTCCGCCGCCGCCGTACGCGCCCTGCCCAAGGCCGCGTCCGCGGCCTCGATGGCTCGCTGGCTTTCCCGCTCATTGTTAGCCAGATCGGCCGAACTCGCAGCATTGAACTCGCGCAGCAGCGCCGAGAAGGCCTGCGGAACGCCTTCGGCCCTGGTCCGGACGGCGGCAATGCGGGTTGTCACCGAGGAGATAGCGGTGTTCGCGGCCGCGGCCCGAGATGGTGCTTGCGCCAACGCATCCGCCAGCTCCCTGGTGGCCGTGTCCAGCCGGTTCGCGGCCTCCCGCACCGCGCCCGCGGGTGCGCCGGAACCCGAAGCCTCCAGTGTGACCAGCGCCTCATCGACCGCGGTGGCACCCTTGCGCACCGACGGATAGTTCGCGAACTCCGACTCGGCGGCCCGGCCGCGCACCTCGGCCGCGGCGGCCTTCACCTGCTGCGCCAACCGCGGCACCGCGCCGAGCACTGCCACCGCCTCTTCGAGCTTGCCCTGGTCGCCGCGATAGAACTCGTCGACGGCGTGCGCCGCGTCGGTCAGTTGCCGTACCGCGGCGTCGACGCGTTGCCCACCCTGCGAGATCGGCGGCCCGCCCTGCTGCGCGGCCTCCAATTCCGCGCTCAGCGTCAGATAGACCTCCGCGGCGCCATAACACTTGTGGCGCACCGGTTCCCAGCGCGCGCCCGTCCGCCGCTCGGGGAAGATCTGATCGGCCGCGTGCACCGCCGCGTCGGCCGCGCTCTGCCGCCGGTCCATGTCGAGGAACGCTGTCGCCAGCGTCGCGCGGGCATGTTCGATCCACTCGTCGTTTCCCGACGAACGGAACCAACCGCGCCTTCGCCCTGCCACGCCCCGATGGTAGGAGATCTTCCTGTTCGCCGGGGGTTACGCCGGTTCCTACGCAAGTTCGCGGAAACCTACTACTGTCGGATGACGTACCCGGCGATTCGGACATGCTGGGAACCAATGACGGACTATTGAAAGGGAATCCCGCATGGGTGTCAGTTTGTCCAAGGGCGGCAATGTCTCGCTGACCAAGGCGGCGCCTAACCTCACTGCTGTTGCAGTCGGCCTCGGGTGGGATGTTCGGACCACCACCGGCACCGACTTCGACCTCGACGCCAGCGCCATCGCGACCGGCGCGGACAAGAAGGTCCTGTCCGACCAGCACTTCGTCTTCTTCAACAACCTGCGCTCGCCCGAGGGCGCGATCGAGCACGCGGGCGACAACCGGACCGGCGAGGGCGAGGGCGACGACGAGGTCATCAACGTCGACCTGGCAAGCACCCCGCCCACGATCGAGAGCATCTTCTTCCCGGTCTCGATCTACGACGCCGACTCCCGGTCGCAGTCCTTCGGCCAGGTCCGCAACGCCTACATCCGCGTCGTGGATCGCAGCAACGGCGAGGAGCTCGCCCGCTACGACCTCACCGAGGACGCGTCGACCGAGACCGCCATGGTCTTCGGCGAGCTGTACCGCAACGGCGCGGAGTGGAAGTTCCGCGCGATCGGCCAGGGTTACGCCTCCGGTCTGGCGGGCATCGCCCGTGACTACGGCGTGAACGTCTAAGCAACACCTCGCTGTTCGCAGGGGGCCCGGCGACGGGCCCCCTCGTCATGCGGCCCAGGCATGCCGGCGCCCTGGGAGCAGCGTTGGACAACCGGCGATCCAGCAGCCACGCTGGTAGCAACGTCGCCGCCAAGTCTCCACTCACGAAAGGTCCCAGCGTGGTCCTGCGCATATTCGGCATGTCTCTCGTCGTCACGGTGCTCTCGCTCATCGCTGCGGTCGTGTACGGCGGACCGACCGCCCTCGCGCTCGCCGCGATCCTCGGCATCCTCGAGGTCTCCCTCTCGTTCGACAACGCCGTGATCAACGCCACCGTTCTCGAACGCATGAGCGCTTTCTGGCAGCGGATCTTCCTCACCATCGGCGTGTTGATCGCCGTCTTCGGTATGCGGCTGGTCTTCCCGCTGGCCATCGTGTGGATCACGGCCGGGCTGGATCCGGTGCGGGCCTTCGACCTGGCCCTCAACCCGCCCCCGGACGACGCGCTGACCTTCCCGGACGGCAGCCCCAGCTACGAGAAACTGCTCACCGACGCCCACCCGCAGATCGCGGCGTTCGGCGGCATGTTCCTGGCGCTGCTGTTCCTCAACTTCATCTTCGAGGAACGCGACATCACCTGGCTGAGCTGGCTGGAACGGCCGCTGGCCAAGGCGGGCAAGCTGGACATGCTCTCCGTGGTGGTCGCGGGCGGCGGCCTGATCCTCACCGCGGAGTTCATCGCCGACGAGGCGCACCGCTCGACCGTCCTGTTGGCGGGCCTGCTCGGCATGATCACCTACATCGCGGTGGACGGCCTCGGCTCCATGTTCCACACCGAGGAGCACACCGAAGGCGGCCCCTCCGAGCTGGCGAAGGCCACCGGTAAGGCGGGCTTCTTCCTGTTCCTCTACCTGGAGGTGCTCGACGCGTCGTTCTCCTTCGACGGCGTGATCGGCGCGTTCGCCATCACCTCCGACCCGATCATCATCGCGCTCGGCCTCGGCCTGATCGGCGCCATGTTCGTCCGGTCGATCACGGTGTACCTGGTCCGCAAGGGCACCCTGTCGGAGTACGTCTACCTGGAGCACGGCGCGCACTGGGCGATCGGCGCGCTCGCGGTCATCCTGCTGGTCTCGATCGGCGTGCACATCAACGAGATCGTCACCGGCCTGGTCGGCGTCGCGTTCATCGGCGCGGCCTTCCTCACCAGCATCGTCCGCAACGGCCGAGCGGACGAGGAGGAACTGGACAGCGAACGGGAACCCACGCCGGTAGGCTGATTCCCGGCAAGCAGCCGAAGACCCGTTGCGGCAGCGGCCCCATCCCCGCGGATGGCCGCTGCCGCTCTCGTTTCCACAGAGGGGGGATCGCGCCATGGCGATCAACGCCAACCCTGGCGGCGTCAACCTGTCCAAGGTGACCCTGTCGAAGGCGACGCCCAGCATCAATCTGACCAAGCCGGGTGAGCAACAGGGCACCATGCGGGTCAACCTGAACTGGTCGAGCGGATCCAAGGGTTTCTTCCGCCGGTCCAAGCCCGTCGACCTGGACCTCGGCTGCCTCTACGAACTGTCCACCGGAGCCAAGGGCGTCGTCCAGGCGATCGGGAACAATTTCGGCACGTTGGAGGCCGAGCCCTACATCCGGCTCGACGGCGACGACCGCAGCGGTTCGGCGACGACGGGCGAGAACATGCACATCGACCTCGCCCGGCCCGAGTTGTTCCGGCGCATCCTGATCTTCGCCTTCATCTACGAGGGCGTGCCCAACTGGGCCGCCGCCGACGGCGTGGTCACGCTCTACCCCACGTCCGGTCCGCAGATCGAGGTCCGCCTCGACTCTCCGGTGGACGGCGCGCGCTCGTGCGCCATCGCCCTGCTGCTGAACCAGGGGGCCGGGATCACCGTGCACCGCGAAGTGCATTACGTCAACGGCGCCCAGCGCGAACTCGACCAGGCCTATCAGTGGGGCATGCAATGGCAGGCGGGGCGCAAGTAGGTCACCGCGCCGCGGGCACGGGCTGCCGCGCCACGACCGCCGAGCCGGTCGGCGTGCGCGCGGCGAACACCAAACCGACCAGGCCGATGCCGAGCCCGGCGACCGTCAGCAGTCGCAACGGCTGATCGATCAGCAGCCAGGCCAGGATCGCGGTCACGGCGGGCGTCGCGAAGAACAGCTTGCCCACCCTGGTCGCGTCCCAGCGGCGCAGCATGGCGTTGAACAGCAGGAACGCGGCCATGGAGTTCACCAGCACCATCCAGGTGAGCGACCCGGCGAAGCGACCCGCGTCCGACACGTGCGTCTGGCCCGACAGCCAGGCCAGCGCCCCCGCGATCGGCGCACTCACCACCACGTGCAGCGCCGTGGCGGCCCTTGGATCGACGGCGGGCACGAACCGTTTCTGGTACACGGTGCCCAGGCTCAGCCCGAGCAACCCCACCACGCACAACGTCAATCCGGTCACCGAGAAGTGGGACTGGTCGAACACGGCCAGCGCGACTCCGACCCCCCCGACACCGAAGCCGAACCACTGCCGCAGCGTGACGACTTCGCCGATCAGTCCCGCGCACAGGGCGATGACCACCGGATTGAGGCCCTGCACCAGCGCGATCACCGCCGCCGAGACGTGTTCGGCCATCGCCGTGTAGAACGCGCCGAACTGGACCATCTGCATCAGCAATCCGGCGACGAGCACATGGCGCAATCGACTTCCGCGCGGCCACTCGACTCGCGCGAGCAGCGCGTACGCGACGAGCAGAATTCCGGCGACGGCGAAGCGCACGAACAGCACCAGCAGCGGTGGCGCGGCGCCGACCCCGATCACACCGGCGATGAACGCGCTGCTCCACAACAGGACGAACAGCGGCTGCGCGGCCACCATCGCGAACCGACTCTGCACGGGACCTCCCGAAAAATAACCACCTTGGGTGGTTATCACCGTGACATCCTGCGGACTAACCTGTCAAGGCGGTTACCATGAGGGCGTGTTCACCTTCGTGAGCGGAAATCTCGCCTTGGACTTCGCCGGGACCGTCAAGGCGCGGTCGACCACGTTCGAGGACGCCCTCACCACACCCGCCGCGCTCGCCGACTGGATCGTCGCCGCGAACCTGCTCGACGACCCCCCGCCCAGCGACGCGGGCACCCTCGCACGTGCGGTGTGCCTGCGCGAGGCGGCTTATCGGTCGGCACTGGCCGTCGCTCGCGGACACTCCCTCGACGACGCCGACCGCCGCACGCTCAACGAATTCGCCGTGACAGCACCGCCCTCGATCAGCCTGGGCACCGACGGCGCGGTCGTCCGTTCCGGTGACGCGGATGCCGCCTTGGCCGCCATCGCCCGTTCCGCGATCGAGCTACTGGGTGGCGGGGCACTCGTCAAGGAGTGCGGCCGGACCGTATGCACCCGGCTCTATGTGGATACTTCCCGGGGCGGCTCCCGCCGTTGGTGTGACATGACGTTGTGCGGCAACCGCGCCAAAAGCGCCGCCTTCCGCGCCCGGCACGGCGGGCCTTAGACCACCGGGACCAGATTGCGGGGGTCGGAGTGTGCCACCGGGGGCGGCGTCGAACGGCGCCCTCGGGGCATCGCCCACACGAACACGAAGAACAACACGACCAGCAGGCTCGCGCGCCCCCACACACCGAATTGAACGACGTTCTCCATCTGCTCGACCGAGGTGCCCGCACCCATCGAGTAGAAGTAGCGGAACACCCCGATCCCGATGGCCGCGTCGGCGACGAGATAGCTGCCGATAAGCCACCAGGGCACCTCGAGCAGCACGAGGAACGGCACCAGCCACAGGGTGTACTGCGGCGAATGCACCTTGTGGAACAACAGGAATCCACACAGCATCGCCCCGCTCACGCCCACCCACGGGAAAACGCCGACCGTCAGGTAACGCTTCCAGCCGAGCCACATCGCCAGCGCGAACGCCGCGAGCACCAGCAGCGGCGAGGCGATGGTGACGACCTGCTGGAATGCCACCTCGCTGCGCGCGTCCGGACCGAACATCGGCCGCAGTCCCCAGTACCAGACCGAGTTCGTGGTGATGTCGGCCTGACGCAATTGCTGGAAGGTGATCGACGCGCGCCAGCCCTCGTACCCCACCAGCGCGAACGGCAGGTTCACCGCGACGACGGTGCCGATCGCCGCGGCGGCGGTCAGCAGCGCGCCGCCCAGGTCGAGTCCGCGCTCGCGATCCTCCGGGGCACGGTCGACGCCGCCGGTCAGCACGTACGCCAGCAGCGGCAATACGAAGATCCCCGGGTACAGCTTGAGGCAGAACCCCAGGCCGAGCAGCACCGCGGCCAGAACTCCCCTGGTGCGCACGGAGTATCGGGTCAACGTCGCCATCACGTAGACGGCCGCCACCGCCGTGCAGACCACCGGGAGCTCCCAGTTGTGGAAGGCATAGAGCACCAGCGGCGGTCCGGCCGCCCAGAGCAGGGCGGCGCCTCCGGCCAGGCGAGCCAGCATCCACGCGGTCAGCAGCGCGAACGGCGCGAGCAGTAGCGCGGAGTGCCGCAGGAAATCGGCGTCGTTGTGCGCGCCGACGGCGCCGAGCCACATCAGCACACCGCTGAGCACCGGGTACTCCACCGCGCCGCCGACCAGGGCCCCGCCGTCGGTGATGCCGCCGCTCACATAGGGAAAGACGTGCTCGTTGATGTCTCGGCCCAGCCAGAGGAATTGGATGTCCGAATAGCAGACGTCCGAATCCTTGATGACGTCGAAAACCGCGCTGCGTCCGTCCTCGTTGAACGGCGCCCCCGCGCAGCGCGCCTTGTTCGCGTACGCCAGCCCGAGGACGAGACCGCAGAGCACCACCACCACCACGGCCAACGCCGCGCGGCGTCGCACACCACCCGCGGGCAGGTCGCTGGCGGCGAGTGCGGTCGGCATGGATCCACCCTAAGCGGACGGTCCGGGCCGCGCCGCCGTTCCCCTCCCCGCGAAGGTGAACGCGCGGACCGATCCCATGCTCGCCGGGCGGCTCGGCGGGGCGATTTCACTGCTCACGCCCCGCTCATGTAGCCTGTTCGGGTTGCTGACGCAACGACCCTCCTGCCACGGACCGTCCGTGGCCGTTCCCTAGTCCACAGGAGGTGATTGGTCCGTGCGTCATTACGAAGTGATGGTCATCCTCGATCCGAGCCTGGACGAGCGCACTGTTGGTCCGTCGCTGGACAACCTGCTCAGTGTCGTTCGCACCGAAGGCGGCAAGATCGACAAGGTCGACATCTGGGGCCGTCGCCGGCTCGCCTACGAGATCGCCAAGCACGCCGAGGGCATCTACGCCGTGGTCGATCTGACCGCCGAGCCCGCCACCGTGAGCGAGCTCGACCGCCAGCTCGGTCTGAACGAGACGGTGCTGCGCACCAAGGTTCTGCGCCACGACAAGTAGTCCGGCAACTCTCGTTTGCGTCGGAGCCTGTGCCTAGGCTCTAGCGCAACAGCGAGACGCGGACTGCACACCGAGCAGGAGGAACCACATGGCAGGCGACACGGTCATCACCGTCATCGGCAATCTGACGGCCGACCCGGAGCTTCGATTCACACCGGCTGGAGCGGCGGTGGCGAATTTCACCGTCGCGTCGACTCCCCGTGTGTTCGACCGTAATTCGAACGAATGGAAAGACGGCGAAGCGCTGTTCCTGCGCTGCAATATCTGGCGCGAGGCCGCGGAGAATGTCGCCGAAAGCCTGACCAGAGGTTCCCGTGTCATCGTGAGCGGACGGCTCAAGCAGCGCTCCTACGAAACCCGCGAGGGTGAGAAGCGCACGGTCGTCGAGCTCGAGGTCGACGAGGTCGGTCCCTCGCTGCGCTACGCCACCGCGAAGGTCAACAAGACCAGCCGCGGCAGCGGTGGCGGCGGCTTCGGGTCCGGCTCCGGCGGCGGTGGCAACTACGCCTCCTCCGGTAGTAGCGGTGGGCGTTCCGGCGGTGCCGAGGACGACCCTTGGGGCAGTGCGCCCGCGGCCGGCTCCTTCGGGGGCGGCGGCCGCATGGATGACGAACCGCCGTTCTGAGAACGGCCACAACGGCCCGCAGGAATTCGGGCCATCACTGATTACGGAGTACAAGACCATGCCTAAAGCGCCCGCGCGCGAAAAGGTGCTCAAGAAAAAGGCCTGCGCGTTCTGCAAGGAGAGCAAGACCGGCACCGTCAACATCGATTACAAGGACACGGCGTTGCTGCGCAAGTACGTCAGCGACCGCGGGAAGATCCGCGCCCGCCGCGTCACCGGCAACTGCGTGCAGCACCAGCGCGATATCGCGGTTGCGGTCAAGAACTCGCGTGAGGTGGCGCTGCTGCCTTACGTGTCGACGGCTCGCTGAGAAAGGGAGGCACACAAATGAAGTTGATTCTGACTGCTGATGTGGACAACCTCGGTGCCCCCGGCGATACCGTGGAGGTCAAGGACGGCTACGGCCGCAACTACCTGCTGCCGCGCGGCCTGGCGATCGCGGCCAGCCGCGGTGCGCAGAAGCAGGTCGAGGGCATCCGCCGGGCGCAGGAAGCCCGCCGGGTCCGCGACCTGGACCACGCCAACGAGCTGAAGCAGGCCATCGAGGCCTTGGACTCGGTCTCGCTGGCGGTCAAGACCGCGGGCACCGGCAAGCTGTTCGGCTCGGTGACCCAGTCGGACGTCGCGGCGGCCGTCAAGGCGGCGGGTGGCCCCGTCGTCGACAAGCGCAGCATCGAACTGCCGAAGTCGCACATCAAGTCGACCGGCAAGCACGGCATCGTGGTGCACCTGCACCCGGATGTGGTGGCGAAGTTCGACCTCACGGTCACCGCCGCCTGATTCAGGCATTGCGTCGAGGACCGCTCCCCTCTGTTGAACGGGAGTGGTCCTCGGCTGTGCCCGGTCATCCGAGCCTGCTTAATAGCTAGCTATTTGCCGAGTGGCGCCGAGCGTTATTCGGGACAAACGGGGCGTCACTCCACCTATACAAGCGCTCCGCTCACCCAGCCTGTGGATTACCGGTAAAACCGACCGCTCGCAATGTGATTCAAGTCATATGCAGCTCGCGTGCTGTTAACCCAACACGCCCGGCTGTTCAACTCGGCCGACACGCCGGTACTTCTTTAATCCACACCTGGGAAAACGCGGAAATCTCTATCTATCTGCGTATTTAACCCCGGCGACCTGGGTTTTCCCCAAGTTGTCCACAGGGGCTGCACACGGTTGGGTGAACTTTCCCCAAGTTATCCACAGCTGTGTGCACAGCACGGTTTGGTCCACGCCGCTCGGGTCGCTAGGTTCGTCGCATCGCTGCGCGCGGAACGCTCCCGATCGCGGGCACGGACGGGTGCCGCAGCGGTAGCTGGAGCCCTGGTCAACGGCTTTGATGTACGTGTCGGTGCCCGGGAGTACAACGAGTCGACAGGGTGCAACCCGGTCGTGGGGTAGAGAGGACGGTCGAGTCTGGTGACAGCCACCGATGACCGCGGGCGCAGGGATTTTCCGCCCGAACCTCCCGGCGAAGACTTCGGCCGACAGCCTCCACACGACATGGCGGCCGAGCAGTCGGTGCTCGGCGGCATGTTGCTGAGCAAGGACGCCATCGCCGACGTCGTCGAGGTGATTCGTCCCGGCGATTTCTACCGTCCCGCTCATCAGGCCGTCTACGACACGATTCTCGATCTCTACGGGCGCGGGGAACCCGCCGACCCGGTGACCGTCGCCGCGGGCCTCGACCGCCGTGGCGAACTCAAACGCATCGGCGGCGCGCCCTATCTGGTCACGCTCACCCAGACCGTGCCGACCGCGGCGAACGCCAGCTACTACGCCGAAATCGTCGCGGAGAAGGCCATTCTGCGCCGCCTCGTGGAGGCGGGCACCCGCATCGTCCAGTACGGCTACGCGGGCGCCGACGGCCAGGACATCGCCGAGGTCGTCGACCGCGCCCAAGCCGAGGTCTACGAGGTCACCGAACGCCGCACCAGCGAAGACTTCCTGCCCCTCGAGGAATTGCTCCAGCCGACGATGGACGAGATCGACTCCATCGCCAGCCGCGGCGGCATCTCCCTCGGCGTCCCTACCGGTTTCACCGAACTCGACGAGGTCACCAACGGCCTGCACCCGGGCCAGATGATCATCGTCGCGGCCAGGCCTGGCGTTGGCAAATCGACGCTGGGAATGGATTTCATGCGCAGTTGCTCGATCAAGCATGGCTTGGCGAGCGTTATCTTTTCCTTGGAGATGAGCCGGACCGAAATTGTCATGCGGTTGTTGTCGGCGGAGGCGAAGATCAAGCTCGGGGATATGCGGTCCGGGCGGATGAGCGATGACGACTGGACGAAATTGGCGCGGCGGATGAGCGAGATCAGCGAGGCGCCGCTGTTCGTGGACGACTCGCCGAACCTGACCATGATGGAGATTCGCGCCAAAGCGCGGCGGCTCAAGCAACGCCACGATTTGAAACTCGTTGTGGTGGACTACCTGCAGCTGATGACCTCCGGTAAGAAAGTCGAATCCCGCCAGCAGGAAGTCTCGGACTTCTCCCGAAATCTGAAACTACTGGCCAAGGAACTCGAAGTGCCGGTGGTGGCGATCAGCCAGCTGAACCGCGGCCCCGAACAGCGAACCGATAAGCGCCCGATGGTGTCCGATCTCCGCGAGTCGGGGAGCCTCGAGCAGGACGCCGATATGGTCATCCTGCTGCATCGTCCCGACGCTTTCGAGCGGGACGACCCGCGCGGCGGCGAGGCGGATCTCATTCTCGGCAAGCACCGTAATGGTCCCACCGCGACGATCACCGTCGCCCACCAATTGCATTTGTCGCGCTTCGTGGACATGGCCCGCGGCTGAGTTACGGCCCGTGCAACCGCCCGTGCTGCAACGTCCCCGGGGGGGAGGTAGCCCGCCTGCCGTAACCGGCGCCGCCTCGACGAGCTTCGTCGCGGTCGCCGTCCTTCCAGTGACCATTCCGCGGGCGCGGCACGACAAGCTTTCCTCTTGACGTCCTTTCAGTCGTCGATCGCCTGGTAGGCCGTGGTCCAGAAGTCCCGGTGCAGGTGCGCGGTGGCCGGGGTATCCATCGCCGACTGCGTCAGCAGAATCCCGGTGAGTCCTTCGACCGGGTCGGAGTAGGCAGTCGTCCCCAGCCCACCGTCCCACCCGAACTGACCCACCGGGGCCAGGTCGCGGCGATGGGTCCGCACGGCCATTCCGAACCCGTAGCCGCCGTGCCTACCGAAGTGGTCGCCGAAGGCGTCCTTCTCGACCTTCTGCTCCGGCGTCAGATGATCTATCGTCATCAGCTCGACCGAGGCGCGTGACAGGACGCGCTCGCCGCCCAGGCTGCCCTTGTTCAACAGCATGCGGTAGAACGCGTGATAGTCGTCGACGGTCGACACCATCCCGTCGCCACCGGCCTGGAACTCCGGCGGCCGACTGTACTTGCCGCCCCTCGCCTCGTCCCACACCACCGGGGCGCCCGTCTCGGGGTCGTGGGCGTAGCTGGTCGGCAGCCGATGGATCCGGTCCTCGGGCACGTGGAAGCCGGTGTCCCTCATACCGAGCGGGTCGAGGATCCGTTCGCGCAGGAACGACTCGAACGTCTGGCCGGTGACTCTCGGGATGAGCACGCTGAGGACGTCGGAGCCGGTGTGATACCGCCACAGCTCTCCCGGCTGATGCATGAGCGGAAGGGTGCCCAGGCGCCGGATCCACTCGTCCGGCGCGACCGACGGCGGCACGTCCAGGCCCAGTTCGCCCATCGCGTCCTGGATGGGGTAAGTGCCCGGCGCGGCCAGCACGGCGCCGAACCCGAACGTGAAAGTCAGCAGGTCCCGTACCGTGATCGGCCGCAGGGCGGGGACGGTGTCCTCCAGTGGGGCGTCGATGTTTCTGAGCACCCGCCGGTTCGCTAGTTCGGGCAACCACGTGTCGACCGGATCGTCCAGCCGCAGGCGGCACTCCTCGACCAGGACCATCACCGCCGCGGCGGTGATCGGCTTGGTCAGCGACGCCATCCGGAAGATCGTGTCGCGCCGGATCGGCTCGCCGCCGCCCTCGTGCATCGTTCCCAGCGTCTCGACGTGGACGTCGTCGCCCCGGCTGACCAGCGCGACCAGTCCGGGCGCGGCTCCGGCTGCCACATGCCCGGCCAGCACCTCGTGCATCCGCCGCAGCCCCGGCCGCGACAGTCCACCGCGCCGTGCGCCCTCGTCGTCCCGGCGGCACCGCGCCTTCCAATTGCCCTGTGCGTCCCAGCTCACGGTCGTCGACATAGCCTCTCCTCGAGATGCGTACAGTGTTCGCGATATGCGAACACTGTACTCACAGATTGAGCCGTGCGCAAGTGCGAACACTGTGCGCTATCGTGGCCGTCGACCCCGAAGAGGAGACCCATGCCAACCGACAAGCCGCCCGTGCCCTCGGTTTGGGCCCGTCAGCGCCCCGCCCGGCGACAACCGGTCCTCACCCGGGAACGCATCGTCTCCGAGGCTGTGCGCCTGCTGGACGAGGAGGGCATCGAGGCCCTGAGCATGCGTACTCTCGGAACCCGGCTCAACGCTGGAGCCACCTCGATCTACCGGCACGTCGCCAACAAGGACGAGCTGATCGAGTTGGTCGTGGACGAGGTCTACGGCCAGATCAGCGTCCCCGACGCGGACGCCCCCGACACGTGGCGGGACGCCGTCGCCACGTGCGCGCACAGCATGCGCGCGATGGCGCTGCGCCACCCTTGGGTCGTCTCCGTCCTCGGCCAGGTGGGGCTCTCGGAATTCGGGCCCAACATGATGCGGCAGTCCGAACGCATACTCGCCCTCTTCCATGCGGCGGGGTTCGCCCCTGGCGAGGCCGACCGGGCCATGAGCACGCTCATCGCCTACGTCATCGGCATGGCCACCAGCGAGGCGGCGTACCTCTCCCTGCTGGCCCGCAGCGGCCAGACCGAACAGGAGTGGGCCGAGAGCCTGCGACCGACCGCGGAAGAGGCCGCACGGGAGCATCCGCTCCTGAGCGAGGGCTACGCCGCTCGGCGCGACGCCGATCCCGCCCGCCTGCGCGACGAGAATTTCTCTTACGGTCTGGACCGTGTCCTCGACGGTCTCGCGGCGGCGCTCCCCTCCACGGACTGAATCCACGCCGGTCCGCCGGCGACGGAGATAAGCGCGGCACTGTATCCGGTCAGCCCTACGCGACCACCACGGCGGGCCGCGCGTCTGGCTCGTCGACCCGATGAAACCGCGGGCGCACACTGTCCGGCCGCATGATCCGACTGGGTGCGGCGGTGTTGCCGGGGTCGCAGACCCGTAACGCCGGGGTCCCCAACCACGACGTCCTCGGTGACGTATGGCCCGTCGGGGGGCTTGTCCGTCCACTTTGTCGGTGTATGGAATGGGAATCAGGACATGGCTCTTCGCGAGTTCTTCGCGCGGCATCGCATCGCTTCGGCCGCTGCCGCGCCGGCTGTACTGGGGGTGGCGGCGGTCGTCGCCGCCTCGTTGGCACTGACCTCGACGCCGGAAACCAGGGATACGCAGCTCACGTCGTCGGTCACGGAATGCCACGACATGGTCACCATCTCGGTGGCCGGTCGCAATGACACTCCGCGGGAGGGCACCACCAAGATGCTGGTGGACGCCGACGGCAACCCGTTGCCTGCGGCCCTGTCCGGTGATCACAGCAGTGAGTGGGTCGACCCGGTCGTCAACGCGCCGGCCGATGACGTCGATCCCGGCGCGTACGCCGCGGTCTACATCGCGTATCCGGCGGACATGTCCACATACGAGGATGCCGTCAACGCGGGTGTCGCGAACACCGAACAGGTGATGCGGGAGATCTCCGCGGCGTGCCCGGACACCAAGTTCTCGATCGTCGGCTACAGCGAGGGCGCCGACGTCGTGCGCCGCGTCGCGATGAAGATCGGTCACCAGGAGCCCGGCCAGGACGGCGCCTACGGGATCGTGGATCCCGACGACGTCGTCGGTGTCGTCATCCTCGCGGACTCGGGTCGCTCGGCCGGAGACGGGCCGTTCCCCGGATCGAAGGACCCGTTCGGCAACCCGGACGGCTTCGACCAGCAGTATCAGAACGGCACGAACCCGGTGCCCGGTCAGGGCGCGGTGCAGGGAACCAGCGGTGACTTCGGTGCGCTGAACGGCAAGATCGCGTCGTTCTGCTCGGACGGCGATCTCACCTGCTCGGCCCCGCAGAACATCTCACTGCTGCAGTTGGTGGTCAACGTCGGCAGGCAGCTGAACGTCGACGCGCTCGAACGCGACGGGCTCACGCCCGCGACCGGGCAGGACGTCGCGGTGGTGCTCGGCAGGATTGCGCTGGCGGCGTTCGCCGACATCCAGTCGCAGCCGAACTGGATGCAGAGCGACGAGACCTTCCTGCAAGTGCTGCTGAGGGTGTCGGATCCTGCGTACAAGCCGGGTGAGCAGCCGAAGGCTCCTGCGAAGGCGGACGCGATCGCGGCCGATGACATGTCGCCGCTGGCCTACCTGCCGCAGAAGGTGTTCAACGAGATCATCGGTCTGATCGTGACGAATCAGAACACGATTCCCGTGATCATGAGCGACCCGTACAACCTCACGCTCGGCCCGAACCACACCGGTCATCACTTCGACTACTGGGACGACGCCGACCCCGGCGCGGGCAAGCCGCTGACCTCCGCCGAGTACGCCGCCGCCTGGCTCACCCATCTGGCGAAGCAGGCACAGGCGGGCAAGCAGGTGGACACGACGTCCAAGCCGCAAGAGGCGGACCTCGCCGCCGTGTACAAGGCGGCGGAGACCACCTCGGCGACGCCGACGACCGAACCCGCCAAGACTTCGACCACGTCATCGACCAGCGCCGCCCCGACGACGACCACCACCACCACCACGGGCAGTTCGACGACTACGGTCGCGCCGACGAGCACGACCTCGACGCCGGCGGTCACCACGACGCCCGCTCCGTCCCCGGTCGCGGCTCCGGTCGAGACGGCGAAGCCGACCACCACCGAAACGACCACGACCACAACGCAATCCGCGGCGCCGACCACGAGTACGACCGCGCAAGCGTCGAATTGACCAACCCGTCGGCTCGTGATCGCCACTCGGCGCGATCGCGAGCCGACGGCGCTTCGCTCAGACCAGGCCGCCGTTGGCGCGAATCACCTGACCGTTGACCCAGCGGCCGTCCGGGCCGGCCAGAAACGCCACCACAGCGGCGATATCGTCGGGTGCGCCGAGTCGTTGCAGCGGCACGGCGTCGGCGAGTCGCTGGATGGTGGCGTCGTCTTTTCCGCGCAGGAAGAGGTCGGTGGCGGTGGGCCCCGGCGCCACCGCGTTGACGGTCACGTCCCGGCCGCGCAGTTCACGGGCCAGGATCCTGGTCAGCACCTCCACCGCGCCCTTGCCGGCGGCGTAGGCGCCGTATTCCGCAAACGCGGTACCGACGACCGACGTGGAGAAATTGACGATCGCCCCGCCCGGTCGCAGCCGCCGGGCCGCCTGTTGGTCCACGACGAAGGTGCCGCGAATATTGGTCCGGTAGGTGCTGTCCAGCACCGTCAGATCCAGTTCGACCAGCGGTGCGAGCTGCATCCGGCCCGCGGCGTGCACCACCACGTCGACACCGCCGAACTCGCTTTCCGCTCGATCGAATACGGCCGCCATCGCGGACTCGTCGGCGACGTCACCCCGGGCGATCACCGCCACGCCCCCTGCGGCGCGAATAGCTTCCGCGGTGCTGTCGGCTTCGGCGGCATTCGAAGCGAAGTTCAGCACCACGGCGAACCCGTCGCCTGCCAGACGTTCGGCGCACGCGCGGCCGATGCCGCGAGAACCGCCCGTCACCACCGCGACCCGCGCGGGCCCGCCGTTTGTGGTTGCCACCGGATGCTGTTCCTTCCGTTCGTCGGCGTGATTCCGGAGCTGTTCGACGGCGCCCGGTCACGGTGCGGGTGAGCGATACGCCGTGGACCAGCGGCGTCGGTTCACCAGAAGGGGCCAACCATAACAGCGCAGCCGGCCGAATTCGCCGGTCATCGCACCGGCGAGTGGCGCAACGAGCATCGGTGGCCGGACGCCCCCGCGCGCCGACGATGCTGTCAGGAGATGACGGCGCGGAGGTTACGGGCCAGCACGCCGATGCGGTGGTGCTGGAGTTCGGTGAATTCCTCCGGATGGTGTATCTCCACGCTCAGCCGCCCGGCGAAAGTGCTGATGACGCAGGTGCCGCCACCCGGCTGCTGCGGACGGCGGCCGGTCAGGTCCGGCTTGGCGAGCATGGTGGAGTGGAAGTCCTCGATGCGCAGCCCGTCCTGCTCGGGTAGCGGCGGGATGGTGCCCCAGTTGGTGGCGATGACCACGCCGGGCAGGGCGGGCCTCGGTGCGGCCGCCATGTCGGGAATGCTCAGGGGCGTGCGTTGCACGATGCCCGCGGCCAGGCCCGCATGCAGAGACTCGCTGATCCCTCGGGCCGATTCCACCAGCGTCACGTCGGATGCGGGGGAGAGGTAGGTGGCGAAACCGAGGACGTTCGTCCCTTCGGTGGCGTCGATCGCGGGGCTCACTCTGGTCCGCAGGTCGACGGAGTACAGGTAGAGCAGTCCGGTGAGCGGCAGTTCGCGGATCTCGGCCTCGGTCCGCAGCAGCGCCGCCGACACCAGGCCGTGCACCGTGACGTTCGCGCGATGCCCGACCGCGACCAGCGCCGCGGTTTCCTCCTCGGTGAGCAGGCACCGGGTGGTGTGCAACGCCGGGTATTCGTCGTCGCGCGGTCGCGCGACCTCCGTGGGCGTGGAGGAGCCCGTACCGGCGGGGCCGGACCCGGGCAGCGCCATCTTCTCGATGCCTCGCGCCGCGAGCAGGTGCTCGACCGGTTCGGGGAATGGGTGCACCGGCAGCTCGGACGTCCCTTCACCGACCGCGTCGCGATATCCGGTCCAGAGTTCGGTGACGATGGCGAACGCGTGGAAGGCGTCGGCGACGCTGTGATGGAGCATCAGCGTGACGCTCGCGGTAGCGTCGTCGCGCACCACGCACAGGGCGCAAACGCCCGCCCGCTGATCGAATTTCGCGCCGGTGAGGGGGGATTCGGGGTTCGCGTCGGCGACGAAGATCTCGGGCGTGGCATCGGTCAGCGCGAAGGCATGGCCGCCCGCTTCGGTCGCCTCGATGCGGGCGCGCAGGATCGGATGCGCCCTCGCGACGGCCTCGAAGGCGGCCGTCAGCGCAGGCAGGTCCAACCGCCCGGACACTCGTGCCGCGTAACCGATGAAGACCTCGCCCGCGGCGAACATTTCCTCGCTCGGGGCAAGCCGGCGGATCACGTCGACCACAATGCATTCCCTTCGCTCCCGGCGAGACTAGCCCGAACACCCTGCACGCGCGGATCATTCGCTCGAATCGGACGAAAAGGACAGGCGGGGGGCCTCTTGTCACAAGCGGGAACGGGATCTGTCGGATGATCGGCTCATTTGAATAGGCTCCGAACGGTCGAAAGCGAGCGGAGTATGTCCCGAATCGAGCCGATTCCATCCGTCACCGAACCGGTCGCCGTCCGTGCGTGTCGAACAGCAGGCGCGCGATGACGCGCCGCGGGTGGACGCTGTTCCTGGCGATGGGCCTGATCTGGGGCGTGCCGTACGCGATGATCCGCGTGGCGGTGCGGGATCTCGACCCGATCGTGGTCGCGTTCGGCCGCACCCTCATCGGTGGCCTGCTGTTGCTGCCGGTCGCGCTGTACGCTCGCGCGCTGGCGCCGGTGCTGCGACGGTGGCGGCCGCTGCTGCTCTACACCTTGGTTGAAATCACCGGGCCGTGGTTCCTGATCGGGTACGCCGAGACCACGCTGAACAGTTCGACCGTCGGCTTGCTGATCGCGGCGGTGCCGCTGATCGCCGTGGTGATCGTGACGGTGCTCGGCCACGACCGGTTCGACGCGCGCCGGGTGATCGGTCTGCTCGCCGGGTTCGCCGGCGTCGCCGCGCTCGTCGGCCTCGACGTCGATCTGGGGAATCCGGCGGCGCTCGCCGCGATCGGCCTGACCACGATCGGATACGCGGTGGGGCCGATCGTCATCGATCGCGCACTGGCCGATCTGCCTCCGTTGGGCGTGGTGACCGGGTCGCTGCTGCTGGCGGCGGCGATCTACGCGCCGTTCGCGGGTTGGCTGTGGCCGTCGCGCATCACCGCCGACGCGGCCTGGTCGGTGCTGGGTCTCGCGGTGATCTGCACGGCCGCGGCGTTCCTGTTCTTCTTCGCGCTGATCGCCGAGACCGGCCCCGCCCGTGCGACGGTGATCACCTACATCAATCCCGCGGTGGCGATCCTGCTCGGCGTCACGGCGCTCGACGAGCCGCTGACCGCGGGCATGGCGATCGGATTCCCGCTGGTCATCCTCGGTTCGGTGCTCGGAACCGCACGCGGTCGCGACGAGGCGGCCCGGGCGGACCTGCCCGCGCCCGCCGCGCCCGAGGCGGCCGCCCGATTACCCGAGAGGTAATCGCCATCGAGCGCGCGCCTGCCGAGAATGGCAAGGCGCCGCACGTTCACGCGGCACCCCAGCGAAAGGATCCGTCGTGTCTGTCTCCGCGCCGTCCACTCGATCGGTGGTCGAAGAGTTGTTGCGCCGAATCGGTTCCGGTGATCCCGATGCCGTCGCCGAGCTGTACGCCGAACACACGGATTGGCAGCTCGACTGGCCGGAAGCGGAACACGGAAGGGTGGCGACGCCCTGGATCCGGCACCGGTCCACCCGCGCCGACGCCGCGGCGCATTTCCGCTCGATCGCCGAGCACCATGTGCCGGAGGAGGCGGCTACGCGGGTCGATCGGGTGCTCGTCGACGGTGACGACGCCGTGGTGCTCGGCGAGATCCGGCAGACCGCCCGTGGCACCGGCCGCCCCTATCGCGCGCGTTTCGCGCTGCACATCACGGTGCGCGGCGGGCTGATCACCCGGCACCACGTCTACGAGGACAGTCTCGCCGTCGCTCAGGCATTCGACCCCGGGGGAGCGAGCGCGTAATACGCTGCTACGGGTGCTGAATTCCACCGAAGACTTCGCCGGCGAGCGTCCCGATCCGATCGCCACCCGCAAGGCGTACGACGAGGTCGCCGACCGCTACGCCGACGATGTCCGGCACCGGCTCGAGCGCCAGCCGCTCGACCGGGCGATGCTGGCGGTGTTCGCGGAAGCGGTGGCGGGCAACGGTTCCGGGCCGATCGCCGATCTCGGCTGCGGGCCGGGGCATGTGACGGCTCATCTCGCGACGCTGGGTGCGCGGGTGTTCGGCATCGATCTCGCCCCTCGCATGGTGGCGCTGGCCCATGCGGAATACCCGCACCTGCCCTTCGCACAGGGTTCGATAGAACAGCTACCGTTTGGCAACGACACGCTCGGCGGCATAGTGGCTTGGTATTCGTTGATCCACACGCCACCGGATCGCGTGCCGCACGTGTTGAGCGAGTGCAATCGGGTACTCGCGAGCAAAGGGCACGTGCTGCTGGCTTTCCAGACGGCGGACCGGCCCGACGCGGTGGAAGCCTTCGACCACAAGGTGATTCGCGCCTACCGGTGGGCGCCGAAACGCCTCGCGCGTCTACTCGGCGCCGCCGGGTTCGCCATGATCGCACGCGTGGTGCGCGAACCGGGTCCCGAGGAGCGGTTCGGGCAGGCCTACCTGCTGGCATCGAGGGTTCGGTGATTCACCGAACGCGGTCCATCCCGTCCGGGTAAGTTTGTTGTGTCGCGGCGGTTTCATGGCTGCGCGGGCCCGCCGACAACGTGGTCGATCTGAACTCCGAACCTTTTCACCATGTCGTCAGGGGGCGACTCATCATGGAATTCATCGCGCCGGTCGATGCCGTCTTCTTGCTCGCCGAGTCCCGGGAACAGCCGATGCACGTCGGTTCGCTGCAATTATTCGAGCCACCGGAGGACGCGGGCGCGGACTTCGCCGCTCGGGTCCACGCCGAACTACTCCGAAGCACCGACGTCGATCCGACCTTCCGCAAGCATCCCGCAACCATCTTCGGGTCGCCGCAGATGGCGTGGACGCATGCCGACCACGTGGAACTCGACTATCACGTGCGGCGACTGGCCGTGCCCGCGCCGGGCCGCATGGACCAGCTCGTGGAGCTGGCCTCCGGCCTGCACAGCAGCCTGCTGGACCGGCATCGCCCGCTGTGGGAGTTCCATCTGATCGAGGGACTCGCCGACGGCAGGTTCGCGCTGTATTCGAAGATGCATCACGGGTTGATCGACGGCGTCTCGGCCCAACGCCTGCTGCGGCGCACGCTGACCAGCGATCCGTCCTCCAGCACCACGCGAGTGCCGTGGCATCTGCCCCGGGGTAGGCGCAGCAGGGGGTCCGGCGCGGCCGGTCCGGCGCGAAACCTGGTCTCCGCGGCCGCCTCCGGCGCGTCGGTGCTGCGCGCCGCGCGCACCGCCCTCACGCGGCAGCAGCTGACCCTGCCGTTCGCGGCCCCGCGCACCATGTTCAACGTACCGATCGGCGGGGCGCGCCGTGCGGTGGTCCGGTCCTGGCCACTGGAGCGGCTGCAGCAGGTGAAGAAAGCGTCCGGTTCGACACTCAACGATGTGGTGCTCACCATGTCGGCTGGCGCGCTGCGGCGGTACCTGATCGAACGGGACGCGCTGCCGGACAAGCCGTTGATCGCGATGGTGCCGATGTCGCTGCGCGCCGAGGACGACGACGAGACCAACGGGGTGAAGGTCGGGGCGGTGCTGTGCAATCTCGGCACCGACATCGCCGATCCGCTCGACCGCCTGCGGGTGGTCGCCGGGTCGATGCGCGACGGCAAGGACGTCTACAGCATGCTCTCGTGCAACCAGACGATGGCGCTGTCGGCGCTGATGCTCAGCCCGCTCGCCCTCAATCTCGTGCCCGCGCTGATCTCGTTGACCAATCCGACCTTCAACATCGTGATCTCGAACGTGCCGGGGCCACGGGAGCCCATGTACTGGAACGGTGCGCGGCTGGACGCGAGCTATCCGTTGTCGATCCCGTTCGACGGCCAGGCGGTGAACATCACGCTCACCTCCAACGCGGGCAACCTCGATTTCGGCGTGGTCGGCTGCCGCCGCAGTGTGCCGCAGTTGCCTCGCCTGCTCGATCACTTGGAGGAGTCGCTCGCCGAACTGGAGCGGGCCACCGCTTGACGGCAGCGCATTCCCCGGAAAACTAGAACGTGTTACTGTCGATGCATGGTGCAACGGCCGGTCGAGGAAGCCGCAGCCGCTTCATGGCGATATGCGCGGCTCGCGGTGGACTCGATGCGCGGCGGCCCGGCCGCACGGCGCGCCACTTATGCAACTCGTTCTAGTACACCTGCGCCGCGCCGTTCGCGGCGGAGCAGTTAGGGAGACCAGCACGCCATGCGTACCGAAATCTGCGAACGGCTCGGGATCGAATTCCCCATCTTCGCCTTCACCCACTGCCGCGACGTGGCGGCCGCGGTCAGCAACGCGGGCGGACTCGGCGTGCTCGGCGCCGTCGGCTTCACCGCCGAGCAGCTCGAGGTCGAGCTGGCCTGGCTGGACGAGCACGTACAGGGCGTATATGGCGTCGACCTGGTGATCCCGTCCAAGTACGAGGGCAAGGGCATCGACGATCTGAGCCCCGAGGAGCTGGAAGCCAAGCTGGCCGAACTCGTCCCGCAGGGGCACCGCGACTTCGCCGAGAAGATCCTCGCCGACCACGGCGTGCCGAAGCTGCCGGAGAACGAGCACCACAACCAGTTGCTCGGCTGGACGGCCACCACCGCGGGACCGCAGGTGGAGGTGATTCTGCGGCATCCGAAGGCGAAGCTGGTGGCCAACGCCCTCGGCACCCCGCCGGAGGACGTGATCAAGCAGGTGCAGGACTCCGGCAGGCTGATCGGCGCGCTGTGCGGTTCGGTCAAGCACGCGCTCAACCACAAGCGCGCGGGCCTGGACTTCGTGGTCTGCCAGGGCACCGAGGGCGGCGGCCACTGCGGCGAGGTCTCCTCGATGGTGCTGTGGCCGCAGGTCATCGACGCCGTCGGCGACCTGCCGGTGCTGGCCGCGGGCGGCATCGGCAACGGCCGCCAGGTGGCGGCCGCGATGGCGATGGGCGCCGCGGGCGCGTGGACCGGTTCGGTGTGGCTGACCGTCGAGGAAGCCAATGTGCCGCCGGCTCAGATGCAGACCTACATCGACGCGACCAGCCACGACACCGTGCGTTCGCGCGCATGGACCGGCAAGCCCGCCCGCATGCTGCGCAACGACTGGACCGAGGCGTGGGAGCGGGCCGAGACCCCCGACCCGCTGCCGATGCCGCTGCAGATGATGGTCGCGCTGGACGGCGTCAAGCGTGGCCACCGCTATCCGGAGGCCGCCAAGGACGTCAACTTCAATCCGGTCGGCCAGATCGTCGGCATGATGAACCGCGTGGAGCGCTCCGCCGACGTGGTAAACCGGCTGATCCAGGAGTACGTCGAGGCGTGCGAGCGCCTCAACAAGCTCAACGGCGGGGTCTGAGTTCGGGCGCCGGTTCCCGGCCGCGATGCCGCGCGGAATTTCCCGTGCGGCATCCCGCGGCAACATTCGAGTGCGGGTACCGATTGGTCGCTGCTGCCGCGGCGGCTTCGGTACTGCCATGTGACATCCGCTCGGCCGCGCCCGAGCGGTTCAGGACGGCACCGAGCCGCCTCTTCGGCGCGCGGCCGGAGCACTGATGTTCTGTCGCTCGAGATGATTTCGTCGCGACTGGCAGAGCCCTGCGGACCCGAACCGCCCGCGAGCGGCTCAGCGGCCGGGACCCATACCGTTGCTTCACTTTGTCTGAGACAAGGCTGTTCACCGAACTCAACGGACAGGCGGATCTGGGCGTACCGAGCGGACGAATCCGCCCTGGCCTCCTCGATCCGTCCCAGACGGTTTGTGCGGCGTACGAAAATCAGGCGGTGGCAGCGTGGGACTTGTCGGCCTCGTCCACGACCCCGGCCACCAATTCCGCGAAGCGCGCGATGACCTTCTCGTGGTACATACCGAACAGATCCTCGAACAGCGCCAGCTGCGCCTCGCTCGGCCCGGAGCCGGAATCCCACACCGCGGCCAGCGCCCGCCAGACCAGGACGTGCAGGTCCGCCGCACCCGCGAAGTACGACTCGACCGCCTCCGGCACCTCGAGCACCATCTCGCCGATCGAGTTCAAAATCGCGCGCTGCATAGGGAGTCCGAGCACGGTCAACAGCCTGCGCACCAGCGCGACCTCGAGTGCGAGGAGCTGCCGTAAGTCCGGATCGGACTGGCGCGCTATCGATTCCAGTTCGTCGATCGCGTTCTTCAGTTCGGCCGAATCGATCCGATGTTCGCCACCCGTATAGGTGAGCAGCGCCTCGAGTACGAGATTGCGCTCGACGTCGACGATATCGCGGAACATCTCTATCGCGATGTCCGGCATGGGAATCGAGAACCGGAACAGCTGGCGGTACACGTCCACTCCACCGGACTCCCGGACGTCGCGGATCGTGAATCCCTTGCCGCGCCTCGCTTCGACGAAGCCGTACGACTCCAGCCGACCCAGGGTCAGCTGCGCGGTAGCGCGATTCATCTCGAATTCCTCGGCGACCTGACGCACCGACGGCATGAGATCCCCCGGCTGATATTCCCCCGCGGCAACCCGGCGCGCCAGCTCGTCGGCAACGTCGGCGACCACCGTCTGGGATCCCATCGAAGTCACCTTTCGACTACTTTCGAACACGTCCCAGACAGTCTAAGCCCTACTGTCCGGTACTGCACCTGTGTAACACTTGTGCGCGCGACTGTGAGGTGAGGCATGACCATCCGGCCCATCGGAGAGCGTCCCGAGGCGGGGTCCACGGGCAAGCGATCCCGCCTTTTCGCGTCGCGGCCCGATGGTAAACCTCCTGTTCACGGCGCTGTCCGTGGCGCCAAGCTCGCCGCGCTTCCGATGGCGTTCGCCGGACGACAGGCCGCGGGCCTGGGCAAGCGGGCGCTGGGCAGATCGGCCGAAGAAGTCAATCGCGACATCCAGCTGCGCACCGCGCAGCACATCTTCGAGGTGCTCGGTGAGCTGAAGGGCTGCGCCGCGAAGCTGGGGCAACTGCTGGCCATCTACGAGCTGGCGCTGCCGCGGGAGGTGGCCGAACCGTATCGGATCGCGCTCAGCAGGCTCCAGGATGCCGCGCCCGCGATGCTGCCGCACACGGTGCACGCCGCCATGGCCGAAAGCATGGGCGCGGACTGGCTTTCGCGCTTCCGCGAATTCGACGACCGCCGCGCCGCGGCCGCCTCGCTCGGGCAGGTGCACCGCGCGGTCTGGCACGACGGCAGGACGGTCGCGGTCAAGGTGATGTACCCGGGCGGCAGGCAAGCGGTGGCGCGCGATCTGGACCACCTGCGCAGGATCTCCTATCTCGCAACGGTGTTCCTGCCCGGCGCGGACGTGAAAGCGGTGACCGAAGCGCTCTGCGCGTCGGTCGCCGGGGAACTGGACTACGCGGCGGAGGCCGCCCACCAGACAGCTATCGCCGCGGCCTATGCCGGCGATCCGGACTTCTACGTACCGAATGTCATTGCGCAGCACGGTGATGTGCTGATCAGCGAATGGATCGAAGGCACGCCGGTACCACGCGTCGTCGCCTCCGGCACGCAGGCCGAGCGCGACCGGGTCGGCATGCTCATGGTCCGCTTCGTGACCTCCGGCTGGGGCCGTCACGGATTGCTGTACGCCGATCCGCATCCGGGCAACTTCCGGGTGCTGCCCGACGGCAGGCTGGGCGTCATGGATTTCGGCGCGTGCTGCGCTTGGCCGCCCGCGGGTTTCGGCGAGCTGACGCTCGACTGCTGCAAGGCGATCTTCCGGGGCGGACCGGGAGAACTGGCGGCGGCTACGCGCAGGCACGGTTTCGTGGAGAACGGGCAAGCCATCGACAGCGAGGCGCTCTACGCCGCGATAACCCCGTGCGGCGAACCCTTCCGCCACGAGACGTACCGCCTGACCGCACGCTGGTTGCGCCGACAAGTGTTGCGCACCATCAATCTTCGGTTGAGCAATGTGGTACGGCAGATGACCATGCCCGCCTACTTCACGCCGTTCGCCCGCTCCTTCCTCACGCTGGTGGGCGTGCTCGGCCAGCTGGAGACGGAAGGTCCCTATCGCGACGAAATCGTGCGCTGGGTACCGGAATTGAGCGAGGCGTTCATCCCGGAAGAGAACACGGAGGTCATCGCGTCCACGGTGGACCTGGGCACCGCGCGAAGGCGCCGGGCCGAGAAGAGCAGGCGCGGCATGCCGATCGCGTGAACCCGGTTCTGCTGACCAGCAGGCGGATTCGCTGATCTATCAGCGCATATGGTCCGATCCCGCCGTCGTGCCGCCTTTTGTCTCAGACAGCCGACTCACCGCGCCAACCACGCGCGCCACCGCGGGGCGACGAGTGCCGCGAGTTCGTCGTAGCCCGCGGCCCCCGGATGCGCCCCATCGCCCGCGCGGACCTCGGCGGCCCACACCGCATTGACGCGCAGCGGCTGGTGCACGCGTACGTACGGCACCTCCGATCGGGCGCAGACCTGCGCGAATCGCTCGTCCAGCGCGGCGGTGCGGGCATTGTGCTCGTCGTCCGCGATCGGCGGCGGGGCGACCATCAGCACCGGCCACCGCCGCTCGGCCGCCTGCGCGAGCAGTTCGCCCAGATTGGCCACCGACTCGTCAGGGTGCACCTGCGGACCGCCGTTCTCGTGCATGGCGTCGTTCACGCCGAACGACAGCACCACCCTGGCGTCCGCGCCCTCCGGCAGGCGGGGCGCGCATTCGGCTCGGAAGCGCCGCAGGATCGCGGCCGAAGTTTCCCTGCGGACCCCTAGGTTGTAGGCGGTCAGCGCGACGCCCTGCGCGTGCGCATCGGACGCGAGCCTGCCCGCCCAGCCCAGGCAAGCCGGGTCGCCGACACCGGCGACGAACGAATCCCCGACGAAACACACACGCAGATCACGGCTCACCACCTGATCCTGGCAGCGCGGAGACCGGCCCGCGAATGCCGGGTGCGGGCAATATGATCACGGAGGTTCGACCGGGAGGGAGTAATGGTGACAACCGAGCCGGAGCTTGCGACACCGCCGGTTCCGCAGTGGTTCGCGAAGTTGTTCGCCCACCGGCGCTGGGTCCGGCGCAGTCTCCCGTTCCCGCACGTCTACGCCCGCGACGTCTTCGTTCCCGAGTTCTACCGGCGGATGGCCGACGAGTTCGAGCGGCTTCGCGGGGAGCGCCCCGGCCTGTTCACGACCGTCGCCGATGGTTACAGCGCCGACCGAATCCGGTTCTCCGACCTGCGCGGCGGACCGCTCGCGGTGTTCGCCTCGCGCGAGTGGCACGACTTGGTCGCCCGGCTCGGCGGCGTCGAGGCCACCGGCGACGTCGAAGGGTCGATTCACCATCACGGACCGGGTAGCCCGTTCGGCTGGCCGCACAACGACCTCGACCCGGCCTGGTTCCCCGGGCCGCCACCGGGTCCCGACGAAGTGCGCCTGCCCGACAGCGCCGTCCACACCAAGACCGGAGCGCGCGATCCAGGCGTCGTCGCGCGCGAGACCGTGCGCGCCGTAGCGGTGCTGTTCTATCTGGGCAATCCGGGGTGGGAGCCGGGCGACGGGGGCGAAACCGCACTGTACGAACACCTCGGCGACGGAGCCGAGCTACCGTCGGTGGCCCTCGTGCCGCCGCTGGACAATTCGCTCGTGCTGTTCGAGGTGACTCCGCGCAGCTGGCACACGTTCGCGGGCAACAACATCAGAGACCGCAACAGTGTGGTGATGTGGGTGCATCGCACCAAGGCGGACGCCGAACGGTGCTGGGGAGGAGACAAGATTGTCCACCGGTGAACGCCGCGTCTGCCTGCTCACCGGTGCGAGCGGAACGCTGGGCGACGCCTTCTGCCAGGCCTACCATCGCGACTACGACATCCTCGCCGTGTGCCGCACCCGCACTCCCGCGGTGCCGTCACAGCTGGAGTGGTACGTCGATCCGCTGGCACCGGACGCCGCGGTGCCGGAGAACGATTCACGCGTGTTCGTGGTCCGATCCGACCTGACCCAGCCGGGCGAGGTGGAACGAGTGGTGGACCTGGCGCTGGCCCGGTTCGGCCGGGTCGACCTGCTGGTGAACAACGCCGCGCACGTCCGGCTGCACCCGCGCGGCATCGTCGACGGCGATGCGGCGCTGGACGACTTCGATGCCCACTTCGCATTGAACGTCGCCGTACCACTGCGTCTTTCGGCGCGGCTGGCGCAGCGGTGCTGGCTGCACGCGGGACCCGAGAATCGCGCGCGCAACCGGAACATCGTCAACGTCTCGAGCATCTCCGGCTCGGAGGTCTACCCGGGACAGACCTTGTACTCCGCGTCGAAAGCCGCGCTCAACCAGCTGACCCGCAATCTCGCCGCCGAGTTCGCCGAGTTCGGCGTGCGGGTGAATGCCATCGCGCCCAACACTTTTCCCGTCCTGGTCCCCACCGAGCAAGTCGCGCGGGCCATCGTCGAGCTTGACGCGAGCGACCGGTCCGGTGGGGTGTACGGGGTCGGCGTCGAGCCGGAGCCGGTGGACCGCCTGTCCCTGCGGCTCACCGACGCCTCGCCGTAAGGGCGGCCCTATTCGCTCGGCGTCAGCCCGGTGGCCTGCTCGGACAGCGTCCACAGTCGTCGCGCGAGATCGGCGTCGACCGCCTGCTTGTTGCTCGGCGGCTCCAGCTCGAACCGGTGGAAGTACTGCCCGTTGATCGCCGCGCCGTCGGCGGTGGTGGCGAGGTGCACCAGCGGCTGCGCGCCCTTGTCCGGTTGGATGAAGAACGGGCGCGCCAGCGGGGACCGGATGAACCAGCCGAGGCCGAACGGGGCGTTGTCGTAGACGTGGGTGGCGACCGCGCCGGGATGGAAGGCCGCGGTGGTGATCCCGGTGCCCTCGCTACGGCGGGCCAGTTCCCGGGTGAACAGGATATTCGCCAGTTTCGACGTGCCGTACGCGCCGAGCTGGTTGAACGAGCCCGTCGCCGCGTTGGCCGTGTCCAGGTCCAGCTTGGCCATCCGGTAGGTCATGCTCGCGGTGTTCACCACCCGGGCCTGCGAGTGGGCCAAGCGCTCCAGCAGCAGGTTGGTGAGCAGGAACGGCGCCAGGTGATTGACCTGGAAGGTGAGTTCGTTGCCGTCGTCGGTCACCGTCCGCTTGGGCCACGCGCCGCCCGCGTTGTTGGCCAGCACGTCGATCCTGGGATACCGGTCGAGCAGTTGGTCGGCCAGCTTGCGCACGTCGTCGAGCTGGGCGAAGTCGGCGACGAACGGCTCCGCCCCTGCCTTCGCCGCCACCTCGGCGGTCCGCTCCGGTGATCGGCCGACCACCGCGACGCTTGCGCCGCGCGCGGCGAGCACCTGTGCCGCGGCGGCGCCGATACCGGAGCTCGCGCCGGTCACCACCACCGTCTTTCCGGTGAGGTCCTTGTCGTGTACCTCGTCCTGCGCTGTCATCGCTGCCTCCCGAGCCTCGTTTACGTGACCCGATCGTCTTCGGCTCGCGCGTATTCGGCAAGCATCGACGCGCCCGCGTAGTGCTCGGCGATCTCGTCGCTGGTGGTCAGCCACACCCCCGGGTGGTCGGCCACGTAGTCGAGCGCTTGATCCAGGTACTTGATCCGGAACGCCTGCCCGATCACGAACGGGTGCAGGGCCAGCGCCATGACACGCCCGCTGCCTGCCGACTCCGCGTAGAGCTGGTCGAGCTGATCGCGCACGATCCGCACGAAGTCCGGTCCGCTGGTGGCCTTGCCCAGGAACAGCGTGTTGTCGTTGAGTTCCACCGAGTAGGGGACGCTGAGCAGGCCGGGCACCGACAGGGGATAAGGCTGGTCGTCGTTGGTCCAGTCGAGCACGTAGCCGAGGCCGAGTTCGGCCAACAGCGACGGGGTCAGGAACGACTCGGTGAGCGCCGGTCCCATCCAGCCACGCGGCCTGCGCCCGGTCGCTCGTTCGATGGTCGTGACCACGTCGGCGAGGTAGGCGCGCTCCTCGTCCGGCGGAAGGTCGGCCTGGAGGATCGAGTTGTTCTTCCCGTGCGCGAGCCACGCCCAGTTCCGCCGCACCCCTGCCGCCACGATCTGGGGATAGCGTTCGGCCACATCCGAGTTGAGCAACGCGCTGGCCCGGATGCCGTGCCGGTCGAGCACCTCGATCACCCGCCAGATGCCGACGCGCGGCCCGTAATCGCGCCACCCGTAGTTCAGCGGGTCGGGCGCGAGCCCGGCGGTGCCGGGGAAGATGCTCGTGGACGGGCGGTCCACCTGGTAGTGCTCGACATTGAGCCCGAGATAGAACGCGACCCGGGCATTGCCGGGCCAGCGCAGCGGCGGGCGGTCGACGATCGGGCTGTAGCCGAAGAGTTCGTTGTCCATGCCCTCATGCTCGAACTTGACACTAGTGTGAGGATCAACCTCGATCTCGAGTGATGTCCGGCACAGCGCCTCATCGATCCCGACAGCGGCTGGGTTCGCCGAGTTCACGCCGCGCATCGGCCGGTATCGTGCAGCGAACGCGGCAACTGATTTCGTACGCACATGGGTAACTCGCCGGGCACGCACAGAACAGGAGTGGCACCCCACGCAGGACCTGCACGCAAATCCTGCGCCAGCTGAACAGTACGGCCTGAAGACCCGGAGAGGCGGAACAGCATGCGAGTGGACGGGCGGGAGATCCCCGTCACGGGCAACCTGCTACAACCGCTGATCCGGCGGACGAGCGACATCATTCGCGTCGTTCTCGCGGCGCTGTGGGTGGCGGTCGTGATCGCGGCATCGCTGATCACCCGCCCGGAATGGCTGGCGCTGGAACGCTCGGTCTCCAACATCGTCGGTTTCCTCAATCCGGACCAGTCGAACCTGGTGTATCTGGTCTACGGCATGGCGATTCTCGCACTGCCGTTCGCGATCCTGATCGAACTGATCATCGGCAGGCAGTGGAAGCTGCTCGCCGGTTACGCGGCGGCCGGTGCGGTCGCCGGACTGCTGCTGTCGATCACCGGGACCGGGCTGTCCGCGCCGAAATGGCATCTGCAGGTTCCGGACCGGTTGGACACCTTCTTGTCCCAGTTCCTGGACGATCCGCGCTGGATCGCGATGATCGCCGCGATGCTCACCGTCGCCAGCCCGTGGCTGCCCGTCCGGCCGCGGCGCTGGCTGTGGTTCCTGCTGCTGGCGTTCGCGCCGATCCATCTCGTGGTCAGCACCGTGGTGCCCGCGCGGGCGATGTTCGGGCTGGCGGTCGGCTGGCTGGTCGGCGCGGTGATCGTGCTCGTGGTGGGCACTCCCGCGCTGGAGGTCCCCCTCGACGCGGCCGTCCGGGTGCTCGCCGGACGCGGTCATACCGTCACCGGATTCACCGTGGTGCATCCGGCGGGCCGGGGGCCGTTGATGCTCGCCGCCGCCGTCGAAGGGCCGGAACGCGAACTGGCCATCGAGATGTTCGGCAAGAATCAGCGCAGCTTCGGCGCGCTGCGGCAGTTGTGGCGCTGGTTGACATTCCGCTCCAGCGAGACCGCGGCCATCCACGGTTCCATGCACCGCGTGGTCGAGCATCGCGCCCTCATGACGATCGCCGTTGGCGACCTGGGATTGGGCAGCAGTACGCCCGTCGCGGTCGCCGCGCTCTCCCGCGGCTGGATGTTGTACGCGCACACCCGGCCCCGGGGCGTGCCGATCACCGATCGGTCCGCCGACGCGCTGCCCGGGGTGTGGCGAGCCCTCGACACCTTGCATCAGAAGCGGATCTCGCACGGCGACCTGCGGCCGATCGACATCCGCGTAGACGACGGCGTCACGTTGTTCGGCGGGTTCGGCAACGCCGAGTACGGAGCGTCGGACGCGCAATTGCAATCCGATATCGCCCAGTTGCTGGTGACCACCACCGCGATTTTCGGCAAGGAGCCCGCGGTGTGCGCGGCGATCGACACCCTCGGCGAAGCGCGGGTGCTCGCCGCGGCCAGCCGGTTGACCAAATCCGCCGTACCGCCCGGGATCCGCAAGGCGGTGCCGGATTGGAAGGCCGTGCTGTCCGCCGCCCGCGACGAGGTGCGCAAACAAACCGGGCAGAATCGGATCGAAGCCGAGCAGATCACCCGGTTCTCCCGTAACCAGATCATCCAGCTGGTACTGCTGATCGCGCTCGTGTACGTCGCCTATCCGTTCATCAGCGCCGTGCCCACCTTCTTCACCCAGCTGCGGACGGCGAACTGGTGGTGGGCGCTGCTGGGGCTCGCGGTCTCGGCGCTGACCTATGTCGGCGCGGCGGCGGCGCTGTGGGCTTGCGCGTCCGGCGCGGTGAGCTTTCGCAATCTGGTGATCATGCAGATCGCCAACACTTTCGCCGCGACGACCACGCCCGCGCGGGTCGGTGGGCTCGCGCTGAGCGTCCGCTTCCTGCAAAAGGGTGGCGTCGGCGCGGTGCGCGCCACCGCCGCGGTGGCGCTGCAACAGGCGGTGCAGGTGATGACGCACGTCAGCCTGCTGCTCGCGTTCAGCATCTTGGCGGGTACCTCGACGGATCTCTCGCACTTCGTCCCGGACGCGACGGTGCTGTATCTGCTCGCCGGTGTCGGCGTCGGCATCGTCGGCACGTTCATGTTCGTGCCCAAACTGCGCCGGTGGCTGAACAACGCGGTGCGCCCGCAACTACAGGAAGTGCTCGGCGAGCTGGCCGTACTCGCCCGCGACCCCAGGCGCTCGGCGGTGATCGTCCTCGGCTGCGCGGCGATCACCCTCGGCCTCGCCGGTGCGCTCTGGGCCAGCGTCGAGGCGTTCGGCGGCGGCACCACGTTCATCACAGTCACCATCGTCACCATGATCGGCGGCACGCTGGCCTCGGCCGCGCCGACCCCGGGCGGTGTCGGCGCGGTCGAGGCCGCGCTGATCGGTGGTCTGGCCGCGTTCGGCCTGCCCGCCGACATCGCGGTGCCCTCGGTGCTGCTCTACCGCGTGCTCACCTGCTGGCTTCCGGTGTTCTGCGGCTGGGCCACCATGCGCTGGCTGGCGAAGCAGGACTTGATCTAGGCCTACATTCGCCCACGGACGGACTTCCTACGGCTTGGTGGCCAGCAGGACGCCGGTCGCGGGGCGCACCGTGACGAACTCGACGTCCTCGAACCCATTCGCGCGCAACATGTCCCGGTATCGGCGGATATCTACTCCGGCCATGGGATCACCGTGGTCGTGGCCGGTGTCGTGGGTGCGGTGGGCCGCGAACCGCGCCATGACGCGCACGGCGGCGGAGCGCAACGGGTCGGTCGGATAGGTGTCGGCGAGCAAGAGCCGGCCCCCGGGTCGCAGCACTCGGAACATCTGCGCGACGGCGTCGCTTCGGCGCGGGGCGGGGATGTGGTGCATCGCGAAGGTCGAGGTCACCAGATCCGCGGACGCGTCGGGCAAGGGGAGCGCCTGCGCCGTACCGAGTTCGAATCGGCAGTTCGCCAGGTCGCGGGAGCGCGCGGTGGCGTAGTCGATCATCTGCGGCGATGGGTCGACGCCGGTGACTTGCCCGGTGCGGCGCGCCAGCACAAGGGCGAGGTCGCCCGGGCCGCAACCGATATCGATGACGTGCGCGCCGGGCGCCGGGCGGGCCAGTTCGGCGAGGCGGCCGTTCAGGCGATCTCCCCGGTCGAGCAGGAAAGCGGCCTTGAACGCGCGGTAGCGGCGCGGTTGGGTGAGCAGGACGCCGACGTCGGCGTGCGAAGTGATGGCAGACTGGGGTTCGTTTCCGGACATGAGTTCAGGATCGGCCCAGCACGCACCCGCCGACCAGGGGCAATGCCCCGGGATCCGTCCGGAACCGGACGCATACGAGACATTTGTGCGGGAGGCATCGTGCCGGAAGAACAGGACAGCGCCGATCGCCGGGTCCGGCGCACCAGAGCCCTGCTGCATCGGGCGCTGATCGAGCTCATGGTCGAGCGCGCTTACGACCGGATCACCGTCCGCGACATCCTGGCTCGCGCGGACGTCGGGCGGTCGACGTTCTACGCGCACTACCGGGACAAAGACGATCTGCTGTTGCGCAGCAGCACCGATTACCTGCGCGCGGCCCTGGCGGCGGCCGAGACGGACGCCGATGCGCCCGACCTGCTGGCGCCGGTCCGTACTCTGTTCGAACTGGCCGCGGGTCATCCGGAGATCTACCGGGCTCTGCTCGGTCGCAAGAGCGGTACCGTGCTGCTGCGCACCGCCCGGGTGATGGTCGCGCAGATCGTCGCCGAGCGGCTGCGCGACCGGCTGGCGATGCCGGAGGACGAGTTCGCGACCACCGTGACGTTCCTGTCCTGGGGCGTCGTCGGCCTGCTCGGCGCCATCGCGGAGGGGCACCCACCGCTCTCGGCCGAGGACGCGTACCGACGGGTGATCAGCCTGGTCGGGCACGGGTTGACCGAGCGCGCCCACGAGTGAGCGGGTTTCGCACCGGGTCACACGATCCGTCGCCG
Organism: Nocardia sp. NPDC041819; assembly: GCF_055590505.1. NCBI lineage: Bacteria > Bacillati > Actinomycetota > Actinomycetes > Mycobacteriales > Nocardiaceae > Nocardia > Nocardia sp. NPDC041819. The sequence continues at coordinate 479,109 of NZ_JBVJAP010000002.1, read as the reverse complement.
AGTTCGGGTCGCCTTCGGTACCGGCGATCCTTATGTCCGTGGGCCCACTGCGCGATCACAGCCAGCGCGGCAAGCGGCGAAATCACGACGGTGGCTATCGCGCACCGAGTTCGTCGATTTCCGGCTCACGGCCGGAGAGCTTACGTCCGGTGCGACGCCGGTCGCCTCACCGGCCGACCCGTTCCAGCGCCTCCGCGGCCCGCACGCTGCCCGCGGTGACGAGTTCGAGGTTGGCCAGCGCGGCTTCGTGCGCTTCCGGGGAAGCGGCGGCCACGCAGTCGGCCACCGGGTACACGGTGAACCCCAGATCAGTGCCGTGACGCGCGGTCTGCTCGACGGTGAGATTGGTCGCGACGCCCGTGACGAAGAGCGTCTCGATACCCTGATCCGCCAGCCACTCCGGCAGTTTGCTGCCCGCGAGACCGGACAGCTTCTGGTTGTCGAAGACTTCCGTCGGCTGCGCCGCCATCTCCGGAATGATCGCCGCGCCAGGAGAATCCGGCCGGAACTCGGTCTGCGCCGCGCCGACCGAGCGCATGAATCCGGTGTTGCGCACCAGCTCGCCTTCCCCGACCGGGATGGTGAACCGGGTGAAGATCACCGGTATTCGCGCCGCCAGCGCCGCGGTGTGGAAGTTCGCCGCCCGCGCCACCACACCCGAGGTTGCCACGGGCGCGGCCAGCATCGGACCGAAAAAGCCTTCCGGCCGAATGACATTCACCTGCCAGTGCAGCGCCAGCACGGCGGCGCGGATGCGTCGGGTCGCCATACGACGACCTTACGCATCCGCGCCCGGGTAAATCGTCCGATTCACGTGAAACGAACGCACCGCGCGCTCAGGACGAATACTCCTTGCGCAGCTGGACTTTCACCACCTTGCCGCTCGCGTTGCGCGGCAGCTCGGCCAGCAGCACCAGGTCCTTGGGGTGCTTGTAGCGCGCCAGGTTCTCGTTGAGGAACGGCTCCAGCTCGGCCAGGGTCAACTCGTCGTCCGGGTTGTGCAGCGCGACCACCGCGACCGGCACCTCGCCCCACTTCTCGTGCGTGCGGCCGACCACCGCCGCCTCACGGATCTTCGGGTGCGCGAACAGGACGTTCTCCACCTCTGCGCAGTAGATGTTCTCTCCGCCGGAGATGATCATGTCCTTCTTACGGTCGACCACGTAGATGAAGCCCTCTTCGTCCTGACGGACCAGGTCACCGGAGTGGAACCAGCCGCCAGCGAACGCCTCGGCGGTGGCCTCCGGCTTGTTCCAGTAACCCTGCATGAGCGTCGGGCCGCGGTAGACGATCTCGCCGACCTCACCGGGTGCGACGTCGTTCATCTCGTCGTCGACGATGCGCGCCTGAATGGTCGGGATGGGCTTGCCGACCGAGCCGAGCTTGCGGATCGCGTCCTTGCCCTCCAGCACGCAGGTGATCGGCGACATCTCCGTCTGCCCGAACACCGCGACGTTGAACGCGTTCGGGAAGCACTCCGCCATCGCGCGCAGCACGGTGTCCGAGGCCGGCGCCGCGCCCCAGCTGAGCGCCTCCAGCGCGAGCTTGCGATCCTTCACCGTCGGGTGGTCGCAGACCAGCTGCCACTGGGCGGGCACGCAGAAGGCGGAGGTGGCCTGCTCCTGCTCCAGCGCGTCCAGGAACTCACCGGCGTCGAAGGCGCCGAGCGGATGCAGCACCGTCTTCGCGCCGAGCAGGAAAGCCGGGGCGAGACTGCCGAGGCCCGCGATGTGGAACAGCGGCGAGGTGCACAGCCCGATCGACTCCGGTTGCATCGCCAGCGCCCGGATGCAGGTCAGCGCCTGGGCGTTCATGTTCGCGTGGGTCAGCACCGCGCCTTTCGGGCTTCCGGTGGTGCCCGAGGTGTACATGATGAGGCTGGGGGTGTCCTCGAGGATGTCCAGCGGGGTGTGCGGCTCACCCGGCTCGGCGAGCAGGTCGTCGAAGCCGATCACACCGTCGCCGGACGCGCCGCCGATCACCACGCAGGTCTCCAGCGCGGGCGCCTGCGCCTGCACGGCGGTGGCCAGCGGCTGCAACACGGTGTCGGTGACGACCGCCTTGGCTCCACTGTCGCTGACGATGTAGGCGACCTCCGGCGGCGTCAGGCGGAAGTTGACCGGCACCGCGATCGCGCCGAGCGCGTTGATGCCGAACACGGCTTCGAGGTACTCCGGGTAGTTCAGCGCCAGGATCAGCACTCGGTCGCCGAACCCGACGCCCCGGCGGGCCAATCCGTCGGCGAACTTCAGTGACCGCTCGTGCAACTGCCGCCAGGTGGTGTCCACGCCACGGAATCGCAGCGCGACCGCGTCCGGGCGCATCTGCGCGTGCACGGCGAGCTGGTTGTTCCAGTGGTTGCGCCGCGACCTGATCGGTTCGTCGAGCGCTGCTGCCCCGGTGGTCATTGCCACGAACTCCTCTCGGACCGTCATCGGCCCGCCGGGTTGTCCGACGGCGGCGACGGGCTGAATCGCGTGCAGAATAGCAACTAACTTAAACGACCGGCAAGGGATAGCGGGATGAATCTGGGTTAATCAGACCGGTTCGGGGTTCGAGCCCGGCGGCACGCCTTCTAGCAGGCTATACGGACTCATCGCAAGTCGTGACACCGTGCGGACAATGCCGGGAAAGATCATCAAATATGCGAACCTCGGCTCACTTATGAGTTGAATGCGAGGCGATCCTCGTGTCACCATCGACCCCAACGGGCGAACCGGCACGCCCGCGCGAGGTATAGGAGAAGCGCAATGCTGCGGACCAGGTTCACCGAGAAGTTCGGAGTGGAGCACCCGATCGTGCAGGGCGGCATGATGTGGGTGGGGCGGGCCGAACTCGTCGCGGCGGTCGCCAACGCGGGCGGGCTCGGCTTCATCACGGCCCTGACCCAGCCGACCCCCGACGACCTGCGCCGCGAGATCGCGCGCACCAAGGAGCTGACCGACAAACCGTTCGGCGTGAACGTCACCATCCTGCCGTCGATCAACCCGCCGCCGTACGCGGAATACGTGCAGGCGATCATCGACAGCGGCATCAAGATCGTCGAGACGGCGGGCAGCAACCCGGAGCCGTTCCTGCCCTACTACAAGGACGCGGGCATCAAGGTGCTGCACAAGTGCACCAGCGTGCGGCACGCGCTGAAGGCCGAGCGGATCGGTGTGGACGGGGTGAGCATCGACGGCTTCGAGTGCGCGGGCCATCCCGGCGAGGACGACGTTCCCGGCCTCGTGCTCATCCCCGCCGCCGCCCGCGAACTGACCATCCCGATGATCGCCTCCGGCGGGATCGCCGACGCCCGCGGCCTGGTCGCCGCGCTCGCCCTCGGCGCGGACGGCGTCAACATGGGCACCCGGTTCCTGTGCACGCGGGAGTCCTCGATCGATCAGAAGGTCAAGGAGAAGATCGTCGCGAACTCCGAGCGCGACACCCAGCTCATCTTCCGCACCATGCGCAACACGGCGCGGGTCGCGGACAACGAGATCAGCCGCAAGGTCGTCGAGATCGAGAAGTCCGGCGGCACCTTCGACGACGTGCGGGATCTGGTCGCGGGAGCGCGCGGCCGCCGGGTGTTCGAAGAGGGCGATCTGGACGCGGGCATCTGGTCGGTCGGCCTGTGCCAGGGCTTGATCCACGACATACCGACCTGCGCCGAACTGATCGGCCGGATGGTCACCGAGGCCGAGCAGCTGATCACCGCGCGCCTCGCCGAAACCGTGGTGGTCGGCTGACCGGAGTTACCTGGCCGCGCGGGCGGTGACGGCCGCGTAGTCGTGGCTCGCGACGAGTTCGATGCCGTCGGGCAGCGCGTGCAGGCGGTGGATGGTGGCGAAGGCGGCGTCCCGGTCGGCGTCGAACAGCTTGCCGGGCATCGGCGCCTTCTCCCGCAGCAGATCGACCTGCAATTTGCTCCAGACGGCGTCGCCCGCGAGCAGCACCCTGCTGCCGTCGTCCACCGCCAGCAGCACACCGATGCTGCCCGGCGTGTGGCCCGCGAGATCGACCAATAGCACCGAACCGTCGCCGAACAGGTCCTTGCTGCGCGGGAAGGTCAGCACCGGCGGGCCGTCGAGGTCGAAGCGATCGAAGCCGCGTCCACGCAGCGGGCCGCGCGCCACACCGGCAGGCGCGTGCGGGCCGCCCATAGCCCAGTCGTACTCGGCTCCCGGCAACCGGATCTCGACCGATGCGGGCAACTCGAGCAGGCCCGAGACATGGTCCCAGTGCAGGTGGGTCGGCACCACGAAATCGATGTCCTCGCCCGCCACGTCGTGCGCGGCGAGCGCGTCGGCCAGACCGAGCACCGGCTTGTCCGGCGCGACGAGCAGCGGCACCGGGAAGGGAAGTTCGGGCAGCACGCGTTCGTGCACGCCCGCGCACAGGGCCGGATCGACCAGGAAACGCGCCTTCGGATGCTCGACCAGGAACGCCGCCATGGACAGCCGCATCTCCCGCAGGCTGCGCACGCCCTCGGCCACGATGGTGGTCGGCGCGGACATGGTGGCCTGGGTCAGCACGGTCAGCTCGACCGTGGCGCTCGCGGGGGGCGGCGGCAGCACCTCGAGGTTCGCCAGCAGGGTGGTGTCGGGGCGGCGCGGCCGCAACAACCGGCCCGGCGTGGCCGCCAGCGCGGCGCAGCAGCGCAGCAGGACGGGCAGAGTCGGTGTGCGCTCGGCGCGGGTGGCGGCACCGCTGTCCGGTTCGGTCACGATGCCACGGTATGCGATCACCGCCGGTTCGCGAAAGAGCCGGGCTGGCAGCGGATATGCGACCTTGCTCAGGACGATTTCTCCGGCATAATCGCGGGGGTACCGATCTCGAGTGGGTAACAGCAGCCGGGGAGACGGGGAGGGAGGACGCGATGCGGCCCAGTCTTCCGGACGGGCACAGTGGCGCACAGGAGAACGAGGGTTCGCTCGGCTATAGCCGGCGCACCGCGCTCACGTGCGCCGCCGTCCTGGCTGTCGCGGATCTACTAGGCGTCGACGCCGCCGCGGTGTCGACCAGTTCGCCCTTCACCGATCTCGGCCTCGGTTCCAGTCAACTCGCGAGGCTGACCGCCCATCTCGAAGACGCCATGGGAGTCGAGGTTCCGCTGACCGCGATCTACGACCATCCGGACATCGAACAGCTTGTCGAGTATCTCGCGATGCGATGAGCGGCGCGCCCACCGACCCCGCCTGCTCGCATCCACCCGTCTCCGTCATCGGCATCGGCTGCCGACTGCCCGGAGCGGCGAGCGCCGCCGAGTTCTGGCAGCTGCTGATCGAGGGCCGGGACGCCACGTCCACCCCGCCCGCCGGGCGGCTCGGCTCCCGCCACGGCGGGTACCTCGACGACGTCGAGTCCTTCGACAACGACTGGTTCGCCATCTCCGACCGCGAGGCCGCGCTCATGGACCCGCAGCAGCGGCTCGCGCTGGAGGTCGCGGTCGAGGCGCTCGACGACGCCGGGATCGGCTATCGCGTACGGGGTTCCGGGGCAGCCGTCGTCTTCGGCGCTTCGGGATACGACCACGGCATCGCGGTACTCGGCCGCCCGGGCCACGACGCGCCCTACGCGGTGACCGGGTCCGCGCTCAGCATCATCGCCAACCGGCTGTCGTACGTGCTCGATCTGCACGGGCCGAGCCTGGTGCTCGACAGCGCCTGCTCGTCCTCGCTCGCCGCGGTGGACCTCGCCGTCCGGCTGCTCGCCGACGGCACGGTCCCGTTCGCCATCGTGGGCGGCGTCAATCTCGTCTTGCTGGAGCACACCTCGAACTACCTGGCCGAGGGCGGGTTCCTGTCACCCGGCGGGCGGTCGGCGCCGTTCGACGTCACCGCCGACGGCTACACCCGCGGCGACGGCTGCGCCGTGGTGGTGCTGCAACGCAGTTCGGACGCGGTACGCGAGGGCAACCGGGTCTACGCGGAGATCGTCGGAAGCGCTGTCGGGTCGGACGGGCGCTCGAACGGCCTGTACGCGCCGAACGGCCGTGCGCAGCAGGAGACGTTGCGTACCGCCTGGTCGCGGGCCGGGAGCGCGCCGAGCCGCGCCGGCTACATCGAATGTCACGGCACCGGTACTCCGTTGGGCGACGCGGTGGAAGTCGGCGCGCTCGCCGCCGCGCTCGGCGACAGCGCCGGGGAGCCGATCTGGATCGGTTCGGTGAAGTCGAACATCGGGCATCTGGAGGCCGCCGCCGGAGTGACCGGGATGGTGAAGACCACACTGTCCATCCACCACGGGATGATCGCCCCGACGATCAACGTCAACACCGAACACCCACTGCTGCACTTGGCCGAGCGCGGCCTGCGTGTGCCGACCGAGCCGGTGGACTGGAGCCGGGTGGCCGCTCCGGAGCGCGTGGCGGGCGTCAGCTCGTTCGGATTCGGCGGCACGATCGCGCACATCGTGCTCCGCGGCGTCGACCCGGCCCGGTCCGACCGTGCCGAGCACTTCCCGATTCTGCTGACGCTCACCGCACGCGACGAGGAGGAATTGCGCGAACGCGCACAGCGGCTGGCCGTCGAACTGGACGAGGCGCGGCCGCCGCTGCGCGAGTTCGCCTCGGCGGCGGCGCGATCGCTTCCCGAGCAGGCCCGGGCAGCGGTCCTCGCGCACGATCACGCCGACGCGGTGCACCGGCTGCGCGCTTTCGGAGGCGGCGACGCAGGCGCGGCGCTCGGCCCCGTGGCGAACCGCCGCCGCGGCGGGCTGTTGTTCCTGTTCTCCGGACAAGGCGGCCAGCATCCGAAGATGGGCCGCGCGCTGGCGGCGCGGTATCCGGTCTTCGCCGCCGCGCTCGCCGAGACGACCGACGCTATCGTGGCGGCGGGCGGGCCGCGAGTGTGGACACCGCGCCACGGTTTCGCCTCCTCGGGCGAGACGCAAGCCACGGATCTCGTGCAGCCCGCGTTGTTCGTGTTCCAGATGGCGCTGGTGAAGCTGCTGGCGGCGTGGGGAGTTCGGCCCGACGCGGTGGCGGGGCACAGCCTGGGTGAGATCGCGGCGGCGGCGGTGAGCGGTGCGCTGTCGGTCGCGGACGCGGCGCGCGTGGTGGTGCTGCGCAGCGCGACCCTGGCGCATCTGGACGGGCACGGCGCGATGGCGGTGCTGGAGGCGCACCCGGACGAAGCGGCCAAACTCGTGGAGCCGATGCGGGCGGAGGTGGCCATCGCCGCGGTCAACGGCCCGAGATCGGTGGTCGTGTCCGGCACGCCACGCTATGTCGACACACTGGTGCGGCGGGCCACGCGCCGCAACATGTTCGCGCGCAAGCTCGCGGTCGACTTCGCCGCGCACAGCCCGCAGGTCGTTACCGTGCTCGCGCCTTTCGTCGCGGCGTTGACCGAGATCACCGCCCGGACACCGCGCGTACCGGTGTACTCGACGGCGCGGCGCGGCATGAAACTCACCACGGCGGCGATGGACCGCGACTACTGGTCCGAGAACGCGGCGGGCACGGTGGAATTGGCGGCCGCCTTGGAACGCGCGGCGGGCGACGGCATCTCGACCGTGGTCGAGATCGGCCCGCATCCGTTGCTGCTTCCCGCGGTGCGGGAGTATCCGGACTTCCGCGACGGCACGCATGCCGTGGCGCTGCGCGATGACGAGGCGAGCGGCTTTCTCACCGGCTTGGCGCGGCTGTACCTGGAGGGGCGGCCGGTCGATTGGTCCGCGCTCGGCCCCTTCGGCCCGCTCGCACCGCGGCAGTGGCGCAAGCGGAAGTTCCCGCTGCTGGTGGCCGGGCCGGCGAGCGCGCACGTTCCCGAATCCGCGTTCGCCGCCGAGGATCTCGCTCATCACGTGGTGCAGGGCGAGGGCATCGTCCCCGCCGTCTTCTGGCTGCGCAGGCTGCTGCGACTCGCCCGGGACACCGCCGGGACGGCCGCCCTGGCCGACTTCGCCGTGCACGAGCGAACCGATCCGGCCGTGCTGGCCGAGGTCGTCTACCGCGGGCCGGGAGCGGAGGAAAGCGTGCGGGCGGAGGTCACGGGCACCGGGACGCTGGCTTCGGCCCGGCCCGCCGGTGACCCCACACCCGCGGATATCGTCGCATGGATGCGGGTGGTCGACGCAAACCGGGCCGCCCGGCACCACATGCGCGTCATCACCACCGGCGCTTTCTACCAGGAATTGCGCCGCAGGCGGCTGGAGTACGGTCCCCGGTTTCGCACGCTGCGCGGTATCGCGGCGGGTACCGGACGCGCGCTCGGCCTGTTCGACGCCGCTGAATTGCATCGCACCGCAACGCTGGACGGCTGCTTGCACGTGCTCGCCGCGACGGTGTTCGACGAGTTGCCCACCGCATCGATTCCGCTGCCGATCGGCATCGACTCGGCCTGGCTGTCGCACGAGCCGAATCGCCACGTGCTCGAGGTGCACGCGCTGGTGCGGGAGCGCGGCGACACCGGACTGGTCGGGGACGTCATCGCGACCGACCAGCACGGCGTGCCCTGTCTCGCCTTCTCGGGCGTGCGCATCCGTTACGCCGACCCCGGTACGGAGGAGGGGCTCGACCCACTTCGCACGGTACGTGCCGACGAAACGCAGATCGCGCCCTTCCGTCACGAGGTTTGGCAAGCTCGCGATCCCGGCTCGCTCGGGATCGGCGACGCGGCCGAGAGCCTCGTGCGGCGCGCGGTGGTGGTGGGCGCTTCGGATCTCGCGGTACGGCTCGCCCACGCGTTGGACGCCGAACTGCCGACCGAGCGGATCGCACGCGAACCGGACGACGCGTGCCCGCTCGTCGCCGCGGTTCTCACCGGGCGCGGCGGCGGCCACGCCGTAGTGGCCGTCTGGCCCGCGGACTCCGGCGGGAGCGAGGACCAGGACGCCGCCGCGGCGACGAGTCGCGTCCTCGAACTGCTGCAACTGGTTTGCGCCCACGCCGCTACCGCGTCCGTGACGGTCGTACTGCCGCTGCTGGAGGCGGCGCGCGCACTCTCGCGGCCCGACGAGCCCGGCGCGCCGATCTCGATCGTCCCCGCCGCGATCGCCGGGCTGGTTCGCTCGCTCCAACTCGAGACGGGCCGGACGGTACGGCTGATCTGGGCCGACCCCGACCTCAGGAACTTGCCGCCGCTCACCCGTCTGGTGACGGCTACCGGCAGCGCGATTCCCGGCGAGCTGCGCCTGTCGGCGGGCGAGGTCGCGGTACGGTGCTTCGCGCCCGCGCGAGCGCGCGCCCTGCCGGTCGCCGGCATCGACGCGAACGGAACCTACGTCGTCACCGGCGGGCTCGGCACGCTCGGTTCGGTCGCCGTGCGCTGGTTGCTCGACGCAGGCGCGCGCGACGTGGTGGTGCTGACCCGCGCGCCCCGCCCGGTGCCCGCGCTGCTCGACGGCTTGGAGGACCGCATCGTCGTGGTGCGTTGCGACGCCGCAGACCGGGACGATCTGGCTAACGCGCTCAGCGATATCCGGGCCTCCGACTCCGCGATTCGCGGCGTCGTGCACGCGGCGGGCGTGCTGGAGGACGCCGGATTCGACGCGGTCACCACCGGCCAGGTGGCCAGGACGTTCCTGCCCAAATCCACCGCGGCGGGCAATCTGATCGAGCTCACCGCGCCCGACGCCACGGATTTCGTCCTGTTGTTCTCCTCGGCCACCGGTGCGCTCGGGGCGCCGGGGCAAGCCGCCTACGCCGCCGCCAACGCGGCGATGGACGCCCTGGCACAGCGTGATCCGGGCAGGGGGATTCTGAGCGTCGGCTGGGGGCTGTGGGATTCCGGCCTCGCCGCGGCCGCCGGCGGGGCGGCCCATCTGCGGCGCGCGGGCATCGGGGCGTTCGACCTGCGGCGCGGAAGCGCCGTACTGTCCCAGGCCCTGCGCTACGACGGCCCGTACCTGCTCGCCCTGGAGTACACCCCGACGACCGACGCGTCCCCGGTCGCGGTGCGCTTGGCGAATTTGCTGGCGCCGACGCCGGATTCGAGCATCGTTTCCGCCCGGCACACCGCGACCGAGCCCGCGCCCGCGGAGCCGACCGAACCGCTGACCACGATCATCCGCCGGGTGCTGGCGAGCACGCTCGATCTGTCCGCCGAGCACATCGACCCCGCTGCCGACTTCAACGAGCTGGGGCTCAGCTCGCTGCTCGCGATCGAGATGCGACGGAATCTGGAATCGCGGCTGCGCGTCCGGATCGCCACCGCGGAGTTGTTCAAGCACCCCACCATCACCGCCCTCGGCGCGGCCCTGCTCGAGCGTGTCGCCACGCACACCGGAGACGCCTCGTGAGCAGCGACGCGCACCCGGCAGGCAATGGCCTCGCGACGTCGGTGGCCGCGTGGGCCGCCATCCGGCCGGACGAGCCGGCGTTCACCGAACTGCGCTTCCGCGTGCAGGAACGGGTGCCCCTCACGCTGACCTACGCCCGGCTGCACGCCGCGGCGGGCGCGCTGTCCGCACGACTACGGCAGGAGAGCGCGCCCGGCGACCGAGTGGCCCTTCTCTGCGCCCACGGCATCGACTACGCGGTGGCGTTCCTCGCCTGCCTGTACAGCAATCGAGTCGCGGTGCCCCTGTTCCCGGCCACGGGCGCGCGCAACCGCGACCGCCTGCACGCCGTCCTGGCCGACGCCCGGCCCGCACTCAGCCTGCTCTCGGCGCGGGACGAGATCACCGCGCCGATCCTCGGTCCCGCGCTGGGCCGGATACTCACCTTGCCCGCGACCCTCTCGGTAGCGGAGTGGGATCCGGCCGATCAGATTCAGTCGAGCACCCATCCGGTGCTCGCGACGGCGGATGCGGTCGCGCGGCAGACGGAATCAGCGCAGGCACCTTCCGGTACGCCGGGCATGCGTGCAGCCGCTTCGATCACGGGTTCGGCCGCGGTGGACTTCGCGGCCGCGCCCGTCATCGACCCGGTGGGCGACGAACTCGCTTACTTGCAGTACACCTCCGGCTCGACCAAGTCTCCCGCCGGTGTCCGGGTCACCCACGAGAACCTCGCCACGGCGTTGACGCAGCTCGGGCATGCCGTGTCGGTCGCGGACGATCGGCCTGTCGTGTCCTGGCTGCCGTTCTTCCACGACATGGGGTTGATTCTCGGCCTTTCGCTGCCGCTGTTCCTGGGCGTGCACGGCATCACGCTTGCGCCCGCGGAGTTCGTGAAGCGCCCCGTCCGCTGGCTGCGCGCGATCTCCGACTACCGCGCCGGTACCACGGGGTGTCCCAATTTCGGCCTGAAGCTCGCGGTCTCGGGCACTACCCCCGCCGAGCGGGCCGGGCTGGATCTGTCCGGGCTCGACCTCGTGCTCAACGGATCGGAACCGGTCCGCGCCGACGCGCTCACCGAATTCACCGAGACCTTCGGCCCATACGGCTTCCGCCATCACGCGCACACCCCTGGCTTCGGGTTGGCCGAAGCCACCCTCACGGTCACCGTCTGCGACCAGCACGCGGACCCGGTGTGGCAGCACTTCGACCGTGCCGCGCTGGCCGAAGGACACGTGGTCGCGCTACCCGAGGCAGCGCCGGGATACCGGGACGGCGTGCCGCTGGTCGGGTGCGGCGCACCCGTCGGGCAGGAGCTGCGAATCGTCGATCCGGTGGCCGGGACCGTGCTGCCGGCCGGGCGCGTCGGCGAGATCTGGGTAGCCGGAGACAATGTGTGCGACGGGTATTTCGGCAGGCCGGATGCCACCGAGGAGACCTTCCGCGCCACCGTGCCGGGGAGCGCCGCCCGCTGGCTGCGCACCGGCGACCTCGGATTCCAGCACGAGGGGCAGCTCTACATCGCGGGCCGCCGCAAAGATGTCATCGTGGTCGACGGTCGAAATCACTATCCCGCCGATATCGAGGCGACGGTGCAGGCATGCGCCCGGGAGGTCCGGCCGGGCCACGTGACGGCGTTCGGGCACGACGACGGGCTTCGCGAAGACCTGGTCGTGGTCGCCGAACTCGTCACGCTCGGCGGCTGCGAGACCATCGAACTGTTCGCCTTGGCCCGGCGCATCCGCACCGCGGTCGCGTCCATCCACGAGGTGATGCCCGGTGCGGTGCTGCTCGTGGAGCCGGGACGGATTCCCAAGACCAGCAGCGGCAAGCTCCGCCGCGGCGAGTGCAGGGCCCGCTACCTCGCGGGCCGGCTGCAGCCGGTCGCCATGATCTGAAGCCAGCGAATCTCCGCGGAGCGAACGGTCCTGACGAGGACGCGCTCGTTCAGGAATCGGCTCGGCCCATGAGGCGATCGGTCTCGCGCCGCTCACGCTTCGTGGGCCGCCCAGCGCCGCGGTCGCGACGGGGCAGGCTCGCCACGATCTCGCGCGGAGGAGGAGGCGGACTGCGATCGATCAAGCATTGCGCGGCGATCGGAGCGCCGACACGCTTGGTGACGATCCGCTCCACGATGACGATGCGTTCGATGCCGCCGGCCCGGATGCGGACCTCGTCACCGGGGCGTACGGGTTGGGCGGGCTTGGCCGTCGCGCCGTTCACCCGGACGTGCCCACCGCGACATGCCTCCGCGGCAGCGGATCTGGTTTTGAACAGGCGCACCGCCCAGGTCCACGAGTCGACGCGGGCCTGGGTCGCAGTGCTCTGGATGCCGGATTCGGCGCGGGCCACTCGTCAGACGATACGGCGTGCGGTGACCACCATGTCGGGGCGCAGCGGTGTGTAGGACACCGGCGTACCCGACTGCACCGCGTTCAGCAGCTTGTTGTCGCCCGCATAGATGCCGACGTGACCGCCGCCGTTGGTGATGACGATGTCGCCCGGCTGCAGGTCGTGGTAGGCGACCGGTGCGCCGACGTGCGACTGCTCGAAGCTGGTGCGGGGCAGTTCGACGCCCGCCTGGCGGAACGCCCACTGGACGAGGCCGGAGCAGTCGAAGGCCCTGGGACCCGCGGCGCCCCAGGAGTACTGGGCGCCGACCTTGGTCTTGGCGGCGTCGAGGGCGATATCGCCCGGGGAGTTCTGCTGCTGGCCGAACAGGCCCGGCAGCATCGGCGCGAAATTGGGAGCCTGCGGAGCGACCTGCTGCTGCGCCTGGGGAGCGGCGGGGGCAGCCGCGAGCGCCTGCTGGATCTGCTGATTGAGCTGCTGGACCGGCTGTTCCCATTCTTGCGGAACGTCGAAATTGCCGACACCGGGAACGTTGATGGTCGCGGCCATGGCCGGAATCGCGGGCATGGCGCCGGTCGCGGCCACCGCACCCATGACAATCGCACCCTTGACGGAATTCGGAACCCGAGAATCCCGTTGCAAGCTGTGTTTACCCACCGAGCTACGTCTCCGATCTTGCTGCTCTCCCGCCGACCGGGTTAGCTGACGGGTTCGGACCGGGAGAGCGGCCCTACCTCGCAACCGAAAATGGCCGCAAGGATTCACCCCAGACGAACCTGTGGGTCCCCGGCACGACAGCCGAGACCAGTTGGCCCCGACAGCCGTTAAGGCGGTAACTAGTGGCGCCGTTTCACTTACGAAGCGACTTGTTCCACTAAGTCACGAGAAGATTACGGTGCGGACGCGATGTTGTCCAGCGCACAGAGCTGCGACTTTTCCATCACCGCCGGGGCCGCGACACCATAGGCGGAAAACGGCCATAGGGACTCGGGTCACGACCGGATCTCGGTGGGCGGGGCCGGTCACCGAAAGGACAACCTCGCCCCGTACGGGCACCGGGTCAGGACCGCGAGCCGTGCACCGCGCGCTCGAGCTCGTCGATCCTGCGGCGCGCCTCGGCCAGTTCGACCTCGAGCCCGCCGAGCGCCATGACCAGCGGCCCGACCGCGAGATCGGCGACCAGTTGGGGATCGTCGTAGCCGCGTTCGATCGCGACGAGGATGTTGGACCGGATGCGCTGGGCCACCGTGGCCCCCGCCGGAACATTCCAGGACCTGACCACTTCGGCGAGGCCGGGCGGGTTCGGTTCGTCGGACATGCCCCCTCCGTTCCCGCGCGTCGATACCGCGCGACCATTCTGGCGAACCGCCACCAGCCTAGGGAACCGGCGACGAGAGCAATAGTGCAATACGGACCGCTAGGGCTCTCTAGGACACGCCGTAGACGCGCCCAGATTATCCGGACGAAACGCGCTACGGTGTCAGGGCATGGACCCCGTGCGGAATCCGTATGCCCCCGGAGCGGGACAGCGCCCACCCGAATTAGCCGGGCGCGACAAGCAACTCACTGCTTTCGACATCGTGCTCGAACGCGTCGCGCGTGGGCGCCCGGAACGCAGCGTGGTGCTCACCGGCTTGCGCGGGGTCGGAAAGACGGTGCTGCTCAACCAGCTTCGCTCCGCGGCGATATCCCGCGGCTGGGGCACCGGCAAGATCGAGGCGCGACCGGACCAGGAACTGCGCCGCCCGCTGTCCTCGGCGCTGCACATGGCGGCGCGAGCGATCGCCACGTCGCACCGGAATCCGGAGCGGGTGGACGACTTCCTCGGCATCCTCAAGGCTTTCGCGTTGCGGGCCACCGCGGACAAGGGCATGCGGGAACGCTGGCAACCCGGCATCGACGTACCGGCGGTCAGCGGTCGGGCCGATTCCGGCGACATCGAGATCGATCTGGTGGAACTGCTGGTCGAGGCGGCGGCGCTGGCCGGCGACATCGGCGTCGGCATCGCGATCTTCATCGACGAGATGCAGGATCTGGGGCCCGCGGACGTCTCCGCGATCTGCGGCGCGTGCCACGAACTGAGCCAGGACGCCGCGCCGCTGATCGTGGTCGGCGCGGGCCTGCCACACTTGCCCGCAGTGCTCTCCGCCTCGAAGAGCTACTCGGAGCGACTGTTCAGCTACCACCGCATCGACCGCTTGGACCGGGAATCCGCCGACCAAGCGCTGATCGCGCCGGCCCAGCGCGAAGACGTGAAGTTCACCGACGAAGCGCTGGACGCGTTGTACCGCAAGGCCGATGGCTACCCGTATTTCGTGCAGGCCTACGGGAAGGCCGCCTGGGATCAGGCGCCCGAGAGTCCGATCACGGCCGAGGACGTCGAGGTGGCCTCACCCGCCGCCGAGGAGGAGCTGGCGGTCGGGTTCTTCGGGTCCCGTTACGAGCGGGCTACACCAGCCGAACGCGAATACATGCGCGCTATGGCCGACCTGGCCGGCGACGACGGCCCGGTGGCGACCGCGGCGGTGGCCAACGAACTCGGCCGCAAACCGGCTTCCCTTTCCCCCGCCCGCGACGGCCTGATCAAGAAAGGGCTGATCTACTCCGCCGAACGCGGCACGATCGGCTTCACGGTCCCGCACTTCGGCCGGTACCTGCGCTCGGTCTGAGGGTCGTCCGGCGGCGCATTGCCGACTATGGCCATATCTTCCAAGATCAATAGATATTCGTAGATTTATCTCGACCAGCAGCCCTACCGATGGGTAACAAACCCTCCTACACTCGGATGTGATCCTGATCACGTCCGAGGGAGGACATCATGGCGACAGCCGCGAAAGTCGACGCCACCGAAGAACAGGCCCGCGCACTGGTCGAGGAGTCCCGCGAAACGAGCTGGGCCAAGCCGTCGTTCGCCAAGGAGATGTTCCTGGGACGGTTCCGGCTCGACCTGATCCACCCGTATCCGCAGCCCGGCCCCGAGGACGCCGAGCGCACGGAGGCGTTCCTGTCCCGGCTGCGCACGCTGTGCGAGTCCATCGACGGATCGGTGATCGAAGCGGAGAGCCGGATCCCGGACGAGTACGTCAAGGGCCTGGCCGAGCTCGGCTGCTTCGGTCTGAAGATTCCACAATCGTATGGCGGCCAGGGTCTTTCCCAACTCGGCTACAACCGCGCGCTGATGCTGGTCGGCTCGACGCACCCGAGTCTCGGCGTCCTGCTCTCGGCGCACCAGTCCATCGGTGTGCCCGAGCCGCTCAAGCTGGCGGGCACCGACGAGCAGAAGGCCGAATTCCTGCCCCGCTGCGCGGCCGGGGCGGTCAGCGCGTTCCTGCTCACCGAGCCCGATGTGGGCTCCGACCCGGCCAGGATGGCCAGCACCGCGACGCCGACCGAAGACGGCGAGGCCTACGTGCTCAACGGCGTGAAGCTGTGGACCACCAACGGCGTGGTCGCCGAACTGCTGGTGGTGATGGCCCGGGTGCCCAAGAGCGAGGGGCATCGCGGCGGCATCTCGGCCTTCGTGGTCGAGGCCGACTCACCGGGCATCACCGTGGAGCGGCGCAACTCCTTCATGGGCTTGCGCGGCATCGAGAACGGCTTGACCCGGATGCACAACGTCCGGGTACCCAAGCGCAACCTGATCGGCCGGGAGGGCGACGGCCTGAAGATCGCGCTCACCACGCTGAACGCGGGCAGGCTCGCCATCCCCGCCCTGTGCACCGCCGCCGCCAAGTGGTCGTTGAAGATCGCGCGCGAGTGGAGCACCCAGCGCGTGCAGTGGGGCAGGCCGGTCGGCGAGCACGCGGCCGTGGGGCAGAAGATCGCCTTCATCGCGGCCACCACGTTCGCGTTGGAGGCGGCGCTGGATCTGTCGGCGACCATGTCCGACGAGGGCCGCAACGACATCCGGATCGAGGCCGCGCTGGCCAAGCTGTGGGCCAGCGAGATGAGCTGTCAGATCGCCGACGAACTGGTGCAGATCCGCGGCGGACGCGGCTACGAGACGGCGGCTTCGCTCGCCGCGCGGGGCGAGCGGGCCGTTCCGGCCGAGCAATTGGTGCGCGATCTGCGGATCAACCGCATCTTCGAGGGCTCCAGCGAGATCATGCGACTGCTGATCGCCAGGGAGATGGCCGACGCGCACATGGCCGCCGCGGGCGCGCTGGTCGACCGCAAGGCCGAGCTCAAGGACAAGGCGAAGGCGGCGGTCGGAGCGACGGGTTTCTACGCCAAGTGGTTCCCGCAGCTGGCGGTCGGAGCGGGGACGGTGCCCGCGGCGTACACCGAATTCGGCGTACTGGCCCGGCACCTGCGGTTCGTCGAGCGCAGTGCGCGCAAGCAGGCGAGGTCGCTGATGTACGCGATGGGCCGCTGGCAGGCGGGCCTGGAATACCGGCAGAACTTCCTCGGCCGGATCGTCGACATCGGCGCCGAGCTGTTCGCCATGTCGGCGGCCTGCGTACGGGCCGAGGCACTGCGCGCCGCCGACGCGCCGGAGAGCAAGGCGGCCGAAGAACTGGCGGACGCCTTCTGCAGGCAGTCCCGTGTGCGCGTGCGCAGGCTGTTCGACTCGCTGTGGGAGAACACCGACGATGACGACCGCACCCTCACCCGCGGCGTGCTCGACGGCCGCTACGAGTGGCTGGAGGAGGGCGTGCTGGACCCGAGCGAGGGAACCGGACCGTGGATCGCGGAGTGGCAGATGGGTCCGTCGACGGAGGAAAACCTCCTGCGCCCGTTCCTGCCGTCTACGCGCCCCCGCGCGGGGTCCTGATCGCCGACCGCCCGTCGCGGCGCCCGACGTGGGCCGCGGCGGGCGGTCGCTCGCCCAATATTCGCAAGTCTCGGATTTCTCCTAGAAAGACGCAGATTCCCCTTGCCGCTCGCCGCGGAAGCCCGCAGGTGCGCAGCACAATCTAAAGGAATCTAGTTTCTGAGCTATTGATTCGTAGATTTTCCTGTGAGCCCGCCTGACGGCTGCCCGATCGACCGGCAGCCTCAATTGCGCAACGTGTGCGTAACGGCAGGTGTGGGCCGCTAACGGCGCGGAAATCCAGTCCGACAACTGGGCAGGAGCGCCGATCATGCGCCTCGCTCACAGGAGAGTGCCATGTCCACGAGCATCGCCCGCAGCGCCGCCGATCACGACGGCCACCGCGTCATGGTGTCGGCCGATGACGGCATTCCCCTCGCGGTCCGCGTCTTCGGCGCCGACGACGCCACCGCCACCGTCGTCTTCGTCCACGGCCACTGCTTGCGCACCGAATCCTGGTCCTACCTGCGTGATCTGCTGCTGCGCCAGTGGGGGAGCGACACCAGGATGGTGTTCTACGACCACCGCGGCCACGGCGAATCCGGGGCGGCGCACCCATCGACCTACACCATCGAGCAGCTCGGCCACGACCTGGACGCCGTGCTGCGCGCGGTCGCGCCGACCGGGCCGGTGATACTGGTCGGCCATTCGATGGGCGCCATGGTGGTGCTCGCCTACGCCCGGCTTCATCCCGAGGCCATCGGCACGCGGATCACCGGCGTCGGACTGCTCGCGGCCGCGGCCGCCGGAATCACCGAGGTCGGGCTGGCGCGCCTTTTGAACCGGCGGGCGGTGAACTCGCTGCAAGTGGCCGTCACCCGCGCCCCCCGCGTGATGCAGGCGTCCAGGCGCCTGACTCGTCGCCTGTGCACGCCGATCCTGCGCGAGGCGGAATTCGGCACCAAGAAGGCGAGTCCGCGCATGACCGCGCTGGCCACCGCGATGCTGAACGAAACGCCGCTGCTGACCATGGCCGGGTTCCTGCACTCGCTGATCACCTTCGACGAGACCGCGACCCTGCACCGCCTCGGTGTCATCCCCGCGCTGGTGCTGGCAGGGTCTGCGGACATCATCTTCCCCTTCGCGCACTCGGTGGCACTGGCCTCTCAACTGGCCGGCGCCGAGCTGGTCCGCCTGGAGGGCGCCGGCCACAGCGTGATGCTCGAACGGGCCGAAGAAGTCGCACTGTCCATCGCCGGACTCGTGGAACGAGCCTTCGCCGCGGCATGCTCGGCCACCGGGTACGCCGCCGCCTGCTGACATGACCTATGGCAACCGAGGGGCAATCATCTGATTTCGGCCCAGCACGAGCCAGGAACAAAATCTTTCTGTACTGTGTTGTAGATCACGTTGTGTGGTGGGTCACACAACTCGATGTCGCGCGGTCCGAGGCAAAGGGGCAACCGTGCACCACGGCATCGAGTTCGCATATCCGCCAGGGAATTCAGGAGGTCTCGATGACACGCAGCGAACTTGCGGAACTACGCTACGCGGTCGGCCAGCTCCGGCAATCCATCGGCGTACTGCGCAACCAGTACGGCGACGCCAGCACGGTACGCAGGCTGGAGAACGACCTCGAGCGGCTCGTCATCGACGCCGACGAGTTCGAGAAGTCACCGCCGCCGGAGGTGCGGCGCAGCGCCCAGGACGTCATCTACGTGCCGGACAGCAAGTCCGACGAGGCCGCCTGGATGGGCGCGCAGGACGAGGGGCTCGGCTTCCACTCCCGTCCGCGGACGAAGTAATCCCGTGCTGGGCGGCGCGACGCCGCCCAGCACGGTGCGTTGCGGCCCGGCGGCGGCCGGGCCCCGCGTGTCAGCGGGGGCCGCGTTCGAACAGGGCGCCGATCATGGCCGAAATCCACGGCCCTCGGTGCGCGGTGTCTGCGTGCGCCATAGCTCGGGCACGACATCGGCACGTTGCGGGGGCTGGGCCGCTCTCGAGCGCGATCGACCGCCGTCGTTGACACCCGCTCGACCGGCGTGTGTCCCGTGACCGCTCGACTCACCATCGCCGCTCACATCGATCCCGGGGTCGAATGTCATACCGATGGCCTGAGGCGGCACTTCCCCCGCACGGCCTGCGTAGATCCGGGTCACCGAGTGCCAAGCCGGTTGAATGGGGCCATCAAGCGCGACGCTGGTTCAACCACCCACCCAGCGCAACCGCGCTTCAGCCAGCCACCCAGCGCAACCGCGCTTCAACCAGCTACCCAGCGCGACCCCGCTTCAACGGGGCAATCGAGCGCGCCGCCGGTTCGACCGGCAACCAAGGTGCGGCGCCGGTTCGACCGGCAAATTTATGCCGGGCCGGTTCGAACGGCCACCCAGCGCGACCCAGTTCGACCAGCGCGAGCCCGCTTCAACAGGCCAATCGAGCGCTCCGCCGGTTCGACGGGTAACCAAGGTGCGGCGCCGGTTCGACCGGCAAATTTATGCCGGGCCGGTTCGACCGGCAATCGAGACGGCGGACGCGACGCCCAGGGCCGCAGGCACTGGAATCACCCGCGCCGCCGACCGGGTCGCAAATCGGTGAGGGCGAGTTCCTCGATCGGAGCCGATACCACAGCCGACCCGCATCGTTGCCGCGAGCTCGAAGCGCCCGGCGCGATCACCCCATCCGGTATCGGCGACCACCTCGCCCGAAACTTGTTTCGCGCGAGTCGAGTTCGAAAAGTCCGGTTAGCCCGCTACGCGGCGTAAGCAATCAAGCGGCACGCGGAATGTGGCGCAAATCATACGGTTGACGGCGCGCTTGGTTTGTCGAGACCCCGCTCGATCCATAGCGCACGTGTCGTATGGTGCTCAGCATCACATTCGATTGCGGAGGTAACGATGACCACCCGCACACAAGATCAGCGAGGCATCCACCTGTGAGTGCCGCACCGACCGCCGCCCCGGAAGCGGGCACCGGCGTTTTCAGCAGAACAAGGGCCCGGATCTCGGAACGCACATTGCGCACCGACCGATGGTGGATCCCCCCACTCGTCACGGTGCTCGGACTCGCCGCGTTCGTCATCTACGCGACGGTCAGATCGTATGTGCGCACGGCGTATTGGGTTCCGGACTACCACTATCTGACCCCGTTCTACTCACCGTGCCTGAGCACTTCCTGCGTCGAGGGTTCCAGCCATTTCGGCACCCCGTTCGGCGAACTGCCGGTGTTGTTGCCGCTGGGCTTCGTGGTGCTGCCCTTCCTGCTCGGCTTCCGCCTGACCTGCTACTACTACCGCAAGGCCTACTACCGGTCGGTGTGGTTCTCGCCGCCCGCCTGCGCTGTGGCCGAGCCGCACGCCAAGTACACCGGCGAGACCAGGCTGCCGCTGATCATCCAGAACGCGCACCGCTACTTCTTCTATGTGGCCCTGATCGTTTCGGTGATCAATACCTATGACGCCATCGTCGCGTTCCACGGCAAATCCGGCGGCTTCGGTTTCGGCCTCGGCAATATCGTGCTGCTGGTCAACGTGATCCTGCTCTGGGCGTACACGCTGTCGTGTCACTCGTGCAGGCATATCGCGGGCGGACGGCTCAAGCACTTCTCCGGCCATCCGGTGCGCTACTGGTTCTGGACGCAGGTCTCCAAGTTGAACACCCGGCACATGGCGCTGGCCTGGACCACTCTCGGCACGCTCGTGCTGACCGACTTCTACGTCATGTTGGTTGCCAGCCAAACGATTTCGGATCTGCGGTTCATCGACTGACCGCCTCATCGAGGAGTTTTTCTGCATGGCAGAAGTGGAACGGCACAACTACGACGTCGTCGTGATCGGAGCGGGCGGCGCCGGATTGCGAGCGGTCATCGAAGCCAGAGAGCACGGGCTGTCGGTCGCGGTGGTGTGCAAATCGCTGTTCGGCAAGGCCCACACCGTGATGGCCGAAGGCGGCTGCGCGGCTTCGATGGGCAACGCCAACGAAAAGGACAATTGGCAGGTCCATTTCCGGGACACGATGCGCGGCGGCAAGTTCCTGAACAACTGGCGCATGGCGGAACTGCATGCCCAGGAAGCGCCCGATCGGGTGTGGGAACTGGAAACCTACGGCGCGCTGTTCGATCGGACGCCCGACGGCCGCATCAGCCAGCGCAACTTCGGTGGCCACACCTACCCGCGGCTGGCTCACGTCGGTGACCGGACCGGCCTGGAGATCATCCGCACGATGCAGCAGAAGATCGTCTCGCTGCAGCAGGAGGATTTCGCCGAGACCGGTGACTACGAGAAGCGCATCAAGGTCTTCGCCGAATGCACCATCACCGAATTGCTCAAGGACGGCGACCGCATCTCCGGCGCGTTCGGCTACTGGCGCGAATCCGGCCGCTTCGTCCTGTTCGAGAGCCCGGCGGTGGTGCTGGCGACCGGTGGCATCGGCAAGTCGTACAAGGTGACCTCGAATTCCTGGGAGTACACCGGTGACGGCCACGCGCTGGCGCTGCGCGCGGGCGCGACGTTGATCAACATGGAGTTCCTGCAGTTCCACCCGACCGGCATGGTCTGGCCGCCCAGCGTGAAGGGCATCCTGGTCACCGAGGGTGTGCGCGGTGACGGCGGGGTGCTGAAGAACACCGAGGGCAAGCGGTTCATGTTCGACTACATTCCGCCGGTCTTCAAAGGGCAGTACGCCGAGACCGAGGAAGAGGCCGACCAATGGCTGCGCGACAACGACTCCGCACGCCGCACGCCGGATCTGCTGCCGCGTGACGAGGTCGCCCGCGCCATCAACGAAGAGGTCAAAGCAGGGCGCGGCACCGAGCACGGCGGCGTCTTCCTCGACATCGCCTCCCGGATGCCCGCCGAGGAGATTGTGCGGCGGCTTCCCTCGATGCACCACCAGTTCAAGGAACTCGCGGACGTCGACATCACCAAGGAGCCGATGGAGGTCGGGCCGACCTGTCACTACGTGATGGGCGGTGTCGAGGTCGATCCGGACACGGGCGCGGCCACGGTGCCGGGACTGTTCGCCGCGGGCGAGTGCTCCGGCGGCATGCACGGCTCCAATCGCCTGGGCGGGAATTCGTTGTCCGACCTGCTGGTATTCGGCCGCCGGGCCGGGCTCGGGGCCGCCGCCTACGTGGAGCAGCTCGGCGCGCGGCCGTCGGTCTCGGAGGACGACGTCACGAAGGCCGCGAAGGCCGCCGTCGCTCCGTTCGATCCTCCTGCCGACGGCAAGGGCGAGAACCCGTACACCCTGCATACCGATCTGCAGCAGACGATGAACGACCTGGTCGGCATCATCCGCAAGGAACACGAAGTACGTGAGGCTATCGACAAGCTCGCCGAGTTGCGCGCCCGGTTCCGTCAGGTGACCGTGGAAGGCCACCGCCAGTTCAATCCCGGCTGGCATCTCGCCCTCGATATGCAGAACATGCTGCTGGTCAGTGAATGCGTGGCGCACGCGGCGCTGCTGCGGACCGAGAGCCGCGGCGGGCACACCCGCGACGACCACCCGTCGATGGATCCCGATTGGCGCAACAAACTACTGGTCTGCGCGGTGGATCCGAGCACGGCCGGCGATCCGATCCCGGGCGTCACCGTGACGCGCAAGGATCAGCAACCTATGCGATCGGACCTGCTCGCCCTCTTCGATCTCGGCGAGCTCGAGAAGTACTACACCCCGGATGAACTCGCCGGGCACCCGGCCGCGGCCGGGCATTCGACGGAGCGAGAGGCGTAACGATGGGTTACGACGCCAAATTCCGCGTATGGCGCGGCGATCTCGACGGCGGAGAATTGCACGACTTCACCGTGCTGGTGAACGAGGGCGAGGTGGTGCTCGACATCATCCACCGGCTACAGGCCACCCAGGCACCGGACCTGGCCGTGCGCTGGAACTGTAAAGCGGGCAAGTGCGGTTCCTGCTCGGCCGAAGTGAACGGGCGGCCGCGCCTGCTGTGCATGACGCGGATGTCCACCTTCACCGAGGACGAAGTGATCACGGTGACGCCGATGCGCACCTTCCCCGTGATCAAGGATCTCGTGACGGACGTATCGTTCAATTACGAGAAAGCCCGCGAGATCCAGTCGTTCACGCCGCCCGCCGATCTCAAACCGGGTGAGTACCGGATGAAACAGGTCGATGTGGAGCGTTCCCAGGAATTCCGCAAGTGCATCGAATGCTTCCTGTGCCAGGACACCTGCCACGTGGTACGCGATCACGACGAGAACAAGAAATCGTTCGCGGGGCCGCGCTATCTGATGCGGATCGCCGAGCTGGAGATGCATCCGCTGGACGTCGGCGACCGGACCGAGCTCGCCCAGGACGAGCACGGGCTCGGCCTGTGCAACATCACCAAATGCTGCACCGAGGTATGCCCGGAACATATCAAGATCACCGACAACGCGTTGATCCCGATGAAGGAACGGGTGGCCGACCGCAAATACGATCCACTGGTCTGGCTGGGCAACAAGCTGTTTCGCCGTTAGCGGCGGGGAGGACCGGCCGGGGCGATTCCCGGCCGGTCGGCGCACCCTTACAACATGGCCACGACACCGAGGGCCACGATCCACACCAGCAGGCCGACGAACAACGCCGACAGCAGCGAGTGGGTGAGGACGAAGACTCCGACCGCCGCCACTGCGAACAACAGCGCGACGATCAGCCATTCCACCCAATCATCCGGCCGCAATTTCTTGTGTCGGGGATGGGAACTCTTGAGCCCACGGTCCACAGAGAGTGGGCTACCCGTCTCGGAACCAGGCAAACGTCTTTTCGTTGCCGAATATGCGTCGTTCCGTGATCTTCGGAAGCCGCCGCGCCTTATCGCGGCCGGTCGAACTCACCGTCTTGCACGCCTGCGGTGAAGGCGGCCCACTCGCCGGGCGTGAAGATCAACACCGGCCCGTCCGGGTCCTTTCCGTTGCGCATTCCCACATGGCCGTCTGCCAGTAGCGTCACCTCGACGCTGTCGTCTCCCGGCCCTTCTCCGGCCTTCCGCCACGTGGCGCCGGTCAGGTCTATGTTCGCGTTGCCTTGAATGCTCACGAATTGGACTCCTTCGTTGTCTGCCGCGGCAGACGTGTACGGACCGAGAACCCAGCACTCCCCGCTGGACGCACTCACGCGCGGCCCGATATTACCGCCGCCGAGCGGCGCTGTAGGGCGAACAGCCTGCCGAAAATCGAGCCGGTATCCCGACCGGCCACGATTTCCCGGCGCGTCCTCGCGGCGTGCTCCGCCTGCCATCAACGGCGGCGCGGCGCCGGATCCGCCCACGCGCGGATGGCCGCGACCACCTCCCGCCCGGACGGTCTAAACCCGTTGCGCGGCGGCACGATCCACGATCGGATCGCGCCGACCGACGCGGTCGGGGATGGCAGCGCGATCGTCGATCCGGTGCGGGATACCGACACGTTCAGCCGGAACAATTCCGCGAACAGGCGCGTATCGTTTTCGGGCAGGTCCGGCGCGATCAAGAAGGTCCATCGATTCGAGCGCGGGTGCGCCAGGATGGGGCCGACCCGGATGCGTTTGCTCTGCATATGCGCCTTGACCGCCTGTCCCAGGCTGCTCGGCATGGTCAACGCCCACACCGATCCGGCACGCAGCACGATCCGGCCGAGTCCGGGTGGGTCGACAATGGCGGGCAGATCACATTCCCGCCGGTAGAACTGGCATCTGGACCGTGGTGTATCCCCGAGTGGCCTCTGCTCCACTGACAACCCCCTGCAGTTGTGTGGTTCGTCGATGAGGTGCGCGCCATACCGAAGCCCCTGCGATCTGACCACGGCTCCCGCTCGCGTACCGATGTGAATGCGGCGATGGCCGAGTGTGGCGCGACGAGCTCTAGTTTCGCTTCGCCGCGGGCCGCTGCGACTGATAAAGAATGTGCAAAATTGTAGAAAAATGGTTTCTTACGGGGCACATGTGAAAGATGTGACTCAGTGCCAGGTATGGTCCGTCAGGGCGGTGCGAGGGCCGAACTTCGGTTTGTGGAAGTGGCCGCTGACTTCGAGCAGGCGAATCGCTCGATAGCGGTGCGGACGCAACGGTTCCAGATATTCGACCATCGCCTCGTCATCGATCGGACGGCCGAGCAGAGTCCAGCCGACCGCGGCGGCGAGGTGATAATCGCCGACCGACAGCGCGTCCGCGTCGCCGAAAGCCCGCTGCGCGATCTCCGCGGCGGTCCATACCCCGATACCGGGCACGCTGCGCAGCATGCGTGCCGCCTCGGCCGGGTCGGCACGCGCGGCACGCTCCAGCGACTCGGCGATCCGAGCCGAACGCACGATGGTCTGGGCGCGCTGCGGCCCGACATTGGCCCGGTGGTAGACCCAGGAGGGAATCCGCCGCCAGGTGTCGGCGTCCGGCGGGAGTCGCATTCCGTCCGGCGCTGGACCCGGCGCCGGTTCGCCGTACTGCCGGACCAGCTTCCGCCACGACGCCCGTGCGGAGACGGTGTGCACCTTCTGCTCCAGCACCGCGGGCACCAAAGCCTCGAAGACCAGGCCTGTGCGCAACATACGCAGGCCGGGGAAGCGGCGGTGGGCATCGGCGAGCTTCGGGTGATCCGGGAGAAACGCGGACACGTCCTCGTCCAGGCAGAGCATGTGCTCGAGACCCGCGAGGAATTCCGCCGCCCCGGGCCCCCACGCCCCTGCCCGCACAGCGCACGGGCCGGACTGGGCCAGCCGGTAGGTGACCGGCCCGGTCGGCAGCCGGGACGCATGCCAGTGGGCGCCGTCACCGGTCACCCGGTGGCACGGGTCGCCGGTGCCACGGCCGAGCGGAGCGAGCGTGCACGCCAGATCGATCGGCCGATCCGTGGTCACCGTCCGGCTCGCTTCCGGCTCGACCGTCACGCTGCGCACCGACTCATTCTGCCCGGTGCGGCGCGCGGCGTCGCAGCACCCTCCGCCGGACACCACGATTATCATCTGGACCACACCAGAAGTCTTTCTATATCTATCGTGCATTATTATCGTTTCGCAATCCGATGTAACGGAACGAGATTGACGGCGATATTGATTTCGTTCGGCAAATAGCTGGCTGTAGCAATGACGGAGGTTCTCATGATCACCAATCTGCTCAACTGGTTGCTCAACGCCTGGGGCGGGGTTTCCGCGGGCAGCTCGGGTTACCAGATCCCGCCCGGCACCCTGCCGTTCGGTAGCTGACGCACGCGGCGCGCCCGCCCGGATCGCTCGGCGGGCGCGTGCGAAAGAATCACTGGCCCAGCAGAAACTGCGCGAGATGCCACGCCTGTTGCCCGGCCAAGGCAGCGGCCTGGGTGCGGCAGGAGAAGCCGTCGGCGAGGAAGATCGCGTCCTCGCCCGCGGCGCGCAGCGCGGGGAGCAGGCCGTTCTCGGCCACCGCCACCGAAATGTCGTAATGGCCTTCCTGCATTCCGAAGTTTCCCGCCAGCCCGCAACATCCGGTGATTTCCGTCACCCCGACTCCCATGCTGGCTAATAATCGGCGCTCGGCATCGAATCCGAGAATCGCATGCTGGTGACAATGAGGCTGGACGACCACCGACTGTCCGGTTCGCTTCGGCGGACGCCAGGTCGGCTGTTCGGCGAGGAATTCGGCGAAGGTGCGCACCGCGGCGGCGGTCGGGGCCGATCTCGGGTCGTCCGGCAGCAATTCCGTCAGGTCGGCGCGCAGGACCGCGGTGCAGGACGGTTCCAGTCCCACGACCAGGCCGCCCGCGCCCACGTGCTGCTCCAACGCGCTCAATGTGGCCCGCAACCGCCTACGGGCGCCGTCGAGCTGACCGGTGCTGATCCAGGTGAGTCCGCAGCAGACGCGTCGCTCCGGAATCCGGACCCGGTAGCCGATGGTGGACAGCAGCCGCGCCGCGGCCAGGGCGATCTCCGGGGCGAACGCGTCGGTGAAGGTGTCGATCCACAGCATCACCTCGCCGCAACCACCCCGTTCCTCCGGCGCGTAGGACGACTCGGCCAGTGCGGCCCCCTCGTCCAGATCACGCCAGATCCGGCGGAAACCGCGCGGGGCCAGGCGCGGCACGTCACGGCGCGGATCGATGCCGGCCGCTCGTAAACCGGCGCGCCGCAGTGTGACTCGCCCGGCCAGCGCGTTCACCACGCGCGGCATCCGGCTCGCCACGGACAACCACCGGGGCAACTGGCCGAGCGAGTAGTGGTCGATCGGGCGCGGCCGATGGCGGTAGCGCCGATACAGCGTCTCCGATTTGTAGGTGGCCATGTCCACGCCCGCCGGGCAGTCCGACCGGCACGCCCGGCAGGACAGGCAGAGGTCGAGCGACTCGGCGACGGCCTCCGACGACCAGGGCAACGCGCCGCGCACCACCTCCTGCAACACCCTCGCCCGCCCGCGCGTGCTGTCCTTCTCGTCCCGGGTGGCCTGGTAGGACGGGCACATGAAACCGCCGTCGGCGCGGCATTTGCCCACGCCGACGCAGCGATGGACCGCGACGCCCAGATCGCCGTCGTCTTCGGGTAGCCCGTAGCCGCCCGACGGCCGGACATCGGGAACCCCCGCCAGGCGCAGGTCCGCGTCGATCGCCCGCGGCGCGACCAGGACACCCGGATTCAGGACGTCGCCCGGATCGAACAGCGCCTTGTAGCCGGCGAAGACGTCGAGCACCGCGGGGGAGTACATCACCGAGAGCAACTCGGAGCGGGCCCGGCCGTCGCCGTGCTCGCCGGAGAGCGAACCGCCGTGCCGCACGACCAGCTCCGCCGCGTCGAAGAGGAAGGCACGGAAACGGCGTGGCGCGTCGGCGATCGGGAGATCGAGGCGAACGTGGATGCAGCCGTCGCCGATGTGCCCGTACAACAGTCCGTCGACGCCGTGGTCGTGGGTCAGGGCCGCGAAATCGCGCAGATAGGCGCCCAGCCGCGCGGGTGGGACGGCCGCGTCCTCCCACCCCGGCCACGCCGGTCGCCCGTCGGGTGTGCGCCCCGCCAGCCCCGCGCCGTCGGCCCGGATCCGCCACAGCGCCGCGGCAGTCCCGGGATCGGTGACGATCCGGGTGTTCACCGTCCCCGCCGTCCGGCACAGCCGCTGTGCGACGGCCAGCGCGTCGGCCTGCGTCTCGCCCGCGGTCTCCACGAAGAGCCAACTGTCGCCGCGCGGCAGTTCGGGCACCAGCCCCCGGTGCGCCCGGACCACGTCGACCAGCCGCGCATCGATGCCCTCGACCGCGATCGGCGCGCAGGCCAGCACGGCGGCGACGTCATCGGCGGCGGTGGCCATGTCCGGGTAGCCGAGCACCGTGAGGACGGTGGCCGCGGGCAGCGCGACCAGGTCGACCGTCGCCTCCAGCAGCAGGCCGCAGGTGCCCTCGCTGCCGACGAACGCCTTCGCCGCCGACGCGCCCCGTTCGGGAAGGAGATGTTCCAAGCCGTACCCGGACGCCTGCCGGTCGAAGCGCCCCAGATCGGTGCGCAGCACGCCGAGATTGGCCCGGCCGAATTCCGCGAGACCCGGCACCGCCGACAGGTCGGCGGTCAACGCGCGTTCGGTGCAGGTGCCGTCCAGGATGCGCAGTTCGCGCACGGTGTCGGAGGTGCGGCCCCACGCGACGGCGCGCGGCCCGCAGGCGTTGTTGCCGATCATGCCGCCGAGCGTGCAGCGATTCTGGGTCGAAGGGTCCGGCCCGAAGCGCAGCCCGTGCGGACGAGCCGCCCGCTGCAACTCCGACAGCACCACGCCCGGCTGCACGGTGGCCACGCGCGCGGCCGGATCGATCGACACGATCCGGTTCATATGCCTGCTGAAGTCGAGGACGAGTCCGGGACCGATCGCATTGCCCGCCACCGACGTTCCCGCGCCGCGTGCGGTCACCGGCAGGCCGTGATCGCGGGCGAATTCCAGGGTGATCGCGACGTCCTCGTCGGTGCGGGGAAAGACGACGGCGGCCGGGAGAACCCTATAGTTCGACGCGTCCGAGGAGTACTCCGCGCGCCGTCGCTCGGAGGTGTCGACCTCACCCGCGATCGTGCCGCGCAGCGCCGCCATCCGGTTCACAGTGTTGATTTTCCCAGCGCCCGCGGTGCTCGGTGTTCGCGGCCCCTTGTGGCTCGCGTCCGAGTGACCGCCGGGATGGACCGAGATTCGGGCTACGGCCGGTTTCGCTCTCGGCGGAAACGGCGTGCGTCCGGAATCGACTTGAACTCAACCATTGTTGAGGTCCTAGTGTCGGTGGCCAGGTCTTGGATGGGTGGGGAGCGAGAGGGAGAGCAACGTGAGCATCGAATCCGTGGCGTGGAGCCAGATGTACCGGCGGGCGAACGCGCCGCTCGAACAGCGGCCGTTCCGCTTCGCCACCGCCCGGCGCATCATCCGGTTCGCGGCGCCGCACCGCCGCAGGATCGGTGCGTTCTTGCTGTTCAGCGTGGTGTCCGCGGTTCTCGCCGTGGCGACGCCGGTGCTGGCGGGCCGGGTGGTCAACAACATCGTCGGCGGCGCGGCGCCGCGGGTGGTGGTCGTCCTCGCGCTGGTGATCGGCGTGCTCGCGGTGTTCGACGCGGGGCTCGGGTTGGCGACCCGATGGATGTCGGCACGAATCGGCGAGGGGCTGATCCTCGATCTGCGCACCGCCGTGTTCGATCACGTCCAGAAGATGCCCGTCGCCTTCTTCACCCGCACCAGGACCGGCGCACTGGTCAGCCGCTTGAACAATGACGTCATCGGCGCTCAGCGCGCGTTCAGCGACACCCTGTCCGGCGTGGTGGCCAACCTCGTCACCCTCGCGCTGACACTCGGGGTGATGCTGAGCATCTCGTGGCAGATCACATTGCTCGCGCTGGTTCTGCTTCCGGTGTTCGTGTTTCCGGCGCGCCGGATGGGCAACCGCTTGGCGGACATGCAGCGGGAGGCGGCGCGGTTGAACGCGGCGATGAGCACCCAGATGACCGAGCGGTTCTCGGCGCCGGGCGCGACGCTGGTCAAGCTCTTCGGCCGTCCGGAGCAGGAGTCCGGCGAGTTCGCGCTGCGGGCCCGCCGGGTGCGCGATATCGGCGTGCGCACCGCGATGCTGCAAACCGTTTTCGTCACCTCGCTCACGCTGGTGTCGGCGCTGGCGATCGCCCTGGTGTACGGGCTCGGCGGCTGGTACGCGCTGCGCGGGCAGTTGGACGCGGGCGCGGTTGTCTCGCTGTCGTTGCTGTTGACCAGGCTCTACAGCCCGCTGACCGCGCTGGCCAGCGCCCGGATGGAGATCATGGCCGCGCTGGTGAGCTTCGAGCGCGTCTTCGAAGTGCTCGACCTGAAGCCGCTGATCGAGGACGCGCCGGGCGCGAAGCCCGTTCCCGCGGGTCCGGTGGCGGTGGAGCTGGACGCGGTGAGCTTCGGCTACCCGTCGGCCGACAAGGTGTCGCTGGCCTCGCTGGAGGACGTGGCGAATCTGGACACTCGCGGCGGGGTGGAGGTGCTGCACGAGGTGTCGCTGCGCGCCGAGCCCGGTCAGCTGATCGCGCTGGTCGGTTCGTCCGGTGCGGGCAAGTCGACCATCGCACAGCTGGTCTCCCGGCTCTACGACGTCGACGGCGGCGCGGTGCGGTTGAACGGCGCGGACGTGCGCGAGCTGACCACCCGATCGATCCGCGAGACGGTCGGCCTGGTCACCCAGGACGGGCACCTGTTCCACGAGACCATCCGGGCCAATCTGCTGCTCGCGCGCCCGGAGGCCACGGAGGACGAGTTGTGGGACGCGTTGGAACGCGCCCGGCTGCGCGACCTGGTCGCGTCGTTGCCGGACGGGTTGGAGACGGTGGTGGGCGAGCGCGGCTACCGGCTCTCCGGTGGTGAGCGGCAGCGGCTGACCATCGCGCGCCTGCTGCTCAAGCAACCGCGCGTGGTGATCCTGGACGAGGCGACGGCGTCACTGGATTCGACCTCCGAAGCCGCTGTGCAGGAGGCGCTGTCCGAAGCGCTGGAGGGCAGGACCGCGCTGGTGATCGCACACCGGCTGTCCACGATCCGCGCCGCCGACCAGATCCTGGTGCTGGAGGAGGGCCGGATCATCGAGCGCGGCACGCATACCCAACTGCTGGCCGCCGATGGCCGCTACGCGGAGCTGTACCGCACCCAGTTCGCCGAGGAGCCGGTTACGGCGGCGGCCTGACCCCGTCGTTCTAGCTCGCCGTCCGGTCCGCGGTACAGGTGGTGTCGGTGTCCGGCAGGGTTCCCGCGCCGAAGTAGGCGTTGATCGCGTGGTTCACACAGCTGCTCAACTCGGGCCGGAAGGTCATGTGGATGCGGACGTCTTCCAGCGTGACCATCCGCGACGCCGACAGATACTCGTGCAGCCGGACGGCGTGGGCGTAGGGAGTTCGCGGATCTCCCGCCGCCTGCACGATGAGCACGGGCACCGCATTCCGGACCACGGTCGGCGGTTCGACCGGCCGAGGCCAGAAAGCGCACGGCTGGATGTTGCCCGCCAGCGCGCCGAACACCGGTTGCGTGGCCCGGCTCTCCTCGATGTTGCGCCAGTACCAGGTGGGATCGATGGGTGCGCCGACATCACCGCAGGCGATCTGCGCCAGGACGGAGTTCTCGTTGTCCCGCAGCGCCGCCACGATGGCGCGCAACCGCGGTGTGCGCGAGGCGGTGGGCGGACCGCCTGCGTCGTCGGCGAGTTCGCGCACCGTCGCGGCCAACGGTTCGTTCAACCGGAAGTTCCACAGCAAGGAGTGCAGGATGAACGGCAACCAGTGGTCGTCGATCGCGAAGTCATCGACGACGATCGGCGTGCGATTGACGACGCGGACCAGCTCCTCGATCTTCGCGCGCACCTGCTGCGGCGTCGCACCGAGCCGGAACTCTTCGTCCCGGGCGGCGGCCCACACCGCCCAATCGTCCAGCGCGATCTCGTCCGATGGACCCCAGTCCTGGACCAAGCCCTCCCAGTACCGGTCCGGGTCGATCGCGCTGTCGAGCACGATGCGATCACTGCGCTCGGGGAACATCTGGGTGAACACCGCCCCGAGATACGTGCCGTAGGACAAGCCGTAGAAGTTGACCTTCTGCTCGCCCAAGGCGGCTCGGACCACGTCCATGTCCCGCGCCGTGTTGCGAGTGGTGAATTGCCGCACCAGCTCTGGATCGCGAACCACGCACGTGGCGGCCATGCCGGCGGATTGGACGGTGTCGTGCACGAAGCCGAGCGGGTCGAGGCCCGCCGACCGGATCATCTCGCCGACCGGCCACCCGCACCGCGGACTCCGGCTCGACTCGCCGACCCCGCGCGGGTCCATCCCGATCAGGTCGTAGCTGGCCAGCACGTCCGGCGACAGCACATCACCGAGCAGATCGACACTGTCCAGTCCCGGGCCGCCCGGACCGCCGGGATTGGACAGCAGGATTCCCCGCCGCCGTGCCGGATCGCTCGCCTTCACCCGGGAGATCGCCAGGGTGATCGTGCGATCGCCGGGCCGCGCGTAGTCGAGCGGCACCTGGACGTTCGCGCACTCGCCCCCGGCCTTGTCCAGATTCTCGACGCCGCACGGCTTCCATTCGAGCGTCTGGTGATAGAACCGGTCCGAGCTGTTCGGCTGCGGGTCGGCCACCGGATCGGCCCGGCTGTATGTGGGCACGGCGAGCAGCGCGGTAACCGCCACTATCGACATCGAACGCCAGAACAGATTCGCGGACAACGAAGTTCGCCTCTCGGCCGGTGCGATCACATGCTTGCCGAAGAACCGTATCGGATCAGTGCCCGCGACGGTGGCAGCGTCTTCCCCCGCGCGGCGTGTTCGGCTCGCGGGCCATCCACGGTGCGAAGATCACCGCGCGTAGTCCTTCGCAGCGTGAGACCGATCAGCGAAGCCCGGCTCGATTCGTTCGAGCCGGGCTTCGTCGGTCCTACGACCATGCGTCCGCCGGGTGCGGATTCGTCCGAGCCCTGCCGAAGTACACCGAGAACCGGCGGGTCAGAATTCGCCGAGGACGCCGATAACGGTGCGCCCGCGATGGCTGCCGCTTTGGATGGAGCGCAACACCTTCTCGGCCTCGGTGATCGGAGCGTGGTTCACCAGGGACGACAGGTGCTGCGGGCGAAGCTCTTTGCCGAGCCGGGACCATACCTCGCGGCGACGTTCGATCGGGAGGTTGACCGAGTCGATGCCCTCGAGCGCGACGCCGCGCAGGATGAACGGCATCACCGTGGTGGGCAGTTCCGCTCCGCCGGTGAGCCCGCTGGCCGCGACCACGCCCCCGTATCCGATGGCGCTCAGCACATAGGCGAGCGAGGCGCCGCCGACGCTGTCCACGGCCGCGGCCCACCGCGCTTTGGTCAACGGCCGCGGCTTGGCGTTCGGGTCTTCGGGCAACCTGCCGATCACCTCGTTCGCGCCGATCTCGCTGAGCAGATCGTTCGCGTCGGTCTTGCCGGTGGAAGCGATCACTTCGAAGCCGAGGCCGGAGAGGATGTCGATGCTCACGCTGCCGACCCCGCCGGTCGCGCCGGTGACCAGCACCGGGCCCGCGTCCGGGGTGAGGCCGCGATCGAGCAGGGCCTGCACGCTCAGGGCCGCGGTGAACCCCGCGGTGCCGAGCGAGGCCGCGTCACGGGGACTCAGGTCCGCCAGCTTGACCACCCATTCGGCCGGCACCCTGGCGTATTCGGCGAAGCCGCCGTTGTGCGAAACCCCGATGTCGTATCCGTGCGCGATCACCTGGTCGCCGGGGGCGAAATCGTCGTCGGCAGACTCGACCACTTCGCCCACGAGATCGATCCCGGGCACGATCGGGTAGTTGCGCACCACCCCGCCGCCCTTGGTGATCGCCAGACCGTCCTTGTAGTTCGCGCTCGAGTAGTGCACCTTGATCGTCACGTCGCCCGGCCCGAGAAAATCCTCGTTGACCTGCTGCCGGGTCAGGACGATCCCGCTGTCCGTCTCGTGTGCCACCATCGCCCAGAACTCCATGCGCACGAGCATACGAGGGTCCGGACGGGTCCGGGAGCTACTGCGGCAGGAGTTCGAGCCGGACGCCGAGCAGACGAACCGGGCGGTCGAGGTCGAACCGTTCGATGATGCGCAGCGCGGTCTCGGCGATCCGCGCGACGTCGATGGTCGGTTCGGGCAGTTTCTCCTGCTTGCTGCGGGTGTAGAAGGTGTTGGTGCGCACCGTCACGGAAACCCGGATGCCGATCCGGCCCGCCGCGGCCATCTCCTCGGCGACCTCGGTGGCAAGCCGCGCCACTTGCGCGCGGATCTCGCCTGGATCGGTCAGGTCGTGCGGGAACGTCTCGGACTTGCTGCGGCCCACGGGTATTCGCGGTTCGGTGGTGACGTCCGTATCGCCTTTGCCGTGGCCGAGCACCCAGAGATACGGCCCGGTGTTCGGCCCGAATTCCGCGGCGAGACGATGCCGGTCGGCGGCCATCAGGTCGCCGACGGTTCGGATGCCCAGCTCGGCCAGACGTGCGGCGATGCGCGTGCCGATACCCCACAGCGCATCTGTCGGGCGATGGGCCATCACTTCGGTCCAGTTCTCGGCGGTGAGCCGGAAGACGCCCGCCGCCGCGCCCGCACCGGCGTCGGGCTCGGCCGACGACTTGCCCGCCGACTTGGCGAACCCGGTCGCGAGCTTGGCGGTGAGTTTGTTGTCACCGATGCCGATCGAGCAGGTCAGTTCGAGTCCGGCGATGGCGCCGCGCACCCGCTGGGCGAGGGCCTCCGGGTCGTCGGTGTCGGCGGCGAGGAACGCCTCGTCCCAGCCCCACACCTCGACCCGTCCCGGAAACGTCCGCAGCAGCGCCATGACCTCGTCCGAGGCGTCCTCGTAGGCGGTCATGTCGAGCGGAAGGAACACGCCCTCGGGGCACTTGCGCTGGGCGCTGCGCAGTGGCATCCCGGCCCGCACGCCGAACGCGCGCGCCGGATAGGACGCGCAGGTCACCACCTTGCGCGGTTCGGTGGGATCGCCGTGGCCGCCGACGATGACCGGCAGTCCCCGCAGTTCCGGATGGCGGCGGAACTCCACCGCCGCCTGGAACTGGTCGAGATCGACGTGCAACAGCCATCTGGCCACACCCCGTTCTTACCCCAGTGCTGCGACATCGCGCATTGCGCTGATCACAGAACAGAATTAAATTCTGGTTATGAAGATTCGAGATCGGTTGCTGTTGGCGGCCGAGCGACAGTTCGCCGAGCACGGGGCGCTCGACGCGACGCTGACGCAGATCCGCGCCGCGGCGGGCGCCAGCGTCGGCGCGCTCTATCACCACTTCCCGGACAAGGCCGACCTGTACCGGCAGGTGTGGGCCAACGCGCTCGCGGACTACCAGGAGCATTTCTGGGCAGCGGTCGGCGACAGCACCGACGCGCGCGCGGGCGTCACCGAGGGCGTGCGCGAGCACCTGCGGTGGGTCGGCGAAAATCAATACCGCGCAACCGTGCTCACCTCCGCGCGTCCACCAGGGGTGCGCGAGAGCGAGAGCAATCGCCGCTTCCTTTCCGACGTGACGCGGTGGTGGCGCACGCACGCCGGATACGGGACGGTGCGTGATCTTCCGATCGATCTGGTCTACGCGCTGTGGCTGGGCCCGGCGCAGGAATACACGCGACAGTGGCTGGGCGGCGAAATGCGCGTCGGCCCGGCCGAAGTCGCGGGCGAACTCGCCGACGCCGCCTGGCTCGCCCTCGCCGCCGATCGCACCCGAGCCGCAGCGGAGGTCTCCCGATGACGACAACCATCGCCCTCGACCTGGACAGCGCCGAGAAGATACTGGCCGCGCAGCCCTTCGCCACACTGGTGGGCACCCAGATCACCGCGTTCGGCGACGGCGCGGCCACCCTGGTCATCCCCCTCCGCCGCGAATTGACCCAGCAATTCGGTTACGTGCACGGCGGCGTGCTCGCCTACGCCGCCGACAACGCCCTCACCTTCGCCGCCGGTACGGTGCTCGGCGCGAATGTGCTCACCGGCGGTGTCACCATCACCTACCTCCGCCCCGCCGCGGGCGAGCGTTTGCGCGTCGAGGCAGCTGTCACCGGCGCGACGCGCCGCCAAGCGGTCGCCCACTGCGAGATCTACGCGGAAAGCTCGGGCCGCGAACCCGTTCTCTGTGCGGTGGCCCAGGGCACCACCCGGCTCGCGGAAGCCGATCTGACCGGTGCGAATACCGGCGGCTGACCAACGGTCTGTCCGCCCGCTCGGCAGCATGCGAACGGCCGGGCACGGAGTTTCCGTGCCCGGCCGTTCCAGCCCAGGTCAGGCAGTAGCCGCGAAGGCAGGCCCCAACGCGGGTTCGGCCACCGGCTCGATGGCGTAGGCGAGGATGTCGGCCACGTCGGCGACGGGGCGGACATCCAGCGCGGCCAGCACTTCCGCCGGGACGTCGTCCAGATCCGGCTCGTTACGCGCCGGGATGAACACCGTCTTCAATCCGGCCCGCTGGGCGGCGAGCAGCTTCTGCTTCACGCCGCCGATCGGCAGCACCCGTCCGTTCAGCGTGACCTCACCGGTCATGCCGACGTCCGATCGCACCTGCCGTCCCAGCGCCAGCGACACCAGGGCGGTGACCATCGTGACGCCCGCGGACGGGCCGTCCTTGGGGACCGCGCCGGCCGGGAAGTGGATGTGGATGTTGCGATCCAGCACCGTCGGCTCGATGCCGATCTCCTCCAGGTGCGAGCGCACGTAGGTCAGCGCGATCTGCGCGGACTCCTTCATGACGTCGCCGAGCTGACCGGTGAGGGTCAGCGAGCGCTCCCCCTCGGCGGCATTCGCCTCGATGTAGAGGACGTCGCCGCCCGCGCCGGTCACGGCGAGACCGGTGGCCACCCCTGGGACGGCCGTGCGTTCGACCGAATCGGGGGTGAAGCGCGGGCGACCCAGGTAGTCCTTCAAGTCGGCGAGACCGATCGTCAAGGTGTCGGTATCCACCTCGTAGCCCAGGTCCGGGTCGTAACCCGCCGCCGCGGGGACGGTTACGCGCTCGGACAGCCGGGTGGCCGCCTTGCGCAGCGCCTTGGCGACCAGTCGTTCCATCTGCCGAACGCCCGCCTCCCTGGTGTAGTTGGCGGCGATCTCGCGCAGCGCCTCCTCGCTGATCGTGACCTCCTCGGCGGTCAGCGCGTTGCGCTCCAGTTGCCGCGGCACCAGGAAGTCGCGCGCGATGGCCACCTTGTCGTCCTCGGTGTAGCCGTCGACGGTGATCAGTTCCATCCGGTCCAGCAGCGGGCCGGGGATTGTCTCCATGACGTTCGCGGTCGCGATGAACAGCACGTCGGACAGGTCGAGGTCCAGATCCAGGTAGTGGTCGCGGAAGGTGTGGTTCTGCGCCGGGTCCAGCACCTCGAGCAGGGCGGCCGCCGGGTCGCCGCGGAAGTCCGAGCCGACCTTGTCGATCTCGTCCAGCAGGACGACCGGGTTCATCGATCCGGCTTCCTTCATGGCGCGGACGATGCGGCCGGGCAGCGCACCGACGTAGGTACGGCGGTGCCCACGGATCTCGGCTTCGTCGCGCACGCCGCCCAGGGCCACGCGGACGAACTTTCGGCCGAGGGCGCGCGCGACGGATTCACCCAGCGAGGTTTTGCCGACGCCGGGCGGACCGACCAGCACCAGCACCGCGCCGGACCCGCGTCCGCCGACGACCTCCAGGCCGCGGGCGGCGCGGCGAGCGCGGACGGCCAGGTACTCGACCATGCGGTCCTTGACCTCGTCCAAACCGTGGTGGTCGGCGTCCAGGACCGCGCGGGCGGCCGAGACGTCGGTGCTGTCGGTGGTCTTCACCGTCCACGGCAGCTCCAGCACGGTGTCCAGCCAGGTCCGGATCCAGCCCGATTCCGGGCTCTGATCGCTGGCGCGCTCCAGTCTGCCGACTTCGCGCAGCGCCGCCTCGCGGACGCTGCCGGGCAGATCGGCCTGCTCGACGCGGGTGCGGTAGTCGTCCGCGCCGTCCGGCTCGTCCTCGCCGAGTTCCTTGCGGATGGCGTTGAGTTGCTGGCGCAGCAGGAATTCGCGCTGACTCTTCTCCATCCCCTCGCGAACGTCCTCGCTGATCTTCTCGCTGATCTCGGCCTCGGCGATGTGCGCTTTGGTCCACTCGATCAGGGTGGTGAGCCGCTCGGCCACGTCGGGGGTCTCGAGCAGCTCCCGCTTCTGGTCAGCGGTCAGGTACGGGGCGTAGCCCGCGGTGTCGGCGATGGCCGACGGGTCGGTCAGCTGATTGACCGCGTCGATGATCTGCCAGGCCTCGCGGCGTTGCAGCACCGAGACGACCAGCTTCTTGTACTCCGCGGCCAGTTCCTTGGTGCGGCCGTCGGGGGTGGGTGTCTCGACCGGCTCTGCCTCGACCCACAGCGCGGCGCCGGGGCCGGTCACCCCGTGCCCGATCTTGGCGCGCCGTTCGGCCTTGAGGACGGCCGCCGGGGCTCCGCCGCGCATACGGCCGACCTGTTCGATGGTGGCGACCACACCGTAGGTGGCGTAGCCCTCGTTCAACCGCGGCGCGAGCAGCACGGCTTCGGTCTTGGCGGCCCGTGCGGCATCGATCGCGGCCTGCGCCGATTCGTCCAGTTCGATGGGCACGACCATGCCCGGCAGCACGATCGGATCGGTCAGGAACAGCACCGGCAGGTTCTGTGGTGTAGTCACGTCTTCGACCCTTCCAAAAGTTGAGCGATGCCTACTCAACCCCGGGGTGTTCGGGTTTGTTCCACCCCGACCGGTCCGTTCGCTGACGGCGAAGTCCCGCTTCGCGTTGACACCTCGTCCAAGGCAATGAGAACGTGGGGACCTTGGTATCTCATACCGGCGGTACCGCCGGATCGGCTTAGGGAGTCCCATCGATGTCGTCGCTCGCCGCTGGCGTGTTCATCGACTGGGAGAGCTTGACCGGGCAGCCGAAGTTCGTGGTCGACCTGATCACGTTTCCGATCTTCAGCGCGCTGGCGGGCTGGCTGACCAACTGGACCGGCGTGCTGATGCTGTTCTGGCCGATCCGGTTTCGCGGCGTTCGCATTCCCGGCCTGCACGTGCTCTACCCGTACTTCCCGCGCCGGGTCCAGGTGCTGCCGACATTTTCCGGCGACGGCCGCCGCCTCGGCTTCCAGGGCTTCATCCCGGCACGCGCGGAGAAGATGGCCAGCATCTGCGTGGACAAGGCGCTGATGCGGATCGGCAGTCCGAAGGACTTCATCCACGAACTCGATCTCGACGGTATCGCCGACTACATCGCGGTGCTGGCGCGGGAGCAGGTGCGACCGCTGGTGGACGAGCTGATGTACCGGGACAACCCGGACCTGTGGCGCACCGTGCCGCGCGCCGCCAAGCAGCTGATCTACCAGCGGGTGGATCGCGAACTGCCCGCCCTGTCGCGTCGCGCGTTCGCCTCGCTCGGCGACAACGTCGACCAGCTGATCGGCATCAAGGGCTTCGTGATCCGTTACCTGGAGGACAATCCGACCATCCTGAAGGACCTCACCACCACCATCGCGGCGCCCGAGCTGCGGTTCATGGTCCGTGTCGGCTTGCTCGGCGCGCCCTTCGGCGTGCTGCTGGCGCTGTACATGCATGTGCACCAGAACATTCCGGTGCTGGGCTGGGTGCCGGGCTGGGTGATCGTACTGCTCGCCTCGGCGGCGATCGGTGTGATCGTGAACGTCATCGCGGTGAAGATGGTCTTCGAGCCGGGCGACCCGCAACCGAGGTACAAGTACCTGTGGAAGCAAGCGCTGCTGGCGAAACGGCAGCCGCAGGCGGCCACCGATCTGGCACACATCCTGGCCTACCAGGTGCTGACGCTGCCCAACTTGTCCAAGGAACTGCTGGAGGGCCCGAACGGGGACAAGACCAGGCAGCTGCTGGAGCGCTTGATCGCCGACGAGATCAATCGTCAGCTCGGCCCGACCACCACACTGGTGCGGGCCGCCCTCGGACGCCGCCAGTTCGACAACCTCACGGTGGGCGCGGCGGGCGCGGCGGTCGGCTTGGCCCCGACCCTGGTCGAGGACGAGGAGTTCAACCGGGAGCAGGCCAAGACCATCGATGAATTCGCGGCGCGCAAGTTGCGGCGGCTCACGCCGGGGGAGTTCATGGAGATGTTCTACGCGTCCGTGGAACAGGACGCGTGGCTGTTGTATCTGCACGGCGCGGTCCTCGGGCTCGTGGTGGGAGCCGCCCACCTGCTGATTTTCGGCTGGTAGCGGGCCCGCGTCGGCCGATATAAAACAAGCACGCTTGCCTTTTTTTGGTCTCGCTGCGATGCTGGACCCGGCGGCGCACGAGGCGGTGCGCCCGGTAGCGGCAGGGGAACTGATGGCTGACCTAGAGGCGCTGCTCGGCGACTTCGCCGACGAATGCGCGGACCTCGAACGACTCGTCGGCCCGTTGGCGCCCGAGGGGTGGGCTCGCGCCACACCCGCGCCCGGTTGGACCATCGCCCATCAGATCGGCCATCTGGCCTGGACCGACGAGATCGCGACGATCGCCACCGCGGATGCCGCGCGCTTCGGGGAGTTGCTGACCGAAGCGGGGCCACGTGCGCTCACGTTCGTCGACGAAGCCGCCGAGAAGGCCGCAACCGAACCGCCCGCCGAGCTGCTGGATCGATGGCGGCGTGGACGCGCCTCGCTCATCGCCGCGCTGCGCGCCGCGCCCGCGGGCGTCAAGTTGCCCTGGTTCGGTCCGCCGATGAGCGCCGCGTCGATGATCAGCGCCCGCATCATGGAGACCTGGGCGCACGGGCAGGATGTGGCCGATGCCCTCGGCGTACACCGCACGCCCACGGCGCGGCTGCGCACCGTGGCCCATATCGGCGTGCGCACCAGGAACTTCGCCTACACCGTGCACGGAAAGACGCCGCCCGCAGCGGAATTCCGGGTCGAATTGACCGCCCCGGATCGCACGATCTGGGGGTGGGGTCCGGAAGACGCCGAACAGCGCGTGACCGGACCGGCGCTCGATTTCTGCATGCTGGTGACCCAACGCCGCCATCCCGACGATCTGGCGCTCGGGACGCACGGCGACGACGCCGCGGAATGGCTCACTCTCGCACAGGCTTTCGCTGGTCCGACCGGCGCGGGAAGGGCAGCGGGTCAGTTCGCCTGACCCGCCTACACCCGGCCCGTCGACGACGCTTCGGAGCGGGCGAGCGCCACACTTGGGTGCGCCGTGTTCATGTCGACGGCCGGACGCCGTTGGCCGGGTGTCTCGAGTGGCAGTCGAGAATGGCGCTCGCCAGCTACCGACTATTTACCCGTCGGTGCGTTCACGGAAACATCGACGCCGTTTACGGCGCGGCGACGCCAGGCGATGCCGCGCCTTTCCCGGATTGCCCGCTGCTCCCACACGAGACCATTCGCACGCCGCCGATCCACCGCGACACACAGCCGGTGATCGAGCCCGCCCCGGCCGTCCGCTGCCCGGACCAGCACCGACCGGCCACCTTTCGCCGCGCCGACTGTGATCCTGCTCTCTTCGATGCGACACCCCGCCCGACCCCACAGGTAATCTGGACGGGCGTACAGCTTCCCACGGTGCTGGTCGCTGTGGGGAGCAGCGTCGCAGCGAAAGGAACGCATCGTGACAGCACATCGACCTGCCCAGGTCGCGCGGCACGCCGCCATCGTGCTCGCCGGTGCCGCCAGCTTGAGCCTGACCGTCGTGGCGGGCGCGTATGTCGTACAGCAGATCGCCGATATGCAGCGCCCGGCGACTCGGATCGCCGCGCCGGTCACTCCGCCCGCCCCGGACGAGCCCGACCATGGCCGCCGGTACACCCCCTATCCGGTACTGACCGGCACCAGTTTCGTCCTGCCCGCGGCTGCTTCGGTTCCGCGTGCGGCCGAGCCGGACACCGCCAAGCCGGAAACCACCGCGCCGCACGTAGATTCGCCTACCGCGCGGCCCGCTCCCACACCTGTCGGCGGCAAGGTGCGATTCGGCGATGCCTATGTCGGCGCGCAGGTCGCACAGGTCGAGGACGACACCGTCTCGGTCACCGTGGACACCAACGCTTTGATCATGCTGCCGGGCTACCTCCGCTCCTCCGGCCCCACGTCGGAGATGCCGGCCGTGACCACGATGCGCACCGACCTCGATACCCACAGCGGTGAAGTGCGGATGGCGTTCTCCGATCCGCGACTGGGCGAGCACGACCTGCGCTTGAACCGGCACTCCACGCCCGCACCCAGCCGTGACCTCGAACAGCGGACCACCGAACGCGCGCCCGCCCCCGCGCACGGCGGAGCGGATTCCACCGTCATGTGAGCTACCGCTTACCCTGCTCGGCATGAGCGCCTACGACTTCTGCGTCATCGGCGGCGGCATCGTCGGCGTCGCGACCGCGCACCGGATCCTGGCGCGCAATCCCGGTGCGAGCCTGGTGCTGCTGGAGAAAACCCAGCGGCTGGCCGCCCATCAGACCGGCCACAACAGCGGAGTCATCCACTCCGGCATCTACTATCCGCCCGGCAGCCTGAAGGCCACGCTGTGCCGCCGGGGCGCTCGCTGGACCAAGGAATTCGCTGCCGCCCACGACATTCCGTACCGCGTCTGCGGAAAACTACTGGTCGCTACGGACGACGCCGAATACGAACGCATGCTCGCGCTGCACGAACGCTCGATCACCAACGGCGTGGCCGTCGAACTGATCGACGCCGCGGAGCTCACGCGGCGGGAACCGCACGTCACCGGCGTGGGGGCCCTTTTCGTCCCGGACACCGGCATCGTCGACTTCACCCGGGTGACCGAAGCGCTCGCCGAGGAAGTCCGCGGCGCGGGTGGTGAATTCGTGCTCGGCGCCGAGGTCGCCACGCTCACCGAGACTTCGGATGCCGTGACCGCCGCGGGACCGGCCGGCTCGTGGACGGCTCGCCGCACGGTGATCTGCGCGGGCCTGCAAGCCGACCGGATGGCGCGGGCGGCCGGGCTGCGCACCGACTTTCGCATCGTTCCCTTCCGCGGCGAGTACTACCAGCTGCCGCAGGAGCGAAACGGTCTGGTCAGCACATTGATCTATCCGATCCCGGATCCCGGATTGCCTTTCCTCGGCGTGCATTTGAGCCCGACGATCGACGGCGCGCTGACCGTGGGGCCGAACGCCGTGCTCGGACTGTCGAGGGAGGGCTACCGCAAAGGCAGTGTCGACCTGCGCGACGCGCGAGAAGTCCTCGGATTCACCGGATTCCATCGCG
Source organism: Nocardia sp. NPDC041819 (assembly GCF_055590505.1). Classification (NCBI taxonomy): domain Bacteria; kingdom Bacillati; phylum Actinomycetota; class Actinomycetes; order Mycobacteriales; family Nocardiaceae; genus Nocardia; species Nocardia sp. NPDC041819. Next base: position 435,667 of record NZ_JBVJAP010000002.1, on the reverse strand, counting down.
TCGCCAAGGCGAATGTGCGCACCGGTCTGCGGGAACTGCGCAACTCGCTGTTCAAGCGCGGATACCTCGAGCAGTGCCGCCGCTACTGTCCGGAGCTGACGCTCGCCGATCTGCGGCCCCGCGAGGCGGGCATTCGCGCCCAGGCGGTGCTGCGGGACGGAACACTGGTGCACGACTTCATGATCGAGCGCACCGAGCGCTCGGTTCATCTGCTCAACGCCCCCTCACCTGCGGCGACCTCGGCCATGCCGATCGCGGAGCACCTTGTCGACCAGCTCTGAGGACGGCGCGAACGACCTTCCTCCCAAGCAACCATTCGGTCGCAACCTGGCGAAATAACGGACGAAATCCCGCAGAGCCCTCGAATAAAGAGGAGAGCTGTAGTACTTTTAACGCCAGTCGTGGGACAGGGAGGGCCTATGGGCCACATCAAGTACGCGAGTGACGTCGGAGCGCCCGTCGAGGTCGCTTTCAGCTATACGGACAACCATCTGTTCGTACCGGATTGGATGTTCGGCATCGCGGACTTCGTACCGACCGGCGACCAGGACCGCGGACTCGGCGCGGTCTTCGCCACCACCACCCGCTTCGCGATCTGGCAACCGACTTCCACCTGCGAGATCACCGAACACCGCCACAACGCGGTGATCGGCTATACGCTGCGCGGACGGTTCTCCGGCACGTTGCGGCTGCGCTTCGACCCACTCGGTTACGGGCGCTCGGTGCTGACCTCCGAGGCGGAGTACAGTCCACCTCGCGGAGTGGTCGGGCGCCTGAGCACCGGCTTGGTGGACGCCGCGGTCAAATCGGCGCTGCGGCGTACGGAGGCCCGGTTACGGAGGGAGATAGAGGAATTCCACGGTACCGATCTTGTCGGTCGGATTGCGTAGGGTGCCAGCCATGATCATCGTGAGCACCGACGGATCCTGCCTCCGCAATCCCGGCGGCGCCATCGGCTGGGCTTGGGTCAATCATCAGGGCTCCTCCGCCAGCGGGGGAGCTGCGTCCGGAACCAACCAGGTCGCGGAGTTGCGCGCGGTGCTGGAAGCGATCGTCGCCCATCCAGGGTCCGAACCCCTGCTCATCGAGAGCGATTCGCTCTACGCGATCAAATGCGCCTCGGAATGGGTATCGGGCTGGCGGCTCAACGGCTGGCGCACGTCCACCGGTGGCGCGGTGAAGAATGTCGAACTCGTCCGGCAGATCGATCGGGCCATCTCGAGCAGGCCGGGGCCGGTCCGCTTCCGTTGGGTCCGTGGTCATGTCGGCAACTACTTCAACGAGCAAGCCGACGCGCTGGCCGGAGAAGCGGCTCGGCAGGCCGCGGTCACCGCGGCTGTCGCCGAGGCGAACACCGTGGAAATGCTCGCGGTGACTGTGGAGGAAGCGTCGACGGCGCCGGAAGCGCCGAAAGACAAGGCCGCGGGGAAGGCGGCCGCGCCGTCGGCGCCACAGGCTTTGACGCTGTTCTGATCCGCCGGATCGTCGCAGGCCGCCCGAATGACCTCCGGCGGTGGTGGCTCGGCCCACCGCCGGAGGCGCTCGGCTAGTTACCCGGCTGCGGCGCGGGCTGGCCGGACGGCGCCTGCTGCGGCGCGCCCGGAGCGGGAGCGCCGGGCAGACCGGTACCGGCACCCTTCAGCATCGGCGAATCGAGCTTCTCGACCAGCCACTTGTCGCCGGACTTCTGCAGCTGGGCGATCACCACGACGAACTGACGCTCGGGGTTGGCCTGGGTGAAGTTGGTCCGATACTGCGTGAGGGTCACCAGCACCTTGGCCGAGGTCTTGTCACCGGCCTGGTAGCCGCACTGCACATCGTCGGCCCAGGACTTGACCTGTGCCTGCACCATGGCGTCTTTCAGCGCCTTGGTCGCGTCGTCGAACTCCTTGAGGAACTCGCCCGTCGAGCCCGCCTTCACCGTGGTGAAGTAGTCGTCCAGGTTCTTCGAGTAGTCGTAGACCGACACGTCCTTGCCGAATGTGCACGCGGCGCTCGTGGAGTCGCGGATCGCGTCGAGCTTGTCGCCGCGGTCCTTGCCCTGCAAGAAGAACACCACCACCGCGGTGATCGCGGCGACCGCGAGCACGCCGGCCACGAACGCGGCCACCAGCGGAATCGAGGTGGACTTGCCGGACGGTGCGGAGGCCGCCGCCTTGGGCGAGTCGCTCTTCGCGGCCGGCTTCGCGCCGGCCTCGGCCTTGTCTGCCTTCTCCGCCTTGGACAGCTCGGGCTTCGCCGCGCCGGCGGCGTCCTCCGACTTCCCGGATACCGCGTCGGTGCCCTTGTCGGAGGTGGCGGCCGTGGTCTCGGCGTCCTTGTCGGTCTCGGCGTCGTCGGTAGACATCGATAGAACCTGCACTTTCCCGGCGCGCATCGGTGCGCACCGATTGGCTTCAGCGGCCCGCGGCAGCGAACCTTACGCGTTTCACCGGCGAGTATGCCCGCCCGACGGGAGGACCGCAGGGCCGGGTACGACTCACCGCACCGGAGGCAGGGTCCGCTCGTTCGGATCCACACCCGGCGGCATGTGCGCGCCGTTGTTGGGCACGTCGGGCCGCGGCGCGTTGGCGGCACCACGGATCTGCTGACCCGGCGGCGGATTCTCGCAGTAGTTCCACATCGGGATCGTGCCGTCCTGCACGACCTCGTTGCGCATCTTCGGAGTGTTGTAGGTGCAGAACGGCCGCGGCCAGATGTCGATCATCGCGTGGAATTCGCCGTCGTGCGCCGGGACGCCGAGCGCCTCGCCACCGAGCGCGAGCGAGGGGAACAGCGCGCGCAGCGCGGGCAGCCGCAGCTGCGCCGCCTTCGTGATGGCCTGGAAGTTGGTCGCCAGGCTGGTGATCGGATCGGCCGTCCGGTCCACCACCGCGCCGAGGCTGGTGAGCTGGCCCGGCGCCTGGTCCAGCACGCGCTGCAATTCCGCGTTCGCGTTGTTGAACTGCTCGAACAGCACGCCGGAGTTGCGGGTCAGCGTGGCCAGGTCGGGCTGTGCGTTGGACGTGGTACTCGCGATGGTGCGCAGGTTGGTGATCAGGTTCGTGGTCTGCGGCAGCAACGAGTCCAGGCCCGCCGTCGCCAGGCTGATCCCGTTGACCAGGCCGCGCAGCTGATCCGGGCCGCCGCTGAGCGCGATGTCCAGCTCGTTCAGGATGACCTGGAAGTGCTCCGGGTTGATCTGCGCGATCAGGGCGCTGGAGTTGTCCAGCACCGACCACACCGGCGTGGGAGTGTGGATCCTGTCCGGATCGAACTTGATCACCGCGCCGTTGGCCAGAAACGGCCCCTGCTCGGCATTCGGCCGGAAGTCGATGTACTGCTCACCCGCGCCGGACAGGGCCTGCACCGCGATCTGGGTGTCCACCGGGATCTTGTACTTCGACTCGATCTGCGCGGTGGCGGCGATGGCCTGGCCGCGATCGGTCAGCTCGATCGATGTCACCTTGCCGATGCGCCACCCGCGCAACGTCACGTCGTTGCCGGGTTGCAGACCGCCGGAACGGTCCAGATTCACCGTGACGGTGTAGTCGGACCGCAGCGGGTTCACCCGCATGACGTTCAGCAGCAGGTACGTCGCGCCGACCAGCAGCACGAGCACCAAGCCCACGTTCGACAGGAAGATCTTGCTTCCGAACAGTTTGCGCGCCGAGGTCATCGCTGTCCTCCCACCCGGCCCTGCACCAATTGCAGCACCTGGATCAGGCTGCCCGCGAAGTCCTGCAAGTCGTTGAGGTCCTGGAGCTTGCCGTGCTGCGGATCGGTGAGCGCGCTGATGTCCAGATTGGTCGCGGTCGCGTACACCGCGAAGCTGCTGCCGCGGAAGGTCGCGTCGACCTTCGGCCGCAGCACCCGCAGTCGATCGAGCAGGACGCCGAAGCCGTCGCCGGTCTTGGCTATCGCGTCCATCAGCTGGTGGGTGTTCTCCAGCAGCCCGTTCAAGCTCTCGGTCGAGGTGTTCGCGTAATCGCCGAGGGCGGCGCTGGCGGTGGACAACTTGGCGAGCAGATCGCCGAGGGCTCGGTTGTTCTCGGCGATGGCGCCGATCATCTGCGGCAGCGTGTCGGCCACCTCGCCCAGTTCCGACCGCCTGCCCTCGATGGTGTTGGCGAGGGTGCTGAACTCACCGAGCACACTGTCCACCCGGGCGGAGTTGTCGTTCAGACTGCCGACCACGCCGGTCATCTCGGTGATCAGGTGGGCGAGCTGCTCGCCGCGGCCGCCGACGATGGAGTCCAGCTCGGAACCCAGCTTGGACAGGCTGGCGATGCCGCCACCGTTGAACAGCATGGAGACCGAGATGAGCAGCTGCTCGACGGTCGCGCCCGCGGAGGTGCTGTCGAGGGTGAGCGTGTCACCGTCGTGCAGCATGTCCGCGCCGGGCTCGGTCTTGGGCTTGGACACCGCGACGAACACATCACCCAGCGGGGTGGCCTGACGCAGTTCCGCCGTGCTGCCCTTGGGCAACTCGATGTCCTTGCGGATGGTCAAGTCCACGACGGCCTGGAAGTTCTTGGTCTTGATGTCGGTGACCACGCCGACATCCGAGCCACCGATCTTCACCTTCGCCTGGTCGGGCAGGTTCAGCGCGTTCTCGAAGACCGCGTGGATCGTGTAGGTCTCCCCGCCCTGACCCGGTTTCGGCAACGGCAGCTTCTCCACCGTGAGCCCGCAGCCGGAGGTGACCGCCACACCGGCTACCGCGGCGACGGCGACCAGCGTCCTGCGTGCCTTGATCGTCATTCGGTACGTCATTTCGTCAGTCCGAGCAGTGCGGCGGTGAGCCCGTAGTCGGGTCCGAAGTCCTGCATGTTTCCGGTACGGCAGCCGTCGGCCTTCATCTGGATGCGCTCACAGAACAGGCTGACGATCTCACCCGACAGCGCGGTGCCGATCACCGCGTGCAGCCGGACGTACCCGTGCTCGCGGTTGATGATGTTGTCGACGTTCTGCATGACCATCGGCGCCAGGTCGGCGACTTCGGTGAGGCCGTAGGCGTTGTCGCGCAACTGCTGGGTCACGTTGGTCAGGCCGGTCATCGTGCCGGACAACTGGCTCTCGTACTGCGTCAGCGTGGTGCTGGTGTTGCGCAGGAAGGCGAGGAGTTGATCGAGCGTGGCCTGCAGACCGGGCGCTTGATCGGCGAGCAGGCCGGTCATCTGGGTCACCCGGTTGCTGAAATCGCGCACCGACTGGTCGTTCTCGGCCAGCATGGTGGTGAGGTCGTTCAGCTTGATGATGATGCTGGAGATCGCGTCCTTGTTGTCCACACCGACCTTCAACGCGCTGGACAGCGCGTTGAGGGTGTCACGGATCTTCTCGCCGTTGCCGTTGAGCATCGGGTAGAGCACCCGGCCCGACAGCGGGCCGATGCCCTCCTGGCCCGGCTCCGGCTTCAGCGCGGCGGCGAACTGATCGATGGTCTTGATCATCGTGTCCAGCTCGACCGGCGTCTTGGTCCTTGCTTTGGGCAGGTGCGCGCCGTCGGCCAAGGTCGCGCCGCCGGTGTAGACCGGGGTGAGTTCGATGTGCCGGTCGGTCACGATGGACGGCGAGATGATCGCGGCGATGGCGTCCTTCGGGATCTTCACGTCCTTGTCGATGGACATGTGCACCTCGATCAGGGTGCCTTTGGGCACGATCTTGTCGACCTTGCCGACGTCGAGCCCGAGCACCGTGATCGGATTGCCCTCGTAGATGCCCGCGATGTTGTCGAAGTCCGCGGTGAACTGCAGGGTGGTGCCCAGCGCGTTGTTCACCGAACTCGGCAGCAGCGAACAGCTGCCGATCGTGAGCGCGGCGGCGCTGATCATGAACGCCTTCGCGACGGTCTTCAGCGGAAAGCCCGTGCGGAATCTCATCCCTGGCACCCCTCGATGACTTGGGCGAAGCACAACCAGTTGTCCGGGAACAGCCACGGCAGGCCGACATCGCCGTACGGACCGCTGCCGCCCCAGGAGTTCGCCAGGTAACGCAGGGTCGGCGGCATGATCGACAGCATCCGATCCAGGTTGTCCTTGTTCTTCTGCAGGCCCTCGGCCATGGTGTTCAGCTGCTGGATGGTCGGGCCGAGCTGATCGTTGTTCTCCGCGCCGATCGCCTCCAGCTGCTTGGTCAGCGCGGCGACGTTGTCCAGCAATTGGCGCAGCAGCGCCTGGCGCTCCATCACCCGATTGGCGATGGCCTCACCCTGGGTGATCACCAGCAGGATGCTGTTGCGGTTGTCGCCGAGGATCCGGGTGACCCGGTCCAAGTCCTTCAGCAGGGTGTCCACCTCGGCCTTGCGGCTGTCGATCACCTTGGCCAGCGCACCGACGCTGTCCAGCGCCTGGGCGGTGAGCTGGGGCGAGCCGTTCATCTGCTCGTTGATCAGGTTCAGCGAGTCGGCCAGCTTCTTGGTGTCGAGCGCTTCGAACTTCGGCGTGCCGACCTGCACGACGTCGGCCAGGTTGTACGGAACCGTGGTGTTGGACACCGGGATCCGCTTGCCCCTCAGGCCCGAACCGTCGCCCGGCTCGAGGTCGACGTACCTGGCGCCGAGCAGCGTGGCCATCTTGATCGATGCGCGCGCGTCCGGGCCGAGTTTCACGTCGTCGCTGACGCTCAACGTGAGCAGCACGTGACTGCCCTCGAGTTCGGCGTCGACCACGCGCCCGGAGGACACCCCCGCGATGTTCACCTTGTCGCCGACCCTGATACCCGCGGCCTGCACGAACTCGGCCTTGATCGACTGCTCGCCGACGCCGAGGAGCTTGTAGACGCTGGACACCACCAGCAGCACCACGATGAGGACACCGCCGATGACGCCCAACCAGAAGAACCGGTTGCTTTCGAACCTGGACCTGAGCTTCGTCATCATGGGCGGCACACCGCCGAGTGCGAGGTGCCACCGATCTGCGAGAACAGACCACGGGGGAAGAGGACACCGTAGAGCGACAAGTCCAGCCCGCACAGGTAGGCGTTGGCGTAACCGCCCTCCGAGGTGTGCCTGCCCGCCGCGGACAGGACGTTCGGCAGGTCGATCGCCGCTTGATCGAGCTTGGCGCCGTTGTCCAGCAACAGCGTCAACGCGGCGCTGGTGGAGTTCTGCGCGGTGCGCAGGCTCGGCTGGATCCGATCCATCATGCCGACCAGCGACGTGGTCGCGGTCGCGATCTGCTCGGTCGAGCCGAGCAACGACTGCCCTTGTTCGTACAGCCCGCCGATCAAGGCCCGGGTCTGGGTCACCAGGGTCTCCAATTCATCACCTCGTTTCGCCAACCCCGACATCACGCCCGACAGGTTGGTGATCACATCGGACAGGATCGCGTCCCTGCGCTGGAAGTCGGTGGCCAGCTGGGCGGCCTGCACGATGAACGCGCTCAACGAGACGCCGTCGCCCTGCAATGCCTGAATGAAGGTCTCCGACAGCCGGTTGACCTGCTCGGGCTGCAACACCTGGAACAGCGGCTGGAATCCGTTGAGCAGACCGGACACATCGAACGACGGCTCGGTCCGATCGATCGGGATGGAACCGTTGTTCTTCAACGGCGCCGGGCTCGACGCCTTGCCGGGAGCAAGGGCCACGTACCGCTGACCGATCAGGTTCTGGTAGCGGACCAGCGCTTTGGTGTCGTTGTAGATCGTCTGGTCGCGCTGCACGACGAAGGTGACCTTCGCGACCGACTTCTTCAGATTCGCGTCGCGGCCCCGCTCGATCTTCTCGACCTTGCCCACCCGCACGCCCGCCATGCGGACGTCGTCGCCCTCGTGCAAACCGAGCACGTCGGAGAACGTCGCGGAGTAGGTGTAGGTGTCCCCGTTGACGATGCGCGCCAGCGTGTTCCACACCACCACCGTGACCAGAATCGACACGATGGCGAAGATGGTGAAGCCGATGAGCGGCTTGCGAATGCTCATCGTCCGGCACCGTTGTCGGACACCTGCATGGTTCCGCCCTTCAGAATCGAGCTCAGCAGCAGATATTCGGAGGTGGTCGGCTTGCGGCCGAGCAGTGCGGTGATCGCCGAGTCACCCCGGTAGGAGATCGGCGCCGCCGACGGGGTGCCTTCGGGGGCGGCGGCCGGCGCGACGGGCGCCGGAGCCGCGGCAGGCGGGAGCAGACCCGGCGGCAGCATCGGGAACAGGCCCTCGAGCGGAGTGCCCGCGAACGGAGCGGGTGCGCCGCCGGTGGGAGCGGCCGCGGTGGCGCGGTTCGGGTCCGGCGTGGTGACGCCGGGGATCAGCGGCAGGCCGGGCATCGGCACGACCGGGGGAAGCCCGGCGGCCGACGCGAGCGCGCGCGGCTTCAGCTGTTCGGGCAGCTCGCCGACGTCGGCGACGGCGGGAGCGGTGAAGCAGCTCGGCCCGACCATGTCGCCGTAGCGCGGGCAGTCGGCCACGGTGTAGGGCCGGTACGGCGTGAGGGTGATGCCCGCGTCCCAGACCTGCTGCTTCTGCGGGCCCCACTTGAACGTGGTGTCCATCCGGCGCATGGTCTCGCTGAGGTTCAGCAGGCTCCTGGTGATCGCGTCCGGGTCCGCGGCGAGTGCGCCGAACATGTCGTTCGTGCCCGCGGTGACCTCGATGCCCACGTTCGGGTTGCGGGCGAACAGGTCGTTGACCGTGTCGATGGTGCCCGAGGTACCGGTGATCAACGCGACCAGCTCGCCGCGGCGGTCGGCGATGGTGCGCGCGGTCTGCACCGAGGTGCCGAGCACGTCGACCAGCTCGGGTGCGGACTGGTTGAGCGCGTTGAACGATGCGGAGAAGTCACCCAGCAGCGCACCGAGATCGGGAATCGACTCGTCCACGGCCAGCAGCCAGCGGTCCAGCCGTTCGACGGTGGAGCCGGGCACCCGGCCGCTGCCGTCCAGCGCCTGCGACAGGGTGCCCAGCACCCGGCCGAACTGCACCGGATCGATCTTGTCGAGGATGTTGCGGACCGTGGTGAGCGTGTCCTGCAACGCGATGGTGCCCTTGCTGCGGTCTTCCTCGATGACCGAACCCTCGTGCAGGTACTGGTCGGCGGGGCCGTTGAAGACGAGTTCGACGGAGGTGACGGCGAACAGATTGCTCGGCACCACGCGAGCGGTCACGTTGGCCGGGATGTCGTCGGCGAACTCCGGCTTCATCTCGATCCGGACCTTCTGCAGTTCGCCCTTGGCCGCGACGTCGACGGTCTTCACCGCGCCGACGAGCACGCCGCGGAACTTGACGTCGGCCTGCTCGGGCAGACCGTCACCCGTGGTGGTCAGGTTCGCGGTGACATTGACCTTCTCCTGGAAGAACCCTTTGTAGCGCAGCATCAGGAAGCTGAGCACCAGCGCGAACACGACCAGACCGCACACGCCCGCGATGAACAGCTGCCGCATCGTGGGCCCGCGCCCACTGGGATCGATGATCATCTGGTGTCTACCCCGAGATCCGGATGCCGGGGTTGACGCCCCAGATCGCCAATGTCATGAACAGGTTCGCGAAAACGACCGCGATGATGCACATCTTGATCGCGCGGCCCGCGGCCACGCCGACGCCCTCGGGGCCACCGGAGGCGAAGAAGCCGTAGTAGCACTGGATGAACGTGGTGATCGCGACGAACAGGATCGCCTTGATCAGCGAATAGACGACGTCGGCCGGGACGAGGAACTGATAGAAGTAGTGCTGGTAAGTGCCCACGGCGGTACCGCCGATCAGCTGCACGGTCAGCGAGCAGGAGACGTAGGCCATCGTGAGGCCCAGGCAGTAGAGCGGGATGATGGCGATCATCGCCGCGAACATCCTGGTGCTGATCAGGTAGGGCAGCGGCCGGATGGCGATGGACTCCAGCGCGTCGATCTCCTCGGAGATGCGCATGGCGCCGAGCTGCGCGGTGAACCGGCAACCCGCCTGAGCGGCGAAGGCCAGCGTGGCGAGTAGTGGGCCGAGTTCGCGAGTCGTGGCGAACGCCGAGATCGCGCCGGTGATCGGGCTCAGACCGAGCAGGTTCAGCGAGTTGTAGCCCTGGATGCCGACGGTCATGCCGCCGAAGGCGCTCAGAATGACGACGACGCCGATGGTGCCGCCGCCGACGACGAGATTGCCGTTGCCCCAGGTGACGTCGGAGAGCAGGCGCCACACTTCCTTGGGGTAGTGCTTGAGCGCCAGCGGAATCGAGCCGATCGAACGCAACAGGAAGAACACCTGGTGGCCGAGCCTGGCGAGCCAATCGACCGGCGCCTGGGCCGATTTCCGGATCGTCTGGAGAGGCCGCAGCAGCGGCGGTACATAGGTTGATGACACCGGCTCAGACCACCTGTGACGGGAATAGTGCGTTGTAAACCTGGGTGATGATGAGGTTCACCCCGAACAGCATGATGGTGGAGCCCACCACCGCGGAATTCACCGAGTTCGCGACACCGCCGGGACCACCGCGGGTGTTCAATCCGGTATCGCAGGCGATGATTGCCGCCAACAGACCGAAAATCAGCGATTTCACCAGCGCGACAAGAAGATCGGTGGTCACGGCGAACGACGAGAAGGTGCCGACATAGGAGCCCGGCGTGCCGTTCTGCGCGAATATATTGAAGATGTAGCCGGTCAGGAATCCCACGAAGACGACGAAGCCGCACAGCAGCACGCTCACCAGCATCGCCGCGCCGAGCCGCGGAGCGACCAGCCTGCGCATGGGGTCGACGCCCATGACCTTCATGGCGTCGATCTCCTCGCGGATGGTGCGCGAGCCGAGATCGGCGCAGACCGCGGAGCCGACGGCGCCCGCGATCATCAGCGAGGTGACCAGCGGGGCGCCCTGCTGGATGATGCCGAGGCCGTTGGCCGCGCCGATGAACGAGGTGGCGCCGACCTGGCCGGCGACCGATCCGACCTGGATGGAGACGATGACGCCGATCGGGATGGCGACAAGCAGCGTCGGCGCCGCCGAGACGCTGGCCATGAACGCGCACTGCCGGACGAACTCGGCGAAGGGGAAGCGCCTGCGAAAAATCGAGACGAACAGTTCGGCGACAGCCGCGAAGCCCATCGTGATCTGCCTGCCGAAGGTCTCCAGCGAACGCTTCGGATGATCCTGCCAGTAAGACCTCGTCCAATCGGCCGCACCACTGAACCGTGACCCTGATGGTGGACTCTCGGTCGACTGCACTGGCTAATCCTCCTCGACGCCGGTTGGCTGCCCCGGCGACTCGTTTGCTTGACGCACCTTACTACGGAGTAGTGCAGAACACACCATCCCCTTGTGATCGCAGTCATAGATGTCGCTCACCGCTGCCGGAAAGCAATGGTTAAGCCGTGGAACATTGGGAACGAGCCCAAAGACGGCGGCCCGAGCTCTGGCACAAGCTACAGCCCAGCTGCACGAATCCGGGATCCGCAACGGCGATTCGACTAATTTCTTTGGATAATTCTCATCGAAAATCAGATTTGTTTCCGGAGACCAACACAACTGCTCCTTACTATCACTCGGACACTAACGGCCACAGGCTTTTCACAATTGTGATAGCCGAATGCTATTAGGCGCGTAAGATACATTCCATCTCAGTTGTACGAAATAGGGTTGAAGCGCGGAGCAGTGGGGACAACCCCGTAGTGGTGACGCGCCCGAGATCGTTTACTGACACGATGGGTGCGACAGATTGATATCGTGCGGGCTTCCGACGTCTGGAGGGACATGTTCAGCAAACTCGCCAAGGTGGCCAACGCCGCCTTCGCCGTCGCCCTGGGCGCGGCGCTGCTCGGCACGGGCACAGGGGCCGCGAACGCCCAAACGGGCCCGCCGGTGTTGGGCGGTGGATCCGGCATCATCATCGACAACCAGTTCGAGTGCACGGTCACGACTGTCGGCCATGACAACGCGGGACGTCTGGTCGGCTTGACCGCGGGCCACTGCGGCGACCCGGGCGCGCAGGTCTACGCCGAAGCCGATCGGGAGGCGGGCGTGATCGGCCGGTTCGCCTACTCCAACCACGACCTGGACTACGCCGTCATCCAGTTCGATCCGGGCAAGATCACCCCGGTGAACCGGATCGGCAATGTCACCATCACCGGGCTGGGCGCACCGGCCAACTTCCCGCAGATCGTGTGCAAGGAAGGGCGCACCACCGGCAACACCTGTGGTATCGCCTGGGGTGACGTCTTCCGGACGAACGTCGAGACCTGGAGCCAGATGTGCGTGGTGGAAGGCGACTCCGGTGCGCCGGTGGTCGTCGGGACGACGCTGGTGGGCATGGTCAACGCCTATCTGGCCCTCGCGTGCTTCGGTCCTGAGGTCGGTACCAACATGAGCGCCATCGTGGCCGACATCAACGCACGCGGCGGCGTCGGCACGGGTTACGTCCCGATCTGAGCGGACCACACTTTCGACTTGCGGCCCGAGCGGAGCGATCCGTTCGGGCCGCTTAATTTTCGCTCGGAGCCGGCGCCACCGCCGGACCCGCGACAGCGCACTGCGGCATGCAGTCGACGCTGTCCAACGCGGGCGCGTGCCGCTCAGGACGCAGCAGCACGGCGGCGAGCACCGCGCCGGTCACCAGCAGCCCGGCACACAGCCACATCGCGGTGGCGAAGCCGTCGTCGAAGGCGGCCGGATCACCAAGCGCACCCGAGATGCCCGCGACCCCGGGCAGCGCCGCCACCGCGAGCAGCTGCGCGGTGCGCGCGACGGCGTTGTTCACCCCCGAGGCGATGCCGGCCTCGCTCGCGGGCACCGCGCCCAGCACCGCGCCGGTCAGCGGCGCGACCAGCACCGCGAGCCCCAGCCCGAACACGAGGACGCCCGGAAGCACATCGACGAAGTACCTGGTCTCGGGTCCGATGTGCAGCAGAAGCACCAGGCCCGCCGCCGCCAGCAGCGGTCCGGCGGTCATGGGGATGCGCGGCCCGTGCACTTGCGCCCAACGTCCGGCGGGGGCGGAGAGCGCCAGCATGATCACCGTGACCGGCACGGTCGCGACCCCGGACATCAGCGGCGAGTATCCGGCCACCAGTTGCAGTTCCAGCACCAGCAGGAAGAACACGCCACCGAGGGCGGCGTAGACCGCGAGCGTCACGAGATTCGCCGCGGTGAACACCCGCGAGCCGAACAGGGCGGGCGGCACCAGCGGATGATCGCTGCGCAGCTCGATCACAACGAAGGCTCCGAGCAGCACGACACCGGCCACGATGAGTGAAGGCATGGTGTCGATCAGTCCGAGGGTCAGCGCACCGAGCGCCAGGGCCACCACCAGTGCGCCGGGCACGTCGAGTTCGGCGGCGGCGTCGGGATCGCGGCTCTCGGGCACGTGCCGCAGCGCGACCAGGACGACGACCAGGGTCAGCGGAACGTTGAGGAAGAAGATGGACCGCCAGCCCGCGACCTCGATGAGCCAGCCGCCGAGGAACGGCCCGAGCGCGCCCGCCACGCCGCCGAAACCGGACCACAGGCCGATCGCCGCGCCTTGGTCGCGCCGATCGATGGACGAGGAGATCAGCGCCAGGCTGCCCGGCGTGAGCATCGCGCCCGCGACACCCTGCAGGATCCGGGCCGCGACCAGCATCTCGATGGTCGTCGCGACGCCGCACAACACCGACGCCAGCGCGAACGCCACGGTTCCCCACACGAAGACCCGGCGCCGACCGAGCTTGTCGCCGAGCGAGCCGCCGAGCAGGATGAACGAGGCGAGCGTCAGGGTGTACCCGTTCAACGTCCACTGCAGCCCGGCGACATCGGTATCCAGCGATTCGCCGATCCGCGGCAGCGCGATGTTCACGACCGTCGCGTCGAGCGAGGCGACCGACGAGCCCAGGATGGTGGCCAGCAGAATCCAGCGACCCGTGCCGGATTGCAGCCGCGGTAGCTCGGTGGTGCTCACCACCCCAACCTAGCGGCCCGCAGGCGGTGGGAAGTCCCGGTCAGAGTTCCTGGACGCAGACGACGAAGCGGCGCTTGTCGTAGACGTACCCGGTGCCGCTGCCGCAGACGCTGACGTCATCGGCGCCCTGCTGGATCTTGACCACCTTCACGCCCTTCGACGGCGACGAGCCGGCGCAGTCGATGCGCTTGGGGTCGTCACCACCGACATCCATGCAGCCGCCGACCACCCAATCGATGTCCAGGCACAGCGCACCCTGCTCGATGCCGTTGATGGTCTCGGCGTAGTAGTTGTCGGCGTCGCTGCTGCACTGCGAGCTCTTCGCCTTCTTGTCGATCACCTTGTAGTTCGACTCACGGCTGCCGCACGACGCCTTCTCGATGGTGGCGTTGGTGGTGGTGCCGCCGAGTTTCACGCAGTCGTTGACGTTCGCGTCGAAGTCGGTATTGCCGCTCGGCTTGCTCGTCGTCGGCTTGCTGGTGCTCGGAGTGGGCTTGCCCGACGACGGTTTCGGCGTGCTGGTCACCGACACCGCGTCGATCGTCCCGTTGTCCACGGCGGGCTGGGCGGTACCGCTGATCGTGGAACTACAGCCGACCAGCGACAATCCCGCCGCGATGGCGAATCCGGCGAAGGCGAGACGCCCCCAGGTCAGTTGACGAGACACGTACAGTCCTCCCGAGCTGTAACGCCGGCGAACTCACGCCCCCGTGATCCGAAGTTGCCTTGGCTGTGCTTGAAATACCACGCCATGAATACACCATGGACCGAGCGCACGTCGAGCCGAAGGCGGAAACGAACCGCTGCCAACAAGTCTGGGTATGGTGGGATTTCTGGTCCGAGAGGAGTCCCCGGGTGAAGCTGATCAGCGCAATCGTGTGTTCGACCGCCGCGATCGGAGGCTCCCTCGTCGTTCCGGGGGTGGCGGCCGCTGCCGACGTGCACTGCCGATCGGACCACGGGACCGACATCACCGTCATCGATGGGGAGACGGCCTGCCGCGCGGCGACCGACAGTTACGGCTCGGCAAGGGCCAGCGGGATCGATGGGGTCGGCTACGCCAACGCGACCCTCGGCGCCACGGCCATCGGCATCGGTGCGGCGGGCGGCGTCGGTGCCAGCGAAGGCGCGGGCGGAGTTCCGGTCGCGGTCGGCCTCGGCCCGGACGCGGTCGCGCTGACCTCGACCAACGACGACCCGGCGGCACGGACGTTCGCGATCTCGATCGCACTCGAAGGATCGCGAGCGGGGGTGGAAACCGCCGAACAGTCGGTCGTCTGTCTGGGCGTCGCGGCCTTCGCGTGGAACGCCGACAGCGGCGACGCGTGCCTTGCCACCCCTTTTGGGCTCTGGCAGACCCACTGAACGGGTTACCCTGGTTGACCAGCCCGGATAACGGCGGTCAGGAGGTGACCCCATGGTTTCGGCAATGGCGGCGGACGACTTCGAGCCCGCCGATTCGGCCCGCGACAAGCTGGCGGCACCGCGCGAGATGCTGGTCGACCCGCGTTTCATCCGACTGGCCGATCAATTCTTCGGCCTGTTCGCCCAACCCGCGCGCGGCGGCGGTGCGCTGGCGGTCTACCTCGACGGCAGGCCCGTGGTCGACATCTGGGCCGGCTGGGCGGACAAGGAGCGGCGCTGGAACGGCGATACCGTCGCGCTGACCTTCTCCACCGGTAAGGGCGTCGCCTCGACCGTTGTCCACCGCTTGGCCGAACGGGGTCTGATCGGCTACGACATCCCGGTGGCCGAGTACTGGCCGGAGTTCGCCGCGCACGGCAAAGACGACATCACGGTTCGCGACGTGCTCTGTCACCGCGCCGGCTTGCACCGGGTGCGCGGCCTGGTGCCAGGCCGCGAAGGCATCCTGAACTACGACGCCGTGGTCCGGGCGCTGGCCGACAGCCCGCCGGACCCCCGGCGCATCCGCACCTCCGGCTACCACGCGATCACCTTCGGCTGGCTGGTCGCCGAACTCGTGCAGCGGGCGACGGGCACACCGTTCACCGAGGTGTTGCGCACCGAGATCGCCGAGCCGCTCGGGTTGGACGAGTACTGGTTCCGCGTCCCGGAGTCCGAGCGACACCGGATCGCCAAGATCTTCCGACCGCTCGGGCCGCCGGGCATCCGCTGGAACACCGCCTCCTCGGTGCTGTCCTGGGTGCGGCCGGTGCGCGGGCTCGCCGAGGCGGGCATGCCGGAGAGTTTCGACGAGCTGGTCCGCGACCCCCGGGTGCACGACGCGGTGATGCCGGGCTGGAACGGCGTCTTCTCGGCGCGCGCACTGGCGCGGATGTACGGCGCGCTGGCCAATGGCGGAGTGGTCTACACCGGCCACTCGCAGCAGGTCGTGCGGTTCCTGGCGCCGGAGACGATCGCGACGATCGGCCGGGCGCAGTCGGCCCACAGCCGCGATTACGTGCTCGGTCTGCCGATCACCTTCACGCTCGGCTATCACCGCCCGGTATTGATGTCCAAGCAGCAGCCGCGGCATGCGTTCGGCCACTACGGCGTGGGCGGCTCCGGCGCGTACGCGGACCCGGATCTCGGCATGTCGATCGCGTTCGTGACCAACGGGCTCGGCAGCATGGTGACCGCACTCGGCGATGCCAGGCTCGCGCGGCTGGCTGCGACGGCGCAGACCACGGTGCGCAAGCACAAGCAGGCCCCGGGTTAGCGTCGAACCGCTCCGGCGGCGGCTTCGTAGTTCTCGATATGGATGTGCGCATGCGTCGAGCCGATACGGGTGACCACCGCGCCGGACCACGTGTGCCGCGCTCGACCGCACTGCACGCCGTGGCTGCGGGGATCGATTTCGACCGGTACTTCCGGTGGCGCAGAGCGCGCGAAGGCGATCCGTTCTATGTCCGTTTTCCGGGATTCGGCGCCGTGCTGTTCACCGGGACGGCCGTCGGCGCCCAGGAGATCTTTCGCTCACCGGCGGATTTCTCCGAGCCACCGCGGCCGAACCCGATCGAACCGATGGTCGGCGCCGCGTCGCTGATCCTGGCCTCGGGGCCGCGCCACCGCCGCGACCGCGCGCTGCTCGCCCCCGCCTTCCACAGCGCACGGATACGGGAGTACGGCGCGCTCATCCGGGAAGCCACCTTGCGCGAGATGGCCGGGGAGAGCGGTCAGGTGTGGGCGGCGGGCGCGCGGGTCGACGCGCGGGCGGCGGCGCGTGCGCTCACACTTCGGGTGATCACCACGGCGGTGTTCGGCGTGTGCGACCCGCGGCGGCAAGCGGAGTACGCCACCGCGGTGACGGAATTCCTCACCGCGTTCTCCGGGCCGTTGCTCCTGGTACCCGCGCTGCGGCACGGACTGCGCGGGCACGGACCCTGGGAACGGTTTCGCGCCGCGCGCGAACGACTGGATCGTTTGATCCGGGCCGACATCGCGCGCAGGCGCGGGCACGTCGCCGCACAGCCCGGCGACGTGCTCGACGTGCTGCTGTCCGCGTACCCGGACGCCGCCGCGGATGACGAGCTCTGCGAGCAGGTACGCACCTTGCTGGTGGCCGGGCACGAGACCACCGCGACAACCCTGGTCTGGGCGCTGTTCCGGCTGCATCGCGCGCCGGAGGTCTTGGCGCGGCTGCGGCGGGAGCTGCGCGACGCAGGCCCGGAGGCGAGCCCGGCGGAGCCGGCCGCACTGCCTTACCTGGATGCCGTCTGCCAGGAGACGCTGCGGTTGCACCCGCCGGTTCCGATCGTCCTGCGTCGCCTGATCGAGCCTTTCGCGCTGCGCGGAGTGGCGCTCGCCCCGGGGGAGACCGTCGGGATCGCGGTGCCGTTGCTGCACTCCGATCCGGAGGTGTGGCCGGACCCGCGGCGCTTCGACCCAGGTCGCTTCACCGAGCGCCGCTACCGGCCGTTCGAGTTCGCCCCGTTCGGCGGCGGCCACCGGCGCTGCGTCGGCGCGGCCCTCGCGGACTACGAGTTGCGGATCGCGCTGGCCACCATCCTCGGGCGGGTAAGCCTGCGGCTGCCCCCGCGATATGCGCGCAGAGGCGTCCCGCGCTCGGTTCCGCACAACATCGCGACCGGTCCGCATCGCCCGATTTCGTTCGAGGTGACCAGTGAGCTTGGTCACTAACTGGTTTGCGGTGAACCAACTTTCACACGCTCGTCGGCTCCGCGCCGATGCTGTCCGTTCCGTCGTGACCGGGAGGTTTGCCCGCACCGATACCCAAAGGAAGTGATTGTGACTCAGGCCACAACGAGCACGGTTGCTGTATCACTCTGAAACGCCGGTGGCTAGGGGGCGCGCCGGGACGGTAGGAATGGACGACGGGTCGGGCCGTCGATACCAGTGGGGCGCTCTTCTGGCTCCGCGCTGAAATGAAAGATCTCGCCACGCGCGCTTACGCGTGCGCGCGAGAGATGGAATGGACGAGAAACCTATGCATGTCGCTTTGCACACCGGATCGTTGCCTGCTCGCCGCAAGGGAGCGCGGCTGACCCGCCGGATGCGTGAGGGCGCCCTGCTGTCCGCCGCGATCGCGGCGGCCGGTGTTCTGCTCGTCGCGCCTGCTCACGCCGAACCGATCCCGGGTCTCGGCACCGGATCGGCCGCCGCGGCCACCGAGCCCGCGCCGCAGGCGAACTTCGCCCCGCCCTCGATCAACATCGCCGACGGCGAGGTCGTCGGCGTCGCGCAGCCGATCATCATCACCTTCAAGGAGCCGGTGACCGACCACGCCACCGCCGAGAAGGCCATCCAGATCACCTCGTCGAAGGCCGCCCCCGGCCACTTCTACTGGCGCGGTGACAAGCAGGTGCGCTGGCGTCCGGACGAGTTCTGGCCGGACAACACCGACGTGCAGGTCCAGGCGGGCGGCACCACCAGCTCCTTCCGCATCGGCGACGCCTTCGTGACCACCGCCGATGACGAGACCCACACCATCACCATCACCCGCAACGGCGAGGTGGTGAAGGAGATGCCCACCTCGATGGGCAAGCCCAAGCACGAGACGCCGAACGGCACCTACATCGTGGGCGAGCAGCTGCGCAAGATGACCATGGACTCGTCGACCTACGGCGTGCCGGTCACCGACCCGGAGGGCTACAAGCTCGAGGTCGAGTACGCCACCCGCATCTCCAACAGCGGCATCTTCGTGCACGCGGCTCCTTGGTCGGTCGCGCAGCAGGGCGTGTCCAACGCCAGCCACGGCTGCCTGAACGTCAGCACCGAGGACGCCAAGTGGTTCTTCGAGAACGCGCGCCGCGGCGACCCGGTCGTCGTGCAGAACACCCAGGGCGGCACGCTCAGCGCGAGCGACGGCCTGGGCGACTGGAACTGACGATTCGGTAACCCCGGATCGGCGCGAAGCCGAACATTACGATCGAAGACTCGCAGTAGTCGATCGTGATGTTCGGCTTTCGCTGTATTCGGATAGTGGTCGCGAGAGTCGACCGCCGCTTTCAGGTGCGGCTCGGTGACCGGCTGTCCCGCGGCACTCGACCGTCCGAGCCGAGACGGCCGCTGGCGACCGCCCCGGCTCGGCGAATCACCAGATCTTCACACGCTCAGCGGGATCCAGGTAGAGCGCATCACCGGGTTTCAGGTCGAACGCCTCGTGGAAGCTGTCGATGTTGCGCACGACCGCGTTGCAGCGGAACTCCGCCGGGGAGTGCGGATCGGTGGCGAGCCTGCGGACGGCTTCCTCCGCACGGGCTTTCGTGCGCCACACTTGCGCCCAGCCGAAGAACACCCGTTGCAGGCCGGTGAGCCCGTCGATCTCCGGTGCGGGGGCGCCGCCCAGCGAGATCTTGTACGCCTCCAGCGCGATGGAGAGGCCGCCGAGGTCGCCGATGTTCTCGCCGATGGTGAACCGGCCGTTCACCGTGTGCTCGTCCGGCAGGTCCTTCGGGGAAAGCACGTCGTACTGATCGATCAGTGCCCTTGTCCGCTTGCCGAATTCGGCGCGGTCCTCGTCGGTCCACCAGTCCACCATGTTGCCGTCACCGTCGTACTTCGAACCCTGGTCGTCGAAGCCGTGCCCGATCTCGTGGCCGATCACCGCGCCGATACCGCCGTAGTTGGCCGCGTCGTCGGCGTTCATGTCGAAGAACGGCGGTTGGAGGATGGCGGCCGGGAAGACGATCTCGTTCATGCCGGGGTTGTAGTAGGCGTTCACCGTCTGCGGGGTCATGAACCACTCGTCCCGGTCGACCGGACCGCCGAGCTTCTTCAGATCCCGATCGTGTTCGGCCGCATAGCCTCTGCGGTAGTTGCCCACCAGATCGGCCGGGTCGATCACCACGCCCGAGTAGTCCCGCCACTTGTCCGGGTAGCCGATCTTCGGGGTGAACTTCTCCAGCTTCGCCAGCGCGGCGAGCCTGGTGCCCTCGCCCATCCACTCCAGCTCGGCGATATTGCGGCGATAGGCCTCCTGCAAGTTGGCCACCAGTCCGACCATGCGCGCTTTGGCTTCGGGCGGGAAATGCTCGGCCACATATAGTTTGCCGACCGCCTCACCGAGCAGACTCTGCACCAGCGCGACCCCGCGCTTCCAGCGTTCCCGGTTCTCCTCGGCGCCGGTGAGCGTGCGGCCGTAGAAGTCGAAGTTCTCCTCGACCACCTCGTCGGTCAGATACGGCGCCCGCGCGCGGAGCACTCGCCATGCCGCCCATGCCTGCCAGTCCGCGAGCGGCTCGTCGGCCCACAGCCGCGCGAACGTACGCAGATAATCCGGCTGATGCACCACCGACTCGGCGAACAGCTCGGGGCCTGCCGCGTCCGCGCCTTCGGCCAGGGCGGAAGTCCAAGCAGCCCAATCGAACTCGGGGTTGTCGGCGACCAGCGCATCGAAGGTGGTCAGGTTGTATCTGAGTTCGGCGTCCCGGCGGCGCACCACGTCCCAGTGCCCGGCGGCCAGTTTGCGCTCCAGCTCGAAGACGCGTTCTCCGACGGTGCCGAGATCCTCCGGCAGCAGCCCGGCGACCTGCGGGTCGGCGGCGGCCAGGGCGAACATGCGGTTGATGTGCGCGATGTATTTCGCGCGGATCTCGGCGAACTCGTCCTGCCGGTAGTACGACTCGTCGGGCAGGCCGATGCCGGACTGGGTGGCGTGCGCCAGATAGCGGTTGGAGTCCTTGTCATCGGTGTCGACGAAAACGCCGACGGCGCCCCCGACGCCGGTGCGCTGCAACCGGCCGAGCAGCGACGCGAAAGTCCCCTTGTCGCCGACCTCGGCGATCGCCGCGAGCTCGGCCGCGATCGGCGCGAGCCCGGCGGCGGCCACCGCGTCGGTGTTCATGAAGCTGGAGTACAGGTCACCGATCTTGCGGGCTTCGCTGCCCGGCTCGGCGTCGGCGGCCGCGGCGTTCTGGATGATTGCCTGCACGTCCAGCTCCGCCTGGTCGTACAGCGCGCGGAAGGCGCCGTCCACCGCCCGGTCGGCGGGGATCTGATAGTCGGCCAGCCATTTGCCGTTGACGTGCGCGAACAAATCGTCCTGCACCCGCACGTCCTCGTCGAGGTGGGACAGGTCGATACCGGAAGGACGGGTCAGTTCGGAAGTCACGGTGTCCAGTATGCCGACAAGCGTGAGTCGGCCCCCGGGCACGGCGGGCCCGGGGGGTGGCGAGCAGGGGAGATCAGGCGGGCACGACGATGCGATCGAATTCGCCGTCGCGTGCGCCGAGCAGGAAGGCGTCCCACTCCTCAGGGGTGTAGGTGAGGGTGATTCCGCCGTGACGCAGTGCGGTGTGACCGCCGGCGGCGGGGTGCGCGCGCAGTTCGCCGTTCGATCGCCCGCCGGTGCGCACGGCGTCGAGGAAAGCGGTCCACTCGGCCGCGGTCACGGTGATGACGGGCTCGTCGCCGGGGCGGTTCGCCGGGTCGCGGCGATATTTGCTGTCACGGATGAGCACCGCATCACCCTCGAACCTGACCTCGACGCATTGGTTGCCATTGTTCGATCTGGTCGATGTGAACCAGCCGGTGCGTGCCGGCCGTGCGGTGATGGCCATGGGCAGGATTTTACACGCGAGAATAGCGTCTGATCAGCGCTAATGACTCCGCTCGTGAGAGCGACTGGTCCACCGCGCGCAGGTACGCGAAGCGTAGATCGCGGACCAGATCCGGGTCTTCGACGGCGCCGCCGAACACCGCGCTCTCCACCCAGCCGAACGTGGGCAGCTGTTCACCGGCGAAGTCGATGAGGTGGAAGCTGGAGCCGCCGAGCACCGCGCCCGCGGTGGCCGCGAACGGGATCACGCGCACCTCCACGGTGTCCACTTCCTCGATCAACGCGGCAAGGTAGTTCAGCTGTCCGCGCAGCACATCCGGACCCCCGGTCTGCTGTAACAGCGTGCCCTCACCGAACACCGCCGTGAGTTCCACCGGATCCGCGCCGCGCAGCCGCTCTTGGCGCCGCATCCGGATCGCCACCAACTGCTCGACCTGGACCGGACGGATCATCACATCGGCACTGATCAGGGCGCGGGCGTAGTCCTCGGTCTGCAACAAGCCCGGCACGACGAGGCTGTCGTAGCTGCGGATGCTCTGCGCGCCGTATTCCATGCCGTAGAGCCGCTGCAGTTCCGGTCCGATCAACGCCGAGGACTTCGCCCACCATCCGCGCTGCTTGCTGGCCTCCAACAGGGTCAGCAGCTCCGCCCGCTCCTCGGCTTCCACCTCGAGCAGTTCGAGCACCGGGCCGATGGTCTCGGTGGTGAGTACCCGTCTGCCCTTCTCCACGTGCGACCAGTTCGCCGGCGTGAAGCCCACTCGCCTGGCGAAGCCCGCCGAGTCGAACCCCCGCTGTTCCCGCAGTTCACGCAACCGCAGCACCAGCTCCCAGCGGGCAACGGTGGGCGAGAGGGGTGCCATGGGCAGGATGCTACGCCCACGCCGACGCGCGCTCCGGGTGACTATTGTCAAGCGACTTGCCCAGGGCTAGGGTCATGGCAGCGATCGTTTCTTCCGAGCACGCGTCCACCACAGCGAGGCGAGGTTGTTCGACATGAGTACATCGCGCATCGAATCGGGCAGGCATCTCGCGTCCACGGACTTCCCGTCGATCCAGGACGCGTTCGCTCGCTGCCGTACCTATCGCGAGAACAACGGGTTGTACGGCCTCGTGGACCCGATGCTCGGCCGCATCATGCTGGAAGTCGGCTCGGTCGGAGCGGTCGTGATGCCCGCCGAGTTCGGTCGCCGGGTGCGCGAACGCTTGACCGCCGGGCCCGAGCCCCGGCCGGGACCGATCATCGCGCATCCGCGCGCGAACCGATGGACCTTCCTGACCGGCCCCACCGACAACTCGTACCTGGACACCGGACTGTTCGCCGACCTGTTCCGGATCTGCGCCGCGATCGCACTGCCGGGCAGCCACCTCGTACTGCCGTCACCTGCCGACGAGCACGGCGGCTACCGAACCTGGGTCGTGGCGCCCGACCGCGACTTCCGCCGCGACTTCGCCGAGGTGATCGCCACGACCCGAGCGTGCGCCGCGGCTACCGGGGTGTCGGCGCGGGCGGCGGAGTGAGCGTGATGCTGTACTTGTCCTGCAGCTTCTCGTTCCAGTCGCGCTCGCACTGTTCGATCTTGGACTGGTCGTCGCCCGCTTTGTTCACGCAGTCCACGAAGTCCTTGCCACCCGAGTTCACGAAGAAGCTGTAACCCACGACGGTGAGCAGGACGGCGCCCACGATGCCCAGCACACCGAGCACGACACCGGCGATCGCCATCCCCATGCCACCCGCGGTGCCGGCGCGGGCCTTGAAAATCGCGACGATGCCGAGGATGACGGCGAAGATGCCGCAGACATAGCCGCCGATGATCGTCCAGAAGAACAGCAACGCGAGGATGCCGAGAACCAGCGCGGTGATCGCCAGACCTCGACCCTTCGGCGATTCCTGCCAGTAGGAGGGCTGACCGGGGTACTGGCCGCCGGGTGGCTGCGGGTACTGACCCTGCGGCGGGTAGTGGCCGGGCGGCGGGGGTGGATATTGCGACATGGACTTCCTCTCCGTCGGTGCCTCGCGATGCTCGGTCCGGACGAGGTGGTCCGAGGCGGCGCGGCCGTCGCCTACTGATCGCGCGCCCCGCGGACGGATGTTAATGCGAACCGGCTACTGGGCGCCCAGCCGCGCGTGCATCTCCCAGACCAGGATTTCCGAAGGCCGTCGCGCCACCACACGCTGGCCGCCCGACCTGGTCAAACGCACCGCATCGCCCTCGTAGAGCGGGCCGACTCCTTCCATGTCCACCTCCCCGCGCGCCACGAACAAGTGCAGGTACGGCGCATCGGGCAGATCGATGACCGGCTCGGCATCCGGCTCCGCGCCGGCCATGCGCGCCACATGCAGCGCCGAATGACTGCTGTTGATGGCGATGGCGGTGCTATCCCGGTATCGGGGCAAGCCCGAGGCAACCGTGACCAGACCGCCTCCCGCGAGTTCGTCATCGATCTCGAGCTGCTCGTAGCCCGGAGTCAGACCCGGCTCGTCGGGCACGACCCACATCTGCACGAAATGCACGGGTTCCTCGTGTTCGGAGATGCGGCCGTCCAGCCGCCACGAGTCGTTCTTCTCCGAATGCAGGATGCCGGTGCCCGCGCTCATCCGCTGGGCCAGCCCGGGATAGATGACACCGCTGTGGCCAAGGGAGTCCTGGTGCACCAGACTGCCACCGAGCACCCAGGTGACGATCTCCATGTCCCGGTGCGGGTGGGTGTCGAAACCCTGCCCGGGCGAGACGACGTCCTCGTTGTTGACCAACAGCAGGCCGTGGTGGGTGTTGTCGGGATCGTAATGCTCCCCGAAGGAGAACGAATGCTTCGAATCCAGCCAGGAGACCCGCGTCTTCATACGGTCGCCGCCACGGTGGACATCGATGTGTGGTGTCGTGAGTGTGGACATCATGGTCCTCCTCTCGGGACCGTGCACCGATCGCCATTCAGGGTAGGAGCACTTCCGCCGCGGTACTCCGCATTCCTAGTAAATTGTGCCGCACTCGGCATTTTACGCGAGCGACCGGAAGGTGAACGGGAGGCGAGCAGAACCAACCGGTACGTCGAAACGTCGGGCGACCTCGCCGGATATCGTCGTCCGGCCCCGATTGCCAAGCGCCACAACGCCGACCGGAGGGAACGACGTGCTGGAATCCGATGACCTGACCCGGATCGAGCAGCAACTCCGCAGCGAAGCGCGCCGCGACGGCATCGCGCATTTCGTGGTCGGCGTCGCGGTGTTCCGCGAAGGGCGGCTCCTGGTGGTGCGCCGGGTCGCCGACGACTATCACGGCGGTATGTACGAACTGCCCGGCGGAGGAGTCGAATCGGGGGAGACTTTCGCCGAGTGCGTCGAGCGGGAATTGCTGGAGGAAACGGGCCTGCGGCTGCGCGCCGTGCTCGACTTCCTCGGTGGATTCGATTACGCCACCCGCACCAAGTCGAAAGTGCGGAAATACAGCTTCGTGGTGGAGGCCGAGCCGGGCGATGTCGTCCTCGCGCCAGGAGAGCACGACGCGTTCGCCTGGATCGACGCGGGCGCCCTCGACGAGCTGCCGATGGCGCCGGACATGCGCGCGACGGTGAGCTCGCTGGTCGACCGGGTCTGACTCGCGCGCCGTATTGTTCGCGGCCGACGCGCGGTTGCGCGGCGTCGTCGGTGAACGCAGTACGCTCGCGGACGTGTCGACTGGTCACGCCGAAGGCCTCACTCCCGCGGAGCAACGGCCGGGTGGGCTGCGCGCCACACTTCGGGAAAGCCCGGGCGTGTCGCGTCTGGCCGTGGTGCGTTTCGCCGGGCAGTTCGGCGATGGGATGTTCCAGGCGGCGTTGTCGGGCGCGATCCTGTTCAACCCCGAGCGGCAGACCGATCCGCTGGCCATCGCGGCGGGCTTCGCGGTGCTGCTGCTGCCGTATTCGCTGATCGGACCGTACGCGGGCGCACTGCTGGATCGCTGGGACCGGCGGGCCGTGCTGCTGGTGGCCAACGTGCTGCGCGCGGTGCTGATCGCGCTGGTCGGCGTGGGGTTGCTCGCCGGAGTCGGCGAGACACCGCTGCTGTTGCTGGCCTTGGCGGTGGTGGGCGTCAGCAGATTCGTCTTGGCGGGCGTCTCGGCCGCGCTGCCACGGGTGCTGGCGCAGGCCTGGCTGGTGCCGATGAACTCGGTGCTGGCCACGATCGCCTCCGGGTGTGCCGGCGCGGGTGCGGCCGTGGCGGTGGGGGTGATCGGGCTGATTGGGGCGGGTGACTTCGCCTCGGCGGTCGCGGTCGCGATCAGCGGGACCGGGTCGCTGATCGGCGCGGCGCTGGCAACGGGTTTCCGGCCGAGGGTGCTCGGTCCGGCGCCCGACGCGGCGAAGGGCGAGAACACCGTGCACGCGATCGCTACCGGCCTGCGTACCGGTGCCACGGCGGTATGGGAATCGAGAGCGGTCACGACGGCGATGTTGGGCATCGGCACCCACCGGATCGTCTTCGGCGTGAATACGCTGATCATGGTGCTGGTGCTGCGCCAGGCCCCGGTGGACGGCACCGGCCTCAGTGGTGGTCTGGTCGGTTTCGGCGTCGCGATCGCCGCCACCGCGGCGGGCATGCTGGTGGCGGCCGTTGTCGCGCCCCTGCTCATTCCCCGGCTGGGACGGGCGCGCACCGTGGTCGCCGGTTTGATCACCGCCATGCTGGTGCAGCTGACGCTGGTCACGCCGATCGCGTTCGCCGATTCGGGCGCCGCGGTGGAGCGCGCCCACGAACTCCTCTTGGCCGGCGCCTTCCTGCTCGGACTCGCCGGGCAGACGATCAAACTGACCGGCGACGCGACCATGCAGATCGATATCGACGACGCCCGCCGCGGTCAGGTGTTCGCGTTGCAGGACACGGTTTTCAACATCACGTTCGTGCTGGCGATCGCGGCCGCTGCCCTGATCATTCCGGACGACGGTCGATCGGCGATCGTGGTGCTGACCGGTGCCGCCGCCTACGCCGCCGGAATCGCGGCCATCGCGTTGAACACGCGCCGCCGGACGATCAGTTGATGAAAGGTTCGTCGCCGAGGTTGCGCACGCCACGGTTCAGTCGGTGCGTCAGGTGCTCGGGCATACTCTCGGCCGCCGAGTCGCCGGGCGATGCGGCCGCGGAATCGGAAGTCGCCTGTGCCTCCGATAATCGTGCATCGCCGAGCGCACGATCCGGCACGTCCGCCTCCGTGCGCACGATCCAGTCCAGCGGCTCGCTGGCCGCATCGCCGGGCAGGCCGGTGATTTGGTGATTCCACGTGCCGAGGCCGGCGGGATCGGTGAAGAAATGGTCGGGCACACCGTCGTCGTCGAGATCCAGCGCCGCGATGCCGGCGCGGCCCGAACCCGCCGGATCCCACAGAGCGTCATCGGCGATGCCGTCCCCGTCGAAGTCCAGCCGCACCGCGTCGGCCGCGCCAGTGTCGCCGAGTTCCAGGTCGGCCTGGCTGGCCCAGACGTGCACGGGTCCGTCACCGGTACCGAACACGTACTCGATCTCGTTCATATGTTCTTGGACGCGCGCGGTACGGCGCGGGTTCCATCACGCGGCGCTTTTTCGATTCGCCGTCCCCCGTTCGCGGTGGTTGTTCCGGTAAGTTGACCTGTCAGCGGCCGACCGACAGGAGTCGATACGACATGGGTTTTCCGGTGCACACCCCCGATGCGGTACGAGAACTGCTGGGCGCGTGGGGAACTCGGTCCGTCACCGGGCGCCCGATCGCGTGATGACCGCGGCCGGGCCGACCTGATGCGCACCTGCGGAATCAAAACCCCCTGTGCACCGGTCCTGTTCGGCGCGCTGCTCGTCGGCGTCCTCATCGTGCCGCTGCCCACCGCACAGAGCGCGCCGTTCCCGTGGGCGCCGCCTCCGGTGAACAGCTGCGGTGAGGTGGGGTTCGACCCGCTCGCTCGCGAGCCCGATCCCTCGCAACCGCCTCCGCCGCCGCTACCGCCGCAGATCGACATCCCGGTGCCGATCCCGGAACTCACGCCGGTTCCGGTGCCCGATCCGCCGCAGGACAACACGCGGATCGTCCCCGACCCGCTGCCGGAGAACCCGTGCGACAACCCGTGCCCGGACATCAGGGACTATCCCGAGCATCCTGAACCCGATCCCGATCCGAGCCCGACGCCCGAGACCGGCACC
This sequence comes from Nocardia sp. NPDC041819, assembly GCF_055590505.1. Classification (NCBI taxonomy): domain Bacteria; kingdom Bacillati; phylum Actinomycetota; class Actinomycetes; order Mycobacteriales; family Nocardiaceae; genus Nocardia; species Nocardia sp. NPDC041819. Next base: position 407,718 of record NZ_JBVJAP010000002.1, on the reverse strand, counting down.
GACGAGGGAACCGGTTCCTCCGGTTCCGCCTCGGTGCCCGATTCGGGCAGTGGTTCCGGCTCCGCCTCGGGATCCGGTTCGGGCAGCGGTTCCGGTGCGCCGGTGAAACTCCCGCGCGTCGAGTTCAAACCGGAGGTCGAGCCGATTCCGGTCCCGGTGCCCGGTGGTCCCGGCGAGGAGCCGCAACCGGCGCCACCCGAGGTGGTCCATCCGGCCGAACCGGGTCCGCTCACGGCGCCGGTGACCGCGCCTGCGGTCGAGTCGGTCGAGCTGGTCGAGCAGGTGACCGGGCACGGTTCGGCGAACCGCACCGACATGCGCTGGCAGGTCGACGGCACGGATCTCGGCCTGATGTGGGAGACCGCGCCCGGTGAGGTCGCCGTCGTCTTCGGCGACACCTTCGGCGAAGGCTGGGGTGTCGGTGGCGCGGGCAACGACGACCAGGACTGGCGCAGCAACGTCATCGGTTTCAGCACCGACCGCGAGCTGTCCGACGGCCTGACCTTGGATACCTTCGCGCAGGACAGCCGCTGCCACGCCGCGGAGATCCTGGGCAGCCGCAAAATCAAGAACTGGGAGACGACCACCATCCCGACCTCCGGGTTCGCCGTCGGGAACCGGCAGTACCTCAGCTATATGTCGGTGAACAGGTGGAGCCGCATCCCGGGCCTGTGGTGGACCAACTACGGCGGCATCGCCTACTCCGACGACCGCGGACGCACCTGGAAGAAAGATCAGCATGCCAAATGGGAGAACCTGTTCGGTCTCGGTAAATTCCAGGTCGCGGCGATGGTGCCGCACGGTGACTACGTCTACATGTTCGGCACACCCAACGGACGGATCGGCACGATCGCACTGGCCCGGGTCCCGAAACGCCAGATCCTGAACAGGTCCGCCTATCAGTACTGGGTGGGCGGCAGCTGGGCGCCCGCGGCCGAGAATCGAGCCACCCCTCTGATCCTCGGTATGGCGAGCGAGCTCTCGGTGCGCTACGACCGGGAGACCGAGCAGTGGCAGATGGTCTACCTGGATTCCGCCCGGGGCGCGATCGTGCTGCGTGCCGCGGCGAGCCCGCAGGGGGCGTGGACGGACGCGATCCCGCTGGTGTCCACCGCCGACTATCCGAAGTCCTACGGCGGATTCATCCATCCGTGGTCGACCGGCGAGGACCTGTACTTCACGCTCTCGGCGTGGGACAGCTACAACGTGTATCTCATGCACGCCCGGCTCCAGCCGGGCGCGAAGCGTGGTCAGCCCACCCGCATGAACCGGACGGGCTGACCGGGCCGGGTCTGCGCGATGGCGTCGACGTCGGCGTCGAGGACCACCGCGATCACCGGATAGCCGCCCGTGACCGGGTGATCGGCGAGGAAGACGACCGGCTGTCCGCTCGGTGGCACCTGGATCGAGCCGAGTGCCATGCCCTCGGTCGGCAGTTCGCGGGTGACCTTGCGGGTCAGCGGTGGGCCGCGGCGGCGTGCCAATCGGGCGCCGATCCGGTCGGTATCGGTGGAGACCTCCCACTCGCCCTCGAACAAGACCGTGGCGTCGGTGAACCAATCGTCGCGCGGACCGAGCACGGCCCGTACGGTGACGACGGCCGCGGGCAAGTCGGCGACCGGGGCGACGTCCACGACCGGAATCGTGTGCGGAGACGGCCCGATCGGAAGGCGATCGCCCTTCTCCAACGGCTCCGGGCCCAAGCCCGACATGGTGTCGCGGCTGCGGGAACCGAGCGTCTCCGGTACGTCGATGCCGCCGCGCACCGCGACATAGCTGCGCAGGCCGACGGACGCGTAGGCCAGCCGGAGGGTTTGTCCCGGTTCGAGTTCCAGCACACTCGCGTGACCGACCGGCCTGCCGTCGACCGTGGTGGGCGCGGGGGCGCCCGTGACCGCCAGCATGACGTGCTCTTCCGCGTGCAGCGCGAGGCCCCCGAGCAGCACTTCGACGGCCGCGTGCCCCTCCGGGTTGCCGACCAGCCGATTGGCCAGCCGCAGGGACGCGCGATCCGCCGCCCCCGCGGGACCGACACCGGAGTCGAACCAGCCCGGCCGTCCGAGATCCTGGATGGTCGCCAGGGGACCGACCTGCTCGACGACGATCATCGGCCGTCCCTCGCGTCGACGAAGCGAACCGCGGCGCCCGCTCGGATCAGCGCGGGCGGATCGCGCTCGGCATCCCACATCCTGAGGTCGGTGGTGCCGATCAGCTGCCACCCGCCGGGTGTGCTCCGCGGGTACACGGCGCTGTATCCACCGGCGAGTGCGACCGCGCCCGCCGGAATCGACGTACGCGCCTGCGCTCTGCGCGGAACGGACAACCGGCCGTCGGGCGATTCCAGGTAGCCGAATCCCGGCGCGAATCCGACGAAAGCACACCTCCACACCGTGCCGGTATGCGCGGCGATCACCTCCGCGGTCGTGACTTCCAGCATCCGGGCCACCTCGTCGAGGTCGGCCCCGTCGTAGCGCACCGGGATCGACACCGGCTCGGCCCGCGAAGCGCGCGATGTTCCACGGGAAACAGCGGTCGGCCCCTCGGCGTGCAATGCGATCAGGAGCGTCGTCAGCGCCCGGCGGACCGATTCCGCGGCGCGTGGTGAATCGAGTGTCAGCAATAGGGTTTCCGCGGCCGGAAGCAGATCCTGCACACCCGGTACCGGACGCTCCCGCAGCGCGGTCACGAGTTCCGCGACCACCGCACACCGTTGGGGGGTGATCAACAGCGCCCGATCACCCGCCGCGCGGATCGCCTCCTCGGCCGCCTGCCGCTGCGCGTGCGTCACCGTGCCCTTCGTCTTCATGTCCCTGCCTCAGCCGAACGGCTCCACCGGCACGCCGACTTCGTCCAGCGCGGCCCGGATGCGCCGGGCCATCTCCACCGCCGCGGGCGAATCACCGTGCACACAGATGCTGGCGGCGCGCACCGCGACCTCGCCGGAGCCGTCGGCCGTCCGCGCGGCTCCCGACTCGGCGATCGAAATCGCTTGGGCGACCGCGTCCCGTGGCTCCAGCACCGCGCCGGGCGTACCGCGCGGCGCCAGCGAGCCCTCGGCCGTATAGGCGCGGTCGGCGAAACCTTCGCCGACGAAGCGCACTCCGGCGGCCCCCGCTGCCGTCTCCAAGTGGGTGCCTGCCGGGCCGAGTAGGGCCAGCCGCGGGTCGTACTCCGTGATCGCGGCCAGGACGGCGTCGGCCAGTTCCCGATCGCGCGCTGCCGAGTGATAGAGCGCGCCATGCGGTTTCACGTAGCGCACCCGATCCCCGGCGGCTTTCGCGAAAGCGTCGAGACCGCCTATCTGATACAGCACCTCGTCGCGCAGCTCTCCGGGCGCGACGGCGATCTCTCGCCTACCGAAACCGGCCAGGTCGCGATAACCGACATGGGCGCCGATCCGCACGCCCTTGCGCACCGCGAGCGCGCAGGTCCTGCGCATGATCGCTGGGTCACCCGCGTGGAATCCGCAGGCGATGTTCGCGCTGGTGACGATGTCGAGCATGGCGGCGTCGTCACCCATCGTCCACGGTCCGAAGCCCTCGCCGAGATCACTGTTCAGATCCAGCGCCATGTGCGTCCTCCCAGCAGTGCGTGACAGACGGCCCTTCGATTCTCGTGCTCGAGCCTTGCCCCGGGCAAGGACACTCGTTCCACGCGACCTGGGTCACAGCGCGCCGGTTCGAGCCCCCGCGCCAAGTACGCTCGTTCCAATCATGGCCACGTATTTCGATCCGAAGTCCTGGTCGCCGCTGCGGGCCGTCGATCTCGGAAAGCGCCTGTTCGATCAATCCTGGCTGGAGCAGTGGGTCGCGCTCAGCACGGCCTGGATGGATCCGGTCGCCGACCTCGGCGCGGGCACCGTCACGGCGCTGCTGCCCGACGTGCTGATGACCATGCTCAGCGAGGGCATCCTGAGCCGGTTCGGCGGCCAAGAGGTCAGCGCGACACTGCTCGGCCACGACCTGCATGCCACCTTGCAGGTGCTGAAGGTGCGCCGCCGCGGCGCGCATTTCCAGACCAAGACGGTGCTGTCGCGGCTGAGCTGGGACGATCATCCGATCGAGTCCGTCACGGTGATCGCCCACGGCGTCCGCCTGATTCCGGGCGTGCCGACCAAAGTGCGCACCGCCCGGCTCGACCTCGTCGGCACCGTCACCACGGCGGCGCTGGCCGGGTGGCTCAACACCCAGCCGCTGGACTGGGACTTCGACGTGCACCGCAGCGGGTTGATCCGAGCCAGGCACCGCCGACGGCTGGTCACCGCCCTGGTGGACGCGTCGGTCACGGATAACCGCCTGCGCATCGAGATACGCCGGGCCACCTGGTTCGGCGTCCGCATTCCGCGACGCATGATCGACGTTCCCGTCCTACCGCTCGAGCACCTGCCCAAGGACGCGCGGATCGTGCGCGCCGATCGCGAGGACGACCTGATCCGATTCCGCGTCGAACTGCCGGAGATCTCCGGGTCGTTCGATCTCGCCCAGATGCGCTCCGCGATCCTGGCAGGCACCACCCTGATCGTCTTCTGACCTGTTCAGCTCTGCGTCTTCCACCACTCGAGCAGCGCCGCCTCGGCTTCGTCCCGATCGAGCGGGCCACGGTCGAGCCGCAGTTCCTTCAAATGGCGCCAGGCCCGGCCCACCTCGGGCCCCGGGGGCAGGCCGAGCAGCTCCATGATCGCGTTGCCGTCCAGATCCGGGCGGACCTTGGCCAGATCCTCCTGCTCGCGCAACCGCTCGATCCGCAACTCAAGCTCGTCGTAGGTGGCGCGCAGCGCGGCGGCCCTGCGCTTGTTGCGGGTGGTGCAGTCGGCGCGGACGAGTTTGTGCAGGCGGGGGAGCAGCTCCGCGGCATCGGTGACGTAGCGGCGGACGGCGGAGTCGGTCCACTGCCCTTTGCCGTAACCGTGGAAGCGCAGGTGCAGGAACACCAGCCGGGCGACGTCCTCGGTGAACTGCTTCGGGTACTTCAGCGTACGCATCCGTTTGCGCACCATCTTCGCGCCGACCACCTCGTGGTGGTGGAAGCTGACGCCGCCGCCCGGCTCGTTGCGCTTGGTGTCGGGCTTGCCGATGTCGTGCAGCAGCGCGGCCCAGCGCAGCACCAGGTCGGGGTCGCCCTCCTCCTGGTCGATCGCCTGTTCCAGCACGGTGAGCGAATGCCAGTAGACGTCCTTGTGCTGGTGATGCTCGTCGATCTCCAGCTTCATCGCGGGCACCTCGGGCAGCACCCGCTGCGCCAGCCCGGTCTCACACATGACGTTGATGCCGTCGATCGGATGCGCGCCCCCGATCAGCTTGTCCAGCTCGACCCGGATCCGCTCGGCGGTGATGCGGTCGATCTGGTCGGCCATCGCGGTGATGGCGGCCCGCACCCGGGAATGCGGCTCGAAGCCGAGCTGGGAGACGAATCGCGCGGCGCGCAACATGCGCAACGGATCATCGTTGAACGAATCCTCCGGCGCGGCAGGCGTATCCAGCACGCCTTCGAGCAGGGAGGTCATGCCGTCCAGCGGATCGACGAACTCCAGCGCGCCGTCCGCTCCGATCTTCACCGCCATCGCGTTCACCGTGAAGTCCCGGCGCACCAGGTCTTCGGCGAGCGAGTCGCCGAAGGTCACCTGGGGGTTGCGCGACACCCGGTCGTAGTTGTCGGCGCGGAAGGTGGTGATCTCCAGCTGCTGCCCGGCCTTCGACGCGCTGACCGTGCCGAATGCCAGGCCGCCGGTGTCCCACAGATGGTCGGCCCACCCGCGCAAGATGTCCTGCACCACCTCCGGCCGCGCGTCGGTGGTGAAATCCAGATCGGTCCCCAACCGGCCGAGCACCGCGTCCCGCACGCTCCCGCCGACCAGGTACAGCTCGTGCCCCCGCGCCGCGAACATCTCACCCAGCGGCGTCAGCACATCCGCCAGCCCCCCGAGCGTCACCGCCGCGGCGGCGAGCAATCGGGTACGTCTATCCAGCGCAGCGTCCTGCGACTTCGGCGAAACCACGAAGCAGCAGCTTACCGAGCCACGACAACGGTTATCGCGCCGCAGGCCCCCGCAGCAGCCCAGATATATAAGGACAACGACATCAACCCAGCCAGCGGCATCCGAAGACCGCGCAACCACCCTCGCGATCCACCCCCCAACGCGCCGCGCAGAGCCGAAGAACAACGCTCGCCGCCATCCCGCCACAGAGCACCCAGTGGTCACCGCCCAGAGGCGAACCACGATTCGCGGATCGACTCACGATCAGCCGCCGTGAGCGCCGCGCACCCTCGCCTGCCGATCCTCCGCACCACCCCGCCGATCTCGAACAAGGCGAAGGCCCGCCGCGCCCGGCCGCGAGCCATCCAGTGGCCGTACACCCCGAGCATCCAGCGTGTCTGCGCTCTGAACCCCAGGTCGTCCGCCTTACGAACAGCCAGCTGTAAGCGGGGCCACCGCTTCCCCCGCGAACCACCAGTACCGGTCGCCCTCGACGTCCGCGCCGAGCGGGCGCGCCCCATGTCCCGAACGCCGATACCGATGCGCCCAGCGCACCTCGACTCCCGGTTTCGAGCGAAGCGAGACCGAGCATGTTCCGTTCGCGGCCCGGCTCGCGTTTGCGCGGCCGCCGCGTACGCGACGAAGGAGCAAGCGGCGGTCGCGCGAACGCGAGCCATAAGGGGGCCGCGAACACGCCGCGCGGAGGCGCGGCCAATCCAACACAGTAGGATTGCCAGGTGTCTCCGGCCGATCGTGCGAACAGTCGACGCCGCCAGCCTCGGCGCCGCGGTTCGGCCGCCAATGCCGCCAATGCCGCCAAGCCGCGGATGCGTACGGTGCGGGAGACCTCGGCGGGCGGACTCGTCGTCGACGGCTTGGACGGTCCTCGGGAGTCGCGCAGTGCGGCACTCATCGGACGCACTGATCGCCGCGGGCGGTTACTGTGGTCGCTGCCGAAGGGACATATCGAAGAAGGTGAGACCGCCGAGCAGACCGCGATCCGCGAGGTCGCCGAGGAGACCGGCATCAACGGTGTCGTGGTCGCCGAACTCGGCAGCATCGATTACTGGTTCGTGACCGATGGTCGGCGGGTACACAAAACGGTGCATCATTATCTGCTGCGTTCGGTCGGTGGTGAACTGTCCGACGCCGACGTTGAAGTGACCCAGGTCGCCTGGGTCCCGTTGAGTGAATTGGATTCTCGGCTGGCCTACGCCGACGAGCGGCGGCTGGCGGAGATGGCGAACAAGCTGATCGACCGGATGGAGACCGGCAAGCGATGACGCGTGGACTGTTCCGGATCTTCGTGGCGGTCCTGACCATCATCGGCCCGGTGACGACGCTGCCACTGCTCGATTCCGCCTCGGCCGCAGCGCAACCTACCGGGTCCGGCACCTCTACGAATCCCAAATTCCTGAAGCTGTCTCTCGACTCGGTGACGCCGACCACGGTGACCACCGGCAGCGATTCGGTGTTGACGGTCTCGGGCACGGTCACGAATATCGGCGACCGTGTGGTGGACGACGTCAGCATCCGCGTCCAGCGGGCGGCGGCGATCACCGCGCCTGCCGGGTTGCGTGCCACGCTGCGCCTGGACGAGGTCAACTACGACGTGAACGGCGACTTCGAGGATGTCGCGCAGCGGTTGAATCCGGGGCAGCGCAAGCAGTTCACGCTGAGCATCCCGTTGCGCTCCGAGAGCGGCGCCACGTCGCTGGGCATCACGGAACCGGGCGTCTACCCGCTGTTGTTGAACGTGAACGGCGAACCCGCTTACGGCACGCAGGCCAGGCTCGACGACGCCAGGTTCCTGCTCCCGGTGCTCGGCGTGCCGCCCGTCGCGGGTGAAGAGGCCCCGTCGGTGACCGCGCCCACCCACGCCCCGGTGGCGACGACGCTGCTGTGGCCGCTGGCCGACCGGCCCAGGCAGGTCGGGGGCCATCCGGGCAGCGTGGACGGCAAGGTGGAGCTCACCGACGACGAATTGGCCGCTTCGCTCGGCAAGGGCGGGCGTCTCGATCAACTGCTTGCCGCGCTGGAGGGGACGTTGAGCCCGGGCGCGGGCCGCAACGCCGATCTGGCTTCGGCCGTGTGCCTTGCCGTCGACCCCGACCTGCTGCTCACCGTGCGCGCGATGACCAGGGGTTACCGCGTGCTGGCCAGCCCGTCCGATCCGGACGGCGCGACCAGGGCGGGCGCGGGCGCCGAACAGGCCCAGACCTGGCTGGACCGGCTGCGCGCGCTGGCCGGATCGATGTGCACCGTGGCGCTGCCGTTCGCGCAGGTCGATCTCACCGCGCTGGCCGCGGTCAACGATCCGGCGCTGTCCGCGCGCGCGATCAGCGAACCGGCCGAGATCATCGACTCCATCCTTTCCACCCGGTCGGTGCGCGGGGTCGGCCTGCCGGATTCCGGCAGCATCGACGAAGGCGCGGGCCGGCTGTTGCGCAGCCATGGTTTCAGCACCGCAGTGCTCGCCTCGACGGCGGCGGTTCCGCAGGACAGCGTGGACTGGGCGCAGTCGAGCAGTGAGAGCCACCAGACCACGGCCGGTGCGAGCGAGGCCGGAGCCACCGCGGACGCGGTCAGTCCCGAAGTGGTGCGGTTGCCCGAGATCACCGCGATCCAGCCCACCGCCCCGGTACCAGCACCGCAGGTACCGGGCAGTCCGCCGGCCGCGGGTTCACCCGCTCCCGCCGCCGACCCGGCACTGCACGCGGTGACTTTCGACATCTGGTCCGCGACGGCGCTCGCCGCGGTGGGCTCCAATCCGCCCACCCCGCCCTTCACTCCGTCCCGGGTCCGCTACGACGTCACCAACGACTCGCGTGCGGCCCGCCTGCAGGATGCTCTCGGGGCGATCTCGTGGAGCGCGCTGCACCCGGAGGCGAGCCGTTCGCTGCTGCTGGTCCCGCCACAACAGTGGGGTGCCAACCGGGACGAGGCGACCGCGCTGCTGCGTCAGGTCGACCAGCTGCTGCGCGGCAATCTCGCCACCGCGCGTCCGTTCCACGATCTGGTGGCGTTGCCGCCGGACCCGCAGCCCTACGCGCTGGACTATCTGTCGCAGGCCGCGCAGGACGCGGTGCCGGACCGGTTCCTGCCGCCCGCGCGCGAGCAGAGCCGTCGAATCACCGAGATGATGCGCGCGCTGGTGGACGTGCCGGAGGCCGAACCGACGCCGCACGACTTCCTGACGCCGCTGCGCGACGATCTGCTGCGGGTGCTCAGCCTCTCCGATCGGCGTGCCGACGATGCGGCGCCGCCGGATACATTCGCCCAGCGGCGGCTGGACCAGAACACACGGACGATGGACAAGCTCTACCGCTCGGTCACCGTGCTACCGCCGGGCGGGGTGTACACGCTCGCGTCCGAGCAGAGCCCACTGCTGCTGGTCGCGCGCAACGACCTGCCGGTGGCCATCCGGGTGAGATTCCGGATCGAGGCGCCGGCCGAGACGAAGATCACCGATCCCGGCGAACAGCAACTCCCGGCGAACGGGTCGCGCTCCTTCCAGGTCCCGACCGAGGTGAGCGACAGCCGCAACCTGGTCATTCCGATCTCGCTCACCACGCCGGAGGGCGTCGCGCTCGGCAATCCCACCCAGGTCTCGGTGCGTTCGAATGCCTACGGCAAGGCGTTGGCGATAATTACCGGATGCGCCGCACTCCTGCTGCTCCTGCTGGCCGGTCGCCGCTTGTGGCGCCGGTTCCGCGGACAGCCGGATCCGGCCGACGAGGGTTTCGATCCGGGCACCAGGCGTCGGGTCAACCGCTATCGGCGTGCGCGCCTGCGCGTGCTGCGGGCGCAGGAACAAGAGCAGGAGCAGTTGCAGGAGACGCGGTGAGCGATCCCGGCTCGATCGGGTTACGAAAACCGCTGCTACCTGCATTGATGTGGTGCAGTGCGGTGTCGTGTGGCACGGTGGAGGACAATCACGGTGTTCCCGAGCCGGTCCGGCCCGGACGGGGGCCACTGACAGAATGTTCGCCGACCACGGCGAAACTTTGCGGCGAGCCGCGGCTCACCGCACCGATGGGGGTGCGGATATCCCGGCTGGTACAGGAGGCATGATGAGCGACGATGACATATCGGCTCATCGCCCTCGACCAAGCGACCGGTTCGACGGGCCGCCGGTGCGCCGAGCGCCGGTCGCGCCGTGGGAACGTGGCCCGGCTCCGGCCGAAGCCGACCATCCGGACGTGAACGGCGGTCCATACAACGACGAACAGGCACCGCTGGTGCCGCGGATCAGTCGTCCTCCGGCCGCACCGCAGCCGCGGCCGGGTCAGCGCATGCCTCCGCCTCCGCCGCCACCGCCCGGCGCGCAGCCGAGGCCGCCCGTGCCGCCACCGCCGCGCCCCGGCCCGGTGCCCAACCCGAACCCACGGCAGTATCCCGCTCCGCCGCCACCGGCCGGGCCCGGTCAACCGCGACCGGTTCCGCCCGGTCCGGCTCGCCCGGGACCTGTGCCTTCCGGCCCTCCCGGCGGCGCTCCTCGGCAGGCGCCACCACGCGCGCCGCAGTCCGGCGCGATCCCGGCCGTGCCGCGTCCGCCCCGCTCCGGCGCCATCCCCGCGGTGCCCCGGCCCCCGCAGTCGGGTCCGATCCCCGCCGCGCCGCGTCCGCCCCGTTCCGGGCCGATCCCGGTCGCGACGCCGGAGTCCGACCGCGTGCCGCCGCCGCGCTACGCCCCGCCGCAGCCACAGCAGTTCCCAGCACCACCGCGGCAACGGCCGGCAGGCCCGGTCCGGCACGACCCCGCCGGACCGGATCGCCCGCGGACCAGGGAGTGGCCCGCGGCCACCGACACCGCGGAGCCGCCGAAGGCGGACGAATCGAAGCAGAGCGCGAACTCGCGGCTACTCAGCGACTCGGGATCGATCGCGTTCGCGACGCTGATCAGCAGGATCACCGGCTTCGGCAAGCAACTGATGCTGCTGACGGTGCTCGGCCCTGCCATCGCCAGCGCGTTCACCGTCGCCAGCCAGATTCCGAACATGATCGCGGAACTGGTGCTGGGCGCCGTGCTCACCGCCATCGTGGTGCCCACGCTGGTGCGCGCGGAGCAGGAGGATCCGGACCGTGGTGCGGCGTTCGTCCGGCGCCTGGTTACCGCGGCTTTCGTGGTCCTGGCCACCGCCGCGCTGTTGGCGACGGCCGCGGCGCCGGTGCTGACCACCCATGTCTTCCTGTCCGATGACGGCAAGGTCAACACCGCGCTCACCACCGCGCTGGCGTTCCTGCTGTTGCCCGCGATCCTGTTCTACGGCATGTCGGCGCTGCTCACCGCGATCCTGAACACCCGGCAGATGTTCAAGCCCGGCGCATGGGCGCCGGTGCTGAACAACGTGGTCGTGCTCACGGTGCTCGGCTTGTACGTCCTGATGCCCGGCGAGATCACACTGGATCCGGTCCGCATGAGCGATCCGAAGCTGCTGGTGCTCGGCGTCGGCGTCACGGTCGGCGTGGTGGTGCAGGCGGTCAGCCTCCTTCCGGCCATCCGCAGGGCGGGCATCGACCTGCGCCCGCTGTGGGGGGTCGACGCTCGCCTCAAGCAGTTCGGCGGCATGGGCGCGGCGATCATCCTGTACGTGCTGATCAGCCAGGCGGGCTTCGTCTTCGCCACGCGGATCTCGTCGCATGCCGACGCGGCGGGTCCGGCCATCTACAACAACGCGTGGCTGCTGCTGCAATTGCCGTACGGCGTCCTCGGTGTCACGGTGCTCACCGCGATCATGCCGCGGCTGAGCCGCAACGCCGCCGCCGACGACACGCCCGCGGTGGTCGACGATCTCTCCGCCGCCACCCGGTTGACCATGATCGCGCTGGTCCCCGTGGTCACCTTCCTCACGCTGGCCGGTCCCCAGGTCGGGCAAGCGCTCTACGGCTACGGCAACTTCGGCTCCGACGCCGAACGCCTCGGCCTCGCGGTCAGCTGGTCGGCGTTCGCGCTGATCCCGTACTCGCTGGTGCTGATCCACCTGCGGGTGTTCTACGCCAGGGAGCAGGCGTGGATTCCGACCTGGATCATCCTCGGCATCACCGCCGCCAAGATCGTCTTCTCCGCGCTGGCCCCGGTGGTCACCGACGCCGAGCACGTGGTGATCGCGCTCGGCGTCGCGAACGGCCTCGGGTTCACGGTCGGCGCCGTGGTGGGTGGTTGGCTGCTGCACCGCAGCCTCGGTGATCTCCGGATGGCCAACGTCGGCCGCACAGTGACCCGTGTCGTGCTTGCGTCACTCGCGGGCGGCGCGGTGATGTGGATCGTGGATCGGGTACTCGGCCTGGATCGGCTGACCGCGTCCTTCCACGGCCCGGGCTCGCTGATCCGGGTGGCGATCACGGCGGTCGTCATGTTCGCGGTGGCCTTCGGCCTGATGCGACTCGCCGGAATCCCCGAGATCGTGGCCATCACCGTGGCCATTTCCCGGCGGCTCGGCTGGACCCCGCCCGCGCCGGATCTCGACCTGGAGAGCCCGGTCGAAGATCCTTATGTCACGCAGGTGCTCCGCAGGCCCGACCCCTACTTGGCGTACCCGCGGTTCGATCCGTACATGGACGCCCAGACCATGGTGCTGCCGGTAATCAGAGCCGATGCCGTTGACCGCACCGGCATGGGTGAGTTCCCGTACCCTGTTCGGCAGAGAAGCACAAGTGGCGAATTCGCCGGAACCTCGACATATCAGGGCGAAGGAGGACCGAGGGTGAGCGACGACGCGGTGGGCGGCGTCCCGGCCGCCGATTCTTCTGCGACCACGTCCGGCGGACTGTCCACCGATGTACCGCCGACCGCGGGGGAGCCGTTGGATCCCGCGTACGCGAACAAGGAGCCGGGTACGGCTCCGCCGGAACAGGACGCGGCGAGACCGCAGGAGAATCAGCTGCCGCCAAGGGATCCGATGTACGACACCGGGATGATCCCGGTCGGCTCGCCGGAGATGCCGCCGATGGGCGGCGAGAACTTGGGTGCACGGCGGATTCCGCGCGGCCCCAAGCTTATTCCAGGCGCTTCGGTGGCAGGCGGGCGTTACCGTCTGCTGGCGGGCCACGGCGGCGCCCGCGGCTTGAAATTCTGGCAGGCGCTGGATATCAAACTCGATCGCGAGGTCGCGCTGACCTTCGTCGACGCCGACCAGAAGGCGACGGAGAACTCCGGGCAGGACGGTCCTCAGGCGATCCTGTCCCGGACGCTGCGCCTCGGCCGGATCAACTCGCCGGGCCTCGCCCGCGTTCTGGACGTCGTGCGCGGCAGCTCCGGCGGCATCGTGGTGGCGGAATGGACGCCGGGTCGCTCGCTGCGCGAGATGGCCGAGACGGTGCCCTCGCCGATCGGCGCGGCGCGGGCCATCCGCGCTCTCGCCTCGGCGGCCGAGCTGGCTCACCGCGGCGGTAGCTCGCTGTCCATCGATCATCCCGACCGGGTGCGCATCAGCGCCGCGGGTGATGCGGTGCTCGCCTTCCCCGGCACCCTCTCCGACTCCGACGCGCAGTCCGACGTGCGCGGTCTCGGCGCGATGCTGTACGCACTGATCACCGCCCGCTGGCCGATCCGCTCGGGCGGTGTCAGCGGATCCGCGGCGACCGTCGGCGGACTCCGGTTCGCCGACTTCGGCCCGGACGGCACTCCGGTGGAGCCGCGCCAGATCCGTCCCGAGGTGCCGTTCGAGATCTCCGCGGTCGCCGTGCGCTCGCTGGAGTCGAACAAGGGCGTGCGGACGGCGGCGACGGTCCAGCATGTGCTGGAACAGGCGTCGGTGGTCGATCAGAAGACCGATTTCATTCCGGTGCTCCGGCTCGGCCAGCGCGCGCCCGCGAACATGGACGACTCGCTCGCCGATCCCGAACTGCTCGCGGCCGAACGCGAGCGCTCGCAGCGGATGATGTGGATCATGGTCGGCCTCGGCATCCTCGCCGCGCTGGTGGTCGGCGTCGTCATCTGGTGGATGGTCAGCTTCTTCGCGCCGAGCGCTTCGGATGCACCGCTGAACGAACAGCGCAATATCGGCCTGACCACGAACAACCAGCCGGTTCCTACGCCGGCGGCCGCGGGCCCGAACCTCACGTCGACCGGTGTGCCGGTTCCGGTGACCGGCGTGTCGGTGTTCTCCCCGGAGGGCACCGCCGACGGCGTGGCCAACGTCCAGGCGGTGCTGGACAACGATCCGGGCACACAGTGGCGCACCGATCAGTACTTCCAGCAGTTCCCGGCGCTCAAGAAGGGGGTCGGGCTGCTGGCCACGCTGCCCGCCCCCGCCAAGCTCACGAATGTCTCGATCAACTCGGCCAGCGCGGGCACGTCGGTGGAGATCCGCACCTCGCCCACCGGCTCGCCGACGCTGGATCAGACCCAGCTGATCGGTTCCGCCCGGCTGGACAACGGCGTCACCGACATCCCGGTGCGCGCCGACCAAGCCGCACGCTACGTTCTCGTCTGGATCACCGGACTGGGGAATTCCGGAGGACAGTTCCAGACGGCTATCGCCGACATCCGTTTCGACGCCGCGCCCTAGCCCGGCTCTGCTTCCGCCGCACATTCCTTCGTGCGGGCCACTCGTTGCGCGACGTTGATCGTCGCGTATTCCGCCGTACTCCGGCCGCTCATTTGGTTGCTGCCAAAACGTTACGGACGATATGATCTTGGAGCGCTCTCAGCAGGGGAGTTCCAGGTGCGGGCGTTTCGGCCCTGGATGCTGCGAGATCTCGGTGATGGTCAACCATGCCGTTGCCGCCGTGAGGGCCGTCCAAGGGGTTGGCATTGTCGTCCGAAGTGAACGAGGAGCTGGGCAGGGGGGCGTCGCGGCCGGTGATGTGTCACGAGCGTTCCCTCGTGCTCGGTGAGTGCACCGATGTGGAGTTGTTGCGGGCGCATGTGAGTGGTCGGCGGCATGCGTTCGCCGAGTTGCTGCGCAGGCATAACGATCATCTGTGGCAGACGGCGTTGCGCACGTCGTATACGCGTGAGGACGCTGCTGATTCGTTGCAGGATGCGTTGTTGTCGGCGCATCGCACGGCGGGGGCGTTTCGTGCGGAGTCCCAGGTGCGTAGTTGGTTGCATGCGATTGTTGTGAACGCGTGCCTGGATCGGATTCGTCGCAACAAGACCAGGCGCGCGCTGTCGTTGTCGCCGGAGTCGATGCCCGAGCCGAGGGATGAGCGCGATGAGATGGCGGCGGTGGAGATGTCGATGGTCATCGACCGTGCGTTGTTCTCGTTGCCGCCGGAGCAGCGGACGGCGTTGGTCGCGGTGGATGTGGAGGGGTATAGCGTGGCCGAGGCGGCCGCGTTGCTGGGTGTACCGGAGGGAACGATCAAAAGCAGGTGCGCTCGCGGGCGGCAGCGGTTGAAAGAGCAATTGGATTATCTGCGTGATCCGGGGAACCGGAGGTAGTTGGGATGCGTCATTAATAGTGACGAACCACTGAACGATTCAGAGGCAGGTCCCGTCGGCGAGGGGATCCCCGCGATGTCAGATGCGAACAACGGAGGTGCGATGGCTACCCGGTCCGTGCCGCAGCCCCCGTTCACGCCCGAATTGCTGGCCGACCTTCATGCCGACAATGTGACATCGGCGCAGCGCGAGCAGCTGTGGCCCGCGGTCTCGCGCGACCCGGAGGCAGCGCGGTACCTCGACGCGTTGGACGAGGTCACCACCGCGTTGCGTGCTCTCGGCCGGGATGAGCACATCGTCCATTCGATGCCGGAGGACGTGACGGCCCGGCTCGCTCTGTTCATCGATGAACTGGAACCGCCCGAGGAGACTCCTGCGGAGAACGCCACGGCTCACCAGCTTTCCCCCGCCCGGACGCGCGAATCCGCTGCGGCAGCAGAGGTTTCCGGAACCGCGCCGGTGGTTCTCGATGAGTATCGGCGCGGCAGATCCCGCTGGCTCGCGGCGGCGGCCGCGGCGATCGTCACGGTGGCGGGCGTCGGTGCCTGGTTCTCGACGTCCTTCGACGGCGATGCCCCCGCGCCCACGGCACAACCGACCCCGGGGAACGACGACTGGGGTGACGATCTCACCGCCACCATGGCCCTCAGCGCGCTCGGCAGGCACAACGTCACCGGATCGCTGGCGGGCCCGGAAGCGCTCGAACGTTGTGTCCGGGCGAACGGTCTCGACCGCACGGTGCTCGGGTCGACCGACATCAGATTCCAGGGCGGCAACGCGGTGCTCATCCTGCTCAACGGCCCGCAACCGCCCAAGATCACCGCGCTGGTGGTCGGCACCGGCTGCGGCACCGGCGATCCACAGCGCAAGGCATTGCAGGACATCGGCTGACCTTGCGATCTGCGCCACGCACACGGGTGTGACCCGGACAAGCCGGGAACAACAGCCATTACCCTGTTGTTGACCGACACGTCCGATCGAATTTTCCCGGAAGGGCCCCATGAGCGAGCGTAGCGAGCAAAGAAACGACACCGGCACGCCAGTTCGCGACCTGATCATCATCGGCTCCGGACCCGCCGGTTACACGGCCGCCGTATACGCGGGCCGTGCCGAGCTCCAACCGCTGCAGTTCGAGGGGACCCAGTTCGGCGGCGCGCTGATGACCACCACCGAAGTCGAGAACTTCCCCGGCTTCCGCGGCGGCATCATGGGCCCTGATCTCATGGAGGAGATGCGCGAGCAGGCCAAGCGGTTCGGCGCGGATATCCGCACCGAGGACGTGGACGCCGTCGACTTGACCGGCCCGATCAAGAAGGTCGTCGTCGGCGGGGAGACCTTCGAGGCCTACGCCGTCATCCTCGCCATGGGCTCGGCCGCACGCTACCTGAACGTTCCGGGGGAACAGCGCTTGCTCGGCCGCGGTGTCAGCGCCTGCGCCACCTGCGACGGTTTCTTCTTCAAGGGCCAGGACATCGTGGTGGTCGGCGGCGGCGACTCCGCGATGGAAGAGGCGACCTTCCTCACCAAGTTCGCCGCGAGCGTCACCATCGTGCACCGCCGCGAGGAGTTCCGCGCCTCCCGCATCATGCTGGAGCGGGCGAAGGCGAACGAGAAGATCAAGTTCGCGCTCAACGCCGAAGTGGTAGAGGTGCACGGTGAGACCAGCGTCACCCACCTGACCCTGCGCGACACCAGGACCGGCGAGACCTCCGAGCTGGCCGCCACCGGCCTGTTCGTCGCGATCGGCCACGACCCGCGCAGCGAACTCGTCAAGGGCCAGGTCGCCTTGGACGACGAGGGCTATGTACTGGTGCAGCACCCGACCACCGCCACCGAGATCCCCGGCGTCTTCGCCGCCGGCGATCTCGTCGACCACACCTACCGCCAGGCGATCACCGCCGCGGGCACGGGCTGCCGGGCGGCCATCGACGCCGAGCGCTGGTTGGCCGACCAGGGCGACATCACCTCGAACACCCTCGCCCACGCGGGTGAGTCGGTCACCGTCCCCGCCAACTGAGCTCGCGCGAACGAGCAACACCTTTCATCTCGCTGTATCGCAAGGAGAACACCCATGCCCGAGTCCGCCAACACGGTCACCGTCACCGACGCGTCCTTCGCCGACGACGTGCTGTTGAGTGAGAAGCCCGTCCTCGTCGATTTCTGGGCGGACTGGTGCGGACCGTGCAAGATGGTCGCGCCCGTCCTGGAGGAGATCGCGGCCGCGTACGCGGACAAGCTGACCGTCGCGAAGGTGGACGTGGACGCCAACCCGAGCACCGCACGCGATTATCAGATCCTCTCGCTGCCCACTATGATGCTGTTCCGCGGCGGTAAGCCGGTCAAGCAGATCGTCGGGGCGAAGGGCAAAGCGGCTCTGCTGCGCGAACTCGAAGACGTCATCTGACGGCGCGATCCGACGACGCGCCGTACGATGCCTGGACCCGGGGATTGTTGAAACCCGGTCCGGGTCTGAGACAATCGACCGACGTTCCGGTCGTGCGAAGG
This sequence comes from Nocardia sp. NPDC041819, assembly GCF_055590505.1. Classification (NCBI taxonomy): domain Bacteria; kingdom Bacillati; phylum Actinomycetota; class Actinomycetes; order Mycobacteriales; family Nocardiaceae; genus Nocardia; species Nocardia sp. NPDC041819. Next base: position 389,848 of record NZ_JBVJAP010000002.1, on the reverse strand, counting down.
TGTATCCCATCGCATGAGTGGGTACCCGCGGGTTTGACGGAAGGAAAGGGCTCTCACGCATGCACCGACTTCGTCACGGCGATTCCGGTCCAGCCGTAGCAGAGGTTCGGAGCACCCTGGCAAGCCTTGGTTTCCTACACGCGCATATCGCTACCGACCACGCGGACACACGCGAGTATTGGAAGGACACCGAGGTCTCCTTCGACCACCACCTCGACTCCGCGGTTCGCGCATTCCAGCAGCATCGCGGCTTGCTCGTCGACGGCGTGGTCGGCCCGGCCACCTACCGGGCACTGAAGGAAGCGTCCTACCGGCTCGGCGCGCGCACGCTGATCTACCAGTTGTCCGCGCCGCTGTACGGCGACGACGTGGCCACGCTTCAGCGCAGGCTGCAGGACCTCGGCTTCTACGTGCACCGCGTCGACGGCTACTTCGGTCCGCACACCCATGACGCGTTGACCGCTTTCCAACGGGAGATCGGGCTGTCCGCGGACGGCATCTGCGGTCCCGACACCCTGCGCTCGCTGGATCTGCTCGGCGCCAGGGTGACCGGAGGCAATCCGCACCGGATCGCCGAGGAAGAGGTGGTGCATCGGGCGGGGCCCCAGCTGACGGGCAAGCGGATCGTCATCGATCCGGGTCTCGGCGGTCCCGACAAGGGTTGCGCCGTGCCCTCCGAATACGGCGAGGTCTACGAGTCGGAAATCCTGTGGGACCTGGCCAGCCGTCTGGAAGGGCGGATGGCGGCCACGGGCATGGAGACCTTCCTGTCGCGTCCGTGGGGCGCCAACCCCACCGACGCCGAACGCGCGGACACGTCCAACGCCTTCGACGCCGACTTGATGATCTCGCTGCGCTGCGCCACCAACCCCAGCCCGCTGGCCAACGGTGTGGCCGGGTTCTACTTCGGCAACTCGCACGGCTCGGTGTCCATGATCGGGCAGGTGCTGGCCGGGTTCATCCAGCGGGAGGTCGTCGCCCGAACCTCTCTGCAGGACTGCCGAACCCATGCGCGAACCTGGGATCTGTTGCGTCTCACCAAGATGCCCACCGTGCAGGTCGACATCGGTTATCTGACCAACGAATACGATGCCTCGGTGCTCACCAACCCGCGTATGCGCGACGTGATCGCCGAAGCCATCTTGATCTCGGTGAAGCGGCTGTACCTGCTCGGGCAGGACGACCAGCCGACCGGTACCTACACGTTCGCTGAGCTGCTGGCCGAAGAACTGGCCGCCGCGGACCGTATGTAGCCTCGGCTTTCTCGCAACGAAACGCCCCCTGCCTTCCGACTCTCGGCGGGGGGCGTTTCGGCGTTTCCGTCAGCGCGCCCCGATGCGGGTCGGCGCGGTCATCGATGCCGCCGCGAGCAGCTGATCCAACGCCCGTTCGACATCTTCCTTCCAGCCGTGGTCGGAGTCGAGTTCCAACCGCAAGCGGGGGAATCGGTGATGCTGGGCCACGACCTCGAAGCCGACATCCTCCAAGAAGTCGGCGTCGACCATGCAGCTCTCCGGCGAGCACTCGGTCGTCGCACCCGCCCCCTTGATCGGTGCGACGATCCGCTCGAGCAATGTCATCGAGCCGGATCGCTCCGCGAGTGCCTGCGTCGCCGGGTCGGTACGGATGCCGAACGCTTCCAGAGCGCGTACGCCACGGCGCACCAGATCGGCTACCACGGCCTGGACCAGGCGATGGGCTACATCGCCACCCTGATACGGAAATTCGGCCCGCAGCGTGGTCAGCAGCACCGCGTCCGGGCTCACGGGGGAGGTGGGGAAGAGCGCGGCCCGAGGTACCACCCTCGGCGGTGCGTAGAAGGCACAGCCGGCGACGCTGCCGTCGACGTTCGCCACCTGTCCGCACGAACCCCACTCCAGCATGACCGTGGACAGCCAGGCTTCCTTCTCGAACACCGGATCGCTGAAATTGCGCGAGTCCTCCGCCACCGCGGGGTCCATCTCCCAGAAGACACAGCGCCGCGCATGCGCGGGAAGCTTTTCCAGTCCGCCGAGGGTTAGTGCTGTGACGCTGGTCGACACCGCTCTGCTCAGCCTCCAGCTGTCCGATTCATCCACGCTCACGTCGCATCAAAGTTTGCTCGCCAGCAAGAATAAGCGATCAAGGGGAACCCGCCTCATTCCATGTCGCTGTGCTGTTGGTCAAAAGAACTTGTGTTGCTTCGCCGGGAGCGATGCGCGCTCCACGACCGCGCGAAACCCTGCCGTCACAGTGACGTTTCGGCCGGTAACTCGCACCTATCGAAACCACAAGTTTAATTTCGTCACTTCTGTCACACCTGGGGCGCGCTCTGCTCCATCAGGGCGACGATCCTTTCGAGGTCTTCGACCGACCCGAACTCGACGACGATCTTGCCTTTGCGCTTGCCCATACTCACGAGGACCCGGGTGTCGAAGGAGCCGGACAGCCGATCGGCCACGGCTTGTAGGCCCGGCATCTCGATCGGCTTGCGACGGACGACGGGAGAGGGCGCGGCCGCGTCCTGCTCTCGGTTCGCCAGCATGACAGCTTCCTCGGTGGCCCGGACCGAGAGTCCCTCGGCGACGATTCGGGCGGCGAGCACCTCTTGAGCGTCCGCACCCGCTTCGAGACCGAGCAGTGCTCGCGCGTGCCCGGCGGACAGTACGCCCGCCGCGACCCGGCGCTGCACCGGGATCGGCAACTTCAGTAGACGGATCATATTCGTCACGACCGGTCGAGAGCGGCCGATTCGCGCGGCCAATTCCTCGTGGGTGACGTCGAATTCCTCCAGCAGCTGCTGGTAGGCCGCCGCCTCTTCGAGCGGGTTCAGCTGCACCCGGTGAATGTTCTCCAGCAGGGCGTCGCGCAACATCGACTCGTCCGCGGTCTCCCGGACGATCGCGGGAATGGTGGCCAGGCCCGCTTCCTGGCACGCTCGCCAGCGCCGCTCGCCCATGACCAGCTGATAGCGGTCCACGCCCGGCTCGGTCCGGCGCACCACGATCGGCTGCATCAGACCGAATTCGCGGATCGAATGCACCAGCTCGGCTAGGGCGTCTTCTTCGAAGACCGTGCGCGGCTGCTTCGGATTCGGCTCGATCTGCTCCGGCGGGATCTCCCGGTAAATGGCTCCGCCGGCCTCGAGTTCGGCGTCGTCGGCCGGATCCGGTACCCGATGCAGATAGGTGGAAGGGGGCTGCGGCCCGACCGGATCCAGACCGATGACACTCGCAGCGGCGCTGCTGAGGCCCGGAGAGGCCGTCGGTGTCGTCGGAATCAGCGCGGCGAGACCGCGCCCGAGCCCACCCTTCTTCGCCTGACTCATCGGTCTACCGACCCCTTCCTCGTTCCGCCACCAAACCGGACTGTGCCGGGCGTCGACCCGGCCCGCCGAGTCACTCCGCCGACTTCGTCGCGGCGACACGCGGGACCGCGCGGGCCGCCATCTCGCGTCCGGCATCCAGGTAGCTCATCGCGCCCCGGGAGCCTGGATCATAATCGAGCACCGTCATGCCGTAACCCGGTGCCTCCGACACCTTCACGCTGCGTGGGATCACCGACCGCAGCACGACATCGCCGAAGTGCCCGCGGACCTCCTCGGCGACCTGGTCGGCCAACTTGGTCCGACCGTCGTACATCGTGAGGATCACGGTCGAGACGTGAAGTTCCGGATTCAGGTGCGCCTGCACCAGTCCGATATTGCGGAGCAACTGACCGACGCCCTCCAGCGCGTAGTACTCGCACTGGATCGGGATCAGCACCTCCTTCGCCGCGACGAGCGCGTTCACCGTCAGCAGACCCAAGGAAGGCGGGCAGTCGATCATCACGTAATCGATGTCGTAACCGGCGATGTTCGCCTCTTGGATCGCGGCTTTCAGCCGACCCTCCCTGGCCACCATCGACACGAGTTCGATCTCGGCGCCCGCCAGATCGATGGTCGCGGGGATGCACAGAAGACGCTCACTGTGCGGGCTCGTCTGGATCGCGTCCCTCACCGAGACCTCGCCGATGAGTAACTCGTAGCTGGAGGGGACGCCCGAATGGTGCTCGATACCCAGGGCGGTGCTGGCGTTGCCCTGCGGGTCGAGATCGATCACGAGAACCGTCATCCCCTGATGCGCCAGGGCAGCCGCCAGATTCACGGTGGTGGTCGTCTTCCCGACCCCGCCCTTCTGATTGGCGATGGTGATGATGCGTTGCTCGTGCGGTTTCGGCACAGTCACCTTTCCTGGATGGAGGACCTGACTTGCACGTTGCGCTTCGGCAGCGATCGGGGTCTCACTAGGGGAGATGTGCCCGAACGGCGTATTTCCGAATGCCTCCGCGTCGAAATTGCTGGAGTCCAGCATCCCCGGCACGCGCGACGTTGTTTCCCGTGAAACATTCGCCGGACCGCTCGACATAGACAGCTCCTAACCCGAGAAACTTCAGAACACGTACGCGCGATAGGACAGATCGGCGCCGTGCCAGCAACAGCCTTTGTCGGATCGAACACGATGCACAACCGGGTCCGCGGCGCCCGATCGACCGAGCGGAGCTCCTCGCCGCTGTGACAACCAGATCCCTCCGTGGCACCTACGCTCACGCCCGACGGACACTAGCTTGCCAGCACTGAGCGGTTTAAGAAAGCTGAATCGCGGCGAGGCGCAAAGCGACACGCAAATCCGCACGATTTCACTCCGCCACGCGCGCTGTTTCACATGAAACATTGGCCGCGAACCAGGGGGCGGGACGGTTCGCCCTGACGTGGCGAGACTGAGCATCGAAGACCGGACAGCTGGGTCGCAGCGACGGTTTGGCCGACCTGCTTCCGGCGCGCCTCGACGAACGTCCTCCGTCCAGCGGCTGCTTCTTCGTGCCATGGGATGGGCTCGCTTGGCACGGTGGGGCGGACGACGAGGCGATGAACGTTGCAGCGGCCGATGGCGATCACGGACAGGGGATTCCACCATGCCTCGGCAGTGCATCGGCGCCGGGTGCCTGGATCGCGCTCGCGTCATCCCGCGGCTGCTGAGCGGAAGCGGTCGAGTGTTCCGCGCGCGCCGCACTAAGCCCATCGGCGTTCCGCTTGGGATGCGGCAGCGATCTAGTGCGGCAGAGCCGGAGAAGCGCTCCGCCGGGAAAGCTGGAGCATACGCAGCCGCATCGCCAATGGAAGATCGGCCGCTGGCGACCCGAGTTGAAGGGCTTATCAGCCACGCGGTTCGGCCGTCTGCTCATCACCGCGGCCGATGTTTCACGTGAATCATCGTGTGCAATCTCCAAGCTCGCGCACGCAGCGCCCGCAGATGGCCCACCGCTCGCGACTCGGTGCACTGGTCGCGCCACCGGCAGATAACCATTCTCCAGCGTGGGCGTTTGCTCAGGGGAGGGGGAACCACCTCGGGCCCAACCGCCTGTCCATTACGAAGACCTGCTTATCGCGGGCACAGCCGCATCATGCCCGTGTTGTATGTCCACCCCACTGCCCCCATCGCTGCCCCTCCAAACTCACCGCCCCTCCGGCCTTTCGCGCCTTTCGTTCGTGCGCGCTCTTCACTCGTGCGTGCTCTTCACTCGTGCGCGCTCTTCACCTTCTGCGATCTCCGCTCATGCGCGCTCTCGGTTCTCGCGCTCTCCCGCTCGTCCGCGCGCTCAGTTCTTCCGCGCCCTCCGCTCGTCCGTGAGCTCGGATCTTCCGTGTCCACCGTTCGTCCGCGCGCCCAATTCTCGCGCTCTCCCGCTCGTCCGCGCGCTCAGTTCTTCCGCGCCCTCCGCTCGTCCGCGCGCTCAGTTCTTCCGCGCTCTCCGCTCGTCGGTGCGCTCGGCTCCTCCGTGTCACCGCTCGTCCGCGCGCTCAGCTCTCACTCGCCTCCCGGCTCTTCCGCGCGCACAGTTCTCGCGCCTCCCGGCTCTTCCGCGCGCTCAGTTCTCGCGCGCCCCTCGGCTCTTCCGTGCCCACCGCTCGTCCCCGCCTCGGTTCTCACGCTCTTCCGTTCTTCTGCCCTTCCGCGCTCTCCGCCCTTCCGCGCGCTCAGCTCGTGCGTGCCCCCTCGGCTCTCGTGCCCACCACGTCCGCGTCTCCACCGTTCCGTGCCTTCGCCTTCGTCTGTGCCCTCTGTCGTTCCGTACACATCTACTGCGTTGGCGCGCCTTGCTCCTTCTTTTTCGTACGCCACGCCTTGCGCGCTTGACTCTTCTGCGCGGTTCACCAATCTGCGCCCCTCGCGAATGCGCCCCGCTATCGCTATTCGCGCACTCCTCTCATCTGCGCCGCCGCACACATCCACTCTGCGCGCACTCACCTTCGCCTGTGCGCACTCACCTCGCCGCTCCGCATGTTCGCCGTTGGCGCGAACCAAGTCGGGCGGCGCAATTGGAATGACCCCGCGCGTAGAACACTCGATCGTTCTGCTCCGCAACCCAGCATGACGCGAGGGCGCTATCCAATTACTTCACGGACTGGCTTGGGCGCCGCGAGGCACACGCAGTCACGCTCGGCTAACGCCCGTATGCAAGAGGGCACCGGAGGCTCGTTCGCACAGCGCTCCTAGAAGCGGCAAGTCTCTTGCCGCACCGTGATCTTCAGAGGAGCAGAGGACTCCGTTAACCGTCGCGCGGTGGATGATCGCACCGGCTCCTCCCCGTGCCCGACCCTCTCGCCGAAGATGGTCCTTCCGACCTCACCCGGCCGCGAGCGGCGGCTACAACGCACGGCGCGTCGTGGCCCAATAAGAAGCCGACCGTGATTCACGTGAAACATCGGGATGGTCAAGCGTGCTGACTACGAACCGCGTGTTCTGGCTCGGATTCACGTGAAACATACGGAGGCGGTAGCCCTTCGACTTGACGTCGCCCCAACCAGTGGAACATGCGGTGTCGGCCGGATCGTCGTAATGTCGGCCTGCAACGCCGACGACGAAGCGACCTCGCCACTGCGTCGAACAGATCCTTGACAGTCGGTCGCCGCCAGACGCGGTCCTGTTGTTGCCGCCTCCCTCCGGGGGGAACGGGCTGATATCCGTATGCCAGCAACGTGTGGCGCGCGACGCGGGGTGTTCGAGGCCGAACAGTCCACAGCCCGCGCGGATCCGCCACGTCGAACTCGACGCGGACGACGCGCGAATGCGGGGCGCGCCTGCCTGATACGGATCTACCGCCGGGCGACTCGGCGCGCCTGGATGATGTTTTCGCGCGGCCGACGGTGGGATTCCGGGTAGCGAACATATCCGCTTGCCCGTGTGCGACTTTCATCATTTCGTCAGAGTGACGAAACGCGCCCACGTCCTAGGTCGGGCATGAAACCTTCGGCATCGAAGCTTCTACTTGGCCTTGCGCACCGCACGCTTGCGCCCGCGCTCCTTCGCCTCCGTCCGCCCTGCTCGACCTTCGCGTTCGACCGCGCGTTCGGCCCGTCGCAGGGAACTGCGCTCGGCGCGGGGGAGCCGCTCGGCGCTGATCACCATTGTCGGCGTGGCCACCAGGCCGACACCGCACTGCAGCACGACCGCATTGCCGGCTCCGGCTTTCGCCAGCGCGGCGCCATCACGTTCCAGTTCTTCTGCTGCGCTGGAACCTTTGAGTGCGAGCATGTGCCCGTGGTCGCGTAGGAGGGGGAGTGACCACTGAGCGAGTTTGCCGAGCGGGGCTACCGCACGAGAGGTGACAACGTCCGCGCCACCGGCTTCTTTCATCACACCGGACTGCTCGGCCCGTCCTCGCACTACGGTTACATCCAAGTCCACCGATTCGATGAACTCGCTCAGAAACACGGTTCGGCGCAGCAATGGTTCGACCAGGGTGATCCGCAGGTCCGGCCGCGCGATCGCAAGCGGGATACCGGGCAAGCCGGCGCCACTGCCGATGTCGACCACGGAGGCTCCCTCAGCGATCAACTCTCCGAGGACTGCACAGTTGAGGATGTGGCGATCCCAGAGGCGGGGCACCTCGCGGGGGCCGATCAAGCCGCGCTCCACGCCCGCGGTCGCGAGCGCCGTGCAATATCGACGCGCGAGATCGAGTCGGTCGCCGAAGACGGTGGCCGCCGACGCGGGTGGCTCCAGCTCCGCGGGTACCGCGGCGGCTCCACCGAGATCTCGTTCCACGTGAAACATCCTTCCGAACTCGGGTCGATCTACGAGCGAGCAATCGGGCTCCGGACACGGACAAGGCCCCCGGTCCGAAGACCAGAGGCCCTATCCAACCACTACCCGTCCGGGCCGCGAAACATGCCGCCCGCTTGGAGATGCCGTGGGTCAGGCGGGAACGACCACCACGTGCCGGTTCGGCTCCACGCCTTCACTCTCGCTGCTGACGCCCTCCACAGCGGCCACCGCGTCGTGCACGATCTTGCGCTCGAACGGCGTCATGGGCGCGAGCGACTCCGGCTCGCCGGAGTCCAGCACTCGCTGCGCCGCCGCCGCTCCGAGCTCGCTCAGTTCGGACCGCCGTTTGGCCCGCCACCCTGCAACGTCCAGCATCAGTCGGCTGCGCACGCCGGTCGCCTGCTGGACGGCGAGACGAGTCAGCTCCTGCAACGCGTCGAGCACCTCGCCGTTGCGTCCGACGAGCTTCGTCAGATCACGTCCGCCGTCGATGCTCACCACCGCACGGTCGCCTTCCACGTCGAGATCGATGTCGCCGTCGAAGTCCAGTACGTCGAGCAGCTGCTCGAGGTAATCGCCGGCGATCTCGCCTTCCTCGATGAGCGCTTCCTCGGCATCGGTCACGACATCGCCGGTGTCCGCCTCGGCGTTCGCCATCGTCGTCGCCACGGTGGCATCCCCTCCGTCGGTCTCAACAGTCATTTGATTTCCTTCATCTGCTCATCGCGCGCGCCGGGCAATCGCCGCCGGGCGGTATTCGCGATCAAGGGTTGCTCAGCGGTCGAGGTGGGCGGGTCAGCCCACCGATCGGTCGTCAGCGCTTGCGCTTCTGATTCGCCCTACCCCGGTTGCCCGGCCGCTTCTGGCCGGCCGGTCGGCGTTGACCCGCGGCCTGCTTCGACGGCTTCGCGGTGCCATTCGTCGATGCGACAGCAGTGTCCTCGTCCGACCCGGCGTCGGCCGCGGCGGCGGATGCCGGCTTCTTCTTCACGTTGACCGGTTTGGCACCGGGCTTCGGCGCGTTCTGCGCGCGCTGCTCCAGCTTCGCCTGCTTCTTGGCTTCTTCTTCTTTCGCCATGCGACCGAACACGAGGTGCTGCTGCCCGTAGGTCCAGATGTTGTTGGAGACCCAGTACAGCAGGATGGCGATGGGCAGGAACGGGCCACCGACGAGCACGCCGAGGGGGAACACCCACAGCGCGAGCTTGTTCATCATCGCGGCCTGCGGGTTGGCCGCGGCTTCCGGCGTCTGCCGCGCCACCGACGCGCGGGCGTTGAAGTGGGTTGCCAGACCCGCGATGACCATCAGGGGGATTGCGACGAGCGCGATGCTCAGCTTGCTCGGTACGCCGCCGTAGCTGGCGAATGCCTGCAGTTCGTTGACGGGTGTGGTGATGAACGCCGAGATCGGCGCGCCGAAGATACGGGCGCTCAGGAAGGACTGGACATCGGCCGCACTGAAGACGTAGTTCGCGGTGTTCGCGTTCTGCTCCGGCGTCATCGCGAGCTGACCGAGGCCGTGGCCGGTCCGGTTGAACGAGCGAAGCACATGGAAGAGTCCGAGGAACACCGGGACCTGAGCGAGGATAGGCAGGCAACCCATCAGCGGGTTGAAGCCGTTGTCCTTCTGCAGCTTCTGCATCTCGACCGCCATCTTCTGGCGATCGTTCTTGTATTTCTTCTGCAGCTCTTTGATCTGCGGCTGCAGTTCCTGCATCTGCTTGGTGGTGCGCACCTGCTTGACGAACGGCTTGTAGAGCACCAGGCGCAAGGTGAACACCAGGAACACCACGGCCAGCGCCCAGGTGAGACCGTTGTCCGCGCCGAACGCGAACCCGAAGACCCGATGCCAGAACCAGAGGATCCAGGACACCGGGTAATAAATGAAGTCGAGCACGGCTCTATGCACTCCCGTCGTTCGTGTCGCCGATCACCGCGTGCGGCGATCCTTTACAAGCCTTCGGCTCCGACCGCGGTTCGGCGGGCAGGCTCGGTTCCTGCGTCGCCGCGTCGGTCGCTGACCCGTCCGCCGGCTCGGCGCGGGATGTGCTCCGCTTCCGCTCCGGGACGGGGTCCCACCCACCAGGGTGCCAGGGCGCGCATTTGGCCAAGCGCACGACCGTCAGTCCGAGCCCGATGAACAGGCCCCGAGTGCGCAGTGCGGTAACCGCGTACTCGCTACAGGTCGGGGTGAAACGGCACACCGGCATGCGAGTGGGGGAGACGTAGGTCCGATACAGCTCGATCGAAAAGATCAGCACGTTCACGGGCAGTCTGGCGATCTTCGCCCAAAGGCTCATGCCCGGCCGCCCGTCGACACGCCCGTCTCGGCGGCGAGGCCGAGCTTGCGCAGCGCGGTGCGTACCTGGCGCAGCAGGTCCTCCGACGAAGCCGTAGCGGCGCCCGGAAGCGCACGGATCACGACATCGGTCCCTGGCGGCAGTTCGTCGACCACCTGGGCGCACATATGACGCAGGCGGCGGGCAACGCGATGTCGAATCACCGCGTTGCCCACCGCCTTGCTGACGATCAACCCGAACCGCGGCCCGCCTACGCGGACCAGCAGGTCGTCCGGGATCTGATCATGTCGTCCATTCGCGCCCACAACTCCGTCATACCCGTGTGCGAGCGCATGCACGACCAGATCACGCCTCCCGATTCGCTGGCCGCGGCGCACCGTCCGGGAGAAGTCGGCACGATGATGCAACCGATACGGCTCAGGCAACACCCGAGCGTCCGAGAGCGAGGATCAGGCAGTGAGGGAGGCGCGGCCCTTACGGCGACGCGCCGAGACGATGGCGCGACCCGCACGGGTGCGCATCCGGAGGCGGAAGCCGTGAACCCGCGCCCGACGACGGTTGTTCGGCTGGAACGTCCGCTTGCCCTTGGCCACGGTCAACACTCCTCGAGTAGGCGGGCACCAGGTGGTGCCCGAAGCTTGTCGGTGATACGTATATTGCGCGAATGAATCGCAGGTCTGGTCATCATCGGCGCGCGTCGGTCCTGGCGCACAGTCGGTCGATCACGACCTAAACGCGGTCAGCACAAGACCGCCACCGCACCAAGGGGTGACTGTACGAGGGTACTGATCGGTCCGGGACGGGTCAAACTCGACCCCCTCTTCCCGCGGCCCCGGCGACCAGGTGGAATCGGTCGTCCGGAGTCAGGCGTTCCGGCCGTCCCCGTGAGTTCGTCCACACCCCTAGCCATCGCGTAAGCCTGGCCACTAAAGTACGTAGCCAGACGATTGCTGTAGAACCGCAGGTCGCAGCGTTGCTCTTTCCGCGCATGCGCGCGTTTCACAGCTCCCCAGGGTTCTCCACATCTGTGGATAATTGTGTGGAAAGACCCCTGGAGTGGCATATTCGTAGGGCCGACGGTGCCCACGCCGCTGTCCTGATGGGGGACCCGGACAGCGTCCGAACCGGTTACGGACGTACGCAGGATCACGGGACCACCCCCGAGCATCACATTCCACGCGTGCCCCGGCCGTCTGCTCCTATCGACCTACTCCGGGGAGGAAACTGCATGGACGACGAGCAGAACGTGCTGGCCACGGTATGGCCCGAGGTTGTGAGCGAGCTGACCACCGGATCGCCGGACGGCGCCATCCCTCCGGTCACCCGGGCGCAGCAGGCCTGGCTGAAACTGGTCAAGCCGCTGACGGTCGCACAGGGGTTCGCCCTGCTCTCGGTGCCCTCGTCGCTGGCTCAGGAGGCCATAGAACGGGATCTGCGCGAGCCCATCCTCCGTTCCCTCGGCCGCAGGCTCGGCCCCCAGGTGGAAGGACTCGGCGTCCGCATCGCCGCCCCGACCACCCCGACCGTCGACCGCCAGAGCAACACCCCACGGCACGCGCGGATGACGAGCAGGCCCGAGCGCCCACGAGAAGGCCGGCCTCCCGCCTCCTACCCCGGTTCGGAATTCCCCGGCCGCGACGCGTACCCGGGGCCGCGTTATGCACAACCCGCCGCCGACTTCCCCGCGGCTTCTCCTTACAACGACAGCTCCGACTACCCCGGCGCCGACTACGGGCAGGACTTCGCCCCGCCGGAGGAGTATCGCCAGCCGGAGTACGCCCATACCGACTATCCACAGCACGGTGAGTACTCCACGACGGCCGAGCTGCCCATGATGTCCGGGCCGGACGCCGCACCGCGCCGCGAACCCGGACTTCCGCCGCGCCGGGAGTCCGCCATCCCGCCGGGGCAGGAGTCACTGTTCAACCCCGAACCGTCGCCGGGCGGTGCGCGCGGCCCGCACCGTGCACCGCTGCGCGAGACCACCGACGACGACTCGGGACCGGCTCACGTACCGGATCGTGCGCCGGTCGCCGAACGTCAGCGCGGCGATCATGACGACGAGCCCGTGGTGAACGTCCGCAACTCGTGGCCCACCTACTTCGCCAAGTCGCAGGAATCGCCCGCTCCGTCGACGTCCTCGGCCAGCCTGAACGCGAAGTACACCTTCGAAACCTTCGTCATCGGCGCGTCCAACCGCTTCGCGCATGCGGCGGCCGTGGCCATCGCCGAAGCCCCCGCCCGCGCCTACAACCCGTTGTTCGTCTGGGGCGCCTCGGGATTGGGCAAGACGCACCTGCTGCACGCGGCGGGCCATTACGCGCAGCGTCTCTTCCCGGGTATGCGGGTCAAGTACGTGTCGACCGAAGAGTTCACCAACGACTTCATCAACAGCCTGCGCGACGACCGCAAGGTCGCGTTCAAGCGCCGTTACCGCGAGACCGACATCCTGCTGGTCGACGACATCCAGTTCATCGAGGGCAAGGAAGGCATCCAAGAGGAGTTCTTCCACACCTTCAACACGCTGCACAACGCGAACAAACAGATCGTCGTCTCCTCGGATCGTCCCCCCAAGCAGCTGGCCACGCTGGAAGAGCGGCTGCGGACGCGATTCGAATGGGGACTGATCACCGATGTGCAGCCGCCGGAGCTGGAGACGCGCATCGCCATCCTGCGCAAGAAGGCGCGCATGGACCGGCTCGATGTGCCGCACGACGTGCTGGAGTTGATCGCCAGCCGGGTGGAGCGCAACATTCGCGAGCTGGAGGGCGCGCTGATCCGGGTGACCGCGTTCGCCTCGTTGAACGGCCAGCCCCTGGATCTTCCGCTGGCCGAAGTGGTGCTGCGCGACCTGATGCCGGACACCGCGGCGCTGGAGATCAACGCGGCCACGATCATGGCCGTCACGGCGGAGTACTTCAACACCACGTTGGAAGAGCTCACCGGTCCCGGTAAGGCTCGCCCGCTGGCCCAAGCCAGGCAGATCGCCATGTATCTGTGCCGCGAGCTGACCGACCTGTCTTTGCCGAAGATCGGCCAGGCGTTCGGCCGCGACCACACCACGGTGATGTACGCGGAGAAAAAGGTACGCAAGGAGATGACCGAGCGGCGCCGCGTCTACGACCAGGTGCAGGAACTCACAGCCCGGATCAAGCAGCGCTCTCGCTGAGCGGTATCCACACCCGAGCACCGCCCCTGACCTGGGGCGGTGCTTTTTTGTGGGTTGTGGATTCCTCGAGGAATCCTTGTGGAGTCCTCGAGGAATCCACTGGTTTGTCCACCGATCCGCTAACAGGGCGCGGTGATCGCCTCCTCGAGTCCACTCACAGGGCGAATTCCACAGTTTCCCCAGGCATGTTTGCGCACAGGCGCTGACCTGGGACCTGTCCGGATCGGGCCTTGTGGAATCCTCGAGGAGTCCGTGTGGAGTCCTCGAGGATTCCTCGAGCTGTCCACGATTCCGTGCACATGTGTGAACAACCGGGTGAATCCGGTGGAACAACTCGAGGACCACTCGAGGATGAATCTGGGACAACTGCGGAACCTCCACAGACCCCTCGCGTTCATCCTCGAGACACTCCATGGCCATCCCCACGCCACCACGCCCCCTGAGCTGCGGATTCGGGCGCAGTCCACAGAATCCACAGCGCCTACTACTACTTCAGTTCTTCTCATTAGAGATCTCTCTTCAAAACAGGGTGTGTGGAAAGTCGGTCGGACACCGCGCCTTCGCCGGCGGTCCCGGTTTCCGGGCAAGGACGCCAGGGGATCCAGGAGTGCCGAAGCCGGACCGTCGTCCGTCGTCCGTGCCCGCGGTATGCCCCCGACTCGGTCCCCGTGCTCCGCCCGCTCGTCCGCGCTCAGGACTCGCCTATTCATGGCGCCGGAGGGTCGGGCTAGGTGCACGTCGCTCGCGCGGGTACGGTTTGATGTCTGTCGCCTGTGCCAGACTGCGAAGGCGGCCGATTCGGCAGGACCCTTTCGAGCACCGACACTGACGAGCCGACAACAGATCACGGAACCGGGAGAGGACAGATCGGGCGATGGAGCTTGCAAGCATGAAGTTTCGGGTCGCCCGCGAGGATTTCGCCGAGTCCGTCGCCTGGGTGGCGCGCAGCCTGCCGTCCCGGCCTCCGGTTCCGGTGCTCGGCGGTGTGCTGCTGGTCGCCGACGAGGACGGCCTGACCGTCTCCGGTTTCGACTACGAGGTCTCCGCGCAGGTGCGGGTCGCGGCCGAGGTCGCGGGCCCGGGCCGGGTACTCGTCTCCGGTCGTCTGCTGGCCGACATCACCAAGGCGCTGTCCAACAAGCCCGTCGACGTCTCCGTGGACGGCACCCGCGTGCTGATCACCTGTGGCAGCGCGAAGTTCTCGCTGCCGACCATGCCCGTCGAGGACTATCCCCAGTTGCCCGAGGTGCCCCAGCAGACCGGTGAACTGGGTGTGGATGTCTTCGCCGAGGCCGTCGGGCAGGTCGCCGTCGCCGCGGGCCGTGACGACACCCTGCCGATGCTGACCGGTATCCGCGTCGAGATCGAGGGATCCAAGGTCGTTCTCGCGGCGACCGACCGGTTCCGCCTCGCCGTCCGGCACATCGAGTGGCAGCCCGCGCGCGCCGACATCGAGACTTCGGTGCTCATTCCGGCCAGGACGCTCTCGGAGGCAGCTAAGACGCTCGGGCCCTCCGACGCGCCCGTTCAGCTGTCCCTGGGCACCGGTGCGGGGTCGGACGGCCTGCTCGGCATCGTGAACGCGGGCCGCCGGACCACCACCCGCCTGCTCGACGCGGAATTCCCCAAGTTTCGCCAGTTGCTCCCCAAGGAGCACACCTCGATCGCCACCCTCGCCGTCGCCGCGCTGACCGAAGCGATCAAGCGCGTCGCGCTGGTCGCCGAACGAGGCGCGCAGGTGCGACTGGAGTTCTCCGCCGACGGCCTGCTGCTGTCCGCGGGCGGTGACGACGCAGGCCGGGCCGAGGAGTGGCTGGAGGCCGATTTCCGCGGTGAATCGCTCACCATCGCGTTCAACCCCGGCTATCTCATCGACGGCTTGTCCGCCCTGCACTCCGACCGTGTCACCTTCGGCTTCACCACGCCGAGCAGGCCCGCGGTGCTGCTGCCCGCCTCCGACGAAGAACCCGAGGTGCTCGACTCCGGAACGTTCGCGGCGTTGTCGAGCCCGTACATCTATCTGCTGATGCCGGTCCGGCTGCCGGGCTGATCGCCTGTGCATGACCTGGTTCCGGCTGGATCCGCGCCGCGTGATCCAGCGCGGGTGCACGGTGATGCCGCTGGAAACTCCCCAGCGACGTCGGAGAAATCGGTTTACGCGCAGTTGGGGGCGCACTTTATCCACAGGTGTTCCACAGGGCTGCGGCGCACCGTAGGGCATCCGCGCAGGGCGGCGGCGATGTACCGATCGGCGGGAATGTCCGCTTCGGCCCAGGCAGGGGCGCGATAGCGGATGTTCGTCCGAACTCTGTCGCTGCGTGACTTCCGCTCGTGGGAGTATGCGGAACTCGAATTATCCCCAGGTCGAACCGTTTTCTTGGGGTCGAACGGCAACGGCAAGACAAACCTGTTGGAAGCGATCGGCTACCTTGCCACGCTCGGTTCGCATCGCGTCGCCTCGGAAGCTCCGTTGATCCGCACCGGGGCCGAGCGGGCCCGGGTCGGCGCCACGGTGGTCAACACCGGCCGCGAGCTCCGCATCGATGTGGAGCTGAACCAGGGCAGCGCCAATCGCGCGCAGATCAACCGCTCACCGGTCCGCCGGACGCGGGAGGTCCTGGGGATACTGCAAACCGTGTTGTTCGCGCCGGAGGATCTCGCGCTGGTGCGCGGCGACCCGGGCGAGCGCCGTCGATTCATGGACGAGTTGTGCACAACCCGCCTCCCCAGATTGGCCGCGGTTCGCGGCGACTACGACCGGGTGCTCCGCCAGCGCTCGGCACTGCTGAAAACGGCTGGGCGGCAAGCTCGGTCCAAGACCGATCTGAGCACCCTCGACGTGTGGGACGGGCACCTCGCCGCGCACGCGTCCGTTCTGCTCGCCCAGCGGCTGCGCTTGGTGCACGAGCTCGCGCCGTATCTGGCTCGGTCCTATGCTTCGATCGCCCCGGAGTCGCGGCCCGCGGCGATCGCTTATCGCAGCGCCGCGCTGCCCCCGGAGTTCCTGGACCCGGCCAGGGCGCCGCGCCCGGAGGACCAGGAGGAGCTGGAGGGGATCCTGCTGCGCGAGCTCGCCGCCGCGCGACCGAGGGAACTCGAGCGCGGCGTGTGCCTGGTCGGTCCGCACCGCGACGAACTGGACCTGATGCTGGGGGATTCGCCCGCCAAGGGGTTCGCCAGCCACGGCGAGTCCTGGTCGTTCGCCTTGGCTTTGCGGTTGGGCGCGTTCGAACTGCTGCGCGCCACCGGCGCCGAACCGGTGCTGCTGCTCGATGACGTGTTCGCCGAACTCGACCGACGGCGCCGCGCCGCGCTGGCGGCCGTCGCGGCCGGCGCGGAGCAAGTGCTGATCACGGCGGCCGTGGCGGAGGACGTGCCCGCCGAACTCGCCGCAGTGCCGCTGCGGGTGGAAACCGCGGGCGGTCCCGACGGCCGCGTCTCCCGGATCGTCGCGGAGAACCCGTCGGGCAGCGACGATCTCGGCGGCGAACGGGAGAACGCCGAGGCCACGCAACCGACGATCGAGAGCGAACGTGATCCGGTCACCGGTTCGACGGAGTCGCGGGCGCCGTAATCATCCACAGGGGAGTGGACAGGTGATCCCAGCATCCACATGCGCCGCTCCGGTCCACTACAGTGACCAGTCGTCGGTGCTACCGATCGAGTTCTCCCCAGTTGAGACCGATTCCCCAACACCTGTGGAAAACTCGCCCGGTCAGAGGTGACCGCTCCTGTGTAACTTATTTCAGCAACAGCTGAGCAAGCGACCGGACTTGTCGGGAATCCGGCGATTTGGGCGGTGAACAGATCGTTCTTCCGGCTAGCCGGGTGTGCGGCGCGCACGATTCCCGGTACTGGCAACCTCGGGAAACGGCTGGGGACAACTTGATCGAAACTGGGGACAAACTACCGACTGCGGAGGGAGCGGGGCGATGAACGATCAGCCCGCGGAGCCCGGCCCCGCCGAATCCGCAGGAGCGGAGCCCGAACTGCGCGGCATCGACCTGGCGCGGCGCGCCCTCGAGGAAGCGCGCGCCGCGGCGCGGGCGAGTGGCAAGGCTGTCGGTCAGGGGCGTTCCTCGCCTCAGCGCAGGCTGCGGCCCGGCGCCCGCAGGCGCACCGGATGGTCCGGCGCCGGCCCCGACGAGCGCGATCCACAGCCGCTGTCCAGGCTGACCGGCTCCATCGCCAAGAACCGCGGGTGGTCGACCAAGGTGGCCGAGGGCATGGTCTTCGGCCGCTGGGCGGGAGTGGTGGGTGAGGACATCGCCGCGCACGCCACACCGATCACCCTGAAGGACGGCGTACTGAGCATCTCCGCCGAGTCGACCGCGTGGGCGACGCAGCTGCGGATGCTGCAGAGCCAGATCCTGGCGAAGATCAATGCCGCGGTCGGCCATGGCGTGGTGACCTCGCTGAAGATCTCGGGTCCTGCAGCGCCGAGCTGGCGCAAGGGTGAACGCCATATCAGAGGTCGCGGACCGCGCGACACCTACGGATGACCATCGCGAGCAGTATCTGATACTTGGTGTTACGTTTATTCCGAAAGTGGCGTTTCACGTGGAACGCCCCGGTTCGACGTCGCACCGAGCAGCTCGCGACGCCGGACCGGAATCGTGCGGGCAGAAAGACTTTTCGATGACGATCACCACGGCGGTCGGTCCGTTTCCGGCGAGCGCGACTCGGACGGTTCGCCGGGATGACGTCGAGCTCGCGGTCTACGAATGCGGCAACCCCGACGGTGTGCCGGTTCTGCTGATCCATGGCTGGCCCGATACCCATCTGCTGTGGAGCCGGGTTGCGGCCCGGCTCGGCGGCCGCCATCGCGTGATCGCCTTCGACAACCGAGGCGTGGGCAGCAGCTCGGCGCCGACAGCGGTGGAGGACTATCGGATCGAGGAACTCGCGGCCGATGTCCGCGCGGTCATAGACGCGGTCGCGCCCGGCGAACGGGTGCACATCCTCGGGCACGACTGGGGATCGGTGATCGGGTGGGAAGCGGTCGCCGCCGCGGACGCCGCATCGGTGATCGCGTCCTTCACCTCGGTGTCGGGCCCCAACCTGGACTTTCTCGGCGCCTATCTGCGTGGTCCGCTCACCGCGGCGCGGCTGCGGGGCGCGCTGACCCAAGCTGTGGCCTCGGCCTATACCGTGGCCTTCCAGATCCCCAAGTTGCCGGATCCGGTGCTGCGGGTGCTCTCCGGCCGCTGGCCGCGTTTCCTCGCGTTCTTCGATGGCATGGACCCCGCACTGGTGGAAACGGCGCCGACGCTGCGCACCGATATGCTCAACAGTCTGAAGCTCTACCGCGCGAATATCCGGCCTCACCTGCGTCACCCGCGGCCTCGTCCGATCGAGGTGCCCGTCCAGCTGATCGTCGCCACTCGCGACCGCGCCGTGCGGCCCGTGGCGAACGCCGAGGCCGATCGGTGGGTGCCGTGTTTGACCCGGGTCGAGATCCCGGCGCGGCACTGGTCGCCGATCTCCCACCCCGCGGAGCTGGCGCGCCACACCGCCGCGTTCATCGCTCGGGTCGACGCCCCGCGCTGATCCGGGCCGGTGACCCGCCGACGCATCTCTCAGGCCACTTCTGATGGATCAAAACCAGCGGGAGGCGGAACCGAGTCGCCGAATTCCGATTTCTCGCATCCACGGCGCTGTGAGGGGTGTCGGAAGTGGGTTGTAAGTTGGGTGTACCAGTAGGATGGTGACGTAACTAGCGGCGATACCTTCGGCGCGTTCCGCACAGTCCGCGCGTGGACCCTGATTCTCGAGAGAATGACCAGGGTCGACGCGTGCTGTCCGATCGCTCTATGCCGGGATCAGCAAGTAAGGAGAGCTACCGACCAGTGGCTGCCAAAGACTCCACCGCATCGGGTTCGACCAGAACGACCGGGAAGCAGGACTACGGTGCCTCCTCCATCAAGGTTCTCGAGGGGCTCGAGGCGGTTCGCAAGCGTCCGGGCATGTACATCGGCTCCACCGGTGAGCGTGGTCTGCACCACCTGATCTGGGAGGTCGTCGACAACTCCGTCGACGAGGCGATGGCCGGGTACGCGACGAAGGTCGAGGTCACGCTGCTGGCCGACGGCGGCGTCGAAGTGGTCGACGACGGCCGCGGCATTCCCGTGGCGATGCACGCCCAAGGCATACCGACCATCGAGGTCGTCATGACCCAGCTGCACGCGGGCGGCAAGTTCGACTCGGATTCCTACGCGGTGTCCGGTGGTCTGCACGGCGTCGGTATTTCCGTGGTCAACGCGCTGTCGAGCCGCTTGGAAGCGGAGATCGACCACGACGGCTACCACTGGAGCCAGACCTACAAGGACGCCATCCCCGGCAAGCTGATCCAAGGTGAGCCGACCAAGAAGACGGGCACCACCATCCGCTTCTGGGCGGATCCGGAGATCTTCGAGACCACCACCTACAACTTCGAGACGGTGGCCCGCAGGCTGCAGGAGATGGCGTTCCTGAACAAGGGACTGACCATCAAGCTCACCGACGAGCGCGTCAGCGACTCCGATGTGACCGACGAGGTGGTCAGCGAAACCGCAGAGGCGCCCAAGCACGCCGAGGAGGGCCCCGCGCCCGCCGAGCACAAGGTGAAGACTCGGACCTACCACTACCCGGGCGGTCTGGAGGACTTCGTCCGCCACATCAACCGCACCAAGCAGCCGATCCACAACTCGGTCGTCGGGTTCACCGGCAAGGGCACCGGCCACGAGCTCGAGGTCGCGATGCAGTGGAACTCGGGCTACTCGGAGTCGGTACACACCTTCGCGAACACCATCAACACGCACGAGGGCGGCACGCACGAAGAGGGCTTCCGCGCGGCGTTGACCACAGTGGTCAACAAGTACGCCAAAGACAAGAGGCTCATCAAGGAGAAGGACGGCAACCTCACCGGTGACGACATCCGGGAGGGCCTGGCCGCCATCGTGAGCGTCAAGGTCGGCGAGCCGCAGTTCGAGGGCCAGACCAAGACCAAGCTCGGCAACACCGAGGTGAAGTCGTTCGTGCAGCGCACCTGCAACGAGCACCTCACGCACTGGTTCGAGGCGAACCCGGCCGACGCGAAGACCATCGTCAACAAGGCGGTCTCCTCGGCGCAGGCCCGCGTCGCCGCGCGCAAGGCGCGCGAGCTGGTGCGGCGCAAGTCCGCCACCGACCTGGGTGGTCTGCCCGGCAAGCTGGCCGACTGCCGGTCCAAGGATCCGAGCAAGTCCGAGATCTACATCGTGGAGGGTGACTCCGCAGGCGGTTCGGCGAAGTCCGGCCGCGACTCGATGTACCAGGCGATCCTGCCGCTGCGCGGCAAGATCATCAACGTCGAGAAGGCGCGTATCGACAAGGTTCTCAAGAACAACGAGGTCCAGTCGATCATCACCGCCTTCGGTACGGGCATTCACGACGAGTTCGACATCAGCAAGCTGCGCTACCACAAGATCGTGCTGATGGCCGACGCCGACGTGGACGGCCAGCACATCTCCACGCTGCTGCTCACGCTGCTGTTCCGTTTCATGCGCCCGCTGGTGGAGCACGGGCACGTGTATCTCGCGCAGCCGCCGCTCTACAAGCTCAAGTGGCAGCGCAGCGATCCGGAGTTCGCCTACTCCGATCGCGAGCGTGACGGTCTGCTCGAAGCGGGGCTCGCCGCCGGAAAGAAGATCAACAAGGACGACGGCGTACAGCGCTACAAGGGCCTCGGTGAGATGAACGCCAAGGAGCTGTGGGAGACCACCATGGATCCCGCGGTGCGGGTGCTTCGTCAAGTGACGCTCGATGACGCGGCTGCTGCCGACGAACTGTTCTCGGTCCTGATGGGCGAGGACGTCGAGGCGCGTCGCAGCTTCATCACCCGCAATGCCAAGGACGTTCGCTTCCTCGACGTATAGCCGGCGTGAGTTCACCCAGCCCTGTTCACGCCAGGCCCGGTAAGGAGACCGCATGACCGAGACCACGCTGCCCCCGAATGGCGGTGCGGGCGACCGTATCGAACCGGTCGATATCCAGAACGAGATGCAGAGCAGCTATATCGATTACGCGATGAGCGTGATCGTCGGCCGTGCGCTGCCCGATGTGCGCGACGGCCTCAAGCCGGTGCATCGGCGCGTGCTCTACGCGATGTACGACAACGGCTACCGCCCGGACCGCGGTTACGTGAAGTCCGCCCGCCCGGTCGCCGAGACCATGGGTAACTATCACCCGCACGGTGACGCGTCGATCTACGACACCCTGGTCCGCATGGCCCAGCCGTGGTCGCTGCGGTATCCGCTCGTCGACGGCCAGGGCAACTTCGGTTCCCGCGGTAACGACGGCGCCGCCGCGATGCGGTACACCGAGTGCCGCCTGACCCCGCTGGCGATGGAACTGCTGCGGGAGATCGACCATGAGACGGTCGATTTCACGCCCAACTACGACGGCCGTTCCCAGGAACCCGTTGTGCTTCCGAGCCGGGTGCCGAACCTGCTGATGAACGGCAGCAACGGCATCGCGGTCGGCATGGCGACCAACATCCCTCCGCACAACCTGAACGAGCTCGCCGAGGCGATCTACTGGGCGCTGGACAATTACGACGCGGACGAGGAAGCCACGCTGGCGGCGTGCATGGAGCGCGTCAAGGGCCCGGACTTCCCCACCCATGGCCTGATCGTCGGCGGCCAGGGCATCCACGACGCCTACACAACCGGTCGTGGCTCGATCCGGATGCGCGGCGTCGTCGAGATCGAAGAGGACAACCGGGGCCGGACGACGATCGTCATCACCGAACTCCCGTACCAGGTCAACACCGACAACTTCATCAACTCGATCGCCGAGCAGGTGAAGGACGGCAAGATCGCGGGCATCTCCGATATCCACGACGAGTCCTCCGACCGCGTGGGCATGCGGATCGTGGTGACGGTGAAGCGCGATGCCGTCGCCAAGGTGGTGCTGAACAATCTCTACAAGCACACCCAGCTGCAGACGAGCTTCGGCGCGAACATGCTCTCGATCGTCGACGGCGTGCCGCGGACGCTGCGGCTCGACCAGATGATCCGGCTCTACGTCGAGCACCAGTTGAACGTGATCGTCCGGCGAACCCGCTACTTGCTGCGCAAGGCGGAGGAGCGGGCCCATATCCTGCGCGGCCTGGTCAAGGCACTCGACGCGCTGGACGAGGTCATCGCCCTGATCCGCCGTTCGGCCAACACCGATACCGCCCGGCTCGGCTTGATGGAGCTGCTGCAGATCGATGAGATCCAGGCGACGGCGATTCTCGATATGCAGCTGCGACGCCTGTCCGCCTTGGAACGGCAGAAGATCATCGACGAGCTGGCCAAGATCGAGGCCGAGATCGCCGACCTCAAGGACATCCTGGACAAGCCGGAGCGCCAGCGCGCGATCGTCCGCGACGAACTGGCCGAGATCGTCGACAAGTACGGCGACGATCGGCGCACCAGGATCATCGCCGCCGACGGCGACGTGGCCGACGAGGATCTGATCGCTCGCGAGGACGTGGTCGTCACGATCACCGAGACCGGCTACGCCAAGCGCACCAAGACCGACCTCTACCGCAGCCAGAAGCGCGGCGGCAAGGGCGTGCAGGGCGCAGGGCTCAAGCAGGACGACATCGTCAAGCACTTCTTCGTCACCTCGACGCACGACTGGCTGCTGTTCTTCACGAACAAGGGCAGGGTGTACCGGGCCAAGGCCTACGAACTGCCCGAGGCCAACCGCACCGCGCGCGGCCAGCACGTGGCGAACCTGCTGGCCTTCCAGCCGGACGAGAAGATCGCCCAGATCATCCAGATCAAGTCCTACGACGACGCGCCATACTTGGTGCTCGCCACCCGGAACGGCCTGGTGAAGAAGTCGAAGCTGACCGACTTCGACTCCAACCGCAGCGGCGGCATCGTCGCGGTGAACCTGCGCGACGAGGACGAGTTGGTCGGCGTGGTGCTCTGCTCGGCCGACGACGACCTGCTCCTGGTCTCCGCGCTCGGCCAGTCGATCCGCTTCTCGGCCACCGATGAGGCGCTGCGGCCGATGGGGCGCGCCACCTCCGGTGTCCAGGGCATGCGGTTCAACGAGAGCGACGAACTGTTGTCGCTCAATGTGGTTCGGGACGGCACATATCTGCTGGTCGCCACCTCCGGCGGCTACGCCAAGCGGACCGCGATCGAGGAGTACACCGCGCAGGGCCGCGGCGGTAAAGGCGTATTGACCATCCAGTTCGACGCGAAACGTGGCACCCTGGTCGGGGCGCTCATCGTCGACGACGACGATGAGTTGTACGCGATCACCTCCGGTGGCGGCGTGATCCGGACGGCGGCGAAGCAGGTTCGCAAGGCCGGACGACAGACCAAGGGCGTGCGATTGATGAACCTCGCGGAGGGCGATACCTTGCTTGCGATCGCGCGCAATGCCGACGAGCCCGATCCCGATCAGGTCTCCGGTGGCGGCGACACCGACTCCTCCGAGAAGTAACCCATCAGCGGCGGCAACGAACGGACCCAAGGATTCCCATTGACCACTCCGAATCAGCCGAATGACGAGCGGCACCAGACGAACGGTGTGACCGAGCGGATCGCACCGTCACCGATCCCGCCGCGGCCGATCCCACGGCCGGTCGCCTCGGCCGAGAACGGTCAGCCCGGCGGCGGCCAGCAGAGCGGCCAGCCGGTCGGTCACCCCGGTGGTGGCCAGGCCGGCGGTCACCCCGGTGGCGTGCAGCCGGGTGGTCACCCGGGCCAGCCGAACGGGCCGCAGTCCGGTGGGCACCCGGGTGGGCAGCCGGGCAACCAGCCCGGCGGCAACCAGCCGAACGCTCAGCAGCGCGAGATCCGCGACCAGCAGGGTGATTTCGCGCCGCAGCAGGGTGCGCCGCAGCAGAGTGCGCCGCAGCAGGGTGCGCCGGAGCAGGCGCTCGGCGGTGACGGCCAGGACCGGTTCGACCAGAAGACGGCGCGGATCAACCACCAGGCCCCGCAGTCCGCGCCCGAGAGCGAGGACAAGCAACCGGTCGGCGCCGCGGGCAACGGCGGACAACAGTCGCCGTACCAGGACGGGTGGGCGCAGCTGCCGCAGCGGGAGCCGCAGTCCAATCTGTACCGTCCCGGCCAGGCGCCGGTCACCGGACGCCCGAACTCCGGCGGTGGAGGTCTCGGCGGCGGCACGTCCAACGCACGCACCACCGCCGACCTGGCGGCCAAGGCGGCGCGCAAGGAAGCGGCCATGGTGAAGTCGGTCGGCATCGACGGGCCCACCCGCAGCATCGCGCGCCCGGAACTGATCAAGGACATGCCCGACCTGTCCGAGATCCGGCACCCGCTGCCGCCGAACGAAGCAGGAGTTCCGCAGGCCGGGCCGGTTTCGCCCGCGGTTCCGGTCGCGGTCGCCGCAGTCGCCTCCGGGGAGCCGCTGCGGGCCACGGTGCAAATTCGGCGTATCGATCCCTGGTCGACGCTGAAGATCTCGCTCGTCATCAGCGTGGCGATGTTCTTCGTGTGGATGCTCGCGGTCGGCCTGCTCTACATCGTGCTCGAGGGCATGGGCGTGTGGGAGCGGCTGAACAACACGTTCACCGACATGGTGTCGCAGGACAGCGGCTCGGTGGGACTGATCGACGCGGGCACCGTGTTCGGTTACGCGGGCGTGATCGGCCTGATCAACGTCGTGTTGTTCACCGCGCTCGGCACCGTCGGCACCTTCATCTACAACCAGTGCTGTGATCTCGTCGGCGGTATCCAGGTCACCTTGGCCGACCCCGACTAGCAAGGCCAGGCATTACGGACGGCCGGTACCCGCCACCATTGGTCGGGTGCCGGCCGTTTTCGTTGAGCACAGGGCGTCTACCAGCCGTTTTGGTTCATCGGAGAACTGTTGTGTAGTCTCTACACGTTGTTGTTCACGCGAACAACACCACTACGGGCCTATAGCTCAGGCGGTTAGAGCGCTTCGCTGATAACGAAGAGGTCGGAGGTTCAAGTCCTCCTAGGCCCACCATTCAAACTTGCTATAACACCAGCTAGAACGCATTTCTGGCTGTCTGATGTCTATTTTGTCCTGTTGTGGTGATGACACGGTCATCTCTAATTGATGACATGAGGGGCTGCCACCTCTTCACCCGTCGGCATGACCTGGCCTTTCTGTCGTTTGGAGTACGAGGATTCGATCCTCCGACCCCCGGTCTATGGCAGGGGGCCGCATCGGTGAGCGCGCCGAGATGGCTCATAGCGCCAGGGGGTCGGCTTGCCCGTGTGCGAATTGAATTGATCGTCGCCAGCCTTCTCGTGGCCGGTGCGTTCAACTCGTGGCGGGTTCGTCTGAGAAGCGAACTCTTATCTACCGGGTGGGAGGACATTTCTTCCCGGGAACCCTGCATTGGCCAATTTTCGCGTCCGCGTGGAAAGTACTGTGGCAGGGACGGATACGACCATCAGCGCGCTCAGGCAGCGCCTGTGGCCGTAGCCTTGTCCAGGCCGCCCGCGCGGTGACGAACCAGCGGGCGCGTCGGCCCTCCGGGGGCGCGACGACAAGTCCGCATCCGAGCAAACGGGCCAGGTGATTACAACAGATCTGGCGCGAGACCTCGATCTGCTCGGCCAGATCCGACGGGTACCCGGCGCTCGGCGCAGGCTCATGGCCTTGGGGGCACCATTGGACGCTTGCGAGATGCGACTGCCGCCCGCAGCTGTCACAACACTCAGAGAAGTGATCTAGATCACGATTGAAGTTGACCTTGGGTCAGGGTGGACGCTCATTGCAGCGGCACGAAGCCGACCGTGACGAAACCGATTTCCAGGAGTGCACCACCGTGTCGATCACCCTTTCCGCTCAGGACAAGAGCACCCTGCGGACCGCTGCGTACGGTGCCGTGTCGCTGATGGCCGCCGCCACCGGCTCGCCCCGCAGGGTCGCTACGAACGCCACCATCGCGCTGACCTCAGCGACTGGTCTGGTCGGGCACGTGCTCGCCGCGAACGTCAAGGACATCGAACTGAAGGGCAACACCGTCGCCGAACTCGCCGACCGCGTACTGCCGGCGCTGAGCGCGGCCATGAAACTGCTCGGCAAACAAGCGCCGGCAGAAGCCGACAACTTCCGCGACACCATCTTCCTCGCCCTCGAAGCCGCCCAGGTCGAGCTGGACAAGCCCAGCACCGTAACGGCCGAGATGGCCCGCAAGGTCGCTGCCGCCCTCGACACCGCCGGAACAGCCGGTGCGAACAGCGAGCCCGCCGTGCCGAATATTGTTGCCGGGCAACCGCGCCCGGAGCTGCAGAAGGTGATCGAGGAGATCGTCGAATCCGGGTTCGTCGGGGTGTCATTGCGCGTGAACGATGAGCGGGGTGAGTGGGTCGGCAGCGCCGGGGTGGCCGAGCTGGGCGGGGACGCTGCGCCGCCGATCGACGGGCATGTCCGGATTGCCAGCAACACCAAAACCTTCACCGCGACCCTGGTGCTGCAATTGGTGGCCGAGGGCAAGATCGGGCTGGACACACCGGCGGCGGACTACCTGCCCGAGTTCGGTCTCGATGAGCGGATCACGGTGCGGATGCTTCTGCAGCACACCAGCGGGGTCTTCAACTTCACCGGCGAGCTCTACGAGGATGGCGCCCTGGTGCTCGGGATCCCCGCGCCGGGCACCCCTTTGGGAAAGGAATGGGTGGACAACCGGTTCAAGACCTACCGACCGCAGGAGCTGGTGGAGCTGGCGCTGTCGAAGCCGGCCCGCTTCGCGCCGGGGACGGGCTGGAGCTATTCCAACACCAACTACGTGCTGGCGCGGCTGCTGATCGAGAAGGTCACCGGCCGGTCCTTCGCCGAGGAGATGCGGCAGCGGATCCTTGGCCCGCTCGGGCTGTCGGGCACCGTGGTGCCGGAGACATCGTCGGAGATCCCCGAGCCGCACGCCCATGCTTATTACCGGTACGAGGAGGATGGCGAGGAGCAGATCGTCGACGTCACTCGCCACAACCCCTCCTGGAACCCCTGCGGTGGTGACATGATCTCGACCACCCGAGACTTGCACACGTTCATCTCCGCACTACTGCGTGGTGAACTGCTGCCGACCGAACTGCTGGCCCAGATGTGCACACCGCATCCGACGGGGATCGCGACCATGGATTACGGCCTGGGTGTGTTCGTGCGGGATCTGGGTCCCGACGTCGGCACCGTCATCACTCACAACGGCGGCCACGCGGGCTACGCGACGCTGATGTACAGCACACCCGACGGTGCCAAGACCATGACCGCCTCGCTGACTTGTGTGGACGACTCCGTCATGTCCATCGGCGTGCCGTTCCAGAACGCACAGCAAAGGCTCCTCCACCAGGTGTTCGGCGGCGGTCGGACAGATCCCGCCAACTAGCGCGCGATCGGGGCCACACCGAACCCGACCGGCTCGGTGTGGCCCGGTCCCCTCTCCTGTCCACCGGGCTCGGGCCGGGCGGGCCGACACTTCCGGCTCATTCCACATATCCCATTCACTAACTGTTCGAGGAACCTTGTCATGCACACCTTGGAAAACGTGCCACCGAACGGAATGGTCGAGCGACTGCTGGGCGAACGCCACTCCCTGTCCCTGTCGGTCGTGTTGCATCTTGTCCCCGGTGGCCTGATCGTCGCCGTCTACCTGCTGATCGGTCAACCGTTTGTCGAGGTCATCGGTTATCCGGCCTTCCTGGGCTGGGCGATCGCCCTGAGCCTGATTTTGATGCCGGTGCTGTCAGGGCTGCTGTGGCTGGGCCGCCGCCACAACGGCCGCTTCTCGCTGCACGGCGTACTGCGCTACACGAACAGACCCGTCCCGCGCGGGAAGCTGGAGGCGATGGTCATCGCACTCATCGCGTGGATGATGGTGCTCGGGTTCGCGCTGGCACCGCTGAACGACTTCTTCAAGGACTACTTCACCTGGCTCCCGTACGCGAACACCAGCGACAGCGGCAACAATACCTACCTCGAGCTGCCGGGATACTCGCATTCGACGCTGCTCGCCACGATGGTGATCTGCCTGCCATTGACCGGCTTCTCCCTGCCGCTGATCGAAGAGCTGTACTTCCGTGGTTTCCTGCTGCCCCGAATCGCCCACCTGGGCGGCTGGGCGCCGGTATTCAACACGGTCTTGTTCGCGCTCTACCACTTCTGGTCGCCGTGGGTATTCGTATCGCGGGTGATCTTCACATTGCCCGGGTACTGGTTTGCATGGCGGCACAAGGACGTCCGGCTCTCGATCGGGATGCACGTCGGCGTGACCTCGATCGTGGCGACGCTCGGCACCACCGCCTTCGCGTTGAACCTCATCTGATGAGGAAGGCTGAGCAGATGAGGAACGGAGTCACGATCGGGCAGGCAGCGGCATTCGTCGGCGTCACCGTAAAGACAGTGCGGCACTACCACAAGCTCGGCCTGGTCGCCGAGCCGGACCGTGACAGCTCCGGCTTCCGGCGGTACGGCTCGGCGGAGTTGTTGCGGCTGGTACAGGTCCGGACGTTGGCCGCCGCCGGGGTGCCGCTGGCCGGGATCGGGGCCATGCTCGACGCCGACGCCACCTCGTTCGCCACCGCACTCGCCGACGCCGAGCAGCAGCTCACCGCACGGATCGAGGAGTTGATCGCGCGGCGGGACACACTGCGCCGGCTCGCCGATGGTGACCGTGCGCTGCTGGGAGACCGCGCGGTGGCACTGCTACAGCGCATGCCCGACCTCGGTTTCCCCGCCGACGAGGTGGCATCCACCAGGGAAGGCTGGGTGCTGGCCAGAGCCCTGGTCCCAGAAGGCTTCGACGACTACCTCACCCACCTCGAACACGCCCTGGACGACCCCCGATACGTCGCCTTGATACAACGCGCAGCCCAGGCCGCGGCGTGGGAACCGGACGACCCCCGCATCGACGAACTCGCCACCGCGATGGCCGACCACTACCTCGCCAACCCCGTCCATCTGCAAATCGTGACCGGCCTGCAAGCTCGCACCGAGGCCGCGACCCGATATCGGCTGATCGCCCACCATGGCGAAGAGCAAGGATCAGCCGCCGCCCGGGCGCTCGCGCTGGTCGAAACCAAGCTCCGCTCCGCAGGCATCCGTATCCCCAGACCAGAGACCCACTGAGCGCGGATCAGGACAGCGTGTCACGGACCCCGACGAGCGGTAGCCAGTCGGACCGAATCGATGCGCCGCCCTGCGCGGCGCATCTGCTCGACGGCGAGCAAGAATGCGGTCGTGCTCGTCGCAGTGGGATTGTCTGGCGCGCTGCCCGTCGATGAGGTCAGCCGCTAACGTGCACACCGAATTGCCGCAGTTGATGCACAGCCGCCCTGTGCTGCTGTTCGCATTCGCCTTCGCCGTGATGGCCGACCCGGTGTCTTCGGTCGCCTACGCGATCGAGGCCGCGCTGCGCGCCCTGAACGGCGACCTCGCGCTCCTGCTGCCGACGATGGGACTGGTCGTCGCGATCGTGGTGCCGGTCATCGTCAACTACCACCAATTGGTGGCCCGCCTCCCCAAGGTGGTGGCGCGGCGGCGGCCACCGGGGAGGCGTTCGGCGAGGGCATGGCGTTCGTGCCCATCGGCGCGTTGATCGTGAACTTCGTACTCACAATCGCCATTAGCTCTTACCGTGGTCCCGCACTGATGTATAAAACTGACGGAGATGCTTGAGGCCCACTCTTTGAACCTGTGAGTCACAGGTGTTCTTCGGCCGCCATTTCCGATGGGACGGCATCCTCTCGCATAGTGCGGAAAGTCCGATACTCGGTCCTCTGTGGTGCCGACTGCGCGGCTGAGTGAAGTCCGCTGTTCGTGAAGCTGGGCGAGCGGTCTCGCCCGGCGAACTCGCTGGCCCGCGATTCCCGTCGACCCAGGATCTCGCACTGTTCGGCGGCACAGAGTCCGTCTTGTCTTCCCATGCCGGGGTCGTAGTCGGACCTCGATGTCCTTGCGTTGCTCCTTCGCCCCGGCCTCAGGTACGCACGACGTGGTAGCAGCGGACCGTTGTTGCGCGGCGGGTCGGGACCGCGCGCGCCTTGACGACTCCGCCCCGGGGTCCGGCCGGCGCGAATTTGCGAATCTCGCGCACCGGGTGGGAACCGTTCGGAGACTGGAGACGTCTTATCAGTTAGTAGGAGGGAGACGGTCGCTGTCACGCAGCGATCGTCGGAGGACAACGGGGGTCAGATGATCATCACCGAAGCCGGTCAAGGCACCATTTCCTCGCGCAGCGCCACAGCGCGTGCGGAGTTCGAGCGCCAGTTCGTTGCGCTCTACAATGCGGCTGGAAGCCCACCGTTGCGGGTGTTGGCGGCATCAGCACGGCAGCGAGCACACTCTGTGAAGAGCACCCAGCACGTCGGACCTGTCTCTGCCCAGCGGATCAGCGACTGGAAAACTGGACGAAACGTGCCTGCCCGATTCGAGGTCCTGCTTCCGGTACTGCTGGTCCTCATCGATCACATCCGTCGGCGTAAGGAAAGAGTCCAGCCGGACCTCGTGAGCCTGAAGGCATGGAAGGCACTGTGGAAGCACGCCCAACCGGCAAAAATGCGTCGAGCATCGTCGGCCGCGGGCTCGCCGTTCCGAGGCACGGCGCACTACACACACGCGGACAAAGCGGATTTCACCGGAAGGGACCGTGCGGTCGAGGACGTAATCGCGCTGGTTCATGCGGCGGTGAACGCTACGGGAAGCGAAAGGCTTGTCGCTTTGATCGGAGCCACCGGAACCGGCAAGACTTCGCTGCTCGAAGCAGGATTGGCGCCTGCGTTGAGGTCGTCCGGAACATGGCGCTGGAGCGTGCACACGACTCATTTAGGTGACGACCCGGTCAGCTCGCTCGAGGCTGTGGCTGCGCGTTCGATCCAGCTCCACCGGGAGGACGCAGAGCATCCGGAGGGACACAGATCCGCTCGTCAGCTGGTGATCATCGACGGATTCGAGATCTTCACCTCGCCCTGCCTCGATCATGATACCCAGGCAGCTGTGCTTCGACTTCTGCTCTCGCTCACCGAGGTCGCGGTCGTGATGCTCTCACTGCGTGCCGATTGCGTCGCTGGCTGCGGCAAGTTTCCGGTCCTTGCCGACACGCTCGCCTCCCGTGGATACCAGCTCGGCGCTTTGGAATTGGATGAATTGCGGACCGTGATCACAGAGCCGGCCAGGCGGCACGGTATCAAAATCGAGCCAGGTGTCGAGGAGCTATTGCTCACGGCGATCGTCGGCAGTATTTCGCCTAGGCGGCGGCACGGCCACGGTGAGGTGAGTACCCTATCGATCTTGTCGGCCACTATGCACGCCATATGGACGGAACGCGAAGCCACCCGGCTCACCGTCGCCAGTTACCGTCGGGTGGGAGGTGTCGAAGGCGTGCTGCACAGCGCGGCTGACACGGTCTGGGAGGAGCTCTCGGTGACCGAACGCCCGCACGCCAAGCGAATCATCCTCGCTCTGATATCGGTTCGTCGAGACGCCGACGAAACCCGGCGCAGAGTCCCGCATTCGGAATTGCGCGGCATCGTCGGTGAATCTCCCGCTCGTGCGGCGGTCCTCGAAAAGCTCATTCAGTCGAGGCTGGTCGCGATCGCTGCGGACTACGTGTGCCTGAGTCATGACCTGGTCCTCACCTGGCCACGTCTAACCGAGTGGCTAGAGGCGGAGCGGCCTGCGTTACCCATTGCCGGGTGAACAGGCCCCGGTCCGCGACATGGGAATGTCCGGACCGGACGCTTATGCCGACGTCGATGACGTGCATACATGCCATTCGGCATACCAGACCTGATTGCGGGTCACATGCGCGTGACTTAAGCTGTCGATAGCGAGATGATCGCCGGATTCGGTTTTCCTGGCGTAGTCGAAAGGGGCTGTATTCAAGGCATTTTTATGCCCAGGGCTATCGTTAGTCGTGAGATGACGAGTCGCGTGCGATTGTCGTAGAGGCCGTCGATTATCGGTGTATGGAAACGGTGACGGCTACTGCGGCTCGGCGTTGGGAGCCGAAATACCAGCACGCGTTCGGAATTCTCGGCAGGTTAATCGGTCGGCGCTTACATCGCATGGAAGGGTTCGTCAACGGATAGTAACACCCGGGGCGATACGGACATGTCTGAAAGGGGAGGGGGAGGGGCGTTCCGATGCCACCCCCGGTTGCGTATGAAGACTGTTATAGCCTTCA
Organism: Nocardia sp. NPDC041819; assembly: GCF_055590505.1. Taxonomy (NCBI): domain Bacteria; kingdom Bacillati; phylum Actinomycetota; class Actinomycetes; order Mycobacteriales; family Nocardiaceae; genus Nocardia; species Nocardia sp. NPDC041819. Next base: position 357,166 of record NZ_JBVJAP010000002.1, on the reverse strand, counting down.
ACGGGCAGGTGCGAGACGAGGCTCGTTTTCTCGGCACACTGGAGACCTGTGAGCGTTTGTTGTCCGGCGGTGTCTGCGACCAAGTGGTCTACGCGGACTGGAAAGGCGAACTCGATGCCTACCCTACTGTCCGGGCAGCGCTGCACAGGATGGGAGCCAACGTAATAGAATTGCGCCCGATGCGTGACCGTGGACCGGGCAATTCTTACACGCAAATTCGGTCGCTCAATGCGGTACTGGACCAACTGGAACCGGACGATCGAGTTCTAAAGCTTCGCCCGGACGGATTTATCGCTGAGAAACTTCTGACGCGAGTACTGAGCGGTGCCGGATCGCCGTACCGTATCCGCAGCGACGTACCGGCGGTTTTCAGTGAGCGCATATGGGTTCCCTGGTTTCATACCAGTCGAGTGATGCATTTATCTGACGAGGCCTTCTGTGGGCGCGTCCGCGATATCAGGAAACTCCAATCGGGGGATGGACGCTTCGAGGGTGCGTTCGGAACGCCGCTTAGCTATGTGCATGTCAGACGATTTGCTCCCCCTTTCTTCACAGTTTTTCCCGACCTCGAAGTGTTCTTCGAGGACTTCGCCCCGGTGGTGCTGCCGGTACGGCGGCCCAGTGATCTGCCGATCAACATTATGGCGTCGGTAGCATGTCAAATTCCGAATTATCGATATCTGCTATACGGCCGTGTGGTTGACGTCGGCCTGAGGCAGACCTTCTTTCCGTATATAATCGCCTTATATTACGCCATATTGAAATGGTACTTCTATATCGATGGGGGTGCTCGCTCCGAAGATTTCCACATCCGGCGCGGTCCGACCGATCGCGAAATAGTGTGGGGTGAATCGTTGGAGGGCGACCTGCTGCGGGATGGCGACCCTTGTGTCCGCTGTTACTCCGCGAACTGGCTCCAACTCGTATTCAGCATACGCAGCAGTGGAGTCGTCGAGCGGATCAAGGAGATGGTCTCCAGCTTCGATGGGGACCCGGCCAGTGTTTCCTCGCCAGTGTCCAGTGAGATGCGTGCCCTCGAAGCGGCACAAATCCAGCAGACCGTCCGCAGGCAGATATATACCAACGCGCCGAAAATAATTCTGGAACGATCGTCTTTGATATACCGGACCAGAAGCTTGCATGGAACAGTGAGATGACAGACATGAAGATCGACATCGTGGTGACCACCATCGGATCCGGCGATTTCATCGATGACTACGCAGACATCATGAGAGAAAATTCTGCTCGTATCATCGTGATTCCGGACGATAATACGCCGACCGTGCTGTACGACCGAATCGGTCGGGCCATCGACGCCGGTATGAACATCCTGTGCCCCTCGATGACGCAACAAGAAGACTTCCTGCGATCAGTGCGCGGCGAATGCCTCGTTGCTCGGCGGTCCGACAGCCGCCGCAATATCGGGTACCTGATCGCGTATCGTGACGGCGCGGATTTGCTGATCTCGGTCGATGATGACAACCTCCCGCACGATGCAACCTTCCTGAACGCACATCGAATCGTCGCCGAAGACAGCAAAGAATACTCGGTGATCAATTCCTCGTCGGGATGGTTCAATCCATGTACCATGCTCGACACCGATCCGGCCGACGTTTACGTCCGCGGTTTCCCGTACTTCTCCCGTGCTCGAGCCCATCTCACCAAGGAGCTCCGGGAATGCCGCATAGCGGTCAACGCCGGGTTGTGGCTCGGTGATCCGGACGTGGACGCCATCACCCGGGTTGCACAGGCACCCGTCTCGACCGCATTCAACGGGAGAACCGTTGTCTTGGGCCCCAATACGTGGGCGCCCGTGAACAGTCAGAACACCGCTGTCGCCCACCGGGCCATCCCGGCATACTACTTTCCTCGCATGGCCTACCAAGTCGGTGAGCGTCGGATCGACCGTTTCGCTGACATCTTCAGCGGCTTGTTTGTCCAAGCCTGCGCCAAGGCGATGGGAGAAGCCGTTGCCTTCGGCGAGCCGTTGACCGACCACCAGCGTAATGAGCACGACCTACTGAACGACCTGGATCAAGAGCTACCGTTCATCCGAATCCTCGAGGACATATCGACCTGGCTCACCGAGACACGCCTTACGGTGACCGAGTCGTACTCGGCGTTGTACGTCGAGTTGGCCGACCTGCTCGAGGACCAGTGCGAGGCATGGAACACGAAGGCGTGGTCGCATGCGGTCCGTTCCTATGTCCACGAGATGTGCTACCTCATGCGAGCCTGGGCGCGAGTCACCGAGCAACTCGTCTGAACGTGCGGAGCGGTGCGCCGCAACGGGTCGAACGGTGCCGACGTCGATGAGCTGTCGTCATCGCCACCGCGAATGGGACAACCACCAGCCGAAGGGGTATGTATGCGCAAATCATCGCCAGCCAGCGCCTCGACCACATAGGCGCGGACCCTACGCGCACCTCATCGGCACTCTACCGCGCCCGGTTCAGCAGATGCTGACAGCCGTCGGGACTCGGCGCCCCGCCAGATGCCAGGACTTCTTCCGCTCCACCGGCGCCAGTATCCCGTCACTACGCCCTCGCCCACCCTCGCGGCTCTGCCCGCACGAACACACCCGCAATACGGGCGTCCACGTCACCCGGGATGACGGTGCGGGTCCGTTCGCGCCGCAACAACGCCCGATCGGCGGCTGAGAAGTACGCTTTGTCGGCCGCCAGCACCTGTGGGTTGCGCCATGGCTGGCGCCCCTCGAGGCGGGGTACCGCTACCGCCTCCAGCATCGGCGAGTCGCCCGGCCTGCGTGAACAGCACCGACAATCCCGGTGGCCTGTCCCCAATGAAATGAGACCGCCCGGATTTAGAGTCCTGTTGGCCCTGGTGAGGGCCTGGAAAGGACACTGAGAACCATGGCAGGACGTAAGCGGCATTCCGCGGAAGAGATCGTGCGGAAGCTGCGCCGTGCCGACGAGTTGGCTGCCGCCGGGGCTTCGGGCGAGGAGATCGCCGCTGAGCCGGGGATCTCTGCGGCCACGTTGTACAACTGGCGGCGCCAGTACGGCGGAATGGACACCGACGCCGCCAAAGAACTCAAGGAGTTGCGGGAGCAGAACGCCCGGCTCAAGCGGTTGCTGGCTGACCGAGCTGGAGAAGGACGCGTTGCGGGAGATCGCTCGCGGAAGCTTCTAGGTCCGGCGGCCAAGCGGCGGGCGGTGGGCATGCTTTTGCAGGTCAAGGCCATGTCCGAACGGTTCGCTTGCAAGGTCCTCGGGGTGCATCCGTCCACGTTCCGGCGGCTGCCGCTCGCCCAGACCCCGGGCGATCCCGACGCCGGCGCCAGGGCATGGCTGCGCGAATACGCCAGGAAGAACCCGTGTCATGGGTTCCGTCGGGCGTGGGCGGCGTTGCGGTTCGACGAAGGTCACCGGGTCAACCGCAAACGGGTGCATCGGTTGTGGAAGCAGGAGGGCCTGCAGGTGCGGGCGCATCACCGACGCAAACGCCTCGGGTCCTCGTCGGTGCCGGCGGTCGCCGCAGACGCACCGAAGACGGTGTGAGCGTTGGATTTCCAGTTCGACTCCACTGTCGATGGTCGGGCGGTGAAGATCGCGTCGATGGTCGATGAACACACCCGGGAGTCGCTGCTGCATCTGGTGGAAGGCTCGATCACCGGCGAGAAACTCGTCGCCGAACTCGCCCGGGTGTTCACCACCCGGGCGTCCCGAAGGCGCTGCGGTGCGACAACGGCCCGGAAATGACATCCACAGCACTGCAACGCTTTTGCGCCAACAGGATCGGGATCCCCTACATACCGCCCGGCACGCCGTGGAACAACGGCTACATCGAGTCGTTCAACCGCCGGTTGCGCACCGAGTGCCTCAACCGCAACCACTGGACCTCCCTGCGCGAGGCCCGCGTGGTAATCGGTGACTTCAAAACCGAGCACAAACCTGCGGCACCGGCATTCAGCCCTGGGCTACCGGACACCGGCCGAGTACGCTGCGGCCTGCACCCACACCCACCAACCGGTGGGCTGTGGGATCGATTGAAACCGACGAAACAACCCGGGCTCCACTTCCGGGTGGTCGCGTTATCGGGGACTGGCCACCGGGACCACGGAGGTCGTGGAGCAGGTGAACTCTCGTCAACCCACCACGCGCGAGCACCCGACCGCAAGATCCACCGGTTCATAGCCTAGACAACGAGTCGCACCTGGCGCCGGCACCAAGCCCCCTGCGTCCGCCCTTCGGATTCGGTAACAGCAACTCCAGCAACTCACGCTGCCCGGCTGTGAGCACCTGATGCAGCTCACCCACCAGTTCGCCGCAACGGGGACGGTGGATCACCGGTCTACCCCAACCGGCCTACTTGGAAAGGTGTGAGACGGGGAGTGCGACTTCATTCCTTGCCGCGGCCGGATTTTCGGTCATCCAGTATCCCGCAGCCGCCATCCATCCGGAGCACCACATCGGCACCGGCCGCGACGGCGTCACGATGTCCGATTGATATCACGGTCGAACCCAGACGCTTGATGTTATCGAAGATGAGCCGCTCAGTTTCTGGATCGACTGCACTGGTCGCCTCGTCGAGGATCAATAGTGTCGGCTTTCGTACGAGCACCCGTGCCAAAGCTATCCGCTGTCGCTGACCCCCGGATATACCCGAGCCTCCCGAGCCGAGAATAGTTTCGTAACGCATGGGAAGGCTGGAGATGAATTCATCGATCACCGCCAATCGTGCGGCTTCGCGAACCTCATCGAATGTCGAATTCTCGTTTCCGATCCTGATGTTCTCAAGGATGCTGCCCGCGATGAGTCCACTGTGCTGGTCGACGTATCCGACCTGACTGCGATAGTCCGAACAATCCAGTTCTGCCAGGCTCTCACCGGAAATCGTCACCGTGCCAGAGGAAGGCATCAGCAAACCGGCGAGCAGCATGCCCGCAGTCGACTTGCCCGACCCCGAGCGTCCGAGGATCGCAAGGAATTCGCCACCGGCGATGGAAAAAGAGATGTCTTCGAAAGACGGTTGGGCCGATCCCGGGTAGGTGAACGATACCCGGGCCATCTCGACGCAAGGCGGTACGTTCAGATCGACGACCGTAGCCGAGGCAAGCTCGGCCGGATGCGTGAGAATGTCATTGATACGGCTCAATTCAGGCATGACATCTACGAAGGCCGACACGGCATGGGATATGTTCGACAATGACACGAACAAGCCGACGCCAACCGAACCCAGCGCGACGGCTCTCGACAGGTCATTTCCGGTAGGATCGGCCGACAGCAGACCGGCTAGTAGTACTACCAGAGGTGCGGCGAATTGCAGGGTGGTCATTACGGCAGTAATGGTTCCGGTGTGACGGCGCTTTCGCGTGCCTGCGGAAATCTCGGCGGCGAACAAGCCCGACCACTTCGCGTGCAGAGCGCGCTCCGCACCGAGCGACTTCACGGTGACGATGTTCTCCAGCATCTCCTGTGCGGATGACGAAGTCTTGATCTGCGATTCGACGGCGTCCACCGACAGTTCACGCTGACGGGGCCATGTGATGGCGACGACAATGAGGAAAATACCGGTGAAAGCCAGCAGCGTCAGAGCGAGCCACCACGCGTCGTAGGTGATCACCATGATATAGCCGAGGACCATGACGGAGTCGAGCAGACCGCTCAGCGTCGTCACCGATGCTAATTGCTTCAATCGCGCTGCGGACCGGGTGCGATAGGCGAGGTCGCCTGGGCTACGCGTCAAGAAGTAGTCCAATGGCAGGCGCAGCAGTCGGGCCATCACCAACTGTGAAATATGTGATTCCAGGCGACTCTGGATCGAGACGATGAGACGAGACCGCCAAAGTTGCAGCAGGCCGTACACTACGACGCTGGCGACGATTGCGACGATGTAGCGAGTCAGAGCCCCGTCGGAACCGATAGTTCTACCGCCATGCGCAACTAATCGACCCAAAACCAGTGGAAATATCAAATTGAAAGCCAAGAGGAGGCCGGACACCAGCGCGGCTGTGACCCACATACCGGTTCGCGGGATGAATCGCAGAGCGAAACCTACGTTGGAAAGACCGTTGAGCAGCCCGCGGTTGGCTCGGAAGTCGCTTTCCACAGCAGGAAATTCGATCGCCACACCGGTGAAATCGGCATCGGCTTGTTTCCAGGTGATACGCCGTCGGCCTACGGCCGGGTCAACAACGACGAGATGTGATCGTGCCGCGCGTTCGAGAACTACAAAATGATTGAACCGCCAGAAAAGGATACTGCCTGTCGGTAGATGTCGCAGTCCCGCCAGGTTCGTCCGAACGCCCCGCCCGTCTACCCCGTGTCGACGGGCCACTCTGAGAAGACTCGAGGCTGAGGAACCGTTTCTTCCGCCGCCGACTTCGTTCCGAAGCGTCTGCAGTGTGACGTGGATGCCCCGGCTGGCCAGCGTCATCTGCAGACTTGCGGGACCACAGTCCGCGTACTCCACTTGCGGACGGTAAGGAATCCGGGGCCTTCTCCAGCTGAACCGCCAAGAGCCGGTACGACGGCCGAGGGGATCGCGTCCCCGAACGAAGGCGGCGGGGCCGAAGGCACCGTGCTCAGGATGTCCGAAAACCGCGTTTTGGCGGAACCTGCCCCTCCGCGGCTCTTGCGTCTCGATCGGTTCTGCTACCTGGTCGTTTCTCATCGTGTCGTTCCGAGGGTGGCGCGCCGTTCCAGTGCGAGCGCGATCTCGTCCAGTGACTTGGCATCGAAGATATCCGGCAGGGTCAGCCGCAGTTTGAGATTCACTTCCAAGATGTTCAGCAGCTCGACCGCCGAAACGGAGTCGCCGCCGATGTCGAAGAAGTCGTCGGTGGACCGTGCCGATCGCTCCAATACACCTTCGACTGCAGAGAGCACCGCCGACAAATAATGGTCATGATCCATGATTTTCTCCGTTCGGCGAGGCCGGCGCCGGTTCGGCATCTGCCGACAACAGGGCATGGGCTTCTCGCAAGGCGACCTTGGCCGATGGCGTACGTGGCAGAGAATACGGAGGAAAGTGTTTGAGCACGACTTCTCCGGATTCCGCGGCAAGTATGCGATCTACTTCCCGGGCGGCCGTTTCGGACGTCGCCTCGACTGCGCCGATGATTTGTCCATGGCCTTGAAACAATACCGCTTCGACCACTCCATCCACCTCGCAAATCAATTTCCTAAGGTATGGAATACGAGCGGATTCGTTGTCACGTCCGACAATGTAGAGAAACCCATCTCGGATGAATCCCACATCACCGGTTCGCTCCTCCAAAGCTTCTCTGCTGTTACCGCGACGATGCGTTATCCGCAACGGGCCGACTCCGGAAGTATCGTCCACCTGAACGGTGATTCCTCGATACGGGCGGCCCACGGACCCCGGATGCGCGAGCCATTCGGCTCCGGAGATGTCTGAGATTGGGCCGTTGGACGTCCCATAGAATTCTATGAGTCCCGGGCCGAACTTTTCGATTGCGGCTCGTTTCAGCCAAATCGGCACGTGGCTCCCGCCGTGTAGTAAGACCGAAAGGTCCGGGGGCACGGGCCCCGGTGCTGTGACGAGGTCCAAGATGTCTCCTGCGGAAACGAAGCCGCTCGACGCCCGGTGTTCCGCCGCTGAGTGCAGGAAACCCGAAGCCGACCATTTGTCCAATACGACGACGCAGCTCCCCGCTTGCAAGGAGTAGAGAGCGGGTCCGAGCGTGCCGAGGTGAAAAGTCGGATTGCCCATGAGATGCGGTCCGGCGGCGGGCCCGGCGCCATATCGTTCGACTACTGCGACACCGCGATATCTCCCACGCCGTGGCGTTTGCCTGACCAGCTTCGGTGACCCGGTGGTACCGGATGTGAAGTACGCGATGTATCCGTTCTCCACTCCGCTTCTGGCCGCACCGGAGCGGCGGTGACGCACCATATCGGTGCCGTCCCAACTCAACGTGACTTCTTCGGAGAATTGTTTTTCGCGCATGAACCACTGGTGCCCGGTGGTGGGGAGAACTCCGGCTCCTGCGCGCAGACACGCCAGAATAGTCGAGAAGGTGGCAGGGCCTGGTGGGCCGACGGTAAGCACAAGATCGGTGCTGTCGGCACCGGCCGCTCTGAGTCGTCGTTCGCATGCTTCTGTCATGTGGACCAACTCTTGCCAGGTCACGACGTCGTTGCCGGTTACTATGCCGGCTTCGTTCGGTGCCCGCCGAGCACTTTCCCACGGGGACCACAAGAAGGCCTGCCTCGAGCCTCTGCTTTCTATTTTCATAGAATCTCCCTCAAAGACTCCAAGTAATGCACGACAATTTCCTCAGGGAAGATGGAACAATCCGTACCGAGAACAACGGTGAGTGTTCCGCCGCCGTCGTAGATCTGCATGCTGGCGGGCCTCCCACCCGATCGTCGTGGTGCATACCAGGCACGTTCCGCGAGGCAATCGCCGAGCTGGACCGTGTGTTGCGCGGGTCGGTGCCGTATGTAATTGAAGTCGGGAAACCGGCCACGTTCAATACCTCTGTCGCGCTCCATGTTTCGGAGAACTGCACTGTCGACGGCTTTGTGCCGCATAGTCGCGAACAGTGCGTCGAGTGTTGACTCCGGCGTCGGGCACGAATTCGCGTGCAGGTCTATCGTGACCGGACGAATAACCGAGAACATGCCGACGACATCGCGGTATCGCGCGCTGAGGTGTTCGAAGTGCACATCGGCGGTCACGTGCTCGGCTCGCTCCTGCCGGCATCGATCCGCGACGAAGCCGGTGAAGCTCGCCAGCATCAGGGCCACGTCATGGATTCCCCGCGTCGGCCCGGAGAGGGGCGTGCGACGGTCTAGAGTGATTCGATGAATGCTCCTGGGACGATCGGTCGCCGGTGTCTCCGTGTTCGGGATCGAATCGATCTCCCGGTCGACCGCCTGCTCCCAGAATTCGAGATCAGCTGCCGCCGACGCGGCGGTCGGGTACGTGGATTCGACCGCCTTCCGGTAGTCGGCGCGAGTGATGACCGGTAGGTTGCCGTTGTCGACGAGGGCGCGATATGCGGTGAACAGGTCGTTCTCGACCTGGGCAACGCCACGGGCGTTGACGACGGCATGCTGGAACGTCAGCAGTAGCATGTGAGTATCGGCCCCGGCGCGTATCAGCCGGAAGTGAACCGGGGGTTCGTTCCAGAGGTCCCACCTTGCCGCATCAGAATGGATCAAACTATCGCAATAGCGAATCAGTGTCTCCAGGTCGGTTTCGCCGACATCGAGAAGCGAGATTGCGCTCGAATCGCTGTCGTGGCTGATGGATTGGACGAATGTCTCCCCATCGCGCCCGAAGTGGGCGGACAACGCGCCGTTGGTGTCGATGGCGTACCGGAGAGACCTGGCGAGGGCCGTCTCGTCCAGCGTCCCGCGAAGGAGATAGCGGCAGCTGATGGGTACGCTCAGATGCGGCTGGTCCATATGGTGTAGAAGGACGTCGGCTTGTCCGGGTGTCACACCGAAGTGGTACTCGTCGTATGGACCAGAAGTTCTCGACACCGCAGTCTTCCCGTTTCATCGAAGTCGGTGCGGATTCGCGGGAGCACCGAGTCCTGCCAGCAGGTTCTTTGAGGATGAGCACCGGTCGTCGCCGGGACAGTGCGGTGGCCGAGCCACGCGGACCCAGCTCACCGCACTGCCCGATCAGCGGGGTCGATTAGAAGGCAACACCGCTCTGGACGGTGGAACCGCCACCGACGATGTCGTCGAGGTCCGCATCGGACAGAGTCCGGATGTCGACCTTCGTGAACTCGAATTCCATTTCTTTCACCTCCTTCTCTTCATATCGGGATCAGGTGGCTGTGACCGCATTGGTCGCGAAACCTCCGCGGAAGTAACAGAAGTCCTCGAATTAATTACCGAGTATGAGCGCAATTATTCGGAATCCGGGCGAGCAAACGCACGCCAGGCGCAATGGTCTTGCAGCGAATTCCGTGATTAGTTAACCCCCACTATGTCCCTTGTCGCCAGGATACATCGCCATTCCATTGGAACGCAAGCCTTCGGCGGTATCGCCGGACTCGGTGGCGAAGGCGCCGGCCGATACGCTACTCGTGCAGCTGCGGAGATCTCCGTCCGGGAGCTTGTGCGGGATCTTGTCCGGTCCGGACATGACGTCGACACTGTTGTCCTGCGGCGACGTCATGGAATTGCGTGAAGATCATTGACCTCGATTCAGCGACGGTTCTAGCCTTGTCGTCAAGTGCTGTTGGTTTCGGGGTGGGTCTTCAGTAGTCGCCGACGGATATCGCCGGGCTGCACGACGATGATCTTCCTGCACGAGAAAAAAGGGGGGCGTATGCCGGAATGCACTGAGCGGCGTATTCGGTTTGTCGCAAGCCAGCCTGATGGTGATACGGGGAGATCATGAAAGTCGAGTCGGTCCTGCCTGCCGAGACTCCAGGTATCGTAGACGCGCGCGAACGTCTTACTCGTGCTCGGGACGCCATGATCGAGGTGACGGCATGTCTTGCGGAAGCAATTTTGCGGGAGCCCGAACTCGATCTCAAATGTATTCTTGCCGACCTGCTCTACCAAGATGCTCTCGCCGTCTCGGAGATAGCGGCCAGGCTGTATCTTCTAGGCAGCCCAGCCGCACCGGCTATCTCGGATCTGGATGAATGGGATCCGATGGAAGTTCCCATCGATCCACTCCTACTCATCCGGACAGCTGTGGATACGCTTACGCGAATCGCAGACGTGAGTTGGCAGCTCTGGGACGAGCCATCCAGGAGAGTACTCGATAGAACTCTGGCCACCGTTCGCACGCAGCTCGAAACTGTCACCGCACTGTCGCGGGATTCGAGCTTCACTGTTACGAAGCGTCGAGATGGCTCGTATCCAGCGCGAGCTGATCACATCGCTGCGGTTTCGGGCCGTACGGGGCGGAGCGTGCAGGCCCAACGAGCGGAAGACGACCGGGTCCGTAACGAGAACCGGAGCGGCCCACGTGACTATGCCGCGTCCTTCTTCCACCGATCGTTGATCTCGGTCGAGTTGCCTGCGCTGGAGATATGCGCCGACAACATTGCGAGGTTCCGCAGCATGCCGTGGGACTTCGTCATCGACATGGCGAGGCAGTGCTGGGATGAGTCCCGGCATGCTCAAATGCTCGCTACGAGAATCGTGGAGCTGGGCGGGCACATCGGGATGACGCGAGGCGATATGAAGATGTGGGAGATGAGTCTGGATCAGCCGCTGCCCATGCGTCTTGCCATCAATCAGCGTATCGGGGAATGGATCGGAGTAGACACACTCCTTTTCAAGACGCATGATTTCAAGTCAGCGTTGGATGTACGTTCTGCGGAGATGCTCGAATTCATGGTTTTCGATGAGGTGACACATGTTGCCTTCGGCAACAAGTGGCTGCTCAACCTCTGTGGAGATGAAGCGAGCGTCCGCGATCAGCACGAAGCCGCCGACTTGTTGCGAGAGCAGCGGGGTGACCTGGCGAGTCACCAACTGGATCTTCCCGTCAACGTTCTCCTGTGCGAAGCCGCGGAGTTCACAGACGCCGACATACTCTCGTTCGGAAAGACCCGGAAATTGGGCGGGCAGGAACCGAAGGAAGGCGATGATCGGCCGGCAACGGCCGGCGGCGAGTAGTACACCCAGCGTGGGCGCCGCGCTTCCGGTCACCGCATGGTGCGTTGACGAAGTGGAACTGCCTGCGATCAGCGCTCCAACTCACCGCTTGTGAGTCATCGAGGAGAAGGTCAATGAGGATAATTATTTCCGAATCTGCTATCCGGAGCACGGAGCGAGCGCCGGTTGAAGTAGTGGAGCGGAAGGGTAAGGGTCATCCCGATACGTTGTCGGACGCGTTCGCCGAGGCATTCGTTACCCGCTACGTCGCCTGGGCTTCGGAGCACATCGGCACAGATCTCAACCACTGGGTCGACAAGTGCATGCTGATCGGCGGGGAATCAAAGAACGAATTCGGCTCGAGTGAGATGATCACGCCGATCCGGGCCGTGGTGGTCGGAAAAGCAACCCGCAAAGTCGGTGAGTTGGATGTTCCGCTGGATGCACTTGCCAGGAGTGCCGTAGACGATGTCCTGGCGGAGGGCCTCGTGGGATACACCCCCACGGCTTGCAGCGTCGAGGTTCGGACCAACGACTACGTCGGTTCGGGTCGGCCCGTCGAGTGGTTCAGGCCATCGCGGCCGGGCTCATCTGCGCGGGTTCGCAGGTCGAACGACTCCGTTATCGGTGTCGCCTACTCGCCGCGGTCGCCTCTGGAAGACCTTGTAGTCGAGATCGAGTCGGTGCTGACGAGTCGGCAATACCGTGACCGCGTGATGGCGGCGGGCACCGATGTCAAAGTTCTCGCCACCCGCGTGCAGACGCAACTGGATGTCGTGCTCTGCGTGCCCGCAGTGCCCGAACGGGTGGCGAATCGGCGTGAATACGACGAGTTCAAGCTCGCCGTCGAAGAGGACGTGCGGCAGATGATCGCACAAGCCGGGCGCTGGCAGATCGGCGAAATTCGCCTCAACACCAGGGACACCTCCGACGCTGTCTACATGGCTCACCTGGGTAGCGCGATCGCGACGGGCGATGTCGGAGCAGTGGGCCGCGGGAATCGGATCAACGGAGTCATCGCTCCTATGCGCGTCAGTCACCTCGAGGCGCCTGCCGGCAAGAACCCGCACTATCACGGTGGAAAGGTCACGTTGGCGCTGGCGCAGCGCATCGCGAACGCCGTCAGCACCATTGCCGGTTGCGAGGCCAATGTGACCATCGTGGCGGAGAACGGCCAGCTTCTCGACAGTCCTTCCTTGGTATCCGTCGAACTCGCGGCAACCTGTGGTGAAGACAAGCGGGAGTCCATCCACAATGCGGTGAAGCACTATCTCGGTCAGGTGGAGCAGCTCACAAAGGTGCTGGCTGTCTCGGGGCTCGACGGACTCGATGGCCCATCGAATTCGGCTGACGGGCCGCGAGCATGGTGACTGCGCTGATCGACGGTCGGGGAGTGATAGATGTCGACGGCGCGGAGGTAGAGCTCTCGATCGGCTCCTTTCTTGTGGACACCGAGGGCGCCAAGGTCTTGGTGGATCTCGGGGTGGGGCCCGTGGTATCCGGATCGTTCCACGGTGGCCGGTTGCTGGACGAGCTCTCGGCGCAGGGACTGAGCCCGGAAGACATCGATCATGTGTTGCTGACGCACCTGCACTGGGATCACATCGGGTGGGCGGCGACCGACGGCACGCCGACCTTCCCGAAGGCGGTCTACTGGTGCGGCCGCCGAGATTGGGAATATTTCGTAGACCAAGACCGCGTCCCGCAGTCGAAGCTGAAGCCGTTACGTGACAGCTTTCGCTTCAGCGAGGAACTGGCGGTCCCCGGTTTCTCCGCCCTGCCGGCTCCCGGACACACGCCGGGGAGCTTTGTCTATATCACCGTCGATCATCGAGGCCGGGAAATCTGGTTCATCGGTGACGTTGTCCATTGCGTCGAGGAATTGACCAGGATCGATCTTCCCGCCATTGGAGATGTGGATTTGGAAACGGCTCTCGCGACCCGAGTTTCTATTTTGCGGGCCGCAGCCGAGTGCGGTGCGATCAGTGTACCCGCACATTTGGAATCCCTGGCCGGGATCAGACTGCGAAGTACCGATTTCCCATTCGATTTCTGCTTGGACTCATGGCGGTAGGACGATGGACGCGATAGCCCGACCAAAAGTCCAGATCTGGAGCGAGTACAGTGGTGCAACACTGTCGGATCTCCGGGACAGTATCTCGGCTTGGAGTGACCGCGATCTACGCCGCATGATTTCTTCGCTTACGGCCGGCGACCCGATCTTGTTCAAATTCTCCGAATCCAGGCTGAGCGCCGAAGCCGCAGTCGAGGCGGCACAGCTGGTCGCACAGTCGATCGTCCAGGCCGTGAGCAGCGAGACCGGGATGGCGCTGGAGGTCGAGGTGGAGAAACCGCTGGTCGCCAAGATCCATGCTGGCTGGGCCACACGCGACATGCTTCCGCACCACGACGCGCATCACCGGTCCTTCTTGTCGCCGAGCGTCATCGACAGCCCCGGCTTCGACGTCGCCTGCCGGAGATTCAGCTCGCCCGCATCCGTGCCTACCTCCAATACGATTCTCTACAGCGGCTTCGTCATATCCGAGGCGGGTGACGCGGAAAGTATTACGACTTTTTACGATTGGTTCGGCATACTTCGGAACGCTTTCCGGCGCCGATTCGGCGAATCATTCATGGATAGCCGAAAGGCTGTGAGTGACTGGCTCGCCGGCAATATAATGGCTGCATACCGGCAGGCTCGGATACTCGGCATCGAATATCTCTCCGCTGGGGCGGCGCTCGGCCTTTCGATACCCGAATACGCATTCTCTGTGGTCGAAGCCGAAGCCTTTTTCGACAACGACCGGATCCGGGAACTGACGGAGTTCGGCAATCTCACTCAGAGATGTTGGTGCGCGGATTGTGACACTCCTGGCAAGCGCCTGGTTTGCAACTCTCTGCACGAGGCGATCGGGTTGACCCTTCCGCAAACACTCGTCGCCCACGGCTCTGCGGTGGAGTCTGCGAGAAACGACTACCTCTTGTGGTGCAACCCGCGGCTTCTCCACGGCGCGGTGAAAGGTGGAGCAGGGCGAAAACTAGTCCCAGTGACCGTCGTCACGAACGACGACCGAGGGTTGGCCTATGAGCGGTGGCTGAGCGATGTCTGGGCTGCACAGTTTTGTTGAAATCGAGAGGGCGTCAGCGCATGGAAGCACGCGGCAAATGTGTAGATCTCGAACTCCTCGGGATCGGCGACATCATCCCCAAGGAGAGTTTCCGGGATTATCTCCATCCTGATCGCACAGAGCTGATATTGGGCAACGCCGCGGAATCCTATTCCGCTACCGGCGGTGAGGTGCATGTCCGTGCCGGTCTCCTGCTGGACCTGGAACAGCCCGAGTGGACCGGTCTGCGGCTACTGATGACAGATCCTGCTCACGGCATTTATCTCTTCGAGGTATGTTCCGGTCAGGAGAATTCGTCTGCTTCGAGCCCCAGCTCCATGGTGCGAGCACACCGGGATGACAATTCCGCCTCTTTCGGGCGTCTCGAGCTTTTCACACCATTTCACAGTTCGATGGTGCCCGCAGGTATCCGCGGCACGACACTGCCTGAGGGGTCCGGTATCGACGGTATCACCATCTTCGGGCTGGGCGGTGGCAACGATGTCGTTAAGCACTGGGGCGTGGAGCATTGGCTCCACACAATTGGTAACGGTTACGGATTCAAAGTCATCGCGATCCATGCCGGAAAGCGGACGAGCCTGCAATACCACCGAGAAAAGCACGAGACATACTTCATTCTCTCGGGCCTGGCGACCTTGCATTGCAGGGACACCGAGGGCGAGCCGATGGCCATCGACTTTCCGGCCGGCCATGTGGCGCGGGTGGCGCCGGGCGCCGTGCACCGGGTCGAGGCTCAGACCGACGTCATACTCATCGAGGCGTCCACCGAAGACGACGGATCGGACAACATCCGGATCCAGGACGATATGGGGAGGGGCGACGGCCGCGTTGCGGCGGAGTTCTTCGGCACCGATCTATTGGGCCAAACCGGAAGACCGCGATGACCGCTGGTGCTCGAACTCTTCTGGTCGGCGCCGGCAACTGGGCCCGGCAGTTCTATGCTCCGCTGATCAGCCGGGCGTCCTATCTCGATTCGTGTGCGGTCTGGTCCAAGTCCACTGGTCGTGCCCAAGACTTGGCCGCGCGTTTCGGCATGCTCGTTCAGGACGATCTGCGGTCGGCGGCCGAATCAGCGGACATCGTGATCTTTGCGGTTACTCCGCGGGCTCAGGCGGACCTCGCGACACTGCTAGCCCGTCCCGGAGTGAAGTTCGTACTAGAGAAGCCGCTGGCCCCAGACGCTGTGGACTGCCGGGCGCTGGTCGGAGCCGTGCGTGCCGCGAGTGTGCCGGCGCTCCACATGCTCACCTATCGTTTCATGCCCGACTTCGTGGCTTTGCTCGAGCAGCTCCAATCGGTCTCCGTGCGACATGTTGAACTCTCCTATCGGTCCTCGCTTTATTGCGATCCGATTCCGGGATGGCGCGGTCCCGGCACAGTGCTGCTGGATCTGGGTCCACATCTGCTGGACCTCGTCAGTGCGATAGCAGGCCCGGTTTCCGAAGTAAGCGCGGAATACACAGCGGCCCAGTCTATTTGGTGTCGCCTCACCCATCGCGGTGGCGCGACATCGAGTGTTGTGATCAGACCGCGCGATGCATCGTGTTCGCGTCGTCTGATGACCCTTGAGGTGACCACTGCGTCGGGTCGCACGGTCACCGCAACAGAAAACGCGTTCGTTCGCGATGCACGTTTCACGGAAACTCTGAACGCCGCCCTGCAGCGGTTCTGCTCGGACGGAACCGTCGTTTCCGGCCTGGGTGTCGATGACGGCCACCTCCTGATGGAGGTTCTCGATGCGACGCGGTCAGCGTTGTCCACCGGAAGACGTGTGTCGATTTCAAATCAGTCAGAGAACTCGGAGGTTCACTAGATGTTGAAGGCAAAAGTCGCGGTAGTCGGCGTCGGAAATTCGACGTCGAGCCTGGTCCAGGGCGTGCTCGGAACGGTGGTCTCCAAACCGTCCGGTGTGGAGGCGATTTTCGCTGAGAACGATCTGGCCTTGGATGTCGAGTTCGTCGCAGCCTTCGATGTCGATCAGCGCAAAGTTGGGCTCGATCTCGCAGAGGCAATCTTCGCCGAACCCAACTGCACCTCCAAGTACACCGAGGTGCCGGCAACTGGCGTGACGGTCGAACCAGGCCCAATTCTCGACGGCCTCGCCGCCCACGTGAAAGCGGAGATCCCGCTGATCGACGACTCCTCGCTGGATGAGGATCGAGTCGCGGCTCGGCTCCGCGAAGCGGGAGCCGAAATCGTCGTGTGCCAATTGCCCGGCGGATCGCCGATGGCGACCCGGCTGTACGCGATGGCGGCGGTGCGTGCCGGCGCCGCGTTCATCAATTGCAACCCTGAAGAGGTTGCCAATTCCAAGGAGATTCGGGACGAATACCACGCCAAAGGGGTGCCCCTGCTGGGGGACGACGTCAAAAGCCAGCTCGGCACGACTGTTCTGCACCGTACGCTGCTCGAACTCTTCCAGCGGCGTGGGATCGACGTCACATCGAGCTACCAGCTGAATTTCGGTGGGAACAACGACTTCAAGAACATGCTGGATCGATCGCGGTTCACCTCGAAGCAGACGAGTAAGCACTCGGCGATTCTGGCCGCGTCGGGCGTCGACCCGGACCGCATCGAGCTGGTGCCGCCGGACCACATTCGTAGCCTTCGAGATCACAAGGTCGCGTACGTGCAGATCGAAGGAGAAGCTTTTCTCGGCATGCAGGTGCGTCTCGAGGTCAAACTGCAGGTGGAGGACAGTCCGAACTCGGCAGGCGTCGTGATCGACGCGATCCGGATGGCCGCACTCCAGCGCACCGCGGAGGTCGGGGGAACGGTGGCGGAGGCATGCAGTCCGTTCTTCAAGCGGCCGGTCGAACAGGTACCCGAAGCGGAGAGCTTGCCGCGATTGTCCGAGATCGTTCAGGTGTGGGGAGAAAAGGCGTGAGCACCGCGACCCGGCCTACGGTCCCCGTCGTGCTGGTCGGCTGCGGCATGATCGGCCACGAGCACGTTCGAGCGATCGCCGCGGCCGAGGGCTTTGAGCTCGTCGCGATTTGTGATCCACGCCCGGCGTCCCGCGCGGCCGCCATCGAGTCGGCCGGTCTGGATCCCGATGGTATTGCGCAGTATGAAGATTGGCCGGATGCGATCGCCCAGGCCGACACCACTGCGGTGGTCGTTGTAGCTCTGCCTCCGTACTTGCACTATCCGCCGGTGGAGGCCGCACTGTCCAGGGGAATGCATGTACTGTGCGAGAAGCCCCTCGCTCGGGATGTGGAAGAGGGGCTGGCGCTACACGAGCTCGCCCGTAAGCACGACCGCATCCTGCATGAATGTTCGAGCCGGTATCTGGGGCCGGTCACCGATGAATTTCACCGGGCCATCCGATCGGGGGAGCTCGGCGATCTGTTCGCGGTGGAATTCATCGCCCGGAAGGCACGGGCCCGCGCGGGCATCGACGACGGCTTATCACCGAAATGGCGTCTCGAGAAGCGGTTCACTGGCGGGGGGTCGCTCTGGGGGCACGGCGCCTACGACCTGACCATGATGTTGCGTTTTCTGCCTCTTGCCGATGAAGTGGTGGTATCAAGCGCCTTCAGCGTGCAGCTGGAAACTTCCTTCGAGCCGCCAAGCGGCGTCTCGTACGACGTCGACACCACATCGGGCGCGGCACTGACATTCAAATACTCGGATCGTCCACCGATCGCCGTGCGCTGGGAGCGTACTTCCTGCGTGCACGGCGAGTCGGAGACGTATGTCCGGCTGCGCGGGACCAGGGCGACTCTCACGTGGGATTGGATCAAGGATCCTCTGACCATGGAGGTCGCGACGGACCGCGGTGGGTCCGTCGAACGTACGCGCAGGTCGGTGCCGACACGCACCGAATTTCCCAATTCCCAGCCCTTCGAACTGTTCGCCGCCGCAGTTCGCGACCGGCAGAGCGGCGTCGTCAATCGCACCACGGCCGTCACCAGCGAGGAAGCCGTCTTCCATCTTCGCGTCATGGACGCCGTCTACCGGAGCGCAGTGGATGGCGAAACCCACGCTGTTGACCTGCCCTCCGATATCTCTCCGATTCCCGTGCGATCCCAGCCCCCACGGTCGTGAACGTGCACAAGACCGATTTCGCACCTCATCCATAGTTAGGAGCTAGCCGTGGGTTTCTACAGCGGCAGAAGAGTTCTCGTCACCGGCGGGGCGTCGTTCATCGGCTCACACCTCACTGAACAGCTTCTGGAACTCGGAGCGGTGGTCACTGTCGCGGATGATCTCTCCAGCGGCTCATCGAAGAATCTGAGCGATGTCATCGATGACGTGCGCTTCCTTGAGGTGGACCTGCGTGACACCACGAACAGCGCAACTGCGAGTCAGGGGCAGGAGATCGTCTTCCATCTCGCAGCTGATCACGGCGGCCGGGGATACATCGACACGCACAACCTGGAGTGCGGCGGCAACATGACGCTCGATCAAGCCGTCTTCGACGCCGCCCTGCGGGCGGGATGCTCCAAGGTCGTATTCGCGTCGTCGGGATGTATCTACCCGTTGAACAGGCAGGATTCGGTGACCTCCGTCGAGATGCTCAGCGAAGAGATGGTCGGCCCGCCGTACTGGCCCGACGGGCTCTATGGCCTCGCCAAGCTGGCCGGCGAGCTCTACTTGAGCGAACTGCGTGTCAGGCACGGCATCGAGTCGGTGTCGTGCCGGTACTTCACTGCTTACGGACCCCGGGCAAAGGAGAACCACGCGATCATGGCGATGATCGCGCGGGCCTATCTGCACCAGGATCCCTTCGAGGTATGGGGGGACGGCAGTCAGATCCGGAACTGGACCTATGTCGCGGACATCATCGACGGCACGCTCTTGGCCGGAGAGCACATCGGTGACGCCTCGGCCCTGAATATCGGCACCGAAGAGGAAACCCCCGTCAGTGGCGCGGCGCAGCTGATCATGCAGTGCTTCGGGTACTCCGCGCCCATCACCACGCTGCCCGACATGCCCACCGGTCCTGTCCGGCGAATCGCAAGTATCGCGAAAGCACGCACGCAGCTGGGATTCGAGCCACGTTGGCCGTTGGCGGCCGGTGTGAAGGAGACAGTCGCCTGGTATCAGGATATGAGGACCAAGGAGGAGGTCGAGGTCGCGCTGAACCGTGGTCTTCTGGAACGGAACGTCACGTGAGCGTCCGCAGACCCCGTGTCGCGTTGTTGACAACGGTCGGTAGAAATCCCGGGGACGAACGAATCGCGGACGGCGTGATCCGACTGTTCGCATCGTTCGCCGGGGCAAGACGGCCGACCTTCCGCCGGATCAGCAAACACGATCCGTTGAGCATGTTCTATCTGGCCGGCGTGCGAAGGGAGTGGTTGATCCGCCGGCCACCGGGACTGCTCGTCGAGGCGGGGAACAGTCTGTGCCTCAATAAGCTGCATCACGCGGATCTCATCGTGCACTGCGGAACGCCGTTGCTCTGGAACGGATGCGAGCATGGCGGCTGGGTCGACCCGGTCCTGGAGCGCTCCATTCACACCCGGCGCAGGACCGCCCCTATCGTCAACGTGGGATTGGGCGCGAGTTACCCGTGGGAATCTCAGCCCTCGTCGCTTGCCGACCCGACGATCGCGTACGCGCGACAGCTGTGTACGCCGGCGTTGGTCAATACCGTGCGTGACGCTGCCGCTCAGTCGCTGTTCCAGGGCGCGGGCATCAAGGACGTGACCGTGGTTCCATGTCCGTCGCTGTTCTCGCTGACCGATGTGGGAGCGGACGCACCGGCGAAGCCGACAGTGCTCTTGAACTGCATGCGGCTCGGAGGGCACTACGACGGCGGGCAAGGCATCGATGCGGCCGGCTGGCTCGCGGAGATGCGACGGTTCGTCGCGATGCTCGACGAGGCCGGTATCGACCACGTCTTCGCGCCGATCGGCCGTCCCGAGCGGGACTTGGTCGCGAAGTGCTTTCCCGGTTCCAGAACGGTTCGAGTCGAAACCCTCGACCAGCTCAATGCCGCGGCGGCAGGCATCACCTTCGCGATTGTCAACCGGCTGCACCTGGCCATTCCCATGGCTGGCGTGGGTATCTCGTCGTTTCTCGTCGGAAACGATTCCAGGATGAGATCAATGGAGCCCTTAGGCCTGCCGTACAGCTATGTGAAGGACGTGACGGCGGAGCGATTGATGGAGATCACGTCATGGGCTGTCCGAGAGCGCGTGGTGGAACGAGAGCGGTTGCTGGAGTTGCGCCATGCTACGGCCGGTCGATATCGGGACCTACTCGCCGAGGCCGGGTTGGTGAAAATGATCAGGAACTCGGAGTCGCTGTCTTGAGCGTCCCGATGCCAGGCCAGGTGGACACATGACGGATCCTGTGGTGATCGTCACCGGTGCGGCATCCGGTATCGGTCTCGCCGTCGCCCGGGAGATGAAAGCGCGTAATGCGTCGTTGTGGCTGGCGGATGTGATCCGGCCCGCCGAGAAGTCCTTGTTGTCGGACGGGGTGAGATTCTTCCAGGGAGACATTGGCGAAGAACCATTCGTGCGAGATTTCATCGCGGAGTGCACCGGCGCCGAAGGCCGGCTCGACGGGGTGGTGCACTGTGTCGGTTCCTTCGAGAAGGGGGGCCTGGATTCCACGGAACTCGAGGATTGGGACGCGATCGTCAGAACGAATGTCACGTCTGGATTTCTCGTGTTGAAACATGCGACGCCCACGATGGTGCGCTCGGGTGGCGGCTCGATGGTGCTGTTCGGCTCCGTCGCAGGTCTGGACGGTGGCTACTCCTGCGGACCTGCCTACGCGGCGTCCAAGGCGGCGGTGCACGGTCTCGTCAAGTGGGCGGCGAGGCGCTTGGCCCCCAACGGGGTGCGTGTGAATGCGATTGCACCGGGTCCGGTGGACACACCGATGGGGACTCGCGCTGGTGTTACCGCGGAGCGGGTACCGCTGGGCAGGCTCGGGCAGCCGGAAGACTTGGCCATGCTGGCCGCGTTCCTGCTCTCCTCCGGCGGTAGCTGGATCACCGGCCAGATCTTGAGTCCGAACGGTGGGACGCTGATATGACGGCGGCCGCCGGACCCACGGGTGAGCACGACTTCACGAATCGCCGCGTTCGGCAATCCATCTTCCCGTGCCAGCGGTAGCACGGCCGCACCCCCTGACCCGGGCGGATACCGTCATGGGCATCGGCTAGAATTTGTCGCTGCTTACGACGAATGGCCCCACCGGTACGGCTATGCCGTGGAGGTGTACGCCCACGATCATGCCTACAGGGTGGAGAACCTGACATGCGTCACCAGCTCGTCGGCCATCACGTGCACTTCATCGGCATCGGCGGCACTGGTATGAGCAGTGTCGCCCAAATCATGCTCGCCAAGGGCTGGGTGGTGTCGGGTTCGGACAAGGCGGAATCCGACGCCACTCGCACGTTGCGGCAACTGGGTGCACACGTCGTCATCGGCCAGGATCCGGCGAATCTGCCGACGCCGCCGGCGACCATCGTCATGACCTCGGCGATACGCGCGGACAATCCGGAATTGACCGCGGCCCGTGAGCTCGGATTCCCGGTGCTGCACCGCGCGGAGGCACTCGCCGCATTGATGGAGAAGCATCGTACGGTGTCGGTCGCGGGTACCGCTGGGAAAACGTCTACCGCTTCGATGGTGGTGTCCGGACTACGCGCAGCCGGGCTGGACCCCACGTTCGCCATCGGCGGCATCTTGAACGCGGTCGGTTCCGGTGCTTTCGTAGGTAGCGACGATGTCTTCGTGGTGGAAGCAGACGAGAGTGACGGTTCCCTCAGTGCCTACTCCCACGATGTCGCGTTGGTGACCAACATCAAGGCCGATCATCTGGACTACTTCGGTACGGAAGAGGCCTATACCGCGACTTTCGAAACGATGGTTCACGCCATTCGCCCGGGTGGCGTCTTGATCGTCTGCGCCGACGACCCCGGCGCCGCGCGACTGGCGCAGTACGCCGAGGCACGCGGCGTAACGGTGCGTCGCTACGGTCGAGGTCCTGCCGACCTGGAGATGCTCGCGTTCGAGCCGACCGCGGACGGCGGCCGGGTGCGGGCACAGTTCCAGCAAGAGCGATTCGACGTGACGCTGTCGGTGCCGGGCGAACACATGGCGATGAATGCGCTGGGAGCGATCCTTGCGGGAAGGGAAGTCGGCGCCCAACTCGCCGACATGGCCGATGGAATCGCGACCTACGAAGGCGTGCAACGGCGGTTCGAGCAGAAGGGAATGGCAGCGGGCGTTGCGGTCTACGACGATTATGCCCATCACCCGATGAAGGTCGAGGCCCAGCTACAAGCCGCTCGTGATGTCGTCGGCAGCGGGCCCGATGCCCGAGGCCGGCTGATCGTCGTATTCCAGCCGCACATGTACTCGCGCACCGCGATGTTCGCAGCGGAGTTCGGCACTGCGCTGGCCCTGGCCGATGAAGTAGTCGTGTTGGACATCTACGGTGCGCGGGAAGATCCCATTCCCGGTGTGACCAGTGAATTGGTCGCGAACGCTGTGGGCTTGCCCGCAGAGCGGGTTCATCTGGCCAACGAGTCCGATGTATTGCCGCTTCTGCTCGGAATTGCGCGCGACGGTGACTTGGTGGTCACGATGGGAGCCGGCAGTGTGACGAATCTCGGACCCCAATTGCTTGCCGCGCTCGAACACCGGGACGCCGCTGAGGCAAGGGACTGAAAGTAGTTTCGGGCCTGGTCCGGGCTCGGTTGCGAACGTCGATGATCGTGTCACGCCGTCTCATGATCGAGTTTATGAGCGGGACCCGGAGTTGCTGCCGTAGCCGGACATGGCACGTTTCCTAGTCGAGATACAGGTCGGGCGAGTAGAGGTCCAACCAGATATGCATGTCTATCGCACGCTCGAGCCCGACACGGACAGGGCTCTCCATGCGTGCCGGATCTTGAGTGACCGCGCTTTGCAACCAGTCCCGGTCGATCAATACGAACAGCGGCGAACATCTCTCGGTAAGGATGTCTTTCACCATGTTCTGAACGTTTGCGGTATAGGTGGGATCCTGAGTCGAAGGATATGGGCTTTTGACACGGTCCATCACCGACCGGGGTAGGACATGTTTCGCTGCCTGCCGCAGCAAGCTCTTCTCACGTCCGTCGAAGATTTTCATTGACCAGGGTGTGTTGTAGACGTACTCGACCAGCCGGTGATCACAGAACGGCACTCGCACCTCGAGTCCGGCCGCCATCGACATTCGGTCCGTGCGGTGCAGCAACGGGCGTAGGAATCGCGACACATGCAGATGGCAGACGGTGCGCATGCGGCGCTCCTGATCGGATTCACTCTCCAGATGGTCGACCTCAGCGACCGCGGCCGCGTACTCATCGGCGATATAAGCCCGCGAGTGGAGACGTTCACGCAGCCCCGGGTGGACGAAGTTCCACCGCGCTGCACTGGTCAGCGAGTTGCCGAACGCCATCCACGGGAAGGTCGCTTCTCGCAGGGCCGCCTCGTCGTGGAACCAGCGATAGCCGCCGAACACCTCGTCGGCCGAGTCTCCCGCCAACGCAACCGTCGATTGTTCCCGAATCGCTTGGAACAACAGATACAGTGACGTATCGACTTCGCCGCGGCCGAGGGGCGAGTCCCGCGCGGCGACCATCGCGCGCCGCACCGACAGATCCGACAGGTCGGCCGTATGCAACATGATGTCGCGATGCACCGTGCCGACGAACTTCGTCACTTCCCGAATGAACGGAGAATCCGGGGTATCGCGGACCTCATCCGGCACGAAATTCGCTTCCTGATCCACGAAATCTACCGAGAAGGTGCTCAATTGCTCACCTCGCCCTGCTAGTCGAGCTGCGGCAAGACCGGTGATGGCGCTGGAATCCAGTCCGCCGGAGAGCAGTACGCAGCGCCCGACGTCCGAGACCAGGTGCCGGTCGACGATGTCGGTGAGCAGTTCTCGTACTCGCGCAACGGTGTCTTCCTGGCTGTGCGGATGCTCTTCGGCGGTCAGACGCCAGTAGGTGCGCTGATGGATGCCTTGACGGTCTACCGTGATCATCGTCCCAGGCAGGACTTCGTGCAAACCCTTCCACAGCGACCAGCCCGGCCGCCGGGCCGCCACGAACAGCTCCCGCAAGCCGTCCATGTCGACGATCCTGCGTACCAGCGGATTCGCCAGAATCGCTTTCGGTTCCGACCCGAACAGCACTCCGTCCGGTGTCGGGTAGTAGTAGAGCGGCTTCACACCCAAGCGGTCGCGGACTATGACCAGCTTTTGCCGGCGCTCGTCCCAGATCGCGAACGCATACATGCCGTTGAGGTGATCGACCAATCTCTCGCCCCACTGCAAGTAGCCTCGCAGCACCACCTCCGTGTCACTCTGGGTGCGGAAGGCCTGCCCGCAAGTCACCAGTTGTTTCCGCAACTCGACGAAGTTGTATGTCTCCCCGGAGTAGACCAGGCACACCTCACCGTCGGGTGTGCTCACGGCCATCGGTTGTGCTCCGCCGGGTACATCGATGACGGCCAGTCGTCGATGCCCCAGCCCGACGTGCGCACGGACGAATGTGCCGCGCCCATCCGGGCCACGGAGCGCCATCGTTTCGGTCATCGCGTCGAGTACGTCGCGCTGGCGAGTCAGATCCGACTCGAAGGAGACCCAGCCGGTGATGCCGCACATGTTGCCGTCCTGAATGGGGAGTGGGGCCTCTGTGGCCCTGTCTGTCGTCGGGTCGCCGTCGTGGGACCGTGGTCGGAAGCGATTTCGCGGTCACCAGTTGAGCGTCTTCAGCACGAGCCGCCGCAGCGTGCGTGGATTGTGGTCGATCTGGCCGGTGCGCGCATGCTGCACGGCGACATTGTTGAAAAGCACCAGATCATGGTTTTGGTAGTGGTGGTAGTACCGGTTGGACTCGTCGTAGAGAGCAGCGAACAGGGCCTGGAGCAGCTCCTCGCCCGCGCTTGAATGCGGCCCGTACTCCACGATGTGGCTGGTGTTGAGTTCGTTCACGAACAGTGCCTTCTTGCCGGTGTGCGGCACCGTGACGACCACGGGATGCACTGTTGCCCGGACATGCGACAGATCCGCGCCTTCGGGGTACGCGGCCAGACGCATGCGTTTCTGTACCCCCTGCGGCACTGTGGAGTCGAACATGTTGAACGCGTGCAGGGCGTCGATCTCCTCTCTGATTTCCTCCGGCAGCCCTTCGTATGCGCGGACGGAGTCGGCGAACGCTGTGGGTGGGGAGGTCGGGGAGACGTTCTGCGCGTACAGGCAGGTGCCTGCCGAGACGCTCGGTTGGTGGGCGCCGTCGTTGTGGAAGAGAAGTGGGCCGCTTCCGGCGGGGCTGGGATTGCCCGCGATGACGTTCGACAAGTACTCGACCGTCGAGCCCCAGCGAAAGGTGTGCGGCTCGCCGAGCGTTGCGACGAAGCGGTCCTGGTCCTCGTCGGCCAGCTGCTGGCCGCGGACGAGTACGAGGCCATGGTCGAAGGCGTCGCGGAGAGTTGCGATCTCTTGGTCGTCGAAAGGCTTGGACATGTCGACGTCTTGAAGTTCGACGCCGATCGTTGCGCTGAGCGGCACGGTCCTCATGGTGGCGTGTCTTTCGTAACACGTCGTCGGATTTCGGAGCGTGCGAAAGTCGTGCACCGCTGCTGATTCGAACACCTGACGACTTAATAGGGCAGATGAGACAGGCAGAGTTCAACTATCTGCGTCTTGGAATATGCGCCAGAAGAATCCCCGCCCGTCCGTGAGCATAGCATCGAATCGGGTCTTCCGGAACACTGATGTAGCTCGGAAGGGATTTCTGTCGCCAGTGTCCGGACCGGACATCGAATCGAGGCTGATGACGTGCAAGTATGCGGTACCGAATGTGTGAATCGATTGCGAGCGACCGGTGACCGCTTTAGGCTTCTGAGTGTGCACTTGGTGTGCGTCGCATGCAAATCAGATTTGCGATGCCGAGCTGCGACGAGCGGAGGGGATTCCCATAGATATCGATGTTGCGCGGGGATACGAGAATTGGGAGAGGCTGGCCGTCGGGCTCACCAGTCTGGAGATACTGCAGGCGGTCGCCGAATTCACCAGTGAATCCAATAAGCGGATCATGCTGATCGCTTCGCGAAATCAAGCCGAGTGCGCGGAATTCGGTGGCGGTTATGTGAACGGTATGACACCGGAGCGTTTGACCGCGATGGCGAGGTCCCGGGCGGACCGAAGAGTCGCGGTCTGCCGCGATCATGGGGGACCCTTCTTGCGGGACGGAGACCGTGGATGCGACCCGGCGGAGGCGATGGAGCGCGCTTCTGCCAGCCTCCGCGAAGACGTGGCGGCCGGGTTCGACCTGGTGCACGTGGATGTCCATGCCCACCCCGGAGACAAGGCGGATAAGTACGAGCGCCTCGCGGAGTTGGTCGACGTCGCGGTCGGCGCCGCTGCCGAGCGGGGATATCCTGTGCGCTTCGAGATCAGCCTCTACGGGAACGACGGAATTCCGACGCCGATCCAAGAGGTCGAGTCGGATCTTCGCCGAGTTGTTCAGATCGTCGAACCGGCATTCTATGTGGCGCAGACCGGATCGTTGGTGCGCGGTATCCATCAGGCCGGATATTTCGATCAGGAGCACGCCGAGCGGTTGGTGGCGATTCTCGCCGAGTTCGGTATCGGTCTGAAGGAGCACAATATCGACTACTCCAGCACATACGATATGGTCGCCAGATCGCGTTCCGATGTCGCCGCTTTCAATGTGGCTCCTGAATTCGGCGTAGTCCAGACTCGCATGGTACTGCAACTCGCGGCGGAATACGGCTGTCGTGATAAAGCCAAGAGGTTCGCAGACTGTGTCTACCGAGCTGGTCTGTGGAAGAAATGGTTCGCCGATGAATCGACACCGCGCGGAATGGCGGTGTTGGCGAGCGGCCACTATCACTACGACCTCGGTGAATATCGCGACCTGCTCGATGACCTCGGCGCGGAGGTGGATGTGACAAAGGTCGTCGTGTCGAGGCTCAAGAACCTCGTGCACGAGTATTGCCGCGCACTGGAGCCGGTACCGGCGTCCGGTTTGCCGCGGGGTGGTGTGGAAGCACGTAAATCGGAGGTCCTCATATGAAGCGTGTTCTGGTTCAGCCGCGGCTCTCGCGCCTGGAAGACTATCTGGCCCTGGCGAAGCGCGAGTCTCTGCACTTCGAACTCATCGAGTTCAGCCACGCCGATCTCACTTGGCCCGAGCTGCAGGAGATGCGCGACCGATACTCAGCCGCCTTCGGCGAGAACCGCCGGCAGATCGTGACCTTCCATGGCGCTTTCATGGATCTCACCGTGACCAGCCCGGACATCTATGTTGCGGAAGCCTCCCGGCGCCGAGTGAACGAAGGAGTCCAGTTGGCGTCGTTTTTCGACGTCGAATACATCCTCTTCCACTCGAACATCATTCCGTCGGTAGCGACGTACGAGGGGTACGAGGAGACCTGGATCGCGCAGAACATCGAGTTCTGGGCTGGCGTGGTCGAGCAGACGACCTCGACTGTGCTCATCGAGAACATGTTCGATCCGTCTCCCGCAGCGATTTCCGCTGTGATCGAGGGTGTAGGCAGCGACCGTTTGCGAGCGTGCTTGAACGTCGGCCACGCGAACGTGTTTTCCAAGGTGCCGATGCAGGAGTGGTTCGAGACTCTGGGCGACAAGCTCGTGTACTTCCACTTCAGCGACAACGACGGCACCTGGGATGCGTCGTTTCCGCCGGGAACCGGCACGGTCGATTGGCACGCAGTCTCGGAGTTGGCCGCCGCTTCATCGAGCCAGCCCGATGTGCTCATAGGGATCGCTCATCGCGGAATCCCGGCTGTCGAAGAGAGCCTTGCGTTCCTTCGGAGCCGAGGGTTGTACCCATTCAATTCCTGACGGGGCAGCGGATCGGTGCGGAAGCCGCCCACGACATCGTCGGCCGGTGCGGATCGGTTCGCACCAGCGCACTCGACCTAGGACAAGAGGAACTCTTACGTGACTCGACCGATTCGTATCGGCGTCCAGCTGCAACAGCAGCTCGCCCCCGATTACGCTCTCATCCGTGACGCGGTGCGTCGCGCCGAGGACGTGGGTGTGGACATCGTATTCAACTGGGATCACTTCTACCCGTTACACGGCGATCCGGATCGTCCGCACTTCGAATGCTGGACCATGTTGGCCGCCGTCGCCGAGCAGACCGAGCGCGTCGAACTCGGCGCTCTGGTCACCGGCGGAGGTTACCGGAATCCAGATCTGCTCGCCGATATGGCCCGTACTGTCGATCACATCTCAGGCGGCCGCCTGATACTCGGTCTGGGAGCCGGATGGTTCGACAAGGATTACACCGAGTACGGCTACGACTTCGGCACACCTGGAACGAGGTTGGCGCTATTGGGGGAAAGCCTGGTGCGTATCGACAAACGGCTGCGGAAGCTCAATCCTCAGCCGGTGCGAAAGCTGCCGATACTGATCGGAGGCGGCGGTGAGCGGAAAACCTTGCGGCTGGTCGCCGAATACGCGGACATCTGGCACACCTTCGCCGATGCGGAGGTCCTGAAGCGCAAGTCGACGATCCTGGCCGAGCACTGTGCGTCCGCCGGAACCGATCCGCAGCGCATCGAACGTTCGGTGGGCTGGCCGGGGCCCGAGCGTGCGCTGGCACTGGTGGAAGCCGGAGCGACTTTGTTCACCATAGGGACGGGAGGGCCGGACTACGACCTGACCAAGGTCGAGCAAGCCATCCGTTGGCGTAACCAGTTCGCGCAGGACTCGAGCGCTGATGAGGCTTAGTTAGCTCGTTGCTGGTCCGGTACGCCGCAATCGAGGGCGCGGCCATGGGTGGGAGCTTCGGAAGCTGGTCTGTAACACACAGCGGAAAGGCGAGCGTTCTCTGTGGAGCGCTCGCCTTCCTACGGTGGAGCCTAGGGGAATCGAACCCCTAACCCCTGCCTTGCAAAGGCAGTGCTCTGCCAATTGAGCTAAGGCCCCGCAGCTGTCACAGCTTGCGTGTACAGACGCCTCGAAACGTTACCTTCTCCCCGCTGAGATGGTCAAAACGGCAGGTTGTGGCGCCGAGGCGCACGACGATTGCGGCGATGTCGCTGTCCGGCCAGGTATGGACATTTAGGGTTGGTCGCAGCGTCACGATCCGGTTCTTCGATGTGTTGTCGGTTGCTCGATGAGAGGACCCGCATGTCTCGGTATCTGTTCGCCCTCGGCCGCACGGTCGCTCGGTTGCGCTGGTGGGTGCTGGCGGTGTGGCTGGTGCTGCTCGCCTGCGCGATCGGGTTCGCCGCGGTGAGCGGCGGCAAAACCACGGACAACTTCACCATTCCGAACACCGAGTCGCAGGACGCTGTTTCGCTGCTGAAGCAGCGGATGCCGGCTTACAGCGGCGCGCAGATGCAGGTGGTGTTCGCGACCCCGGGCTTGGCCAAGGTCACCGACTCGCAGGCGAGCGCGCAGATCCAGCAGGTCATGGCAGGGTTGCGCGGGCAGTCGCAGGTGGCCACGGTGGTCGACCCGTTCGAGGCCAAGACGATCTCACCCGATCAGCGCGTTGCCTTGGGCAGCGTCCAGTTCTCGGTGCCGGTGGGGGAGGTGACCGAGGAGACATTGGATGAGGTCGACCACCTCGCGGCGCCCGCCCGCGAGGCGGGGCTCGAGGTGGAGTTCTCCGGAGCGGTGTACCCGGGCTTCACCGCCGAGGTGCCCGAGACGCCCGAGATTCTCGGCATCGCCGCGGCCTTCGTCATCCTGCTGATCACGTTCGGGGCGGTGGTCGCCGCGGGGCTGCCCATCGTCACGGCATTGGTCGGTGTCGCGATCGGTCTGACCGGAATCCTCGGTGTGGCCGCGTTCGTCGACGTGCCCGCGGCGGCGACTTCCCTGGCATTGATGCTGGGATTGTCGTGCGGAATCGACTACGCGCTGTTCATCCTGTCCCGGCATCGGCACAACATCGTGCTGGGTCTGGCAGCGGAGGAGTCGATACCCCTGGCTGTCGGCACGGCGGGCAGTTCGGTCGTGTTCGCCGCGGTGACGGTGATCATCGCGTTGTGCGGGCTGGCGGTCGCCGGTATCCCGTTCCTCACGGTGATGGGGTTGACCGCGGCGGGCGCCGTGCTGGTGGCGATGCTGGTGGCCCTGACACTGCTGCCCGCGCTGCTCGGGTTCGCAGGCGATACGGTCGCGCGCTTCGTCTCGCCGCCGCTGCATCCCGGACGCGCCGAAGAGGTGGCGCGGATCGCGGCCTACGAACCGGAGCGCACGATGGGGCACAGCTGGGGCCGGTTCGTCACGCGCTATCGGCTGCCTTTGCTCGTGCTCGGTATCGCGGCGCTGATCGTCTTGGCGATCCCGGTCACCCGTATCCATCTCGGGTTGCCGAGCGGGGAGTCGCAGCCGGAATCGAGCACAGCACACAAGGCTTATGACCTGGTCAGCCGTTCGTTCGGTCCGGGTTTCAACGGACCGCTGCTGATGGTGACCGATCTGTCCAGGGCCACCACCCCGGACGCCGCCCAGACGTTGACGGACAGGGTGCGCGCCGAACCCGATGTCGCCGCGGTTCAGCCCGCGGGCAGTGGTGACGGCCTGGTACTCATCCAGGTCGTGCCGACCACCGGGCCGGACGACGAGGCGACCGCGCAGCTGGTCACCCGGCTGCGCGACAACCGCGACCGGATCGAGGCGAATACGGGTGCCACCTTCCTGATCGGCGGAACGACCGCCGCGAACATCGACACCTCCAACCGGCTGGCCGAGGCGCTGCCGATCTTTCTCCTGGTCGTCGTCGGCTTGGCGCTGGTGCTGCTGACGATCGCCTTCCGCACCGTGCTGGTGCCGTTGTCCTCGATCGTCGGTTTCATCCTGTCGGTCTTCGCGGCACTGGGCGTCCAGGTCGCGGTGTTCCAGTGGGGGTGGGGAGCGGAATTCTTCGGTGTGACGAAGGCGCAGACGCTGAGTTTTCTGCCGATCATCATCCTGGCGATCGTCTTCGGGCTCTCCAGCGACTATCAGATCTTCGTCGTCTCCCGGATCAAAGAGGAATACAGCCGCACGGGGGACGCGATCGGGTCGGTGCAGAACGGTGTGGCGCACTCGGCTCGGGTAGTGAGCGCGGCGGCGCTGATCATGTTCTCCGTCTTCGTGGCGTTCACCTGGGTCGACAACCCGGTGGTCAAGCCGCTGGCCCTCACGCTGGCGATCGGCGTGCTCCTCGATGCCTTCGTCGTGCGGCTGACGTTGGTGCCCGCGGTCATGGCCCTGATCGGCGAGCGCATGTGGTACCACCCGCGCTGGTTCGGACGTTACGTCCCCGATCTCGACATCGAGGGCACCGAACTGGACAAGGAGTTCACCGTGAGCGCCGTCCGGGGCAACAGCGGGTGACGCCTGCCGGTGCTCCGGCGGCCTAGTCGAGGGACGGCAGCGGACGCGAGCAGATCTCGTGCGCCTCGTCGGCGGGGATACCGAACATGCGCAGGAGGTCCTCGGTGACCTGATCGGTGGCGGCCGCGTCGTCGCGCTCGGGATGATCGTGCAGCAGTTGGCCGAGGCACAGCGCGGCCCCGGACACGATCGTCATGGCCAATTCCGCGTCAGGCGCCTGGAACCGGCCGGTGCGAGCCGCGGCTTCGATATCGCGCCGAGCGCGGGGTGCGAGTCCTTTGTCGGAGGTGGTTCGCGCGAGGCCGGTGTTGAGCAGCACCTTGCTCAGGGTCGGCCGTCTGCGGTGCATACGGCCGGTCAGCCGGAAGCTCTGCGCGAAGACTTCGGCGGGATCGTCCATGCCCTCGGTCAAGTGGTCGAGGACCGCGCCGTACTTCTCGAGCGCTTCCTCCACCGCCGCCTGGAACAGGTCCTCCCGGCTCTGGAAGTGGTTGTAGAACGACCCCATGCCGACATCCGCGGCCTGGGTGATCTCCAGGATGGGCGCGTTCGGCTTCCCGGTCGCGATGAACGACTGGGCCGCCGTCACGAGGGCGGCTCGGGTACGGGCCTTGCGGCGCTCCAGGCGGTTGGGTTCCACCTCGGTCCGATCGGTCATGCCCGCTCCTCTCCCTGTCGGCGCCCGACCATGGTAGCGCTGCGGTTCAATGATGACGAATTCCTCAGTGATGCCTTGACTGAAAATCGCGTCGTATGTGACGATATCGTCAGACAAGGAAAGGGAGTGGTCGCTGATGGACCGTCACGACCCACACACCGGATTGCACAGCGAGAACGGCGCGGTAGCGGGCGAACATCCGGGGCGGGCGCGCGAACCGATCGTGAAAGTGCACGATCTGGCGTGGCTCGAATTCGAGAAGCCGGACCTGGAGCGCGCCGAGGTCTTCGCGCACGCGTTCGGTTTCGCCACCTCGTTCCGTGCCGCAGACGAGCTGTACTTACGAGGTGCGGATCCGCAGGCACCGTGCGTGCTGATCCGCCGAGGCGTGCGCTCGCGGTTCGTCGGCCCGGCCTTTCGTGCGGCGGACACCGCAGACCTGCTCCGATTGGCCGAGGTCACGGGCCGTACGGTGGCGCCCCTGCCCGAGACCCTGGGCGGGTCGACCGTCGAGCTGACCGATCCGAGCGGATTGCGGGTGCGGGTAGTCGCCGACACCGACGAGCTCGCCGCTCTGCCCGCCCAGCAGCCGCATACGTTCAACTTCGGGCGCGAAGTGGCGCGGGTCAATCGGACGCAGCGGCCGCCCCGGGTGCCCGCGCGGGTTCAGCGTCTGGGGCATGTGGTGGTGCAGACCAACAGGTATCTCGAAACGCTCGATTGGTACCTGGGTCACTTGGGGCTGATCGTCAGCGACTTCCACTACTACCCGGGGCAACGCGAGCGCGGCCCCGTGATGAGCTTCATCCGCTGTGATCGCGGCCGGACGCCCGCCGACCATCACACGCTGGCATTGGTGCTCGGCCCGTCGAACCGGTACGTGCACTCCGCTTACCAAGTCGCCGATCTGGATGCCATGGCGGCGGGCGGGGAGTACCTGCGTGATCACGGTTACTACCGGTCGTGGGGGATCGGCAGGCATATCAAGGGCAGCCAGATCTTCGACTACTGGCGCGACCCGGACGGATTCCTCGTCGAGCATTTCAGCGACGGCGACATGTTCGACTGCACGGTGGAGCCCGGCTGGGCGCCGTTCACCGCGTCCGGGCTGGCGCAGTGGGGGCCGCCTGCCAGCAAAGACTTCCTCGGCCTCAAACCGAGCCGGGAAACCCTTCGCGAGCTGCGCACGATGGTCGACGCGCTGCGCGAGGACAACGAATTCGATCTCCGTCGCCTGCGCGGCCTGTTGAAAGTAGCCGGTTCATGAGCATTTCCGTTCTCCGCACCACCGGCGCCTGGTGGGTGGTCACACCCGCGGGCGCGGCCGAGGTCGACACCACGGCGACCACCACCGGGCAACTGCTGGCGGATCGGCAGGCGATCCGCGCGGCGTCCACGAGCAGCGAGGTGGTGCCGACCGAGAGCCTGGCGCCGGTCTCACCGGTGACCGCGCCGTGCCGGGTGGTCGCCCAGATGACCAACTTCGCCTCGCACGTCCGGGATTCCGGTGGTGATCCGGCGAGGGTGCCGCTGACGTTCTTCCGCAAAGCCTCGGGGTCGATCAGCGGCCCGCACGACGACGTGATCCGGCCCGCGCATGTGCGCCTGCTGGATTACGAGGTGGAGATCGGGCTGGTGTTCGGTCGCGACATGCCGGTCGGATCGGAGATCACGAGCGACAACCTGGCCGACTACATCGGGGGTCTCGTGGTCACCAACGACATCTCCGCCCGCGACGTCCAGTTGCCGAAAACCCAGTTCTACGAGGCGAAATCGTATCCGACGTTCACCCCCGTTGGACCTGTGCTCGTGCTGCTGGAAGACGACGAGCTGAAACGATTCACCGATCTGCGGCTGCGGTTGTGGGTCAACGGCGGCCTCCGTCAGGACATGACCGTCGCCGACATGATCTACCGGCCGTTGGAGACCCTGCGGGCATTGACCGGTTTCCAGCGCATGGACGCAGGCGACCTGCTGCTCACCGGAACCCCCATCGGCACGGCGATCAGCGCCCCGCCCAAACCGGTCGAGATCATCGGCTCGCTGCTTCCGCCCGCGGTCAAGTGGAAGATGTTCTTCAAGAACCAGGCCAAGAACCCGAAGTATCTGCACGACGGCGACGTCGTCGAGGCCGCGATAGCCACCGACGACGGCGTGATCGACCTCGGCCGCCAGCGCACCACGGTGAGGTACCGGTGACCGAGACCTGCGGTGGCCGCCGCGCGCCGACGCAACCCGCCGGGATCTTCTCGACGCCCTCGACGAGCCGGCCGGAGTGCGGAGTATCGCGGTCACGGTCGACGACGGCGCGAAAGTCGCCACTGTCGAGCTGGACCACACCAGCAGCGAAAGGATTGGCGCGGTGATTCCGGGTCCGTACGCCCTCGCGTGGAAGCGCGGGGTGCTCCGATGAGCGTCGCATCGGTCCTGCTCGCCGCGGTGCTGGCGGTGTTCTTCTCGGCGATCGGTGGGGCGAAGATACTGGCGGTGCCGTCGATGCGCGAACGGGCCACGCACACCGGATACTCCGTCGCCGCCTACCGGGGCATCGGCTTCGCGGAGATCGCGGGCGCCCTCGGACTCCTGCTCGGCATCGGCTGGTGGCAGCTCGGCCTCGTGGCGGGGATCGGCCTGGTGCTGTTGCTGGTCGGCGCCGTCGTCGTCCACGTGCGCATCGGCGACGGCGTCCGCGAGTTCGCCCCGGCGATCGTGAGTTGCCTCGTCGCCGTCGTGTATCTCGTGACGCTGCTGGGAGCCGCCCGGTGAACGTTCCGGTCGTGATCGTCGGCGCCGGACCCACCGGGCTCACCGCGGCCCTACTGCTCGCCCGATACGGTGTCGAGTCGCTGGTCCTGGAACGGTGGGAGGGCATCTATCCGCAACCGCGCGCGGTGCACTTGGACGGTGAAATCCGCAGGCTCCTAGGAAGGTTGGGCGTCGGGGACGAATTCGACGCCATCTCCCGGCCTGCGCTCGGGCTGCGTCTGGTCGACCGAGATCTGCGGGTGCTGTCCGAATTTCACCGCGATCCGGCCGGCGGCCGCAACGGGTACCCGGACGCGAACATGTTCGACCAACCGGAGCTGGAGGCGATTCTGCGTACCGCGGCGCAGCGCCATAGGGGAGTGACTGTTCGGGGTGATGCCGAAGTCACGGCGGTGACCCAGGAGATCCGCGGCGCCCGGGTCGACTTCACCGACCGGACCACCGGCGCGGCGGAGTCGGTCCATGCGCGGTACGTCCTGGGCTGCGACGGGGCGAACAGCCTGGTTCGCGCGTCGATCGGCGCCGAGATGCGTGAGCTGAACTTCGAGCAACGGTGGCTGGTCGTCGACGTGGCCACCGGGGCCGACCTCGGGGCGTGGGAAGGCGTGCATCAGGTCTGCGATCCCTTCCGCGCCGCGACCTACATGCGCATCGGAACGACACGGTATCGATGGGAGTTCCGCCTGCGTCCCGGTGAGGCAGCGGCCGACTACGAGGACATCGGCCGGGTTCACGAACTGATCCGCCCCTGGACCGGCGATATTCCGGTGGAGGCAGTCCAGTTGCTCCGGGTGGCCGAGTACACCTTCCGCGCGCAACTCGCCGACCGCTGGCGGGCGGGCCGGGTCTTCCTGCTGGGCGACGCCGCCCATCTCACCCCACCGTTCATCGGCCAGGGCATGGGCGCGGGCCTGCGGGACGCGGCCAACCTCACCTGGAAGCTCGCAGGCGTGCTCGCCGGAGACCTGCCCGAACAGGTGCTGGACTCCTACGAGATCGAACGAAAACCACACGCGCGAAACATGATTCGGCTGGCGAAGATCACCGGCATTGCGATGACCGAGGGCGGTGAACTGGGCAACCTACTGCGCCGTCTCCTCGCTCCGCGCTTGCGTCGCCTACCCGGTTTCCACGCACTGGTCACCAGCGGCGAGACACCACCGCTACGCCGGTCCGGACTGGTCGCGCGGCCGCGCCTGGGTGGCGGCCGGGCGGGCCATCTGGTGCCCAACGCGGTCCTGGCGGATGGTCGTCGCTACGACGACGTCATCGGGGGCCGGTACGCGATCGTCACCGCGGTTCAGCCGACCTCGGCGGATCGCGCACTGGTCAGCGAACGCGGGGGAGTGCTGGTGATAGCAGCCCCAGGGACTGATCTGCGGAGGTGGCTGCGGCGGGCCGGCGCTCGTGCGGTTCTCGTCCGTCCGGACGGCGCCGTGCAGCGCTGCGCCCGGGACCTGCCGGGACTCTGCGCGGCCATGCCTCGATTCGGGTCGCGCGCTCGCGAGGATCGCGCCGACGGCTCGAGCCCTCCTGGGCCCGCTTCCGGCAGCGCAGTAGGGTGGAAACCATGAAACTTCTCCTCACCGCCGGTGTCGCGCTTCTGGTTCTCTTCGGCATCTCCAAACTGCGCCGGCGCAGCGACGCGGACATGTGGCACGAGGTGACCACCCGCTGAAACCCGGGGGCCTTAGCTCAATTGGCAGAGCACTGCCTTTGCAAGGCAGGGGTTAGGGGTTCGATTCCCCTAGGCTCCACGAACACGCAGTTCAAAGCTCGTTCCGCACGGTCGGGGGCGGGAGTTGGTCGTCGGACCCGGCAGGGGTGTCGCGAGGGGCCCGATGAACTTCCCACAGGGAGTCGGCTGCGTCTCCGACCGAAGAATCCACCTCGACGCCAACACTCGAGACCTCCTCGCGCGAGCGCCATGTCTGGGTCATCACGTCACCTTTCGCGGCATACACGTCACGATCGATGTTCGTCCGGCTGTGCAGGTGTCCGGACATCGATGCCGCTGCGGAACCGCCGGGTCGAGCCGGGCTGCAAGACAGCAGGACCAATGGCCCCGCTCTCGTGTCCAGCGCTTGCGCCAAATGTTTGTTGGCGGCCAGCAACTCCGCGTATGTCGCTCCATCGATCTGCACCGGTTTCGATCCCCAACGCCCCGTCTTGATCGATACATGGAACGTGCGGGCGTCGG
The DNA here is from genome assembly GCF_055590505.1 of Nocardia sp. NPDC041819. NCBI lineage: Bacteria > Bacillati > Actinomycetota > Actinomycetes > Mycobacteriales > Nocardiaceae > Nocardia > Nocardia sp. NPDC041819. The sequence continues at coordinate 319,516 of NZ_JBVJAP010000002.1, read as the reverse complement.
CGTGCGCATGGGCGTAGACGGGGTCGGTGTCCGCCCATGGCGCCGCGCGCCGGCGGCCGAAGACCCACTTGGGTTTCTTCGCCTCCGGATCCTCCTTCCAGAAGGCATAGTGCACGTGATCGCTGGACCTGAATTTCGCACGCGCCCATCGCTTCTTGCTCCCGACATCGCCCCTTCTCGAAGGAAACGACACGCCTATGACGTTCCCCCGCGAATCGGTCAGGGGAACGGTGATGACGTCGTCGGCCTGGAAGCGGACGAACTGTCCGGAACGAGGGTCCGCACCGACCATGCGCCGGGCCACAGGTTGTGTGTCCGAATGCCGGAAGGGAAGTGCGCCTTCCGCATCGGCGTGCTCGAGGCGCACAGCCGTCCCCCGCAGATGAGCGCCGGTGGTCGTAAGGCGGCCTGCCACCGCTCGCGCCGCGTTCTCGACAGCTGTATCCAGACGCCCGACCATCCGGGCGAATACTTGTAACACGGGGCGCGCTCACTGATTTCGGCCGGCGTTCCGCAACACCTCCGCCGCGAGACGGAATGGGGCCGGCCCGCCGGGATTGAGCAGGATATCGATTCCCGAGGGAACCACCGAGGGAAGTTCGCTCCCGAGTACCGGCCACCAGCGGTTGGGCTCCACGTCCACCTTCTGTGCTTCCGCGGTGGCTACGAGCACGCACCGAACACCGTCCGGCGCGGTGTCCACAATCGGTTCGCCCTGTTCATCGCACACTATCTCGACCACCGAGTTGCGGATCAGAGCCGGCAGTTCCTCGCCGACCGGATTGCCCGCGGCGATCGAGCGCAGCAGCGCATCCGTGGGGTCGGTCGGTGTCGCTTCGTCACCGGGAAGATATGCCGGATTCGGTTGAAACGGACCGGCTTTGCCGCCCTCGTCCATCATCCAGCCGCCGATGACGGCTTCTGTGGGCGGTTCGGACCAGGGGCTGGCCCGCTTCCACCCGCGATCGAGTAACAACAGCCAGTCGTCACGCCGGATCGTCACCGGTTGCGGCTCCATCACAAACTGCCCTTCTCGACACGGTCCCTCATCGAACCGCGAGAGTCTTCGCGGTAATCATCGGTCTGGCACAGTCCGAGCTAACCTCGAATATTCCCAACATGGGGAAGTTCTGCCGGGTCCGGTGGTGTCATCGTGAGGCGGAAGGCGCGACGACGTAAGGCGGTTGTCCTGCGGGTCCTCGATTCGGCGGCACGATGGATTCGTCGGCCGATCCACCGACGGTTTTTGTGTCCAATTGGACACAGAGCAGTGGCGGCACAGCCGCGACAACAGGGCGCAATCGGACGGAATTCGCCGGTACTGTGCCAGACTGGCCCGGCACAGTAATGCACTCCTCACCCTCGGAGGACCGTCTATGACGAATTCTGTTGCGCCACTCGAATTGCCCGAACCTCTGGTCATCACGCTGGGGAATCTCAAGGGCGGTGTCGGTAAAACGACATCAGCGTTCTTCTTGGCGAGCTACTTCGCTTCGGTTCACGAACGTCGGGTGCTGGTGATCGATGCCGACCCGCTCAGCCAAACCGGGTACTCCTGGTACCGGCGCCTGGTCAAAGGGGGCATCGAGGTGCCGTTCGACCTGGTCGCTTTCCCCTCACGGCACGTCAACGACTGCATCACCGACAACGCCGCCGATTTCGACGTCATCATCGTGGATGCCGGGGGTGAGTCGGCCGAGATCTTCAAGGCCGCGATTCCCGAGAGCGATGAACTGTTGCTGCTGACGAGTGTCAGCCCGTCCGAGGTGAAACGAGTCCCGAGCACCTTCAAAGCCGCCGAGGAAGCAGCGGCCGACAGCAACCGGGAAATACGGGTGCGGGTGCTGATGACAAAAGTGCCGGTGATCATGAAGAAAGGCATGAATGTCTCGACCGAATACCGTGCGCAGCGGGGATATCTGGAGAGCGCGGGCTACGACGTCTTCGGTTCCTATTTGAGCGCGTGGAAATGGTATCGAGAAGCGGCCGACGGGGAGGTCGGGGAGGGCGCGGAGAACCCGATCGAGGATCTCGGCGAATACCGGCAGGTGGGCGACGAGCTGGTAAACGCGTACCGGGCGCTATTGGAGGTGCCGGCCTGATGCCTCCACAACGCAGGAAGGGTTCGATCGGCGGCGCCAATCCGCTGTCCGACGCCGCGGAGCACACCCCGCCCGTCTCACCGCTGCGCGATGCCGAATGGCGGCGGCCGAAGCCGGCCGTGAGCCCGAATGTCTTGACCATGCCGGTGCCCGACGCGGGCGACGGGCCGCTGAGCGACCGCGAGCGCGCGCAGTTGACGGTGTGCGAGTCATCGATCGACACGCTGCGCATCGCGTTCTGGGCGGCAGGGCGCGCTCTGCAGATCGTGCGCGACGGCCGGCTGTACCGGGACAGCCACGAGACGTTCGACGAGTACGTGGAACAGCGGTGGGACATGCAGCGGTCCTACGCCCACAAGCTCATTCGCGCTTGGCCGCTGGCGGCGCGGCTGCATCCGATCGCGCCCGCGATCAACGAGGGGCAGGTGCGTGAACTGCTGCCGGTGGCGGCCGAATACGGCGAAGACGCGGCGGTCACCGTGTACACCACCGTGGCGGCGGGCGCCGACGTGAAGGTCACCGCGGGAAAGCTCCGGCAAGCGGTGGCGCTCCTGCCCGAACGCTATGACGAAGACGTGGTGATCGAGCGTCTTCAGGCGTGGTTGCGCGGTGAACTGGAGGGCAGCGAGAACGACCGTGCGGCCGATATCTTCACCGCCATGGAATCCCGGCTCGCCGCACTGACCAAGCGCGTCGTCAGAGGGTCCAACGACGACCCGCGCGCGGCCCGCGAGTTCGCGGCCAGGCTCCGGACGATCGCCAGACAGATCGAGGAACAGATCACCGCGTGAACTACGAATGGACGATGCGCCCCGCAGCGGAACCGTTTCCGTGCGGGGCGCAGTGTCTCCAGGTGAATACATTTCGGTGTCGTGGAATTCATATCGCGGGACACCACGGCGAAACGAGTTATTATTTCGTTACGAAATCAAAGGCGCGTTGTGCTTTACAAGGTGCGATATATGCCGAAAGGTGAACGCTCGGATCGGATCCGCTGGACTGACGAATCACCGTGATGGTTTTCGAATCAATTCGAAGTCTTTGGTGACGTCCCACGCGCCGGGAACCACGGCGTCGTACGGCACACCGAAGGCAAGCGATATGAGCATCGGAGGACCGCATCATGGCATCATCGACCGACGTCCGATATATCCGCTACCTGCGGCGTGCCGTCTTCTGGGCACTCACCGCGGGAGCGGCCGCCCTGCTGGGCATGTTGTTCAACGCCGCGGAGGCATCGGCTCAGCCGCTGACCATCCCGGGCGTAGGAACATTCGAGGTTTCCGACGAAATACCGCTTCCCGACGCACCGGAAAAGCTGTTCCGGAACAACGCTATCCTTCCGGTCACGGAAGCTCCTGTAACGGCTGGAATCCCGGAAATCGAGGCCGCCGCCGCTACTGCCGTCTCGCACATCGAAATCGCACCGGCCACGCTCGGCCCGGCGGTCGAGTCCCCGGTCTCGGTCGTCGTCCCGGCGATCGAACTGCCGGTGCCGACGATCATTCCGGCGATCGAGATTCCGCTTCTCGGCGCACTCCCGGAGATCGAACTCCCGTTCCTCGCCGAGTTCCCGGACATCATGCCGAGGGCACCCACCCCGCCCGCGGCGGTGATACCGCAGAAGAGTGCCGGAGAGATGGCAGTCGACGCGGCACGAACCAAACTCGGCTCCGATTACAGCTATGGCGCGGTGGGCCCCGATTCCTTCGATTGCTCCGGTTTGGTGCAGTGGTCCTACGAGCAGGCCGGCGTGGAGCTGCCGCGCACCAGCTACGACCAGCTCGCCACCGGAACGCCGGTGCCGCTCGACGACCTGCAGCCAGGCGACGTGGTGTCGTTCTACGGCGGAAGCCACTCCGCCCTCTACGCGGGCGACGGCAAAGTCATCCACGCATCGACCTACGGCATCGGGGTGACCACTTCCCCGCTCTCCTCGATGCCGGCGACCGGCGCCCGGCGATTCTGACTTCCCCGGTGAATCCACACCGCAGTTCCCGGTCCGGCGGAGACCGCCGCGACGAGCACCGACAGATGCCCGGCGACTCAGTCCGTGAGGGGACCGTGCCGATCCAGGTGCAGGTAGGTGAATCCGGTGACCAGCAGGCACACCACGGTCGCGGTGATCAGCATGGCCCAGCCCGCCACCAGCAGACTCAGCAGTCCGCCGAGCAGCGCGCCGAGCACGAAACCGGTGTAGAGCAGGAAGTATCCGAGCCAGTCGGCGTAGTCGCCGCCGCTGAGATGACGTTCGATACCCTGCCCCATCTTGACCAGTGTCCCGGTGACGTAACTGAGCGGCACCGATACCTCACCGTTCTGCACGAACGAGGTGTTGAGCGCCCCGACGCCGAAAGCGACGAGCATGATCGGCAGCAGCCCGATCGGCTCGATTCCCCTCAGATACTCCAGAATGTCGATGACGGATGCGAGCGCCAGGCACACGGTGGTGAGCAGAGTGGCTCCATGCGGGTGCCCCGACCAGTAACGCCTGCGGCACCACGAGGCCACGACCACACCGGCGAGAAATGACAGCAGCAACCCGGTGGCCGCCAACGCCATGTCCGGCTCGTCGTGGAAGTACCCGAGGACAGCCCGTTCGGTATTGCCCGTCATGAACGTGACGAAATAACCGGCCGTATGCATGAATGCCGCGGCGCCGATCAGCCCGGCGAGTGCGGCCAGTACCCAGGACAGTCTGGCCTCGGAGTCGAATAGTGCTCTTCTCCGACTTTCCTCCAGTTCCGGCACAGGTCGAACTCCTTCCGGTACGACGCGACACCCCAGTGAAGCAGGCAGTTCCTCGGATTCGCCGACGCAGCGCCGAGAGATCGCCACTGTCCCGCGGCGGCGAGGAGTTCCCGCGCGGTCACCCTGCGTAACCGGCATCGAGCGTCCGGACGCGGCGGCCGGGGCCGGGCTCGGTATGGCCCGGGGGAATCGCTGCTCGGTTACCGTGCTGAGGTGGATACTCTGTTCGACTTCCTGCTGACCGAGCCGGTGGCCACCGCGCCGCTGGACGATGTCGCCGCCGCGTGGACGCGACATCGCGTGGCCGCGAGTCGATTCGAGCAGCCGGTGGAGATCGCGATCGCGGGTGGCTTCGGTGCCGACCGGCTCGGGTTCGCCTTCCTGTCCGGCTATCAGGAGGCGTTGCGGACGCTGATTCCGGACCTGCCGGACGACGACCTGGTCGCGATGTGCGCGACCGAGGAGGGCGGCGGCCACCCCGCCGCGATCCACACCACGCTCACCGAACGGGACGGGGCCTGGCTGGTCGACGGTACGAAGTCGTTCGCGACCATGGGCTCGTTCGCGCGACAGTTGGTGGTGATCGCCAGTGTCGGCGCGGCACCCGACGGACGGAATCGGCTGCGCGCCTGCATGGTCGAGGCGGGCGAAGCCGGCGTGCGTCTAGCCGATCGTCCAGCGCTCCCGTTCGCGCCCGAGATTCCGCACGCCTCGGTCGTGCTGACCGGCGCGCCCGCGCTGATGCTGCCCGGCGACGGATATCTGGACTACCTCAAGCCGTTCCGGACGATCGAGGACATCCACGTGCTGGCCGCCACGCTGGGCTGGCTGGTACGGGTGGCCCGGGCCTCGGACTGGCCGCGGGCGAGTCGGCAACAGTTGCTGACCGCGGTTGCCGCGGTGCGCGGCCTGGACATCGCCGCGCCGAGTTCCGCTGGCGTGCACATCGCTCTCGGCGGCGTCTTCGAATTGTTCGGTTCGCTGCTTGCCGAACTCGAGCCGTTGTGGCAGTCCGCGGAGCCGGTGACGCGACAGCGGTGGGAGCGCGACCGGCCGCTGCTGGCCACCGCGGGGCGGGTGCGCGGGCAACGGCTCACCGCCGCGTGGCGGGCGATAGAACCGGACGACCAGTCGGAATAGCGCTCGACCTGGCCTGAGATGGGGAGCGGGCCTCGGCGAAGGGGGGGAGTTAGCCGAGGCCCGCGTAGGGTCGGCCCGGGGGGGAGGGGCCGACGTGAACGATGCTACTCGATGATGTGCGATTGTGTGTGCGCGGGGACGGCCACGTTCCAAGTTTTTTCGGGTTGGCTCACCTTCCGGACGACCTCTGACGGCCCTTGCCGCGCGACCGGCCGATTCCCTCGCTCCGGACTGTTGTCCTATAGTTTGCCAAAAGCCTTGGCGAGCAACCTCTTCCGAGTCATTTCGCGGTGGTGACCTGCTACGGCACCGAGCGGCACAGAACATGCCGACCAGTCGCCGCGCCACGAAATCGATAGAAATTCCGGCGTGTCGACCACGCCGGGTGTGGCGCCGGGGCGTGCGTGACGCCCGAACTTGTCGTACCCCGATGCGAACATGTGTTCGTGTTCACCGACTCGATGGTTCCCGCCGAGCGCACCCGCTCGTCGCGACGGCCAGCGCTCGAACGTCCCCCATTCGAGTACGGGTCTTCCTCGATTCGGGTAGTCCGCTACGCGCGCTCCGATACCGGGGCGCGCGGGACCATCGAACCGGTCGCATTCCGATCCGGTATCCCCGAGCACCGACTGGATCGGAATGCGGCCTTCTGCTGTGCCCGGGTAGTTCGCGACGCCGCCCACCCGGAACAAATCGGATGAAATTGTCGGCGGGCGGGACAATACTGACTCGGGTATCGGCCGGTCACCCGATCCAGCGAGTCGTTGGGCGCCTGGCGTCGCACTGCAACACATCGAACTCATCAACCCCAGGAGAATCATGCCCGACGCAATAGTCGCCGAGGGTCTGGTCAAACGATACGGCCAACTGGTGGCCCTCGACGGCCTCGACCTGAGCGTCCCGGAAGGGACCGTCACCGCACTGCTCGGACCCAACGGCGCAGGTAAGACCACCACCGTCCGGGTGTTCACCACCCTGCTGGTGCCGGATGCCGGACGCGCCACGGTCGCGGGAATCGATGTGCTGCGCGAGCCGCAAGCGCTGCGTTCCCGCATCGGGGCATCGGGGCAATACGCCGCGGTCGACGAATACCTCACCGGTTTCGAGAATTTGGAAATGGTGGGACGTCTTTATCACATGGGCGTACAGCGAAGTAAGGAACGAGCGCGCGAATTGCTCGAACGATTCCGGCTCACCGACGCCGCGGACCGGCCGGTCAAGGGCTACTCCGGCGGTATGCGCCGTCGTCTCGACCTGGCGGGCGCGCTGGTCGCGAATCCACCCGTCCTGTTTCTCGACGAGCCGACCACCGGGCTGGATCCCCGCGCCCGTCTGGATCTTTGGGACGTCATCGAGGAATTGGTCGCAGGCGGGACCACGTTGCTGCTCACCACCCAGTACATGGAAGAGGCGGATCGGCTCGCCGATTCGATCGCGGTGATCGACCACGGCAAGGTGATCGCGAAGGGCACGGCGGACGAACTCAAGACCATGGTCGGCGGCGACCGGATCGAGTTGACCGTGGACCGCGTCGACAATCTCGCGACGGCCGAGACCGCGTTGAAAAGCCTGGCCGACGGCGAGATCCACCTCGAACCGGGGTTGCGCAGAATCACCGTCCCGGTCGCCGACGGATCGCAGGCTCTGGTGGAGGCGGTCGGGCGGCTGGCCGAGCACAACGTACAGATCCACGATGTCGGTCTGCGCCGTCCGTCCCTGGACGACGTCTTCCTCACCCTCACCGGCCACGAAGCGGAGACGAGCGCAGGCGGCGACGCGGCGAACGACAAGCTGGAAGCTACGGAAGGAACGATCCGATGACCGCGACGGCCCCGGTCCTGACACGGCCCTCGCTGGGCGAGCGACTGTCCATCGTGGTCAGCGACAGTGTGACGATCGCGAAACGCAATGTCATCAAGATCAAGCGGGTACCCGACGTCCTGATCTTCTCCACACTCTCGCCGATCATGTTCGTGCTGCTGTTCGCCTACGTCTTCGGCGCGGCCATCGATGTGCCCGGTCTGTCCGGCGGGTACCGCGAGTTCCTCATCGCGGGCATCTTCGCGCAGACCGTGGTGTTCGGCGCGACCTTCACCGGCGCGGGACTGGCCGAGGACATGCAGAAGGGCATCATCGACCGATTCCGCTCGCTGCCGATGGCTTCGTCGGCGGTGCTGGTCGGCCGAACGATCAGCGATGTGGTGATCAACGTGGTCAGCCTGACGGTGATGTCGCTGACCGGTCTGGTCGTCGGCTGGCGGATTCGCGGTTCGTTCCTGGACGCGGTGCTGGCCTACATCCTGCTGCTGCTGTTCGCCTACGCGGTGTCCTGGATCATGGCCGTGGTGGGCCTGTTGGTGCGGGCGCCGGAGGTGTTCAACAACGCCAGCTTCATGGTGATCTTCCCGCTCACGTTCATCGCCAACACATTCGTCCCCAGCGACAAGTTGCCCACCGCCCTGCGGGTGATCGCGGAATGGAACCCGGTATCCGCGCTGACCCAGGCGACGCGTGACCTGTTCGGCAACACCAGCCCGATCGCACCGACGTCGGACTCCTGGCCGCTGCGGCACCCGGTGATCACCTCCCTGGTGTGGGTGGTGGTGATCATGGTGGTGTTCGTGCCGCTGGCTCTGCGTCAGTACAAGAAGACGGTCAGTCGCTGACCGGCGATTCCCGAATCAGCGATCGTGTTCCGCGCCGGCTTCCGCCAAGGGTGCCGGCGCGGAGCCGTTACGGGAGTATCCGATGCGCGGGGGAGCGGGGGCGGGCTCCGGCTGTTGCGGCCGCCGGCTACGGACCAGATAGGCCACGCCGCCCGCCAGCGCGACTGCCGCCGCGAGGAGGAGCCGGTTACGTGAACGCGAAGAGACATGCAAGCGCCCCGAGGTCATTGCACCACTCTAGGCACAGCCCGCCGATTCGCGCAGGAGGCCCAGCTCACAGCACGGTCCGGCCCAGTTCCGCGGCTGGATCGCCAACCGTGGCACGATGGGCGTCGTGACCTCACCGAATCAGACATCCGTGGCAACGCTGCACACGAATCACGGCGATATCAAGCTCGCGCTCTTCGGTAACCACGCGCCCAAGACGGTGCGCAATTTCCTAGGTCTCGCCGACGGTTCGGCGCCGTACACCACCGCGAACGCCAGCGGGGGCAACACCGGCCCGTTCTATGACGGCGCTCTGTTCCATCGCGTGATGGCCGGATTCATGATCCAGGGTGGCGATCCCACCGGTACCGGTCGCGGCGGCCCGGGTTACGAGTTCGGCGACGAGTTCCACCCGGAGCTCCGGTTCGACCGGGGCTACTTGCTGGCGATGGCAAACGCGGGGCCGGGCACCAACGGCTCGCAGTTCTTCATCACCGTTCGCCCACAGCCGCATCTCAACCGCAAGCACACGATCTTCGGTGAAGTGGTGGATCCGGATTCCCGGAAGGTTGTCGACTCGATCGCGACCACCAGGACCGATCGCAACGACCGGCCGCTGGAACCCGTCGTCATCACCAAGATCACGATCGAATGAGACTATGAATCCCCAGCCGCCCGCACCCACGTGCGTCCGCCATCCGAATCGCCCGACCGGCCTGGCCTGCACGCGGTGCGGGCGGCCGTCCTGTGCGGAATGCCTGCGTCCCGCGGCGGTCGGCCAACACTGTGTCGACTGTGTGCGCACGGATCAGCGCGGCGTCGCTCCCGTGCGGACGGTCTCGGGCGCGGCAGCGGCCCGCACATCCGCGCCTTATGTGACCTATGCGCTGATCGCGATCAACGTGGTCATCTACGCGATCACCGCGGCCCAGTCCAAGAACCTGATGGACAACCAGCTGGGCTCCGCGCTGTTCCTGGACTGGGTGCTGTGGGCACCGGCCGTCGCGGACGGCGAATGGTGGCGGGTGCTCGGTTCCGGGTTCCTGCACTACGGCCCGATCCACCTGCTGCTCAACATGTTCGCCCTGTACGTGGTGGGCCGCGATGCCGAGCTGGTGCTGGGACGATTGCGCTATCTCGCGGTGTACTCGGCTTCGCTGCTCGGCGGGTCCGCCGGGGTCATGCTGTTCTCGCAGAACAGCCTGACGGCGGGCGCGTCCGGCGCGGTGTACGGCTTGTTCGGTGCGATCACGATCATCCTGCTCCGGTTGCGGCAGAACCCGAATCAGATGCTCATCATCATCGGCATCAACGTCTTCATCAGTTTGTCGCTGCCCGGCATCTCACTCTGGGGCCATCTCGGCGGTCTGGCCGCGGGCACGCTCGCGACCCTCGGCATCCTGTTCCTGCCCGGGTGGCTGCGAGTGAAAACGCCGCAAGCGGCACGGGTGGTGGGCTGGGCGGCGGTGGCGCTCGTCGCCGTCGCGGCGCTGGCAACGGTGGCGGTGAGCGCGATCACTTCCACTGCGTGACACGCGGATTCGCTTCACGTGAAACATTCGCGTCCGCGTGGGACGAACGCACGTCAGCGAGTCTTGTCCTCGGTGAGCCGCAGTGCTCCTACCAGGTCTTGGTAGACGAGTTCAGGGTTGGCGCCCAGATCCCAGCGGCCAAAGATCAGGAGCCGCTCGGTGCCGTCGTGCTGGACGTCGAGTTCCAACATCGGCATCTTGCGCCCGAGGCGTCGGTAGCTCACCACGCGTGCGCGGGTGATCTGCTCCGGGGCGTATTCGTCCGCCCCCGTCAGCGTGCGGACGACCATGCGCGGTCGCGCGCCGGTTATCACCGACAGTCGCGGGCGTTGCCGGAACCCGAGCCCGGCAAGGGCGAGCAGTCCGACGGCGGCGAGTCCCACGAGCAGGCGGCTGGCCGCTTCGGAGGTGACCACCGCGGCGACGGCCAGCGCGACGCCGCCCACGGTGACCGCGACGAGCGCGGGTGTCGGCGTGGTCCAGGCCAGACGCGGCTCTTCGCGGTCCCGCGGGCCGGGGACCGGGAGTTCTGGACTCACAGCACTCCCCAATCGCTCCTCGAGTTGTCCACAGGCTCATCCACAGGTGTGCATGAATGACACGTCTGTAATCCGGGTCGGCGTTGTGCTCAGCGCCAGCGCATCGTCATGATCAGCCCGACCACCATCAGGCCGAAGCCGATCAGGAAGTTCCAGGCGTTGAGGTCGTTCATCCAGCTGATCTGCTCGGCCGCCAGGTAGTAGACGAGCAGCCACACCAGCCCGGCGAGCATGAACCCGAGCATGATGGCGACATACCAGACCGGAGACGGCCCCGCCTTCACCTTCACCGGCGTCCGGCTGGCGGGGTTGATCGTATAGTCGGTCTTCTTACGGACCTTCGACTTGGGCATGACGTCCTCGTATTCGGCTGCAGGTCGTGGTCTCTAGGCTATCCCAACAGGTAATGGATGCGACGCGGTGCCGGGCGGGGACGTAATCTCGATGTCATGCGTGTTCTGGTCGTCGACAATTACGACAGCTTCGTCTTCAACCTGGTGCAGTACCTCGGGCAACTCGGTGTCGACGCTGTCGTCTGGCGCAACGACGACCCGAATCTGGCCGACGTCGGCGCGGTCGTAGGCGATTTCGACGGCATTTTGATCAGTCCCGGCCCCGGCACACCCGACCGTGCGGGCGCCAGCATTCCGTTGGTGCGCGCCTGCGCGGAGCAGAGTGTTCCGCTGCTCGGCGTGTGCCTCGGCCACCAGGCGATCGGCGAGGCGTTCGGCGCCACCGTAACCAGGGCCCCGGAGCTGCTGCACGGGAAGACGAGCGAGGTCTTCCACATCGGCGCGGGTGTGCTGGCCGGTCTGCCCGACCCGTTCACCGCCACGCGGTATCACTCGCTCACCGTCGTCGAAGACACTCTGCCCGAGGAGATCGAGGTGCTCGGACGCACCGAGAGCGGAATCGTGATGGCCATGCGTCATCGCGACTTGCCCATCCACGGCGTGCAGTTCCACCCGGAATCGGTGCTCACCCAGGGTGGGCACCGGATGCTGGCCAACTGGCTCGGCGTGTGCGGGGAGCGCCCCGCCGAGGGTTTGGTGCAGACGCTGGAGGCGGAGGTCGCCGCGCTGGTGCTGCAGTGACCCGTCCGCATGTGCTGCTGTCGGTCGCGGCGAGCATCGACGGGTACATCGACGACGCGAGCCCGCAGCGGCTGCGCTTGTCCGACGCGGCGGACTTCGACCGGGTGGACCAGGTCCGCGCGGACTCCGACGCCATCCTGGTCGGCGCGCAGACACTGCGCAGCGACAACCCGCGGTTGCTGGTCGACAGCGCCGAACGCAGGGCCGCGCGCGTCGCGGCGGGCAAACCGGAATTTCCGCTGAAGGTGACCGTATCGGCGAGCGGCGACTTGGCTCCGGAGCTGCGATTCTGGCACTACGGCGGCGACAAGCTCGTGTACTCCACCGCGGCGGCCGCGCCGAAGCTCACCGCCCGCCTGGCCGGATTGGCCGAGGTCGTGGATCTCGGGACCGAGCTCGATTTCGGTGCACTGCTGGATGATCTGGGCCGACGGGGTGTCGACCGGCTCATGGTGGAGGGCGGCACCCGCATCCACACCGCGTTCCTCGCCGACGATCTGGCCGACGAACTGCATCTAGCGATCGCCCCGATCCTGGTGGGAGACATCGCGGCGCCGCGCTTTCTCGACCCGGCCGACTTTCCGGGCGCGCCGCATCGCCGGATGCGCCTTACCGGCGTGACGCAAGTCGGGGATGTCGCGGTGTTGCGTTACCTACCGAAGGCCGAGACGGTCTGACGTCGGCACCACGTCGACGATCCCGCACCGACGGCCCGCGCGAAACAGCTCGGCGCAGCCTTGCCTTGATGCGCAATCGCGAGGCTTTCAGCTTGATCGCGCAGCGCGACCGTCGAGGACGAGCGACCGCGGACGGCCATCGGCCGTCCGCGGCCCGAACTCACCTGGCACCCGGCCGCTCGAGTTCATCGCCGAGCGGGAGCGCGGCCGCACGGTGCCGAGTGCTTTGTGCGGACACGGGAGACGTTGTCGGGTACGTTCCTCCGCGCCGGTCCGAAACCTAGGGACGTCCGTAGACGGCGGTCACGAACTCGCCGAGCTGGTTGTCGTCCAGATGCCGGGCCAGGTCCGCCTCGCTGATCATGCCGACCAGCCGCTTGTCCTCGATGACCGGCATGCGCTTGACCCGGTTGCTTTCCATCTCGTCGAGGACTTCCGCGATGTCGGCGTTGGCATCGACCCACCGGGGGGTCGATTCACAGAGTTCATCCACCCGGCAATCCGATGGGGCCTTGCCCTGGGCGATGCACTTCACGACGATGTCGCGGTCGGTGACGATGCCGCACATCCGCTCGTTCTGGTCGGAGATGATCAGGGACCCGACGTTGAGTTCGGCCATGGTTCGTGCGGCCTGCTCGATCGTCGTGTCCTTCGAAATCCACTGGACGCCCGGTTTCATGATGTCCCTGGCAGTGGTCATGAGCTACCTCCTCGTGCTCAGCTGCGCTGATTGGGATGAAGCAGCATCATTCTCCCGCAATTCACACCGGTTGGTCTCGTTTTCTGGATACCGGCGCCGGCGCCGCTCACGGCGGGCCGAGTACCCCCACGCCGACCAGGATGGCGCTGTTCTTCTGGAGCGAACTGCCCGCCGACGGTTGCTGGCTGAGGATGCGGCCGACATTGCCTGCGTCGAAGGTGCCCTGCGGGGACTGGCTGATCTGGCTGGTGCTACCGGTCCAGCCTTCCGCGCGCAGCTTCTCTACCGCCTGCGAGACGGTGAGACCGACCAGCGACGGCATCTTCAGGTCACCCGCGGACACCTGGACGGTGACCGTGGAACCCTTCTCGGCGCTGCTGCCGCCTGCCGGGCTGGAGGCGACCACCTCGCCCTTGGGCTTCGAGGACTGCACCTCCTGGACGACGACCTTGAAGCCGTTGCCCTCGATGTTCGGCTGGGCCACGTCGATGCTCTGCCCGACGACGTAGGGAACGCGGACCGCCTCCGGACCGGTGCCGACGGTGACGACGATCTCCCAGTCGACGTCGACCTTCGAACCCGGCGACGGGTTCTGCTCGATCACCTGGTCCTTCTCGGCGGTGCTCGACGGTTTGCGCTCGACGTTCGGATTGATCCGCAGGCCCTTGGAGTTCAAGACCTGCTCGGCCTGCTCCTGGGACAGACCGGTCAACTTCGGCACCTGGACCTGCGCGGGACCCGAGGACACCTGGACCGTGACCGTGCTGCCCTCGTCGATCCGCGAGCCGCCGAGTGGCTGGGTCGCGATCACGTTGCCCGTGGCGACCTTGCTGTCGGGCTTCTGCTGGATCGCCACGGTGAAGCCGAGCTTCTGCAGCGCGTCCTGCGCTTGCTGCGAGGACTTGTTGGACAGGTCGGGAATGGCCACCTGGTCCGGTCGGCTTCCCGGCCCGAGCAGCACCCAGAACAGCGCGAAAGCCACCGCGACGGCCGCGACGGCACCGATCGCGATGTAGGCGGTCCGGCGCCGTCCGTTCGGCTCGGCCGGATCCTGCTCGGCGGTGTCGTCGTGGCGCTCGACCGTACGGTAGTTACGCGGCGGGGGCTCGTCCGCGCCCATCATGGTGGTGCGGTCCTCGTCGGTCATCACCATCGGGGCGCTGGGCTTCTGGCCGCCGAGCACCCGGATCAGGTCGGCGCGCATCTCGGCGGCGGTCTGGTATCGGTTGGCCGGATTCTTGCTCATCGCCTTGAGCACGACCGAGTCCAGTTCGCGCGGCACCCCGGAATACACGTGCGAGGGCAGTCGCGGGTCTTCCCGGACGTGCTGGTAGGCGACGGCCACCGGGGAATCACCCGTGAAAGGCGGCTCCGCGGTGAGGATCTCGAACAACACACAACCAACGGAGTAGACGTCCGAGCGCGCGTCCACCGTTTCGCCGCGCGCCTGCTCCGGGGAGAGGTACTGCGCGGTGCCGATCACCGCGGCGGTCTGGGTCATGGGGTTGGAGTTGTCGGCGAGTGCGCGGGCGATGCCGAAGTCCATCACCTTCACCGCGCCCGACCGGTTGATCATGATGTTCGCGGGCTTCATGTCGCGGTGCACGATCCCGGCCTTGTGGCTGAAGTCCAAGGCGGCGCAGACATCCGCGATGATCTCCATCGCGCGGCGCGGCGGCAGCGGTCCCTTGCCGCGCACGATGTCGCGCAGCGTGTCGCCGTCGACGTACTCCATCACGATGTACGGCAGCGGGCCGCCGTCCACCTCCGCCTCGCCCGTGTCGTAGACCGCGACGATGGCCGGATGATTGAGCGCGGCCGCGTTCTGCGCTTCGCGCTTGAACCGCAGGTAGAACGTGGGGTCACGGGCCAGGTCCGCCCGCAGGACCTTGATCGCCACGTCCCGGCTCAGCCGGATGTCGCGAGCCTTGTGCACTTCGGACATACCACCGAACCCGATGATCTCGCCCAGCTCGTAGCGAGACGAGAGATTCTTCGGGGTCGTCATGGCAGTCCTTGCGAAGAAGTGGCGGATCCGCTGCGGGTGGCCGAAGGCCCTCGGGCACCGGGAATCTCCGGGAATGGTATGTCGAGAGTCGGGATGCGCGGACGGCTGGTGGTGGCGGTGGGCGCGGTGGTCGTCGGCTTCGTCGTGCTCGGTGCCGTGCTGGTGGGCGGCGGGGTGGTCGTCGTCGGCTCCGGTGTCGTGGTCTTCGGCTCGGTGGTGGGCGGTTCGTAGGTCTCGGTGTCCACGGGCGGAGGTGCGGGCTTGGGGGTCGTCGTGGCCACCGGCGGGACGGGCTTGGGGGTCGGCGCGACCGTCACGGTCGGCGACGGCGTGGAATCCGGATTGGTGTCTCCACCGAAGAGCAGGTAGGCCGTGAGCGCCCCGAGCAGCACGGCGCCGATGCCGAGCCCGGTCAGCCATTTCTGGGTCGTGGTGAACCTGTTGCCGTTACCGGGCGGGGGACCGCTCGCCGCACCACGACTCAGCACTGTGGCCGGAGCCGCGAGGGTGCCCGCCTGATGGGCCGCGCCCACCGCGCCCGCGGCGGGTGTCGAGTAGCGCACCGTCGCACCGTCGAAGTCGGCGGGCGTGGAGGGGATCACGGCGGTCGGGCCGGGCGGGAGCACCCGCGTGGCGCCGGTCAGGGGCGCGGCGGAGTGCGCTCCGCTGGGCGGCGGCGGGCGGCGGCCCGCGCGGACGGCGGCGACCGCGTCGGCGAACTCACCGCCGCTGGCGTAGCGCCGCGACGGGTCCTTCTCCATCGTGATCTCGATCAGTTCGCGCACGTTGCCGGGCAGATCGGCCGGCATCGGAGGCGGTGTCTCGCGCACGTGCTTCATCGCGACGGTGATCGCGCCGTCGCCGGTGAACGGCCGCTGTCCGGCCAGCACTTCGTAACCGACCACGGCGAGGGAGTACACGTCGCTGGCCGCGGTGGCGTCCTCGCCGACCGCCTGTTCCGGTGCGATGTACTGGGCGGTGCCCATCACCATGCCGGTCTTGGTCACCGGGGAGGCGTCCACCGCTTTGGCGATACCGAAGTCGGTGATCTTCACCTGGCCGGTCGGCGTGACCAGGATGTTGCCCGGCTTCACGTCACGGTGCACCACGCCCGCGCGGTGCGCCACGTCCAGCGCGCGCCCGGTTTGCTCGAGCAGATCGAGTCCTTGGGTCACCGACAGCCTGCCGAGCCGGTTGAGCACGGTGTTCAGCGGCTCGCCCTGGACGAACTCCATGACGAGGTAGGCGATCTCGCTGCCCTGCGGGTCGATGGTCTCGCCGTAGTCGTAGATGCCCGCGATGCCGGAGTGATTCAGCTGGGCGGTGGTCTTCGCCTCGGTGCGGAATCGATGCCGGAACGTCGGGTCGGCCGAGAACTCCGACTTCAGCACCTTGACCGCGACCCTGCGGTCGAGCCTGGTATCCAGCGCTTCCCAGACCTGGCCCATGCCGCCGGTCGCGATCAGTCGCTGCAGCCGGTATCGGTCGGCGATCATCGCACCGTTGTTCAGCATCGAGGTCCCCGTACCTTCACTCGCACATCCATATCGTTCAGCCCCCTCGAAGACCGGCGTCCAGAACCGCGCGAGCCACCGGCGCGGCCACCGAGCCACCGGTCGCGGCAAGCGCCCGGTCCCCACCGTTCTCCACGATCACCGCGATGGCGATCTTCGGGTTCTGCGCGGGGGCGAACGCGATATACCAAGCGTGCGGCGGCGTGTTACGCGGGTTGGTCCCGTGTTCCGCGGTGCCGGTCTTGGACGCGATTTGATAGGGGGTCTGGCCACCTCCGGAGGTGTTGCTCTCCGACGCGATCATCAAGTTGGTTACGGTCGACGCTACATCGGCGCTGACGGCTTGGCCGACCGAGACCGGCTTGGTCTTGGTCAGCTCGCTCAGATCCGGGCGCTGCAACTGATCGACCAGGTACGGCTCCATCCGGACGCCGCCGTTGGCGATGGTCGCCGCGACGACCGCGTTCTGCAAAGGGGTCAGCGCCACGTCGCGCTGCCCGATGCTGCTCTGCGCCAGGGCGGCGTCGTCGGAGATCGGGCCGACGGTGCTCTCCGCCACCGGCATCGGGATCCCCCGGTGCGGGCCGACACCGAACGCGGCCGCCTCGTCCTTGAGGTCCGCGGCGCCCACCTTGATGCCGAGTTCGGCGAACGCGGTGTTGCACGAGCGCCGGAACGCCTCGAACAACGAAGCGGTCGGATTCGGACCGCAGGTGGTGCCGTTGTAGTTCTCCATCGGAGTGCTGGTGCCTGGCGGTGTGAAGGTCGGCGCGGCGGTGAACTGGTCGTCGGGGGTCGCGATGCCGTTGGCCAGCGCGGCCGCGGTGACCACGACCTTGAACGTGGACCCGGGCGGGTAGGTCTGCGAGATAGCGCGATTCAACATGGGGTGGTTCGGGTCCGCGCTGAGCGTTTCCCACGCCTGGGTGCCGCGCGCGCCGTCGTGCCCGGACAGCAGGTTCGGGTCGTAGCTCGGCGTGGACACCATGGTGAGGATCTTGCCGGTGCTCGGCTCGATGGCCACCACCGAGCCGGTGTAGCCCTTGCTGGTCATCTGGTCGTAGGCGACCTTCTGCATCAGCGGGTTGAGCGTGGTGAGCACGTTGCCGCCGCGCGGGTCCCGGCCGGAGATCAGGTCGACGAGACGGCTGCCGAACAGCTGACTGTCGGAGCCGTTGAGCACCGAATCCTCGGCGCGTTCCAAACCGGTGCTGCCGTACTGCATCGAGTAGAAGCCGGTGGCAGGCGCGTACGCCTCCGGCTCGCTCGGGTAGGCGCGCAGGTACTTGTAGCGATCGTCGGTCGCGATCGAGCTGGCCAGCACGGTGCCGCCCGCCGAGATCTGCCCGCGCTGGCGGGCGTATTCGTCCAGCAGCACCCGGGAGTTGCGAGGATCCGAGCGCAGGTCGTCGGCCTTGATCACCTGCACGTAGGTGGCGTTCGCCAGCAGTGCGACGACCATCACCATCACCGCGACCGCGACTCGGCGTAGTGGAGTGTTCATGTCAGCGGCCCCGCATCCGGTCGTCCCCCGTCGCGGCGCAGCAGTTCGGTCTGCGCGTCGGCGATCGGCGCCGGTTCCTTCTTACGCACCGGGGCGGGTGCGCGGGCGGCGTCGGAGACCTTGATCAGCAACGCCAGCAATGCGTAGTTGGCCAACAGCGAGGAGCCACCGTAGGACATGAACGGAGTGGTGAGACCGGTCAGCGGAATCAGCTTGGTCACACCCCCGACCACGACGAACAGCTGGATCGCGATGGTGAACGACAGACCGGCCGCGAGCAGCTTGCCGAAGCTGTCGCGCACCGCGAGGGCGGTGCGCAGCCCGCGCACCACGAACACCAGGAACAGCACCAGCACCGCGGCGAGCCCGATCAGGCCGAGCTCCTCGCCGATCGTGGTGACGATGAAGTCGGTCTTGGCGAAGGGCACCTGGTTGGGCCTGCCGCTACCGAGGCCGGTTCCGGCGAGACCGCCGGTGGCCAGGCCGAACAGTGACTGCGAGATCTGATAGCCGGTGTTGTTGTAGTCGTCGAACGGGTGCAGCCAGGTCTCCACCCGGACCCGCACGTGGCCGAACAACTGGTAGGCGAAGATGAATCCGAGTGCGAGCAGCCCGCCGCCGATGACCAGCCAGCCGACCCGTTCGGTGGCGATGTAGAGCATCACGAGCACCGTGCTGAAGATCAGCAGCGAGGTACCGAGATCCTTTTCGAACACCAGCACGCCGATGCAGACGATCCACACGGCCAGGATCGGACCGAGGTCGCGGCCGCGCGGGAACTCCATGCCCAGGACGTGACGCCCGGCGGCGGTGAAGATCTCGCGCTTGGCCACCAGCACCGAGGCGAAGAAGATGATCAGCAGGATCTTCGCGAACTCACCAGGCTGGACGCTGAACCCGGGCAGCCGGATCCAGATCTTCGCGCCGTTGGTCTCGGAGAACGCGCTGGGCAGCAGCGCCGGGATGGCCAGCGCGACGAGGCCGATAAGGCCGAGGGTGTAGCTGTAGCGGGCGAGGGTGCGGTAGTCGCGCAGGGCGATCAGCAGTGTGATGAACACCATCGTGCCCAGCGCGGTCCACAGGATCTGCTGATTGGCGTCGGGGGAGGGGGTCGCCCACGAGTTGTAGGCGGCGGTCTGCTGGTCGGCCAGGTCGAGCCGATGGATCAGCACGAGACCGAGTCCGTTGAGCAACGCGACGATCGGCAGCAACAGCGGGTCGGCGAACGGGGCGAACCGCCGCACGGCCAGGTGCGCCACCGCGAACAGCGCCAGGTAGGCCAGACCGTACTTGGCTATATCCCAGGTGACCGACTGTTCTTGACTGGCCTCGACCAGGAAGAGGGACACGGTGGTGATGACCGCTGCCCCCGCGAGCAGCAGCAGTTCCGCATTTCGTCTGGTGCTCGGCGGTGGCGCGGGAGCGAAGCCGCCCGGGGGACTGGGAAAAGCCCCAGCCGACGGCGGTGCCGGCGCGGACATCAGTCCGTCACCCGGCAGTTCTCCCCCGTGGTCTGGGGATTGGGCGAGGTGCTCGACGGCGTGGCAGGAGCCTCCGACTTGGTCGGCGTCTTGATCTCGGTGCCCCTCGCGTCACCCTGTTCCGGCGCAGGCGCAGGCGCAGGCGCAGGCGCAGGCGCCGGTGTGGTGGTGGCCGGTGCGGGCGGAGCGCCGTTGGGCGCGGGCGGTGTGGTCTCGGCGGACGGGACGACTCCCGGCTGCGGCGCCGATTCCTTGACCGGGCACGGCGGCAGCAGTTCTCGCTGAGCGAGATAGGTCATCGAGTCCCTGGCCTTGTCCAGCGAACCCGGCGGCAGTCCCTTGTCCACCTGGTCACGGCCGGTCTGCTTCAGATCGTTGACCTTCAGCGGCTTGCACGAGGAGGGCGGATCGGCGCCGGGCTCGGACAGGGTGAGTTCACCGTTGCGGGTCACGCACCCGACCAGGTTCACGTCATGGATCGAGTAGCCGAGGATCGACCCGGGCAACCCGCGCAGGATCACCACCGAACCATCGTCCGCGCCTACGTAGTAATTGCTGCGGATCATCTTGTAGCCGACCACGAGCCCCACACAGACGGCGACAACGAGCGCCAGCGCGAGCACGATCCAGCGCAGCCGGTGCGACTTCTTCGCGGGCGGCTCGGGCGCGGCGGCGGCCCGGCGCGGCGCGGAGCGCGGCGGCCGCAGGGCGGAGGCCCGCCCCGCGGCGGTGTTGGGCGGAGGACTGTCCTCGTCGACGCCGGACGCGGCGCCCGCCACGATCGGGTGGCTCTGGCCGTAGTCCAGATCGATGACGTCGGCCACGACGACGGTCACGTTGTCCGGACCGCCGCTGCGCAACGCCAGCTCGATGAGCCGGTCGGCGCACTCGTCGGTGGTGCCCTCGCGCATCGTGTTCGCGATGGTCTCGTCGCTGACCACGTCCGAGAGGCCGTCGGAGCACAGCAGGTAGCGGTCGCCGGCGCGCGATTCGCGCATGATCAGCGTCGGCTCGATCTCGTTGCCGGTGAGCGCGCGCATGATCAGCGAACGCTGCGGGTGCGTGTGCGCCTGCTCCGGTGTGATCCTGCCCTCATCGACCAGCGACTGGACGAATGTGTCGTCCCGGGTGATCTGGGCCAGCTCCCCGCCGCGCAACAGGTAGGCGCGAGAGTCGCCGATGTGCACGAGGCCGAGTTTCTTGCCCGCGAACAGGATTGCCGTGAGCGTGGTGCCCATGCCGTCGAGCTCGGGCTCCTCCTCGACCTGATCGGCGATGGCGGCGTTGCCTTCTCGGGTCGCCGCGTCGAGCTTGCCGAGCAGATCGTCGCCGGGTTCGTCGTCGTCGAGATGGGCGAGCGCGGCGATCATCAACTGGGACGCGACTTCTCCCGCGGCATGGCCACCCATGCCGTCGGCGAGTGCGAGCAGCCGGGCGCCCGCGTACACGGAGTCTTCGTTGTTGCCTCGGACGAGACCACGGTCGCTGCGCGCTGCGTAGCGGAGAACAAGTGTCACGATCGCAGCTCGATCACTGTTTTGCCGACACGAACAGGCGTGCCGAGTGGAACACGGACGGCGGTGGTGACTTTCGCGCGATCGAGGTACGTGCCGTTCGTCGAGCCGAGGTCTTCCACGTACCAGTCGTCACCACGCGGAGACAGTCGCGCATGCCTGGTCGAGGCGTAATCATCGGTGAGTACCAGCGTGGAGTCGTCCGCACGCCCGATCAGCACCGGTTGGGTGCCGAGCGAGATGCGGGTGCCGGCGAGTGAACCCTGAGTCACCACAAGAAATTTGGCGCCCTTCTGGCCCCGGCTGAAGGAAGGCAGCACCGCGGAACCGCGTGCGGCCCTGGGCTGAATCCGAATGCCGGATGCCGCGTAGATGTCGCTGCGCAACGTGCGCAGCACAGCCCACACGAACAACCACAACAGCAGAAGGAACCCCGCACGGGTCAGTTGCAGGATCAGTCCCTGCACGGCGCTCCACCTCCTGTTCGACCGTGTACGTC
Organism: Nocardia sp. NPDC041819; assembly: GCF_055590505.1. Classification (NCBI taxonomy): domain Bacteria; kingdom Bacillati; phylum Actinomycetota; class Actinomycetes; order Mycobacteriales; family Nocardiaceae; genus Nocardia; species Nocardia sp. NPDC041819. The sequence continues at coordinate 297,588 of NZ_JBVJAP010000002.1, read as the reverse complement.
GGTGCCGTAGGTGCGGTTCGACCACCCCCACCAGCCTGCTGGTCTTGCCGGCCCCGGTGTCGGCGCCGCGCGTGTGTAGGCAGCATCATAGGGCCGTCGGTCGAGTTCGATCACGATACGGCCGACGAATCCCTCGAGAGCCATGTCGTGACCTGCACCGCGAGCTTACGGGATCAGACGATACGGATCAGGATCTCGGAGTGCCCGGCACGGATGACGTCGCCGTCGGCGAGCTGCCAGTCCTGCACGGGGGAGCCGTTCACCAGCGTGCCGTTGGTGGAGCCGAGGTCGGACAACATCGCGGTCTGTCCGTCCCAGCGCACCTCGATGTGCCTGCGCGACACGCCCGTGTCGGGCAGGCGGAAGTGCGCGTCCTGGCCGCGGCCGATGATGTTGCTGCCTTCCCGCAGCTGGTAAGTCCGGCCGCTGCCGTCGTCCAGCTGGAGGGTCGCCGAATAGCCCGAACCGGCCTGCGGCGCGGCGCCGTAGCCCTGGCCGCCCGCGTAAGCCTGCGGCGCGCCGTATCCGGGTTGCTGCGAGTACGCCTGACCGTAGCCGCCCTGGTCGTCCTGACCGTAGCCGCCTTGATCGGCGTAGCTCTGATCGCCGTAGCTCGGATCGGTGTATCCCGACTGCCCGTATCCGGGCTGGCCATAGCCTGGCTGGCCATAGCCCGGCTCGGCGTAGCCCTGCTGGCCGTAACCTGCATCGCTGTAGCCCTGCTGGCCATAGGCTTGATCGGCGTAGCCCTGCTGGCCATAGCCCTGGTCGCCGTAGCCTTGCTGGCCGTAACCGCGTTCGGCGTAGCCGCCCTGCTGGCCGTAGCCCGATTCGCCGTACCCGGCTTGCTGGCCGTAACCGGATTCGCCGTATCCCTGCTGGCCGTAGCCCTGACCGCCCTGGCCACCCTGGGGGTAGTCATAGCCGTTCTGGTAATCGCCGTAACCCTGCTGTGCGTCCGGAGCCTGGTAATCGGCCCCGTACGCGCCACCGCGGCCGTAGTCGTCGCGGTACGCGCCGTTCTGCGCACCGCCGCGACCGGCAGGCGGTGGAGCGTACCCGCGGTTGCGTGGATCGGACTCCGCGGGCTCACGGCTCGGGTCGTAGCCTGAGTTCTGCGTCATGGGGCCAGCTCCTGGTTGCGGGTTTGCAGGTCGTTGTGGCGGTGATTCGGGGCCGCGAGCCGCGCCGGCTCTGTGTCCGGCGTCGGGATCGACGCGGCCACTCGCCCTGAACTGTCCGGTGTGCAGCGTAGGTGATGCCTCGAACGCCACGTGTACTTCGCCGTAGGTCTGCCAGCCTTGTTCGCGGATGTAGTCCTGCAGGTGTTTGGCGAACGCGCGGGTGGTGAGGTCGTGGTCGGCGTCCAACTGCTGGTGATCGGAGGAGTTGATCGTGATCACATAGCTGTTGGGTGCCAGCAGATGCCCTCCGCCCACGTCCTGGACATGGTCGGCGGCCTCGCGTTGCAGCGCCGCCTCCACCTCCTGGGGAACGACACTGCCGCCGAATACTCGGGCGAACACGTCACCGACGGCGCCTTGCAGGCGACGCTCGAATCGCGAAACGATGCCCATCAAGGCCTCCCTTCGGTGCGCGTCTCTTCCTGATTCGTAACAACGACACGCGTGTATGGCGTGTCGTTAATCGACCACGTTCATTGCATGATATCCACGATCGTCCACACCTGTAACTCTTGGCGACGGCCTCGGGTTCCCGGGCCTGTACAGCCCCCCGGTCAGGCCTCTGAAATGGCGATTTCGTATCCGGCGCGAGGCCGTGATACTGTCTCCCAGTCGCTCGGGCGAGTGGCGGAATGGCAGACGCGCTGGCTTCAGGTGCCAGTGTCCTTCGGGACGTGGGGGTTCAAGTCCCCCTTCGCCCACAGACGGGAAAGCCGCGTATCGGATTGTTACTGATACGCGGCTTTCCCCATTTTCGTGTTTCGAAACGCCGCGCTCGGGCCGCGTCGGTCACTGCCCTCCCACAGCGGGTAAGACTCCGAGCTGCTGAAGGAACCCGAGCACGTCCTTGTCGGACCACTTCTCGGCGATCTTGCCGTCCGCGATCCGGTGGATCGCGGTACCGGTCATCGCCAATTCGTTCCCGGTCGCCGGTATCCCCGGTAGGTCCCCGGTATGGCGGCCGTACGCGGTGAGTCGTGTCACGACCCGATCGCCCTCCGCGAGCTGATCCTCGATCACGTGCCGCCCGGGAGTGGCGTCCCAGAACATGCGGAAGGCCTGTTTGAGGCCCTCGCGGCCGGTGGCGAGGCCGGGAAACGGCGGTGGCGAGTGGTCGAGGTAATCCTCCGCGACGAGGTCGTCCATGGCGTCGACGTTCCCCGCGTCGATCTCCTGATAGAACCGGCGGACCAGCGCCTTGTTGGCTTCCAGCGACATGATCGACCTTTCTCCTCGGATGCCTGCGGCGAACTGCTGTCGTTCACCGAGTGTCGCACCGGACGAGCAGCAACCTCTGCCAACACTGCTCAGAAAACGGATACAGCTTGGTAGCGAACGATCAGATACGAACCTTCGCGTCGCGCGCTCAGTCGACCGGGCCGTGGCGGTCGAGGAAACGCTGCTCGAACGCGGCGATGAATCGCGCCGGATCGACGGCCGAGGACGAGTGCGCGAACTCGCCGTCGTCGGCGATATAGAAGATCGCCCGGTCCGACCGCGGGCGCTCCGCCGCGGGCGCGTGCACCCTCCAGCCGAAGCGGAAGCGCTCGGCGGTCAGCCGCGACAGCGGATACCCGCTGGTGTCGAGCTGCCGTCCGGTGACGTAGTCCCGTACCCGGCTGATCGCCGCTTCGGCGGGCATCGGCTCGGGCGCCGTGGACAGCAGCCCGGCCACGGAGAACTGATACAGCGCGCCGTCGATGTCGAAGCGGCCGTCGTCGCCGAAGACGGCGGCCAGTGTGGCTCGTGTCACCCGGCCCGCCTCGGCGGCGGACAACAACGCTCCTATCGCCTCGATCGCATCCTCGCCCGGACGATCCCCGAGCGTCCCCGCCACGATCTTCGTCGCCGTCTCGCGCGTCCAGACGCCCGGCACCGCGGGCGCGCACTCCTGGGCCGACGGCGACTGCCCGCGATACCAGCGCCCGGCTTCCCACCAGTAACAGAACGACAGCAGGCCGGAAGCGGCCCGCGGATTCAAGACGGGGTCGGCCACCCAGTCCGGCGCGCCGCCGTACAGCTCGGGCATCGGTGCGCCGGCGTTGTACACGGCGTCCAGGGTCGGCGCGTTCCACACGCCACCGGACAACACGGCGCGTCCGGCCGGAAGCGCGTGCAACGTCGAGCCGCCGCGCGCAGTGCCTTCGAATACTCCGACCCAGGGCAGCATTCGAGGGCCCCATTCCGACTTCGCCGCCACGAAGGCCGCCGAGATCGTCGTCCATCGGGCCCACATCTGCGGGAACGGGGGGAACTCGTTCTCCGCGAGGACTGCCCACACCTGTTCGGCCCGGTCGGCACGGGCCTGGGCGGCGGCCTGCTGTGGAGTACGCCGCTGCCGGTCGCCGTGCCCGATGTAGGCGGCCAACCACACCGGCAACTTTTCGCGCGGATACGCCTCGAGATCGGCGCGATACGCCTCCGGCACGAACAGTTGACCGTCCGGGAAGGGTTCGTCGCCGTAGTCGTAGGCGACCTCGATCCCGCCGGAACTCGTCATCGCGATCATCATTCGCCACCACGGGTCCGCTCCGGAGCCCGTCGCGATCGCACGGTGCTCCCGGACGAGGGCAAGCACCGGCTCCGGCGGATCCATCGGTACCGCCTGCGGGCCGACGGAATACACGAGTCGGGCGATCTCACTCTCCACCGTGACCGCGAACACCGCATCCAGCCGCTGCCACCCGGTCGGCGCGTTCGCCGCCAGCGCACGAGCCAGTGGGTGTTCTATGGTCAGCCCACCGGGCGCGTCCACCACGTCGTCCTCCGTATCGATATCCAGGCCCTGCTCTCGCCGCACCCGAGGACCTGGCAGTGCCGGCTGCGGTGGCGACGCGAACGTCGAAGATAGCCGAGGCGCGAGATGCCGCGCTCTCCTTCTTTCACGGTCGCCAGGATCGGAGTATTTCGAGTTCCGCGCGTGGCGGCAGCAGGTCGGTGTGACCGGATAGCTGACGCACTTGGATGACGGCCTCGCTGAATTCGGTCTCGATGAATTCGATCAGTTGCGGGGTGAGTTGTCCGGCGGCAGCCAGCGGCGCCAGTTTGACGGTGTCGTTCATGACCCGTTTGAACTTCTCGACCCGGGCGAATTTGACCATGTCGGGGCCACCGAATGCACGAGGCACCTCGATGCCGGGAATGAGATGGTCCAGCCGAGCCCAGTCGTAGGCGCTCGGGCCGTTGACGGCGAGCTCCCAGTCGAGCAGTGTCACGCGTAGCTCGTTGCTGATGAGGAAGTTTCCCTCGTTCGGGTCGGCGTGCAGGATGTGGTGACGGGACTCACGCATCGATCGAGCGTCATCGATCAGCGGCTCGAATGGGTTTCCGCGGAGCAGGCCGAACTCGTCGAACAGGTGACCGAAGCGATCGAGGTGCCGCCGATAGAAATTCTCGAGGTACCAATCGATATGATTCAGGTACCACCCGCCGGTGTCTCCCTTCGTGACGCCTGGTGGTGTCAGTTGATCCAGCAGCGGATGGTTCTCCGGTATGGTGCGCAGCTGCCCGTGGATGTTCGCGAAGGTCCGCAGTATCAGATCCTGATGGGACCGGATCGCTCTCCGGTCGGCTCGCCGGAAAGTCTCGGCGAGATTCTGTCCCCGCGCGAGCCTTTCGATGAGAATCGGCGCTGAACCGTCGACGACGCGCCCGTCCGGCATGCGGCCGGTGATGACTTGCAGTAGTTGCGGTGCGTTTCGAACGTATCGGGAGATGACCGGCAGAGTCCTGTGCTCAGGCCCGAAACGTGGATCGTAGCTGCCGGTATCGGGTTGACCGATGCGCAGGACCAAACCGAGGTCTTCGAGGACGACGGTGGTGTTGTAGGTTCCCGTCAGCGCGTCATGGAGCAGTGGTTGCGCTGCTCGGTACACCGCCACGCCCTCGTCGTGCGTCATGACGTATCCCCGGCTGCCCTCGAGGGGGCGGTATTCGTGGGCGGAGAGCAGCTGCGTGAGCTCACGGACGGTGGTGGGCGTCTCGATCAGTGGAGCGGTTGAACGGCCGGCGGCCTCGGGTGCGGATTCGATATCGGCGCCGTGGCCGACCACGATCAGTCCTATGGTGCCGGGATCCCCGTTTCGGTCGCGATGGGGATTGAGTGTGTAGACGCGCTCGGTACCGGTATGGAGCTGGCTGGCGGTAAGGAGACGGTCGTCAGCCGAGCCGGGCACGAGAACGATCTGGTCCACAGCGCTGCTGAGCGCCAGCGTCTCGGCGGACGAGCGCAGCACACCGATGCCGTCGCCGTGCCCGACTACGGTGGACAGCTGCACCATCCGAGACCAGCTCTCGTCGCGGCTGTCGAGGGCCATTTCGCGGGTTGCGTCGTAGAACATGAGTTCCCTGGCCAAGATGTCCCCGGCTACGTCTCGCGCTTCGATGACGTTGCCCCTGGCCGTGGGGTCCGGCCCGGCGCTGTGCGAAGGCGCCTCGAACCCGCGCGGTAAGCCGACAGTGAACATGATCGATATGCGGTTGTTCCGTGGCGCGTGCTGCTGGGCAACCTCGTACTGCAGGCAGGCGTGATCCGCCCAGTACGCCAGATCGGTGACAGGTGTATCGGCTGCGGTGACGTTGAACGCCATGAAGGATGCGTGGTCGGCTTCCCCGATCGAGACGACAGCTCGACCCGTGCCGCCTTCCGTCACGGGATCGTAGGAGACCAGCAGCACCGGTGGCGGACCGGAGCCGGGGACAGCGAGTCGGTGGGCCATGCGTCTGACCTCTGCCAGCTGCTCGCGCAGCGCGGCGAGTTCACGCCGACGCTCGGGCGCGACGCGGCGGGATCTCAGGTCACGGGCGAGCGATAGCCGATTCGCCAGATCCCGCGCCCGATATGGGATTCCGGCGGCGGCCCCGATGATGTGCGGATACTGTCTCAGCACCGCCAACTGAATCTGGGATACCGAGAAGTCTGTGGCGCCCGCCAAGAGACTGCCGATCGGTGTATTCCCGCCGGTCCAGGTCCTGAGCTTCATCCACCATCGCATATTCTTCGAGACGATGTCGAAGGCCGTCTGGAATAGATCTGCGGCATCGCAGTGCTCCAGCAATGACCGAATCTCGGCTCCCCGACCGTGGACTATTCGCAGCAGATCCACTGCGGTTGCCGCGAGGGCGCGCTCGTCATCGGTGGTATCCCAGTCCCAGGGCAGGTCGCGATCCAGCCGGTGATCTCCAAGGGCGTACTCGATTCCCGGGCTCTGACTACCCAGCCCCCACAGCGCCCGTACTCCCCAGTGGAACCAGTGGGCGAGGGCGGGCTCCGATCCGATGTCGAAATATTCCGACAGGGTCTCATGTATGCGCCGTGACCGGACTTCGGGCGATCTGCGGGAGCCCGCGACTGTGATGTCTTCGTAAAGTCGACGAATGCCGTCGGTTGCTTCCTGGAGCGAGTAGATGACGACCCGGTTTCCGAAGCGAGTGATGGCCTCGGTCAGCAGTTCGTCGACTTGACGAAGATAGTCGAGTCCAAGGGTGAAGTTGCTGGTGGGCAACAGGTAGAACGCCGCATCGAGCAGATGCGGCAGGGCAGTCGCGGCCGTCGCGGCGAACAGGCTGTCGGAGCCGGTTCGCGCCCGCTCCAGCGCAACGGCGTGGATGGGCAGCGACTGGAAGATCGTGGTGTACCTCGGGGAAAAACTCTCGCCGGATTGTGGCCGCAGCACTGTATTCATAAGACCGGCCCACTCCGTGACCATTCGAGCCATCGTTCGGCCGTGCTCCACATTCCGTACGAAGGACTCCGCCAGCCGCGCATGTTCCGCCGTGGGGACGGCAGACGGCTGGAATGAATCCTCTTCGAGCCAGATGTCGTGCCGTCCCGCTTCTTCGATCCGCAGCCCCACTTCCGCGAGATGTGACGGAATCGTGTGATGCGAAGCGTCCACCGACCAACGGTGCGCAGCGGCGGTGCGGGTCACCGCGTACGCGGCGTCGAGCACGGCGGTCATGGCGTCGTCCAGCTCGCCGATGGCGCGTCGCTTCGCCTGAAGCCATGGCCCGAGGGCGAACAACTCCGCATAGGTGGTCGGCGCGGTAGGAGGAACGCTGTCGCCGAAGCGGCGAGTCGCTTCGGCCACGAGCGCGTTCAACAGTCGTGCCGGATTGATCACGCTGTCGGTCACCGACGGCGGTTCGCCGCGATGTATCGCCGCTATCTGGCCGGTGACCCTGCCGGTGAAGCCGACCAGCAGGTGATCGAGATTGCCGTCGGAGAGGTGTGCGGCCCAATTCTGGAGACTTTCGAATGTGGCCTCGGCACGGAAGGTCGACAGCGCGGCGTTGGCTATTCGCTCGGCTTCGCTCCGCCCACCGCCCATCGCCCCGCCCTCCGGGTCATGCGGATGCCCGGCATGCGCCAGCACACCGTCGGGGAGACCGCGCCGCACACCGCCGAACGGATCCGACACCGCCGATGCCGGATCGAGAACGAGCCCATCCAGACCACGGGCGCGCTGCGGCGGAAGGTCGAGCGCCACTGCCGGGGCATGGTTGTCCGGCGCGGTGGTCGGACTCGGCTCGTCGGGTTCGGTGACTACGTACACCGGCTCGTCGAATTCGGTAACCACGAAGAGCGGTTCCTCGGGGTCGTTTTCAGTGGACGTCGACGCGCCGGAGCGCGCCGCGGTCTGCTGTATCAACCGGTCAGCGAGGTCGCGGATCTGGAGATACGTCGGCATCGCTCGAGTAACGCCATATTGCAATCGGTGGGGGAAGCCGAGCGCCAAGGCCACGCTTGCGGCCATTTCTTCGATCCGGTCGGCGTCGGGATCGGGCGAGGTCGCTTCGTCGACGAGGCGGATCGTGTCGAGCAGGACTCTCATCACGTCGAGAAGACCGAAGTATGGCAGCAGGTGAAGGGGGATGTGGTCGCGGTCAACCGCACCGGGGGCACGATGCCTGGCTACTGCCGCCTCGTAATCTGGTGGGCCGTACAGAGCCAGGCCGAAGTCCACGATCATGCCGCCGCCGGTTGTCCGCAAGACGTTGGCTGTGGTGATGTCCGCGTGGAGCACGCGGAACGGCTGGCTGCGGAGTTCGCCGACCATTTGCTCCAGGCTTTCGACCAGCGATTCGGAGAGCCGCAACTCATCGAACGCGACGCGATACGGCTCGAATTCGCGGTAATGCCGGTAAACGCGCTCGAGGTACTCCATCATCATCCGGAAGAATCCCACCGAGTCGCCGGATTCCGGATAGTCCGCCGGCAGTCGCAACGAGCCCTTGCGCAGTGGCAGCGAGTCCCGCTGGACCTGAATCCGGGTGAACAACTGTGCCAAAGTCGACATGTCCGAGCGAAGTTCATCGTCGAAGACGTTGGCCACCGGTTCGCCGTAGATCCGCCGCTGGATCGCGAAGATGATGTGGCCGTCGGAATCCCGCTCCACGTGCAGCACCTGTGGCACCGGCAGCCGCTCGCCCGGCAGCGCCACCTCCGCGATCGCCCGCAGCGTCTGGTACTCGTCCGGCCAGAGCACGAAGTCCAGCGATGTGCGCGACGGCTCGGGTATCAGCAGCGCGTAATCGCCGATCAGATAGACGTCTTTCTGAGATCCCGAGTGCTTTTCGCCGTACCGGACCCCTGCCTCGTGCAGTGACCGGGCCAGCTCGGAGGGCATCTCCTCGCCCTCGTCGCCGCCGAGGTGCCGGTACTCTCGTTCCGGAAGAAGTTCCCGCAGTGCGGGATACTCCGAAAGAACCGCCTCGAAAGTAACCACGAAGGCCGTTTCGGCGGGGTCGGACTCGTCCGCGTCGTCGCCGATGCCGGTCGTCGCTGTCTGCACGGATTCCGTCGCATGGAGCGGCCGGTCGACCGCTTCGCGGCCACCCAGGTCGCCTGCTGCGGGGAGATCGGCAGCGGAGTTCCGGCAGGCCGCACAGTTGTCCTGATACTCCTCGACCTCGGTTTCTGCCTTTCGGCCGAAGCCCCTTCGGTTCCGCATGCCGAGCTGCTTCAGGGTGGAGCGACTCGAATCCAGTAGGTGATGGGATAGTTCGTGGAGCAATACCCGGCCGGCTGCCGCACCCTGACGGCGCAAATACGGACGGACGACCTCATTCAAGTACTGCACTTCGAGCGGCTTGGAGGCGATCTTGTCGAAGATGGCCACCGTCAGGTAGCGCGTGAGCAGGAATTCGGGGGATTGCGATTTCAGCTCGCGGCAGCCGGGATAGTGCACGGTCCACAGTGCGTCGTGACTGAACATCAGCCACAGTGCGTACTCTTCCGGAGTCAGGACGGGATCACGTCCGGCCACCATGAGGTTGTAGCCTGCGGCATAACGGCCCGCCACCATGAGGTTGTGCCCCTCGGCTCGAAGCAGGCGGCCTCCCACGTAAGCCAATTCGCCCTGGCGGATCTGCTTGGTCTGGGGCAGCTCGTCCCCGGACACTCTCCTCCAGAACTTCTCGAAGGCCGTCATCTCCTCCACGTCGGCGCGATTGGCTTCGCGTACCTCCGCGTCGGCGCGCATGGTCCGCTTCTTCTCCGCATCGATCTGGCCACGGCCCGGAATGACCCGTCGTTGCCGGATCGTCCCGGGTCCAGGAGTCGCGTTGGGAGCCATCAGCAGTCGCTCGGCTCCGAGCGTCAACCGTACGGCCGCGTCGACCCCCGCATAGAGCGGTGCCCGTCGAATCGCTCGCCGCCTCATCCAAGCTTTTCGCTCGCTGCTTTCGATCCACTCCCGGCCGGATAACTCACCCTCCCGCGGCATCGGAAACTCCCAGAAGTACGAGAAGATCTCCTTCCACGGCCTCAGCCGCTCCATGAGCTCTTCCAGAGAGGGATCGGCGGGCATCACATGCGCGGCGGGCACGATCAAGCTGTTGGTCGGGTCGGCGGGCACGATCAGGCCGGCGGGAGTTATGCGAATACCGCCGTCGGTGTTCTCGCGAGCACCTGGCTGTCCTGCGGAGCGAGATCCGTTCTCATGGTGGTCGGTCGTTTCGATCTCGTCGCCACGCGGCGTCGGTTGCGCGGCGGGTCGACTGACCGAGGCGTTTCCCGCTGGTTCTCCGGCAGCGAAGGCAGGATCCCCGGCTGGGTTCAGCACCGCCGCGAGCACGGGATTCGCTGCGGGGTCGAGGCCATCGGGCGCATCCGGCTCTGATCGGTCGGCTTCTCGGCGTTGGGCGGCCGAAGTCTCGGTCAGGGGTTCGGCGGGCTGGACATCCACAGCTTCCGGTTCTTCGTTCCGTGACGGAGACTGCGATGGGGTGATCGGTTCGGCCGGGGCCTGGTCTGGGATGCCATCCGGTGTCGTCCCGCGCTCCGGCCCGGGTGTGCGCTCGGCAGCTTCTGTGCTGGAAGACCCGAATCCTGGGTTCAATCTCACGGTGACGAACCGTGGTCGGTACTTCGACACGTCGCCGACGACGCCCTCGAAGTCGAGGCTGTTCACGTTGTAGCTGACGATCAGCGTGTCTCCGGACCGCAGGTCGGGATGTTCGTGTGCGTTGTAGGCGTATACATTCGGGTCGCCGAAGGATCCGGTGGCGCCGGCCTCGGGCGCTCGGTACACCAAGGTCGGCGAGGTGAAGGGGCCGGTGGGCGAATCCGACAGATACGCCCATATCTCGGCGCTGAAAGGGGCGCTGGTGTCCTGGGTGATCAGCAGATAACGGTCGCGCCATCGAGTCACGCTGTATTCGTTGGCGACGCCGGGCATGATGCGGGCGGAATCGTTTTCGTTCGGCGTCCAACCTTCGCCGTCGAAGAATTCCCATCGCGCACGAAGGTCATCACCGGAGACCCGGGCCACGTGCATGAATTTGTCGCTGCCCGATTCCTCGGTGCCGTAGACGTAGGTGTGGGTGCCGTCGTAGTCCAGCCAGGCCGACCACATGACTCCTGCCTGCGAGGGCATCGGGGTGAGATCGATCAGGCCGAGGTCGTAGGCGTCGAATCTGGCGAGTACGTTCTCGTCCCACGTGAGACCCCACATCAGGTCGTCCGGGTCGTTGTTGACGAACCGAACCAGCATGATGTTGAGGACGTCTCCCGTGACGTATCCGCCTCCCACCCAGAGCATTTGTCCCTTGGGGGAGGGCACCACAGCTGTCGGGGCGTCGGCCGTCCCACCGTGAACGGTCGACATCCGGCCTTGGTCGTCCACAACGAACGTGTTCTTCACCATCGGGCTCGTCGCGGGCCTGGACCCGTCGGGATGCACGGTGCCGAGGAACGTGTCGGAGAACATCCACAGATGACGACCGTCCGGCAAGCGCCGTGAGTACGTGCTGTCCGCACCTGTCCATCCGTCGCCGGTGTCGCCGTACGATGCGAGTGCGGCCGTGAGCTCTGCGTGAGGGACCGCCTCGACAACCAATCCCGGTCCGGATTCGGCAGTATCCGCGAGCACCGACGCCGTCGGCTCTCCCCGCACTCGCTCCGGCAGCGAATGCGTTTCGGCTTTCTCCTCGCGCCTGCTCTGCTCCGTACCGCGGGCGAATCCACCGCCGTCGGCGTGAGGTTCCACGAGCCTGCTTATTCGTTTGTGCTTGGGAACCGGGCCGCCACGATCCCACGGTTTGCCGCGGTCGTCGAAGGGATCGACGAGGTCGGGAACGCCGCCGATCAGGCCGACGCGCCGGACAGCGGTGGGCCGGGGAATCGGGGCGGCGTGATCGCCGGCCGCCGGTACCCCCCCTGCATCCGCTTCACCGTGGGTGATTGCGGATCGGCGCGGCGCAACCGCCGTTTGGTTCGGATCGGCTGGCTGCCCGGTGAATTCGGTTACCGACCCCGCGTCGTCAATCGGCTCGACCACTTCGGCATGCCCGCGACGCTCGGGAAGCTGTTGTTCCGGGTCGGTCGACAGTTCAGCCGGCTGGCTGAACTGATCCACCTGCGGCTTTGCCGCCTGGTGAGGTTTGGGACGGTCACCGCCGTATGAGTTGCTCGGTGGCCGAGCGGTCTGTGGTGACGCTCCCTCGGCAACATTCTTTGCATCAGGCCTGCCGAATGCCGTACGTAGCCTGCCGCGGGCTTCCTCGAGCAACTGCGCAGCGTGGTCGGTTGTGATCCCGAGCAGAGTGGCGACTTCGTCGAGAGCCTGGTCCTCCATGAGATGGAGCACTACCTGCTTCGTGAGGTTCGGCTCGGTGAGACCCGACAACGCACTGTCCAGTGTGTCCTCGAATTCCACGTCATAGAATTGAGAAGAGGATGCGTCCTCGTTTGTGAAGACTGAATGCGCCTTGATATCGTGTCGGCTTCTTCCGGATTCCTCACCTATCGGTTCGTCCAACGATTGCATCCGCCGCGCGAGCAAACTTCTCGCCTCGACTACCTGGGCTACGGTAAAGTTCGTGGCCTGCGCGATCTCGGTATCGGTGGGTTTCTGGCTGGTCTCATCGACACGACGGTTGATGTACGCAGATATCTTGCGGAGCATCCGGACCGTTTTCCGATCCGAATCTGGATCGCGGGACTCGACAAAGGCGTCGCGCATGGAAAAAAGAGCACCTGCGAACGAAACGGAGCCCAAGTTTCTACCAGGAGCGGCGTTACGGATAGCACTGAGAATTTTCTCGTTTCCGCGTTGCACGAGGTCGTCGCGCTCACCGACATTCTGCCATCGTCGGGCTACTATTTCAGCGATCCAAGCGTATCTCTCGAATAGCTGATCGCGGGCCGCTGCTTCTTCCGGCGATCCGACCCGAGCTTCGATGTGCTTCCATATCAGGTCGTCATCATCGGTGGTGTAGGTGGCAAGATCGCGACGCTGGTAAAAAAGCAGCACGGCTGCTCTCATCCTGTCTCGACGTATACTCAGCTTGTCGCGAATCGTTCGTAGCAGGGTGAGAAGCGGCCTGTGTCCATGGGAGAGATGGTCTGCTAGACCATCTATTTCAACCTGTGCGTCGAACTCCGGCCGAGTCATCCGGCGATACAGGCGCTCGGCTCTGAGCCAATCGTTCACCGAATCGTAGTCGGCTGGATCGGGGTCCGTTTCCCCCGCCGGATCGATTCTATATATGTACCCCCACGCCTCGGCGAGCTCGTTCCAGGGTCCCGCACGATGTAGCACGCGATCATATAATCTCAGTAGCGCAGGTTCGCTAATCCTCGTGCTATTGTTCTGATAATTGTTTATTTCTATGATGCCAAATATTGATTCGGTCTCATCCCGGGTCAGGTGATTGATTTTTCTGAAGTGAAGAATGTACTCCCCAAATGATTGGACAACGGATGTGGGCGGGTATATCAGAGTTACTCTCGGTAGATATGGGTAGCATTCCGATATTTCGTCTTCGGTCACCTCGTAAGGTGGTGGCATTATGGCATTCAATCTCTTCGCGAGATTTTTAGACGGACGAGCTCGGCCTTGCGATAGATTGGTGTAGGAGATGGTTGCAATTCCGGCCAGGCGCGCGACGGCCGCAGCCGTATATGTCTCGTATTCGACATACTCGCGACTGGGCCCGAAGAATGTTTCGATCGCTCTGCTGTGATATCGTCGGCAGAATTCGAAGTATTCTCCGATATGCGTATAGCCTTCCGGGTAAGCCGGCTCGCCATCCGCTGTCAGGAGTTCGGGATACAGACGTGCGACATGCATGTACGTCTCGCGCGCGCCGGGGACTCGGCGCAGGATGGCTCGCACATGTGTGATCTTGAGCTGCCGGCTTCCCTGTTCTGCTGCTTTCCAGATCCACGCGGCGTCGATCAGTTCGTCCATCTGGTGGTGCGGCACGCCGAGATATTCGCGCACTTCGCGCATCCATATTGTGGGGTCATTGCCGTCGGGGCGGGGGAACTGTCCGCCCCGTGCAGATGTGATCTCGGTCGAGCCGAGGCCCGCGTTCGCCAGCCACCTGTCCACCTGGGATGGCAGCAGGTGGTGCATCTTCATGTATTCGGCCAAGCTCTGCCGTGGTTGTCCGGACTTGACCACCAGTCGACGCCGGAACCATCGGATGAACCGTTGCTCCTCGGCGGATGTGGGAGGGCTCGTCTTCGATGAGTCGAGCCCTGATTCGGCGGTCTGCTCCGAGTTGTGTTCGTTGGACGCAACTCGACCGGCATCATCGTGTGATGGATACGGGGGTTGCGAGGCATTACGTACCGGTTCTTCTGGGGTGGAAGCGGGATCAGCCTCCGCATTGGAGGCAGCAAGGTCGACGTCCAAGTTGATACTGTTGTTCCGTGCCGCCTCTACCAGGTCGGACTCCGGACCGATGCCGAGTTTTCCGCGGATTCTCCGCACATAGGTCAGTACAGTGCCCTTGGCTATTCCGAACTCCGTTGCGATCTCGCTGTATTCCGCGCCCATCGCAATCCGCCTGAGCACCTCGGATTCACGCTCGGACAATTCGGGCGGGCTCGGCTCTGCCGGGTCGGCGATGTCCATGCCGCGACGCTCGGCCGCGTCCACCAATGCTTCCCGAGTCGATACTCCAAGCTTCCTGTGTATCCTCTGGCGGTAGGCTCCGACGGCTCCGAGTGATAACTCGAGATGCTCGGCAATGGATGCATTCGTCATACCTCTGGCCAGTAATTCGAGGACCACTGTCTCGCGCTCGGATAGAGTGGTTTCGGCGCCGCTCGGATTACCCCACTGTGACCAATCGGAGCCATTGAGGTCGAGGATTCCTTCCCGGAGTGCGACCGAAACGATTCCGGCTCGATCGCGAATCCCGAAAGCGCGGCCGACTCGGTCCATGATTCCCTTCACGCTTCCGGGGGATACCGTTCGGCTCGTCGACGCCGTCATCATCTTCGCGATCGACGAGCCCGTGAATCCTTTCGCAGTCAGCATCAGCACGGTCGTGTCGTCCGTCGATAGTGCGATGGAATACTTCTGTGCAACGGGAAAATCGAGAAGGTTCAGCGATCCTCTGCGGGTTGCCTCCGCTACGGCCGCTGCCTTGTTTTCGGCCCGGAATTTCCTGACGATTCCTTCGATCACTTCCATCGCGGTTTTCGGAGCGCACCCGATAGTTTCCGCAATTTCTGTGGCCGTCAACCCCTGAGCCAACAATTCGAGGTGTTGGTTCTCGTTGGGGGTCAGCTTGTCGTCTGTGTCAGGCACGCCTAGCTCGGCGGCGACCGACCTGGCCAGTCGCCGTACCGCACCAGACACCAAGGTCCGCGTCACGACATCCCCGATTGGCGTCGTAGGTTCCGCAACCGCGTTCAGCACGTGTGCTGTCTCGGTTTCGGAGAGGCCTTGGTGATGTCGAAGGACGAGGGCACCTTGCTGGATCGGTAGAAGTTGATGGAAATGCGCTGCGAAGTTCCCATTGGGCGCCTGGAAAAGAGCCTCGACGACAGGATCGGACTCCTCGACACCTTCGAGATCCATGTACGCCGCGGTGACGGCTTGCTTCAATTGCCGGAGCACGCCGCCGACGCCGCCGACGAGAACCCCGTGCTCGGCCTGGTGTGCGCGATGGACATCTGCGGGCAGCTCATCGGACGGGACGGGTGAATCGTGTGCCTGGTTGTCGTGGGGTAGTGCTCCGGCGTCGGCTGGTCGTAAGGCGCGCCCGCGTGCGATGTCGGGGTCGGTTTGGGGGGTGCCTTCTTCCAGTTGTTGTCGTCGTGCGCCCTCCGGATGTGGTTCGTCCCAGAATCGGTCATCGTCGTTGCCATGGTGGTGGAATTCAAGAAGGTGTTGGTTGAGGTTTCGTTGTTTGTTCGCTCCGATGCCGTGTGGGTGGTGTGGGAAGTGGGCGTCGATTGGGTTGGGGTCGACATGGTGGAAGAGTTCTACCCCTGGGGGTAGCGGATTGGGTGGGAGCCCGCCCGGGGTAGCTGACGATTCAGCCGCCTGGCTGGGCGGACGCACCTCCGGCTGTGCCGCCTGCCGAGGCGGCGACTCTGCCGGGGCTTCCTCGTGAGGAGATCCGGGAGCGCGAGTAACGTCGAATGGCGGAACCATGGTGCCGTCCGGGGCCACTTCGATCCGAATACATACATGCCCCTCATCGCTCGTGAGCATAATGTCGCGACCGCCCCAGACATCCCCTGTGAAACCTTGTCTGTGCAGATGGTTCGACAGCAACCGGTGTGCATCTCCGGCCGCTGCGCTGCACCCGACCAGCAGCAACTGACTTCCCGGATGTTGGGCAAGAGCGGTTTGGAAGTAATCACTCGACCACACAATGCGGCCGAACACGACCCCGTCGACAAGGACTCCCCTACGCTGCCCAGTCTGCCGATCTTCGAGCTTGATCAGATAGCCGTCTTCTTCTGCATGCGCGAACAAGACGATCGGCTCAGCATTTGTTTCGGCATCGAAGTACGGGGCTTTCTCGGACTGCGGGTCGTCAGCCCACTGTGATGTCGGAGCTATATCCGGCATTCTTGTGGCCACATCCGATACCGGCCAGACGGGTATGAATTCTCGATTTCCCGGCCTGTTGTCCGTCAGGCCCCACGCTCGGATATCATCGGCATTTTGCTCGTCCCCTGGAAATCCTGCACCAGAGATCTTCCCGTCGGACGAAGTTACCGGGATGATCCAGACATCGTCGAACTCGAATTCGATGTAGCGACCATTATCGTCCCGACCGTAAAAAGGAGACTGCGGGGATGAGTCGAAGTCGACCACACCGGTGTCGGACAGCGCTGGTTCGTCTGGGTTTTCGCGCGTGCTTTCGCTGGGTGCGCCTTGGATCTTGTTGGCTTCGCGACCGGCGCCCGTACGCTCCGGAGCAGGTGATGCGGCGGTGTCGGCCGGTTCTTCGGCAGTCTCAACCACCACGGTGCCGGATACCGTCGGCCCGCTGGGCGCTGGCTCGGGCGCGGGCAGCCGCGCAGCATCCCGACCCCAACTCCCGCGATGCAACGTCCGCTCGACAGGTTCGCCTGCGCCGTCCTGATGGAGCTCGGTGATCGCGATTGTGGCGCCAGGGAAGCGATCCGTCAACGCGGAATCGATGAGCCCGCGTATGGTGCCGAAGCCGGCATTGTCCTGTACCGGAGAAACGTAGATGATCATCGCTTCGACGGATCCCGATGCGAAAATCCGATAGAGGATCATCACCTGCGCGGTGAGGTCACCGCTTGTGATGGAGATGGGAGCGAAGCCGCCGACTTCGTCGGCCAGCGTCGGATGGCTCATCTCCTCTGCTTCGACCGCGTGTAATACCAGCGACGCGGTAGTCCGACGCACTCCGGTTTCATCGATCGCCGTTGTCGGGGTGGAATCGGTTTCCGGCCCCACGGCCGTAACCAGGCCGCTGATCGTGGAACGCTTCGAAAGCTCGGCGGTTCCCTTGCCCAACATCCGCACGACGATCGATCCCGAAAGCTCGACCGGGTTCGTATCGGTCGATGGCCGGGATGCTTCGCCGCCTGCGAGTTCCGGATCCGCTGTCGGCCCGCTCTCCGCGGCACGATTCCACGGTGTGGTTCGCGGAGCCTCGGTGGTCGGAGGCCTGGTCGCCGCGTCGGGATGACCGCTCCATGGAGTGCTCGGGCGGGGCTGTGCCGCTGACTCCGTCAGGTCGGCGGACCCGTTCGGCGGATTGGTAAGAGACTCGCGCGCGGAAAGGTTGTTCGGATCCGGTCGAGAATGCGCCGCGGAACCCCGGGGGACGTCCGGAGTATCCGAACCATGGTCATGGGCACCCTTTGGGACAGCGGGGCCGGGAGCCGCGGCGCCCATTCTGGCCTGCTGCTTGTCCCGCATACGAACTAGTTCGTCGAGGACGAAGAGCGGCGTGCCGTCTCGCCCAGGTGTCGTGAATTCGGATTCCTTTGTCGCCCGATACGCCGCTCGAGCGTCGGCGCTCATCCCGCTCCACGTCGTGGCCAGCGCGGCAACGGCGCCGTCCGGCGCGATGCTCGCGACGAATCCGAAAACCGCAGGCACGGATCCGCGGTTGTAGGGCGGGGACGAAGTCAGGGCGTGTTGTGGCCAGTCCCGTAGTGCCTCCGCGACCGTGCGGCCGCGCGAGAATTCCCGCAGAGCGAAGACCGGATGCGTCGGATCGGTCGGTTGGCTGCGGCCGAAAGATACGTTCGCCTCGGCCAGAGCCTCCGCCGGATTGAAAACCGGCAACCGGCCCCAACGATCCGACTTCGGATCGATTTCGTCTCCCGGGATCGATTCGACTACCGCGTCGCCCGGCTTGCCCGCAGGATCCGGCTTTTCTTCACGACTGTAACGATTGAGCTGGTTCATCCATTCGTCGAATCGGGAATCCGGCGCGAGAGCGCCTTTTTCGCGCAGTCCTACGAAATACTCGTAGAGGTACCCGAAGGCTCTGGGTGCCAGCTGATTGCGATAATCTCGCCGACGGTCGAACCGACTATCCGATGCGAGCGAACCCGAGGTGCGAAGCTCTTCGAGAAGGGAGTATCGGGATGCGCTGATGGGCGGGCTGCCGTGCGAGCGTACATCGTCGGGATCCCTTAGGTGTGCCAGCTCGTGACGAAGTCTGTCATAGATGGGATCGCCGGTCGGTGCCGCGGTCCATCCGCTCCTGAAATCTGCCTCCGTCAGTTCGAGAAAATAGTCCGGACTGGTCAGGTAGTTCTCGTTCAGGAAAATGATGAGTTCCCGCCCGCCCAGCATCGTGTCGACCGCACCGAATGTTGTACGTGCCATGGGTGTGACGATGATCGCCGCAGCGCGGATACCGGGGTCTTCGGCGAGGGCGTCGACGACCGCATTGCGGACCGACAGCGCCAGCTCGACGGGAATCCCCAGCTTGTCCAGCCCCAGCACCTCGATGCCGAAGGTCGTGTAGATCTGCGCCGCGATCGCCTGATTGACACCTGTGTCGTACTGCCAATCGGGGACCGGCACGTCGGTGCCGGCCGAGACACCTTCCGCGGTCTCCGACCGCGGCTTACTCGGTATGGGGCGGTCGGCGGCGGTCGCCGCCGCAGCCTCTTGTCGGGACGTGTTGTCCGCGTCGCGAACTGGTTCGGCGGCGTGGCCGGGCTTCTCCTGCGGGCCGAGCTCGGAGGGCAGATCCCCGTCCGAGCTGTATGAGGGTTCGGGTGGGCTCAGTGCTGTAGTCGGGAGTGCCAAGCGCACGTCCGACTCCGCCAGCCAGGGCTCGAGCCGAGATGAATGGAACTCGGTGAATGCTGCCGCAACCAGGGCAGCGTCCGAACCGAGTTCGATATCGGTGTATTCCGCGGTGATGACCCCGCCTTCGCGACCGAGCACGAGCGTCACCGAACCGGGAGCGCCGAGCACAGGATTGAACGACAACGTTATCGCCACGCCATCCGGCATCGCTTCCACGGCGGTGACGGTCACCCAGTAGTCATCGCCGAACCCGGTGAACGTACTTTCGGCACTGTCCCCGCCGGAGTCGATCACGGAGCCGACCGTCGTCCGCACCGCATCGGAATGCCACAGCCTGCCTTGGCTGTCCTTGCTCCTGACGTTGAAGGTGACGCCGTCGAGATCTACGTCGAAACTGATCAGCCTGTGTCGCAGATAGGCGCCGAACTTCGGATCCCGCGATGCCTTGCTGAACGCGCCGCTGCCGAAATGTATCCACTCCGGTTCACCATCGGTGAACAGCCAGACGCCAAGGCTGATCGGACCTTCACGTCGGTTTCGATAGGTTCGATACAGCGCCGCGTGCGTAGCCTCGGTGGCGGGCGCCACACGGATGTCGTCCGGGTCGGTGCCGATGAGGAAGATGTCACCTAGGGATCCAGTGGTATACAACTGCCCATCGCGGTAGAACTTTCCGCCGCGCACAGTGACTCGCATGTAATCGATGTCTGTGCTTTCTTCGGGGCGCACCGCATCCGGACGATCCGGCGAAGCCACCTCGTACTGTCGGTGGCTCGATTCGCCATCGTCTCGACGCGGCACGCCCGGGCCATAGGGGCGGCCCAGCGGATCGTTTTCGTGGTGATGAAAGACTCGGAAATCGGGTCCACGTCCGCGTCCGAACCGCCGATTCTGTTTCGGGCCGGACGGGAGGTCCAGGGCGGCGCGGGGATCGACATCGTGGAAGGGTTCGGTTCCACTCGCGGGCAGCCCGCCGCCGCCGGAGCGCTTCGGCTGCTCAGGCCGGACCGACGGCGTCTCGTCGCTCGTGGTTTCGGCCAGGGACGGCTCGGTTGGAGGATCGTCGTTCGCCGGTTCTGTCCGTGAATGTACCTGCGATACCTGGCCAGACCGTGTGTCCGGAGGGAGCTGAGGCGTCATCGGCGCTGCGCCCGGCGTTCCGGGATCGGTCTGTGCTGTGCCCGGTGGGCTGTTGCGCTGAACCTCGAACCAGATCGTCTTGCCCCCGGTGCGGCCCATGTCCACGCCCCATGCGGCGGCCATGTCGTCCAGCAGCCCGTAGCCGCGCCCGCGCATGCCCGGTTCTCGCCGGCCCGCCATCAGTGCGCCCAGATCGATGGCGTCGAGGAACTCGTCCACGTCGAAGTCGGCCGAGGCATCGTCGGGGCTGTTCTGTGCGGTGTCCTCCAGAGCGGCGAAGTTGCTCTCCGGCTGCCACTTCGGCAAACCTCGGCTCTCGTCGGCGACCTCTACCCGTAACACGTCATCGAACAGCCAGTACCGGACCTCGGCGTCCCCTGCGTTGTGCACGTGCACATTGGTGACCAGTTCGGTGACCGACAGCACCACGTCTTCGATCTGGTCGGTGTCCTGCCAGCCCGCGCCGGTCAGCACCTCACGCGCGGCATGGCGAGAGGTCCCGACGCCACGTGGCACCGACTCCCGCGCGAAGCTCAGCTTCACGATCGGGTCGGGCAGTACATTCGACGGGTCATGCTGTCCGGGCGATTCGAAAAGCTTGAACCACCTCTTCCTTCTTCCACCGTGGCCGCTGCGGGCGTGTTGCCCGAGGTGAGCCAACTCGTAGCCCCACACCGCGGCGTTCTCGTCGAGCAACTCGGTGAGTCGGCCCGGTTCCGTTGATCGGCCGGGTACATCGCGCACGGGCAGAGCAGGTTCGGACGCCACGTCGAAGGTCGCGTCGAATTCCTCGGTCACCTCGACGACTGCCCACCGGTTGCCCGGCTCTCCGAAAAGGCCGTGCCGCACCTGCGTACGCCCATGAGTCGTCGACAGCAGCGCGGCCAACATCTTTTCGGCGGCATCGATGTGTCCGTCCGGGAAATCGGAGAGAGCTGCACGGATCAGGGCGAACTCGCCCTGCACCGGATCATCGTGCGGCCTGTCGTCCCCTCTCGGCGTGGGGTCGCCGGTGGGTTCCGCGGGTGGCTTCGACTGCCCGACGTCCGGGCGCGGGGCGTCGACCGGGTCACCGTCACGCTCGGCGACGTAAACTTGTCGGATCCTTTCGGTGGCCGTCGCCATCAGCTTCGTGGCCGATTCCTGCCCGATATTCAGTCGCGTGCACAACTCGGCCAGCGAGATATCCTCTATGAGGTAGAGCAGCATGGTGCGCCGTGCTGCGTCGGACAGATCGGGCAGAGCTTGTCTCAGCTTCGCCGCGAATTTCTCATCCGAGAGTTCATCTCCCGAAGTGGAGCGGGTGCCGGTGGGTGCCGCCACATCCACCGGAGGCGTGTCGTCACTCTCGTCTCGGTCGGTTTCCTCGGTGCCGGTATTCGATTGATCCAGGAATATCGGTTTGCGCAGGTGGAGCCACTGCTTCGCTTTCTCGACGGCGGTGAGCTCCAGTCCGAGAGCCGCACTGATCTCGGCGTTATCGGGTTCGGCCGCCCCGGGGGCAGCGGTACGGTTCCTGATGTACGTGTCTACGCTGTAGATCAGCTCGCGGTCCTTCGAACCGAAATTCGCGTACATCTGTTTGTAGTAGATATTCTTCATGGCCCAGCGGGCGTTCGCCATGGCAGCCCTGGGAAATTCGCCAGGCGGAACAAATGTGCTGGCGGCCACCCCGATCGACTCAAGGGCTCGATGGACGAGATCTCGGTATTCCTCTCCCGGTACCGTCCAATACCGTGGCGCTGCCTCCGCAATCCAGAGATACTTTTCCAGAATCTGGCTCCGAATTCCCCGCTCCTCGGGGGATCCGGGCCGAGTCGCTATCAGTTCCCAGATCAGACGAGTATCCTCTTCGTCTCCGGTTCCCACGTCTTGGCGTGCGTAGAACCGCTGCAAGCCCTTCACCAAAGTGTCATTGGTGAAGGGTGCCCCCGGTAGTTGCTCATCGAAATCTTCGAGAGTGTCCCGAAGTTGCCGGAGCGCGACAACGCTCGGTGTTGTCCGTGTCTCTCTTCGGGAGATTGTGTTCTTCGTTATTCCGGTTCGTGCCGCGAATTGCGATCGACTCATTCCGTAGTAAAGGCGTACTGCGGTCAGCCAATCGTGGACCGTCGGGAAAAGGGCCGGATCGGGAACGGTCTCGCCTGCCGGGTCCATCCGGTAAGTGAGACCCCACGCCTCGGCCAGGTCATTCCATCGCTCGACACCCCGCTCCTGCAGCACATCACGGTAGATTTGCAGCATAGTCAGTTCATCGATCTCTGCACCTTTTTTGAGACGCCCGATGTGCACTCGTGTGAGTCCGAAAACGCGCGCAGCGTCCGAATCCTTGATCTGGTTGACCCGGAGGAAGTGCCGGAGATACTCACCGAAGGATGCGACGGCACGTGGGTCGGGGAATATCAGGGTCGCCCTGGGGAGGTATGTAAAACACTCGACGAGCTCCTCATAGGTGGCATTGTGTGAGAACGGGGAGGCCTCGGCAATGATCTGAACCGTGGGGGCAGGGGGCCAGATGTCGCCTATTTCCCACTTCTTGACCGTGCCGCTCGATTTTCCTACCGCAGCGGCCAAGTCCTCTTCTGAAAGACCCGATTCGGTGCGCATCGAACGAATATATTTACCGATATCCTGATAACCTTCGGGGTACGCGGCAGTGCCGTCATCGGTGAGCAGCTCCGGGTAATATGATGACACATCCGTGTACATTCTCCGGGCGTAGGGTACCCGACGCAGTAAGGCCCTGATCTGCTCGATTTCCAGGTCCCGGTCTCCCCGTTCGATTGCCTCCCAGGTGCCTCGAGCCGCATTTACCAGCACGTCCATCTCGGCCGGTGCTATCCCGAGATATCGGCGCATTTCCGATAGCCATGTCGTCTTGTCGCCCTCGCCGGGCCATGGAAGCTGCGCGATGGGCTCCGCCGCGTGACTTCTCGCCTCGATCCCCGCCCGGGTCAGCCATCGCCGCACCTGATCGAGTTCCAGATGGTGCATTTCGACATATTCCGCGAGGCTCTGGCGAGACAGCCCTGACCGATCGGCCGGCCGCCCTCGATACCAGTCGAGAAAGCGCTGTTCTTCGGCAGCGCGCAGCGGCCGCTGCGGCTGCTCGGTTTCAGACGATTCGTGTGTTGTGACAGCCGTGCCGGCATCGGGGGCGGAGCTGGGCGCGGGGGAGTCATCCGCACGTGGCGACTGTCCCGAACCATCCTGCCGTGAGGGGCTGGGCGGCTGGAAACCGATAGGCGGCGGGTGTTGTGGTTGCCGGGAGCTTTGATCGGCAGGTGCGGCAGGTGGTCCACGGGTGGCGGTGTCGGCGGTGTGGTCGGTGGGTGAATGAGCGTGCTGGTGTATGAGAGCCGCGACTTCTTGCAGAGGGTCTACCAGGGCGCGGAGGTAGTCTTCGGCCTGGGTGAGCGCGACCTCGGTATCGGGGGTCGGCTGGGTCTGATGCTCGGCGGCGGCCTGGGTGTACTGGACGACGACGGTCTGTACGAGCGGATGGGGAAACAGGGCGTAGAGGTCGTCTTCGGGTGAGGTGTAGTAGCGGGCGCTGCCCGGGTCGCCGTTGCGGGCCGAGCGGTTCTCGGCCTGGATGTCGATGTCGCGGGATCGGGCGGAGCGGCCCGTGACGATGACGTGCAGGCCGCGGAGTTCGCGGATGTCGTCGGAGATCGGGATGTCGACGCCGCGAGCGCCTTGCATGTTGATGACGAGGACTTTGCCGCGTTCGCCGGCGTGATCGAAGATCGCTTGCAGATCGGCCTCCGCATCGGTGCCGTGATCGAGGAACCATTTCGCGTCGACGGCGGTGTGTGCGACGTCGAGGCCGTCGAGGAGGGCGGACAGCGGATCGACGAGGTCGTTGCGGTCGGCCAGGATCAGTTGCGGACGGCCGGTTTCCTGCATCGCTTTGATATCGGCGGCGGCAGTCTTCAGCTTCGAGGCCTCGTCCGGGGAGATGCTGTCGGCGTGGACGATGAGCTGGGATTCGTGGAAACGGTCGATCTTGGCGACCTCGTCCATACCGTAGCGCTGCTGTAGCTGAGTGGCGGAACCCTCGGCGGTGCCGGAAGCGCCGGTCACGTGGTCGTAGTTGTCCTGGCTGAACAGTTGCTGCGCCGTGATGGATTTCGAACTGGCGGGGTCGTTGCGGATTCGCAAGCCGTGTTCGGCCTCGATGGCTTGCGCGAGGCCGCCGTTCCAGCGGCTCTCGGAGGAGGTCTGAGGATCGAAGAGGACTTTGTGGGTGGTCTGGTCGATGATGAACACCCTGTCGTTGTGCACAACGTAGTGCACGTTCTCCACGTATTCCCACCGTGCTGCGGCGGCCATGGCGATACGGGTCGATTCGGTCTCGGTGGGCGCACGACCGAGCAGTTGCTCCAGCTTTTGCCTACCGTCCTCGGTCAGCCGCGCCGGTCCGCCGCGTTGGCCGGGGGTGCGTCCGAAATCGGCTTCGGTGAGTTGATTGTCGCGCAGTGCCGTGGTGAGCAAATCGCGGGCTTGGGTGACCTGGGCGGCGATGGGGGCGTCGGCGAACTGGTCGGCGCCATCGGAGAGGATGTACTGGGTGTCGGCGTGGACAAGGGCTTCGTCGATCTCGTCGATCGCCGCACTGCGGCCGGGAACCCAGTTGTCGCGTAGCGCGGCGAAGCCGACGTCCTGCTGGGTGCCGATGTAGATGGTTGGCCGGCCGGGTTCGGGGGGCCGAGGGGCGTGGTCGGGGTTCATGCGGACGACATCGATGCCGTACTCGGCCAGGACCGTGACGTATCTGGCAACTTCGCGGTTGGCGAGGTTGTCACGGGTGGTGATGACTTGTACGGCACCGTGTTCGATGGCCTCGCGGATGGCATGGGCGAGGAAGACCAGGGATTTACCCTCTCCGGCGTCCATGTTCACCGGGACTCGACGCATCGCCGTCACGGCGGCGACCTGGGTCCAGCGCAAGATCTTGTCTTCGCCGCGGCGAATCACCTCGATCACCGCTGCCGTGGCGTCGGCGGAGTCCTCGCTGCGGAGCATCTCCGCGAGGGCGGCAGCCGGAAGGTTGTTCAGCCGGTCGGCCTCTGGAATATCGGGTCCGGATCGGGCGTAGTAGTCCGCGAGCACCGCTTCCGCGGCCTGCCGCATCGCATCGACCACCTGGTCGGCGCCCTGTTCGAGCGACGGGGAGTTGTCGACCGGGAGCTGATCATTCGCGGCATCGCCGACCTGCTCGTCGGGAGTTGCCAGGGTGGCGTTGTCGACCTCCGGCGCGTGCACGCCGTACGACGGGCCGATCGCGCTTTCGCTCGCGGCGGCCACGGCTCGGGCGACCGGAGCGGCAGGACGCCCCGCGTCCGTAGTGGCGTCCACCCGGTTACCGGACTCGATGGCAATGGGTCTTCCGGTGGAGACTTCGTGCAGGTCGGCGGGCGCGGCCGATTCGGCCGCCGCTGTGTCCGGCATTGCCTCGAGGACGCCGGACTGGATGACCGCATCATCCGCCACGCGGCGCAACCAACTGCCCACATCCTCCCCCGCGGGGACAGGCCACCGCTGTTGTTCCGCGAACCGGAACACGGTGCCGTTGATCGCCCCCGCCGCCAGCGCTAATTGCTCGTCCTGGTCGGTCGACTGCGACTCGGACACTCCGAGTGCCCGGCGCACGTGGTGGAGGGTGTCGAGTCCGTACTGCTCGCGCAGCTCGTCGAACGCCGCTGGATCACCTTGTTGTGCCCGTTGCAGGAGCGAACGCGGATCCGGTTGTCCGGCAGACTTTTCCGAACTGACACCCGACTGCGGACGTTTACGGTCAGAGCCGTCGGGCGCGGTCGTGGAGCCGCGCTGACCTTCCTCACCGATCGCTCCGGTCGTTTCGGCGCCCTCGCGCTCCACCAGCCGCTCGGGGACCGGCGGTGTGGATGGCTGGCCGCGCTTGCGAGGCTTCGGCCGCGGTTCCGTTTCCGGTGTGGGTGCCGGGGGGTCGGGCGTCGGCTGGGGTGGTGTGGGCTCCGGTTCGGGCGAGGGTTGCTTCTTGCGTCGTCTGGGTTTGTCGCCGCCACCCATCTGGGCGATGAGGCGCTTATGCTCCGTCTTCCCACTCGGTTGGGGGACAGGTTGGAGGTGCGGAACCCCGCCTACGGCGGGTAGACGACTGGGGTCCTGGTGATATTCGAGGGAATGCGGGTTCAGGTGCGGCCCCGCGGGTGTCTGCGGCGCACCGGGGGTCCCGGGGTTCGGTTCGGTGGCATACCGCGAAGGCATGGTGAATGAGGCGGGCGGTTTGTCGAGCCCGGCGTCCAGACCTGTTTCCGGTGCGGCGACGTGGCGATCCGACAGGGGATCAGCGATATCCGGAGGGCGTGGCGACGCGGAGTCGGGGTCGTCGGGGTTCTGGAAGGCGCGGCCCAAGCCGACGGAATCGACAGGCAGCGGAGTCAGGGCGGGTGTGTGCGGGATGACGGGTATGGCGTCGGCGGGCGGTTCGTCCTCCAGCGGGTAGGAGACGCCGGGGATGGTGACGTAATCCCCCGCCGGCTTCTTCTGGACGCTGTGGTCCCGTGGGTCTTGCCAGATGCTGTGCTCGCGCGGGTCTTTCTGGACGTTGTGTTCCCGGGGGTCGTCCACGACGGTGCCCGGTGGGGTGGGGAACTCCTCCGGATCGGCGGAGGGTTCGTCGTCGTCGCCCGGCGGGCTGGTCGCGGCGGTGGGGGCCGGTGGTGCCGCGGCGGACTGTGGGGTTTCCCCGGGATCGGTTGACAGGGATCCCGGAATCGCAGCCGGTGCTGTCGCCATGCTCGTGGAGGCGGCCGGATCGTGGTGGCCACCCGGGGTGGGCCCCGACAGCGCTGGCGGTGTGGCGAAGGGGATCGGGTTCGGCGGGTGCGGGTGTGCGGCAGAGGGTGTGTGGTCCGAGGGACCGTGTGCAAATGGGGTGCGGGGTTCTTCCGGTGGTCTTTGGTGTAGCCCAGGAGTGTTCGTGTCGGTCCCGGGGCGCGTCGGCGGCGCCGTGGCATCCGGAGCAGGTCGCGGTGGGTTGGCCGACGCGACCGGGTTGTTCGCGTCGGTGGTGGAGCGTGCGGACGCCGTAGGTGAGGCGACCTCTTGTTTCGGTGGGCTCGGCGGTGCGAGCGGAGTGTTCGCGTCGGCTGTCGGCGACAGCTGCGGTGTGGCGTGTGTCGGCGCGGTCGCCGAGGCAGGGGGTTCGATCGCAGTCGATTCTTCCGGAGTCGCGGTGTCGAGCCGCGGGAGCGCCGGATCGAAATCGAGGTCGAGAAGGATTTGTTCCTCAGCGGCGGTGGCGCCCTTTTCCAGGGTCTCGCCCGCAGGCCGGGGTCCTGTCATCTCCTGGGGCGTGTTACCGGTCGTCTGCTCCGGCGCCACCAAGTACATGTCCCCGGTAGGTCCGTGCTCGATCAGCAAAGGATCCGGGTAAGAACTGCTGCCGTCGACGAGGACTTCGGTGGCGAGCACGGGGTTGACCGGTTGCGCGCTCTGGTCCGGACGCACCTGAGGATCGCTGATCTGGGCCTGACGGGTCGGCATCGGTGTGGCCGAACCGCCTTCGGGAGGTGCGGCCACGGCGACCGAGCTGCCCGCCCGCGCGACCTCGGTGCTGCCCCACGCAGGCCAGGAGCCGCCGCGTCCGGGGGATGACGGTGAGTAGGGGTGTGATGGACCGCCCGACGGGTAGTCGGGCGCGTTCCCGGGGGTGGTTCCGCCGCTCCCGTCCGGCAACTGCCCGGGGCCGTCGCCTCTCATGAACGCCGCGAGGGCTTGGCGGTCCGCTCCCTCCGCATTGTCGAACAGATCGCGGAAGATCTGCTCGCCTTCGGCCATCATCTCCGGGGTCAGGCCGCCCGGCCGGTCCATCGAACCATCCCCGAACCCGGGTTCGGGACCCCTCGCCCGTGGTGCGTCCACCTCACTGGCAGTGGACACGCGTTCGGGACTCGCCGTTTGCGTTTGGGGCGGCTGACCGTCCCCGGGCGCGGAAATCTTCGCCATCGGCGCGACATCGGGGGGTAGGCCCCCATCCGCGGAAGCCACCCGTTCGGGTACTCCTGTGTAAGCCCCGGTCCGCGCGGCCCGCACAGCTGCCCCGGAGGCTCCGACGAGACCGGAGGCGGCGCCGGTCCACACCATCGCGGCCAGGTCCTTGCCGCGCAGTTCGCCGCCTGTCAATCCGTACGCGGTCAGCCCACCCGCCAAGCCGCCGGCCATACCGCCTACGCCGCCCGCGGCCACGGTGCCGAGCACGCGTCCGCCCGTTCGGATCGCCACGGGCGCGACGCGACGACCGACCTCGACACCGACCAGCCCACCGACGGCGCCGGCCGCCGCTCCGATCCGGACCTTCTTCCAATCCATCTTCTCCAGGTGGCCTTGCGCCATCTGGACGCGTTGCGCGACATAGGGAACCCCGCCGCCGATCGCCGTTCCGAAGAACACGCCTTTCGAGGCCAGCACCAGGCGTGGGTGCTCGGCGACGAACCGCGCGGCCTTTCCCAGCATGGTCAGCACCAAGTCACGCTTGGCGAGTTCCATCCCCACTCTCGCCTCGGCCCGGTCGGCGATCGCCTTCACGATGCTGCCGGGCGGAGGCATCGCCATGTCGATGATCACCTGGGCGAGCAGCGCTCCCGCGATGCCGATGATGACGTACTGCTGGTACTCGATGGCCGTGGCGTTGTCGTACAGCTGCTTCGCCATAGCGTTGTTGAACTCGATCTGCGCCTGGGTGTGGGCGATGATCTTGCGGTATTGCTTCTGTACTTCCGTACCGGTCTCGCCCTCGACCGCCTTCTCCAGCTGCTCCACCGTCGGCTGGAGCCGATGCAGCACCAGGACGAGTCCGTTCGCCGCGTCCGACCAGGTGTCGGCGCTGCGCCGCATCGCCTCCGGATCCCCCTCCGGGAAGTGCCCCAGCACCAACTCGGTCAGCCAGCCGGGGAAATAGTCCGGAATCTGCACCATCAGGCGCTCGATCGTCCGCGCGCGTGCTCGACGACCAGTCGGTGCAGCACCTTCGCCGGGCCGCAGGCGCGATCGCCGCGCAGTTCGACTTCGGTGAACCCTTCGACGACCGCCGCTCGGGGATCGAAAAGGTCACCGGAGAAGCAGGCTCGAATCAGTTGTGCGCGCCACTGCCGGTAACCGCGGACGATCACGGCCAGCGTGTCACGGCCGCCCCACGGCCCGCTGACGCGCTGGTACTCCATGAGCAACGACCGATGCGCCGACTGCCGGACCCGGCGCCCTGCACCCGCTTCGAGAATCCGGCCGAGGTCGTGCACGATGGTCGAATACATCGGCCGCTCACCGGATCCGGCTACTCGCTCGCCCGATCGAATCGCGGTTTCGACTTTCTCTTCGAGCAGCGCCGGGCTGGCCGCCGTGACACGGTCGAGCAGGATCCGCTCACCGGTGACCGGACCCTCCGCCTCTTGCGTCGCGCGAGCCGACGTCACACGCGACACCGCACCGTCCGGTAGGTCGGCGATCTCTATCCCGGCCAGCTCGATGTAGGGATGTTTGCCGAGGATGTCGTCGACGGCCGCCGCGATTTCGTCGACCGTAGGCCTGGACACACCGGACGTGTCGAATCCGGCTATCCGGAGGCCATGGCGAGCGGCGAGCGCCTGCGCGGCGGCCACGGCGTCCGGATCCGTCCGGATCCGGGAGCGCTTCGCTTCCGCCGGGGCCGGTTTCGGCTTGCGCCGTCTCGTGTCCTTGCCGGGGTTCCCGGGTTGGGCCGCGTCGGGCCGGGGACCTTTGCGGCGCGGCGGGTAGGCCTGGCCCGGTGGCGGACCACCAGCGTTTCGCGACCACGGCGTGCCGGGTGCGTTTCGCATCCACGGCGAATCGGTGGGCGGCCTCGTCCATCGGCCTTCTGGTGTTCGCTGGACGGCTCCCGGTTGCGGTACGCCGGGTTTGGGTGTCGCCGCCGCAGGGGGTGAGCCGGTGGCGGGCGGCGTGGCAGTGGCGGGAGACGCCGGGGTTCGCGCGGTCGGCGCGGCTCCTCGCGCGGTCGGCGTCGGCCGATCCGGAATCGAAGGCGTCGGGGCCGAGTTGGGCAACGGCTCTTGTCCAGGTGAGCCGGGACTCTCGACCGGGCCGTAGTCGCCGGGGTCCGTCCGGCCGGGCGCGATCGGATTCGCGGTCGGTTGGTAGCCGGGCTGCGGGTTTCCCTGTGCGGCCGTGGGGTCGGATGCCGGAGCGGCGGAGTCGTACGCCGGGGTGGTGGGGTTGGACGCCGGGACGGGCGCGATGGCGTCGCGAGCGGAGTCCGGCACGGCGGCATCCGGCGTGGCGACGGGGCGATAGGGCGCCGGGCTCTGCCATTGCGGCCGCTCGAAGGGAACGTTATAGGCCGGATCGGAGCCGAACGGATCCCGATCGCGAAGTTGGGAGCCGATGTTCTGGTCCTGGTCCTCCAGCACGTTGCCGGCATCCGCGACGCTGCCGCTCATTCCGCGCAGATTGTGGACGAGGTTCTCGAAGCCGGTGATTCCCTTGTCGGCCGCGGGTTCGTAGCTGTCGCCGAAGATCCGGCCCGGCTCGTCGTCGCCCCAGCACTTTCCCTCGGCGGCGAGCCTTTGCTTCAGGCGCGCGAGTTCCTCCTGCGCCACGTCGGCGATCGCGGCGAGTTCCGGGGTCAGCGCTCGCAGCAGGTCGGTATCCACCCGCAACGACCGACCCATATCCCGGCAAACCCTTCACCCTGCGTCAACGACACCGAGAGAAGACATTGTCCTCCGGGAGCAGCTCCGGCACCCGTGGCGTCTCTTCCCGAAGCTGGGAACGGCCGAAGGGTGGGACCAGCTCGATTGTGTGTGCGCAGTCGCCGATCGGATCGGGCGGTTGCCGGTCGCGGGCCTGTTTACTTCTGTGGCGAACTCAGCGACGGTTGGTGCAGGTCGAAGTAGGCGACGTCACCCATGAGGGCGTTCTCCTCTTCGAACAGCGACCGTAGATCGTCCGGTATCTCGACCTTCTCGTGTTCGCGGGCTTCGGCTTCGGAGGTGAAGTACACCGTCTCGACGAATCCGTCGTCGCCGTAGGTCGCCAGCGTGCCGCCGAGAATCTCCGGGCGTACCTCGTGCAACCGGTCGCCCGACTGGGCCAGTATCTCGCGCATCCGCCCGGCGTCCCGGGTGTGACCCTCCATGACCTGCACGAATCCGGCGCGGTCGGAGCCGCCACCCATCCACTGCGTGACTTCGGCGCAGTCCATGAAGGTGACCGGCCCGTCGAAGCACTGCTCGGTCTCCCGCCACCAGGCGCCCTGCTCCGGGCGCTCGCTGTTGCGGCGGGCGGCCTCCTCGGATTCGAATCGGGCGAGCGCGATGAAGGTGCCGTCGTCGCACAGTCCGCTGGTCGTGCCGAGATAGCCGACGGCTCCCGGCTTCAGTTCCTCGTTCCAGCGATCCATGCACCGATTCAATCGGGCGGGGTCGGCGGCCTTGCCTTGAATGACTTGGATGAACATCGGTTCCTCCTCGGGCGGAGCGATCACTCCGCGGTGTCGCCGAGCCGTCGCGTCGTGGTCCACCGAGGGCGGAACACCGCACGGCCCGCGATGGCGGCCGGCGCACAATCAATCGTTCGCCGGTCGGATGCCGCACGCAAGGGCCGGACGCCGGTGCACCGACGCCGGCCCTGTCGCGGTCAGGCGGCGGGGAGCGGCGTGTGGGTGCGGCGGGATGCTTCGTTGTCGCGTTCGGTGATGCGGACGTACAGCCGGATCAGCACCTCGCGCAGGGTGAGGCCGAGCTCGGCGGCGTGCAGGGCGGCCAGTTCCAGCGCGAGGTCGCTGGTGAGCGTGCCGGGATCGCTGAGCATTTCGTCCAGCACCATCCCGCTCACCGCTTGATCGCGGGTCAGGAAGACGGAGGGCAGCCAGCTGAGTTCCCACGCTGTGCCGGAGGACGAGGGAAGCAGCCGGGCGGTTTCCGGGCTGATGTCGCTGGTGATGATCGAATCGGTGATGTCGAGTGCCATGATCCGCTCTCATTCACGCTGTTCGGGATGACGTGGACCCGCCGCTCGGCGGTTTACCGTGCCCGAACGCGGTGGATTCGTCCGTGCTTCGGCCGTATCGGTGTCCGAATGCGTCGGGAGGTCGGCGGGAGCGGGAAGGCGCGTGGTCACACCTGGCCGCAGATGATGCCGGGCCGCGCCATGACGAGGTATCCGCATCCGGCACCTCCTAGAGTTATCGGGCCACCGCGATCGGCAGACCGGAAACCGTTGTGCGGAGACCGAATTGCGGTGACTTCGAGATCAAGGCTAGGTGCGGCCACATCTTGCTGTCAACGAAGCTTTAGCGCTTTGTGATGATAGTAGATAAGCTTCAATGACTTTAGATAGTCACATAGCTCAATGCCCGTCAGAAATCGGGGCAAATTTCGGTTTTCGCTGTGGGGTAAAGCCGGTGCGGTACCTTCCTGGGCTCATGTGGCGGCCTTTTTCGCAGGGGTGTCGGATGCGGCTGGATCTCTGCTCGACAACGAAATTCGGCGAGCGCGATTCGTCGGATGCCTTTTGCCACTCGATGATTAGAATGATGCATCGTGACATGCCGTGAGCATGCGTAGGCAAGGTGCAGGATGGGAGGCACGGGATGGCTGGCTCCGGCTCGGATGAGCAGGTCGGCGATCTGGTCCGCAGGCTACGACTGGAACGCGGCTACACGCAGGCGGCACTCGCCACCCGAGCGGGCTGTTCCCGCAGTCTGATTCAGCAGATCGAGAACGGCAGCCGGATTCCGCCGCTCGCGCTGCGGGAACGCCTGAGCCTCGCCCTCGGCGCGGAACTGCCGACCGACGGCAGCGCCGATCCCGCGACCGACCCCACCAGCAGCATCTACTACGACCTGCGGATGCGATTCAACGTCCTGCTCGGCAAGGACCCCGAATTGGTCTCGCGCGCACTGGGTATCGCGCAGAGTCTGATCGACGCCTCCGGCGCGCGAGCGGAAATCGAACCGCTGCGCCTGATCGCCGACCGGCAGTTGGAACGCGCCGAAGAGATCCTCGCGCAGATTCCCTCGCGCAGCGCCACGGTATGGGAATGGAACACCGTCACCGACTGGCTGACGATCCTGGAACAGGCCACCACGTCGGTGCGCGCGATCCACACCGCCGACCTGGGCACGATCGGCGGCGACGTCGGCGACGACTATCACGCGGCGATCCTGCGCCTGGCCGACAAGGCCCATCCGCCGAAGATCGATGTGCGGCGGATGTACGTGCTCGACGACATCTCCGACGTCTGGCCCTATGACGACAAACTGTGGAAGCAGGCGCGCTCGGGCGTGGAGAGCGTGCTGGTCAAGCGCGAATACGCCCGCAACGCGCAGAGCATGCTCGTGGTCGACGACCGCTACGTCGCGGTGGGCGAGTACGACTACTCGCGCCAGGCCCGGGTGGCGACGCGCTTCTCCGCGCTGAAGCACGACGTCGCGTTCGCGGTCCGGCGGTTCGAGAAACTCTACGACCTCCGGCGCGCCGGTTCGGCCATCGTGGTCGACCAGATCGTCGCGCAACCGCCACTGGCGGAATTCGAACGACTCGCCGAGGGCAACTGCCGCAGCCTGTTCCGCGCCGCGCTCCAGGAGAAATGGAACACCATGCCCGCACCGGGAGACTCTTCAGAAGGCGAGGTTCCGTGACTCAGAGCCACGTGCTCACCGATCCGCTCGCCGACTTGGCGATGCTGACCAATCGCTCCGAGGCCAGGAAACGGCAAGTGCGCGGGCACGTTTCGCGGGACGCCTGGTTCGCGGGGACCGGCGGCCTGCGCCACTCGGGCGTCATCGACGCCTACCACGGCGAGACCGGCCGTGCCCCGGACGCGCACGCCGTCGCGGCGCTGGACCGGGCGTGGCGAGAGAGCCTGCATATCGCGCCCGCCGCGGAGTATCTCGACGGCAGGCTCTACGACAAGCGGCAGCCGTTGATCCTGCGGGAGCTGGCGGCCCGCAGGCTGTTCGGGCGCCTGTCGCATCCGGTGGAAGGGGTCCCCGGCGTCCGGGTGCGTGCGGAAGAGGTGATCGTCTGCCCGTACTCGAGCACGATGCTGCTCGAGGAGGCCGTCGCGAGCCTGGCCAGGCCGGGCGGGGTGATCGTGTGCCCGGAGGGCTTCTACAAGAGCTCCAGCATCCACGTGGAGAAATTCGGCTTGCGGATCGTGTCGTGCCCGGTGGCCCCGGACGACGGGTTCAAGATCGACCCCGCCCGGCTGGCCCGCTGCCTCGACGGGCTGCGGGCGACCGGCGAGCTGTGCGGTGTGCTGCTCACGCTGCCGGGCAACCCGGTGGTCGCCGACTACACGGCCGCCGAGCTGGCGGAGATCGCACGGGTGCTGCTCGACTGCGGCGTCCCCGTCATCTGCGACATGGCCTTCGACCTGCTGGTGGCCTCGCACATCCCGGTCGCCGCGCTGCACGTGCCGACCGAGCAGGGCATCCGGCGGCTGTACGACGTGGTGCTGACCATCACGGGCAACTCCAAGGGCTACAACGCCTTCGGCCCCTGCAAGATGGGTGCGGCATGCACGGGCGACAGCGCGTGGCTGGAGCGGATCCGGGAACGGCTCACCATCTCGTTCCAGCGCGAGACCACCCATCTGGCTCGCGCGATCCTCGAGCACACCTCCGAGGACTACTTCGCCCGCAATCACGCGCTGATGCGCGCGCAGATCGAGCGGGCGTGCGGCCACATCGCCGCGATCAACGCCCGGCTCGGGGCCGAGGTCCTGCGACCGCTGGGCAATCCGGAAGGAATGTTCGTCTCGGTGGTGTTCGATCGCGCGCTCCTCGACGCGGCGGGTGTACGCACCAGTGCGCAGGTGGAAGACCTGTTGCTCGCCGTGGCCGGCGTCGACAGCGTCGCGCTCGACCGCACCGGCTCGCTGCGACCCGGCGTCCGGTTGAACGTTCTCGCTCCCCGCAAAGCGCCGCGACACGAATCGCCCGCTTTGCTCGAGGAGCTCTTCGACCGGCTGGAGCAATTGATCCGCGATATCGCAGGCGGGCTCACCTATCGCGCCGCGCTCGCCGATCGCGGCCTGACCGCCTTGGTAGCGGAGCCCGGAGCCGCGCGGTGATCGTCGGGGTGCTTCGCGAGACCGCGCCACGGGAAACTCGTGTGGCGCTCACACCCGACGCGGTCCGCACCCTTTCGACGGCGGGACTTCGAGTGCTCGTGGAGGAAGGCGCGGGGCGAGGCGCGGGTTTCGCCGACGCGGCCTATCGCGCGACCGGGGCGGATGTCGTCGGGGATCGCGCGGTGGTGTTCGAGCGCGCGGGCATCGTCGTCTGGGTGAAACCGCCCGCGTTCGACCTGGATTCGGTGCCGTTGCGCGCGGGGACCACGCTGGTCGGCTTCCAGGATCCGCACTACCGTCGCGGCGAGATCGATCGGTTGCGTGGCCTCGGCATCGAATCGGTCGCCTTCGACCAGGTGCCGCGCGACGACTCGACCGCCGAGATCGATGCGCTGTCCGGGATGAGCCGGATCGCGGGCGCGGAGGGTTACGCCGAAGGTAGGCGGCTGCTCGCCCCCGCGCGGCTCATCCGTCCGGTCCGTGCCCTGGTGCTGGGGTGCGGCGCGGCCGGACTCGCCGCGATCGCGGCCGCGCGCACGTTCGGCGACGAGAAGCCGACAGCGGTCGGTAATCGCCTCGCACAGCGGCCGGCCGCGTCGGCGGCGGGCGCCGGGCAGTTCGTGCCGAACCGGGACGACAACGCGGCGCTGCTGGAATCGCTCGCCGCCGCGCCACCCGACCTCGTCGTCTGTACCGCCGTGCACCGCGGATCCCCGGCGCCCCGCCTGCTCGGGCAGGCGGAGTTGGACCTGCTCGGCCCCGGGACCGTGATCGTGGACCTCGTGGCCAAGGCGGGCGGCAATTGCGTCGCGACCGTTGCGGACCGGACGGTCACCCTGCCCAACGGCGTCGTCGTCACCCATCGCTCCAACTATCCGGCGAGCCGTCCGGCAGCGGCCAGTCTTGCGTACGCCGCGGCGACGGCCGCCATGGTGCTGCGGATCGCCGGAGAGCGCGGAAGTACCTTGACGGTCGATGAGAACGTGTTCTAATTTTTGGCATGCGCAGATTTGACGGCCGCCGCGTGGTGGTGACGGGAGCGGGATCCGGCATCGGTCAGGGCATCGCCCTGCGACTGCTGGACGAAGGGGCGCAGCTGGTCGCCGCCGACATCGATGCGGCGGGCTTGGCCACCACCGCGGAGAAGGCGGGTGACGGCGCCGAGCGACTGCGAACGGTCGAGGTCGACACCGCCGATCCGGCGTCGGTGCGCACCGCCACCGAAACGGCGCTCGAGTTCCTCGGCGGACTGGACGTGCTGGTCAACGCGGCGGGCATCCTCCGCCCCGCGCGCACCCACGAGATGCCGCTCGAGGTGTGGAACCAGGTGATCGGGGTGAATCTCACCGGTACCTTCCTGATGACCCAGGCCGCGCTGCCCGCTCTGCTGGACACCGGGCGCGGCGTGGTGGTCAACATCTCCTCCACCGCGGCGTTCAGCGCGGCGCCCTATCTGGCCTCCTACGCCGCGTCCAAGGGCGGCGTGAACGCTTTCACGCACGCCATCGCTCTGGAGTACGCCAAACAGGGCTTGCGCGCGGTGAACATCGTTCCGGCCGGCATCACCAGCGGTATCACGACGAAGTCCATCCTGGCTCAGCCCGAGGGTTTCGACCCGCAGTTGTTCTCCCGGATGACCGGGTGGCTCAATGGCGGCGCGCTCGGCTCTCCGGAGGACATCGCCGGGGTGGTCGCCATGGTCGCCTCCGATGACGGGCGGTACATGACCGGCACCGAGATCCGGGTCGACGGCGGCGCGCTGATGTGAGTCAGCGGGGCGTCGCCACCAGAAGGTGGTGCGGAATCGGCGTATTCGCGAGCCGCCGATGCTCGACCTGGCAGCCCGCCTGTTCCAGTGCCGCGATCACCTCCGGCACCGGGCGCAGGGTGAAGCCGTACGGGGTGAACGGCAGCTTCGCCATCGCGTCCGGATCTCCGATGCCGACCACCAGACGGCCACCCGGCCGGACCACGCGCGCGAGTTCGGCGCACGCGGCTTGCAGGTCCGGCACGAAGTAGACGGTGTTGACGGTGATCGCGGCATCGAGACTGTCGTCCGGCAAGGGCAGTGCGGTGAGCGAACCCTCGAGCAGCCGCAGGCGACCGGACTCGATGTCGCTTCCGTGACCGGAGCGGGCGCGTGCCAGCATGTCCGCGGAGATCTCGACGCCGTGCACCACACCGTCCGCGCCGACCCGATCGAGCAGCAGGGAAAGCCCTGCGCCGCCGCCGAATCCGACGTCGGCCGCCGCGCCGCCGGGCGCGACGGAGGCCGCCTCCACCGCACCGGCGATGGCGGCCTTGTTGCCGCGATTGAGCACGAAGGCGATACCTTTGCCGAGCACGCCGTGGGGATTTCCGAGCTGACCGGCGAGGGTGGACAACAAGCGGGCCCGAACGGAGTTCATGGGCGCCATCGTATCGGCCCGCCCGTACCGGACGGTGCGGCGAATGTCCGAATACTGTTCCGTTGCTATCCGTTCGACTACCGCGTTGTGAAGGACGACCTCGATGCGCCGACCGATGATCGTTCTCGCCGCCTGCGCGCTGGCTCTGCTGCCCGGTCGGCCCGCCTCGGCCGCCGCGCCATGGGGGCCGCTCGCGCCGCCGAACCCGTTCCTCGGGCCGCCCGGCGCCGCGACCATGCACGGCGACGCCGGATCCTCGGACGTGACGGCGCTCGCCGGGCCCGCCGCCGCGGGCGCGGTGGCGGCCTATCCGCTGGCCTCCGCGTGCCCCACGCTGCTGGAAGGATCGGACCGCCTCGTGGTCGCCCTGTGCACCGCGATCGCGGGACAGACCCCGACGGTGCACCTGCTCGACCCCGCGGCGCCGGGCCCGCTGGCTGCTTCGCTCGCCGCACTGCCGTTGACCAGGGGAAGCCTGCTCGGCGGCGTGTACGCCTACCTCGACCAGGTCGATCGCTTGGTGGTCGTGGACGGCACCGACCGGCTGCTGCGCATCCGGCACGAGCGCGACGCGGCGGGGACGTGGCGGCTGATCGGCGAAGACTTCGCCGATCTCGGTCCGGTGCTCCCGCCCGGAGACGCGGTGACCGGACTCGTGCCGGACTGGTCGGGCAATGTGTGGTTCGCGTCCGGTCAGGGCGTGGCCGGGTTCGTCACGGCTACCGGGCAGGTCACGGCGCTCACGCTGCCCGCGGGAGAGCGCGTGGCCAACAGCATCTCGTCGGCGCCGAGCGGACAGGTGGCGGTGGCCACGACGCACGCGCTGTACGAACTGCGCGCCGCCGCGTCCGGCGTTCCTGAGATCGTGTGGCGCGCGCCGTACGACCGGGGATCGGCGCGCAAGCCGGGACAGCTCAGTTGGGGCACCGGCTCTACCCCCACCTATTTCGGGCCGCGCACCGGCGCGGACTACCTGACCATCATCGACAACGCCGACGGGCAGGTGCACGTCCTGATATTCCATTCGGGGACCGGCGAACTGGCATGCGCGGCACCGGTGCTCGGTGAAGGCGGTGCGGGCAGCGAGAATTCGCCGGTCGGGGTCGGCCGCTCCGTCTTCGTGGCGAGCACATACGGATACCCCTACCCGGCGCTGCCCGAGGGCGCTGGACCGGCGGTGCCCCCGAGCGCGCCGTTCACCGGCGGCATGACGCGCGTCGATGTGGACGGCGACGGATGCCGCGTGGTGTGGGAGAACACGGTGCGCAGCGCGGCCGTACCGCGCCTGTCCACCGCCGACGGCCTGCTGTACACGGTCGCCCGCGTCGGCGCGAACCACACCACGCCCCTCGACGGGTACGCGTTCACCGTGCTCGACCCGGAAACCGGTGCGGTCACCGCCTCACACCATCTGCCCGGCACCGTCGTCGACGATCCTCTCCAAACCGCGCCGCTGATCACGCAGGACGGCCACCTGCTCCAAGGAACGGTTACCGGGATCCTGCGCGTCGGCTGAGCAAGGGCGGGGCAGCGAGCAAGTGACTCGGCCCACTCGAGTCATTTTCCGCCTCCGACCGGGGCGCACCGTTCTGCCCGCGCATCGACGAACTCGGTGGTGCGTCGAGCCGTGCACAGTGGTGCGTCCAGCCGTGCACAGACGAATCGCCTCGGCGAGGGAACGGGAACCGGTCGAGCGCTGGACTGTGACGTGCGTCTCTCGAACTCGGCTGTGGTGGCGTCGATTTCGCGCGGCTCCAGCCCTCGTAGCCACAGGTGAGGCGAAGATCACATAACCCGTTACGGTTGCGGCCGAGGTGCTGAATCGGGCCCCTGGGCGGGGTGAGCGACCGCTCTTTGCCCAGCCGGTTAATCCGGAGCCTGTCGGGGAACTGGCCGGTCTTCTCCGCGCGCCACTATGTCCTTACCCGGTTTATTACCGCGTAAACAAACCTGTGGTCTCTTTCTTTGGTGTGCTGATCAGCAACCGGCAATTCTTGCAAATGAACGTGCAGGTAGGAGCCCATGTCAGCAACCATGGAGAGGTCTATCTTTAGCCCCGGCTAACGCCTCTGAGGAGTTCCCGAGCTATTGCGGAGGCGATTCCCATCGAGTGTTTCGGGAGTGTCACCGAGGCGGTGCCGGGCCGTCGAAACAGTGATCGCGCGTGTCGCATGCGATTAGCTGGCGGGGGGTGAAAGTGCGCGGCCACCAGGGTTTGCTGGAGCGCTGCTTTATACGCTTGACCTCGACGGGGAGGGTTGCGTAGGGATAACGATTGTGTAGAGTTGACGGTAACGCTGGCCGCAGCTCGAGCCGGACTCGCTGCGGCCAGCGGAACTCAAATGGGGGACTTCCGAACCGATCTCACACCGCGTAGCTGCCGATTGTCCCAGCTGCGTCGCTCAGGGTGTGCTGAATGTTGGCTGCGTCACAGCGGACGGCTGATCGCTTGATGCCTCGGAATCCGTGCTCGCCTGCTCCGTGACCGCACGGCGACCCACCCCGAACACGTACACCAGGAACAACGCCTCGGCGGTGAAGCCGATCGCGAGGCGAATCGGCGTGGGCAGCGGGCTCGGTGTCACGAATCCTTCGATGAAGCCGCACACCAGCAACACGCCGACCAGGCCGAGCGCGACGGTGGCGGTCGCCCGTCCCTGCCTGGCCACCGCCTCCACCCGGCTGAGCCGTCCCGGATCGATCAGCGTCCAACCGAGTTTCAGGCCCACACCGCCCGCGACGAACACCGCGGTGAGCTCCAGCGTGCCGTGCGGAAGGATGAACCCGAAGAACGAGTCCAGCCGCCCCGCGTCGGCCATCAGCCCGGCGCTGACGCCCAGATTGAGCGCGTTCATGAACAACAGATAGACCGCGGGCAGGATCAGTACGCCGGTGAACAAGGCGATGGCGGTCACCCACGCGTTGTTGGTCCATACCTGGGCGGCGAAGGCGCCCTGCGGATGCTCCGAGTAGTACGTCTCGAACGCGCCGCCCGGTGCGGTGAGACTTCCGGTATCCGCCGGGATTCCGAGTACTTCGCGCGCCGACTCGAATCGGTCCACCCAGACGGCCAGGCCGGCCGATACGCCCAAGAACACCGCGGCCACGCCGACCCACCACGGCCAGGACCGGTAGAGCGCCGCGGGGAAGCGATGGCCGAAGAACCGGCCGATCTCCTGCCAGGTGTCGGCTCGGGTCCCGAGTACCCGGCCGCGCGCACGCGCCAGCAGTGCGCTCAGCCCGGCGATCAGCTCCGGGTCGGGGCTGTGCGACTGCAACCGTGCCAGCTGCTGGGAGGTGCGGCGGTAGAGCGTGACGAGTTCGTCCGCCTCCGCGCCGGTCAGCTTGCTCCGTTTGGACAAGTAGTCGAGCCGGTCCCACGCCCCGCGGTGCGCCAGGCTGTATGCGTCCACGTCCATTCGGTTGCCTCCCACTCCCGCCGGTCGCAAGAATGCTATCGACATGGCTGAGTTCACCACCGGCGAAGCAGTGGCCCTGGAGCTGCCGATCGCCCGGATCCCCACCAGGGCGAGCGCGTTCCTGATCGACGTGCTGGCCCAGTGCACGCTCGCTTTCGTGCTGCTGTTCGCGATCGTCACGCTGCTGCTGCCCGCGGGCGTCGACTCGGCCTGGCTGGACGTGGTGATACTGGTCACCATCGTGACCGTGCTGGTCGGGTATCCGGTGGCCTGCGAGACCGCTTGGCGGGGGCGGACACTGGGCAAACTGATGCTCGGGCTGCGCGTGGTGCGCGCCGACGGCGGGCCGATCGACTTCCGGCACGCGCTCACCCGCGGCCTGGCGGGCGCGATCGTCGATTTCTGGATGCTCGGCGGGTTCGGCGCCATCGCGGTACTCACCTCGATGTGCTCGCCGCACGCGCGGCGGATCGGTGACGTGCTCGCGGGCACCGTGGTCGTGCACGCGCAGCGCCGGCTGCCCCCGCCCGCGCTCGCGATCGCGCCGCCGTGGCTGACCGGCTGGAGCGCGCAGCTCGATCTGTCCGGACTGCCGGAGGAACTCGCCTTGGCGGTGCGGCAGTACCTGGCGCGGTTGCGCACCCTGACGCCCGCGGCGCGGCACCAGCTGGGCACGGCGCTGGTGGGTGAGGTGTGCGGGCGGCTGCGCGTCGCACCCCCGGCCGGTTACCCGCCGCCGCAGATCCTCGGCGCGGTCATCGCCGAACGACAGCGCCGGGTGCTGCCCGCGCCGATGTACCCGATGTTCCCGCCGCGCGTGGGTCAGCCGTTCGCCGCGACGTAGTCGTCCACCTCGCGAAGGAACGCGTCCTGCCGGGCGGGTGTCAGCCAGGAAGCGCGGAACGAGTTCCTGGCCAGCTCGGCCAGCCGATCGATGCCGAGGCCGGCCTGCTCGGCGAGTGCGAGGTAGTTGTCGGCCACGTACGCCCCGAAGTAGGCGGGGTCGTCGCTGTTGACCGTCACCGTCAGCC
This sequence comes from Nocardia sp. NPDC041819, assembly GCF_055590505.1. Classification (NCBI taxonomy): domain Bacteria; kingdom Bacillati; phylum Actinomycetota; class Actinomycetes; order Mycobacteriales; family Nocardiaceae; genus Nocardia; species Nocardia sp. NPDC041819. The sequence continues at coordinate 255,299 of NZ_JBVJAP010000002.1, read as the reverse complement.
CGCGATCGAGCAGGCCGACGATCTGCGCGGACTTCATCTCGGCGGTGACGAAGGAGTTCGACACCGGACAGCAGGTGAGCGCGATTCCCTTGGCTGCGGCCAGTTCGACCAAACGGTCGTCCTCGACGATGTTCGTGCCGTGGTCGAGGCGGTCGACGGCGATGTCCTCCAGCGCCTGGCGGATGTGCTCGACCGAATCCGGCTGGTCGATGTCGCAGTGCATCGTCAGCAGGAACCCTTCCGCGCGGGCGCGCTCGAAGACGGCGGCGAACTTGCTCGGCGGGTTTCCGCGCTCGTCGGAATCCAGCCCGACCCCGAGAATCCAGCTCTTGTACGGCAGCGCCTCCAGCAGCGTCGCCATGGCGTACTCGGCGGAGTGATCGCGCAGGAAGCACAGGATCAGCTCGGCGGATATCCCCAGTTCCCGCCGTGCTCGCGCGATCGCCGATCGGTATCCGCTGATCACCGTGGGAAACGGGATTCCGCGCCCGGTGTGCGCCTGCGGATCGAAGAACAGCTCGGCATGGCGCACGCCTTGGGCGTGCGCCCGGCGCAGATAGTCGAATGCGAGGTCGTGGAAGTCCTCCGGGCGCTGGAGAACGCGCATCGCGGGGTAGTAGACCCGGAGGAACGACGTCAGGTCGTGGAATCGATAGGTCTGCTTCACCTCGTCCACGGTCTTCTCCGGCAGCTCGATGCCGTTTCGCCGGGCTAGGCGGAACTTCAGCTCCGGCTCCAGCGTCCCTTCCAGATGCAGGTGCAGCTCCGCTTTCGGCAGTCCGCGGACGAAGGCGGCGAGATCTGAGGCCATGGGGCCATGATCCTCCTCAGAGTGCGCCGGATTGCTTCAGTTCCAGGTATTCGTCCGCCAAGGCCTCCGGCAGCCGTTCCGGTGACGCGGCGACGACCGCGATACCGGTGCGGCGCAGCGATTCCTGGACCAGCGCGCGTTCGGCGAGGACGGATTCCGCCGCGGCGGCGGCGTAGAGGTCGGCGAGGTCGTCGCGGCGGGTGGCGGCCGCGGCGACATCGGGGTCGGTCACCGAGACGATGAGCACTCGGTGCCGCTGCGCCAGCACCGGCAGCACGGGTAGCAGGTTCTCCTCGACCGCGGCGCCGTCCAGGCTGGTGAACCAGACGACCAGGCTGCGTCGGCGGGTGCGCTGGATGGCCGCCCGCACCAGCCCGGCGCTGTCGGTGTCGACGAGCGCGGGGGTGATGCCCGCCATCGCGTGCATCAGCTTCAGCTGCAGGCCTTTCCCGCCGATACCCCGGACTTCGGCGCGGGCTCGCCGGTCGAAGGCGAGCAGGTCGACCGAGTCTCCCGCGGCGGCGGCCAGGCCACCGAGCAGCAGCGCCGCCTCGATGCTCGCGTCCAAGCGGGTGCCGTCGCCAACCCGGCCCGCGCTGACCCGGCCGGTGTCCAGCAGCATCAGCATGTGCCGGTTGCGCTCCGGGCGCCAGGTGCGGACCAGGACGTCGGTGGCGCGGGCGGTGGCGCGCCAGTCGATGGCGCGCACGTCATCCCCGGCGACGTACTCGCGGAAGGAGTCGAATTCGGTGCCCTGCCCGCGCAGGTTGGCCACATTGCGGCCTTCCAGGTGTTGCAACCGCTTGACCTTCGAGCGCAACAGCCGTTCGGCGCGAAACGCGGGCAGCGCGCGTACCCGGGCGGGCACGTCGTGCCTCGTCTGCCTGCCCGCCAGCCCGAGCGGGCCGAGCAGGCGCACGGTGACCTGGCCCGCGACCCGATCGCCGCGATAGGTGGGCGTGAGCGCGGTGCGGAAGCGGACCTTGGTGCCCGGCGCGAGATCCAGTTCGTGCGCGCGGTTTCCGGGGCGTGCGCTGCCGGGCCAGTCGTCCCACACGGTGCCGCGCAGCGTGCGGGCTCCGGTGTTGACCGCGACGAGCTCCACCTCGACGGAGCGCCCGAGTCGCACCGTGGTGAGTGCCTCGCGAGACAGCGCCAGGTCGCGCGCCCGTCCCACCGCACCGAGATCGATGAGCAACCCGGCCGCCAGGGCACAGGTCACCACGACCACGCCGAGCACGGAGGGCACGACCAGGGTGACGAACAGGGCCGCCACGCCTGCCGCGGCGGCCAGCCGACCGGTGACGACCATGCGCTACACCGGAACCGGAACCGACAGCAGCAGCGACGACAGCACGCCCTCGGTGGTCACGCCGTCCAGTTCGGCCTCCGGACGCAATTGCAGGCGGTGGCGCAGCACGGCGACGGCGACGGCTTTCACGTCGTCGGGTGTGACGAACCCGCGACCGGTGAGCCAGGCGAACGCGCGCGAGGCCGCCATCAGCGCGGTCGCGCCGCGGGTCGAGGCCCCGTGCTGCACAGCGGGCGAAGTGCGGGTGGCCCGGCACACATCGACGGTGTAGGCGAGCACCTCGGGGCTGATCGTCGTCCGCGCGATCGCGGCGCGGGCGGCGGTGATGTGTTCGGGGCCGGCGACGGGACGCAAGCCCGCGGCGGTCAGGTCGCGCGGATCGAAGCCTGCGGCGTGGCGTTGCAGGATGCGGAACTCGTCGTCGCGGCCGGGCAGGTGGATGTCCACCTTGAACAGGAACCGGTCCAGCTGCGCCTCCGGCAGCGGGTAGGTGCCCTCCTGCTCGATCGGGTTCTGGGTGGCGACGACGACGAACGGATCGGGCAGCGGCTGCGGCTTCCCGTCCACCGAGACCTGCCGTTCCTCCATCGATTCCAGCAGCGACGATTGGGTTTTCGGGGGCGTGCGGTTGATCTCGTCGGCCAGCAGCAGGTTGGTGAACACCGGACCGTGCCGGAAGGTGAACTCCGCGGAGTGCGGATCGTAGATCTGCGAGCCGGTGACGTCGCCGGGCATCAGGTCCGGGGTGAACTGCACCCGCGCGTGGTCCAGGTCCAGCGCCGTGGCCAGTGCCCGCACCAGCAGCGTCTTGGCCACCCCCGGGACACCTTCGAGCAGCACGTGGCCGCGGCACAGCAGCGCGAGCACCAGGTACATGACCGCGCTGTCGTTGCCGACCACCGCTTTGCCGATCTCGGCGCGCAGGGCGTGGAACGCGGCGCCCGCTTGCTCGGCCGTCGGGGTGGTCTCGGTGCTGGTCATTCGATCTCCTGTGGTTCGCGGGCGTTCCCGGATGCCGTGGGCCGGGCGAGGATTGGGCGAAGGCGTCTCATCCGACCTCCGATTCGATCCATTCGAGCTGAGCGGCGACCACCCGCAGGGTCCCCGGGTCGGGCACCGGGCCGAACAAGGCGGCCCCGATCTGGGCGGGGTGGGCTCCGACGCGCGCGGCGACCACGGCGACGATGCGGTCCGGCGTGGTGTCGGCCGCGATGCCGAGCGGGGCGCGGATGCGGCGCAGCGTGGCCGCCCGCAGCTTCCCGACGACGTGGTCGTGGTCTTTCGAGCGGCGGTAGAGGGCGGCGTGGCCGGCGAGCAGTTCGTTCGCCGCCACCTCGACCGGGCGGGGCTCGCGCACCAGTGCGCCCCGCCTGCGGGCCCGCCACCACACCACCAGTGCGGCGGCGATCAGGAACTGCACGCCGCCGTAGAAGACCGGTGCGGGCAGCCGGTCCCAGATCGGGTCGTCGCCCGCCCCGAAGCCGGGGCGGCTGGGCGGAGGGACATCAGGCAGATCCGGTGGCGGCTGCGGCGGCGGCGGGGTGGGCGCGGTGGGCGCACCGCAGGACTGCAGGGCGCCGTAGACCAGCAGCAGTAGCGCGGCCGTCGCGGCGAGCGCCGCCCAGAACCGGGGGTCGCGCAGAAGACCGGGCAGCGGGGGAAGCCTGCGCCTGGTGCGCGGCGCCTTCTCGACCGCCTCGACCTCGACCGGTTCCGGCGCGGGTGGCGGCGCGGAGGCGGAGAACCGGTCGGCGTATTCCAGCCTGCGGTATTCGTCTTCGGTGGCGCGGCGTCCGCCGTAGACCACCTCGTCGAAACTGTGCGCGGCGGGGTGGATCTCGGTGGCGACCTCGAGCGGCAACGCGGTCGTTACGTCGTCGGCGGTTTCCCGCGCGGTGCGCGAGCGCCGGACCTCCAGCACACCGCCCTGTTCCAGGCCGCGCAGCACGGCACGGAAACGTTCCCGCAAAGCACGGTCGAAATCGCGGTGCTGCGCGGCGGATTCGGCGGCGGCCCGATGATCGGCGGCGGCGCCGAGCCGCGGCGCGCCGGGCGCCGTGTCGTCGGTCGCGTGGGGACCTTTGGTCAGCCGGACCTCACCCGGATGCCGAGCCGACGGGATCTCCGGCGGTGTCGGATCGCTCATCGCGTCTCCTGCCGGGGAATGCGAATGTCCAATCCCTCCCTGCGGCAACGGCGATCGAGGTAGCACACCACCCGCGACGACGCCTCGACCACTTCGCCGAAGGCCGTCAGCAGCAGCACCGCCGACGTGGTCAGCACGATCACCGGCCACCGGTGCGTGCCGGAGAAGTCCGAGACGTACAGCGGAATGGCCAGCAGCGGGATCGCCAGCAGCCCGAACAGGACGCGTTGCGCGATCCAGAGCCCGACGGTCGGCCACTCCGCGCCTTCGGCGAGCAGCTTGGCGCGGGCGATTCCGTCGCGGTGCGAGGTGCGCTCCACGAACAGCACCGGCACCGCGACCCAGCGGCGGGCGCGCAGCCAGCCCAGCCAGAGCACCGCGAGGGGCAGCGTCACGATGGGCAAGCCGCTCACCGCGAGCACGCCGACGCCCACCAGCGTGAACAACAGCTGGAACACCAGCAGCGGGCCGAGTGTCGCACCGAATCGGCGCAACGCGGTGCTGCGGCCGATCGGCGCGCCACCGACGGTCGCGAGCCCCAGGGCCACGGTCGTGCCGCGTAACGCGAACCGCAGCAACCAGGCACAGGCCGCGGTGGACCCGATCGCCGCCCAGGCGGTGCCCGCGTCGGAACCGCCGGTCAGCTCGGAGACGCCCGCGGTCACCGCGACGACCACGGCCTCGGCCAGGAGCAAGCCCGGCACGATCGAACCGGCGATGGCGCGGATGTTCGCCTGGATCAGCGCGAACGGCGCATCGAGCAGTTCACGAAAACTCAGCGGTCGGATCGGCACCGTCGTTCCAGGAGACCCTGGTACCGGATCTGTTCCCGCCCCGACGGCGCCGGCCGGTTCGGCGGCTGGCAGCACGGGCCGAGTCTAGCCGTCAGCGGCGCAGTAAGCGGTCCACCACGTGCCGGTAGCGAACCGGATCGATGGGCGGGAGGCCGAGCAGCGCGCGCAGGTACACGCCGTCGCCCACGAGCCGGATCAGGTCGGCCTGCACCGGGTCGGCGACCTCCGCGTCCAGACCGTCCGACCAGGCGTTCATCATCTCGACCAGCGCCTGCTGCACCTCGTCGGGCTCCGGGGTGGCGTCGATCGTGCGCATGGTCGCGAGCATGGACCGGTAGAGCTCCAGTTCCACCGCTTCCGCCGCGTCGTCCGGGTTGGGTGTCTGTAGGTACCACTCGGCTACCGAGCCGCCTCTGGCGACCGCGCCGTCCAGCTGCTTGCCCGCACGGTCGGCCAGCCTGCGGACCAGGCCCGCGAGCAGCGCGTCCTTGCTCTTGAAGTGATAGAGCAAGCCGCCTTTGGAGACGCCCGCGGTGGCCGCCACGTTCTCCAATGTCACCTGCGACATGCCTTTTTCCAGCAGCAAGGTCTCGAGCGCGTCCAGGATGCGGTCGCGGGTGTCAGCGGTCACGGGCTCGACTATACCGTCCGGACGGTTGGTCGGTTACTATACCGTCTGGACGGTAAGAAAATGGACGACGGAAGTCGAGAAAGTCATGAACACCCAGACCGCGCGGCCCACCGGACGATCGGCCACCACGCCACCCCGCGCCGGAGCGCGCGAGTGGGCCGGATTGTCCGTGCTCGCGCTCGCCCTGCTACTGCTCGCCATCGACGCGACCGTGCTGGACCTGGCCGTACCCGCGATCAGCGCCGATCTCGCCCCGACCACGCCCCAGCTGCTGTGGATCATCGACGTGTACTCGTTCGTGCTGGCCGGGTTGCTCGTCGTCATGGGGAACCTGGGGGACCGGATCGGGCGGCGCAGGCTGCTGCTGCTCGGCGCGGCCGGATTCGGTATCGCCTCCGTGCTCGCGGCGTGGGCGCCGACGCCGGAGATGCTCATCGCGGCGCGGGTGCTGCAAGGCGTCGCCGGTGCGACGCTGATGCCCGCGACGCTGGCGCTGATCAGGTCGATGTTCCTCGATCCGCGGCAGCGCACGGTCGCGATCGCGGTGTGGAGCGCGATGGCGGGCGGCGGCGCCGCGGCGGGACCGCTGCTGGGCGGCTGGCTGCTCGAGCACTACTGGTGGGGTTCGGTGTTCCTGGTGAACCTGCCGGTCATGCTGGTGCTGATCGGGCTGGGGCCGGTGCTGATCCCGGAGTCGCGCGATCCGAAGCCCGGCCGCTTCGACCTGCCCAGCGCCGTGCTGTCGATGCTCACCCTGGTGCCCGTGGTGTACGCGGTGAAGGAGGTCGCGGCGCACGGTCCGGGGATGCGACCGGTCCTGGTCGGCGCGCTCGGTGCGCTTGCGGGTGCGGGGTTCGTGCGCAGACAGCGACGGCTCGCGCGGCCGATGCTCGACCTGGCGCTGTTCGCGCTGCCCACCTTCCGTACGGCGGTGGTGACCAGCCTGCTCGCGGTGTTCGCGCTGGCCGGTGTGCTGTTCTTCGGCTCGCAGTACCTCCAGTTGGTGCTCGGACGCTCGCCGATGCAGGCGGGCTTGCTGCTGCTGCCGGGCCTGCTGGCCGGGATGATCGCCTCGCTCGCCGCGGCCTGGTTGGTGCGGCGGCTGCGGCCGGGCACCGTGCTGGGCGGCGCGCTGATCACCGCGGCGGTGGGCGCGGCGCTGTTCGGATGGCTGGGCCCGGAGGCGGCCACCAGCACGACGCCGTTCGTGCTCGGCTTCCTGTTCGTGGGGGCAGGTGTCGGCGTCGCGCTGACCGTGTCGTCGGACCTGGTGGTCGGCTCGGCGCCCGCGGACCGCGCGGGTGCGGCCGCCGCGGTGTCGGAGACCGCCTACGAGACCGGTATCGCGCTGGGCGTCGCGATTCTCGGCAGCGTGGTCATGGCGATCTTCCGCAACGGCCTCGACCTGAGCCACGTGCCGGATGATCAGGCCGACGCCGCCTCGGAATCCCTCGGCGCGGCCACGGCTTTCGCCCGTGAGCTGCCGGAGGCCGCCGGAAACGCGTTCCTCGCCTCGGTGCACGATTCGTTCGTCTCCGGCATCCACTTCGCGGCGATCGGCACCACATCGATCCTGTTGGCAGCCGCGCTGGTGGCGTTCCGGTTGCGCGCCGCGCGGATGTGATCGCTGGTCAGGGCGCTTCCGAACGGGAGCGGTCAAGCGCGGGCCGGGGTCGTCCGCCCGGCGCCGGGCCGGTCGCCGTTGCGATTCGCGCCGGTCGCACGCGATCGGGACGGCACTCGGGACCGGCCGATCCGGTCGCACCGTTCCCGCGGGCTCGGCGCAGCGGACGTCCTCGTGCGCGGGCGCCGCAGCGAAGGTCGAGCGGGCGTCCCGCTGAAGGACTCAGGCGGGACGCGCGAGCCGGGTCGGTGTGAGGCGGCCGCGGAGGGTGACGGATTCGCCGAGCTGCCACTGCCCGGCCTCGGCCTCGGCGGCCGCCGCGACGGTGGCACCGGAGGCGAGCAGCAGACCCTGCTGCTTGGCCAGCTCGCACAGGCGCGCGGCCTCGTTGACCGCGTCGCCGATGACGGTGAACTCGTAGCGCTGATGAGCGCCGACATTGCCCGCCACCACCCGGCCGGCGGCCACGCCGATGGCCGCGACGAAATCGGTCGCGTCGGCGTCGAGCCGGGCCCGGATCGCGCGGGCGGTGGCCAGCGCCGCGCCCGCGGCATCGGCCAGCGGCGCGGGCGTGCCGAAGACGGCGAGCGCGGCGTCGCCCTCGAACTTGTTGACCAGCCCGCCGTGGCGCTCGACCTCGTCCACCACGATGGCGAAGAACCGGTTGAGCAGGGCGACCATCTCCGGCGCTGGGATGGTCGCGGCCATCGTCGTGGAGCCGACGATGTCGATGAACAGGGCCGCGGCGTCGGTCTCCACGCCACCGAGCGTCGGATCGCCCGCCAGCGCGGCCGCGGCGACCTCGCGCCCGACATGCCTGCCGAACAGGTCCCTGATCTGCTCGCGTTCCCGCAGGCCCTCCACCATGTGGTTGAAACCGCTCTGCAACTCGCCGAGCTCGGTGCCGTCGTAGACCGCCAGCGCGACAGCGAGATCGCCGTCCTCCACCTGGCGCATCGCGCGGCGCACCCCGAGGATCGGGGCGACGGTCGCGGCCAGCGTCTGCGTCATCAGCAGCAGGCCGAAGATCAAGGTCGCTCCGCCGAGGGACAGCACGCAGACCGCCAGCCGAGCCTTGGACACGTCGTCCATCACGAGCGCCGACACCGCGAGCACCATCATCCCGGCCACCGGAACGCCCGATCCGACCACCCACACCACCAGTGAGCGTCCGAAGACGCCGATGCCGCGGCGCCGACCGGAAGCCGCGGCTTCCAGCACCCGCGCGGTGACGGGCCGCAGCGCGAACTCGATGATCAGATAGCTGTTCGCGCACACCACGATGGCGCTGAGCGCGATGCCGAAGGCCACCTTCGGAATCAGCCGCGGTTCGGCCAGGCCGTACAGGGTGGTCAGCAGGACGAGGCCGCCGAACCACAGCAGCGCTTGGTTACGCACCAGCCTGCGCGGTACCACCGTGGCCGCGGCCTGCTCCTCCTCGGTGGGCACGTGCAGCGGATCGGTGGCCCACCGCAGCGCGCGCAGCCCGCGGGTCGTGCCCCACCACAGGCCGAGCAGCAGCGCGCAGCTCGCGTACAGCGGTGCTGCGAGCACGTCGAGCAGCAGGAGATCCCGGGTGAACACCGACGGCCCCGGCAGGACGAAGCCCACCAGCACGATCGACACCACCATGCCCGTCAGGTTTCCCAACAGGGTGGGCACGGTGAGCAACAACTGAATGCGAAGGCGCCGCAGCCCCGACGACTCCTCGGCGGACCCGAGCAATGGCGAGCCCCACGGCGCCGCGGCGAGCGTCACCTCCCTGTGTTGCATGGGTGCAGCGTAGGCCGAGGCCTCGCCCCGTGCCGCAGGGCCGTTTCGGCATCCGGGCTCACGCAGTCCGACCGAACTCGTACTCGCACGGTCTGGGCCGAGACGGTGGCGACGACCACCGAGGTACCCCTAGTCCGAGGTGTCGGTGGCGGCGCGCGCTACCCCGCCGCTGTCTGCGGCGAGGACGTGGCGCAGCGTAGGGGGACCGGTCAGCGCCCGGGCGGCAGTTCCCGCCGGTCGGATTCCGGCAGTTCGGGGTATCGGCGACCGGGCAGTTCGTCGCGCCGGGCGCCGGTGGGCAGGCCGTAGCCCGCGGCGCCGGTCGGCGGAAGCGAGGAGTAGCGGGGCACCGCGTCGACGACGGTGGAGGCGACGTGCTGGGCGTGCGCGATCTCGGGGGAGCCGGGCTGTGGCTGGTAGCCGACGGCCTGCGGATGCGTGGCTTGGCCGTCGATGGTCACCTTGCGGGTGCGCCGCAGCGTGAACGTGATCTCCTCGACCTCCTCGAACGCCTGCCGAGCGGTGCGCAGCGGATGCGTCGCCGTGTCGATCGCGTTGGCGACGAACGACGGGACCAGCGGACGGATGAGACGCGCCGCGGTGTCGGTGAACGGCACCGTGCCGATCAGGGGCAGTTCGAGTCCGCCGCTCTGCGGCGCCGCCTGCGGGGCAGCGACGGCGGGCGAATGAACGGCCACCGGCGCCGGTAGGTTCGGCGTCACCTCGTCGGGCATGTCGCTGTCCTTTCGGTCTTCCGCCGCGGCGGGAAGTTCGGGGCGGCGCGGCGGCTCCGTGATGCCGATCTCGATGCCGCCGATGGCCGCGATGATGCGGGTGCGCTCCCGCTCCCGGTCGATGGCCGTGTCCGCCTCGACGGCGAGACGGGCGGCGGTGAGCTGCTGCTCGGCACGCAGGATCTCCGCCTCGGTGCGCATTTCGGCCTGCTTGACCGCGATCGCCGCGTCGGCGTCGCGCTCGGCGCGATCGTGCACCGTGCGGGCGGCGTTGTGCCGGTCGAACGAAGTCTCGCCACGCCACCACCGCAGCACAAGTGGCAGCAGGGCGAGTGCGACGAACGCCACGATGGTGAGAATGCGCAGCGGCAGCGCATGGTGCACGGTGTAGTCGTTCATCGCTTGCCAGCGCGCGCCGAGTCCGCGATCGGTGTCGTCGAAGGCGGCGGTCCGCGCGGCCGCCAAGGCGTCCTGGTCGGCGTCGATCCGGCGGTCCGCGGCATCCACCCGGGCCTGCGCGGTGGCGAGTTGCTTGCGGGCGTCGTCGAGCATGGCGTCGGCCGTCCGCGCCTCCGGCCCGCGACCGGGCACGCCGGTGATCCTGGTGCGCGGGCACTCGGGGGCCGGGTTGAATTCGCAGCGGGCGATCACGAGGGCGTGATCGATATCGTTCTGGGCCATGCCGATCGCCTGTTCGAGCGCGGCCCGGTCGCCCTTCGCCCGGTCCAGTTCGGCCTGCGCCGCGACGACCCGAGGCGCCGAATCGAGCGAGCGCTGCGCCTTCTCATCCAGCACCCGGTCGACGGATCCGCTGAACAGCACGATCGCCGCCAGTTCCGCGAGCAATCCACCGGCCAGCACGGCGACCGCGAAGCCCGCGAGCAGCCCGAGCCGATCCGGTCCTCCGCTCGGCCGCGCCGTGGCCAGAGCACGCGCCGGCGCGCCGGTCAGCGCGCCGACCACGATGCCCACCGCCGTCGCTGCCCACCAGGGCCAGGCGGACGCCGCGGCCAGGGCGGCGACCACGCCGGAGATACCGGCGAACAACAACACGACAGCACCGGTGACGGCGTATCCGGCACGCTCGTGACGATCGGTGATCGCGCTGGTCCGGCCCCCGCCGAGCCAGGTGAACAAGCCGGTGACGGTCATCGGAAGGCACATCCTCTACGTCCCAGGCGCTTTCGCGGGCGCGACGAAACTGTCACGGATTCGTTGTGACAGCGTGACAGGCCCCGGGGGTGCCCAGCGAGCAGGGGAGGCCGGATTGTGGCCAGGCTCACAGCCCGGTCCGCGGCGCGCCGGGCGGGCCGGGTGACCTCGCCTACGCTGACGCGGTGATTCGTTTCCATGCGGGCGATCCCAGGAGGTCACGACGTGCGCGAGTCGGTTGGACGCTGCTGGCGGCGGTACTGCTGATGTGGCCGGCCGGCGCGGGCGCCGCTTCGGCCGACGAGTCCATGGACCGGCTGGTCGCCTTGGTGGTCGAGCGCTTGGGCACCGCCGACGCGGTGGCCGCCGCGAAGTGGGTGGCCGCGGGCGAGCTCGGCATCGAGCCCACGATCGATGATCCGGCCAGGGAGGCGGAGGTCTACGACGTGATGGCCCGCTTGGGCGATGGACGCGACCTGCCCCAGGACTGGGTGCGGCAGGTCTTCCTCGGGCAGATCGAGGCCAACAAGACGGTGCAGCGCGGGCTGATGCTGCGGTGGCGCTTCGACCCGGCCGCCGCGCCCATCGCGCCCGCAGGGCTCTCCTCGGTGCGCCCGGTCATCGACCGCGTGAATGTCGAGATCCTCGACCAGCTCGACATGCACCGCGCCGAGCTGACCGCGCCGGACTGCGCGGAACGGTTGGCGCGCAGCGTCTTCGGGGTGTTCACCACGGGCAACGGGGACGCCCTGCACCGCGCGGCGCTGGTGCGGGCCGCCGTCTCGCTCTGCCGGTCGTAGGCCGGGCCGCGCAGGCGCTGTGGCGCGTCAGCGGAAAGATGTGTCCAACACCACTTCCCGAGATTTGCTGGTTATGTGCTGAATGACACAGCAGGCAAACGAGGCCGGACGGTCGGATCACATTCATGGCTTGTCACGCCGGTGTCGGAAATATCTCAACGGGCCGATTGCCGAGTTAGCCGCTGCCGCTTGGTTTGCCGCGCCGTCCAGCGGGGAAATCCACTTCGACGCAGGTGAGGGCGGTTTCCGGGCTTAGTGAGGAAAGTCTCGGGTGGGTGTCGCGCGCCGGTTTCCCCAGCTGGCACCGGGTGCCATGGGGATCGATCGCAAGGCACTCGCTGCTTTACACTGGACGACGCGCACACGTGGAGGACCAAATGCAGAAGCCCAGCTAAACATGGTTATTAGCACAACCTAAGTTGGTTGGGCCCTGGACCTGACTTATCGTTTGCTCTTACGCCGAACACAGAACGTTCGGCTACCTCGCCCGCTCGGGCAGCCCTAGCCAGGTGCTCAGCGTAGCGGGCGAGCACCCGCTCGGAGGTAAGGATCTTGTTAGGGATCCGTTACCGAAGGGCACCCACTACGTCACAGAAGCGGGTGGAGAGACAACTGCAGACCTGACTGCACGCCGAAGACCATCAGCGCGGCTGGCTTCGGAACGTACGGGCGCAGTCTTGTACGGAGGCGTTCGGCGAAAGGCCGTTTTCTTCGAAGGCCGACTTTCTTGAAGGCAGAGGCATGACGCAACTTCCTGGCCACAGGTCACCTGGACCCATCGGGCTCTACGACCCGGCGAACGAGCACGACGCCTGCGGCGTCGCATTCGTCGTCGACATGCACGGCCGCCGCAGCCGCGACATCGTCGACAAGGCTATTACGGCTCTGTTGAACCTGGAGCACCGTGGCGCCGCGGGCGCCGAGCCCAACAGCGGCGACGGCGCGGGCATCCTGATCCAGGTCCCGGACCGGTTCTTCCGCGCCATCGTGGACTTCGAGTTGCCGCCGGAGGGCTCCTACGCCACCGGTATCGCCTTCCTGCCGCAGGCCCGCCGCGAAGCCGCGCGCGCCGCCTACGGCGTGGAGAAGATCGTCAAGGAAGAGGGCCTCGAGGTCCTCGGCTGGCGCGAGGTGCCGATCGACGAGTCGTCGCTCGGCGCGCTGGCCCGCGACGCCATGCCGAGCTTCCGGCAGATCTTCATCGCCTCCCCGAAGAACGCTTCCGATCCGCTGTCGGAGATGGATCTGGAGCGTCGCGCCTACGTGGTGCGCAAGCGGGTCGAGCACGAGCTGGGGTCGGCCGGTGCGGGTGAGGGCGCGGTCGGCAGGGAGTCGGTCTACTTCCCGAGCCTGTCGGGGCAGACCTTCGTCTACAAGGGCATGTTCACCACGCCGCAGCTGCGCGCGTTCTACCTGGACCTGCAGGACTCCCGGGTGGAGAGCGCCCTGGGCATCGTGCACTCCCGGTTCTCCACCAACACCTTCCCCTCCTGGCCGCTGGCGCACCCGTTCCGCCGGGTGGCGCACAACGGTGAGATCAACACCGTCACCGGCAACGAGAACTGGATGCGCGCCCGGGAGGCGCTGCTGCGCAGCGACGTCTTCGGCGTCGACTCCGCGGGCAAGAACCGGCTGGAGAAGATCTTCCCCATCTGTACCCCGGGGGCGAGCGACACCGCCCGGTTCGACGAGGTGCTGGAACTGCTGCATCTCGGCGGCCGCAGCTTGCCCCACGCCGTGCTGATGATGATTCCCGAGGCATGGGAACGCAACGACACCATGGACCCGCGCCAGCGGGCCTTCTACGAGTACCACTCGATGCTGATGGAGCCGTGGGACGGCCCCGCGTCGGTGTGCTTCACCGACGGCACCGTCGTCGGCGCCGTGCTCGACCGCAACGGCCTGCGGCCGAGCCGTATCTGGGTGACCGACGACGGCTTGGTCGTGATGGCCTCCGAGGTCGGTGTGCTGGACATCGACCCGTCCAAGGTGGTCAGGAAGGCGCGCCTGCAGCCGGGCCGCATGTTCCTGGTCGACACTGCCCAGGGCCGCATCGTCGGCGACGAAGAGGTCAAGTCCCAGCTCGCCGCCGAGCACCCGTACCAGGAGTGGCTGGACGCGGGCGTGTCCCGCCTCGCCGACCTGCCCGACCGCCCGCACGTGCACATGTCGCACGACCGCGTGCTGATCCGTCAGCAGATCTTCGGATACACCACCGAGGAGCTCAACCTGCTGATCTCGCCGATGGCCAAGACCGGCGGCGAAGCGCTCGGCTCGATGGGCACCGACACCCCGATCGCGGTGCTGTCGGCCCGCCCGCGCCTGCTGTTCGACTACTTCTCCCAGCTGTTCGCGCAGGTCACCAACCCGCCGCTGGACGCGATCCGGGAAGAGGTGGTCACCAGCCTCAAGCGCAACATCGGGCCGGAGGCCGACCTGCTGCACCCGGGGCCGGAGTCGTGCAACATGATCGCGCTCGAGCAGCCGATCCTGGACAACGACGAGCTGGCCAAGCTCGTGCACATCAACGACGACGGATCGCACCCCGAACTGCGCTCGGTGGTCGTGCGCGGCCTGTACCCCGTCAAGAAGGGCGGCAAGGGCCTGCGCAAGGCGCTGGAGGCGATCAACACCCAGGTGTCGGCCGCCATCGATGGCGGTGCCCGGATCATCGTGCTGTCCGACCGCGAGTCCAACGAGAAGCTGGCGCCGATTCCGTCGCTGCTGCTGACCTCCTCGGTGCACCACCACCTGGTGCGCGAGCGCACCCGCACCATGGTCGGCCTCGTCGTGGAGGCCGGTGACGCCCGCGAGGTGCACCACATGGCCACCCTGGTGGGCTTCGGCGCCGCCGCGATCAACCCCTACATGGCCTTCGAGACCATCGAGGACATGCTCGAGCGCGGCGCCCTCGAGCTGCCGGGCAGCACCGGCGACCTGGCCGCCGACTACCGCAAGGCGGTCGCGAACTACAACAAGGCCGCGGGCAAGGGTGTGCTGAAGGTGATGTCCAAGATGGGCATCTCCACGCTGGCCTCCTACAACGGCGCCCAGCTCTTCCAGGTGATCGGCCTGTCGCAGGACCTGGTGGACGAGTACTTCACCGGCCTGCGCTCGCACCTGGACGGCATCGGCCTCGACGAGATCGCCGAGGACGTCGCGCAGCGGCACCGGGTCGCGTTCCTGGAGAACCGCAACGAGCGCGCCCACCGCGAGCTCGAGGTCGGCGGCGAGTACCAGTGGCGGCGTGAGGGCGAATACCACCTGTTCAACCCGGACACGGTGTTCAAGCTGCAGCACGCCACCCGGTCCGGCCAGTACCCGATCTTCAAGGAGTACACCAAGCTGGTCGACGACCAGTCCGAGCGGCTGGCGTCGCTGCGCGGTCTGTTCAAGTTCAAGCACAAGGCGCGCAGCCCGATCTCGATCGACGAGGTCGAGCCCGCCTCGGAGATCGTGAAGCGGTTCTCCACCGGCGCGATGAGCTACGGCTCCATCTCGGCCGAGGCGCACGAGACCCTGGCGATCGCGATGAACCGCCTCGGCGGCCGGTCGAACTCGGGTGAGGGCGGCGAGTCGCCGTCGCGCTTCGAGCCGGAGGAGAACGGCGACTGGCGGCGCAGCGCGATCAAGCAGGTGGCCTCCGGCCGCTTCGGCGTGACCGCGCACTACCTGACCAACTGCACCGACATCCAGATCAAGATGGCGCAGGGCGCGAAGCCGGGCGAGGGCGGCCAGCTCCCGGCGCACAAGGTGTACCCGTGGGTCGCCGAGGTGCGGCACTCGACACCGGGCGTCGGCCTGATCTCGCCTCCGCCGCACCACGACATCTACTCGATCGAGGATCTGGCGCAGCTGATCCACGACTTGAAGAACGCCAACCCGCAGGCGCGCATCCATGTGAAGCTGGTCGCCGAACCGGGCGTCGGCACCGTCGCGGCGGGCGTCTCCAAGGCGCACGCCGACGTCGTGCTGATCTCCGGCCACGACGGCGGCACCGGCGCGTCCCCGCTGACCTCGCTCAAGCACGCGGGCGGCCCGTGGGAACTCGGCCTCGCGGAGACCCAGCAGACGCTGCTGCTCAACGGGTTGCGCGACCGTATCGTCGTACAGGTCGACGGCCAGATGAAGACCGGCCGCGACGTGATGATCGCCGCGCTGCTCGGCGCCGAGGAGTACGGCTTCGCCACCGCGCCGCTGGTGGTCTCGGGCTGCATCATGATGCGCGTCTGCCACCTGGACACCTGCCCGGTCGGCGTCGCGACGCAGAACCCGGTGCTGCGCGAGCGGTTCACCGGCAAGCCGGAGTTCGTCGAGAACTTCTTCCTGTTCATCGCCGAAGAGGTCAGGGAGCTGCTGGCGCAGCTGGGCTTCCGCACGCTGGACGAGGCCATCGGCCGGGTCGACCTGCTCGACACCTCGCGGGCCAAGCAGCACTGGAAGGCCAGCAAGCTGGACCTGTCGCCGATCCTCGACGACGTCGAGACGGCGTTCATGTATCAGGACCGCCGCTGCACCAAGTCCCAGGACCACGGCCTGGACAAGGCGCTGGACCAGCAGCTGATCGTGCAGAGCCGCGACGCGCTGGAGCGGGGTCAGGCGGTGAAGTTCGAGACCAAGATCACGAACGTCAACCGCACCGTCGGCACCATGCTCGGTCACGAGGTGACCAAGCTCTACGGCGGCGCGGGCCTGCCCGACGACACCATCGACATCACGTTCACCGGGTCGGCGGGCAACAGCTTCGGCGCCTTCGTGCCCGCGGGCATCACGCTACGCGTGCAGGGTGACGCGAACGACTATGTCGGCAAGGGTCTCTCCGGCGGTCGCCTGGTGGTGCGCCCGTCGCTGAACGCGCCCGGCGAGTTCGTCTCGGAGCAGAACATCATCGCGGGCAACGTGATCCTGTTCGGCGCCACCAGCGGTCAGGTGTTCCTCCGCGGCGTGGTCGGCGAACGGTTCGCCGTGCGCAACTCCGGCGCCACCGCGGTGGTCGAGGGCGTGGGCGACCACGGCTGCGAGTACATGACCGGTGGCCGGGTGGTCATCCTCGGCGAGACCGGACGCAACTTCGGCGCCGGTATGTCCGGCGGCGTGGCGTTCGTGTTCGACCCGAACGGCACCTTCGCGGCCAAGCTCAACCCCGAGCAGGCCGACGCCGTCGAGCAGTTGTCCGGTGACGATTTCACCTGGCTGCACGACATCATCACCCAGCACCGTGACCAGACCGGTTCCGCGGTGGCCGAGCGCGTTCTCAGCGATTGGTCGCAGCAGGTGAACCACTTCGTGAAGGTCATGCCGCGCGAATACAAGAAGGTTTTGCTCGCCATCTCCGAAGCTGAGAAGAGCGGCAAGGACGTGGACGAGGCGATTATGGAGGCCGCACGTGGCTGACCCCCAGGGTTTTCTGAAGCACACCGCACGCGAACTGCCCAAGCGGCGGCCGGTGCCGCTGCGCCTGATGGACTGGAAAGAGGTCTACGAGGAGAAGTTCTCCCACGAGACCCTGCGCACCCAGGCCAGCCGGTGCATGGACTGCGGTATCCCGTTCTGCCACAACGGTTGCCCGCTGGGGAACCTGATCCCCGAGTGGAACGACCTGGTCTACAAGGACCGCTGGCGGGAAGGCATCGACCGGCTGCACGCGACCAACAACTTCCCGGAGTTCACCGGGCGGTTGTGCCCCGCGCCGTGCGAGGCGTCCTGCGTGCTCGGCATCAACCAGGATCCGGTCACGATCAAGCAGGTCGAGGTCGAGATCATCGAGAACGCCTTCGACGAGGGCTGGGTGACCCCGGTCTACCCGACCCGCCTCACCGGCAAGAAGGTCGCCGTCGTCGGTTCCGGTCCGGCCGGTCTGGCCGCCGCGCAGCAGTTGACGCGCGCCGGGCACACCGTGACCGTGTTCGAGCGGGCCGACCGCATCGGTGGTCTGCTGCGCTACGGCATCCCGGAATTCAAGATGGAGAAGCGCTTCATCGACCGCCGCATGGCGCAGATGGAGGCCGAGGGCACCATCTTCAAGACCGGCGTGAACGTGGGCGTCGACATCACGGCCGAGCAGCTGCGGGAGAAGTTCGACGCGATCGTGCTGGCCGGTGGCGCCACCCTGGCCCGCGACCTGCCGATCCCGGGCCGCGACCTGGACGGCATCCACCAGGCCATGGAGTTCCTGCCGTGGGCCAACCGGGTGCAGCACGGCGACGACGTCACCGATGACGAGGGCCTGCCGCCCATCCACGCGAAGGGCAAGAAGGTCGTCATCATCGGCGGTGGCGACACCGGCGCCGACTGCCTCGGCACTTCGCACCGGCAGGGCGCGGCCAGCGTGCACCAGTTCGAGATCATGCCGCGCCCGCCGGAGGAGCGGGCCGCGTCGACCCCGTGGCCGACCTATCCGCTGATGTACCGGGTCTCCTCGGCGCACGAGGAGGGCGGCGAGCGGGTGTTCTCGGTGAACACCGAGCGCTTCGTCGGCGCGGACGGCAAGGTGACCGGCTTGGATGCCCACGAGGTCAAGATGGTCAACGGTCGCTTCGAGAAGGTGGATGGCACCGACTTCACCCTCGAGGCCGATCTGGTGCTGCTGGCCATGGGCTTCGTCGGTCCCGAGAAGCCGGGCCTGCTCACGGATCTCGGCGTGGGCTACGACCAGCGCGGCAACGTGCAACGCGACAAGAACTGGGCCACCAATGTTCCCGGCGTCTTCGTCGCCGGTGACATGGGCCGCGGTCAGTCGCTGATCGTCTGGGCCATCGCCGAAGGCCGCGCCGCGGCCGCGGGTGTGGACCGGTACCTGGAAGGCGAGACCGCCCTCCCGGCGCCGATCACCCCCACCATGGTGGCGCAGCGCTAGAACCCCTCTCTTACCGGAGCGGAAACAAGGCGCCTGTGGACAACTCGTCCGCAGGCGCCTTTTCGCGATCGGTGGTCCGGCCCACGCCTCCCCTGTGCTCCAGCCCGAGCAGGTATCGGAAATCCGACACACTACGAGGTTCGAATGGCATTGCGGCGTTCGTGGCTTTATTGTGATCTCCGGCGTGCTGCTGATCTTGGGATGCGGTAATGGGTGCACGTCATACCGGTCGGGTGATCGTTGTTCACTCGGCGTGCACTGAAACGACATCCGGTGAGTTCAGCATTGACGCGGCAACTCGGCGGGCAGTTCGACGAGGGCGAGGTTTGGAGCGGTATGCAGTGGAAGAAGGTCGTCGCGGCTCTGGGCGCGTCCGCGACCGTGATGTCCGGCTTGGTTTTCGGCAGTGGGTCGGCGAGCGCCGCTCCCGGTTGCCCGAGCCTGTACGTGGTGGCGATCCCGGGTACCTGGGAGACCGGGCGGGACAAGACCCCGCAGCCCGGCATGCTCGCCGGCGTCACTCGGGGGCTGCCCGGTTCCGCGGAAGTCGACTACGTGACCTACGCCGCGACCGCCTTCCCTTGGGAAGGTGAGATCTACGGCAACTCCAAGAAGGAGGCGGTCGACAACGCGCGCGGCCTGATCGCGAACATGGCGCAGCGGTGCGGCGCGACCAAGATCGCGCTGGTCGGCTACAGCCAGGGCGCGGATGCCGCAGGCGACCTCGCCGCCGAGATCGGCACCGGTCTCAGTGTCGTGCCCGCCGATCGCATCGCCGGTGTCGGCCTGATCTCCGATCCGCGCCGTTCGCCCACCGACATCCAGGTCGGTCCGGTTGCCCCCGGTGCGGGCGCGGGCGGCCCCCGGGTCGGCGGCTTCGGCTGGGTCAGCGATCGCACCCGCACCATCTGCGCGCTCGACGACCTCTACTGCGCGACCGCCACCGAGGACTTCGTCACGCGGTTCGCCGGTTTCCTCGCCCAGGCGTCGGACGCCAACCCCGCCAACATGTGGCGCTACCAGATCGAGGCGGGCAACATCCTCGGCGACCTGATGTCCTCGGGCGGTGTCCCGGTCCTGCAAGCGCAGCTGACCGACTCGGCCACCCAGCAGCGGGCCAAGGACCTGGAGCGCTTCTACAAGTCGCAGTCCCACACCCTGTACGGCAGCTACCCCGTGGGCGGCGGTCAGACGGCCATCTCCTGGATGCACAACTGGATCGCGGGCATGGCCTGAGCCCCCCGCTGAAACACAAGGCCCACCTCCGAACTCGGAGGTGGGCCTTTTCGTTGGGGCGGTACGATTAGCTCGAGCCGGTCGGCGGCAGGACATGCTCGAACTTGTAGAAGTGCCGCGGGCCGTCCGGCCCGGGGCCGCCGTCCGGCCCACAGTCGCGGTCGTCCGGCCCACGACCCGGCCCGTCATGCCGTTCGTGACGTTCGAAACGACGGGGCCCGCCATCGATGTCGGCGCCCTGCTGCGGCGCGTCCACCAGCTGTACCTCGCCCTGGTCGGCGGGGGTCTCGGCGGACGCGGTCGACGCGAGGGCCGCGAGCGGGACGGCGATCAGCGCACCGGCCACGGCGACCCGGGCCAGACGCCGCAGCGGCGCAGCGGTTTTGGAGAGCGACACGGAATTCCTTTCTCTCGAACCGTGAACCACTATCGGGAGCGGCTCACCGGTCCTATCGAAGATTCCGTCACTGGGACACCGGTGCGACAGGCCTGGCAATCGGCTGTGAAATGCGCAGCGCGACTGATGTTGCGGGGCAGGAGATCTCTGGCAGACCGAGGACAACTCGATGCCGGACCCGCCTTCGATCCTGGATTCGATAGTGCGTGACGCGCCCGACGACGCCGTGGCGATGCGCCGGGCCGCGCTCTGCGCTGGCCTCGATCAAGTGGTGCTCGGGACGTGGATGTCGCGCGGTCCGCAGGGTGACATACACGGCGGGAACGACCGTGACCGTGCTGGTCGACACCTGCGGGTGCGGGTCTTGAATGCCGCCGCTCGATGCGGTCGTGGCGCTGCTGGAGGGCGATCCGCGCGGGTAGGTCCTGTCCGACGAATAACGCGCCCCGCCTCCGTGGATTCGGAGGCGGGGCGCGATTCTCTGTATCCGGTGTCCTGGTCTACATCTCCAGCTTCGCCAGCATCCACGTGCCGAGGGCATACATGTCGTCGGCAGGGATGGCGCGCGTGTAGTGCAGGGGCGGGGTTACCCATCGAAACCGACGCCACCCACTGGCCGGACGGATGACCCAACCGCCGTATTCGCGGTGAGGATGCCACTGACCTTCACCGGTATAGCCGGGCTCGCGGGAGACGCGCCGGAACCAGGAGTGCACGTGGCAGCGCAATACAAACCAACGAGTCGACCACGTAGCAGGGCCGCTACGGACAACGAGCAGCTTCACCGGAGTGAACCTAGCATTGGAGGATGATGGGCACGGTTTCTTTGCGGCCCTCGTTCGTCCCGGTGTCCCAGGTGGCCCGCATGACGATCTTGCCCTGCCACGCGCCGGGTACGCAGTCCAGCGCCATCGCGGCGACGTGGACGCTGGGGTTGGGGATCTGCGTGACAATGCCCGGTTCCCCCTTCGGCTTCGGGTTGCTGGTGCCCGACCGATGCCACAGCTGCAACGTGAGGTGGAACTCGAGCGGGGCGGGATCGCAGGTCACTGTTCCGCCGACGACAACGGCCTTGTGCAGCACGTACGGGGTCTTGTTGAACTCGAAGGTGCAAATACCGCTTGGCTTGGCCGCCACGGGCTCGATGGCCGGTGCGGCTCCGGACGGGGCGGCTACTCCGGCGAGCACTACCGCTGCGGAGCACCCCGCGAGCAGCGCGCGGCCGATTCGAATTTCATGGTTTCCTCCTTGTGTGGGCGTGCCGACCACCTCGCCGGGGCGGTGCCGTTGATGTGATGTCGAGGGGTGGGGCGACTCCGGCCGCGCGCAATGTCCGCTGGATCTCCCGCTTGCGCGCGCAGTGGGTGAGGCGGCAGCCGACATGCCGGGCCCACTGCTGGCGCGCCTGCTCGACCGTCAACGGCAGGGGCGGCGGTTCGTGGCAGAGGCGTTCATCGATCTCACGGAACCGTGGCCCGGCCGCTGGTTGCGCGGCGAGCGCCCATGCGGCGGCGAACACGCAGGCGATGACCGCGGCGGTCGTCGCGGCGAGCATCAGCACTGGCCCGGCGGCGGGCATGGCTGTCCGTCCACGACCGCGGTCACGAGGTCGGCCCACTGCGTAGCGCAGGTAACCCACCTGCGACCATGCCGCGTGCAGCGTTTCCTCGGGGGTTTCGTTCTGCGCGAGCAGCAGCACCTCGGCGTCGATGTAGGCGGCGGCGAGTGCGTCAGCGGCGGGCCCGACATCGGCGGCGCGGGTGGCCGGCGCAAGGTGGGTGCTCACCCACTGGTTGATCAGCGTGACGACCTCGGCGCGGCGCTGGTCGATGTCGGTGGCGCGGCCGGGTTCAATGCGGCGGGTGCGGTGCAGGTGCGCGAGCGCGCGCCCACCGTGTGACTAGGTGATCGCCCGGCCGGTCGCCAGCGACGTAGCGGATCGCCGCGCTGAGTTCGTGCCAGTCCGGCAATCCGCGCTGAGATCTGTTGCCCGCGTCCATCCCGCGCCTACTCCTTCGATCCCTGCGAGTACGCCATCGCTGCGAGGTAAGGCAGGCAGCCACCGCCGTGGGCGGCATGGTTGGCGAGGATGAAACGGGCGCGGTCGAGATCAAGGTCTGTGGGTTCGATGCCGCAGTCGCGGTAACGTGCGGCCCACAGGTCCCGGGTGTCGTGCGATATACGCATAGCGGCCTCCGCGGCAGGCGATTCGGGCGCACCGGCGCCGGGACCAGCCGCGCAGTCCGAACCGAAGATGACATCTCGCGCGGCCGGGTACGTATCCGAGACGTGATGAGGAATCTCCCGCGGTCCAGCACCGGTGTGCCGTCTCAGCGTCGCCAGGGCGGGTGGAAGCAACCAGGAAGTAGCGATGCAGTTGCAACGCAACTTCGCAGGCTCTGCCCTGAGCGATTCGAGGGCGGATGAGGTTGGACGGTGTAGTTTTCGAATTCACCACGGCGGCACGGGCAGGGGCTGGAGCGAGCCGATGATCATCTATCGCTGGACCGGAGTGGAATCGAGAGCGCTGCGCGAGGCGATGCTTCTCAGCGTCGAAAAGTTCGCGGCCAAAATGGGAATCTCGTCGCGGTCGGTCACGAACTGGGAGCTTCAGGGCGTCTCTGCGCACATGCGGCCGAGCAGCCGGGAACTGCTGGACACGGCGCTCGCGGAAGCCTCGCCAGAGGTGGTTGCGCGGTTCGAGCGGGTTCTCGCCGAGATCGGATCGCAGCGAGACGAACCCGAGGGCGGTTCCCCGGTAACGGTTACGCTGGCGAATGACACCCCCGGTCGGCTGGTGCCGATCGCGTCGGGTGCTGGTGATGCTGATCAGGTCTGGGTGCGCGCCCGGACCGCCGCCGGAGAGGTCGTCCTCGTGTCACTCCCACGTCGCACCGTAGTCGCAGGATTCGGGGCAGGAGCCCTAGCCGCCGCCGTGGGAGCCAAGCCCGCGGCGGCCCTGGCCCACAGTCACATCGACCATCCCGCCCACTTCCGCACGCTGCGAACGGCGTTGATCGAGAGCGACAACCTGTACGGCGGGCAATCGGTGGTCCCGCTGGTCGAGCAGAACCTCGAAATAATGAACCAACTGCGCCGCGCGGGCATCGGCGACGCCGCCGAGATGCAACGGATGCGGATCTTCTACGCGGAGTTCGCCGCGTGGCTGTACCAGGACGCCTGCAACTGGACCCGTGCTCAGCATTGGACCGACCGCGCGTTGACGTGGTCGCATCAGCTTGGCGACGACTACTGCATCGCGGCCACCCTGATCCGGAAGGCGCAGATCGCGAACGACATGCAGGACGGTACCGAGGCAATGGAGTTGGCCGAGGCGGCCGAACGCGCCGCGCCGCCTGGAACCCGTTTCGCCGCGGTGGCAGCAACATTCGCCGGATACGGTGCCGCGCTGGCCGGTGACCGCTCTGCGAGTGCTCGCGCGTTCGACCGGGCCCGCACGCTCGCGGCCGATGCCGACGCGGATCCAGTGTGGGGCGGGTTCCTCGACGCGCAGTACATCGACGCTCACCAGGCGCACGGGCGCGCAGCGCTCGGCGACTACCGCGCCGCGATCGACCAGTTCGGTCGGGCGATCAGCGGAATGCAGTCCGGGTTCACCCGCGACCAGGCCGTCTACACCTCCCGGCGGGCTCTCGCTTACGCGCTCGCGGGTGAGGCCGAGCCCGCCGCCACGCTCGGGTTGGCCGCGATGCAGGTCGGCGTCAGCACCGGATCGGAGCGGGTATTGCAGAACGTGCGCGCCGTCGACGAGCTGCTGTCTGCGCGGCACCTGCCCGAGGTCGCCGAGTTCCGCGAGGCGGCCGAACGTTGGGCGGTCGTCTCGTGACGCGGCCGTTCGTGCTGCTGTCGGTCGCGACCAGTATTGACGGCTACATCGACGACACCAGCCCGGAGCGGCTGTTGCTGTCCAACGCCGAGGACTTCGACCGGGTTGACCAGGTCCGCGCCGAGTGCGACGCCATATTGATCGGAGCGGGAACGATCCGCGCCGACAATCCCCGGCTCATCGTGAAGAGCGACGACCGGCAGAACGAGCGCGCGGCCGCGGGCCGGGCCCGGCAGCCGTTGAAGGTGACCGTCACCGACAGCGGCAATCTCGACCCGGAGGCGAAGTTCTGGCACCACGGCACCGACGAGCACCGGCCCGTGGTCTACACAACCGACGCCGGCGCAGCGAAGGCGCGCGAACAGCTCGGCGAACTGGCGGACGTGGTCGCGCTCGGCGAGACCGTGGACTTCGGTGCGCTGCTCGACAACCTCGGAGCCCGAGGCGTCGGCAGGTTGATGGTCGAGGGCGGCTCCCACATGCACACGGTCTTCCTGTCGGCCGGACTCGCCGACGAGCTGCACCTCGCGATCGGCCCTACCTTGGTCGGCGACCCCAGTGCGCCGCGGTTCGTGAATCCTGCGCAATTCCCCGGCGGTTCGACGCGGCGGATGCGTTTGGTCGACGTCACCCAGCTCGGCGACGTCGCGGTGCTGCGCTACCACCCGAAGGCGTAGGTCAGTACCGGTCGTCGGTATCTGCCTGCGGCGGCTGGTATTCCTCCCCATCGCAACGGCTTGCAGCACGTCGAGGATCCGGCCGAGCGCCACACCAGGCCGTTCGCCGCGTCGGGCGTTATCGTTCCCGGCGGTAGCTGTGTGCGGCACCGTTCATCTGACAAGGGGGCCCACCCCCGCGCTTGAAGGTGGGCCCCCTTCGATTGGGCCGTTCGGGCTAGCTCGACCCGGTCGGCGGCATGAACTGCTGCTGCGGGCCGTCCTGCCGTTGGCCGTCGTTCGGTCCGCGCCCCGGTCCGTTGTCCGGCCCATGGCCGGGCCCGTTGTCCGGTCCGCGCCCGGGACCGTCGTTCTGCCCATGGCCCGGATCGTCACGCCGTTCGTCATGTGCGGACTGGCGCGACCAGTCGTCGTGGTCGGCTACCTGCTGCGGTGCGTCCACCACCTGTACCACGCCCGGGGCCGCCGGAGTTTCGGCGGATGCGGTCGACGCGAGGGCCGCCAGGGGGACGGCGATCAGCGCGCCGGCCACGGCGACCCGGGCCAGACGGCGCAGCGGAGTAGCGGTTTCGGAGAGCGACACGAAGTTCCTTCCTTTCGGATCGTGGACCGCTGTTCGGAGCGGCTCACGTGTCCTATTTCAGATCGTGTCACTGGCAAATCGATGCGACCGGCCTGGCACTCGGCTGTGAATGCTCAGCGCGGGCCGATATTGCGCGGCAACAGATCCCAGACGTGCCCGTTCTCGTTGACGGTTGCGGCCGTGCGGCGTCCCGTCCGGGAGAACAGGATCCTGGTGATCGAGCAGTAATCGATGGGGAAGGTCAGCGGCCTTTCCAGCCCGAGGACCTCTTGCAGCAGCACGTTGATCACACCGCCGTGCGCGAACACGACCACGGTGTCCGCCGGATCGGTGGCCGCGACGACATCGGAGACGGCGGCGTGCACCCTGGCCTTGAACGCCGCACCGTCTACCTGCACCGGAAGATGCCCGGCCTTGATCCGGTCATAGGCGTCGCGGAATTCGACCTTGGCATCCTCGATGGGGATGTAGGCAGGCAGATCGCGATCGTATTCGGCGAGTCCGTCGATGACGTCGACGCCGAGACCCAGCTTCGCGGCGGTCGGTGCCGCCGTTTCCCTGGCCCGGCGCTGCGGGCTGCTCACCACACGGAAGACCCGGTGATGACCGAGCGCCGCGGGCACCCGCTCGGCTTGCTCCAGCCCCACCGGAGCCAACTCCGGATCGGCGGGCCCGCTCGAACTCGACATCCGGACCGGCTGAGCATGGCGAACGAGAATCAACTGCACCCGCCCCACTCTGCCGCATGCCCATGACTCACTTCATCCGGCCCGTGGTCTCGACGTCAGCACACCCGAGGTCACATACTCGAAGCGTGCCGTTCGATATGGACATCGATCTGACCGAGATCGATCGACTCTGAGCCGGTCGGTAGACAACGGGAAACGACGGCCCGGTTCGCTTCGCGCGAGCCGGGCCGTCGATGTTTGCCGCTAGGTGTTCTTCTTGCGCTTGGCCAGCAGGTAGATGCCGCCGATGATCAGCGCGACCACCAGCAGGCAGCAGATCGCGCCGATGATCAGGCCGCCCCCGCCCCTGCTCTTCTTCTTCTTGGCGGCCAACTCGAGCGCGGAGTTCCACGTGTCGGGGCTGGCCCACACGGTGTGGTCCAGCAAACTCGCGTTCGTCAGCAGGTCAAGGTACATATCGAGCCCCTTACGGTGTAGCGGCCTCCTCCCGGGGCCGAATCTCCTAGGGTAGCGGCCCGATTCGCTCGCGGAGACCCTTCCACGACGAAGCCCCGGTCAGCGAGGTTTCACCAAGGGGAACGGCAGTGTCTCGCGAATGCTGCGTCCGGTGATCAGCATGACGATCCGGTCCACGCCCATGCCGAGCCCGCCGGTCGGCGGCATGGCGTGCTCGAGCGCCTGCAGGAAGTCCTCATCCAGCTCCATCGCCTCGGGATCGCCGTTGGCCGCGAGCAGCGACTGCTCGGTGAGCCTGCGGCGCTGCTCCACCGGGTCGGTGAGTTCGCTGTAGGCGGTGCCGAGTTCGACGCCCCAGGCGACGAGGTCCCAGCGTTCCGTGACGCCGGCGATACTGCGGTGCTGCCTGGTCAACGGGGACACCGAAGTCGGGAAGTTGATGTAGAACGTCGGCTCCTCGGTACGGGATTCGACCAGGTGCTCGTACATCTCCAGCACCACCTGCCCCGCGTCCCAGCCGTGCTGATAGGGCACCCCCGCCTTCTCACACAGTTCGCGCAACTCCTCGACCCCGGTCTCGGGGGTGATCTCGGCTCCGATCGCCTCCGACACCGCGCCGTGCACCGTCCGCACCCGCCACTCGCCGGAGATGTCCACCTCCTCGAAGGTCCCGTTCCCGTTGGGCCGCAACGCCACCATGGCGCCGTTGGCCGCGATCGCGGCGTTCTGGATCAGCCTTCGGCAGGTGTGCATCATGCGTTCGTAGTCGCTGTGCGCCTCGTAGGCCTCGAGAATGGTGAACTCGGGGTTGTGGCTGAAATCGACGCCCTCGTTGCGGAAGGTCCGCCCGATCTCGAAGACCTTCTCCATACCGCCGACGCACAGCCGCTTCAGATACAGCTCGGGCGCGATCCGCAGGTACAGATCGAGGTCGTAGGCATTGATGTGCGTGACGAACGGCGTGGCGTTCGCGCCGCCGTGCACCTGTTGCAGGATCGGCGTCTCCACTTCCAGGTAACCGAGGGAGTTCAAGGAGTCCCGCAACGAGCGCACCACCGCGCTCCGCTTGGCCAGCACCTCGCGGATCTCGGTGTTGATCGCCATGTCCACATAGCGCTGCCGCACCCTGGCCTCGGGATCGGCCAGCCCTTTCCACTTGTCCGGCAACGGGTGCAGGCACTTGCCGAGCATGTGCCAGTCCGCCGCGAGCAGCGACAGCTCACCGCGTCTGCTCGCCCCGATCTGTCCGCTCACCTCGATCAGATCGCCGAGATCGAAGAACTCGCCGAACTCGGCGCTGCGTGCGGTGCCGACCCGGTCGCGATCGATGACCAGCTGGATATCGTCGGTCCAGTCCCGGACCACCGCGAAGATCACGCCACCGTAGTCGCGGATGCGCAGCAGCCTGCCGCACACCCGGACCGTGGTGCCGCGCGGGGAGCGGCGCGCATCGGCGACGGTATGCGTCGGCGGGTAGGCCACCGGGTAGGGATCGATGCCGGATTCGGCCAGGCGCGCGAGCTTGTCCATGCGCACGCGGACCTGTTCGGGCCTGCGCGGAAGCTGCTCCGCACCGTCGACCTCGGCGATGTCCGGCGGGCTGCCGTCCGCGTGCAGGCCCGTCACCGTGGCGGGCACCGCCGTGTGCTCGCCGGTGTGCGTCGCGGTGTCGGGCTCCTTGCCGAACCGCGGCAGGAAGCCCTCCGCCAGCGCGCTGGCCACCGCGACGCGCGGAAGCTGCCTGCGCTCCTCGAACAGGAAGAACCGGGGCACCCAGTACGGCTGATACTTCACATTCGAGCGATACAGCGCCTCGAGCTGCCACCAGCGGGAGAAGAACAGCAGCACGCCGCGCCACAAGCGCAGCACGGGACCGGCCCCGATCCGGCCGCCCTCCTCGAACACCGAGCGGAAGACCGCGAAGTTCAGCGACACCTTGGTGATGCCGTACTGCTCGGAATTCAGCGCGAGCTGCGAGATCATCAGCTCCATCACACCGTTGGGGCCACCGGGGTCGCGGCGCATCAGCTCCAGCGAGACACCGGTGCGGCCCCACGGAACCAGCGACAGCATGCCGAGCACCCGCTCCTGCGGGTTGACCGCCTCCACCAGCAAGCAGTCGCCGTCCAGCGAATCGCCCAGCCGACCCAGCGCCATGGAGAACCCACGCTCGGTCTCGGTGTCGCGCCAGGCGTCGGCGCGGGCGATGATCCGGGCGAATTCCTCGGCGGGGATATCGCCGTGCCTGCGGATACGGACCGCCACGCCGTGCTTGCGCAGCCGGTTCGCGGCCTGCCGCACCGGCTTCATCTCGGGCCCGGCCAGTGAGAAGTTCCTGGTGTCCAGGATGGCTTCGTCGCCGAGGCGCAACGCGGAAAGACCCGCCCGGCGGTACGCCGTCGCACCGAGTTCGCTCGCGCCCATCACCGCCGGAGCCCACCCGAATTGATCGGCCTGGCGCAGCCAGGCATCGATCGCCTGCGGCCATGCCTCGCGGATGCCGATCGGATCCCCACTGGCCAGGCAGACACCCAGTTCCACCCGGTAGGTCACCGCCGCCTTGCCGCTGGGCGCGAACACCACCGCCTTGTCCCGGCGGGTGGCGAAGTAGCCGAGGGAATCCTCCACGTCCGAACGCTCCAGCAACCCGCGGATGGCCGACTCGTCGGTGCCGGTCATCGCGTTCGCCGCCCGCTGCGAGCGCAGCAGGATCAGCACCGCGGCCAGCAGCGCGACGGCGCCGAACAGGCCGAGCAGGAAATTCACGAACGGCGGCGGATGGCCGTCGAAGTGCTCGTTGTCGGCCAGCACCGCCGCGGTCACGCGGTAGATCGCCCAGCCCGGGCGCTGCACACCCCGCGGGAGACTGCCCGGGAACAATTCCACCAGGCCCCAGCCGAGCAGAGCGCCGATCGCGAGGCCACCAGCCAGCACACCGAGCGCCTTCCACCCTGCGCCGCGGCGCACCTTGGTGTAGAACTCCGGCCATGCCGCGACGAGCACACCGATCACGGCGAGATGCAGCACCATCGCCACCAGCGCGTGGATACTGCCCCGGTCGGCGAAGGTGACGCCGTTGACGATCGTGTAGATCGCGAGATAACCGATCAGCAACCACCAGGCGATCCGTTTGCGGCTGGATATCGCGCCCGCCGTCAGACCGACCACCAGCGCCCACATCAGGTTCGTGTCCGGCGCGTCGAAGTAATAGGTATCGATATAGCGGCGCGGCACCTGGGTGAGGAAACGCAGTCCCGGCGAGAGGCTCCAAAGGAAGCACAGCGCCGCGAATACACCGAGCGTCAACCCCGCGATATGCGGCACTTCCGAAAGTCGTCCGTGACCCCGGTGGGGAACCGGCGGAGTCGGTTTATCCGCGCGTGGTGCGGTGTCGAGGTGTTGCTGGGCTTGCGTGGAGGTCACGGAACCAGTGTGTACGTGAGTGTGTCGGATTTGCCAAGCCTGCGGTGCGCGTGTTTGTGCGGTGTTTGCGCGGGCGGACTTCTTCGCGGCGTGTTCCTCGCCGGGCGGAGCCGAACGCCGACTTTCCCGATTCCGCGCTGACCTGGGCGGAGTAGCCGATCAAATCGGCGGGAATTCGACGCATACGGTTCGACGGTGGGATTTCCGCGCGGTGCGGAAGGTCCCGCTCGAGTTGCCCGGAGATCGCCGAGGGGATGGGGCGGTGTCCGGCGAGTTCGGATGGGGGAGTAAGTATTTACTTCATGTCGGAACCAGTCGAAGTGCCGATCGATGACGACGTTATTCGGCTCGGCCAGTTTCTGAAGCTGGCCAACCTGATCGAATCCGGTTCGGAGGCGAAGACGGTGATCGCCGCCGGATTGGTGCGGGTGAACGACGAGGTGGAACTGCGGCGCGGGCGGCAACTGCAGATCGGCGATGTGGTCGCGATCGCCGGTCACAAGGCGATCGTGTCGGCCTGATCGCGGGTTCGTGCGGCGGCCGGAGCGATCCGTGCGCGCCGCCGAGCCGCTCAGTCCTCGGCGCGCACGACGACGCCGTCGTGGTCGCTGTAGAGCACCTCGCCGGGCACGAAGGTGACCCCACCGAACTCGACCGGCACATCGCGTTCGCCGCTACCGGTCTGCGTGCTCTTACGCGGGTTGGTGCCCAGCGCCTTGATGCCGATGTCCAGGGTGCGCAGGATGGCGGAGTCGCGGACCGCGCCGTTGACGATGACGCCCGCCCAGCCGTTCTCGACGCCGCGCCCGGCGATGATGTCGCCGACCAGCGCCGTGTGCACGCTCGCGCCGCCGTCGACCACCAGCACCTTGCCCTCGCCCGGCTCGCCGAGCGTCTGCTTCACCAGCAGATTGTCCTGGAAGCAGCGGATGGTGGTGATGCGTCCGGAGAACGCCGCACGTCCGCCGAACTGGATGAACTGCGTGTCGCAGCTGCGGATCTCCGGGCCGATCTCGTCGGCCAGGTCGGCGGTGGCGATTACATTCTGCGATTCGGTCACTGGGTTATTTTGCCGCGACTTCGTCGCGGCGTGTTCGCGGCCCCTTCTTGGCTCGCCTTTGCGCGACCGCCGCTTGCTCCTTCGTCGCGTACGCGGCGGCCGCGCGAACGCGAGCCGGGCTGTGTTGGTTTTTCCAGCGCCTGCGGCACTGGGTGTTCGCGGCCCCCTCATGACTCGCGTTTGCGCGACCGTCGCTTGCTCCTTCGTCGCGTACGCGACGGCCGCGCAAACGCGAGCCGGGCCGCGAACGGCGCATGCTCGGTCTCGCTTCGCTCGAAACCGGGAGTTGAGGTGCACGGGGCGGGTGGGGCGGGAATCGCACAATTCGAGCTCAGCTTCCCGGGCGCTTGCTTCTTCATCGCGCGGGCCGCGGGCCGGCCGGGACTTGGTGAGCGCTTGAAGTCGGGCTCAGGTCTCGGGGTTGCGGGGGTTGTGGCCAGTGCATAGCCGTGGTGACTGGCCCGGGGCGGGATGGCGACGATCCACGACTCGAGTGGTCCGGGACGCGGGTGGGCGGCTGGGGTGGACGTGCTTCGCCCTCGCGCGTGGTTTCTCGGCGCGCGGAGGGAGGTGGGCGGAGCTATCGGTGGCCGTAGCGCAGTTCGTACAGTTCGCGGTCGTGGTCGGTGCACTTGCCGTGGTCGACCAGGTCGGGGCTCAGGCCGTGCTGGATCAAGCGGAAGCGGCGCCAGACGTAGCTGAGCGCGACCGTGAAGACGATCAGCGGGACGATCATCATCACGATCAAGCCGATCTTCAGGGGCAGCGGTCCGGGGAACAGCAGCACCAACGCGAAGAACGGGATGATCGGCCCGATGAAACGGACGAGATAGCGCTCCATGGCCCCGTGGCCGACGAGGTCGTGGGTGACCCACTCGTGCAGCTCCTCGGGGAGCTCTCGGCCCAGGTCGTAGGCGATTCGCTGCCCAAATGTGGGTTTTTTCATGCTTATAGGCTATGCCTGTGGTATAAGTCACCGCTAGACTTCGGTGGTCTCAGGCGCGCCCGTGCCTGCGCTCGTAGTCGAGGCGGTCGCGCTCATCGCGGCGGCGGGCGTCGGCGTCGGCGAGCGCGGGGTCGAGACCATGCTTGATCAACCGGTGGCGCCGGTAGACGTACAGCAGCGCCACCGTGAAGTAGATCAGCGGGATGTACAGCAGCGCCATCATCGCCAGACCCATCCACAGCGGGCCTGGCAGCAACAGGAACAGCATGAGCACCGGGAGCACGGGCACCAGGAACCGCAGCAGATAGCGTCGCGTAGCGCCGGGCCCGACGAGATCCTCCCGCACCCATTCGGACATCGATTCCGGCAGCGTGCGGCCGAAGACGTAGCCGATCCGCTGTCCGAACGAAGGTGTAGCGCTCACGACTCCAGCATTCCGACCCCGCCACCACCGGCGCAACCGATCCCACCGCGCCGCGAGCGGCATGGCATCCCGAGGCGCTCGGCCGGCGCCATAGGCCTCGACCGACCGCGACCATCGGGTCTGGGGGGCGACCCTCCGGACAAACACGGTGTTGCGCCGCAGGCGCGGCAAAACGAACAACGGATCAGACCGAGTCCGCGTGGAATGCGGCGATCTGGGTCACCAAGTTCTGCGCGGTGTGCTGCACGGCGATCTTGACGAACGGCTCGATGGTCTTACCGAGGGCCCGCCCCGCCAGGCCGCCGGGCACCCGGTAGTCCACGATCGCGTCGACGGTGCACAAGCCCTCGCCCTTGTCGTGGAACAAGAACGTGGACGAGACGTCGAAACCCTTGATGGACTCGACGCCGATCGCGAAGTCCTTCTCCCAGCGAACCACTTGGATACGCGACTTCAGCGAGGCGGGCCCCAGCTTCATGTTCCCGTCGAACACGGCCCCGACCCCTTCGGTCTGCTCACCGACCGGGGTGAAGGACTGGATGCCGTACAGGAATCGCGACAGGTTCCGATAGTCGTTCACATAGGCGAACGCGGACTCCGCCGAGGCCGAGCAATCCTCGACGATCTTCACTTCGGTCATGCGCAGACCATAACGGGTGCGGTCGGACGTAGTCCGTCCTCAGCCCGCGCATGGCCGGAGCGAAGGCGGAGGTAACGCATAACCGGGCCCCGGCGGTACGGCTCAGGCTGTCACCGCCAGGGTCGCGGCGAGCCCGAAGGCCAGCGCCATCACGACCACCTCGGCTACCGCGCGGCGCAGCGAGTCCTTCGCGTCCATCCGGTGATCCGCCGCCTTCGGCACCCAACTGCGCCGCCACCACCAGCCGAGGGCGAGCAAACCGAGCAGCACCACGGTCTTGGCGAGCAGGATCCGGCCGTAACCGGTGCTGACGAACGGGGTTACCCCTCCGACCCGGATCAGTCCGTTGAACAGTCCCGTCACCGCCACGACCGCGACCAGGGGCAGCGCCACCGCCGAGTACTTCGGCAGCACGACCGCCCACTCACCGCGGGTGCGCACGACCAGCGCCAGCGCGATCAGCAACCCGAACCAGGCGCCCGCCGCCAAGGCGTGCACCGCCGCGAGCACGGAGCCGAACGTCTGCTGCGACATGTGCCCGGTGATCGGCCGCAATGCCAGCGCGACCGCCGCGAACACCAGGACGAGGTCGGCGGAGGCGGACCCGGGCCGCCGGAAGGCCAGCGCCGAGCCACCGGCCACCGTCGCGACGCCGATCAGGATCGCGATCCCGACCTGCCCACCGCTGACGTCGACCAGATAGGTGCCGAACTCCCCGGCGCCGAGTTCGCGCACCGGAACGCCGACCACGTCGGCGGCCTCGAAGACCAGCACGGCGAACTCGGCTACCGCCCAGATCCCGGCGAGCACCGCCAGTAGCCGCCAGGGTGTGAGCAAGCGCGGCGCGACCCTGGGCAGTGCGGCCAATCCGAGCGCGGCCGCCCCGACGCCATCGGCCACCACCCGGACCACGGCCTCCCCCGGCAACGGGACCGGCCGGATCAGAACCCAGGCGAGCGCGACGCCCAGGAGCCCGGCCGGGACGGTCAGCAGGAGTACGGGCCAGGGCATTCGGCCGGGAGCGCGCCGAGCGCCACCCCGGCCGCCGATCTGCACGCCGTTCACCGCTTGGAGTCGCGGTTCCTGCCGCCGAACAGCGCGAACGCGAGCCCGCCGCCGAACAGGACGACCGCGCCGACGATGAACACCCACAGCGGGATACCGTCCGAGCCGTCCGAGCCGTCCTTGGCTTTCGCATGGGGTTTCGGTCCCGGCGTGCCGTTACCGGGCTTGCCGAGCGTGAAGTGCCGCTTGCCGCTGACCGGGTGTCCGTCGGCCGAGGTCACCCGGTAGGCGATGGTGTACTCGCCGACCGGTCCCAGCTCACCCAGGGCCACGCTGACCGTCTTGCCGTCGACCACCGGATCACCCTTCGACCACAGATTGCCGTCCGGCCCGACGACGGTGAGCGACGGGAAGCTGGGCTGCAGTTCCTCGTTGAACGTGACGCTCGCGCGCTCCGGGCCCGCGTCGACGGTCGCGTTGTCCTCCGGGACGCTTCCCGTCGCCGCGGAGTGCGCGGCGGCGACTCCCGTTGCGGCGATACCGAATCCGAGCAGGAACAGTCCCGCCACCACGGCGGCGAGGAGACGGCGGGTCATGCGCGCCGCCCGCGGATCACGTTGCCGAGGCCGAGCGCGACACCGAGTAGACCGAGCGCGAGACCGATCCCGCCGAGCCAGCGGGCCGTCTCGTCGTCGTGGTCGTCGTCGTCCGCCTCGGCTTCGCTGCTCACCTTGTGCCCGTCCGGCGCGTGGGATTCGCCCGCGGTCAGGGTCACCGAGGGAGCCGGATGTTCGGGTTCTTCGCCGTCCTTGCCGACCGGCTGATCCCAGCTGACCACCTTGCCGTCGGAGTAGGTCTGCTCGGCGGGGAAACTGACCGAATCCAGGGCGGGCAGCGGGCCGATGGAGACCGCGAAACGCTGGAACTGACCGGGCGGAATGCCCGGTGCGCCAGGGTCGGCGGTCCAGGTGATCGCGGTGACCTCCTTCTTGTCGTTGCGTTCGACCTTTGCCGACCATCCGGGAATCGATTCGGTCCGAGCCGATTTCGAGTTGGGCAGGGTGACGGTGAGCGCCGTGGTGCTCGCGGTGTCGGATTCGGTGGGCACCCGGAAGGTGGCGACGGTGTATCCGCCTTGAGTCGCGCCGGGAGCGTCCACCGTGACGTGGGCCGCGGCGGTACCGCCTGCGAACAGGGCGAGTGCCGTTGTGGTGACCGTCGTTGCGACGGCGCGCGAGATCGAGCTGTGCATGCTGAAGCCTCTTGTACGAAGGGAAAGGTGTCGGGGATCAGACCGACACCGGCGGCGCGCGCGGGCCGAGCGCACCGAGCGGAGCACAGCGATGGGGCAGGAGACCGGGATCCGACCAGTGCGGTGAACCGGAGATCCGCGCTGGGCGCGGCGGAGCGAATATCGCGCGCAGGGCGGCGGAGGCCGCGGCGTAGAGCCGCTCGGTGAGCACGATCAATGCCGCGCAGCCGACCGTCGCGGCGGTGTGCGCGAGCAGCATCCATCCGGCCGGCAGCGGGGAAGCCGTTGTGGGCGAGCCGGTCCCGGGGTGGTCGTGACCGAGCAGAACCGACAGCGCGGCGTGGCTCAGCAGCTGGCCGACGCCCAGCAGCGCGGCCAGGACGGACGGGCGCGTGCACGCCCGCACGGCTCCCGCGGCCGAGCCGGCCACGGCGGCGATCAGCAACAGCAACGTCAGCTCGGTGGAGCCCGGCGCACCGCCACCCGCCGCCCCGTGCGCCGCCACGGCGAGCACGCCGACCAGCACGCCGACCAGGCCACCACGCAGGTGGCCGGTGACCGGGTGCGGGGGCATCGAGACAGGGAGGGTCAGCGCACGCCGAGCCGGGCCAGGATGTCGGACTCGATCCCGGACAGCTCGTGCGAGATCGACGTGTGCACCGAACGGCGGCGGTTGGCGGGCATCTGGTCGGCGGTGTGCACGGCGGCCGTCAGGCTGCCGAGGCGATCCTTGGTGGCGGCGACGAACTTCTGCGTCTCGCCTTTGTCCTTGCCGTTCTGCGCGCCGATCTTCAGCAGCGCCGCTTCGGCATTCGTGATACGCGCCTGCAGCTTGGCGCCGTGTCCGGTGAAGTCGCCGAGCTGGTCGACACCAACGCCGAGTTGCTGGGCGCGGCGGGTGTCGAGCTGCCCGCGCAGGAAGGTCGCGCCACGGTAGGCGAGCGGAGCGAGCACCGGGATGAGTACACGCGCCACGCCGAGGTACTTCTTCACCTGGCTTGCGCTGAACGGATCGCGCTCGGCCTTGGCGGCCGCCTTCAGCGCGGCTTTCTCCTCCGCCTGGAACGCAGCGATCTGCGCCTTGGCGACCTTGCGCTGGGTGCGGGCCTCGGCGCGGCGCGCTTTGCGGTCGTTCTTCGCGGCGAGCCTGGCCTCGATCGCGGCCTTGTGCTTGAGGGCTTTCGCCTCGGCCCTGCGGCTCGGCCGCCGCTTGCGCTTCGTGAACAACCCCATCGAAGGCCCTCCGTCATGCTGGTTCGCCATGGCAGTACGACGCCGGGGAAGCCCGTCCGCCCATGTCACACGCTTTGCCGCCACCCTATCGGGTCCGCCGCGTCCGCTGCGAGGGTAGTGCGGCCCAGGCGCTGGAATTCAACACTGTCGGGGGTAGGGACCATACTGCTTAGCGTGGATTCGGACATCGGTGACCAAGACGGTCTCAAGCGCGACGGAACGGCCGTGGATCGGGCCACCGGCGCGCCGACCGCCTTCATCGATGCCAGGGCGCTGATCGGCTGCCGCCATCGCCTGCGTCTGGACGCTGAGCACCCCGACGCACTGGTGGGCATCTCCGAGGACGCGGGCGTACGCCAGCGCCGGGATGCCGCGGTCGCGCACCGCGCCCGGGTGCGCGACGCGCTGGTCGGCGCCGACCCGGACGCCTGGGTGGTGATCGATCCCGGACTGCGCGCCGCCGAGCGCGCCGAAGCGACGATGCGCGCGTGCGAGATCGGCGCACAGCACATCTGGGGCGGCCTGCTACCGCAGGAGCCGGACACCGGCAGGCGCGGAGGTTCGGAGATCCTGCTGCGCGACGCCGATCGCGGCGGGTACATCCCGATCATCGTGGTGAACCACAAGGTGACCGATCCGCGTCAACCCGAGCGGGCCGACTTCCACCCCATCACCTCGGACCCCTATCGCTGGGATCCGCAACCGGATCCGCACCGCAAACTCCGTCAGCAGCCCCGCGACCAGCAGCGACTCGCCCATCTGCACCGGATGCTGCAACGGCACGGCCTGGCCAGCCCCGCGCTGCTCGGCGGCGTGATCGGCTTCGACTTCGATCGCATTCTGGTGCACGATCTGGCTCCGCTGCTGGCCGACTACGACCGCCGCTACGCCGACCGGATCGCGGTGGTGCGCGGCGAGCTGCCCACCATCCCGTCCAAAGTGCCCGAGTGCAGGCAGTGCCCGTGGTGGACGCGCGGGGTCGATGGGCCGAGCTGCGAGGGCTGGCTGATCGAGCATCGCGACGTCAGCCTGGTGGCGCCCGGCTCCCGAGCGGAGGTACTGCGCAGGCACGACATCGAGACCATCGACGAACTCGCCGCCTGGGTGGGCGAGGAACCCGAGGACTGGCAGCACGGCCCGTTCGACGAGGCCGTGGTGACGGCGCGGGCGTGGATCGCGGGCTCGCGGCTGGTGCGGCGGGTCGAGCAGGTGCGGGTGCGACGGGCGGACGTGGAGGTCGACGTCGACCTGGAGAGTTTCCAGGAATACGGCGCGTACCTGTGGGGAACGCTGCTCGACGGCGTGTACCGCCCGTTCGTCACCTGGGATCCGTTGCCCACCGAGGACGAGGGCCGCTCCTTCGGCGAGTTCTGGACCTGGCTGATGACGGTGCGCGCGGAGGCGGCCGCGACGGGCAGAACGTTTGCCGCGTATTGCTATTCGCGCACGGCGGAGGACAAGTGGCTGTACGAATCGGCGCGCCGGTTCGCGGGCCGCCCTGGCGTGCCGACGGTGGAGCAGGTGCGCGCGTTCGTGGACGGGCCGCAGTGGGTGGACATGTTCCAAGCCGTGTCGGACCAGTTCATCTGCCCGAACGGCAAGGGACTGAAGAAGATCGCGCCGGTCGCCGGGTTCTCGTGGCGTGATCCGGAGGCGAGCGGCGAGGCGTCGATGAGCTGGTATCGGCTCGCGGTCGGTTACGACGGCGCCGCGCCCGATCACACCCAGCGCACCCGTTTGCTGGAGTACAACGAGGACGACGTGCGCGCCACCCAGGTGCTGCGCGAATGGATGACCACCCGTGCCGACGAAGAGGTTCCCGGTCTCGCCGACTTCCGGCCGGTTACCGATCCGCGATCGCACGGTGTCGTCCCGGATTACGCCTCGGTGCCACCTTCGGCCACGTAGTCCGAGCGCGGCGGTACCATCGCCGACGTGACAGAGCACGTCGAACAACTCGAGTTCCAGGCAGAGACACATCAGCTGCTCGAGCTGATGATCCATTCCGTCTACTCCAACAAGGACACCTTCCTGCGGGAGCTGATCTCGAATTCCTCCGACGCGCTGGACAAGCTGCGCCTGGAGTCCTTCCGGGACAAGGATCTGCGCGTCGACACCTCGGACCTGCACATCGAGCTGGGGGTCGACAGGGACAACCGGATCCTGACCGTACGGGACAACGGCATCGGCATGTCGCGCGCCGAGGTCGTCGACCTGATCGGCACCCTCGCCAAGTCCGGTACCGCCGAGCTGCGCAAGAAGCTGAACGAGGCGAAGTCCGAGGCCGCGGCCGAGGAATTGATCGGCCAGTTCGGCATCGGTTTCTACTCGACGTTCATGGTGGCCGACAAGGTCACGCTGACCACCCGCCGCGCCGGGGAGACCACCGGCACCCGGTGGGAGTCGAGTGCGGGCAGCTCCACCTACACCATCGAAGAGCTGGACGAGGCCCCGCAGGGCACGTCGGTCGCGCTTCATCTCAAGCCGGTGGACGAGGAGGATCACCTCTTCGACTACACCCTGGAGTGGAAGCTGCGCGAGATCGTCAAGAAGTACTCCGACTTCATCGCGTGGCCGATCCGCATGCAGGTGGAGCGGACCGTCACCGAGGGCGAGGGTGAGGACGCCAAGGAGACGACCATCCTCGAGGACCAGACGCTCAACTCGATGAAGGCGCTGTGGACGCGGCCCAAGAGCGAGGTCTCCGAGGAGGAGTACAAGGAGTTCTACAAGCACGTCAGCCACGGCTGGGACGATCCGCTGGAGATCATCCCGTTGAAGGCCGAGGGCACCTTCGAGTACCAGGCGCTGCTGTTCATCCCCTCGCACGCGCCGTTCGACCTGTTCACCCGCGAGCACAAGCGTGGTGTGCAGCTCTACGTCAAGCGGGTGTTCATCATGGACAACTGCGAAGAGCTGATGCCGGAGTACCTGCGCTTCGTCAAGGGTGTGGTGGACGCGCAAGATCTGTCGCTGAACGTTTCGCGCGAGATCCTGCAACAGGACCGGCAGATCCAGATGATCCGCAAGCGCTTGGTGAAGAAGGTGTTGTCCACGGTCAAGGATTTGCAGGGCGCCGAGGACCAGACCAGCTACCAGACGTTCTGGAAGGAATTCGGCCGCGTCCTGAAGGAGGGCCTGCTCTCGGACTTCGACAACCGCGAGACCATCCTGCAGGTCTCCTCCTTCGCCTCGACGAACTCCGAGACCGAACTGACCACGCTGGCCCAGTACGTGGAGCGGATGCCCGAGGGGCAGGACACGATCTTCTACATGACCGGCGAGACCCGCCACCAGGTCGAGAGCTCCCCGCATCTGGAGGCGTTCAAGGCCAAGGGCCGCGAGGTGCTGATCCTGACCGACCCGGTCGACGAGATGTGGGTCGGCTCGGTGCCGGAGTTCGACGGCAAGGCGTTCCAGTCCATCGCCAAGGGCGAGGTCGACCTGGAGACCGAGGAGGAGAAGAAGGCCTCCGAGGCGCTGCGTGAGCAGCAGGACAAGGACTTCGCCGAGGTGTTGACGTGGCTGGGCAAGACGCTCGAACAGAACGTCAAGGAGGTGCGCCTGACCAACCGGCTCACCACCTCCCCGGCCTGCCTGGTCGGTGACGTGTTCGACTTCACGCCGATGCTGGAGCGGATGTACCGCGCCTCGGGTCAGGCGCTGCCGGAGAGCAAGCGGATTCTGGAGCTCAACCCGGCCCACCCGTTGGTCACCGGTCTGCGCGACGCGTACGCCGCCAAAAAGGAGGAGGCCGACGCGGGCTCGGCGACCGAGCTGTCGGAAACCGCCGAACTGCTGTTCGGCACGGCGGTGCTCGCTGAGGGCGGTGAGTTGAAGGATCCGGCGCACTTCGCCCACATCCTCACCGATCGGTTGACCCGCACGCTGTGAACCCGCCCGCGACCGGAGGGCCACATCGAGGTTCTCCGGTCGCGGCCGGTGCGGCCGGCGACGTTTCGGCCATTTCTCGGTTACGGTGACCGTCGAGATGGCATATTCGCAGGACTGGGGAGTATGCCCCCGGGTGGCGCGGTTAGATGTGGATGCCTGAAAGGATCGTCACAACATGTCCGCAAACCCGCTTGCCGTCGCCGAGCCATGGGATCTCGTCGCCGACGGGTACGCCGAGTTCGCGCCAACCATCATGCGACCGTTCTCGGCGCGGGCGCTCGAGTTCGCCTCGTTGTCCCCGGCGTCGCGGATCGTGGATGTCGCTGCGGGGCCGGGCACGCTCAGTCTGCTGGCCGCGGGCCAGGTCGCGCAGGTCGAGGCGATCGATTTCGCGGAGTCGATGATCGCCCGCTTGGCGAAGGACGCCGCTGCCGCCGGGCTGACGAACATCCGCGCGCGGGTGGGCGACGGGCAGAATCTGCCGTACGAGTCCGACCGGTTCGACGCCGGGTTCTCCATGTTCGGCCTGATGTTCTTCCCTGACCGCGCTCGTGGCTTCGCCGAACTGTTCCGGGTGCTGCGGCCGGGCGGCACCGCGGTGGTGTCGAGCTGGGCGCCGATCGCCGACTCACCGCTGATGCGGATGATGTTCGGCGCCCTGACCGCCGCCGACCCGAACATCCAGGAGCCGCAACCGAACTTCTTGAGCCTGGAGAATCCCGAGGTCTTCGAATCCGAGATGCGCGGGGCGGGTTTCGAGGCGGTGTCCATCCAGCGGCATTCGATCGCCCTCACCTTCGGCAGCCCCGAGGAGATGTGGGAGGCCATGGTGCGCAGCAGCGCCCCGTTGGAGCTCATGCGCCACAGTGTGAGCGCGGAGGTCTGGGGTCGGCGCGCCGCCGTCATGAAAGCGTTTCTCGCCGAGAAGTACCGGCCGAACTATCCGTTGTCCACCACGGCCTATCTCGGCATCGGGCACAAGCCGCAGGCGTGAAAGACGGCAGCGCGCGGCCCTTCCAGGGAGGGGCCGCGCGCTGCCGGAGTAGCGCAGCGGGATCTAGCGCGGCGCCATGCGCAGCGCGCCGTCCATGCGGATGGTCTCGCCGTTCAGGTAGTCGTGCTCGACGATGTACTGCGACAGCTGCGCGTACTCGTCCGGACGGCCCAGGCGGGACGGGAAGGGCACGCCCGCCTCGAGACCCTTGCGGTATTCCTCGGTGACGCCGGCCAGCATCGGGGTGTCGATGATGCCGGGGGCGATGGTGTTCACCCGGATGCCGAACTGGGCCAGGTCACGCGCGGCCGGAACGGTCATGCCGTGCACGCCTCCCTTGGAGGCCGAGTAGGCGATCTGACCGATCTGGCCCTCGAACGCCGCGACGGAGGCGGTGTTGATGACGACGCCGCGCTGGCCGTACTCGTCCACGGCGTCGGTCTTGGCGATCGCGTCGGCGGCCAGTCGCATGACGTTGAAGGTGCCGAGCAGGTTCACCGTGATGACCGTGCGGAACAGCTCCAGGTCGTGCGGGCCGTTCTTGGACAGGATGCGGCCCGCCCAGCCGACGCCGGCGCAGTTGACCACGATGCGCAGCGGCGCGCCGGACTCGACGACCTGCGCGACGGCCGCGGCGACCTCGTCGTTGCTGGTGACATCGGCGGGAATGAGGGTGACCCCGGCGGGCACGTTGTCGCCCGCGCGCTCGATCGACTGCGGTACATCGAGCCCGAAGACGGTGGCGCCCAGTTCGGCGAAGCGCTTGGCGGTGGCGGCGCCGAGGCCCGATGCGCCTCCGGTGACAATGGCGGCGGAACCCGAAATCTCCACGATGGTCCTCTCGTTCGTGACAGCCAGTTGGCCTTTCGTCAATTGCACCCTAACCGGTGCGCGGCGCGCGGCCCTGCACGGCTCCCGCGACTCGTTCCCGGCGCACACCCTCTTCGACCGGCCTGCGGACCCGACCGCGCAGAATGAAGCAGCCCAGTTCAGCTCGACCGAACACCGGAGTCACCGCATGACCGAATCGGCCCTCAGCGCACGTCTGCCCCGAGGCAGGCACGGTCTGCCGCGGGAGCAGGTGATCGCCTCGCAGCGCGAGCGGATCCTCGTCGCGACGGCGGAGGCCATGGCCGAGAACGGGTACATCGGAACTTCCGTCGCGGCGATCCTGAAACGGGCGGGCGTATCGCGGGAGACCTTCTACGAGCAGTTCCGGTCCAAAGAGGACTGCTTCGAGGCGGCCTACGAGCGTGCGGTGCAGCTGTTGCTCGACCGGATCGCCGAGGCCACCGGGACGGAAGACGAGGCGGACGCCATCACTCGCATGGACCGGATCCTTCGCGCCTATCTCCAGTATCTGGTGGACGACCCGGCCAGCGCGCGGCTGTTCCTGGTCGAGGTCTTCGCGGTGGGCTCGGCGGCGATCGCGCGCCGGGCCCGGCTGCTGGAGCGGTTCGTCGAGTTGATCGCCGACGTGCTCGACGCTCGGACCGAGCCGCAGCGCTTCGCGTGTCAGGCCGTGGCCGCGGCCATCGGTTCGATGGTCACCGCTCGGATCGCGGCAGGGGACGTGGGCGGTCTGCCCGCGCTGCGGGAACCGCTACTGGATCTGCTGCGCCGGGGTGGCGGACTGTATGGAGCCGCGCTGGACTCGTGCGGCGAGCCATCCGCGTGAGCAGCAGCGCCGCGCCGGCCAGGGCGGGAGCCAGCGCCGCGAGTCCGGCGACGGCGGCGCCGCCGAGGGCCGGTGCGGCCGCGCCGAGCAGGGTCGCCGAGCCGAAGTAGAGGAAAAGCAGGCCCGAGCCGATGCCGATGGCGTGTTCCGGCAGATGCTTGCCGACCAGGATGCCCACCGCGATGGCGAGCGCGTCGGCGGCGACCATGCCGATGGTCGAGCCGAGCCAGACGCCAACCCAGTCGTAGTCGGTGGCCAGCGCGGCGGTCGCGAACATGGTGCGATCGCCCAGCTCGGCGAGCAGGAACGCGGACAGCACTACGAAGAACGGCGCCCCGGCGGCCTTCGGCGTCTTCGGTTCGGGATCGTCGTCGCCGGTGCCGAAGTGTTCGCGCAGGGTCCACAGTCCGACGGCCAGGAAGGTGACGGCGGCGACCAGCGCGATGGCTCTGGTGGGCAGGGCGGCGCCGAGGAAGTGACCGACGCCGACCGAGATCAGGTGGACCGCGGCGGAGGCCGTCGCGATACCGCCCAGGACCACCCACCAGCGATAGCGCAGCGCGAACGTCAGCGCCATCAGCTGGGACTTGTCACCCAGTTCGGCGAGAAAGACGATGCCGATGCTCAGCAAGACGGTGGCGATCATGTGTGGCGGTTCTCCCAGGTCTCCGGCCTGCCGGTCGGAGATGCGGGGGCTCCGGCCGACAACGAAATGGTTGTCCAGGCCGAAGGTCTCGCCCACCGGACGGATGCCGGTTCACACAGCCGGACCCGCCGGTGGGCCGGAGGGTCAGTATGTCGACTGTGTGATTGGGGGCTACTCCCCTTCGCTGTAGCCGACTCTACCCGGCCCAGCCGGCTCCTGCCAACCCGCTGTCATCGAAATCGCTATGCGCACAATAAGTTTGGCGATCCAACCGGCGAATTTCGGTTACCCTCACGCGGCCAGCAGCATAGCCAGAACCGCGGTGTCGGGATCACTGATCGGGTCCAGTCCGACCCGGCTGACCAGTGAAGTGATCGTTCCGTCCGACTCCGCTTCCACCCACGCGGCACGGTGCTCCAGCCCCAGATGGGGCACACCGGGCAGGAGCACGCAGCCGGACGCCGCGCCGGCGCACTCGGGCAGCGAGGGGCGGGTTTCGGAAGGAGGATGCAA
This sequence comes from Nocardia sp. NPDC041819, assembly GCF_055590505.1. Taxonomy (NCBI): domain Bacteria; kingdom Bacillati; phylum Actinomycetota; class Actinomycetes; order Mycobacteriales; family Nocardiaceae; genus Nocardia; species Nocardia sp. NPDC041819. The sequence continues at coordinate 211,073 of NZ_JBVJAP010000002.1, read as the reverse complement.
CATCAGCAGCGCCGGTGGCACATGCTCGGCGAAGTGGCCCGGCTCGACGGCTTCCTCGCCCAACACCGGACCTTCGGCCAGCACCAGGCCGACCGTGCCGGGCGCGGGATCGTCGGGCAGGTCCTCGCGGACCCCGAACACCGTCGAGGTCGTCAGCAACCCGGGTAGCGTGGCCACGCGCACGGCCAGGACCAGCACCTGAGCCCACTCCTTGGTGGTGTCCGGCCAGCGGCCGGAGATCAAGAAGCCACGCAGCGACCCGCGCGAATGGAACGGCGTGATGCCGATCGGTTCGTTCGTGCGCATTTCTGCCTCCCGTTGTCGAACCCGGGGGCGACCTTGCCCGTCCCTTTTTGGTGTGGATCCCGAATATGAACCACGAGTCACCTGGCACACAAGTACCAAAGAGTGCCAATCGGACATTCGGACGGAGATCGGCGGGCAATCGGGCTGCGCATGCGGCGGATCCGGCCCCACCTCGCAGGGTCCGAATTCCTGGTCACCGGGCGAGGTTCTGGGCAAAGTACCCGCGTCACCGGGAAACAGAACGGGCCCGCGAATGCGGCCGCGCGTGGCGGCCGGATTCGCGGACCCGGTTCCGGTGCTCGATCCGGCTCAGCCGAAGATGAGGCCCTTGGCCTGCGAAGTGGCCTTGGCGAAGCGCTCCTGCACGTCGGCCCAGTTGACGACGTTCCAGAAGGCGGTGACGTAGTCGGCCTTGACGTTCTTGTACTGCAGGTAGAAGGCGTGCTCCCACATGTCGACCTGAAGCAGCGGGATGATGCCCAGCGGGACGTTGGCCTGCTGGTCGTAGAGCTGGAAGGTCAGCAGCTTCTGGCCGAGGGTGTCGAAGCCGAGCACCGCCCAGCCCGAGCCCTGCAGACCGTTGGCCGCCGCGGTGAACTGCGCGCGGAACTTGTCGAACGAACCGAACTGGTCGTCGATCGCCGCGGCGAGTTCGCCGACCGGCTTGTCGCCGCCGTTGGGGGAGAGATTCTTCCACCAGATGGAGTGGTTGACGTGCCCACCCAGATGGAACGCGAGGTTCTTCTCGTGCAGGAAGATGGCGCTGTGATCGCCCGACTCGCGAGCGGCTTCCAACTTCTCCAACGCGGTGTTCGCACCGGCGACGTACGCGGCGTGGTGCTTGGAATGATGAAGCTCGTTGATCTGCCCGGAGATGTGGGGCTCCAGGGCGCTGTAGTCGTAATCCAGATCTGGCAGCGTGTACTCAGCCACGATGTCCCTTCCTATGTCGGGCCGGTTGTGCCCGTTGTTCCGAGCACAGCCAACCATCATTCGTACACCCGGTCGATTCCAACTCGGGCCCACGCCCGCACATTCCGGTGACGCCGCTCACAGCCTGCGGGTCGCGCACCGTCACATCACGCACATCGGCCCCACGGGAAACGCACGCGTAGCATCGAACCATGTCGTGGTACGACGAACTAGTGGGGCGTCTGAGCCTCCCCGAGCCCGTCATGATCGCACCCGAGCGAGCCCTGCCCGGCCGGGCGGAGCCGCTCGACGTGCCGGATACCCACTACGTCAACGGTCACCCGATCCACCCGCCGTTTCCCGAAGGGCTTCAGCTCGCGGTCGTCGCGATGGGCTGTTTCTGGGGCGCGGAAAAGGGCTTCTGGGAACTCGACGGCGTCTACACCACGGCGGTCGGCTACGTCGGCGGATACACGCCCAACCCCACCTACGAAGAGGTGTGCAGCGGGCGGACGGGACATACCGAAGCCGTGCTCGTCGTGTTCGATCCCGCGGTGATCGACTACGCGGGCATCCTCAGGCACTTCTGGGAGAACCACGATCCCACCCAGGGCATGCGTCAAGGCAACGACCGCGGCACCCAATACCGTTCGGCCGTTTTCACCTTCGGCCCGGAGCAGGCCGATCTCGCGCGCTCGACGGCCGAGGCGTACGGCAAGCGCCTGGCCGCGGCGGGGTACGGGCGGATCACCACGGACATCGCGCCGCTGCCCGGCTTGGCGGCCTTCTACTACGCCGAGGGCTATCACCAGCAATACCTGGCGAAGAACCCCGGCGGATATTGCCCGGTGCACGCCACCGGAGTGAGCTGCCCGGTGGGCACGGGCGCCTGAGCCCCTCGACACGAAAAACCGCACATCCGGTCGGGCGGATGTGCGGTCGGCTCGCGAAGATCCCGGGCGGCGCTCACAGTGGCGGAGCGATACCGGGACGCATCGCCCGTGGATCACCCGCATCGTGCGCCCGCCACCACCGCGCACCACCCTCGACGAAGTCCGCCAGGGGAATCTGCTTGCCCCGCGTGTCGTATACGACGATGTCGTCGAACCACACCCGGACGTCCAGCTCGCGCGGATCGATGCCCTCCTCCTGGGAGAACTCCAGAACATGCGCGGACTCGTGATCGTCGATCCTGGTATCGAAGCTGAGCAGTTCGCTCCACAGCGCCCAGCTGCTGTCGTCGAGATCGATGAACTCCCAGCCGTGCAGCCGCCCGCCGCCGAAGCTGCGGATCGCCTCGTCCAGGCCGTCCAGTTGCAGCGGCAGCACCCGGGGTTCCAAGTCGTCCCAGTGCTGCGTGCGCAGTGACGCGGCGACCCGGCTCACGCGGGTGAACCGCACCTGCACCCGGCTGTCCTCGGCGGCCGTCCCGTGTTCGGGGAGGGTCAGCACTTCGAGGTCGAGTCGCAACTCGCCCGCGGTCTCGTCGACCGCGAGGCCGAGGCACGTGGCCTCGGACAACGCGACGTTGAGCCCTTCGGTGTCCATTCCGTGGCGAAGCCCCCTGCTCACGTTCATGCGCTCAGGCTACCGATCGTCGACGCCGGATCGCGGCATTTCGGCGGCGTTCTGAATTTCATGGAACCGAACGCGCCCCGGCCCCGTCCAAGTAGATGTCGGAACCCCTTCGGCCGCAGGTTCCGATGTCGGCGACGAATGGCCGCTCCGGGATCGATAGGAGGGGAGTCCCGGATCGGCCATTCGCACCGCACGGCCGTTAGGGGGGGAATCCTGTCACCTATCAGGTATCAGCGCTGTGATCCGGACCAGAAGTACGGAAACACCCCGAAGTGGTAGCTGATAAGTTGCGCAAACGCTCCGCCAACGCGGCAAAATGCCCTCGACAGCTGCGCCTTGTGGATCAACCTGTGGATTATGTGGATAACTTCGCCCGAGTTATGCACAACCCGCATCGAGCGGGGGGGTGGTCGGTTCCGGAAGGGAGAACATACCCGAAGTCGTCGCCCGCTGTCGAGGCCGCTCCCCAGGCATGGAACTGCACGGCCGCCCGCCGCCCATGGCAGGATCGAATCTGTGACGAGCCCCCACGTTCCGTCGGTCACGGTGGAGGACGTGCCTGCCGAATTCGACAGCGCGCCCGCGTCGGCCGACACGCCGCGACCGATCCTGCTCGACGTCCGCGAGGACGACGAGTGGCGGCTCGGACATGCCCCGGGTGCGACCCACATCCCGATGGTCGACGTCCCCGCCCGGATCGACGAACTGGACTACGACGCGGAACTCTATGTCATCTGCAGGCAGGGCGGCCGGTCCTTGCAGGTGGTCGAATATCTCGCGCACATCGGCTATGAGGCCGTTCAGGTCCGCGGGGGCATGGTGGCGTGGCAGCAGGCCGGCCGCCCGCTGGTCGCGGAGGGCGACCACGAGGCGAAGATCTACTGACGAAAGAACGAGGTGCGCGGGTGAGTACGGTGGTACAACCTTGTGCGCGCTGCGGTGCGCGCTGGGCCGTGCAAAGGGCGCCGATGCACTGGTGCCCGCGTTGCCGCGGCGTGCTCCTCTCGCCGGCGCCGATCGACGCGCCCGCCGACCGCCGCAACTACCGCTGGGTGGCCCGTAAACCGGATCGACGCGTCCGCAGGCAGCCGCCAGGGCCCGCCGAGCAGAGCCGCACACCTCGCTACACGCGGATTCCGCGCTGGGGTCTGATCGATGCGCCACCGCAGGCCGGGGGCGCGGTACGCCGCCCGCTGGGCAAGTTGACCGACTCGGTGACCCGACTGCTCGTCGCGGCCGCGGGCGTTTTCGGGCTGGCGGCCGTCGCCGAGCTGGCGCGCTATGCGCTCTTGCTGCACAACCGGACGCGCCTGATCCACCCCGTCGTGCTTTTCGCCTCCGACGCGTTCGTGATCGGCGCGGGGGTGCTCGCGATCCTGATCGCGCTGCTGGCGGTCTTGTCCGCGGTCGGAAGGCTGATCGAGCTCAGGCGCGCGGCCTACGACGCCGTGGGCCGGAGCGACCCGCGTTCGCCGCGAGCGCTGATCTCCGGCTGCTTGATCCCGGTGGTCAACTTGCTGTGGCCCGGGATCTTCCTGATCGAAGTGGCCGCGTTGAAAGGTGATCCCCGGGCGGTACGGGCGGCCCGGATCTGGTGGGCGGCGTGGGTGTTCGGCGGGGTCGTCGCGGCGGCCGCGCTACTGTGGCGCACCGCGGATTCGTTGCAGGCGGAGGCGGACGGGGTGTTGTTCACCGCGTTCACCGACGTGGTCGCCGCGGCGGTCGCGCTGCTGACCCTGTGGGTGCTGCGCACGCTCGAGGGGCGTGACCTGCTCGGTCGCCACCGGACCGCGCGCCGCTGGCTGATCGCGGTCGACCCCGCCGTGCCGGTGATCGAGCCGGTGCATCCCGGCGGACGCGGACACGCGGCCGAACCGGCGGACGCCGAGCAGGCACCCGAGGACAACGGTGCTCAGGACCGTGAGCAGGAGGAGGTTATGGCCAAGTGAGCCAGGGCAGTCGCGCGCCATTCGTCGTCGCGCATCGAGGCGCCTCGGCGGCGCGTCCCGAGCACACGCTCGCCGCATACGAGCTGGCGCTGCAGGAGGGGGCCGACGGCGTCGAATGCGATGTCCGGCTGACCAGGGACGGGCATCTGGTGTGCGTGCACGATCGCACCGTCGACCGAACCTCCTCGGGCAGCGGGCTGGTCAGCGAGATGACGCTGGAGGAACTGCGGGCTCTCGATTTCGGCGCCGACGGCTCGCCCGCCTCGGTGCTGACCCTCGGCGAGCTGATCAGCCTGGTGCTGGACTGGCGCAGCAGGCCGACCAAGCTGTTCATCGAAACCAAGCACCCGGTCCGCTACGGCGCGCTCGTCGAGAACAAACTGCTCGCCGAGCTCCAGCGCTTCGGCATCGCCACCCCGGCCTCCGCCGATCATTCCCGGGCCGTCGTCATGTCGTTCGCGGCCACCGCGGTGTGGCGCATCCGCCGCGCCGCGCCGCTGCTGCCCACCGTTCTGCTCGGCGAATCATCGCGCTACCTGGGCGGCTCCGCGGCCACAACCGTCGGAGCCACGGCCGTCGGCCCCTCGGTGAAGACCTTGCGCGAACATCCCGAACTGGTCGACAAGGCCGCCGCCGCAGGCCGCGCCACCTACTGCTGGACCGTCGACGACGCCGACGACGTCCGACTGTGCGCGGACCTCGGCGTCAGCTGGATCGCCACCAATCACCCCGGCCGCACCAAGTCGCTGCTCCCCGCGGCGTGAATCGCCGCTTGGGACTGTGCGCCGACGTCGGCGTCAGCCGGCTCGCCACCATCAGCCGCGCCGAGTCGTTGCTACCCGCGGTCTCGATCGGAATCGCGGGTTAGGGCGCACGCGCGGCGACAGCGTTTCCCTGCCGCTTGCCTGACAACGGCGCGCTCCAGTTCATGCGGTTACCTCCAACGATGCGGGCATGGCCGCATCGCCGAACTCGGCCGACCGTCACCGAATGCATCTCGCGTCCGAGTGGCCGCCGCGTCCGCGACGCAGTCGCCAGCGGCGGGTCACTCGGACGCGAGCCATGAAGGGGCCGCGCACACCCAGCGCCGCAGGCGCTGGAAAACCAACACAGTGAACACGCCGCGCCGCAAGCGCGGCCGGTCCAACACTGTGTAGGTTGACCCCTCGTGGGTAAGAGCAAGCGCAACAGTCCTAAGCCCGGCGGAAACCGGGCCCAGCGTCTCGCCGAGCGGCGGGCAGCGCAGGAGCAAGCGGCACAGGCCGTCACGCGTCCGTTCGAGGGCTTGGCCGCGGAGTGCGATCTGGTCGCGCTCCGTGAATTCGTTCCCTCGGCTACCGCGCGGTTGACGCCGGTGGCGTCGGTCGCGGCCGAGCGGCCGGTCGTGCTCGCCACGGTGCTGCCCGGCGCGGTGGCCGCGCTGGTGCGCGCCGGCGACGAGCCCAGCGGGTACGTGGGGGTGCAGACGCAATTCCAGGGCGCCGACCCGGCAGCCGATCTGGCCGCGGCGATCCTGTGGACCCAGTCCGCCGAGCCCGGTGATTCGCTGTCCTCCGTGGCGAGCGTCGCGGGCGGCCCGCGGCTGGCCGATGTCATCGATCCCGCCGCGAGCCTGGAGCTGACCGTGCACCAGGACTTCGACTGGTGGGTGCCTGCCGGAGTCGAGCCCGACGCGCAGGTCGCCGCCACCATCGAGCAGGCCAAACAGGCGATCATGCCGTCGGCGCGGCTCGGGCTGGACGCCGACGCGATCGGCGCGGCCTGGTGGGTGGACGCGGGTGAGAAGGCGCATATCCGCTGGGTGCGGCCGGAGGACGAGGACGCGCTGATGCTGGCGCTGGCTCGCCTGCACGCCTCCGGCGGCCTGCACCTCGGTGAGGGTTCCCGATTCGCCGGGTCGTTCCGTACGCACGGCGTGCTGGTCCCGGTGTTCGATTTGGACCCGGAGCGGCACCCCGACGAATGGGTGAAGCCCGCAACCGAATTCGGTGCGCGCCTGTCCGAGGCGCTGGCTGTCGACGCCCCGCTGACGGCCGACGAGCGCCGCTCCCGTGACGGCCTGCGGTCACGTCAGGTCACACTGCGCTGAGCCCGGAGTCGACGGGATTCATGCGAATTTCCTATCGATCCGCGGCGACGCTTTTCGATTGCCGCCGATAACGCTGGAAGATAGGGAAGTCTCACCGAACTCGCGGCGAAAAGCGCCGAAACCGTCTCGCGCGGATTCGGCGGGAAAAAGACCCCGAACAGCGGCAGGCCCGGTTCCTGATAAGAAACCGGGCCTGTTCGCCTTCTCGACGAGAGTTCCGTCAGACGGAGCCGCCCGCCACCGAAGGCGCACCGGAGGTGTCGCTCGGGCCGCTCATTTCCCGGGCGACGAATTCCTCCAGGTCGAACAGGTTCGACCCGGCGCGATCGGCGATGGTGAGCAGTGTGGTCATGTTCGCGACTTCCTCGACCTGTTCCTTCAGGAACCACTGCATGAACTGTTCGCCGAGGTAGTCGCCCTCTTCCCGGGCGGTGCTCGCCAGCTGGATGATCTGCTCGGTGACCGTCTTCTCCTGGGCGAGCGCGAGCGCGATCGGCTCCCGAGCGCTCTCGAAATGCGATTTCGCCGCGTCGATGCCGGAAATCTCGATGCTGATATCCCGATCCAGGAAGTACTGCACGATCATCATCGCGTGATTGCGCTCTTCGACCGACTGCTTGTAGAACCGCTTGGCCAGCTGCGGCAGGTCGGCATTGTCGAACCAGACCGCAATCGCGATGTACTGATGCTCGGCATTGAATTCGTGCCGGATCTGATCGTGCAACAGGCTGTGAAATTTGCTGCGGGGTGCGTCCGGATGGCTTGACATGGCATCGACATTAGCGCTGGTGAGATCGCATGTCATCCAAGTACAGCCTTATTGAGGCTAGTGTTGCCTAATTAATTCCGCGCCGCTCCAGCCATTTTCGGCGCCGGTATATCGGTGCGCTGCCGCACCCGCATCTCCCGGGCGACGAACTCCTCGACGTCGAACAACTGCCCGTCGGCGCGGTCGAGTACGGCCAGCAGCGTGGTCATCCGGGCGACGCTCTTCACCTGTTCCTCCAGGAACCACCGGACGAATCGTTCGCCCAGATAGTCACCGGAGCCGCGGGCCGCACCGGCAAGATCGCTGATCCGGGTGCTGCGGTCCTGCTCGATCTCCAGCAGCAGAGCGATTGCGCCGCGCGGGGTTTCGAAGGTCGATGTGATCTCCTCCAGGCCGCCGATCTGCACCGGGAGATCCCGGTCCAGCAGGTACTGGACCATGCGCAGCGCATTGCCGTGGTGCTCGCGTGACCGGCCGTAGGCGTGTCCGGCCAATTGCGGCAGTCTGCGCGCGTCGAAGTACACGGCGGCGGCGAGATACTGCTGGGCGGCGGTGAATTCGTGACGGATCTGCGCGCGCAGCAAGTCGGGGAAGGACTCGTCGGCCTCGTCGGTGTCCGGCATGGCATCGACGCTACCGCGTCAGCAGATCCTCCGGAACGGCACGGTCGGCGGCCAGTGCGTCGAAGAAGCGGCCGGCCTTCTCCTTGTCCCACAGCAGCACGTTGCCGCTGTCGGTGTCGTCGAATCCGCCGATCGGTACCGTCGTGGCGACGGTTTCGCCGCGCAGCGCCCAGCCCAGTCCGCCGAGGTCCCAGATGTGGTCGCCGTTGTCGACCTTCAGCGACTTCGCGGTGTCGGAGGCCAGCGGCCAGAGCTTGAACGGGTTGGCCAGGGTGGCGCCGCTGGTCGCCTTCTTCAGCAGGGCGGCCATGAACAGGCGCTGATTGTTCATCCGGTCGATGTCCGCGAGCGCGGTCGCCCGGCTGCGGACGAAGCCCAGCGCCTGTGGTCCGTTCAGCCGCTGGCAGCCCGCGGGCAGGTCGATGCCGGCGAGCGGGTCGTCGATCGCCTTCGGGACGCACACGTCGATGCCGCCGAGGGTGTCGACCACGCCGGCGAAGCCACCGAAACCGATCTGCGCGTAGTGGTCGATGCGCAAGCCGGTGGCGATCTCCACGGTCTGCACCAGCAGCGCGGGGCCGCCGATGGCGAACGCGGCGTTCAGCTTGTCCTTGCCCTGGCCCGGGATGCCGACGTACGAGTCACGCGGCAGGCTGACCAGGGTGGTCTTGCCCGATTTCGGCACGTGCACCAGCATGATCGTGTCGGTGCGCTCGGGGCCCACCTCGCCGCCGGTGGCGAGTTCCTGCTCCTGCTCGGGGGTCAGCTCGCCGCGGCCGTCGGAGCCGACCAGCAGCCAGTTCGTGCCGGGGGTGTTTCCGACCCGCTTGGCGTAGTTCGCCAGGGCGGGGATGCGGTTGAGCGAGTTGTCCAGTTGGATGACCGCGCCGACGGCCGCGATCACCAGCACCAGCAGGATCACCAGGAACCAGCGGAACGGGTGTCGCTTGCGGCGCGGTCGCGGCGCTCGCGGCGGGCGGTCGCCACGCGGCGGCACGGGCGGTGGGCCCTCGCGGAACGGCCGTGGCTTCCGGGGCGGCGTGGGCGGCGGACCTTCGTGATAGGGCACCGGGCGCTGCGTGGGCGCGTGCGTAGGAGCTTCGCGATGCGGCGCCGGGCGCTGCGTGGGGGCGTGCCTGCGCGCCGGGGGAGGCGGCGGCATGCGTCGTGCCTGTTCCGGCGGGACCTGCGAATATGCCAGCGGCTGCCCGTGCGGGTCGACCGCGCCATCGCGACGCATCACCTGGGTGGGCTCGATCGGCGGCGGCGCGCCCGGAGCGGGCGGTGGCACGCGGCGGCGCATCGGAGGCTCACCGGGCCTGCCGGGCGGCGGCATCCGGCGCGTGTGCGCGTTGCGCTGGGGGTCGTCGCCGTTCATCACTGAAACTCTACTTATCGGGCGGGTGTGAGGTGTCGCATGTGGACACCGGGCGCACACGGAAGCGGCGCTGCTTCCTAATTCGCGGGCGGCGCCGGGTTGTTAGCGTTCCGCAGGGCACGGTTGCGTCACGGGAGCCACGAAACATGGCCACGCAGAACGGTATAGCCGAGATAGGCGACCGCATCGATGGTCGCGTGCGCCAGCACCAGCGGCCACAGCCGGTTCGTGCGCTGCCAAAAGCGACCGAATATGACGCCCATCACAAAATTTCCGAGTCCTCCGCCCAGTCCTTGATACAGGTGATAGCTGCCACGCAGCAGCGCCGAGGCCAGCAGCGCCGAGTTCGCCGACCATCCGAGCCTGCGCAGCCGGGTGAGCAGGAACGCCACCACGATGACCTCCTCGGCCAGGGCATTCGCGCAGGCCGAGAGGATGAGCGCGGGCAACCGCCACCAGTAGTCGCCGAGCGAGGCGGGCACGATCGTCACGCTGAGGCCCAGTGCGTGGGCAAGGAGATACAGTCCCAGCCCCGGTACTCCGATGATCGCGGCGAGCGTCAAGCCGGGTAGCACGTCCGCGCGCCACCGGAGCCGATTCGCCAGCCCGATCAGTCGCGGCCCGATGCCGCCGCGCCACAGCACATACAGGCCCAAGGCCGCCCAGCCGAGCAGCCGCAGCACGCTGAGCAGTTGGAACAGCAGGTCGATGGTGGATTGGGTGGACCGCGACGGGTTCAGCGCGACGGTCCGCCCACCGATCCCGCCCGGCGCGAGCGCACTCTCCACCAACGAAAGCGCGGCGCTGAGTCCGCTGAGCCCGAAGGTGACGAGCAGCACCACCGCGATCTCGAGTTTGAGCGCCAGCCGCTCGCGATGGGTCGGCTCGGCCTCGTCCCACTGGGCATCGGACTCCGCACGCATGGGTCGAATCTATTGCGCTCGCCCGGTCGGGCGCGCGGCGCGTCACCGTCGAGTTCCGCGACGGTCCGGAACCCGCTCGGTGCGTCACCACGCATCGTGTCGTAGTCGCTACACGTCGGCCGCCGCTGTGGTCGGCCTGACTGGTGCTCGAGCGCGGTCACATGATCGAGCCGGTTCGTGAACGAGCGGCCAGGCCCGCGGAGTCGGGCCGTACCGTGCTCGGGTCACCTGGTTCTGCTGTGCGGTGCGGGGGTGATCACCGGGTCAGATGCGGCGCAGGCCGTTGAGGAACGGGCAGCCTGCCAGCGTGCGTACGGCCCGGCTGAGGCCTTCGATGTCGTCGGCCGGAGCGCTGAACGGCAAGCGGAAGTCGTGGTCGCCGTCGTGTCCCTCCACCCGCAGGGTGAGCCCGTAGCGGTCGATGGCGAGCGGGTGCACGATGCCGCGCTGTAGGTGCGGCGGCAGGTGCCTGGCCAGCTGGGCGACGATATCGGCGTGGTCGGCCTGCATGTGCTGCAGCCATGCGGATTCCATGGCGCAGAACGGATCCGGCTGCGCCGAGCGCAGCTCGTCGCTGCTCACCGATTCCGCGCCGGTCGAGTCGGCCACCACCGCGGAGTTGATCACAAGCCGCAGCAGCGTGGCGCCGAAGCCGATGTCGAGCAGCCCGGGATGCGGGTGGTCCTTGGCCACCTCGGTGGCCAGCGCGCGCTGCGCCCGGGTGGGCACCGCACGCACCCAGCCGCGCAGCCAGACCAGTGCGCGCACCGGCTCGCGCAGCGGCAGCGGGGCGTGATCGGTGAGTTCGAGCACCGCGGGCGCGCCCTGCTCGCCGGAATTACCCGCCAGGATCGCGGCGACCGAGGCGGTGGGCACCGCGATGACGGCGTCGCCGCACTGGCGTACGTGGTGCACCGACGCGGGGGTGGGGTCGATGCCCGGCATGGCCAGCACCGCTTGCTCCGCGTGGGCGCACGCGCTGCGCACCCGCTCGGCGGTGGACGGTGCGACGGTCGAGGACGGACTCGGCATACAAACCTCCGTGGAGCGGGCGGCGCGCAATATTGATTAGGTTACCCTAAGCTAAGTGACGGCGTGGGGGTTCCGCAAGCGTTCCGATCGAGCCGAATCGAAGCGACGCGTGGCATACGGGCCGACCGCGGCGAACCTCTTGTGCACCGGTCCCGCGGGCAGCCGGCCTCGGATCGAACAGTGTTGTTACGGTGAGGGCGTGTCGGAAGGGACGGAATCCGGAGAACCGGTGCTGGTGACATTGTCGACGCCGCCGCGGCGCAGTCTGGTCGACGGGTTGGTCCGCAACATCGGCGCAAGCCCCGCCGCGCCGACCGTGGAACTGGACGCGCCGGACAGCGGGATCGCCGACTTCCTCGCGCAGGCGGCACACTCCGATACCGGTTTCGTCGCGCGTACCGTCTCCGGTGAGCGCGCGGTGGCCATCGTCGCCGCGACGGCCGCCGCCCTGTGTGGCGAAGACATCGGCGCCGCACTGCGCAACCCCGATATCGCCTTCCTGACTTCTCTGAAACCACCGGCCGTCGAGGCGGTCAGATCCGTCCTGCTCGCCATCGAAACCACGACCGTTGACCGGGTGAAGGACGCGTTGCGGGTGCTCAACGAAGGTTGAACGGTGCTCGGGCTGCCGTGGAACAGCGGCCGCGCGGTGGCCGGGCCTTCCGCGATTGGTGGGGGGCCGGGCGAGCGCGCAAGTAATCTCGTAACCGTGCCGCGAATCGCGTACTTCGGGCCGTCCGGAACCTTCACCGAGATGGCCCTCGCCCAACTCGAATCCTCGGGAACCTTCGACGGACCCGTCGAGCGGATTGCCGCGCCCAGCCAAGGGGCCGCGCTCGACTTGATCCGCTCCGGCGACGTGGACGGCGCGGTGGTGCCGATCGAGAGTTCCGTCGAGGGGTCGATCTCGGCGACGCTCGACTCGCTGGCAATCGGCCCGCGTCTGCAGATCGTCGCCGAGACCGAACTCGAGGTGAGTTTCACGATCCTGGGCAAGCCGGGCACGGCGCTTCCGGATGTGCGCACCCTCGCCGCATACCCCGTGGCCGCGGCACAGGTGCGGCTGTGGGTCGCGCGGCATCTGCCGCAGGCGCAGCCCTACACCTCGGCATCGAATGCCGCGGCCGCGGAAGACGTGGTGGCCGGCCACGCCGATGCCGCCGTGTCGACCGCCCTGGCGGGCGAGCGGCTGGGGTTGATCGCGCTGGCCTCCGGAGTCGCCGACCACGAGCAGGCCATCACGCGATTCGTGCTGTGCACCCGGCCCACGGTCGCGCCGCCCGCCACGGGCGCCGACCGCACCTCGATCGTGCTCGAATTGCCGAACGTACCGGGCTCGCTGATGCGCGCCTTCGCCGAATTCGCCACGCGTGGTATTGATCTGACCAGGATTGAGTCGCGGCCCACCCGAACCGGCATGGGCACCTACCGGTTTTATCTCGATTGCGTCGGGCACATCGACGACACGGCGGTGGCCGAGGCGCTCAAGGCGCTGCACCGCGCCGCGCGGATCCGCTTTCTCGGGTCCTGGCCGGCGACATCGGCGACCGGCACGCCGCCACCGTCCGACGAAGCCGCGTCGGAGTGGTTGATCCAGCTGAGAAAGGGGAAGGCGGACCTATGACCGGGAGGTTGATTCTGGTCCGGCACGGGGAGACCGAAGGTAACGTCGCCAAGCTGCTGGATACCAGAATTCCAGGACTACCGCTGACCGAACGCGGTGCGGCACAAGCGAAGACGTTCGGTGAAGGCCTGCTCCGCGCGCCGAAGGTGCTGTTCTCCTCGGCGGCGCTGCGGGCACGCCAGACGGCGAGCTACATCGAGGCGGCGACCGGTGTCGCCGCCATGGTCCTGGACGGACTGCACGAGGTGCAGGCCGGGGACCTGGAGGGCCAGCACAGCGAGGAAGCGCACCAGAGGTTCCAGCAGATCTACCGCGCCTGGCACGAAGGCGATCTCACGTTGCGGGTGCCCGGCGGCGAGTCCGCTCAGGATGTGCTGGATCGGTACCTGCCCGTGATCGCGGAGTTGCGGAGCACGTATCTGACGCCGGAGGACGACGGGCACGGCGACGTGATGGTGGTCAGCCACGGTGCGGCCATGCGGCTCGTCGGCCGCACGCTCGCGGATGTTCGACCGCCGTTCACCACGAACAACCACCTGGACAACACCGAGACCATCGAGTTGGTGCCGATGCCGGGCGGCGGGTGGGAGTGCATCCGCTGGGGCCGGTTCACACCGCCGTTCGGCTACGACGTCGCGCCTACCTCCGACGACCCCATGGGTTAGGGACGCGTGTTCGGCGTGCTCAGGACAGCTTCGGATGCCGCGGGAACTCTTCGCGTTCCGGCAGGGAGTTGATCAAGTCCTGCACCGCCGTGCGCAGTCGGGCGGGGGTTCCGCTGCTGAGTGACGTCCACTTCACGCCGTCGTCGGACTTGCTCGCGGTCGCGATGAATCGCCCTGCGCGCGTGTTGAAGACGGCGATGTGGTTGTCGGCCATATCTCTGGTGCCGTCGCCGTAGATGACGCCGACGATCTCGGCGTACGAGTGGATTTCGACCAAAGCCGCCGCCAAGGTCTTCGCATCGTGGGCAGGGTTGCCCACCTTCGTCAGCCGCTGGGCGGTGGCCGCGGCGTCACCCGTGTCGCCGAAGATCGTGGCCAGCTCTTCGGTGGGGGCGTTCATGCCGTACAGCTCCAGCGGCTCGGCGTAGCCGAGTGCCGCGAGAATGGTGCCGGGCAGGTCGATTCCCGCCTCGTCGATGACATAGGAGTCCTGTCCCCGAAGGGCGACGACCGCGAGGTCGGCGCCCTTCGCCAGACAGAAGCGACTCACCCAACCGTCGACGATCAATCGCAGCGCGATGATCCAATGCGGCCGGTTCAGCGCGCGCAGCCGATTCTCCAGGTCGCGATGGAGCACATCATCGATGAGGAGTTCCCGCTGGACGAGAGACTCGGCGGCCGCGTCCATCGCCGCTCTGTGGTCGGTCAGGTTGTCGTAACGTGCCCGAGCGTTCAAGACGACGGGGACTTCGATCTGCAGTTTCTCCACGAGAAACTGCATCTCATCGAGCGACAGGACGACCGCCTCGAGCGTCGAAGGGTCGCGGCCCGCACCGAGTACGGTCACCTAACCGTCCCGCTGAAGTCACCGCCGATGACTCCATCGGCGGTGAAGCGGCCGTCGTTGAAGTGCTCGGTCGACCGCAGGTAATCCCGGCCGTTGTGCTCGCTCTCGTCTTCCTCGTCGCTGCGAGCCTGGTTACCGAGCAGCGGATTGCCGTTGCCGTTGTTCGCCGGACGGACCGGGGCAGCCTCGACGGGCTTGACCGCCACCGTCTCCTGCACCGGGGCGGAGCCACCGATCGTGCCGCTCGAGCCCCAGCCTTCCGGAAGCTTGAGCGATCCGTTGCTGATAGCGGACGACCCGAGGCCGGAGAACGACACCGCCCGAGTCGCTGCGCCGACGGCGGTCGCTGCCGCACCGGCTCCCATGGCCATCGGAGCCATGCCCGAGAAGGTGGGCGCGGAGGTGGTGGTCGCCGCCGCGATCGCGCTGCCGGCGACATTTCCGACGGTGGAGACACCGGTGGTGGCGATCGAGCCGACGGCCTGAGCGGCCTGGGTGGCGGCGCTCGCCACACCGGGATTGCTCAAGAACGCCTGCGTGGCGGCCACGGCAGCCTGGATCGGATCGGCCGGGACCTCGGTGGCGGCCGCATCCGCCGCCTGTTCGGGGCTGGCCGTTCCGGCGCCCTTGGCGATCGGCGGCGGCAGCAGGAACTCGGCAGGCGTGGCGACCATGGCGCTGGTGGCGGCCTCGTAGGTCTCCATGACCAACGCCGCGCGAATGTCCATGGCGTTCCTGGCGACTTCCGCGACCTCGAACGCGCCGCTCAGTACGCCGGGCGGGTTCGCAGACGCGGCCAAGGCGGCGTTGACGGCCGCGATCTCGGGCGGGCTGGGCATCGCCAGCGAGGCGACGGTGTAGGCGGTGGCGTTCGCCGCGGCCTTCGCGCCCATCGCGGCCGCCTGCACGCCCTGCTGCTCGGACCAGCCGAGGAAACCGGTGAGCTTGCTCAGCGCGGCGATACCGTTGATGCCCTGCATCCCGACGCCGAGTTCGGCCATCACCCTGGCGACGGTCGTCGTCGCGTCGATCCAGGCGGCGGTGAGGCCGCCCCAGGCGGTGGCCGCGGCCGAGATCGGAATCGCGTGCGCGCCCGCGTGAAGCGTGGCCGAATTGATCTCCGACGGGCGCGCCGCCCAGATCACCCCGGTGACTCCTGCAACCATGTTTGACTTCTCCCCTGCTAAGCGTTGCTGATGGGTCTGGAACTACACCTGGATGGCGCTGATGCCCGCGGCGCGCACGACGTCACCCGCGACGTGCTGCGCCAGCTGCATCCGCAGCGTCGCCGCGGCGTGGTGGCATTCCAGAATCGCCTGCGCGATCGCGCGGTCGTGCGACATCGCCCCCTGGTTGAAATGGCTCGCGCCGAGGAAGGAGACCTCCTCGGCGCCGGAGGGCAGCACGTGCGTCGCGGGCGCGGTGATCGCGGCGGCGGCGGCCAGACGTTCGGCGACGAGGTCGAGTTCGGCCGCGGCGGCGAGAATGGCTTCGGGTGCGATCAGTACATGTCCAACCATGACTCGACTCCTTCTAGTGGCTGTGGGGCGGAACCACGAGAATTCCCCCTTCGAGTGATAGGACGCGACAGCAACGCGATCGGTTCCATCGAATCCCCAACTTTTCGATCTCCGTGCCGATTACACACCCACCGCTCGGGGTGCGCAATACAGCTCGGTTCAGACTATCCCCATCCCAGCTGATGCAGGCGGTCTTCGTCAATGCCGAAATAGTGTGCGATCTCGTGGATCACGGTGACCGCCACCTCTTCCACCACTTCCTTCTCGTCGGCGCAGAGTTCGAGAATGGCCTCGCGGTAGATGGTCACGGTATCGGGAAGCGCTCCGCCGTAATGACTGTCGCGTTCGGTGAGCGCGATGCCGTGGTACAGGCCGAGCAGATGCGGATCCTCCGGATTGCGCGGCTCGATCAGCACGACCACATTGTCGATCGCGCGGGTCAGCTCGGGCGGAATGAGATCCAATGCGTCCCCGACCAATTCCTCGAACCGGTCGTCGGACATCGATACAGGCATCGGCGCCGGGCTACCTCGGCTGGGGCTGCGGCGGCAGCGGCGCGGCGCCGGGCAGCGGTGCGGGCGTGGAACGCCCGGTGTTCGGCGGCGGCACCGGAGCCTGGCCGTTGATCAGGATGTCGCCCCTGGCCGAGCCGGTGATCGGCGCGAAACCTTCCCGATCGGCGCCCTTGCCGATCATGCAGTCCAGTTTGCGGCTGCCCGCCATCCAGCTGCGGGCATCGATGTAGTCGAAGAACAGCGTGAGCGTCTTGTTGCGGATGACGTCCGGCCCGCCCAGGTAGTCGGTCGAGGTGCGGGTGCACTCCTCCTCGACGAATTTGTCCTGATCCTCTTTGGCGGGCGGGCCGCCGGTGAAGTGCCCGGCCAGATCGACCGTGGAGACGATCTCGACGGCGTGCGGCAGCGTGCAGTCCACCGGATCGGTGGGCAGGTTCTGGTTGATGCCGAGGCACACGCCCGCCTCGTACACCTTGGACTGGTCGTGCTCGGTGGCGCTGCCGACCGACGGCGGGGTGCCGACGCTGGCCGCGACCTGCAGGCCGCAGCGCAGGGTGCGGTCACCGTGCTGCCAGCCGTCCGGGCTCGGGTACATCAATCCGACGATGTACTTGCCGCGCGGATCGAAGCGGCCCGACATGTACTTCTGCACCGAGGGCACGCAGTGCTCTTCCTTCAGCTCGGTGAGCCGCAGCGAGTCCGGGAAGCGCGAGCCGGGACCGAACTCCTTGCCCGGGTACCTGCTCATATCGATGTCGGCCGCGACCTCGAACATGTGCTTGCTCGAGCAGTTCACCTTGACCAGGTCGGACCGGTCGGGCTTGGTCCAGCTCAGGCAGTCGCCCTTGGCGGCGGTGCCGAATTCCTTGTCCAGCACGGGCTGCGCCGGGGAGCCGGGATTGTGCACTTCCAGGTTCTTCCCGTTGTCGAAGCCGGTGATGGACAGCGTCACCAGGGCCGCGACCACGGCGCCGACGGCCACCGCGAGCAGACCCCAGCGCAACGTGGGCGCCGAGAGCTGCACATCGCGCAGATCACTGTCGGCGAGAGCGGCCTTGGCCGAGTCGATCGAGCGGCGTACCGAGTCGGCACGCGACGACGCGCCGCGCTTGGGCGCCTGCGGGGACCGGGACACAGGTTCGGAGGACATCGCGGTCCATCATGGCAGCGTCCGTGCCTTGGTGCCACGACCTGCCCCGATCGGCGCGGCACGAGTCACGGGCGGTCAGCCGCGCAGAGCCGAAAGGAAGACGCCGGGCAGCCGGGCGGGGTTGGTGTCGGCGTAGAACTCGGTGAGCCTGCGCCCGGTGGTCGCGGCGGTGGCGTTGTCGACGAACCACGGCGGCTTCGGGGAGAGGGCGAGTTCGCCGCCCAGCAACGAGCGCGGCGCGGGCCGGAACGGGCCGCGCACCACCGTGCGCTCCACGTCGTCGAGCAGCAGCGCGTTGTGCACCACGCCGATCCCGCTCTGCACGTCGTCGAGGGTGTGGCCCGGGAAGGCTCCCCAGGCGGCCCGCGGCGCGAGGAAGGCCAGCCCGGTCCAGGTGTTCACCGCGATCGCGCCGTAGCGCAGCCGCTCGATCGCGCGGTCGAAGGCGACGCCGAGCCTGCGGATGGTCGTCGGATGAGCGATGACGTTCGCGCCGAGCGTTCCGGTCAGTTCGGCATTGGCGAAGTCGACCGCGCGTTGCAGGAACTCGCCGCCCGCGAAGGGCAACTCGACCACGCCGAGCACGGGGGAGAAGTACTCCGTGCGCAACAGCGGTGTGCCGGTGGGCGGCAATCCGTCGACCAGCACCCGTTGCCCGCCGAGACGCTCGGCCTCCGGATACGAGGCCACCGCGTCGGCGACACGCGCGTCGCTGCCCGGGTAGTACGCCGTGCGCTGTGGCGCCCGCTCCATGGCCAGGCGCAGCTCGGCGAGGAACCGGTCCTTGCGGTCCCACTCCGCGCCGATCACCACCGCCTGCGCGGCCACGCAGTTGTAGCCGCCGTTGTGCAGCCGCTGGGTCGCCACGTGCTCGGCCTGGTAGCGCAGATCGGCGTCGGACCAGTCGCCGGGCACCACGATGGTCGGCGATACCCCGCCCAGTTCGCTGGTGATCGGCTTGTCCAGCAGCGGCCGGTTGTCCTTCTTCCGCTCCGCGCCCTGCGCGCCGGGGCCCCACACGATGGCGTCGTGAGTCTGCGCGCTGCCGGTCATGTGCACGTGCGCGACATCGGGATGACCGACCAGATAGCCACCCTGCGGTGCGCCGCCGGTGAGAATCCGCAGCACGCCGAGTTCCAGCAGCGGTTCGAAGACCATCTCGAACACCGTGAACAGCGGGTCGGTGATCGGGTTGAGCTTCAGGGCGACCACCCGGTTGTGCGCGTACAGCTCGTACAGCGCGTCCAGCGGCGGGATCGAGGTGATGTTGCCCGCGCCGAGCACGGCGCCGATCCCGCCGGTCGCGGTGGGATCCAGCTGGCCGAGTCCGGCTCGCCTGCGTGCGGCGCCCGCGTCCACGCCGGGTCGCAGCCACACCTCACCGTGAAAACCGTTGAGCAGCAGCCGGTCGTAGACGCCGAGCGGGAATACCGGCACCGCGACCCGTCCGCCGGGCGCCTCCCGCAGCGTGATGCCGGTCAGCGGGGTGCGCCCGGCCTCCAGCGCGGCGAGGGTGGCCGACAGCGCGGCCGTGGCTTGCAGCAGGGTGAGCGGGCCGGACATCCATTCCTCGCCGACCAGCGGGGAATCCGGGGCGAGGTCCTTGACGACACACGCGGCCCGCACCCAGTCCTCCGCGAAGCGGGCGGTCCTGGCGTGGATCTCGTCGAGCAGCTCGCGCCGGCGGCGCAGCGAGGTCGCGGCCCACGCTTTCTCGCCCGCGACGAGGTCGGCCAGCGCGTTGTCGATGGCTGTCTCATCGAACGGAGTGCCCACAAGCCCACTATGCGCGCGATCTCGCGCGGATGTACCGCATCCTGGGATATCGGCGTGAAAGGTCGGCACAGCGACCACTAGGCTGGTTGCCCATGATCGACCTCCGATTCCTGCGGGACGACCCCGATGCGGTCCGTGCCTCGCAGCGCGCCCGCGGCGAAGACCCCGCTCTCGTCGACGCGCTGCTCGAGGCGGACGCGGCGCGGCGTGCCGCGGTGGCCACCGCGGACAATCTGCGCGCCGAGCACAAGGCGATGGGCAAGCTGATCGGCAAGGCGAGCAAGGAAGAGCGTTCCGCGCTGCTTGCGCAGGCGTCGGAGATGTCGGTCAAGGTCAAGGAGGCCGAGGCCGCACAGCACGCCGCCGACGCGGATCTGGACGCCGCGCATCGCGCCATCTCCAACGTGGTGCAGCAGGGCGCGCCCGCGGGCGGCGAGGACGATTACGTCGTGCTGCAAACCGTCGGCACGCCCCCCGAGTTCGACTTCGAGCCGAAGGACCACCTGGAACTCGGCGAGTCGCTCGGCCTGATCGACATGGAGCGCGGCGCGAAGGTCTCCGGCGCCCGGTTCTACTTCCTGACCGGCTACGGCGCGCTGCTGCAGCTAGGGCTGCTGCAACTGGCCGCGCAGCAGGCCGTGGCCAACGGCTTCACCATGATGATCCCGCCGGTGCTGGTGCGCCCGGAGGTCATGGCGGGCACGGGGTTCCTCGGACAGCATTCGGCGGAGGTCTACCACCTCGCCGACGACGACCTCTACCTGGTGGGCACCTCGGAGGTGCCGCTGGCGGGCTACCACTCGGACGAGATCCTCGACCTGAGCGGCGGGCCCAAGCGGTATGCGGGCTGGTCGTCGTGTTTCCGCCGGGAGGCGGGCAGCTACGGCAAGGACACCCGCGGCATCATCCGGGTGCACCAGTTCGACAAGGTGGAGATGTTCGTCTTCACCACGCCCGACCAGGCCGACGCCGAACACCAGCGCCTGCTCGCCTGGGAACAGGAGATGCTCGCGGCGATCGAGGTGCCCTACCGGGTGATCGACGTCGCGGCCGGCGATCTCGGCAGCTCCGCCGCGCGCAAGTTCGACTGTGAGGCGTGGGTGCCGACGCAGCAGACCTACCGCGAGCTCACCTCGACCTCCAACTGCACCACCTACCAGGCACGCAGGCTGTCGGTGCGTTATCGCGACGAGAACGGCAAGCCGCAGATCGCCGCCACCTTGAACGGCACCCTCGCGACCACCCGCTGGATCGTGGCCCTGCTGGAGAATCATCAGCAAGCCGACGGGTCGGTCCGGGTTCCGTCCGCCCTGGTCCCGTTCGTCGGGACCGACGTGCTCCGACCGGCGAACTGACGACGCGCGAATGACGTCCAGGTGAATAGCTACTGGTTCGCCATGCCGGATTCCCGGGATGTGGCAACCGGCGGGATTCCTTGTGGATAGGCTGTTCGTCGTGCGAGGAATCGGGTCTCGCGGCGATACCCGAACCCGGGTGCGGGCCGCGTCTGCGCTGGCGACGGCTATGGTCATGGCTCGGACCACCGGGGCGTTCTACGTCATGGGCGGGGTGCTCGGTCTGTTGATCACCGCCATCGCCCCTGGTCAGGAGGGTAATCGGCCGCTGGTCGGCGGGGCAGCAGCGGTAGCGCTGGTGCTGGGTCTCACGCTGCTCGCGTGGGGGCCGCGGCTGCCGCATTCGATCCACCACGTGTACGTCGCGATCGCGACGGTGCTGGTGACGATCGCGGTGCACTCCTTCCCGAATACGGTGGGCGCGATCAGCCTCGCCGCGTTCTACGTATTCATCGCCTGCGACGCCGCCTTGTTCTTCGCCTGGTCGCAGGCCGCCGCCCACATCGCGTTCGCGTTGGCGCTGTGCCTGTGGGTGCTGCCCGCGCGGCCGGTGAGTCCGGGGCTGCCGTGGTGGTCGGGCCTGATCCCGGCCGGTGTGACCTTCGGCGTCGGCGTCGTGGTCGGAATTCTGACCAGGATGGCGTCCGAGGCCGACATCGACGTGCTCACCGGACTGCTCAACCGGCGCGGCTTCGACCGGGCGCTGAACACCGCGATCCAGCAGGCCACCAGGTCCGGTCACGGGCTCGCACTGGTGCTGGTCGACCTGGACCGCTTCCAGAAGATCAACGACCATCTCGGCCACCGCGCCGGTGACGCCGTCCTGCAGCGGGTGGCCGACACCTGGTCGAAGCTGCTGGCCCCCGACCAGCGCCTGGCGCGCTACGGCGGTGACGCGTTCGCCTTGCTGCTGCCGAACACCACCGAGCAGGCCGCGATCCTGCTCACCGAACAGCTGCGCGCGGCGGTGACCACCGGCTGTTCGGCTGGTGTGACCTCCTGGCAGCCGGGGGAATCCGGGTCGCTGCTGGTCAGCCGCGCCGACGTCGGCCTCTACCGGGCCAAGCAGGCCGGGCGCAACCGGACGGTGCTGGAGTCCTCCCGGCAGTTGCCGCTGGCGGTGGAGCTGCGCGAGGCGATCGACCGCGGCGCACTCGACGTGCACTACCAGCCGATCGTCAGCCTGACCGAAGGCGGCGGCAAGGCGGTCGGCGTGGAGGCACTGCTGCGCTGGTCGTCCAGCGCGCAGCCGGACGTCACCACCGAGGGTCTGATCCGCGTCGCCGAGGAGTACGACCTCATCTCCGACCTGGACGAACTGGTGCTGCGCCGGGCCTGCGCGGACGCCGCGCGATTGCAGGAAACCTTCGCCCAGCTGGATCTGACGCTGAATGTGAACGTCAGCGGGCTGGAGCTGGCCGAGACCGGTTACGCCGACCGGGTGGCGGGCATCCTCGCCGCTACGGGATGGCCCGCCGATCAGCTGGTGCTCGAGGTGACCGAGAGCGAGCTGGCCGCCGAATCACAGACCGCGATCGAGAACCTGCACCTGCTGCGCGACCGGGGCGTGCGCATCGCCATCGACGACTTCGGCACCGGTTACTCCTCGCTCAGCAGGCTGGCCACCCTGCCCAGCGACATCCTCAAAGTCGATCAGTCCTTCGTCGCCGCGATCCGCTCCGATTCGCCCGCGCCGCCTTTGCTCGGCGTGATCGCCGCCCTGTCCAATGCGCTGGACCTGCAGGTCATCGCCGAGGGCGTGGAGACCGAATACCAAGCGGCCGTGCTCACTGAACTGGGCTTCGCGCTCGCGCAGGGCTATCACTACAGCGATTCGCACCCGGTATCGGAGCTGATCAGCGACCTCAACGAGAACAAAGGCCGGATCGGCCCGGGCATCACCGACCGGGAACTGGGTGATGGGGACTCGGTGCCCGCCAACGGCTGGGTGCCACTGCCGTAAATCGCTTGACCGTACGGGCCGACGGTGAGCATGCTGGTCGACATGCGATTGCTCGTCTACGCCTATTGATTCGCCGAATCGCTGCGCCCCCCGCGGGCGGATAGCGCACATACCTTCGGCCTGCGCTCGCTGACGGTTCGGGCGGTGTTCTTCAAGAGCATCGGTGAACTGATTCCGCTGTACGCGCTGTACGCCCTGCTGTTCGCCGACCACGGCATGAGCACGGGGCAGATCTCCTTGCTGTTCGCCATCTGGTCGGCGACTTCGTTCCTCCTCGAGGTGCCCTCCGGTGCGTGGGCCGACACGGTCTCCCGGCGCGGACTGCTCGTGCTCAGCGGTGCGTTGCTGACGGCAGGCTTCGCGCTGTGGACGGCGGCGCCCTCCTTCGCGGGTTTCGCCGCCGGATTCGTGCTGTGGGGAACCTCGGGGGCGCTGGCCTCCGGCACCTTCGAGGCGCTGCTGTACGACGAGCTGGCCGCCCGGGGCGAGTCGTCGGCATACCCGCGCGTCCTCGGCTACACCCGCGCCGGGGCGGAAGCGGCCGTCGTCATCGCGATCATCGCCGCCACACCCCTGTATCTTTACGGCGGCTATGGCCTGGTCGGCTGGTCCAGTGTCGCCGTCGCGGCCGTGCATACACTGATCGCGCTGTCGCTGCCCACCGCGCCGAAGGCGGTGTCGGCGGCGGACATCGACGACCTGGAAGAGGAAGCGCCGGCATCGGCATCCGCTGCGCACACCGCTGTGTCGGCCCCGGACGCGGCAGTCGGGAACGTCGCTTCCCCCCTCGGCTTCGCGGGTGACTCCGCCCGGCCCGGTGGGGCGCCCGGCGCGGATGGACGTGGTTGCGTCTCGGTGTCCGGCGGCCGGGACGAGACGGACGAGGCGGCGTTCGCCGGGAATCGCGAAGCGGCCCAGCCTCGCCCGTTCGCGCGATACCTCACCATGCTGAAGGCCGGTGTGGGCGAGGCGGTGCGCGTGCGGGCGGTGCGTCACGGCGTGCTGCTGGAAGCGCTGCTGTTCGGGATCACGGCGTTCGACGAGTATTTCGCCCTGCTGGCGGAGGAATCGGGCGTCTCGACCGCTGTGGTGCCGTTGCTGGTCGGTCTCACTGTGCTCGGTTCGCTGACCGGTTCCGTGCTGGCGGGGCGCACCGAAGGAATGTCGGGCCGCACGATGTCGATCGCGGTGGGCGTTGCAGGCGTGCTCTTCCTCGGCGGCGCGCTGATCGCAGGCCTCGCGACCGGTCGTCCGGACGCGATCTACCTGTTGACCGGCCTCGGCTTCGCGTCGATCGGCGTCTCCTACGGCATCGTCTACAACGCGGGCATCGTCGCGGGCGCGCGCCTCCAGGACGCCATCGAGGGCCCGGCTCGGGCGACGGTCACCTCCGTCTCCGGCTTCTTGGGCGAGGTGATCGCCCTAGCGGTCTTCGGCTTCGCCGCCGTGATCACCCTCTGGTCCTCCATGGCCACCCTCCTGGCGCTCCTCGGAGCCTCCATCCTCGCCCTCTCCACCCTCGCTCCCCGCTGGCTCCCACCCCGCGCCGACTGACGAGCGGCCCACCACCGAGAGCCCCTCTCGGGAAACGCCGCGATCATGCCCCACTCGCGGTTGGGTAGCGTGCGGAAGGTGAGTGCGGAGGCGAGGGTGGGGCTGGTTTTCGGGTTCGGGATCGGTGCGGGGGTGGCGGTGCAGGCGCGGATCAATGGCGCGTTGGGGGCGCGGCTGGAGGATGGGGTCGCCGCGGCGGTGATCAGTTTCGGGGCGGGATTCGTCGTGCTGGCGGTGGCGTTCGCGGTCAGTGGGCGGCTGCGGGAGGGCTGGCGGCGGGTGCGGCGGGCGTTGTCGGAGGGCGTGCTGCGGCCTTGGCAGTTGCTCGGCGGTCTGTGCGGCGCGTTCTTCGTCGCATGCCAGGGGCTGACCGTCGCGGCGATCGGCGTCACCGCGTTCACCGTGGCGGCGGTCGCGGGCCAGCTGCTCAGCAGTCTGGTGGTCGACCGGCTCGGGCTCGGTCCGAGCGGACGCACGCCGGTCACCACGGTGCGTCTGGTGGGGGCGGCGCTCGGCGTGGTCGCGGTGCTCGTCGCCGGATTCGGGCACACTCGCGTCAGCGGTGGGCTCTCGGTGCCCGACGCGCTGCGCGGCACGCCGACCGCTCTGCTGATCGTGCTGCCCGCGCTGGCGGGCATCGGACTGGCCTGGCAGCAGGCGGTGAACGGCAAGGTGGGCGCCGTCGGCGGGTCGCTCTCGGCGGCCATGGTGAATTTCTGCGCCGGTCTGGCCGCGCTGCTCGTCATCGAGGCCGTGGTCGTCGCGTCCTCCGGCGGACCGGCCGAATTCCCGACCGAGCCTTGGCTGTATCTCGGCGGTTTCATCGGCGTCGCCTTCATCGCCCTCGCCGCGCTGACCGTTCGCTGGATCGGCGTCCTTCTACTCGGGCTCACCTCCGTGGCGGGGCAGTTGCTGGTCTCGGTGATCCTCGATGTGCTCACCCCGACCAGCGCCGGTCTGTCCGCCACCGCGATCGTCGGTTGCGCGCTGACCCTGGTCGCGGTCGCCATCGCCACTCGGTCGCAGTCCTGAGGACACTCGCCGCGCATTCATGCTCGAAGCGCATGAGTGTGGGATGGTGCGCTCATGCTGATCGAATACGGGGTGTGGGTTTCGCGGCTGGGGCTGTGTGTCGTGTTCGGACTGTCGGCGTGGGGCAAGCTGACGGATCGGAGCGCGACGCGGCAGGCGGTGGGGGATTTCGGGGTACCGCTGCGCTGGGTGCCCACGGTGGCCTGGTGTCTGTCGATCGCTGAGGCGATCATCGCGGTGGGTGTGCTGCTTCCGTGGGTTTCGGGCGTAGCCGCGCTGGCGGCGCTGCTGTTGCTCGGCGTGTTCACGGTGGTGATCGGGCGCTTGCTGCGGCGTGGTGAGCACCCGTCCTGTGCCTGCTTCGGCGCGGCGAGCGCCACGCCGATCGGGCCGAAGATCGTGGCGCGTAACGGCCTTTTCGCAGTGCTCGCCGTGCTCGTCGGTATCGGCGCGCGGACACATCCGCGCGTCCCGATGGACCTGCCCGCCGACAACGCCATCGGCTGCGCGCTGGTCGCCGGGCTGGTCGCGGTGCTGGTGTGGTTGACCGGCCAGCTGCGTGTCCTGCGCCGGCGGGTGGACGAGCAGGCGCTGTCCACCCTCGGCGCGGAGGGTTTGCCGGTCGGCTCGGTGGCGCCGGAGTTCGAACTGCTCGACGCACAGGGAGCCACGACCACGCTCGAGGATCTGCTGACCGGACAGAAAGCGGTCCTGCTTGTCTTCGTGCACCCGGGCTGCGAGCTGTGCGCGGCACTGGCCAGGGAATTGCCCCGCTGGCGCGCGCGGACGGGTGATGCTCTGGCGATCGTGGCGGTCGGCAACGGCGATGCCGCCGAGCAAGCCGCGTGGGGCATCGAGAACGGCTTGGGCGACATTCCCTCGCTCGTGCAGCAGGGTAACGAGGCGGCCTTGCGTTACCGCGTGCGCGGCACTCCGTCGGCCGTGTTGATCGATGCCGAGGGGCGCGTCGCCGCACCGGTGGCAAGAGGCGGTATCGCGATCCGGGAGTTGATCAACACGGTGCGAACCGCGCCCCGCGAGCGACCGCGCGACCGTATCCCGGCCGGGGCCTCCCGTTAGTTTCGGACCGTACCTCTTTTTCGGGGCCGAGACCGACCGGATTTCGGTTATGCGCTAGTTAGCAAATTTTCAGCAAATGAGCTGCCTCGGCTGGATAGGATCGAGGCGCACCGGTGCGGAATTCGTCATCCATCGACCAGAGGACCCACCGACAAGAGGGGAAGACATGGCGCTCTTCGCGTTCACCGACTACTCGGGCAAAGAGTTCATCATCCAGTTGAACAACCAACAGCGGATCGAGGAAGCCCGTCGCATCCTGTCGGGTGACGAACAGATGTCTGTGCACGTCATGGGTCGTATCCGGAAGGTTCCGGCGCCCTACAACCCGGGCTGGGACTTCCACCTCGACCCGGAGACCATCTCCTTCTTCACGATGGCGATCGAGGTATGCGACGCCAGCATCATGTACGTCAACGACCACCTCGACGAGGCGTGTGGCGCCTTCCTGCCGGGCTGTATGTGGTGCCCGTGGTCGTCGAAGATGGTCCGCGAAGTCACCAACATGTAGCAATCGACCGGCAATGGCTTCCGGCCGGCGTGCAGCCGGCCGGAGGTCCGGTCAGTCCAGCTTGCGCGAACGCAATTCGTGCCCCTTGGAGGTCTTGCACCGCCCCGACTCGAGATCCCACTGCCAGCCGTGCAGGTTGCAGGTGAGCGTGTTGCCCTCCACCACACCGAACTTCGACAGGTCCGCCTTCAAGTGCGGGCAGCGGCGCTGCACCTCCCAGCCGCTGAGCTCGGTGGAGGCGGAATCGTCGTGCGCCTCGGCGAACCAGCCGTCGGCGTAGGCGATCCGCTCGTCGGTGAGGCATTTGAAGAACGTGTAGAGGAACTCGTTGTAGCCGCCGATTCGCCAGGCCTGGAAGCGGGTGGACAGGAAGATGGTGTTCACCCAGTCGGGCTCGCGGTCGCGCAGCACCGTGCGCACCAGTTCCGGCGCGATGCGGAAGCCGTAGCGGTAGCGGCCCTCGCCTTCGATCGGCTCGCGCACCGCGCGCTTGGGGAAGTCCAGCACGATGGTTTCCTCGCCGATCACCAGGCCCACCGGGTAGCCGATGCCGTCACAGATCACGTCGCTCTGCGCCATGATCGGCTCGAACAGCTTGCGCAGCGGTTCCAGCAGGGAGCCGTCGCCGCGTTCCCAGGTCGCCTTCTCGGCCTCCAGCACCGGCGCCAGGCGCTGGGCCATCCGCTCGATGTACTCGGCCTTGTGCTCGTAGATCTCGGCTGGGTCGCTGGGATGGGTCAACGTCAGCTCGGCGCCGCGCACGTCGGCGACCGAACCGGGGATCATCAGGATGCCGCCGGCGTTGCCGTGCATCTCCATCTGCTCCAGGAACACCTTCTGATCGGGAAAGATGTTGCCCTCGTCACCGCAGTCGTCGTTGAGGTAGCGCAGCTCGTCGTCGAGGAACACCGGCGGACCCGCCGACGGCACCACCCAGGTCGCGCCGACCTGCTCGATGTAGCTGCGCGCGCGGTCCATGCCGCGCTGACGCTTCTGCTTGCCGAAGTTCGACTTGGTACGGGCCGGGATGTCGTAGACCATCGGGTACCAGATCGCGCCCGAATACTGCAGCAGATGGATGTCGACGTGGCCGAACGCGTCGTGCAGCACGTCCATGTCGACCGGCCGGGCGTCGTTCATGTTGAAGCAGGTGGTCTCGCCGTCGGAGACGACCAGCCCGGAGTCGCCGATCGGGCCGTCGGCGGGCGCGCGCAGCGCGATGATCATGATCTCCAGGTCGCCGCCGGGACCGCTCACCGTGTGCTTGACCGAGTCCTCGGTCTCGAAGAACTTGTGGAAGCCCAGTTGTTCGAGCTCGCGGCGCAGGTCCGGCACGGGATAGTCCGGCAGTAGGACGGTCGCGTCCTTGTTGACGTGCTCGGTCAGCGTCCGAGCGTCGAAGTGATCGCGGTGCAGGTGCGAGACGTACAGGAAGTCGCACGCGCCCAGCTCGTCCCAGTCCAGCCCGGTGTTGTCGGGGAACGGGAACCAGGAACCGAAGTACGCGGGGTTCACCCAGGGATCGCAAAGGATCGACCCGGCCGCGGTGCGGATGTGGAATCCGGCGTGTCCGACGCTGGTGATCTGCACTAGCTGCTCCTCCTGCTGTTACCAGCCAACCAGGGTAGTAGTTACGGCGAGATGTCGCCGATGCAGTAGCCGTCCGGCCCGGAGCGCAAGGTGAAGGTGCGGGTCTGCGTCACACCGGAGGAGTTGGTCACCGGCACGAGCACCGCGATGTAGTCGGTGTTCACCTGCTCCGACCGGATCTGCTGGTCGGCGAACTCGGTGGCCCCGGTGAGCACGCCCTGATTGTTCGCCAGCGGCGCGGGGCTCGGACGCCCGGTGCCTTTGGGGTCCCAGGTCGCCGGGGACGCCTTACAGATCAGAGGGTAGTCGCCCTCCTTGTCGGCGGGGTCCAGCGGTGTGCCGACGAACCGGGACAGGTAGCGGCGCACGGTGTGGCGGGCATCGGCGTCGTTGTAGGCGATCTCCGCGCCCTCCGTGGCGACGCGTGGGCAGGCGTAGCCGCTCTCGAGCTCGGCGCGTGGCACGGCGACCGTGGTGGCCGGGCTCTTCCAGACGACGGCGTCCTCGGTCGTCGTGCCCGGCTGGGCCAAGGCGGTGAAGACGGCCTGCTGGTCGGCGTACATGTCGGCCACGTTCTTCGGCGCGATGGTCCAGCACTTGTCCTGCATCTCGGCGATGGTGTGCGAGCGCAGGTCGGCGGCCCAGCGCTGCATCGCGGTCGCGGCGGCGGGCAGCCCGGCGACCGCGCCGACCGGCGGAGCGTCGGCGGGAACCGGAGGCAGTGCGGAGGTGCTGGGCGGTGGCGTGGTCGGGACGGCGGCCGGTGGCGTTGTGCGCACCGCCGCCTGCGGCGCGCTCTCCTCCGGAATCCCGACGACCGAGTCGCAACCGGACAACGCGATCGCTGCGATCAGAGCCGAGCCGCCGACCAGCGCAGCGCGGGGCGATCGCCCACCCGAGGCCCGATTCCGCTCGCGTGCTGCACTGCGGTCGTACTCGCGCGGTGCCGATCGGGCGCGTTCCACTTCGGCGATCCTCTTCTCTCAGGCGTGTGGTCGGGGCTGCTCATGCGTCCTCGCTCCGGCGCGGCGCGTGATGGCGCGCACTGCCGGCGGGGACGAGCAGCGACTACGCTAGCGGACTTGTGGAACCCGTCTACCGGACGATCATCGGGCTGGCCCGTACCGTCTTCTTCGTCGAAGGTCTGAAGTTCACCGTCAAGGGCGCTGAACACATCCCCGCCCGCGGTGGCGCCGTGCTGGCGGTGAACCACACCGGCTACATGGACTTCACCTACGCGGGCCTGCCGGTGCGCACCCCGAAGCGCTACATCCGGTTCATGGCCAAGAAGGAGGTCTTCGACAACAAGATCTCCGGCCCGATCATGCGCGCGCTCAAGCACATCCCGGTGGACCGCTCGGCGGGCGCGGACTCCTACAAGGCCGCCGTGGAATATCTGCGCCGGGGCGAGCTGGTCGGCGTGTACCCGGAGGCGACGATCAGCCGCAGTTTCGAGATCAAGGAATTCAAGTCCGGCGCGGCGCGCATGGCCGTCGAAGCGGAGGTGCCGATCATCCCGATCGTCATCTGGGGCGCGCAGCGGGTCTGGACGAAGGGTTTCCCGAAGCGGCTCGGCCGCACCAACACCCCCATCTCGATCGCCGTCGGTGAACCGATCCAGCCGTTCGAGCCCGTCGCCGAACTCACCGCCGAGCTGCGCTCGACCATGCAGGACATGCTGCTGGACCTGCAGAAGGACTACGTGCACGAGCCCGGCGCGTACTGGGTTCCCGCCCGGCTGGGCGGCAGCGCTCCTACGCTGGAAGAGGCCGACGCGATGGATGCCGCCGAAGCCGAGGCCAAGGCCGCGCGCAAGGACGCGGCGGGGCAGTAACGGGAGCTGTGATGGCGCGGGAACCGGTTTACGACATTCTCACCGGCTTGGCCCGCGCCATCTTCTTCGCGCAGGGTCTGCGCATCGATGTCGAGGGGCAAGAGCGTTTTCCGCGTTCCGGCGGCGCGGTGCTGGCCGTGAACCACACCGCCTACCTCGATTTCATGGAGGTCGGGTTGGTCGGGCGGAAGTCCGGCCGCAACGTCCGGTTCATGATGAAGGCCGAGCTCGAGCACGGCATCGTCGGCTTTCTCATGAAGCATTGCAAGGCGATCGGCGTCGATCGCACGGCCGGGGCCGAGTCGTATGCCCGCGCGGTGACGGCGCTGCGCGACGGCGAGGTGGTGGTGGTCTACCCCGAGGCGACGATCAGCCGCAGCTTCGAACTGAAGAAATTCAAGTCCGGCGCGGCGCGCATGGCTGTGGAAGCCGATGTCCCGATCGTGCCCCTGATCATCTGGGGCGCCCACCGGATCTGGACCAAGG
Organism: Nocardia sp. NPDC041819; assembly: GCF_055590505.1. Lineage (NCBI taxonomy): Bacteria > Bacillati > Actinomycetota > Actinomycetes > Mycobacteriales > Nocardiaceae > Nocardia > Nocardia sp. NPDC041819. The sequence continues at coordinate 180,015 of NZ_JBVJAP010000002.1, read as the reverse complement.
ACATTCCGAAACAGCTCGGCCGCCACAACTTCCCGATCAACATCCGCATAGGCGCGCCGATCCCACCCGACGAACCGGTCGAGAAACTCACCGCCACCCTGCGCACTCGGATGAGCGAATTGCTGGAACGCGCGCAACGCGACTATCCGATGGTGGAAGGCGCCCGCTGGGTGCCCGCCCGGCTCGGTGGGACCGCCCCGACTCTCGCGGAGGCGGCTGTGCTGGAGCATGAGGAGATGGAGAGGCGGCGGCGCGCGAAGGCGCGGTGAATCGACGCGTGCCCGCAGAATGGCGATGCAGGGCGATTCCCGGGGGTGGGAACGGCTGTGGCGTCGCCGTAGGTGCTTCGGCTCGATGATGGCCGGTATGGGCGGCATCGATGACCTCGTTCGAACCGAGTGGGCAGGCGCGGATCCAGCCACCGGAAGTCGGTGAAGCCGTGCGAGTGCTGTTGACGGCGAGCGGGTCGCGGGGGGACGTCGAGCCGATGTTGGGGCTCGCGCTGTGGTTGCGGGAATTCGGAGCCGGCGTGCGGGTATGCGCGCCACCGGACTGCGCGCCGCGTTGTGCCGACCTCGGCATACCGCTGGTGCCGCTGAAGACCGATTCGGGAGCCGGAAGGCCGTCGCGCGCCGAGCTGTCGCAGTACGTAACCGATTGGCCCACGATCCAGTTCGACACGATCGGCACAGCGGCCGCGGGATGTGACGCTGTAGTGGCCTCCGGCGTGACACAGGTTGCGGCCCGGTCCGTCGCCGAGAAGCTCGGCGTCCACTACCGATACGTGAGCTACCAGCCGACCACGCTGCCCTCGCCGCGTCATGCGCCGATGCCGCTGCCGGGCGATCGGCCCGCCCCGGACGGGATCGACAATCAACTGCTGTGGGAAATCGACGCCCATGGTTGGAACGCACAGTTCGGCCATGCGCTCGACACCGGCCGGGCAGCGCTCGGGTTGCCGCCGGTGGCCGATGTCCGCGACCACGTCATCACCGGGAGCCCATGGCTGGCCGCGGACCCGGTGCTGGGGCCATGGTCGCAAGCGCCGGGTCTGGATGTCGTGCAGACCGGTGCCTGGATCGTGCCCGACGAACGCCCGTTGCCTGCCGGGTTGTCGGCGTTCTTGAATGCGGGCGCACCACCGGTGTACGTCGGGTTCGGCAGTATGCCGATGCGCCCCGGCATCGCCCGGGTGGCGATCGAAGCGATCCGCGCCCACAGCCGCCGTGTGCTTCTCTCTCGTGGCTGGGCCGAGTTGGCGCTGATCGACGACCTCCCCGACTGCATGGCCATCGATGAGGTCAACCATCAGGCGTTGTTCGCCCGGGTCGCCGCCGTCATCCACCACGGTGGTGCGGGCACGACGACGGCCGCCGCCCGAGCCGGTGCGCCGCAAGTGGTGGTACCCCAGATGATGGACCAGCCCTACTGGGCGCGCCGGGTGGCCGATCTCGGCATCGGCGCGGCATGTGCGGACGCGGATCCCAGCTCGGCGACATTGTTTGCTGCTCTGGATGTGGCGTTGGCGTCTACCACCCGAGCGCGCGCGAACGAAGTGGCCGGCATGATCCGTTCGGACGGAGCAACGGTGGCCGCGAAACTACTGCTCGACGCGATCGGCTGAGCCGACGCCGCTTCACCCCCTGCCGTGTCACGAGGTCTGCGGAGGACCCCGTGACATGCCGTGGGTGGCGGTGCCGGCCGGCATCCGATCAGGCGGCGTCGAGCGCTGCGGTGATCTTGCGGGTCATGTCGGCCAGGACGGGGCTGGGCGCACCTTTGCGGGTTCCGATGGCTGCGTCGATGGCGACGAGGACGGTGCCGCGGAAGTTGTCGGCCTCGGCCGGATCCTGCTTGTGCAGCAGGTTCATGGCAGCGGTGAGGGCCGGCAGCACCTGGTCGGCGAGTTCGGCGACGTTCTTGCCGTTCAGGGTGATGTCCTTGGACTTCGCGGCGAGTACGTGCCCGACCAGGCCGGTCGCCGACGACAGGGCGATGGAGCCGTGGGTGGCGGCCTTGTGCGGTGAGCCGGTGGCGTCAGCCGCTGCCAGCAGCGAGACAGCGCCGTAGGCGGCGGTCCGGATGGTGGCCTTGTCCTGGTCGGTCAGGGTGATGGACATGGTGGTGTCTCCTTCGGAATTTGTTGTGTGAAGACGCGATCGGTGGTCGATCGCGCCGGGGTGCCCGGATTGCCGGGGGTCGGTTGTCGGCGCACGAGGTCGCCCACGCCGGTGGTCGGTCAGCGGCTCGGCGAACCCTGCTGGTCGTGGGCCGATGCGGTCTCGCGGACGGCATGGGCGATGGCGCGGAAATCCTTGCGCAGGAGCGCGCCGTGGTTGCCGGCGACCTTCGCGCTGACGCGGATATTCGGGTTGCGGGCGCACACCGCGTCGAGGCCGGCGCGGATCCGTTCCTGCTCGTCCCCTCGGCTTCCGAACGACGTCCCCGAAGCAACCACATACCGCAACGGCACGCTGATCTCGTCCAGCACAGGACCCAGCTCGTGCTCGCGGGAGAGCCTGCCGAGTTCGATATTGCTTTCGGCCATCTGTTCGGCGGTCATCCGCGGGGTCAGGCCGGTGGGGCGCAGCAGCGGCGTGAACCAGCTCAGCCGCTTGAACAGCTTGCGGATCCGCTGCTCCATGGCCTCGTCGAGCCAGTCGTACGGGAACGCGCCGTCGACCAGCACCGCGCCCATGGCGCGCTCGGGATTCCGGCCGGCCCAGTGCGCCGCGACGACCGCCCCGTAGGACCAGCCGACCAGCAACGCCCGGTCCACGTCACGGGCGGCCAGGACGGCATCGACATCCCGGACCGCGGCCTCGAAGGAATAGTCCGCCGAACGCCGCGATTTGCCGCGAGCCCGCTCGTCGAAGGTGATGTGCCGGTAGTCGGTGCCGAGTTCGGCGATGACCCGCCGCCAGTACCCCTGAGTGGCGAATTGGCCATTGCAGTAGATCACCGGGATACCGCGACCGCCGGTGTCGGTGACGGCCAGCGCCGTATCGTCGACCGGGACCATGCCGCTCCACTTCGAAGCGGTGGCGAGGTGGCTGTTTTTCGTCATGGCAGCCACTCTCGGTGTCCGGCCTGACACCACGCTGACACTCGTCTGATACGGCCACTGACACCGTGCGGTCCCTACTCGATCGAGCGATCAGTCGGCATTCGGCTCGCGAATGGCTGGGGTATCCGGCATCCCGATGCGGGCTGAGTTCGTCCTTCGCCGTGGCGATGGTCGGGACTTGGCAACCACCGCCCGCGGCGTCATCAGTACGCTCCGTCGCCTCGCGCCACGACACCGACCGTGCGCGCGATCAGCCGCAGGTCCATCCGCATGGACACGTTCTCCACGTAGGACAGGTCGAGTCGCACCGCGTCCTCGAGCGGAAGGTCCGACCTGCCGCTGACCTGCCACAAGCCGGTCAGCCCCGGCTTCACGAGCAGGCGTCGGCCCATCATGTGGTCGTAGGTGTCGACTTCCCGCCGCACCTGCGGTCGAGGCCCGACAACGCTCATATCGCCACGCAGCACGTTGAGGAACTGCGGCAGTTCGTCGAGACTGTACTTGCGCAGGAACCGCCCGACCGGCGTGACCCGGGGGTCGACCTTCATCTTGAAGAAGACCGGATTTCCACCCTGCTGTGCGATCAAGGCTTCGGCATACCGGTCGGCGTCGTCGTACATACTGCGAAACTTGATCATGCGGAAGGGCAGGCCGTATCGGCCGATGCGTTCCGACAGGTAGAAGACGGGGCCGCGGCTGGTGGTCTTCACCGCGATCGCGATCGCCAGGAACACCGGCAGGAGCAGCAGCAGGCACACTGTGGCGAAGCCGATGTCGAAGGCCGTTTTGCTGACCGACCGAGCCCGCTCGTACTGCGGTTCGGCGATGTGCATCATCGGCATCCCCGCGACCTGCCGATTGGTGAGCCGGGATATGGCGATGTCGATCGCCCCTGGCGCCAGCATGAACTCGACTCCCAGCGCGTCCAGTTCCCAAGCGAGCCTGCGGAGCTCGGTCGGGCCGAGATGGCGGGAGGGACCGATGGCGACGGTGTCGGCGTGGGTGTGCAGGACCGCCCGCAGCACAGCGCTGTCGTCACCGACTACGGCGACCGTACCGCCGGCGAAGGCCAATGGCGCATCGCCCGATTGGCCACCCGGAACGCAGGCGCCCACGACGTCGTAACCGGCGCCCGGGTCTGCGGCCAACGCCGCGGACATCGCCGCGGCCGCTTCGGCAGTGCCGACCACGAGTACGGCCGAACGGTGGCGTCCCCGGCGGCGTTCCCTGGCAAGCTGGTGGCGCCACCACAGTCGTCCACCGACCACCGCGAGGAGGCCGGCCGGAAAGGCGATCGCGAGATAACCCCGCGCGAAGTCGATTTCGAGTGCCAGTGACATGAGTGCCAGGACGCCGAACAGGTGCATGGTCGCCGACATCAGCCGCCGGAATTCCTCGACACCGCTGCCGACCAGTTGCGGCGCACGGCTACCCGCGCTGCCGAGGATCGCGAACCAGCCCAGGGCGAGCACGCCCGATACCACCGTGTAACCGACCCGGTAGGGCTGCTCCCAGGCCAGCGGCGGAGCGCCGCCCCCGTTGAAACGGATCAGCTGCGCACTCCCCACAGCGATGGAAACGGCGGCGAAGTCGGTGATGGCGAGACGACGCACGTACTCCGACCGCCAGGCCTTACGGCTCGAATTGTCAACCGGCAGAGCCGCGAAGGATCGTAGGGATTCGGCGGTCCCATTCCATTTCGGGACAGCCTTGGATTTCATCAAGAGAACACCCCTCCTGGGGCAACGGTGGAATTGCTACCTGATCCGGAGATCGTCTTTCCCGGCAGCGTCCCGACCGCCTCTACCGAACGCTTCATCGGCACTTGATCGGCAAGTGTCACAACATCTCTCACCGGTCGGAAGGTATGCGCGAAGTAGCGTGATCGGGATGTTAACTGCTCCGGATCAACCCGGCGACCCATCTCGATACGCATCTGGAATAACACCATGAAGGTGAATATGGAATGTGCTCTATATCACAGTTTGTAACGCTGATGTGGAATCCGACCGATATTGCCGTCGGTACGCTGACGGTCGCAACAGTGCCGGCCCGTACGACGAATGATGTTCTCGTCACGCGCATTTCGTGATACGCCGGGCAGCTGATGCTTCCGTGCGCCGCGACAGGCGTTCCGACGGGCCGGAACGTTTAGAGCAAAGGATCGGATCTGTGCGCTGTCGACTCTGTGACTCCGGCAGACTGTCCAGCATTCTGGATCTCGGTGCGACGCCGCCGTGCGAATCGTTCCTCACCGCCGACCAACTCGACCTGCCCGAGCCGACCTACCCCTTGCATCTGCGGGTGTGCGCCGACTGCCTGCTGCTGCAGATTCCGGCACTGATCACACCGGAGGACACCTTCACCGAATACGCCTACTTCTCCTCCTACTCCGACAGCTGGGTCCGCCACGCGGGCGAGTTCGTCGACACCGCGGCTGCACGGCTGGGGCTGGGCAGGGACTCCTTCGTGGTGGAGGTCGCCAGCAACGACGGCTACCTGCTCCGCCACATCGTCGCCCGCGACATCCGATGCCTGGGCATCGAGCCCTCGGTCAACGTCGGAGCGGCGGCTCGCGAGTCGGGCGTACCCACCGAAACCGCCTTCCTCGACGAGCGTTCCGCACGCCGGATCCGTGCCGAACACGGTCCCGCGGATCTCGTGATCGCCAACAACGTCTACGCCCACATCCCGGATCTACGCGGATTCACCCGTGCGCTACGTACCCTGCTGGCGGACGACGGCATGCTGACCATCGAGGTGCACCATGCGCTGAACTTGGTCGGGCTCGGCCAGTTCGACACCATCTACCACGAGCATTTCCAGTACTACACCGTGCTGTCGGCGCAACGTGCGCTCGCTGTAGCGGGATTGACCGTGGTCGATGTCGATCGGCTGCCGACGCACGGCGGATCGATCCGGCTGTGGGTGCGCCCCGATGCCGCCATGGCGGCGGTGAGCGACCGGGTGCGGGACGTGCTCGACCTCGAGCGGTCCGCGGGACTGCACTCGGCGGACGGCTACGCATCACTGCGGCGGCGTGCCGAATCCGTGCGGCATGAGCTGCTGAGGTTCCTACTCGACTGCCGGCACCAGCGCAAACGCGTCGTCGGGTACGGTGCGCCGGGCAAGGGCAACACGCTGCTCAACTACTGCGGGATCCGGCCTGATCTACTCGAGTACACCGTCGACCGCAACCCCTACAAGCACGGCAGATTCACGCCCGGATCGCGAATCCCGATCCACCCGCCGGCTCGGCTCGACGCCGATCGTCCGGACGTGGTCGTGGTGCTGCCCTGGAATCTCGAGCACGAAATCACCGCGCAACTGCGGCATGTCGCCGAGTGGGGCGGTCAGCTCGCCTATCCCTTGCCCGAGTTGCACCTGGTCGACCCGGCGTCGCCGTCGTCGTCCGTGCCGGCCGGAGCCGAATCGACGGGAAACCGGCGCTGATGAAAGTCGTCCTGTTCTGCGGTGGTTACGGCATGCGCATGCGCGGCGGCACCGATGACATGGTGCCCAAGCCGATGCAACTCGTCGGCCCCCGCCCCTTGCTCTGGCACGTGATGCGGTACTACGCGCACTACGGTCACACCGAGTTCATCCTGTGTCTCGGATACGGCGCCGAGCACATCAAGAATTTCTTCCTCAGCTACCGGGAGTCGGCGTCCAACGACTTCGTGATCCGCAACGGCCGGGTCGAATTGCTCGGCAGCGATATCGACGACTGGACGATCACTTTCGTCGATACCGGCGTGGAGTCGGCCATCGGAGAGCGATTGCGCCGGGTTCGCGAGCACCTCGGCGACGACCAGCACTTCCTGGCCAACTACGCCGACGTCCTCACCGACGCTCCCCTGGACGAGATGATCATCCAGTTCCACGCTTCGGGGGCCGCGGCATCTCTCCTGGTGGTGCCACCGCAATCGTCGTTTCACTGCGTGGATCTCAGTCCTACCGGCGAGGTCAAGGAGATCGTTCCCGTGGCGCGTATGCCCCTGTGGGAGAACGGCGGCTACTTCGTCCTCGGCCGAGAGATCTTCGACCTGCTGCCACCCGGTGGCGATCTGGTGGAGGACGCCTGTGGGACGCTCGCGGGCCAGGGCCGGTTGTTCGGCTACCGCCACGACGGATTCTGGAAGCCGGCAGATACTTTCAAGGAGCGCGCCGAACTCGATGCGGCCTACAGCAGCGGACACCGGCCATGGATGGTGTGGGAGCGGTGATCGCGCTGCTTTCCCCGCGGCCTGCCGAGATCGCCCTGCTCGGCGCGCATTGCGATGACATCCCGATCGGCATGGGAGCCACGCTGCTGTCGCTGACCCGCACCCATCCGGGTATGCGGGTGCGCGCGCTGGTCCTTTCCGGTGCCGGCACGGAGCGCGAACAGGAGGAGCGGGCGGCGCTCACCGCCTTCTGCTCGGGACGGACACCGGAATTGACGGTGCTCGACGTCCCGGACGGACGCGCACCGGCGCACTGGGACCGGATCAAGACGGCCGTAGCGGAGTTTCGCCTGGCGGGTGAACCGGACCTGGTGTTCGCCCCGCAACCGGGCGACGCGCACCAGGATCACCGCACGCTCGCGGAGCTGGTGCCGACCGAGTTCCGCGACCACCTGATCCTCGGCTACGAGATTCTCAAGGCGGAGGTCGACACACCGGCGCCGACCGTATTCCATCCGGTCGATGCGGACCTGATCCGGCGCAAATCGCGACTGCTGCACCGGTACTACCCGTCCCAGACCGGTCGCGACTGGTTCGACGAGACCGCGTTCCTGGCGTCCGCGCGGATCCGCGGCGTGCAGTGCCGCACCGAGTACGCCGAAGCCTTCGTGGTGGGCAAGGCCGTCATCTCATGGGAAAAGGAGTGACAACGATGCGAGTCCTGGTCACCGGGCATCAGGGATACCTGGGCACCGTCATGGTCCCGATACTGCGAGCCGCCGGGCACGAAGTCGTCGGGCTCGACACCGGCTGGTTCGCCGACTGCCTGCTCGGTGAGTTCTCCGGCGATCCGGTGGGCTTGCGCCTCGACCTGCGATCGGTGGAGATCGATGCCCTTCGCGGCATCGATGCGGTCGTCCATCTCGCCGCGCTGTCCAATGATCCCCTGGGCGCGCTCGCGCCGGAAGTCACCCACGAGATCAACCATCGCGCCTCGGTGCGTCTGGCTCGGCTCGCGAAAGAAGCCGGCGTGTCCCGGTTCCTGTACGCCTCCACCTGCTCGGTGTATGGCGCCGCCGGAGACGAGCTGGTGACCGAGTCGGCGCCGCTGCGGCCGATCACCCCGTACGCCGAGTCGAAGGTGCGGGTCGAAGACGATGTCGCGGCGCTGGCCGACGACGACTTCGTTCCCGTCTTCCTGCGCAATGCCACCGCATTCGGATTCTCGCCTCGTCCTCGCGCTGACATCGTGCTCAACAACCTCGTCGGACACGCCGTCCTCACCGGTGCGGTCAAGGTGCTCTCCGACGGCACGCCCTGGCGGCCGCTGGTCCACGCCCGCGACATCGCGGCGGCGTTCGAACGCTGCCTCACCGCACCGGCGACGGCCGTCGCCGGCCGGGCGTTCAACATCGGCACGGAGCGAAACAACCTCACCGTGGCCGAGATCGCCGAGTCGGTAGTGGCCACCGTCCCGGGTTCGCGACTGCTGATCACCGGGGAGACCGGGGCCGACCCCCGCTCCTACCGGGTCGACTTCTCCGCGGCCCGCGCGGTGCTCGGCTTCGAGGCACAGTGGTCGGTGTCCGATGGCGCCGCCGAGCTCTACCGCGAATACACCGAGCGTGGCCTCACCCAAGAGGACTTCTTCCAGCGATTCACCCGGCTCGCGCGGCTGCAGCGGCTGCGAGCGTCCGGCGCACTGGACCCGCGACTGCGTGCGGTCACCGCGCCGGTGACAGGGTAGCCCGCAGATGGCTCCATCGTCCGGCGTTCGCGTCGCGATCCGACACCGCCGTCACCGGCAGCGGCCATGCGATCCCCAAGTCCGGATCGTCGAAGGCGACGCTGAGATCCTCGGCGGGATCGTGCGGCCGATCGATGCGGTAGCACACATCGGCGGTGTCGGTGAGTGCTTGGAATCCGTGCAGAAAGCCCGGTGGTACGTACAGGTGCCGGAACTCCTCGTCATCGAGCCGGAACGCCTGCGTCCGGCCGAACGTCGGCGACGACGGCCGGATGTCGACCAGCACGTCATACACCGCGCCGTGTGCGCAGCGGACCAGTTTGGCCTCCCCACGCCCGGACCGGCCGTGCATGCCGCGCACCACCCCACGGCGCGACCGGGATTGCGAGTCCTGCACGAAACCGGCCGAGATTCCCGGAATCCCCAGATGGGAGTCGAATTCGGCGGCATCGAAGGTCCGAGTGAACAGGCCACGGTCGTCCCGGACGGGCGCTGGGACCAGCGCCACCACGCCGACCAGGCCGGTCTGCTCGATACGCACACCGACATCGTGCCATGACCGGCCGCTGCCGCGCCTGCTCCGGCGCCGGTCTGCACACCGTCCTCGATCTCGGGACGGTGCCCGCAGCCGATGATTTCCCGCCCGCGGCCCGGCCGGTGACACCGGCGGAGACCACGCATCCGCTGCGGATGGTGCGGTGCCCCCACTGCGAGCTGGCGCAGCTCGCCGAAGACGACACCGTGGCAGCCGAGCCCCGCGGTGTGGAGCCGCGAGCCCTGCGCGATCAAGCAGCCGATGCGATTGCCCGGGCCGACGCGGCCGGCCTGCTGCGCGGCCGCACGGTCATCGAGTTCGGCAGTCCGCACGGTGGTTCCTGGCTGCCGTTGCTGGCCGAGCGTGGCTGCACCGAAGCGGACGCGGCGCACGCGGACCTGGTCGTGGACTGTTTCGGCATCATGCACGAACCCGACCAGCGGGCCGCGTTCGCCGCACGCGCCGCGGCCGCCGCACCGGACGGGCTGCTCCTGCTGCAGTACCACTCGCTGGCCGCCATCGTGGCACAGCGACAGTGGAACGCGTTGCGGCACGGGCATTTCGCGTACTACTCCCTGCATGCGCTGACCACGGCGCTCGCCGCCGCGGGCATGGGCGTGACCACCGCGTGGGAGTTCGACCTCTACGGCGGGACGGTGCTGGTCGCAGCTCGCCGCGGCCCTACCGAGCCCGACCACACCGTGCGCGAGATCCTGGCCCGCGAACGCGAACTCATCACCCCGGAATCGCTGCATCGGCTCCAGCGATTCGTGAACGATCACGTGCGCGCGCTGCGGAACTGGCTGATCGATGCGGCCGCGGCGGAGCATCGCGTCTACGCCTACGGCGCCGCGTCCCGGGCGGTTGCCCTGCTGTCTCTGGCCGGTGCGCACCAGGGACTTGTCGCCGGAGTCGCCGACGCCGCGCCCGCCAAACGGGGACGCCGGATGCCCGGCACCGACATCCCGATCATCAGCCCGCAGGAGCTGATCGCGGCAGCACCCGACCGAGTGCTGTTGACGCTGCCCGACCTACTGGATGAAGTGTCGACCAGACTTCCAGAACTCGACGGTCGCTGGTTCGTCGACGATCCCCGCGGACCGAGAGAAGGGGGTGTGGGTGACCGACTCCCGACCCTGTGACTCCATCCCTACAGCCACAATCCCCGGGCCGCACCCGGCCAGCAGATCCCGAGCGAGGACAGCCGTACCGATGAACACCACCCCTCGGATGCGCCGACTTCAGGCGCATTCGCCGGCCCACTCGGTCGCACCGGCCACGGCCTCGACGGTGTGATCGGCGGTGGCCACTTCCCGACAGCAGCAACCGCGGTCTTGTTCAGCGGCCGACCGCGGCCCGCGCGCGCACCCGCAGCCGCGTCCCCAACGCGCGGACCAGACGCAGGTCACCGGCCAGCATGTCGGACCGACCGACGAGCTCCGGGTGATCCGCGCCCAGCCGATGGTGGAATCGCAGCTGCTCGGTGAGCTTGCTGCGGGTCGATGTGCGACTGCACAGGTTGAACGTGGAGTTCCGCCAGGCGGCCACGATGTCGCCGAGCCCGACGAAACCGCCGCGGCTGCCGACGCGGGCGAACAGGTCCACATCCATCGGAAATACGAGGTCGCCGCGCAGTCCCCCGACGGCGTCGTAGTCGGTACGCCGGAACATGGCGGCCGCGGTGGGGCCGAATTCGGCCGCCCCGCGACGCACGATCACCCGGGCCAGATGGCGGCTGCCGTGCCGGCCGATCAGCTGCGGCAGCCCCAGCCCGGTCTCCAGGATGTCGCCGGACTCGTCGATCACGTCGAACTTGCCCGCGCACAACGCGATCGCGTTGTCGTCGAACACCGCCGACTGCGCGGCGAGGGCGCCGGGACGCAGAATGTCGTCGGCACAGACCACCTTCACGAGGTCCCCGGTGGATTCCCGGATCGCCCGGTCCCAATTCGCGCCGATCGGCAGTACGCGATCATTGCGCAGGACACGCACCCGCGGATCGCGCCGCGCCCGGGCGATGTCACCGGTGCGGTCGGTGCTCGCGTTGTCGAGGATCACGACTTCGAAATCGAGATCTTGGGCCAGTACCGAATCCAGGGTCGCGGACAGCGTTCGTTCCGCATTGTAGGCCGGCACGCACACCGACAGTTTCCGCATCGCCAGCCGCCCCTTTGTCAGAATCGCAATCGGACATTGCCTCGTAATTGCCCAGACTATGCCATATTTCGCTCCGAGCCGGCATCCGGACTCGTAATGTCCGGTGCTGGATATCGGAGACCGCGCACCTGCGTGAGAAGGTCGAATCCGGTGGTCACCCCGATACATCCCGGCTGCGAACGAGTTCGGCAGACGACTCCACGGTGCGGCATGCGGGATGCGGGGATCGGGTCATGAACAGCGCTTCCGGCGCGGTGAAGGTGCACATGACCGGATCGGAATGGTTCGGCGCCGCGCCCGGCGGCCTGGGCCGATACTTCACGGACTTGCACGGCGCATTGCTGGACGTTCCCGGGATTTCGTTGTCCGCCGCCGCATTCGGCCGACCCGACCGGACGGTTGCCGGTGCCCGGTCATGGGGGCCGGTCGGTGGGTCGACACTGCGCCGCGCCCGCACCGCGTTCAGCGCTCGCGAAGCGTTGGACCCCGGCACCGTCGTGGATCGCCACTTCTGCCTCTACGGCCCGGCCCCCAGGGACCGGCGTGGTCGTCGGCTACCACTGGTCGTGCATTTCCACGGTCCGTGGGCAGCGGAAAGCCGAATGCACGGACAACATCCCGCCGCGGCCTTCGCCAAATACCTCATCGAATGTTTGCGATACGTTCGCGCGGATCGTTTCGTCGTGCTTTCCGAACACTTCCGCGCTTTGTTGTCCGACGACTACCGCATCGCATCCGATCGCATCGAGGTGATCGCGCCCGGAGTCGATCTCACCCGGTTCCGAGCTGCCCCGGTCCCCGCGTCCGGGCCGGTCGTCCTATGTGTGCGGCGGCTGGAGCGCCGGATGGGGATCGATGTGTTGCTGCGCGCGTGGCCCGGGGTGCTCGCCGAGCACCCGGAGGCTCGTCTGGTCATCGTCGGAACCGGCAGCGCGGAGGCGGATCTCCGGCGCGCCACCGAGGGCGGACTCGACCGCAGTGTCGAGTTCACCGGACGAATTCCCGACCACGAGCTCGCCGCCCGCTACACCTCCGCCGCGCTCACCGTGGTGCCGACGGTGGCCCTGGAGGGATTCGGCCTGATCGCCCTCGAGTCGCTCGCCGCGGGCCGGGCGCCGGTGGTCACCCGGTGCGGTGGTCTGCCCGACGCCGTGCGGGGCCTGGACCCCTCGCTGATCGTGCCGCCCGGCGACCACACCGCGCTCGCGGCTCGGATCAGCGCGGCGATCTCCGGCCGTCGGCCGACGCCGGAGCAGTGCCGCGCGCACGCGGAGACCTTCAGCTGGCATGCCGCCGCACAGCGGCACGCCGCACTGTATCGGGAACTCGCATGACTGGGCCCGCCGTCTTCCTCGGCCACACCGCCGCGCCGTCCGGAGCCGAATTGGCCACCCTGCGGCTGCTGCGCACGCTACGCGCGCATGGCACCGAAGTGGCGCTGGTGTGCACCGAGGACGGCCCGGTGATGGCACGTGCCCGCGACGCGGGGATCGACACCCGTGTCGTGACAGGGCGGTTCGACAGCCGGGCGATGACCACCCGGTCCGGCCCGCTGCGGCTGATCACCGGGTTTCTCGCGCTACTGCGGCTGGGCTGGACGGTCGGGGCCACGGTCCGCGACTTGGGCGCTCGGGTGCTGGTCGCCGAGAGCACCAAGGCGCTGGTGCTGGGAGCGGTCGCGGCCCGCCGCGCCCGGGTGCCGCTCGTCTGGCAGGTCCACGACCGAGTGTCCCGGGACTACTTCGGCCTGCTCCCTGCCACCACTATTCGGCTGCTGGCCGCTTTGTTCTGCCGGGGACTGCTCGCCAACAGTCACGGCACCCGTGCCACACTGCCGGTGCGCATCCCGGCGGTCGTCGCCTACCCGGGTGTCGCCCTGCCCGCCACACCGCCGCCGCCCCGAACTCGCGCGGCCGCCGAGGCGGTCGTGGTCGTCGTGGGACGGCTGAGCCCTTGGAAAGGCCAGGACGTGTTTTTGCGTGCCCTGGCGGCGGTGCCGACCCGGCCCGCGGCGGTGTATCTCGTCGGCGGGACGTTCTTCGATGAACAACCGTTCCGGCAGTACTTGGAACAACTCACTGCCGAACTCGGTCTGGCCGTGACATTCACCGGTCACGTCGACGACCCCGACCGGTATCTCGCCGAGGCCGACGTGCTCGTGCACTGCTCGGTGCTGCCCGAGCCGTTCGGGCAGGTGGTGGTGGAAGGCATGGCCGCAGGCTGCGCGGTGATCGCGACGGCGCCCGGCGGCCCGGCCGAGATCATCGCCGACGGGCGTACCGGCCGACTGGTGCCCGCCGGCGACGAAGCCGCTCTCACCGCGGCTCTCACCGAACTACTCGGCGATCCGGCCGCGCGCGCCCGGATCGCCGCCGCAGGCGCCGACCGCGCCCGCGACTTCGACATCGGCACCACGGCACGGGTGGTCACCCGCTTCCTCGACGAGGTGGCGCCGCCGTGACCGAACCCGATTACCTCGCCACGCTGACCACAGACGTCTTCCCCCGGGTCGAACTGCCCCGCCGTCCTGGCGGGGTGCACCGTCGCGCCGACGGGGCTCGCGGGCCGGGAGGCGGTGGCGCGCACAGCAAGCCGAGCCGGTTCGAGGTACTCGGCGATATCGCGCTGGTGAGTTTCGGCAGGTACGGCCAGTACATCGTCACGGTCGTCACCGTGCCGCTGATCGCCCGGGTACTCGGCGCCCACGGCCTCGGCCTGCTCGCCATCGGCATGTCGGCCTACTTCATCGGGTCGCTCGTCGTGGATCTGGGAGTCACGCAGTTCCTGTCCGCTCGCGTGCCGGAGATCAACGCCCGCAAGGACACCCGGTTGCGGGAGATCAACCAGCTGCGCGGCGACTATCTGGCCGTCCGTCTCGCCACGGCGACGCTGTTCGGTGTCGCGCTCGCCGTAACCTCGGCCCTACGCGCGCCCGAAGCCGCGCAGATGGTGCTGCTCGGCCTGTTCGCCGGTGGCTTCTGGTCCCTGTCGGAGGACTGGCTGCTGATCGGTGAGGGGCGGTTCGGCACCTCCACCGCGTATCAGACCATCGGCCGGCTGTGCTATCTCGGGCTGCTGGTGGGCCTGCTTCCTCAGCTGCCGAACCCGCACATCGCCCTGCTGTGCCTCTTGCTGTCCTCCGTGCCGACGGTGGCACTGACCTGGTGGGATGCCTGGCGCCGGTACGGGTCGCCGGCCCGTCCCCGCTACTACGGCGTCGTGCTGCGCCGCAGCGTGCCGGTGTTCGTCTCCCGGTTGCTGGTCACCGGCTACGGGCAGGGCGCGGCGACGCTGTACGCGGCCGTGCTCGACGCCGTCTCGCTGGGCCTGTACTCGGCCGGCGACCGCCTGGTGCGCGCGGTCCAATCACTGCTCGACGCCGTCGGTTTCGCGCTGCTGCCACGAATGGCCAGGCGTGGCGACCATCTCGGGTTCTGGCGGCACAGCATGCAGGCGCTGGCCGTGACCGTCGCTGTCGCCGCACTCGCCGCGGCGGGCATCTGGCTGGCCGCGCCCCTGCTGATCCGGCTGGTCTTCGGTACCGAATTCGCCGCGTCCACCGGTCTGTTGCGGATCGAGGTGCTGATTCTGCCCGCCACGACGGTCACCTCGTTCATCACCACGGCCATTCTGCCGGTGCGCCAGGACACCACCGGGGTCCTGATCGGCGCGCTGCTCGGGACTCTCGTCGCCATCGGCGCACTGCTGCTGACCGTCTGGACCCGCTCGGTGCACACCTTGGTCTACGGCCTGCTGCTGGCCGAAATCACCGTCGCCACCTGGCATCTGCTGCGAGTGCGGTTCCTGGCCCGCCGCGACCGCGCCGAAGCCGACACCGTGCCGCTGCCTGTCATGCCCCGGAGGGAGAACTGACCATGAGAATTCTGTTCGTCGGCGACGACTGGCTCGGCAGCAACGCACGTTCGCTGGCCGACGGTTTCCGTCAGGCAGGCCACGACGTGCTTGTGGTCGACTCCACACAGGTGACGCTTCCGGCCAGGCTCTCGCCCCCGTGGGTGTACGCGAAGGCGACCGGTCGACGCGACCGGCGCACGGTCGAACGAGTACACACCCAGATCGAACGCGACGCCGCCACGTTCCGGCCCGACATGCTGTTCGTGTTCAAGGGAATCCATCTGGATCAGCAGCGACTGCTCGACGTGCCCGCCGCACTGCACGTGCACTACAGCCCCGACGACGTGTCCAACCCCGAGAACCTCACCGAGGCCTACCTGGCCGCGGAAGCCGGCTGGGACCTGATCGTCACCACCAAACAGCACAACGTGCCGGAGCTGCGGGCGCGTGGCGCCCGCGCGGCCGGGTTCGTGCTCAGCGCTTACGACCCGGCCTGGCATCATCCGGCGGCGCGCCGCGGCGCGGGTGACTATCTGGTCGGCTTCATCGGAGTGTGCCGGCCCGACCGCCGCACCGAACTGGTGTCCCTGGCACGCCGCTACGGACCGCGTCTGCTGGTTCGCGGCCCCGGCTGGCGCCGCGTTCCGGAGTTGCGCGCCACCCGCGCGGTCGTCGGCGGCGCAGTGTACGGCCCCGGTTACTCGGCCGCGGTCGCCGCGGTGACAGCCAATCTGGTGCTGCTCAACTCCGGCAATCGCGACACCCACACCTGCCGTACCTTCGAGGTGCCCGCGGCCGGAGGATTGTTCGTCGGTGAACGCACCGGCGAACACACCGAACTGCTGCGCGACACCGTCGAGTGCTTCCTGTTCGACGAGACCGACGAACTGATCTCGATTCTCGACTGGGTCGCCGCCCACCCCGAGCGGGCGGCCTCGGTCGCGGCGGCCGGGCACCGGCGAATCACCGATGAGGGGCACCGTTACGTGGATCGCGCCCGGCAGATCGTCGGCCTCGCCGCGGAGGTACGGCGCTGAACGCTTACACCGATATCGCCGCCGTCGCGGCCGCGCTGCTCACGGTTGTCGTGGCGGCACTGTGGATTCCCGGCATCGCCCGTGTGTTCTTCATCGCGCAGGCCCTGTTCTGGTCGCTGTCCTACGTTGCGCGGCCGCTGGTGCTGCTCGCGGTGCGGCCGGACCCGCACTACGGCGACAACATCTCCGACCCTCGGTTGGCCGGTCTGGGATACGACCGCGGGATCGGTCTGGTGCTCGACCACGTCGTGTTCGGCTTGTGGTGTTATGCGCTGCTGGTGCTCGGTTACGCGCTCTGGCGGCGGCGGCACCCGCCTCGTCCCATCCCGGCCGCGGTCGCGGACCCCGACGTGATGCCGACGCTGTCGGTGCTCTACGCACTCGGACTGTTGGGCCGGGCGGCCTCGGTGGCCACCGGATCGCTGGGCGCGGCCGGTGAGGTCAGCAGCGGCAACCCCCTGCTGAGTTTCGTCGGCACCTTCGCCGGGATCGCGGCGCTCGGGATGATCGTCTTCCTTCGACCGGCCCGGCCGCAGACCACGGCGCTGGTGCTCGGCGCGCTGCTCGCGGGCGAACTGTACTGGTCGTCGGCCGTGCAGTCCAAGACACCGATCCTCGCCGCCGCTCTCGCTCTGGCCGTCCGGTTTTCGATGCTCGGCTGGAACCGGCGCACCACGATCGGTGTGGCGCTGATCGGCGTGCTCGGCGTCGCCGGATTCGGCTGGCTGCAGTCGTTCAAGAATTCCGGTACGGCGGCGCTGGACGCTACGGTCGTCGACTCCCGCTACCCGGAGAACGTCCGGCCGTTCCTGAGTATCCTGCGGCGCTTCGACCTGCTCGAAGCCGCCACCGACGCCTACTTCGTCGGTCCCGGCGGCTGGCTGTCACCCGGTGAGGTACTGCACCACGCGAGCCTCAGCCTGATCCCGGCGCAGGTGCTCGGCGCCGAGAAGCTCCAATCCGGCACGGCATGGGCGACCGATGTGCGTGGCGCGTCAGTGGATATGAGCACCGTGTCGGTGTCCCTCGCGGAGGGCAACGTGAACGAAGGCTATCTGCTCGGCGGCGAGGCGGGCGTGTTCGTCGCCGTCGTGTTCACCTTCGTACTGCTGCTCGCCTGGGAGCGATCGCTGTATTCCCGGTTCTTCCCGGTCCTGGTGCTGGGGCTCGCGGTCACCGGCGCCTCCACCCTGTTCGAGCGCGGCATCCTCGGCAGCTTCGAGAATCTCGGCAAGTTCGCCCAGTCGGCCGTGTTCGCCTGGTTGCTTCATCTAGTGGTCACGGAATTCCGCCGCCGCCCGACGCCGCTCCCGTCACCGGCGCACGCTTCAGCAATTACGAAAACATGAGGTCGCAGTCCATGGGTTTGATCGACATCTGGCACATCGTTCGGCGGCGGTGGGTGCTGATCGCCGCGCTCGCGCTGACCGTCACGGCGGCCGCCGCCTGGTACGCCTCGTCGCGGGCGGTGACGTACGTGGCCAGCAGCACCATGTATGTCTCGATGGCCACCGGTACCTCGGTCAACGACTCCTACCAGGGCGGCCTGGCGGCCCAGCAGCGCGTGCGGTCCTATCTCGAACTGGCCACCAGCGCCGCGGTCGCGGAGCGGGTCGTCCACGATCAAGGACTGACGGAATCCCCGGATGAGTTCCGCGGCCGGATCACCGCCTCGTCGCCGCCCGCCAGCACGATCCTGGAGATCGCGGTCTCCGCGCCCACCGCACAGCGGGCGCTTGATCTCACCGACGCCACGGTCGCCCAGTTCCGCGCCTTGGTCGACAGTCTCGAGTCCATCGAAACCGGTGCTGCTCCCGCCGCCCGCGTCTCGGTCGTCGACCGTGCCCGACTACCGGCCGCTCCGGTCGGCCCCGGGGCGAGCCGGTTCGTCGCTCTCGGCCTGTTCGGCGGACTGTTATTCGGCTTCGCCGCCGCATTCCTGCGTGAACGCACCGACAAGCGCATTCGCACCAGCGGCGACCTCGCCGATGTCGCGCCGGTTCCGGTGTTCGCCGCCTTCGACGACGGTGAATCCGCCGCCGAGACGGCCCGGCGACTGCGCAATCACCTGCGGGGCGCTCAGACCATCGAATGCACCAGCCTCACCGACCGATCGCGGTCCGAGGTGGCGCATACTCTGGCGCTGGCCTTCGCGGATGCCGGGCATCCGGTGGTCCTCCTCGACGCCGACACCTCCGGCGGCGGAAGCTCCGGTGCGATGCCAGGCCCAGGCCTGACGACACTGTTGCGCGGCGGCGTACCACTGGACCGGGCGATCACCGACGACTGGGGCGGGACCGGGGTCGCGGTGCTGCCGATCGGGCACATCGAGCCGGACACGTCCGACCTGATCGCCTCGGAGCACTTCGCTCATCTCATCGCCGATCTGCGCGAGCGTTACTACCGCGTGGTCATCGAGACCGCGCCGGTCAGCTCCGCCGCCGACGCGGTCGCCGTGGCGCCCCTGTCCGATGCCGTCCTCGGCGTCGCCGATCTCGGCAGACTCACCGGACCGCAGTTGCGTGCCGCCCTGACCGCGTTCGGCACGGCCGGGCCGACCGGTGTGGTCAGCCACCGCACACCCGGTTCGGCGGTGGACCGGCTGGTGGGAAGGATGAAGATATGAGCGACGACTTTCTCCGGCGGCGCCGCTTGCTCGCCGCGACTCTGGGTGCGGCGGCTGCGATTCCGCTCACCGCCGCCTGCGCCACAGCCGAGCCGGACGACCCGCAGTTCCGATCGCCCACCACCGATGCGCCCGCGGCACGCAACGTCCGGGACTTCGGAGCCGTCGGGGACGGTATCGCCGACGACACCAAGGCCCTGGCCGCAGCCGTGGCCGCGGACCCGGACGGGCCGCTGGTGCTCTACCTGCCCGCTGGGCACTACCGGGTCGAGTCGCTGCCCGATCTGCCGGACTACGCCACGATTCTCGGCGACGGCGCCGACGTCACCACGATCGTCTACGCGGGCAACGACACTCTGGTGCGGTTGCGCAAGCGCAGCCGGGTCCGTTTCACCAGGCTGGGGATCTTCACCACAGGTCCCGGCTCGACCGCGGTCGACCTGTCGGAATGCTTCCGCTGCTCCTTCGACGCGGTGGTACTGCGCGGCAACCACCTCAGTGACAACCATCCGCAGTACCTGACCCAGCGCGGCGTCGTGTTGCGCGACAACACCGGCGGCACCGCTTTCATCAACTGCGATATCAACAACTTCGGAATCGGGCTGACCACATCCTGTATCCAGAACTACGTCACCTCCTCGAAGTTCACCAGCAATCACACCGGCGTCCTCGGCACCGGCAACGACCACAACGCCGGACTGGCACTCACCAACGTCGAATTCGTCTCCGACCAGAACCCGCTCACCACCGACCGCCACCTGCGGATCGACGGGGCCGCCAACGACTGGTGGCTGACCAACGTGTGGTTCGAAGGAGCCGAGGTCGCCCTGTCGGTCGGCGAGAACGGGCGCGGTGGACCCGCGCAATTCGGCATGGTCAACGCGAAGGTCGCGGCCCGCTCGGTCGGACTCGAACTGAACTACTGCCGACAGCCGTATCTGGCGAACGTGATCTTCGACGCGGAGTCGCGGCCGCCAGGCATCCCGGTGCGCGTAAATCCGGCCGGCTGTCCGGAAGGCGCCGCGGTCGGATTGATCTCCGGCATCACCGACGACATTCCCGACGGGGTCTTTCCGGCCGGGTGGACCGTCGTCGGCCGCAAGGGCATGCGTACTCCGCGCTTCACCGGCACCGTGGTGTCCCAAGCGGGGCCGCACGGCGCTGACGTGTTCCAGGCACAGAACAGCGACGGCGCTGTCCGCGCCGCGGTGACCGCCGACGGAAGTTGGGTCTGCGAGCACGCTGACAACGGTCCCGTGCTCAAGGCGCCGGACGGCGGTTACTGGCGGCTCACCGTCTCCGACGACGGGAAGCTCGGCACCGTAGCGCTCGGCAGGAAGCGTCCCGGCGGATGACCCGACGCCTGCACCGCCGCACCGGAGCGCTGCCCACCATCACCGGTCCCATCGGAACGGCGGTCCGGTTGCGGCCGCCGCGTTTCGACGACTTCGCTGAGTGGCGGCGGATCCGGCTCCGCGATCGCGCGATCATCGAGCCCTACTGGGTTAGTTCGGCGCAGGACTGGCACGACCGCCACACCGCCCGCCACTGGGCGCGGGAATGCCTCGACAACCGGGCCGGGGCACGCGCTGGGCGGTCGGTGAGCCTGGTCGTCGAGGTAGCCGGTCGATTCGCCGGGCAGGTCGAACTGGCCTCGATCGATGCGACGGCCCGCAGCGCCGAGCTCGGGATCTGGATAGGCTCCGCCGTCGCCGGCGGCGGCATCGGTGGCCTTGTGCTGGCCATGATGGTGGACTTCGGATTCGACAGTCTCGGTCTCATGCGGATCACCGCACCGATCGCACCCGGCAACATCGCCGCCGCCAAGATCGCGACCGCGGCGGGCCTGCGGTACGAAGCCCGGATGAGCACCTATTTCGATGCCGGTGGCGCACGCCGCGACCACGAGTTGTGGGCGGTGATCCGCGCCGATCGGCCCGACCGCGGGTTCGCCGCCGCGTATCCGGCCCGGCAACGCTTCCGCCCGATGACGCAACTGCCCGCCGCCCCTGCCGTCCCGCGCAGGCCGCCCCCCGCGAGCGTCGCAGCCGCGCATCTGCGGTTCCAGTTGTCCCGATCGCGCCGGGTGGTCAGGTGGCTGCGTGGCAGCGCCGTCATCGCCCTCACCGGCTCCGACGCCCACGGCCGGGTGCTGGTGAGATCCCGCCGGGTATCCGACTACCGGCACCGCCGCGCGGCTCGCATCCGCAACCGCGCGCCGCTGGCACGTGACCCGCATATGTCACCCGCCGCCTGGCTGCGCCGACATTCCCTGCGCCACTGGCTGGCCGAACTCGCCGAAGCCAGGACCGGCCTGCGTTCCCGGCCAGGACTGACGCTGACGATCCTCGACGACGGCCGCTTCGTCGGGGAAGCCCGGCTGCACGGGCTGGACATGTTCGATCACAACATCCGGCTCAGCATCTGGACCGATGCCTCGGCCCGCCCGGAACTCCGCGTCGGCGTGCTCCGCCTGCTGGTGCGCCATGCGACCGAACGGCTCGGAATCCTCCGCATCGCCACCGCGATCCCGGTATCCGACCTCGCCGCCGCGGCTGCGGTCGCCGCGGCCGGGTTCACCGAGGAGGGGCGGATGCGCGAGCATCTCGATGTCTTCGGACCCCGCGGCGATCACGACCTCTGGGCGTACAGTCATCCGCCCGGCCCGGCCGCCCCCGGATGACGCGCCGACCCGTGGCCGGCCGACCCACCGACGCACGACCACAACGCCTCCGGCCGGCCCCGCGACCCTCTCGACGCCGGAGCGTATCCCCGTCCGGCACTTCGCCGGCACGGCTCTGCTATCCCGGCTGCCCGCCGGTATCCCGCCCGCACCGCATACGGAGCACCAGATGAACCCGCACCCCGACGTCCCACCCCACCACGGGTTCGCCCGCAGCAATGCGCTGCAGCGTCGGTTGCACGAGCTGGTGCCCGGCGGCGCTCACACCTACGCCCGCGGAGCCGACCAGTATCCCGAGCAGATGGCGCCGATACTGGTGCGCGGCAACGGATGCCGCGTGTGGGACGCCGATGGCAACCAGTACGTCGAATACGGAATGGGCTTACGGTCGGTCACCCTCGGCCATGCCTACGCACCGGTTCTCGACGCCGTGACGACCACGATCGCCGACGGAGTGAACTTCAGCAGGCCGACCGAGCTGGAATTGCTCGCCGCCGAAGACTTCTTGGACCTCGTTCCCGGTGCGGACATGGTCAAGTTCGCCAAGAACGGCTCCGATGCCACCACCGCCGCCGTCCGGCTGGCCCGGGCCGTGTCCGGCCGCCAGCGGATCGCCGTCTGCGAGCAGCCGTTCTTCTCGGTCGACGACTGGTTCATCGCGACGACACCGATGTCGGCAGGCATCCCCGATCATGTCGGCGCCGAAACGGTCCGTTTTCCCTACAACGACGTCGACTCTCTCGCCGCGCTCCTGGCGGGCGAGACCGTGGCCGCGGTCGTCATGGAAGCGGCCACCGCAACGGCGGAACCCGAGCCCGGCTACCTCCAAGCGGTACGCGCCCTGTGCGATCGGCACGGCACCTTGCTGGTGTTCGATGAGATGATCACCGGGTTCCGCTGGGCGGCCGGCGGGGCGCAGTCCGTCTACGGCGTGACTCCCGACCTGTCTTGCTGGGGCAAGGCCATGGGTAACGGATTTCCCATCTCGGCGCTCGCCGGACGACGGGAATACCTCGAGCGGGGTGGCCTGCGCACCGGCGACGACCGCGTATTCCTGCTGTCCACCACGCACGGACCGGAAACCAGCGGGCTCGCGGCCTTCCGCGCGGTGGCCGCGGCCTACCGGACCGGCGATCCGATCTCCCGCATGGAAGCGGCAGGCGCCGCGCTGGCGACCGGATTCGCGGCATCAGCAGACGAACTCGGCATCGGCGATCACCTCCGGGTCCGCGGTCGCTCCTCGTGCCTGATCTTCGAAACCCTCGATTCCGACGGAAAACCCTGCCAGGCATTCCGCACCTTGTTCCTGCAAGAACTGCTTCAACGCGGAGTGCTCGGGCAATCCTTCGTCACCTCGGCGGCACACGACCATGACGCGATCGCCGCCACCTTGTCGGCTTGCGCGGACGCGGCCCAGGTGTACCGGACCGCCCTCGAACGCGGCACCGTCGACGGACTCCTGCGCGGACGATCGGTCGCTCCCGCGCTTCGCCGCACCGCCGCACCCCGACAGATCGAAGCGAGCACATCTCGATGACCGCACCCCGGATCGCCATCGTCCACGAACGGTTCACCGAATTCGGCGGCTCCGAAGCCGTGGTGGGGGAGTTCGCCCGCACCTGGCCCGGCGCGGACATCTACGCGCCGATCGTCATGCCGAGCGGAATCCGCTCGCCCGTCCAGCACGTCCACGACACCTGGCTCTCCCGCGCCCACGCGCTGACCCGCGGCCGGCACGCCCCTCTGCTGCCGCTCGTTCCCCGGTCCCTGCGACGGATGCCGTTGCGGGGCTATGACGCCGTCGTCGTCAGCCACCACTCATTCGCCACCCAAGCCGCACTGGCCACCGACGCACCCGTGATCGCCTATGTGCACAGCCCTGCCCGATGGGCCTGGGATCGAGAGTTCCGCATCCGCGAAGCCGGTGGACGGGCCGGCCAGTTCGCCCTCGGCGCCGTGGGCGCACTGGCCCGCCATGCCGAGCTGCGCGCCGCGCCGCGCCTGGCCCGGGTGATTGCCAACTCGACCGCCGTCGCCGACCGGATCCGCGACTGGTGGGGCTTGACCGCCACCGTGATCAATCCTCCCGTCGATGTCGACCGTTTCACCCCCGATCCCGCACGTGCCCGGGAGGACTTCTTTCTCTACGCCGGTCGCCTCGTTCCCTACAAGCGCGCCGATCTCGCCATCCGAGCCGCTCAACTCGCCGGGGAACGGCTGGTCGTGCTGGGCGACGGACGCTTCCGGTCTCAGCTCGAAGCTCTCGCCGGACCCGAGACGACTTTTCTGGGCGCCACCTCTACCGACACGCTGCGGGAGATGTACCAACGCTGCCGAGCCCTGCTCATGCCCGGCGTGGAAGACTTCGGCATCGTCCCGGTCGAAGCCATGGCCTGCGGTACCCCGGTGATCGCCCTCGGCGCCGGCGGCGCACTCGACACGGTACGACCTGGCACGACAGGCGAACACCTCGCTCCGGGCACCGATACGGACGTCGTCACCCGCCTGGCCGCGGCGATGGCGGACTTCGACAACGCCCACTACGATCCCCGCGTCATCCGCGCCCATGCGGAAACGTTCGCACCACCCGCATTCCGGGCACGAATGGCCGCATGCGTCGATGTGTGACGGGTGGGTCACCGAATTCCGATGCGGCGACGGATCACTCCCGCCGCACCGGGCTTCGGAATCAGGGCTGGTCGTACTTGCCGTTGAGCACGTCTACGGTGAATGTGTCCCATGCACCAGGTGTGAACACCAGCGCGGGCCCAGCGGGGTTTTTAGAGTCCCGCACGCCGATCATGCCGCCTTCCAGGTGCGCGACTTCTAGACAATCGTCCTTACCGCCGCTGTGGCTGCTCTTGAACCAGCGTGCCCCGGATAGGTCCATGCTCATGGCGCATACTCCTTCGCCACCCGCCGCAGCAGGTGCTTGCTCTCGGTGCGATCCAACGCTACTCGCTGAATCTTGTGGAACGCATTGCGATAACGCCGCACGCTGTCTGGTCGTTCGAGGTGAACGCTGCCCGCATAACTCTCGATATATACGACAGGTGGCTCCAGGGCGTTGCCCGCGCTGTCGGTGCCGAAATCAAGGATTGTGAATGGTCCAGCCGTCGTACCCACTGGGTAACCGGCGGCGTCGGGCAGCACTCTGACCGACACGTTCGGCGGCAAGTCGGCAAGGTGGCGGCACTGTCTCGCCATCACCCGCGGTCCGTGGACCACTCGTCTCAGCACTCCTTCATCGATCACTAGGTCGACCTGGAGAGGCGAGACTGTGCGCAGTATGAGGTTTTGGCGTTCCCGTCGGACGCGCAGACGCCGCTCACGTTCCTCGGGCAGATCCTCTACGAAGTACAACCTGTCCAATGCCTCGGCATATTCGCGCGTCTGGAACAAGCCGGACACGATGTCCGGTCGGTAGACGGTCACCGTTTGCGCTGCGGACTCCAGCCCGAGATAAACCCCGAAACTGGGTGCGACTTGGTCGGTGTACTCATCCCACCAACTCTGCTCCATGCGCTGAGCAGCAAGAGCTTTCAGCTCGTTCGCTCGCCCAGGCTGTCGATAGAGCCGACACAAGTTGTCGATGTCGGAGTCGGAGATTTTGTTAGCGTGGCCTGTCTCGAGCCGTTGCACCGTCCCGGAGCCCCGACCGATTGCCTTCGCAGCCATCAAGATCGACAGGCCGGATTCGAGGCGCATCGCACGTAGGACGCGGCCCAGCTGCCGATGCGGTACCCCCGGAGTTCGTGCCATGGATGACGACGAAATGGTGTTGCGCTGCGAATTCCCCCTGGTGAGCGGCTTGGCCACTGTTACTTTCCCCTTCTCATAGATGGCAAGCACTGCATTCGTGGGTGGCCCCACCCCCGAGCTGTGGATGACGCTTCTTCCGCGCCACGGGTGCCACCGAACAGCAAGTATGGGTGGTCACCTGGGAAAACGAAGCGGTTTCCGCGAATCGTCCGCTGGATCACCCAAATAGGGGGTGGGACTGCTGTTCTGCGCGTGTGCTCGAAGCGATGGCGGCTTTCCCTCGTCGGCGGAGTCGGGCACTCGTCAACCGACTTTCGATGTGCGAGAAGGGGGTATGGATGGAAACGCTCGGAGATACACCACGATTGCGGTGCCTGTTCTACCGGCGGGAGTGCGATCTTCCCGCTGTGGTCGACCCGCCGGAACTCGGGCGGATCGTGTTGCGGGCCGGGTCGGTGTGGGCAATGACGATGCCAGACCGCCTTGGGCAGGCGGTCAAGGCGCATATGCAGGGACGATGTGTCCCCTTGGGACCGATTCTGGCGCATCCGCGTTCGGGGCGCTGGACCTTCCTCATCCAGCCCGACCTGCCCGATGACGTGCGGCTGTTCGCGGAGTTGTTCCGGCTGGACGTGGCGGTCGCGCGGTCCGGAGCGACGATCGCGCTGCCTTCGCCCACCCCCTCCGTGGGAGCGATTCGGCATTGGATCGTGCCGCCACGCAATGCCTTCCGCCCGTCCGGCCGGTTGGTGGTCGAGGCCGTTCGGGCGTGGGCGGATCAAATGCCGCGTACTCGGCGCGGGCCGGGGACATCCCATGTCGGATGACGTCTCTCGCGCTCGGCGGTTCCTCCGCGCGGAGGAGTTGCGGTCCCGGCTGGCGCATGACAACCCGAAGTGGGCGGTATCCAGTCCCGCGACTGCCAGGAAGGCGCTCGAGCTGCACTACAACTGCGACTATTCATCGTGCGCGACGCTCGTCGCGGCGGTGATCGTCAGCCGCGAGGACAACCGGTACTTCCGCCGCACCGAAACGAATGCCGCCGCGTCCGTGCGCGATCCCGCGACCCACACACTGGGCTCAGGTGCGTGATGTGCGGTGATCCCTGCACGAATCCATCGGACGACGTCCACGTGAGTGTGTTCCTGCACGGTCTGCGAATGGATTTCGCCGCATGCGTCACGGCGGCGATGACCTTCGCGCGCGAATGGCGGCACGCCCATTACCCCGACGCGGTCGAAATCCTTCCCGACGGCGCAGAAGGCTTACCCCGCCTGCCTTGCGAACGTCTGTATTGCGAGCGTGCGGCACGCCAGGTCGGTGGAGGCAGGTAAGTGCACTGCCCGGGAAAGAGCGGTCGGTCAGCTCGCGTTGTGCATCGTTTCGACGGGAACGAACGCGATGTCGCCCCGATCAGCGGAGACGGGTGAGTGCGCGGCACGGCGAGGGGGCCGGGACCTCACCTCGGAGGTAGGAGGTGGGTGGGACGCCCATCAGGCTGTGGAAGTCGGCTGTCATGTGGGACTGGTCGTAATAGCCCGTGCCGGTGGCGATATCGGCCAACGATGCGTCGTCGGTCCGGGACAGGACCCGGCGGAGTCGGTCGATGCGCGCGAAGTGTTTGGGGGAAACGCCTATTCCGTTGGTGAACAGATTGCGGAGTTGGCGTTCGCTGACGGAGAGGCGCACGGCCAGCTCGGTGACCGAGAGTGGGTGGTCGGCGGCGATGGCGGCTACGGCGGTGGCGAGCAGTCCCCGGCGGGCACGCTGGGGCGGATCGTCGGGGATGCGGCGCGGCAGCTCGTTCTCCAGGTACGGCACGACCTCGTCGTGGTCGAGTTCGATCAGCGCGGCGGCCAGCTGCCCGACCGGGCCGGGCAGATCGTCCAGCCGGAGCACGCGATCGGTGAGGTCGGCCGCCGGAACGCCGAGCAGCGCCGGGACCGCGCCCGGGGCGAGCCGCAAGCGGACACAGCCCGCGGGTTTGCTCGCGCGCGAGTAGCTCGCCTTGGTCTGCGGCCCGACGACGAGCGCGACACGGCGGTCACCGATATCGGCGTGCTCGGTGCGCAGCACGATCGTGGTGGCGGTCTGCGGCACATGCGCGAACGGCTCGGACAGGTCGAGCACGGTCGGGATGCGGCCGAGTTCGGCCAGCCACGGGCGCAGCGACTCCGGCGCCGGCTCGGACGTCTCGACCCGTTCGGCGGTCACGACGGGCGGGCGCGGCAGGGTGGTCACGGCATCCACTGTAAGCAGTCGCGCCTCCCGCAGGTGTGCCGGAATTTCCTAGAGACCTGCGCGAATGCCCGGCACGGTGGTTCCCATGATCGTGATCACCGGTGCGACCGGCACCATCGGCAGTGAAATCGTCCGGCAGCTCAGCATGCGCGGAACCGCGATCCGCGCTGTCACTCGTGACCCGGACCGGGCCGAGGTGCCCGCAGGCGTCGATGTGGTGCGCGGCGACTACACCGACCCCGCGTCCATGGCGAAGGCGATGCTCGGTGCGGAGGCCGCGTTCATCGTCGGCGTGCTGGGTCCGGAGTACGCGGAGACCGACCGTGCGCTGATCGCGACAGCGCGGGACGCGGGAGTCGGCAGGATCGTCAAACTCTCCGCGATCGGTACCGGCGATACCGGCCTCGGCCGGGTCGGAACCTGGCATCTGCCGGGTGAGCAGGCCGCGCGCGAGAGCGGCGTCGACTGGACCATCCTGCGCCCCAGCTCGTTTGCCTCCAACACGCTGAGCTGGGCCGCCGCGATCCGTGCCGGGCAGCCGGTGCCGAACATGACCGGTGCCGCGGCGCAAGGCGTCATCGATCCACGCGACGTCGCCGGGGTGGCGGTCGAGGCGCTGACCTCCGCCGATCACGCCGGACGGATCTACACCCTCACCGGGCCGGAATTGCTGACCACGCACGACCTGGCCGCCATTCTGGCTACTGTCACCGGCCGCCCCGTCGACGTGACCGATATTCCCGAAACCGAAGCGAGGGCACATATGCTCGCGTCCGGAATGTCCGCCGAATTCGCCGACGGTGCGCTGGCCGGGCAGGCATATGTGCGCGCGGGCCACAATGCGATCGTCACCGACGATGTGGCCCGAATTCTCGGGCGTGCCCGAAGTTTTGCCGAATGGGCCACCGATTACGCCGGTAACTTCGTGGCCGACGAGCGCACGTCGTAGGGTACCTGTGATCAGCGCCACATCGAATTGCCGAACGGTGCCTGCTCGGCAAGGGTGACAAGACCGGCCGGTCGGCCGGTGTGCTTACACGAAAAGGAAATTCGGATGCGTCAACGGGTCATGACGGTCTTGGTAGCGGTCGTAGCGGGCGGATCGGCCGCCGCGTTCGGCGGCGCGAGTGCGTCCGCGGTCGCGGTGAACCCCTTCCCCGGCGGCACGGAGGTCTACTTCGACAACGGTGAGTCCGCGGCGATCGCGAACCTGAACCTCGGACCGGCGCTGAGCCAGGTTGCCGTCGCTTGGTCTCCCGGAGCGAAAGCTCTGCTCGGCGAGGGGATCACCGAGCACGCCCGGTGGGCCAGCGAAACCCCGACCGGCGGGGTGTCGATCGAGGTGTACGGGTCGCCCGTCCAGCCATCGCTGGTCACGGTCACCACCCTTCGCGGCTGAGCGAGATTTCATTTCGGATTTCGGTGTGCCAGGGGTACGCTCGCCCATGGCGTTATGCGCATGCTTTGCCGGAATCCGCGGCGCTCGAGCGTAGAACTCGAGCAGCGGTCGTGAGCAGGCATGCGGCGAGACATCTGGCCGCCGCTCGTGCCGCCGGATGCCGCGCGGCTCGCGCCGCGCCTTCGGTGATTGCCGACATGGAGACCTCCTGGCGGATGCCCGGACGGGACGACACTACGTGTGCCGTCCCGTCCGGTGTTTTCGTCAGTTCGCGGTGGAGCGGAAGCCGCGCAGCCGCAGACTGTTGCTGACCACGAAGACCGAGGAGAACGCCATCGCGGCGCCCGCGAGCATCGGATTCAGCAGGCCCGCCATGGCCAGCGGGATCGCGGCCACGTTGTAGGCGAAGGCCCAGAAGAGATTTCCCTTGATGGTCGCGAGGGTGCGGCGCGACAGCCGGATCGCGTCCGCCGCCGCCCGCAGGTCGCCGCGCACCAAGGTCAGATCGCCCGCCTCGATGGCCACGTCGGTGCCGGTGCCCATGGCCAGGCCCAAGTCGGCCTGGGCCAGCGCCGCGGCGTCGTTCACGCCGTCGCCCACCATCGCCACCACTTTGCCCTCGGCTTGCAACCGCTTGACGGTGTCGACCTTGTCCTGCGGCAGCACTTCCGCGATCACCTCATAGATGCCGACCTGCGCGGCGATCGCGTCGGCGGCGGCCCGATTGTCGCCGGTCAGCATGATCGGGGTGAGACCGAGGGCGCGCAGCTGGGAAATCGCCTCGGCGGAGGTCGGTTTCACCGCGTCGGCCACCACGAGCACACCGCGCGCCTTGCCGTCCCAGCCGACCGCGACGGCGGTCTTGCCTTCGGCTTCGGCCGCGCGCATCGCCTGTGTCAGATCGTCGTCGAGATGCTGTGACCAGTCGGCGAGCAGCCGGGCGCGGCCGACGAGCACCGCGTGGCCGTCCACCATGCCTTGCACACCCAGGCCCTCGACGTTGGCGAAATCCTCGACCGGCTTCAGCTCGCCCACCCGCTCGCGGGCGCCCTTGGCGACGGCTTGGGCGATCGGGTGTTCCGAGGAATCCTCCAGCGCTCCGGCCAGTTCCAGAATCCTGGGGACCTGCTCGCCTTCGGCGGGGACGACATCGAGCAGCGTCATCTTGCCCGCGGTGACGGTGCCGGTCTTGTCCAGCACGATCGTGTCCACCCGCCGGGTCGATTCCAGCACCTCCGGGCCCTTGATCAGGATGCCCAACTGCGCGCCGCGACCCGTGCCGACCATCAGCGCGGTCGGCGTGGCCAGCCCGAGCGCGCACGGGCAGGCGATGATCAGCACGGCCACCGCCGCGGTGAAGGCCGCGGCAACCGATCCGCCGGTGCCGAGCCAGAAGCCCAGCGTCGCGACCGACAGGGCGATCACGATCGGCACGAAGATCCCGGAGATCCGGTCGGCCAGCCGCTGGGCCTGCGCCTTGCCGGTCTGCGCGTCCTCGACCAGCTTCGCCATCTGCGCCAGCTGGGTGTCCGAACCGATCCTGGTGGCACGCACCACGATCCGTCCGCCGACGTTGACGGTCGCGCCGACCACGACGTCGTCTCTGCCGACCTCCACCGGCACCGACTCACCGGTGAGCATCGAGGCGTCGACGGCCGAGGAACCTTCCGTCACGATGCCGTCGGTGGCGATCTTCTCGCCGGGACGCACCACGAACCGGTCGCCGACGGTCAGCTGCTCCACCGGAATACGCTGCTCGGTTCCGTCGCGCAGCACCGAGACCTCTTTGGCGCCCAGTTCGAGCAGAGCCCGCAGCGCCGCGCCCGCACGCCGCTTGGCGCGCGCCTCGAAGAAGCGTCCGGCCAGGATGAACGTGGTGACGCCCGCCGCGGCCTCGAGATAGATGCTGCCGGTGCCGTCCATCCGCGAGATGGTGAACTCGAACGGATGCGTCATGCCCGGCGTGCCCGCGGTGCCCCAGAACAGGGCGTACAGCGACCAGCCCAGTGCGGCCAGCGTCCCCATCGAGACCAGGGTGTCCATGGTCGCGGTGCCGTGGCGCAGGTTGGTCCATGCCGCACGGTGGAACGGCAGCGCGCCCCACACCACCACCGGGGCGGCCAGGGTCAGCGACAGCCACTGCCAGTTGGTGAACTGCAACGCCGGGATCATCGCCATGGCGATCACCGGCACCGACAGCGCCAGCGACACCAGCAGGCGGGTGCGCAGGGCGGCGGCGGGATCGTCCTCGGTCTCGGTCTCCTCCGAGCGCTCCGGCTGGGCGGGCAGGACAGCGGTGTAACCGGCCTGTTCGACGGTGGCGATCAGCTCGTCCGGCGAGACGCTGCCGGTGACCTCGACCCGGGCCTTCTCGGTCGCGTAGTTGACCGTCGCGGTGACGCCGTCGAGCTTGTTGAGCTTCTTCTCGATCCGGGCGGCGCAGGACGCGCAGGTCATTCCACCGATCACGAGTTCGACCTGCCCGGCGGGGGGCGGTTGTGTCGCGGTGGTCATCGTGGGTGCTCCGTTCTGTGCGCGGACGGTCGTCGGTCAGTGCGCGTGGCCGTCCGGCGCCTGCTGCTGACCAGTGTGTTCGTTGTGAGTGGAGGCGTCTACGGCGGGGGTGCCCGGCGTGACGGTCAGGGTGAATTCGGCGGTGCGGACCACACCCTCGTGCTGGAAGTCGAGGAACAAGCGGTAGTCGCCCGCGCTCGGCGCCGTCACCGCGAAGGTGATGCCCGGGCCGGGCGCGGTCACGCCGTCGCCGGGGTGGCCTTCCGGATGGACGTGCAGATAACCCAGGTCAGCGGCGCGCAGGGCCACCAGGTGGCCGTAAGCGCCGAGGTAGGGCTGCAAATCGGTCACCGGTTTGCCCGCCCGGCTCACCGACAGCGTCACCTGTGAAGCCCGGCCCGGGACGACAGCGCCCTCCAGTGTGACGGTGTAGTCGCCCACGGTGGTGGTGGAAGCCGTCGCGGGCAGCTTCTGTGGGTCGTAGACGCCCGCCACCCGCAGGTCCGCGCCGAGTGTCAGGTTGTCGCCGCCCTCGGGGGTGAAGTCGGCGAACACCCGGTAATCACCGGCGCGAGTGAGGTCGAGCGGGACGCTCCACGTTCCGTTGCCGTCGAGCACCGGGTGCACATGCTGGAAGGCGGCCATATCGCGGCGCACGACGATCAAGTGAAGATCCTTGTCGTGGCTGCGCACATACCGGGTTACGGGTTTTCCGTCGCGGTCGAGGATCGTGAAGCGCAGCGGTACGTTCGCCGCGGCGCTGGTCTGGGCGGTGTCCAGCCGCAGGGTGTAGCCGCGGTCGGTTGCCATCATTCCTCCGGGTGATGAGTTGAGTTCGCCCTGGTCGGCGGCGTGTGCGGTCGAGTCACGGGCTGCGGGTTCCGGCCCGATGAGCGAACCGGCCGCGAGAGCGATCCCGAAGACCGCGGCGAGGCCGAGGGCGAAACCGCCGAACTTGGTGGATGCGTTCATCGGAGTGCTCCGTCCGTCAGTCGGTGACCGGGTAGCCGGCGCGGGCCACGGCCGCGGTGAGTTCGGCGTGATCGATCGGAGTCGCGCTCTCGACGGTCACCAGGCCGTCTGCGAGGTCGACGGCGACGGAATCGACGCCGGAGATGCGGCCGATCTCGGTGCGGACCGAGGCGGCGCAACCGCCGCAGGTCATACCGGTGACGGTCACGGTGCTGGTGCTCATCGTGTTCTCCTCGTGCGGTGCTGCTGATTCTTTTACCATACCCCCCTAGGGTATCTGGTTGTCAAGCCTGGCGCAGAAGAAAGCCCGGTCCGCGATGGATCGCGGACCGGGCTCGCTGGTCGAGTATCAGGAGGCGGGGTAGGTCACCAGGGCGACCGCCGGAGCCGAAACCACCTGTACTTCGGCCGCATCGGAGACCTTGACGTGCAGAAACCCGCCCTCGATGGCGATTCGGACGTCATCGACGCTGCGCACGCTCCGCCCCTCCAGGTCCAGCAGGGAGTAACCCTCGACCAGCACGACCTTGCCCGCGGACCGCCATTTCGCCTCGACCACGGTGCCTTTCGTCGGCGCCGCGGGCGGGAAGTCGAGTTCCGGCTCGGCGACGTGGTTGAAGTAGTTGGACAAGACGTTCAGCGCGACATGGCCGACGATCTCGCTCAGTTCGGCATCGCTGACGCCGCGTGAGCGCGCCGCGGCGAGCGCGGCGTCGTCGATCCGGCCGCGGGAACGCAGCACGTCGCGAGCGAGGCGCAGGATCGCGTCGGCGTGCGGGTCCTCGGCGCGCGCCGCGCGGGTGTCGGCGATCGCCTGCTCGGTGAAGCCCATCCGCTCGGCACGCATGGTGTGCGCGGCGGTGCAGTAGTCGCAGCCGTTCTCGTCCGCGACCAGCAGTGCGAGTTGCTCGCGCACTCGGGCGGAGAGCTTTCCCCTGGTCAGTGCGTCGCGCAGATTCAGGTATCCGCGCAGTGTGGCGGGACTGTTCGCCATAGCGGCGTAGAGATTCGGGACGCGGCCCAGCTGGCGCTGTACCTCGGTGAGCAGGTCGGCTTGCTCGGCATCGGCGGAGTCGGGGGATACAAGGGGCAGGCGGGACATCGAAGCCTCCAGCTCGAACAAGATGGTACCGATCGGTGCCGAAACTGGACGGTACTGATCGGTTCCGTATTGGTCAAGTCGGATGGTACTGATCGGTTCCGTACTGCTACCGTGACGTCATGGCAACTCAGGCCAAGCAGCGTTTGCTCACCACGGCGGAAGAGCTCTTCTACGCCGAAGGCATTCGAGCTGTCGGCATAGACCGCCTGCTCCAGGAGTCGGGCGTGGGCCGCGCGTCCTTCTATCGCCACTTCGCGAGCAAGGACGAACTTGTCGTCGCGGTGCTGGAAGATCGTGATCGCCGGTGGCTGAGCTGGCTGCGGGAATCGGTCGAGGCGAAGACCGGCGATCCTGCCGCCCGCCCGCTGGCGGTCTTCGACGCCCTGGCCGACCGATTCGCCCGCAAGGACTTTCGCGGCTGCGCGTTCATCAACACCATGGTCGAGGTCGCCGATCGCGAGAGCGCCGCGCATCAGGTCGCCGATCGGCACAAGCGGCGGGTGATCGATTACCTGTCCGAACTTCTCGCCGAGGCGGGTTGCTCCGATGCTTCGGGAATGGCCGCAGAACTCGCGTTGCTGGTGGACGGAGCGATCGTCACCGCTGTTCGCGAGGGGAATCCGGATGCGGCCTCCCGGGCGGGTGCGATCGCGGAGCGTTTGCTCGCCGCGCGGTAGAACTTCCGATCGCCGCCGGTGCGATGCGGCGACTCGGGCGGCACTCGGTCAGCGCTGGAGCTTGGTCATGAAGTGCGTCAGCGCGGTGTGCACCGCCGCCGCGTCCTGCTGATCGAGTGAATTCCGCAGGTCGCGGTCCAGTTCGTCGACAATCGCCGCCGTCGCCGGGGTGTGTCGGGTCGGAGATGCGGTGATAGGTCTGTGGCGGCGGATCCCCGGGCAGGTGGCGGGGTCGGTGCTCGTCGGCACGATTCATCTCGCATCGATGACACACTTTCCGACCACCAAGTGATCCCAGGGGCTCCCGTCAGGCCGAGTGGAGATTCCGCGCGGTGGGTGAGGTTTCGGTCGTGGCCGGGTCGGGATAGGTGCCGAAGAGGCGGTCGGCGGTGCCGGAGCTGGTAACCGTGAACCAGTAGTGCTCGTTCTTGTAGTGGTGGTGGCGATGGTTGCGCCACACCGCCCGGTAGAGCGAGCGTTTCGGCTTGTAGTCGGTGTGGATCAGGTAGTGCGTCCACTCGTAGCCGAGGCCGAGCAGGGTGATGGTGATCAGGAAGGTCAGTCCCAGGCCCGCGCGGGGGAAGGCGAACGCCGCCAGCGCGATCAACACGACGACCAGCACCGCCAGCGTCTTGGTCGGGATGAAGACCAGCGGGATGTCGCGCGGATCCACGTGATGCTCGCGGTGCTTGCGAGCCAGTTCGCTGTCGAGCGCGATCGAGCCGAGCCGCCGTGGCCGCCAATGCAGCACGGTGACGTGCACGATCCATTCGAAGATCGGGAAGAACGCCAGCATCACGGCGGGCACCAGCAGATCGGTGGGCTGCCAGTCGCCGACGACGATCCGGGCGATCAGTGCGCCGACCAGCGGGGTTCCGATCATCCACGGGGAAGGGTGCCGGAGGAATTCCTCGAATGCCTGACCCAGGGTGAGTCCGCGGCGCAGCGCCCGCTCGTCCCTGCGCACCCGCGCCCGCGCGTCGGCCGATTCCCGGTCGGATGTCTTGGATTTGGTCATGATGGTTCCTAGCTGTGCGTGACCGCCGGTCCACCGAGGACCTCGATCAGAGCGGTGGTCGCCGGCTCGAGCAGCGCCCGAGCGGTGGTGGCGGCCTTCTGCGGCCGGCCCGCCGCGATGGCGGCGGCCAGTTCGCGGTACGCCTCGACGTTGCCCACCTCGGCGGACATGATCGGGGCCAGCGCCGCGAGCGCTGGTTCATAGGCGGCGCGCAACATGTTGAACATCAGCCGGAAGACGATCGAGTCGGCCGCGTCCACGACGTGATCCCAGAACTCCATCGCGTGCCGCTGCTGGGCGATCAGGTCCGGTTCGGCGGCGAGCGCCTCGACCGAGCTCTCCAGCAGAGGGCGAATCTCTTCCGCGCCGACTGCGCCGACGCGGCGCGCGGCCAACTCCGCCACCTTCGGACCGTTGTGCAGGCGAGCCTCCAGAATGCTGCGCGCGACAGCGGGATCGAGTTCCCCGGCCTGCACCAGCAACCTGGGCAGCACCTCGAGCCCCGCACCGCGCCGATAGTCCAGCACGGTCGTCGCGTCTCCTTGCCGCACGGCCACCAGCCCGGCCGCCGCCAGCCGCTGTAGGGCCTCCCGAACCGCGGGCCGGGACACCCCCAGCGCCTCCGCCAACTGCCGCTCACTGGGCAAGGTCGCCCCCGGCGCCAGCTCGCCACTGAGCACATCCGCGGCGATCTGCTCGAACACATCCGCCGACACCGACCGTTTGACCACAGGTTGCAACGCCATGGGTCCACTATGGGCGCTGATGGTCAGGAGGTCAAGTGGTCAGACCAGTGGCGGCGAAGTCCGGGGCGGAGCAGTTTCGAGGCAGAGGGTATGGCACCACCCTCACCCAGCACGTTCTGACCGAAGCGGCACGAACCCGTGCGATCGAGCGCATCTATCTCAGTGTCGATCCGGCCAACGACAGCGCACGGCGCGTCTACCGCGCCTGCGGCTTCGAAGAGGGGATAGTCTCGCGGAAGTACTCTTACGAGGTTTGCCACCGGGCGAGCTAGCATC
The DNA here is from genome assembly GCF_055590505.1 of Nocardia sp. NPDC041819. Taxonomy (NCBI): domain Bacteria; kingdom Bacillati; phylum Actinomycetota; class Actinomycetes; order Mycobacteriales; family Nocardiaceae; genus Nocardia; species Nocardia sp. NPDC041819. The sequence goes on along the minus strand of NZ_JBVJAP010000002.1, from coordinate 143,435 downwards.
GCTCGTTCGTATTCGAAGTGCAGATCCCTGAGTATCGAAGTGCCGGATGAAGCGTTGATGGCGCTGACGCTCGCATAGTCGCCGAGATACCGCCGGGTGCGGAGTCAGCTGGGGTCGGATCCTCGAATGGCGGAGAGCCAGATCGAGCACGCGGCCGCGATGGTGAGGGCGGCGATGAAGGCGGCGAGGCCTCCTCCATCGATGTAGACCCACAGGAGTGCCGCGATGGGGGCGGCGACGGCGGATTGCGCGTCGAGCAGCAGACGGCGGCTCCGCCGGGTGACCTTCCCGACGATTGTGACCGCGTCGGGATCGGGGCGGCTGGGGTTGTCGAGGAGACGGCCGGGCGGTTCGACGGCGCTGATGCGGCCGGACGGGTAGCAGCGTCGCCCGCCGACGTGCATTGTGCGGTCGGTGAGTTCTCCTTCGGTTTCGGTGAGGGTGAGCAGCGCCGGGTCGAAGTACACCGGAAGCCAGCGTGAACGACCCGTGCCGTCGATTTGCAACCATGATCGGCTGACCAGCTGGTGCTGCTGGCGAACGCGGGTGACCCGCACGGTCTGCGCGGGGCCCGAACGCCACGACGGAAGTACGCCGAAGGCGACCGACAGCCGATACGCGGTGTACCCGGCCACGCCGAACGCGACGGCCACTATGCCCGCCACCTGATCCAACGTGCCGAACGGCGCCCAAGCGGCACAGACCGCGAGGGCGCCGAACGTCACCGTGACCGGATAGGCCAGCGGGTGGCCCGATCCAGAACTCACTTCAGGAAGCCGACCTTGGTGTAGTCGCGCGAGGCGAGGCCGAACGCACCGTAGTTCGCCAGGTCGGTCCGGGCCGCGTAGGTGCCCGCCGCCTGGTGCAGCGGGATGGAGTAGCCCTCTTCGAAGATCATCCGATCGCACTCGTTGGCCAGCTGAATGGCCTTGTCCGGGTCGAGCTCGGAGAGTGTCCGGTCGATCAGCGCGTTGAGTTCCGGGGTACCGATCCGCGCCTTGTTGCCCTGCAGGTTGTTCGGATCGTAGTAGTAGATCTGCCGCAGTCCGCTCAGTGGGAGAACGCTGCCGTTCCAGCTGAATTGGGCCAGATCGAAGTTACCGGGGTCGATGACGTTGGTGAACAGACCGGTGCCCGGCACGGTCTGGATGCTCAGCTTCACTCCGACCCTCGCGAGGTTCTGCTGCACGATCTGCGCGGTCTGCACCCACTGATCCTGCTGGTACATCACGTCGCGGAGTTCGAGCTTGCGACCGTCCTTCTCGCGGACGTCGCCGTTGAGTTTCCACCCGAGGGCGTCCAACATGCGGGCCGCCTCGTCCGGGTCGTAGGCGATGGGCGCCGCGTTGTCCTGGTAGCCCTTCTGCCCCGACACGAAGACGTGGTTGTTCAGCGGCTTGGGATCGTCGACGACGCCGTGCTGCGAGGCGGTGACCACTCCCTGCCGGTCGATCGCCTTGGAGATGGCGATTCGCAGCTGCGGATCGGCGAGCAGGGAACCGGGTGCTCCGTTGAACGTGATGTGCGACCAGGTCGGCTCGGGCGTGCGCCGGATGACCACGTTCGCGGCATTGCGCGCCGCGCTGACGTTCTCGATGCCGGACATGTACGCGATATCGAGTTCGTTGTTCTGGATCGCGGGCAGCCAGGCCGAATGGTCGAGCACGCTGAAGGTGACGGAATCGAGCTTCGGCGTATCGCCCCACCACTTGGGATTGCGCCCGAGCACGATGCGATTCTGGCTGCGGTCGATGGAGGTGACCACGAAGGGGCCCGCACTTTGCGGCAGCCCGTTCCTGGCCGCGTTGGTGAAGGCGTCGGGGGTCGCGGTGACCGACTTCGGGTACAGCGGGCTGAACAGCCCTTGCCATTCGCCATAGGGTTGATCGAAGGTCACCACGGCTTGCCGGTCATCGGCGCCGCGCTCGACCTTGCCGACCCGTTCGAAACCACCGGTGGCCGAGACGAGGAACGCGTTGTCCTTACCGCTGAGCGCATTCGCCTGAGACCGGAGATCCTCCCAGGTGATCGGCGAGCCATCGGACCAGACGGCCTTCGGATTGATGGTGTACTCCACCTGCTGCGGGCTGGTGCCGGTCAGCTTGATATCGGTGAAGAAGTTGTGGTCGACGCTCAGCTGCCCCGCCGCGTCGCTGACGAAGGCGGCGGGCATCGTCGCTTCGGCGATGTAGAAGACAGTTTCCGTTCCGCCGTCTACGTGCAGATAGTTGAAAGTCTCCGGAAAATTGGAGAGTGCCAGCCGCAGGTTGCCGCCGTCGCGCAGTTCGCTCGGGTTCCTCGGGTTGATGTCGTTGGTGCTGCCGACCGTGCTGGAGCCCGGGGTCACTCCGTTGTCATCGCCACAGCCGGTGACTGCCAGCCCTACGACGACCAGCGATAAGGCCAGCCGGGCACACGCAGAGGTAATCCGCATGGTGATCCTTCCTGCTCGTTGCGTCCTACGGAAACGACCTCACTTCTCGAAGCCCACCCGGAGGTAGTCCGTGGAAGCCAGCCCGAAGGCGCCGAAGTTGGCCAGGCCCGCACGGACCGCTACGTTGCCGGCCGATTGCGCGACGGGCACCGAATGACCAAGCTCGAAGATCATCCGGTCGGCCTTGTTCGCAAGCTCGATCGCCTTCTCGGGGTCGAGTTCGGAGATGGTCTGGTCGATCAGCGCGTTCAGTTCGGGTGACCCGATCCGTCCCTTGTTGCTGAGCGTATTCGCTGGGTCGTAGGCGTAGATCTGGGGCAGCGCGCCGAGCGGGAAAATGCTTCGTTGCCAGCTGAACTGAGCGATGTCGAAGTTGCCCGGGTCGATGACATCGGTGAACAAGCCGTTGCCGGGGAAGGTCTGGATTTCGAGTTTCACCCCGACCCGAGCCAGATTCTGCTGCATGATCTGCGCCATCTGCACCCAGGTGTCCTGCTGGAACATCACATCCCGGATCACCAGCTTGCGCCCGTCCTTCTCGCGGACGTCGCCGTTGAGCTTCCAACCGAGTTCGTCCAGCATGCGGGCCGCCTCGTCGGGGTTGTAGGCGATCACCGCGGAGTTGTCCTGGTAGCCCTTCTGCCCGTCGAGGTAGATGTGGTTGTTCAGCGGCTTGGGATTCTCCACGATCCCGTTCTGCAGCGCCGTGACGACGCCCTGCCGGTCGATCGCCTTCGCGATTGCGACGCGCAGGCGGGGATCTGCGAGAATCGACCCTTGCGCTCCGTTGAACGTGATGTGCGAATTGTACGGACGCGAAGCACGACGCACGATGATGCCCGGTGAGTTGGTCGCGGACTTGACCTCCTCGATGCCCGAGATATCGATGGCGTCGAGTTCATTGTTCTGCAAGGCGTTGAGACGGGCCGAATAGTCGAGCACACTGTAGGTGACGGTGTCGAGTTTCGGCGTCTCGCCCCACCATTTCGGGTTGCGGCTGAGCACGATGCGTTGCTGCGCCCGGTCGACGGAGGTGATCACGAACGGTCCCGCCGACTTGGCGAGCCCGTTGCGGTCACGCTCGTTGAACGCCTGCGGCGTCTCGGTCGATTCCTTCGGCATCAGCTGGCTGAACAGGCCCCGCCACTCCGCGTAGTGCTGTCCGAAGGTGGCGATTGCCTGGCGGTCGTCGACGCCGCGCTCGACGCCGGCCAGCCGGCTGTAGCCCTGAGTCGCGGAGACCCGGTACTCCGTGTTGCGGCCGCTCAGCGCCTCCGCCTGGGACCGCAGGTCCTCCCAGGTGATCGGGCTGCCGTCGGACCAGACCGCCTTGGGGTTGATGGTGTAGACAACTCGCTGCGGGTTGGTCTCGGTCAGCGCGATGTCGGTGAAGAAATTGTGGTCGATCGACAATTCGCCCGCGGCGTTGGAGGTGATCGGCCCCGGCAACGTCCAGTCGACGACTTCGGAGAGGTCATAGTCGCTGTCGACGTGGTGCGGATTGAACGTCGCGGGGAAATTCGTGATGGCCAGACGCAGGTTGCCGCCGTCGCGCAGTGCGCTCGGCTCCTGGGGATTGATGTCGTTGGTCGAACCCAGCGCGTTGGAACCCGACTTCACCTCGCTGTCGCCCGAGCCGCAGCCGACCAGTAGCGCGAGCGCCGTGCCCACGGTGAGAGCCCCGACCATCACATCGCGTGTCCGCCACCGGCGGTTCCGTATTGGCTGTACTGGTCTCATTGCACGAATCCGATCTTGGTGTAGTCGTAGGACGCCAGGCCGGGAGAGCCGATATTGGCCAGATCCGCGCGGGCGCCGAAACTGCCGTCGGACTGGGTCAGCGGCAGGGAATGTCCTTCCTCGAACACTTTCCGGTCGACCTCGTTGGCCAGTTCGATCGCCTTCTTCGGATCGAGTTCGGTCAGCGTTCGCTCGATCAGGGCGTTGAGTTCGGGCGAACCGATGCGACCGTAGTTGCCCTGCAGATCGTTCGGGTCGTAGTAGTAGATCTGCCGGATGGAACTCATCGCGAAGGCGTCCCCGGAGAAGATGAACTGTGCGGCGTCGAAATCACCGGGAATGATGACGTCGGTGAAATAACCGGCGCCGGGCTTGGTGTCGATGGTCAGCCGCACGCCGATGCGGGCCAGATTCTGCTGGATGATCTGCGCGATCTGGACCCACAGCGGGTCGTTGTACATCACGTCGCGAATTTCCAGTTTGCGGCCGTCCTTCTCACGGACGTCGCCGTTGAGCTTCCAGCCGAGCGCGTCGAGTTCCTGTGCCGCCTGGTCCGGGTCGTACGCCACCGGCGCCGAATTGTCCTGATACCCGTCTTGTCCCTGGAGGAAGATGTGGTTGTTCAACGGCTTCGGATTCTCGACCAGCCCGTTCTGGGTCGCGGTCGCGATGCCCTGCCGGTCGATGGCCTTCGCGATCGCCACGCGCAGGCGCGCGTCCGCGAGAATGGAGCCGGGTGCGCCGTTGAAGGTGATGTGGCGCCAGCGGTTACCCGGGGCGCGGCGAATGACCAGCCCGCTGGTGTTGCGGACCGTCTTGACCTCATCGATCGAGCCGAGCCGGACGAGGTCGAGTTCGTTGTTCTGCAGGGCGCTCGCCCAGGCCGCCTGATCCAGCACGCTGTAGGTGATGGTGTCCAGTTTCGGCGTCTCACCCCACCACTTGGGATTACGGCCGAGCGCGATCCGGCCCTGGACGCGGTCGGTGGATTGGACGACGAACGGGCCCGCGCTGGGGCCGAGACGGTCCACGAGTCCCTTGTTGAACGATTCCGGGTCCGCCGTCACGGATTTCGGGAAAAGCGAGGAGTTGCCCGCGAACTGTCCGCGCCATTCGCCATAGGGATGGTTGAAGGTGAGGACCGCCTGCCGGTCGTCCACACCGCGCTCGACCTTGTCGACGAACTCGAAGCCGTTGGTGATCGCGATCAGGAAGCGCTTGTCCCGCCCGCTGAGCGCGTGTGCTTGCGCGGCGATGTCCGCCCAGGTGATCGGCGTGCCGTCGGACCAGACCGCCGCGGGATTGATGGTGTAGGTGACCTGTTGCGGATCGGCGCCGGTCAGCGCGACATCGGTGAAGTAGTTCCTGTTCACGGTGAGATTGCCCGCCGCGTCGACGTCGAACGCGCGCGGCATGAGCGGGCGCTCGATGTCGGCGATCTCGCCGTCGTTCCCGTCATTGGACAGGGTGTTCCAGTTCGCCGGGAAGCTGGTCACCGCCAGGCGCAGATTGCCGCCCTCGCGCACCTCGTCGCGGTTCTTGGGGTTGATGTCGCTGGTGGTGCCGAGTGCGTCGGACAGTCCCGCCGCCGAATCGTCGGCGCCGGTCGCGCAGCCCGCGGCGATCAGCGCGAACGCCGCCAAGCCCGCAGTCCACCGCATTCGGTCGAAACGGATACGCATCGCACCCTCCTGACTATCGGCTGACTGCTGGAACCGGCACCGCGTCGATCAGCGCCCTGGTGTACTCGTGCCGAGGATCAGCGAATATCTGCTCCGCCGGGCCGTATTCCACGATCTTGCCGCGATACATGACGGCGACGTCGTGGGCCAGATTCCGCACCACCGACAGGTCGTGCGAGACGAACAGGTAGGACAGCCCGCGCTCGGTCTGCAGATCGCGCAGCAGGTTGAGCACGCCCGCCTGGATCGAGACGTCCAGCGAGGAGACCGGCTCGTCCAGCACCAACAGCTCCGGGTCCAGCGCGAGTGCGCGGGCGACGCTGATGCGCTGTTTCTGGCCGCCGGAGAAGTCCGCGGGATAGCGGTCGGCATGGTCAGGGCGCAGCCCGACCTGCTCGAGCAGCTGCGGGACCCGGCGGACGATTTCGGACCGCGGTCGCCCGTCGATGCGCAACGGCTCGGCGATCGCGTCGAAGATCGGCAGGCGCGGGTCCAGCGAGGCGGTGGGGTCCTGGAAGACGATCTGCATCTTCCGGCGGATCTCCCGCTTGCGCGCCTTGCTCAGCGACGCGACATCGTTGCCCATGATCTCGATGGCGCCCGACTGCGGCGGTATCAGATCGAGAATCTGTGTGAGCGTGGTGGATTTGCCGGAGCCGGACTCCCCGACCAGCGCCAAGGTGCGCCCGCCGCGGACCTCGAAGCTGATACCGTCGACTGCCCTGACCTCCCCCGTGCGGCGGCGCAGTACTACACCCGAGGTGATCGGGAAGATCTTCACCAGATCCTTGACGCGCAAGACCACATCGGATTCCACCTCCGCCACGGCGTCCGGCTCGGCGATCTCGCGGCGGTAGGCCTCGAACAAGTCGTCGGCGCCGACCTCTGCGGTGCGAATGCATGCGGCGGTATGCCCGGGTTCGACGGCCTCCAGCGGGGGTTCGGCGGCTCTGCATTCGTCGATCGCCACCGGGCAGCGCGGTGCGAACGAGCAGCCAGGCGGCAGGGCGTGCATAGCGGGCGGCGCGCCGACGATCGGGATCAGCGGCTGCCGCGGCGGACCGTCCATGCGCGGAATCGAACCGAGCAGACCGACGGTGTACGGCATTCGCGGCGCGCTGAACAGGTCCGCCGCGGTGGCGGTCTCGACGATCCTGCCCGCGTACATGACGGCGACGCGGTCGGCCAGGGTCGCGGCGATGCCCATGTCGTGGGTGATCATGATGACGCCCGCGCCGGTGATGTCGCGCGCCTTGCGCAGCAGATTCAAGATCTGCTTCTGCACCGTCACGTCCAGCGCGGTGGTGGGCTCGTCGCAGATGATCAGCGCCGGATCGTTCGCGATCGCCATCGCGATGACCACGCGCTGGCGCTGGCCGCCGGAGAACTCGTGCGGAAACGCCTTGGCCCGCACCTCCGGGTCCGGGATGCCGACCAGGTCGAGCAGCTCCACCGCCCGCTTCGCGGCTTCGCGCCTGCCCATCTTGCCGTGCGCCAGCAGGGCTTCGGCGATCTGATCGCCCACCCGGTACACCGGCGTGAGCGCCGACAACGGGTCCTGGAACACCATGCTGATGGAACTGCCGCGCAGCCTGGACAATTCGCGATCACCGAGCCCGAGCAGTTCGCGTCCGCGGAACCGGATGGAACCGGTGATCCGCGCCTGCTCCGGCAGCAATCCCATCACCGCCAGCGAAGACACCGACTTCCCCGAGCCGGATTCACCGACGATGCCGAGCACCTCGCCGTCGGACACCGTGTAAGTGACGCCGCGGACCGCGTCGATCCGGCCCTCCTCGCTGGGGAAGCTCACCCGCAGATCGGTGATCTCCAGCAGCGGCGCGGTCGAGGCCGTCTTCTCGGTTTCTACTGCGCTTGTCATGCTTTCGCCTTCTTCTTCGACCGAGCCCGCTTCGCGCCGGGATCGAACGCGTCGCGCAGCCCGTCACCGACGAGGTTGGCGCACAGCACGGTGATGATCAGCAGACCACCCGCGAACAGGAACAGCCAGGGATAGGTCAACGCTGATTTCGTGCCCGCGGCGATCAGCGAACCGAGCGACACGTCCGGCGGCTGCACGCCGAAACCGAGGAAGCTCAACCCCGTTTCGGCCATGATCGCCGAGCCGACGGTGAGGGTGGTGTCGATGATCAGGATCGAGGCGATATTCGGGAGGACGTGACTGAAGATCACCGTGTGGGTGGGCGCTCCCATGTACCGCGCGGCCCGGACGAATTCGCGATCACGCAGGCTCAATGTCAGCCCGCGCACGATTCGCGCCGAGATCATCCAGCCGAAGCAGGACAGCAGGAGGATCAGCAGCAGGATGGAACCGCTGCCTTTGGTGCGCGGCGCGAACAGCGCGATGATGATGAAACTCGGGACCACAAGCAGCAGATCGACCAGCCACATGATCGCGCGATCGGTCCAGCCGCCGAGCAATCCGGCCAGCGAACCGGCGGTGGCCGCGATCGTGGTGGACAACAGCGCGACGCACAAGCCGATGACCAGCGATTTCTGCAATCCACGCAGAGTCTGCGCGAGCACGTCCTGACCGATCTGGGTGGTGCCGAACGGATGTTTCGCGCTCGGCGGTTTGAGCAGGGCGGTGTAGTCCAGTTCCTGGTAGTCGTAGGCCAGCAAGGGCGGCAGCGCGAAGCTCGCGACGAACAGCGCGATGAGGATCAATCCACCGGCGACGGCGGGCTTGTTACGCAGGAAGCGCCGCAAAACCAGCTTGCGCCGTCCGGTCGCGGTGACTTCCGGGGCGCCCTGGACGATGATTTCGGCTTCGGTCATCCCACACGCACCCTGGGGTCGAGAATCGCGTACACGATGTCGGAGAGCAGACCCGACACCAGCACGACCAGGCCGGCGAACGCGGTCACCGTCACCACGACGTACAGATCCTGCGCGTTGATCGAGTCGACCAGCCACTCCCCGACACCGTGCCAGCCGAAGATCTTCTCGGTGAACGTCGCGCCGGTGATCAGGGCGCCGAGACTGTAGGCGAACAGTGTGGCCATCGGGATCAGCGCCGTGCGCAGGCCGTGCTTGTACAGCGCCTTGCTTCGGGTGAGGCCCTTGGCGCGAGCGGTGCGGATGAAATCGCTCTGCAGCACGTCGAGCATGGCGTTGCGCTGATAGCGGCTGTAGCCCGCCATGGCGCCGAGGGCCAGCGCGGTGGTGGGCAGGATCAGGTGCTGGACGCGGTCGAGCAGCTGCGGCCCGAACCCTTCGATCTTGTTCGCCGACGTCTCGCCGGTATAGAGGAAGATCTGCGACCCGGTGAGGGAGTTGATCTCCAGCGCACCGTATTTCAGCAGCGTCGCGAGCAGGAACACCGGGGTGCTCAAGACCAGGAGCGACACCACCGTGGTGAAGTAGTCGCTGAACTTGTACTGCCGGATCGCGCCCGCGGCGCCGATCAGTACGCCCAGCACCGTGCCGACCAGGGATCCGACGATCAGCAGGCGCAGACTCACCGCGACCCGCCGCGGCAGTTCCCGGCTGACCGGCTGACCGGCCAGCGTGGTGCCGAAGTCGCCGTGCGGAATGCCAGCGAGCCAGGTGATATAGCGCTGCGGAATCGGGTCGTTGAGATGCAACTCCTCGGCCTTGGCGTCGATCACTGCCTGTGGCGGACGCGGGTTGCGTTGTTCGAGACTGTCCAGCGGCCGGAACGTCAGTGACGCCAGGCTGAACGTCAGGAACGAAGCCAGCAGCAACAGCACGACATAGTTGAGCGCGCGTCGTAGCAGGAAGCCGGTCATCAGTCCTCTGGTCTTTCGGCTGGACGGGCCAGCGTCGGTATTAGTCCCCGATCATAAGGACGTGGTCGGCGGCGCGCGTGCCACACGACATCCGGGCATGTCCGAGGTTCGGCCGGACGCCGGCCCGCAGGACCGGACGGGCGTCGTCCGGCAGGATGGAATGGGTGATGCCCCTGCACCTGCCCAAGCCGAAGATGGTCGCCACCGATGTGGACGGCACGCTCATCGATCACGACGAGCGGGTCACCGCGCGGACCAAGGCAGCGGTAGGCGCTCTGATCGCCGACGGTGTGCCGTTCGTCCTGGCCACGGGGCGTCCGCCACGCTGGATCGATCCCGTGGTGCAGGGCCTGGGTTACGCCCCGCTGTGCGTGTGCGGCAACGGTGCGGTGATCTATGACAGCGCCGCCGACCGGGTGCTGGCCAGCATGACATTGGACGTGCCGACGCTCGCCTGGCTCGCCGATGTCGCCGAGCGGGCGTTGCCGGGCTGCGGTCTGGCGGCCGAACGTGTCGGCGAGCGCGCGCACGACGCGGTGACCCCGCAGTTCGTCAGCTCGCCGCAGTACGAGCACGCCTGGCTCAACCCGGACGACACCTCGGTCGCCCGCGAGGAGGTCATCGACGCGCCCGCCATCAAGATGCTGATCCGGCTACCCGGCGCGCGCAGCTCGGACATGCGCACCGTGCTCGCCCCGCTGATCGGTGAGCGAGCCGACATCACCTACTCGACCGAGCACGGGCTCATCGAACTGTCCGCGCCGGGCATCACCAAGGCCGCCGGGCTTGCGGTGGTCGCGCAGCGGCTCGGCGTGGACGAGTCCACCATCGTCGCGTTCGGCGACATGCCCAACGACGTCCCCATGCTCACCATGGCGGGCCACGGCGTCGCGATGCGCAACGCCCACCCCGAGGCCATCGCCGCCGCCGACGAGATCGCCGAATCGAACTCCGACGACGGAGTCGCGCGAATTCTCGAACGCTGGTGGATGTAGCGGTGGTACACAGGCGGAGCCCGCGCCGTGGCGCGGGCTCCGAATCAGTGTGACCTGCTGAGTGGTTCGCGATCAGTCCTCGGGTGAGGGTTGCGAGGATGCGGCTTGGGCTGGGTCGGCAACCGTGGGCCCCGGACCGTGTGACGGCCGGATGGCGTCCACCTGCTGAAGTTCCGCCGGGGACGGACCGATCGGGGCGCGAGCGCCTGACTCTGTCGGAGCCCGGGTGATGAGCGGGGTTCCTGCTTCGGGAGCGATCGGCGGAGCGGGCACAGCGGCCGGGGCGTCAGCTCGGAGCGGGGCATTGCCTGGAGCTTGGGCGGCCGGAGCCTGGGCACCGCCTTGGGGCGGAGTATTGCCTGGAGCTTGGGCGGCCGAAGCCTGGGCACCGCCTTGGGGCGAAGTATTGCCTGGAGCTTGGGCGGCCGGAGCTTGGGGCGGGACGCTGCCCGGAGTCTGAGCGGCCGGAGCCTGGGCACCGCCTTGGGCCGGGGCTTTGCCCGGAGTCCGAGCGGCCGGAGCCTGGGCAACACCCTGATCCGGAGCGCCGCCCGGAACCGATGCGGCCGGAGCAGGCGCGTTGGGCGGAATCGGCGCGCTCACCTGGCCCGCGATCGGGTTCCGGTGGGTTTCCTCCCGGTAGGTGTCGTTGTAGGTCTTCCACACGGTCGTGACGATGCCGGTGAGCTGGTTGAGGATCAGCGAGCCGCGTTCGAAGTCGGCGCGCAGGCCGTCCGGCACCGGGTAGGCGTTCCGCAGCGGGAGTCCGAGGACACCCGTGTCGGCGCCGAGTTGCAGGAAGCGATCCAGGATGGTGCCGAGCACCTCGACGACCTGTCCGTCGGCCGCGGTGTAGACGTAACCGTTGGAGAATTTCGCGTACTGCCGGCCTTCCGCGGCGGGCAGCACGTCCGAGCGGACGGCGCCGAGCGGGCCGTTCGGTCCGCCGGACCGAGACCAGTGCCTGGCGATGATGTTCTCCTGCACCATGTTCAGCAGCTTCGTGGTCAGCGCGGCGAGGTTCGCCACATCGGATTCGCCGGACGCCGGGGGTCGACTGTCCTGCCCGCCGGACGCACCCGGCGTACCGGCGGCGATGTCGCGGATCCGATCCATCAGCGCGTACGCGGCGTAGCCGGGGCAGGTGGTGTTGCCGACGTCGCGGTGCGCGAAGACGACCGGCAACTGGACCGCCTCGCCCTGGGCATACGGGGTGTAGGAGGTGCCCTCGGAGACCATCGTGGTGTTGCCCTTCGGATCGAGTCCGGCGATCTTGGTGCGCCAGCCCACGAAGGCGCCGATCGCCTCGATCGCCGCCTCGGTCGGTTGCTCGGATTCGTAGTTGCCCATCAGTGCGACGCCGGAGGTGTTCTCGTTGAACCCACCCGCGTGCGCGCCCTGCACCGGGCGGTCCAGGCCGCCGAAGCGCCCCTCGAAGACCTGGCCGTACTTGTCGACCAACGCGTTGTAGCCGATGTCGCACCAGCCCAACGTTTTCGCGTGATAGGTGTAGATCGCGCGGACGATTCCGGCCGACTCGGACTTGCTGTAGTCGTTGCGGCCCGCTGTGTGGTGCACGGTGACGCCGCCGAGGCCGTCGTCGTAGGTCGGCTCGTCGCAGCGGATCGATTCGTCGGCGCCCCACTGGGCGCGGGTGATCACGCTCGGCCCGCCGCCGGGCAGCGCCGCGGCGACGTTGTGCAGCGAGCCGTCGGCAGCGCCCCGACCGGGATCGATGAGCACGGCGGTCAGGTCCGCGGCCTGGGGGGCCGGGTCGTCGGACCGCGGGGCGGGTTGCTGCGCCGCGTCGTCCGCGCTGGGTGCGGGCTGCGCCACCGGCTGAATCGAGCCCGCCGCAGCCTGCTTTCGAGTGACCAGGACCTGCACCGCGTTCGTATCGCCGACGTAGATCGGCTCGGTGCCGTCGGTCGCACCCGGGCCGGAGCGGTCGGTGCGGTGTGTGTCGACCGGTTCGGTGTCGTACCAGGGCCCCCACGTGCCGTCGGGCTGCCGAGCCCGGATCGTGGCCGCGGTGTCGGCCAACTGCCGGGCGGTGAGCGCGACCATGCTGAACGGCGTGTCGCTGGAGAGTTCTTTCACCTGTGCCCCCACTTGGCTCATCAGTTCGGGGGTCACGGCGCCGGGAGACAGCGCGGGGGTGTCGGGAGTGGTGCCCGGCTGGAGCCGGTCGGGCTCCGCGATGAAGCGCACACTGCCTTGGGAAATGGGCTGGGCTGGGGAATTAGAGCTCTCCGGCGAAGGATTCGGAGTGAATTCCGGGCCGGAGGTTTGGCCGGAATTCGAGCTGGGTAGTCGTACTCCTTCCGTTAGCCGCGCGTCCGGTGGTGGCGGGCCATCCGGAATCGGAATGGACTCGGCGATCGGAAGCATGCGCAGATCGGAAAGATGCAGATCAGGCAGGCTCAACCCGGTGAGTTCGCGCAGCGGCAGCACGATATCGGGCGCCTGGGTGAGCGCGATCTCGGCGAGTTCGGTCGTTACGGCGGCCGGTTCGCTGTTGGTGGTGGTGCGGTAGTCGGTCCAATCGCCGAACGTCAGCGTGCCAAGTGGGGCAGCTACCGCGAGGGTGGTGACAACTGGGAGCACGTAGGAACGTTTCGGTTTGCGGTACCGCACGAGCGTCTCCAATCAGGTCGAACCAGGGATCATGAGTGATTCAGGGTTGCTTCCTGATGTAGCAATGATCACAATAGCCACATTTGCCACATAACTAAACCTCTGGTTGAGGATTATGTGGTTGCCTGAATGTAGCTCTTAGATTGCTATCGCATCTACAGAACGTGCCGAAAAGATCGAGATCGACCGTCTGGGGAAACCACGGGAGTGAACGGATGCCTCATAATTTGAGCACACCAAGAGCGAAACAATGCTGGTAAACGGCATTTTTCTGGAGCGATCGCGCGTCGTGCGCCTGCATCGGCGACAGCTGCGCCCCCACTCGACATCGATTGTGTTGCTAATCGGCTTCGGAATGGTCGCTGGAACACTCTTCGCGGGCTCCGGCGATCCGCTGGACGCTCCATATCGCCCCCTGGCGGGACCGGGGCACGGGCGCGGCATGAGCCAGGTGGGCGCGTTCGAGAACGCGCGAGCGGGGTGGACAGCCGAACGCATCCTCGAGCACTACTACCCAGGCGCGACGCTCACCACCGTCGCGCCCACCGCCGTCCGGGTTCGTCTCATGACGCGGGACGACTCGGCTCTCGACGCCTTCGCGGACGCCGGCCTGCGCGTGGCGGGCAGGGAGGTGGCGCCCGGTCAGGTCGCGCACCTGACGCCGCAGCCGGGTGGCCGAGCGAGCGTGGTCGTTACGGCGGGCTGCGACGGTGACGTGCTGTGGCAGGCGGCGACCGACGACCCCTGGATCCATCCCGTCGACTCCCGGCCGAACCGCCCTGCGGCGGAACATCTCACGCTGTGCGGGGGTTCGGCGTATCGCGGTGCGCTCGGCGTCGCCCTCGAGGACGGCGCGGCTCGCACGATCAACCAGGTGGACGTCGAGGACTATCTACTCGGCGTGGTCCCGGCGGAGGTGCAGCCCAACTGGGCGGACAAGGGCGCGGCGGAGGCCTTACGCGCCCAGGCGATCGCGGCGCGCTCCTATGCCCTTGCCGAACAGCGCTATCCGTACGCGCAGACCTGCGACACCACTGCTTGCCAGCGGTATCCCGGCACTGCGCAGGAGGATCCGAGGACGGCAGCCGCCGTCTCGGCAACGGCCGGAGCGGTCCTGCTGCGCGACGGCCGGATCCTGCGCACGGAGTACTCGGCCGCGCCCGATGGCGGGGAACCCGCGGACATCCGGACCCTCGAGGTCGGCCCCGCGCCCGGCGGGTCGACCACCACCGCGCCGCCCGAGGATCCGCGGAAACAGGCGGCGGTCACCGAGTCGGCGATCGATGCCGAGTATCGCCGTATCGGTGGCGCGACCAGCACGATCGGTACGCCGCTCGGGCCGGAGATGATCCTGCCGCGTCGCGCGGGCACCTACCGGCTCTACACCAACGGCGTCATCATCGTGACGCCCACACTGGGAGCGCAGGTCGTGGACTACTCACGCATGTTGCAGGCGGTTCCGGAAGCGGGTGCGCCGTCACGAATCCCGCCCGGGGCGTCGCCTTCTCCCGGCGCTCCCGCATCCGGTGGGGCTGGTGGCATGTCGCCTGGCGCGGCTCAGGCCGGCGCTATCGCCCCTGCTGGTGTGGATCAGCCCGCCACGGCGTCTCGTGGCGCTCAGCCCGGCGCTGTCTCGCCGCACGGTGCTATCCCACCCGGTGATGGGTCTATCTCTTCTGCAATCGCACCCCGTGATCCGGCTCGGTCCGATGCCACCGCACCCGGTGATGAAATCCCGCCTACAGCCACCGCGCCTGACGGTGCGGCTCAGGCAGACGATGCCTTGCCGGGCAGTGCGGCTCACCCCGGGATTACTTCGCGTGGTGGTGGTGGCGTTGCCCAATCCGGTGCTATCGCACCCGGTCGTGGGACATCGCTCGGTGCTGCCTCCGCGCAGGACGGTGGGGCTTAGCCCACAACCCCTCGCGATGATCACTATCCAGGGGTGTCGCCCAGCGGCTCGGTCGACTTGGCAGTAGTCCGGCCAGCTGCTGGCGGAAGGTGACGTCGAGTGCCGCCCGCAGCGCCTTGGGTCGATCATCCTGCGGCTGTGCGCGGACGTCGCCGTGCTCGACGCGCAGGCCGCACGGTTTGCGCACGGCCAGTGCATCGGTCTCCAACCTACGGATTCAGTGGGCGGTGACCGGTTGGCGGCCGACCGGTTGGCGGCTGCCGCCGGTGGGGCGGGTGGTGATCGGGCGCAGGCGCACCCGCTCCAGTGTCCAGCATGGCGATCGCGCTAAGCGGAACCCTGCTCGGTCGGTGCCCTCGAGGTCCCGGCTCGTTTTGTGCCGTCGCCAGTGCAGGTCGCGCCTGCCGATGCCTGCGACAAGCCGGAAAATCCGCCGGAACATCGGGGTTGACCTTGACGTAACGTCAACTTGCAAGCTGGTTACACCGATGAGAGAAGGAGGGAGGACAAGACGTGGTCACCAAGGAATGGTCCATCCAAGATCTGGCGAAGGCG
Organism: Nocardia sp. NPDC041819; assembly: GCF_055590505.1. NCBI lineage: Bacteria > Bacillati > Actinomycetota > Actinomycetes > Mycobacteriales > Nocardiaceae > Nocardia > Nocardia sp. NPDC041819. Next base: position 127,707 of record NZ_JBVJAP010000002.1, on the reverse strand, counting down.
GCCGGTACCACCAGCCGCACGCTGCGCCACTACGGGCAGTTGGGGCTGCTGCCGCCCAGCCGGATCGGCGCCAACGGATACCGGTTCTACGACCAGGCCTCCCTCGTGCGGTTGCAACGCATCCTGCTGCTGCGCGAACTCGGCCTCGGGCTTCCGGTCATCGCCGAAGTCCTTGCCGGAGAGCAGGACACCGCCGCCGCGCTGCGCACGCACCTGGACCTGCTTCGGCAGGAACAGGATCGGATCCGGCGGCTGATCGAGTCGGTGCACACCACGCTGCACAAGACGGAAAGAGGTGAACAACTCGTGGCAGCAGAAGTTTTCGACGGGTTCGACCACACGAAGTACAAGGACGAGGTGATCGAACGCTGGGGCAAGGACGCCTACGAGAGCGGTGACCGCTGGTGGCGCTCGATGTCCGACGCGGACAAGAAGACCTTCCAGCAGACCCATCTCGACATCGCCGCCGACTACGGCCGCGCGCACGCCGACGGGCTCACCCCCGACAGCGATGAGGTGCAGGCCATCGTCCAGCGCCACTACGACTGGATCGGCATCGGCTGGCAGGGTCGTCCGGTGGTGAAGGAGGCGTTCGTCAACCTGGGCGAGATGTACGTGGCCGATCCGCGTTTCGCGGTCAACTACGACGTCCACGGTGCGGGCACCGCGGAGTTCGTGCGCGACGCGATGAAGGTCTACGCCGAGCAGCGGCTGTAGAGCACAACCCTCCGACGGCCGGTACGCGTGCACGCGTACCGGCCGTCGTCCGTCCGGTTGTGAACGCGGCCCATTCCACTGTGCGAGAGCCGCTTTCCGGTCGATTTCTGTCGGGAGGGGGCGGTAGGGTTCGATATCGAAGGGGGGTTCGATGAACAATTCGTTTGCTCCGCCCGGGGGACAGGGCAGCGGAGCACCGTCGACTTGGCACACCGCGTCGGCGGTGATCGCGGCCTGTCTCGGTGGCGGCGGGATCGGTGTCGGTGCACTGCTCGGCATCGGGGAACTCAACGGCCCGGCCGGCGGAATCCCGGATGCCTCCAAGGATTTCGACGCTTGGTGGGCTGCCTCCCGTATTCGTGCGGTGCAGGAGATCTTGCTGGGGGTATCCGCGCTGCTGACGGTGGTCCTGGTCGGCGGTGCGATCCTCATGCTGTTCGGCAAGTCCGCTGGGCGGCCCGCGGTGCTGATCGGCTCCGCATGGGGATTCTTCGGCGGCCTGATCACGGCGACCTACGGCGGTGAGTACGGTTTGGCCGCGCGGTCGGCTGCTTCGCCCTTCTACCTGATCGTCGGGGCAGCTCTCTGCACAGTCGCGTCGGGTGCGATCGTGACCAGTCCGCTCGGTCGCCGCGCTGCTTCACCCGCACCCCTGCTCCTGCGGCCCGGTCACCCGTCACCGGCGCCGCAGTTCGGCCCCGAGCCGCCGGTGCCGCAGTCCGGTCTCCAGCCGCCGGTGCCACAGCCCGGTGCCCAGCCACCGGCGTCCCAATTCGGCCAACACTCACCCGCACCGCAGTCGCGACCGCCCTACTGACGCGCGGCTGCGCCCACGGGAGCACGTCGACAGGCCCACTAGGCCAGGTCGTCGCGCCCGAGCGCGTGCATCAGCTGGTCTTCGGTGATCGGGGGAACCGGGAGGGGATGGGCGGCCTCCGCGCGCAAGCCGTCGAGCACCAGGCCGAGGTGGCGGCGCCAGGCTTCGGGGGCGATGTGGCTGGTCGCCTCGACGATTCTGGTGTGCGACCAGGTGATGAAGGCGATGTCCTCCAGTACCCAGTCGTCCCGCAGGACCCCGGCTTCCTGGGCGCGGGTGATGATCCGGCGCATCAAGCCGTGGCCGTATTCCTGCGCCTGCGCGATGGCGCGGCTGGGGGCCGCCCGCACGGCGAGTTCGCTGAGCAGCCGATCGGCGGCTTGCAAAGCGCAGACCTGCTCGACCAGATAGACGAACGACTCCCAAGGGTCGTCCATGGACAGCGCGACTTCGGCGATGCGGCCGCCCGCCTCGATGCGGTCCTCCACCGCCGCCGCGATGAGGTCGTCGCGGGTGGGGAAGCGGTTGTAGAGGGTGCCGATGGCGACCCCGGCGCGGGCGGCGATCTCCTTCAGCGGTGCGTCGAGGCCGCGTTCCTCGAAGACGGCGCGGGCGGCGGTCACGAGCGCGTCCCGGTTGCGCTGGGCATCGCTTCGTAACGGCTTGTCCACGGGCCGATCCTACAAATCGGCCGCGGCGGATATGTTGAGCGTGGGTTCAAGTTAGGTTACCGTGGACATCGAACTTGAACCATGTCTCAACTTAATTCTGGAGTGGAAATGACCAAGACCATCGCGATCTTCGGGTACGGCCCCGGCCTGGGCGTCGGCACCGGCCGCCGATTCGGACGCGACGGGTTCCGAGTGGCCGTCATCGGGCGCGATCCGGAGAAGGCGCGCCGACATGCAGAGGAACTGGGGGCCGAGGGCATCGAGGCCGCCGCCTTCCCCGCGGACGTGACTGTCGCCGCGCAGGTCACGGGCGTGATCGAGAAGATCGAGGCGACTTTCGGGCCGATCCACGTGGCGATGCACGGCGCGGCGGGCAACATGAGCGACCGGCTGCCCTCGACGCTGGAGGTGGACATCCCCTCCCTCGATGCGCCGCTCGCGCTCAAGCTGCACTCACCGATTCTGATGACGCGGGCACTCGCGCCGAAAATGGTGGAAAGAGGCGACGGAGCGCTGCTGTTCTCCTCGGGCTCGTCCGAGCATTTCGTGGCGCCCTACCTCGCCAACTTCGGCATCGCGCTGGCCGCGCAGCGGGGTTACTTGCGCCAGCTCGAGGTGGAACTGCGCGGCACCGGCGTCTACGTGGGGTTGCTCAACATCGGCGCACTGATCGAAGGCAGCAAAGCCGCGCAGATCGTCGACGAGCACCCGGAGCTGATTCCCGACGGGCTCGAAATCGTGCGGATCAGCGGCGAAGAACTCGGTGACCACTACTGGCGGCTGTACACCGAGCGGGACAAGGTCGAGCAGGACGTCGGTTTCCCGGCCTGAGCGCGGTTGGATGCATCCGGACGCGGGCGACTCCCGGGCACCTCCGCACGGATCCATCCGAGGTGCTCGCGGGCAGCGAGTCACCGAGGAACGCGGTCCCTCGGTGACTCGCCGCGCAGAAGGAGTCCTCTTCGTCGCGCACCGGTTCGTGGTGGCCCACCGCCACGGAGCATCGCGAACCGAGCGCGATCGCCAGCCGGAGTAGTAAACAGCCCGGCGGTTGCCCGTGCGGTCCATTCCGGCAAACATCTGGCGAAATCGGGAGGTCGGGGGCGTGAAATCGGGTGCCGCGAACGGTGCCGCTCAGCGCACTTCCTACTCCGCCCGGACGCGGCCGGGACTTCCGATACTCTGGGCTCCCGTGACCGTCGCATCGTCCCCGGGTAACTCCGTCCATTCCGCCTCACAGTTCGATCTGATCGTCGTCGGCTCCGGATTCTTCGGGCTGACCGTTGCCGAACGCGCCGCCACCGTGCTGGGTAAACGGGTTCTGGTGATCGAACGGCGACACCACCTCGGTGGTAACGCGTACTCCGAGCCGGATCCGGAAACCGGGATCGAGATCCACAAGTACGGCGCGCACCTGTTCCACACGTCGAACAAGCGGGTGTGGGACTACGTCACCCAGTTCACCGAGTTCACCGGCTACCAGCACCGCGTCTTCGCGATGCACAAGGGGCAGGCCTACCAGTTCCCGATGGGCCTCGGTCTGGTCTCCCAGTTCTTCGGTCGCTACTTCTCGCCGGAGGAGGCGCGCAAGCTGATCGCCGAGCAGGCCTCGGAGATCGAGACCAAGGACGCGCAGAACCTCGAGGAGAAGGCCATCTCGCTGATCGGCCGACCGCTCTACGAGGCGTTCGTGCGCGACTACACCGCCAAGCAATGGCAGACCGACCCGAAGGAGCTGCCCGCGGGCAACATCACCCGGCTCCCGGTTCGCTACACCTTCGACAACCGCTACTTCAACGACACCTACGAGGGCCTGCCCCGCGAGGGCTACACGAAGTGGCTGGAGAACATGGCCGCCTCCGAGCTGATCGAGGTGCGGCTGAACACCGACTGGTTCGAGGTGCGCGAGCAGCTGCGCGCCGAGAACCCGGACGCACCGGTCGTCTACACCGGTCCGCTGGACCGCTACTTCGACTACAGCGAAGGCGAACTGGGCTGGCGCACCATCGATTTCGAGACCGAGGTGCTGCCGGTCGGTGACTTCCAAGGCACTTCGGTGATGAACTACAACGACGCGGACGTGCCCTACACCCGCATCATCGAGCCGCGCCACTTCCACCCCGAGCGCGAATACCCCGCCGACAAGACGGTGATTATGCGGGAGTACTCCCGGTTCGCGCAGACCGGTGACGAGCCGTACTACCCGATCAACACCCCGGAGGACCGGTCCAAACTGCTGGCCTACCGGGAGCTGGCCAAGCAGGAGACCGCCGCCGCGAAGGTCGTCTTCGGCGGCCGCCTCGGCACCTACCAGTACCTGGATATGCACATGGCGATCGGCAGCGCACTGAGCATGTTCGACAACGTGCTGCACCCGCACCTGGCGGACGGTGCGCCGCTGGTGGACCAGGAGGCTTAGGAGACCGATGACCTCCCAATCCATTTTGGAAGACATGACCACCGAGACCCGCGCGAAGTCGCTGCTGCAACGCATCATCCTGCCCAGGCCGGGTGAGCCGCTGGACGTGCGCACGCTCTATGTCGAGGAGTCGCAGACCAACGCCAGGCGCGCGCACGCGACCACCCGCACGTCGCTGTCGATCGGCGCGGAGTCCGAAGTCTCGTTCTGCACCTACTTCAACGCGCTGCCCGCGAGCTACTGGCGGCGCTGGAGCGTCCTGTCGTCGGTGGTGCTGCGGCTGGAACTGGCCGGGCACGGCCGGGTGGACGTGTACCGGTCCAAGGCCGACGGCTCGCGAATCCACGTGCAGGGCAGGGAATTCGCGGTGGCGACCGGCGCCGACTCGGTGGTCGTCGAGTTCGAGACCGATCTGGCCCCGTTCGAGGACGGCGGCTGGATCTGGTTCGACATCACCACCGACACGGCGGTCACGCTGCTGTCCGGCGGCTGGTACGCGCCGATCGAGGCACCCGGCGAGGGCAGCATCGCGGTCGGCATGCCCACCTTCAACCGGCCCACCGACGCGGTGAAGACCCTCGCGGCCCTCGGCTCGGATCCGCTGGTGCTGGAGAAGATCGCGGCCGTCATCATCCCGGACCAGGGCACCAGGAAGGTCGTCGACGAGCCCGGTTTCGCGGAATCCGCGGCGGCGCTCGGGAATCGCCTGTCCATTCACGACCAGCCCAACCTCGGTGGCTCCGGCGGATACAGCCGGGTCATGTACGAGGCGCTGAAGACCACCGACGCCGAGTACATCGTCTACATGGACGACGACATCGAGATCGAGCCGGACTCGATCCTGCGCGCGCTGGCCTTCGCCCGCTTCGCGAAGTCGCCGGTGCTCGTCGGTGGCCAGATGCTCAACCTGCAGGAGCGCTCGCACCTGCACGTCATGGGCGAGGTGGTCGACCGCGGCATCTTCATGTGGACCGCGGCCCCGAACGTCGAGTACGACCACGATTTCTCGAAGTACCCGCTCAAGGACCGGGACAATTCGAAGCTGCTGCACCGGCGCATCGACGTCGACTTCAACGGCTGGTGGACCTGTGTCATCCCGCGCCGCGTCGCCGAGGAACTCGGCCAGCCGCTTCCGCTGTTCCTCAAGTGGGACGACGCGGAGTACGGCCTGCGCGCCCGTGCGGCCGGATACCCGACCGTCACCCTGCCCGGCGCGGCGGTGTGGCACATGGCCTGGAGCGACAAGGACGACGCCATCGACTGGCAGGCGTATTTCCACCTGCGCAATCGCCTGGTCGTCGCCTCGCTGCACCTGCCGGGCAACGGGCGCGGCATGGTCGTCAACACGATCAAGGCCACCTTGAAGCACCTGCTGTGCCTGGAGTACTCGACGGTCGCGATCCAGAACCTCGCCATCCGCGACTTCCTGGCCGGCCCCGAGCGGCTGTTCCAGCTGCTGCCCAGTGCGCTCGGCGCGGTGCACGAGCTGCGCAAGCAGTACCCGGACGCGGTGATCCTGCCCTCGTCCACCGAACTGCCGCTGGCCAGCCACATCGGTGTCGGGGCGGTGGGCGAGCCCGCCAACCCGATCGCGAAGGTGGTCCGCCTGGCCAAGGGCCTGGTGCACAACTTCCGTCCCGCGCACTCCGAGCACCATGAGACCCCACAGCTGAACGTGCCGACGCTGGACGCGCGCTGGTTCCTGCTCTCGCAGGTCGACGGCGTCACCGTCACCACGGCCGACGGCCGCGGCGTCGTCTACCGCAAGCGCGATCCGCGCCAGGCGCTCGGCCTGTTCAAGGAGGCCATGCGCCTGCGCAAGGAGCTGGCCGCCCGCTTCCCGGAGATGCAGCAGCGTTACCGCGCCGCCCACCCGCAGCTGACCAGCACCGCGGCCTGGGAGAAGGTCTTCGGGATCGACACGAAGGACGGACAGCAGTGAGTCTCGGAGCGAGCGCCGCCGACGACGCGGCCGTGCAGCCGCCGTTGCACAGCGCCAACGGGCACGGCGGCCCGGTGTCCGCGCGACCGGCGATGGCCGAGCAGGCGCCGCCGGAAGTCGCGATCATCAACGCCGTGCAGGCCACCCTCGGCAGCAAACCGGCCGTGGTGTCCGCGGCCCGCAGCATGTCGCACTTCGGCGAGCACGCGCTCGGCTGGGTCGGCATCGCCGCCGCGGGATGGCTGGTCGACAAACCGCGGCGCAGACAGTGGGCGGGGGTCGCGGTCGGCGCGGTCGGCGCGCACGCGGCCTCGATCGTCATCAAGCGCGTTGTTCGCCGACCGCGCCCGAACGATCCGTCGGTGCAGGTCAACGTGGGGACGCCGAGCAAATTGAGCTTCCCGTCCTCGCACGCGACCTCCACGACGGCGGCGGCCGTGTTGCTCGGCAGATTGACCGGGCTACCCTTGCCTGCGGTGCTCGTCCCCCCGATGCTGCTTTCCCGGGTGGTCCTCGGGGTGCACTACCCCTCCGACGTGCTCGCCGGTTCCGCGCTCGGCGCCGCGTCCGCCGCCGCCCTGCTCGCCGCCGAAAAGAGACTCGACAGTGACCGCACAAGAAAGAGCCTTGGTTGACATGAGTGAAGAGCCGACCGGCGCCGACCTCGCCGAGGCGGTGGTCAAGGGCCCGCCCAAGACGCTGGCCGGCGGTCTGTTCAAGGCAGTCCGTCCGCGGCAGTGGGTCAAGAACGTCCTGGTGCTCGCCGCACCGCTGGCCGCGGGGACGGCCACCGATGTGGACGTGCTCGCGCATGTCGGCATCGCGTTCGTGGTGTTCTGCATGGCGGCCTCGGGCATCTACCTGGTGAACGACGCGCTCGACGTGGAGGCCGACCGGGCGCACCCGACCAAGCGGTTCCGGCCGATCGCCGCGGGCATCGTCCCGGTGAACCTGGCCTATCTGCTGTCCGCCACGCTGCTGGCCGGGTCGATCGCGGGATCGTTCCTCGCCTCGTGGGATCTGGCCGTCGTGATGGCGGTCTACATCGGCATCCAGCTGGCCTACTGCTTCGGCCTGAAGCATCAGGCCGTGCTGGACATCTGCATCGTGTCGTCCGGGTTCCTGCTGCGCGCGGTGGCCGGTGGCGCGGCGGCCGACATCGCACTGTCGCAGTGGTTCCTGTTGATCATGGCCTTCGGCTCGCTGTTCATGGCCGCGGGCAAGCGCTACGCGGAACTGCAGATCGCGCTGGGCACCGGCGCCAAGATCCGCAAGTCGCTGGAGTACTACACGCCCACCTACCTGCGCTTCATCTGGACGCTGGCCGCGACGGCGGTCGTGGTGTTCTACGGGCTGTGGGCGTTCCAGCAGGACGGCATCAAAGACACCAACTGGTTCGCGATCTCGATGATCCCGTTTACCATCGCAATCCTGCGTTACGCGGTCGACGTCGATGGTGGCGAGGCCGGGGAACCGGAAGAGATCGCGCTGGGGGACCGCATCCTGCAGTTCCTCGCAATCGCCTGGATCGGAGCGGTAGGTGTCGCTGTCTATCTCACCTGACGAGATGCTGGTAGCGGAGCGAACGGAACACGCGGCGGAGCGGCAAGCCGATGAGCAGACCCGCTCCGCGTCGCGGTTCACGCGCCTATCCGAAGCCACGTTCGTCGGTGGGATCGCGCTCACCGTTGTTCTTTTCGCGGTCGGAGGCTGGCAGCGACGGTGGATCGCCGACGACGGCCTCATCGTGTTGCGCACCGTCCGCAACCTGCTGGCGGGCAACGGCCCCGTCTTCAACGAGGGCGAACGCGTCGAAACCAACACCAGCACCGCGTGGACCTACCTGGTCTGGTTCTTCAGCTGGCTGACCCAGGCGCGGCTCGAGTACGTGGTGCTCGGTGTCGCGCTCACCGTGTCGCTGGCCGCGGTCGTGTTCGCCATGCTCGGATCGGCGCGGCTGTGGGGCGGCGCGGGCACCGGGCTGTTGCTGCCCGCGGGCGTGCTGGTCTACATCGCTCTGCCCCCGGCCCGCGACTACGTCACCTCCGGCCTGGAAAGCGGCTTGGTGATCTGCTGGATCGGCCTGCTGTGGTGGCAGCTGATGCGCTGGAGCCAGGCGAAGTCGGTGCGTCTGCCCGGCCTGCTCGGACTGGTCTTCCTCGCCGGGCTCGCCCCGCTGATCCGTCCCGAGATGACCCTGGTCGGCGCGCTGGCGCTGCTGATGATCTTCTTCGCCCCCATGCCGGAGAGCAAGCTGCGGCCGATCGTGTTGCGCGCGGTGATCGTCGCGGTGGCCGGGCTGGTTCCGCTGGGTTACCAGATCTGGCGGATGGGCTACTACGGTCTGCCCTACCCCAACACCGCCGTCGCCAAGGACGCGGGCGGAGCCAAATGGGGGCAGGGCTTCACCTACCTCTGGGACCTCGTCGGTCCGTACTTCCTCTGGGCGCCGCTGCTGGTGTTGCTGCTCGCCGGTGTGCTCGCGGCGCGCACGCGGACCGGCCGGACCGCCGACGCCGGTTCGTCGGACGCGCGCGGCTGGTCGATCCAGCGGGTCCGGAAGTGGCTGCGCTCCCCGGGAGCGGTGGTCACCGCGGTCCTCGTCAGCGGTTTCCTGCTGACCCTGTACGCGCTGCGAGTCGGCGGCGACTTCATGCACGGCCGGATGCTGCTGCCGCAGCTGTTCCTGCTGCTGCTCCCGGTCGCGGTCATCCCGATCCGCGCGCCCCGGGGCGGGGCGCGCGCGGCGACCGCCGCCGATTGGTCCTTCGCGGTGATCGCCGTGGCATTCGTCGGCGTCGCGGGCTGGGCGCTGTTCGCCGCCAGCACCACCGCGATCAAGACCGGCACCAAGATCACCTCCACCGGCATCGTCGACGAGCGCGTCTACTACGTGCTCAACACCGGGCACGACCACCCGATACTGGCCGAGGACTACCTGGACTATCCGCGTATCCGCGCCATGGTCGACGACATCACCGCGAGCCCGAACGGCGGCCTGCTGCTGAACTCGCCCTCCTTCATGTTCTGGTACGTCGCTCCGCCGCCGCAGCCCATTCCGGACGGCGGCGCCGGGCACACGGTCTACTTCCTGAACCTCGGGATGACCAGCATGAACGTCCCATTGGACGTGCGGGTGATCGATCCGATGGGCTTGGCCTACCCGCTGGCGGCGCACACCGACCGCCTCACCGACGGCCGGATCGGGCACGACAAGAGCCTGTACCCGGACTGGGTCATCGTGGACGCGGGCATGGTGGACAGGAAACCGTGGATGCCCTGGTATCTGGACGAGAAATGGGTGACCCAGGCACGGACCGCGATGTCCTGCCCGGACACCCAGGCACTGCTGATCTCCTCGCGCGACCCGCTCACCTTCGAGCGGTTCCGGCACAACCTGCGCAACTCGCTGCGTTTCGCGAAGTACCGCATCGACCGCGTGCCGAAGTACGAGATCCAGCGGTGCGGCCTGGTCGATCCGTTCCCGCAACCGGTCGCGCCGCGCTGAATCCGTGGCACGCACCGGGCCCGGTCATGCACGCCGACCAGGGCCTTGTGCGAGTCCGATAAAGTGGCGTACGCCGCTTTATCTCTTTTTGGTAACGCCACCGTGTCGATACCGATATACGCTACGACCGTATGCCCGGCCGTGGCGTCCATCGGTTGAGGGCATCGGCGGGTTACCGTGTGGACGGCTTGCCGCTGTCGCTGTGAAACGAAAGGTTCAAACTGATGCGAGGCGTGATCGGGCGTCGTCTTAATACTCGAAGAGCAGGTTCCTGGCTCAAGCGGTCCGTGCTGGTGTCGCTGGCGGTTCTGCTACCGCTCGGGGTGTCGGTGGCAGGCCCTGCCGCCCCGGCGTCCGCCGCGTTCAACCCGGACGGTTTCGACTTCTGGGTCGATTCGGAGATGGGGCCGATCAAGTCGCGCGTCTTCCGCGCCGCCGACGGCAACACCGGGCGCGTGGTCTACGCGCTGGACGGTATGCGGGCGCGCACGGACCTGAGCGGCTGGGAGATCGACACCGAGGTCGTTCGTGAGCTGACCAAGTGGAACATCAACGTGGTCATGCCGGTCGGCGGACCGTCCAGCTTCTACGCGGATTGGAACGGTCCGAGCGATTTCTTCGGCCTGGGCAGCGCGGGCTCGTCGTCCACCGGTTCGGCGAACTCCGGCTCCGGCCTGCTGACCGGTTCCGCGGGCGGGCCGGGCAAGACCAGCACCTACAAGTGGGAAACCTTCCTCACCAACAACCTGCGCTGGGCGCTGCGCGACCGGCTCGGCTTCAACCCGAACGGCAACGGCGTATTCGGCCTGTCCATGGGCGGCAGCGCCGCGCTCACCCTGGCGGCCTACCACCCCGACCAGTTCCGTTACGCCGGTTCGTACTCCGGCTATCTGAACATCTCCGCGCCGGGCATGCGTGAGGCGCTGCGCGTGGCGATGCTGGACGCGGGCGGCTACAACATCGACGCGATGGCGCCGCCGTGGGGCCCGCAGTGGCTGCGGATGGACCCGTTCGTATTCGCGCCGCGGCTGAAGGCGAACAACACCCGCCTGTGGGTCTCCGCCGGTAGCGGTCTGCCGAGTGGGGCCGACGGTTTGAGCTTCAACACCGTCAACGCGATGGGGCTGGAAGCGCTGGCCTTGGCCAACACCCGCGCGTTCCAGGTCCGCATGCTCACCCTGGGCGCGAACAACGTCACCTACGACTTCCCGGCCGTCGGTGTGCACAACTGGAACTACTGGGCCGACGAGGTCTACCGGATGATCCCCGACCTGTCCGCCAACATCGGGTAGTTCGGCAATCGCGACGAAAGACCGCTCCGCGCCAACGGCACGGAGCGGTCTTTCGGCGTTTACCGGGTCGTCCGGGGGTAATTCGGCAACGAATACGAAGAAAACGGGCTTCGGTAGTTGTGGTCTGGATCACCATCCAGCAACATGAAGGCATTCGTTCCCGATTGATACTCCAACGACATGCACCGAGATCGATCCGTCCATTTCTCGGTGGACGTTGCGACTCGGCGCCCGATGAGGGCTCGGTATTGATCGCTGAAAGTTTGCTGAACGAGGCCGCTCGAGGAAAGGTCGACTGTGATGCGTAGTGCGCGCGGGAAGCGCGGGCCCGAGGGGTCTCGAACATCCGGTTCGTGGTTGCGACGGTCCGCCCTCGGCGTCGCCGTGGCGCTGCTGTTACCGCTCGGCACGACCATCGCGGGCACCGGCGCCACGGCATCGGCGGCCTTCGACCCCGCGGCCTTGGACTTCTGGGTCGATTCCGGCATGGGCCCGATCAAGACCCGGATCCTGCGGGCGGCGGACGGCAACACCAATCGCGTCGTCTACGTGCTCGACGGCATGCGGGCGCCGGAATCGCTGAACGGCTGGGAGATCGAGACGAACATTCCGCAAGTCCTGGCGAGCCAGAACATCAATGTGGTCATGCCGGTCGGCGGCATGTCGAGCTTCTACGCCGACTGGATCGCGCCGAGCGAGTTCCTGGGTATTCCGGCGGGTAGCGGTTCGAGCACCGGTTCCGGCGGGCTGGACGGGTTCGCCGGCGGACCGGGCAAGAGCTACCGCTACCAGTGGGAGACCTTCCTGACCAACAACCTGCGCTGGGCGCTGCGCGATCGGCTCGGGTTCAACCCGAATCGCAACGGCGCCTTCGGGTTGTCGATGGGTGGCAGCGCGGCACTGACCCTGGCCGCCTATCACCCGGACCAGTTCAGCTTCGCCGGCTCGTTCTCCGGGTACCTGAACAACTCGGCGCCGGGTATGCGCGAGGCGATCCGCGCCGCCATGCTGGACGCGGGCGGCTACAACGTCGACTCGATGGCCCCGCCGTGGAGTCCGCAGTGGCTGCGGATGGACCCGTTCGTGTTCGCCCCCAACCTGGTCCGCAACGGCACCCGCGTGTGGATCGCCGCGGCCAGCGGCCTGCCCTCGGCCACCGACCCGCCCAGCTTCAGCACCCTCAACGGCATGGGTCTGGAGACCCTGGCGCTGGCGAACACCCGCGCGTTCCAGGTGCGGATGGCGACGCTCGGCGGCGGCAACGCCGTGTACTCCTTCCCGCCGTTCGGTATTCACGCCTGGAACAACTGGTCCGACGAGGCCATGCGAATGATTCCGGATATGTCGGCGAACATCGGGTGAGTTGGATTTCCAGCGCCTGCGGCGCTGGGTGTTCGCGGCCACCTTTATGGCTCGCGTCAGAGCGGACGAGACTCGCCCTGCGGCGCACGCCTTCGTCCGCTCCGCCGCGAGCCGGGCCGCGAACGGCGCTCGTATGACTCGCACCCCGAGGAGGGTGGGTGAGTGGGGATCTCGCGCTTGTGATGCACCCGTGGTTCGGGAACATTTGTTCGCGTTTGTGCAGTTGTGTTGCTTCTCGGTGCCTGGGGTGCTGTAGGGGGTGGGCCCTAGGGGGTATGGGGGCGCTGGGCAGCTGAACTCGGGGGTAGGGGGTTGTGCAGAGTAGGGGGTTCTAGGGGCGGGTGGGGAGGGCGCGACTGCCCCCGATTCGTTTGCTGTGTAATCGCTGCGATAAGATCTTCGGAGCTAGAACTGTTTGCTCGGGATCATTCTCGCGGCTATCACGGCAGATCTCGGGGCCGATCACATCTCGGTCAACGGTCCTGCCGAGTCTTCGCGTCGTCGACCGGATGCGTGGTGCGCCGGTCGGGGGGCGAGCCCGACGCCGGGATTGCGAAGATCTCGGGTCGGTGACAGTTCCCGCCAGGAGCGCGAATATCTTGCGATCCAAGACGACATCACCGCGAGAACGCGATAAGGTCACCGCATCATTACCTTGCGCAAACGGACGGATTTCGGCCAGTGGAAAGACCTCGGATCTTGCTAAAGCAGGGACCGTCGAATATCGTCCAGCGAGCGCAAGTGTGACCAGATCGTTGTAGCGCCGTCACGGGGATCGGATTGTCGGGACCATGTCCGTGACGCGCGTCTCGTTGGCAACACGGGTGCCGCTTCGCCCTTCGGGTGGCGAGGTGGCACCACAACAGCAGAAAGAGAGCAGGATTCATGCGTTTCGGCAGGGCGGCCGCGCCGAAGAGAACAGAGTCGGGACGACGAGGCGCGCCTCGCGGTTGGCGTAATCGAATTCTGGCTGTCGGTGCCGCCGCATTGGCGCTACCGATCGCCGCGGGCCTGGCGACCCCGACGCTCGCCACCGCGGCGCCGTCGGCGCACGCGCCGGTGTTGCGAGCGCCCGCGGGTGGCTTCGAGGACCTGATGGTCCCCTCCAGCATGGGCCCGATCAAGGTCCAGGTCCAGTGGGCCGCGCGCGGCGGTAACGCGGCGCTCTACCTGCTCGACGGCCTGCGTGCCCGCGACGACCGCAACGCGTGGTCGTTCGAGACCAACGCGCTGCAGCAGTTCGGCAACGACAACATCACCCTGGTGATGCCGGTCGGCGGCCAGTCCAGCTTCTACACCGACTGGTACGCGCCGTCGAACCTGAACGGCCAGAAGACCACCTACAAGTGGGAGACCTTCCTCACCAAGGAGCTCCCGGCCTTCCTGGAGGGTTACGGCGTCTCGCGCACCAACAACGCGGTCGTCGGCCTGTCCATGGGCGGCAGCGCTGCGCTGGCTCTCGCGGCCTACCACCGCGACCAGTTCAAGTTCGCCGCCTCCTACTCGGGCTACCTGAACATCTCCGCGCCGGGCATGCGCGAGGCGATCCGCGTCGCGATGCTGGACGCGGGCCGCTTCAACGTCGACTCGATGGCCGCGCCGTGGAGCCCGCAGTGGCTGCGGATGGACCCGTTCGTGTTCGCGCCGCAGCTGAAGGGGCTGCCGATGTACATCTCGGCCGCCAGCGGTCTGCCGGGTCAGTTCGACCAGCCGAACTCGGCGGTCGGCGTGTTCAACACCGGTAACGCGATGGCGCTGGAAGCCCTTTCGCTGGTCAACACCCGCGCGTTCCAGGCTCGCCTGAGCTCGCTGGGTATCCCGGCCCGGTTCGACTTCCCGGCCGCGGGCACCCACTCCTGGAAGTACTGGGAGGGCCAGCTGTTCGCCTCCCGCAACATGATCCTGGACGCCACCGGCGCCTGGTGATCTGATCCACCTTCTCGCATTCAGGCCGCACCGTTTCGGTGCGGCCTGAATTGCGTTCGGGGCCAGTGCTGATCGCGGAACAGCGAACATAGTTTGCTAGGCAGCGCGTGTCTCCCGTAAACGTTGCTATAACGGGAGTACAAAGCTTCTGTGGCAGGGATTACGTGCGGTAGCTGTGGCATACGCTGGCGTCTCGTCGCTCGTTCGGCACGCGAGCGGCTGATGCTGCTCGCCACCGCACTGGTGGTCCCCCTAGCCGCGGGCACGTCCGTGGAGGCACCCGCGGCCGCGGAACCCACGGTGGCCGTGGCCGCGCCCGTGCTGGAGAAGGTCCAGTGGCTGAGCGACCGTCGCGTCGCGCTGTGGGTGACCTCGCCGTCCATGGGTGCGCCGATCCAGGTGCAGTTGCTGCTGGCCAGGGACTGGAACGCCCGCCCTGAGGCCCGGTTCCCCGTGCTGTTCCTGCTCGACGGCCTGCGCGCGACCGACGACGAGAACGGCTGGACGAAGGAGGCGGGGGCGGTCGATTTCTTCGCCGACAAGAACGTCACCGTCGTGCTGCCCATCGGCGGGCAGTCCAGCTTCTACACCGATTGGCTGGAGCCGGACAACGGCCGCACCTACAAGTGGGAAACCTTCCTGACCAAGGAGCTTCCGCCGCTGCTGGAGAGCCATTGGCGGGCGACGAGCGTACGGGGCATGGAAGGGCTGTCGATGGGCGGCACGGCCGCGATGCTCCTGGCCGCCCGCAACCCCGGCTTCGTGCGGCACGCCGCCGCGTACTCCGGCTTCTTGACCACCACGACGCTGGGCATGCCCCAGGCCATCGAGTTCGCGATGCGCGACGCGGGCGGGTTCGACTCCGCCGCCATGTGGGGTCCGCAGACCGGACCGGAGTGGGAGGCGCACGACCCGTACATGCTGGCCGACAAGCTGCGGGGCGTCAGCCTGTACATCTCCAGCGGCAGTGGCGCGATCGGACCCTACGACCAGGCCCTCGGCATACCCGGGGTGAGTACGAATATCGCGGGCATGGGTTTGGAGATCCTCGCGCGGCTCACCTCGCAGAACTTCGTGACCAAGCTGTCCAAGCTGGCCATCCCGGCGCAGGTGAACTATCGCCCGTCCGGCACCCACTCGTGGCCGTACTGGGATTTCGAGATGCGCCAGTCCTGGGCCCAGGCCGCCTCCGCGCTGGGCGTCGACCAAGGCAAGCCCGACTGCCAGCCGGGCGGTGCGATCGGCCCGGTGGCTGCCGCGGCGGGCTGGCTCCGCCAATGCCTCACCGGGGAGTACGCGGTGGCGGGCGGCACCGCTCAGGACTTCGCGGGTGGCCGGGTGTTCCACACGCCGGACAGCGGCGCGTATCCGGTCGGCGGTCTGTTCGGTGCGGGTTACCAGGCGGCAGGGGGGCCCACCGGACCGCTCGGCCTGCCGATCGGCGAGGAGCGCGCGCTGGAGGATGGTCGCGGCAGGTACCAGTCCTTCCAGAACGGCTCGCTGTACTGGACGCCGCAGACCGGTGCTCAGGTGGTCCGCGGCGCGATCCTGGCGGAATGGGGCAAGCAGGGGTTCGAACGCGGCCCCGCCGGTTATCCGGTCGCGCCGGAGATCAAGACCCCGAGCCGCGACGGCGTCGTGCAAGCCTTCGAGAACGGCCCGTTCTACTACAGCGCAGCCACCGGCGTGCATCGTGTCCAGGGTCTGATCCTCGGCAAGTACGCACAGCTCGGCTTCGAGAACAGTCCGCTCGGCTTCCCGGTCGAGGAGGAACAGGCGCTGAAGGAACTGGGCCGGTTCAGCCGATTCGAAGGCGGCAACATCTACTGGAGCCCCGTCTCCGGCGCTTGGGCGGTGCGCAACGGCCCGGTGCTGGACGCCTGGCGCGAGACCGGCTACGAGAACGGCAAACTCGGCTACCCCACCGGCGACGAGTTCTCCATCTCGGACGGCATGCAGCAGAACTTCCAAGGCGGCTTCATCACGGTGCGCGACGGCAAACCGGAAGTCCACAGCCTCTGAGACGCTCGGATCGTCCGACTCCCGCCGGCACCGGCCGAAGGCGCGGCAAAGCCGACCCAGCTAGCCTGGTGGGCGACCCGACCCCCGCTCAGCGACAGATCGAGGACAAGAATTCATGCATCGGACCCGTGGAAAGGTATTCGGCGTAGTCGTGGCGCTCGCCGCGACCGGCCTGCTCGCCGCGTGCGGCGACAATGATTCGACCGCGACGAGTACTCCGTCGACGCCTGCCCGCACCACGACGGCGACGACGACGTCGCCGGCCGCATCGACGCCCGCCGACACCGGTCAGCCCGCTCCCGCTCCGGAGCAGCCCACGACGACGGTGGCCCCCGAGCGTCCGCAGCCGGTGCCGACCGAAGCCGTCCCGCCCGCGGACACCTCGAAGCTCACCGACAAGGACAAGCGGTTCCTGGACGAGCTGGCCAAGCAGGGTGTCACCCCGTCCACCCCGGACATCGCATTGAGCATCGGCGCGTACGTCTGCCAGGGCACCGCCGCCGGTGCGTCCGATCAGGATCTGATGACCTTCGTCAACGCCATGGCAGGTTCCGATCCGTCCTTCGACCCGGCCAAGATGCCGGTGGAGAAGGCCGGGCAGATCTACATCACCACCGCTCGCGCCACGTACTGCCAGTGAGTTCGCGTTCCCGTTCGACCTCCCGCCGGTTCAGGCCGGCGGGATGTCTGGTCGTGATCGGCGTCGTGCTGCTGATCGTCCTGGTGGTCCTGCTGCTGTGGTATCTGCTGGCGGGGCGTCTGCGCCCGCCCGGCCCCGGCCCGAAGCCGCCGGAGCGGCCGACTTCGCAGCCGGCCAGTTGTCCCGACGTGCAGATGATCTCGGTGCCCGGCACCTGGGAGTCGAACAGCTTCGACGATCCGCACAATCCCACCGCGAACCCGGTGTCGCTGATGCTCAACGTCTCCGGTCCGATCACTCAGCGGTTCCCCGGCGAGCGGGTGGACGTGTACACCGTTCCCTACGTCGCGCAGTTCTCCAATCCGATCGCGATCCCGCCGGACGGCCAGCAGTCCTACAACAACAGCCGGTCCGAGGGCACGGCGCGGATGGTCGACGCCATGGCAGCACGGCATCAGGAGTGCCCGTTGACCACCTACGTGCTCGCCGGGTTCTCCCAAGGTGCGGTGATCGCGGGTGACGTCGCCGCGCAGATCGGCGCGGGC
Organism: Nocardia sp. NPDC041819; assembly: GCF_055590505.1. Taxonomy (NCBI): domain Bacteria; kingdom Bacillati; phylum Actinomycetota; class Actinomycetes; order Mycobacteriales; family Nocardiaceae; genus Nocardia; species Nocardia sp. NPDC041819. The sequence continues at coordinate 109,846 of NZ_JBVJAP010000002.1, read as the reverse complement.
GACGGCCCCGTGCCCGCCGATCTGGTGCTCGGCGTGACGTTGATCGCCGACGGACGCCGCACCGGCGAGAGCGGCCCGGGTCAGGCGATCCAGATCGGTACTCCGGTGCCCGGTGTAGGTGCCGAAGTCGCGCTGAAGGGGTTGAACGTGCCCGGCATCACGATGACCGGTCCGCGTCAAGGGGGCTTCGGCGCGCTGGCCGACCGCACCTACACCATGTGCGCGCCCGGGGATCTGATCTGCGATGCCCCACGGGAGGCACTGAGTCCGTGGAACATCGTGGGCAGCGTGAATTCGCTGGTCCGGGCGGCGGGGAACCCGGTGCACGCCCTGTACAACACCTACGTCGTCGACGGCGACGGCACCACCGCGACGCAGTGGACCACCAACTGGGCGGCGGGCCTCATCGAGGCAGCGCCGCATCCGGCCCATTCGTGAGAATTCACAGACCGTGAGATACCCCGCACCCGCTTGGCGTGACAAGCGCAACTCGAGTTGGGTAGCACGCTGTAAAGTGCGCTGGTGATCGCGACGCCGGGCACCACCGCAGCGCAGACCCGGGCGGGCGTCGCGCCCGTATTTTCCTTACAGCCAGGAGCATGAGTTCATGACAGAAGCCGCCGCACCGGCCACCACGGCGAGCCGTGACGCGGATGCTGCGTTGTCCGCGCTGGGCACTCCGTTGCGTCCGTTCCGCTTCGCGGCGGCCGGCGAGGGAAACAAGCAGGAGGGCGGAGCGCGCAAGTTCGTGCAGACCGCTCAGCAGGCCGAGGAATACGGCTTCGACACCTTCGTGGTGCCCGATCACCTCGGTGAGCAGATCGGGCCGATCGCCGCGCTCGGCGCGCTGACCCAGGCCACCGAGAAGATCCGGCTCGGCACCTCGGTGCTGGCGAACGGTTTCCGCCACCCCGTCGTGCTGGCCAAGGACCTGGCGACCATCGACGTGCTGTCCAAGGGCCGACTCGAGGTCGGCCTCGGCGCGGGTTGGATCAAGGAGGAGTTCGACAACGCGGGCATCGCCTACGAATCGCCCGGTGTCCGGCTGGAGAAGCTGGACGAGGCGCTGACCATTCTCGACGTGCTGCTGCGCGGCCAGGAGTGCACCTTCGAGGGCAAGCACTACCAGGTCCGGGGCATCAAAGGCACCCCGAGGCCGCGGCAGGGCCCGCGCCCGCCGATCTGCACCGGCGGTGGCGGTCCGAAGATGCTGCGCCTGGCCGCCAAGCACGCCGACATCATCTCCGTCGTTCCGGTGACCACCAAGAACGGCAAGGGCCTGCTCTCCGGCATCACCATCGAGAAGGCCGTGGAAAAGGTGAATCTGATCAAGGAGGCCGCCGGTGACCGGTTCGCCGACATCGAACTGAACTGGGCCGTCACCGCGGTCGTGATCACCGACGATCGCGAGAAGACCGCGGAGATGGCGCTGTCGGCGTTGGACCGGGGACTGCACCCGAACCTGGAAGTCGATGTTCAGCTGTCCGTCGAGGACATCCTGAACTCGCCCTACGTGGCGATCGGCACATTCGAGGAGATCGCCGAGCAGATCCGCCGTGTGCGGCAGCTCACCTCGATGTCCTACGTCGGTGTATTCCCCACCCAGATGGACGCGTTCGCCCCCGTTATTCCCCTGCTGCGGGACGAGTGAGCCGGTCTTCTCTGTAACATGACTCTGGTTTGAGTACATCTAGCCGATAAGCGGTCACCGCGCAGACCGCACAAAATCTGCAGGCTGGCTCTGCACTTGGAGCACCCGCGGGCGAAAGCGAGTCGGGGCCTCACAGGTAATAGCGGCGATTCGCCGTCTTGCTGCGTGTGCCTCGGAGGAGAAGAAGGAATGGAAGAGACTTTCGACGACTACCTGGACGAAACCGGGAACATCCGTATTCCCGAGGATCACACCCTGGTTGATCACGTCGAGAAGCACACCCGGAACGACGCGAACACCCTGGCGTATCGCTACATCGACTACTCGCGCGAGCGCGACGGCGAGGCGCAGGAGCTGACGTGGCGTGAGTTCGGTATTCGGCTGCGCGCGGTGGCCGCTCGACTGCAGCAGGTGACCAACCCGGGCGACCGGGTCGCGATCCTCGCGCCGCAGGGCTTGGACTACGTGATCTCCTTCTTCGCCGCGATCTACGCGGGCACCATCTCGGTCCCGCTGTTCGACCCGGACGAGCCCGGTCACACCGATCGCCTGCACGCCGTGCTCGGCGACTGTGAGCCCTCGGCGATCCTGACCGCGAGCTCCTCCGCTGCCGGGGTCCGGCAGTTCTTCCGCTCGCTGCCCGCAGCCCAGCGCCCGCGCATCATCGCGGTGGACGCGATCCCCGACAGCGTCGGCGAAAGCTGGGTGCGCCCGGACATCGCGATCGACGACATCGCCTACCTGCAGTACACCTCGGGTTCCACCCGGGTGCCCGCCGGTGTGGAGATCACCCACCGCGCGGTGGGCACCAACCTGCTGCAGATGGTCGACGCGATCAACCTGGACTGGAACTCACGCGGCGTCACCTGGCTGCCGCTGTTCCACGACATGGGTCTGCTGACGGTGATCCTGCCCGCGGTGGGCGGCAAGTACATCACCATCATGTCGCCGAGCGCGTTCGTGCGCCGTCCCTACCGCTGGATCAAGGAACTGGCGGCGATCTCCGACGGCGCCGGAACCTTCGCCGCGGCACCGAACTTCGCGTTCGAGCACGCCGCGGCGCGTGGTCTGCCGAAGAACGGCGAGTCGCTGGACCTGTCGAACGTCATCGGCCTGATCAACGGCAGCGAGCCGGTGACCACCTCGTCGATGAAGAAGTTCAACGAGGCGTTCGCCCCCTACGGTCTGCCGAAGACGGCGATCAAGCCCTGCTACGGCATGGCCGAGGCGACGCTGTTCGTCTCCGCCACCAAGGCCGAGGACGAGGCCAAGGTCACCTACGTCGACCGCAAGGAACTCAACGCGGGACGCATGGTGAAGGTCGACCCGAGCCACGAGGACGCGATCGCGCAGGTGTCCTGCGGTTATGTCGCGCTGTCGCAGTGGGCGACGATCATCGATCCGGAGTCCGTTGAGTCCGGTGGCGGTCGTGAGGTGCCCGACGGGCACGTCGGCGAGATCTGGTTGCACGGCAACAACATGGGCATCGGCTACTGGGGTCGTCCCGACGAGACCGCGGCGACGTTCCAGAACAAGGTCACCGAGCGTCTGTCGCAGGGCAGCCACGCCGAGGGCACCGAGCCGGACGCGAACTGGATGCGCACCGGCGACTACGGCGTGTACTTCGAAGGCGAGCTCTACATCACCGGCCGGGTGAAGGACCTGGTGATCGTGGACGGCCGCAACCACTACCCGCAGGACCTGGAGTTCTCCGCGCAGGAAGCCAGCACCGCGCTGCGGCCCGGCTTCGTCGCGGCGTTCTCGGTGCCGGCCAACCAGCTCCCGGCGGAGGTTTTCGAGCAGGGCAGCCACTCCGGCCTGCAGTTCGACGCCGACGACGCCTCCGAGCAACTGGTGGTCGTCGGCGAGCGTGGCCCGGGTGCGGGCAAGGCCGATCCGCTGCCCATCGCCGACGCGGTTCGCGCGGCGATCTCCCAGCGCCACGGCGTGACCGTTCGAGATGTGCTGCTGGTGCCCGCGGGGTCGATCCCGCGCACGTCCAGTGGCAAGATCGCCCGCCGCGCGTGCCGGGCGGCCTATCTGGAGGGAACGCTGCGGGGTGGTTACACCCAGCAGGCTTTCCCCGATGCACCGGAAGAGTAATTGCCAGGGGCGGCCTCGGACCGACCATCGACGCTCGGCGCCGACCTTCCCACGCGCCGGGCGTCAATTCACGGTACGCCCGGTACGGACACAGGTAGCTTGAGGAATTGATGGCTGACAACGAGGGCACGCCCACCCAGACGACCGACACCCCGCCCGTCGAGACCGGCGCCGACGCGGCGGCCCCGGCCGAGTCCGCGAAGGGTGGCGCGCAGACCGACATGTCGGTGGCGGAGCTGCGTGAGTGGCTGCGGCGCTGGGTCTCCGAGGCGACCGGGCAACCGATCGAGCAGATCACTGTGGACCGGCCGATGGAGGAGTTCGGGCTCGCCTCGCGCGATGCCCTCGCCCTCGGTGGGGACATCGAGGAACTGACCGGCGTGATGCTGAACGCGACGGTCGTGTATCAGCACCCGACCATCGCCTCGCTGGCCGAGCGGATCGTCAACGGCGAGCCGGACGCGCCGGAGGAAGCCGCGGACGACGCCTTCTACACCGCGGGCTACCGTCCCGGCGAGGCGCACGACATCGCCATCGTGGGTTTGTCGACCCGGCTGCCCGGCGCGGGTGACACCCCGGAGACGACCTGGGATTTCCTCATCGGCCGTGGTGACGGCATCCGGGAGCTGCCCGAGGGACGCTGGTCGGAGTTCCTGGCCGAGCCGCAGCTGGCCGAGGCGATCGCGCAGGCCAACACCAAGGGCGGCTACCTCGATCAGGAGGTCGTCAAGGGCTTCGACGCCGAGTTCTTCGCCATGTCGCCGGTCGAGGTCGAGCGGGTGGATCCGCAGCAGCGCCTGGCGATGGAGCTGACCTGGGAGGCGCTGGAGCACGCGCGGATTCCGGCCAGCGACCTCAAGGGCGAGCCGGTCGGCGTGTTCATCGGTTCCTCGGGCAACGACTTCATGCTGCTCGCGGCGCTCGGGTTGGGCAGCGAGCGCGATCCGAACGTGCCGGTGTCGGCCGAGGCGTACGCGATCATGGGCAGTGTCAGCTCGATCATCCCGAACCGGGTCTCCTACTTCTTCGACTTCCGCGGCCCGTCGGTGTCCATCGACACCGCGTGCTCCTCGACGCTGGTGGCGGTGCACGAGGCGGTGCAGGCGCTGCGCGGCGGCGAGGCCGACCTGGCGCTGGCCGGTGGCGTGAACATGTTGCTCGCGCCGATGGCCACGCTCGGTTTCGACGCCAACGGCGGTGTCGCCAAGGACGGGCACATCAAGGCGTTCTCCAAGGACGCCGACGGCATGGTCCGCTCCGAGGGCGGCGGTCTGGTGGTGCTGAAGCGCCTCGCCGACGCCGAGCGTGACGGCGACACGATCTACGCCGTGATCAAGGGCTCGGCGGTCAACAACGACGGGCGGTCCAACGGCCTGCTCGCCCCGAACCCCGACGCTCAGGCCGAGGTACTGCGCCGCGCCTACCGCGACGCGGGCATCGCGCCGTCCTCGGTCGACTACGTCGAGGCGCACGGCACCGGCACCCTGCTCGGCGACCCGATCGAGGCGGACGCGCTCGGCCGGGTGGTCGGCCGCGGCCGCGACGCCGACAAGCCCGCGCTGCTCGGTTCGGCCAAGACCAACTTCGGTCACCTGGAGTCGGGCGCCGGTGCGGCGAGCCTGGCGAAGGTGGTCATGTCGTTGCAGCACAACGTCATTCCGCCGAACATCGGCTATGCCGGTCCGAACCCGTACATTCCGTGGGACCAGGCGCACCTTAAGGTCGTCGACGAGCCCACCGAGTTCCCGCGCTACAGCGGCACGGCGACCATCGGCGTCTCCGGCTTCGGTTTCGGCGGCACCAACGCGCACGTCGTCGTCCAGGAATACGTACCTGCCGCCGCACACGGGGCGCAGGCGCCGTTCGCCGAACTCGAGTCGCAGCTGAACGAGGACGTGCTGGACGAGGAGACCACGGGCGTGGTCGCGGAAGCCGATGCCGTGGTCGCGGAGGCCGCGGTCGCGGCCGTCGCCGAAGCTTCCTTGGCCGCCGAAGCCGCCACGCCGGTCTCCGAGTGGACCACCGAGCGCACCGAGCCGCTGCCGCAGATCCTGCCGGTGTCGGGCTACCTGCCCTCGCGCCGCCGCCGCGCCGCGGCCGAGCTGGCCGACTGGCTGGAGTCCGAGGCCGGCGCGAAGACTCCGCTCGCCGACGTTGCGCGGTCGCTGGCCAAGCGCAGCCACTGGCGTTCGCGCGGCGTGGTGCTGGCCAAGACGCACGAGGAGGCGGTCGCCGGACTGCGCGCCATCGCGGCGGGCAAGCCGGGCACGGGCGTCTTCACCGCCGACGCGCCCGCGGCTATGGGTCCGATGTGGGTGCTCGCCGGTTTCGGCGCGCAGCACCGCAAGATGGGCAAGCAGCTCTACCTGGAGAACTCGATCTTCGCGAAGACCGTCGACGAGGTCGACGAGCTGGTGCAGGACGAGGCCGGATACTCGGTGCGCGAGCTGTTCCTGGACGACAGCCAGGACTACAACGTCGGCACCTCGCAGGTCGGCATCTTCACCATCCAGATCGGCTTGGCCGCGCTGCTGCGCGCCCACGGCGCCGAACCCGACGCCGTGGTGGGCCATTCCATGGGCGAGGTCGCGGGCGCGTACATCGCCGGTGGTCTCTCGCTCGAGGACGCGGTGCGCGTGATCTGTGCTCGTTCCCGCCTGATGGGCGAGGGCGAGCAGATGATCAGCGACGACGACGTGCGCAACATGGCGCTCATCGAGTACAGCGCCGAGGACGTCGCGAGCCTGCTGCCGGACTACCCGGACGTCGAGGTCGCGGTGTACGCGGCGCCCACCAACACGGTGATCGGCGGCCCGCAGGACCAGGTGGCGGCGATCGTGGCGCAGGTGGAGGCGGCGGGCAAGTTCGCCCGGGTGCTACAGACCCGCGGTGCGGGCCACACCTCGCAGATGGACCCGCTGCTCGGCGAGCTGGCCGCGGAACTGGCCGGCATCGAGCCCACCAAGCTGAAGACCGGCTTGTATTCGACGGTGCACAAGGAAGAGTTCTTCCGGGCGGGCAACGACCCGATCCACGACGAGGACTACTGGGTCAAGAACATGCGTCACAGCGTGTACTTCACCAACGCGGTGAAGCTCGCGGTGGACGCGGGCCACACCACGTTCCTGGAGCTGGCGCCGAATTCCGTCGCGTTGATGCAGGTGCTGGGCACCACCTTCGCCGCGGGCGTGCACGACGCGCAGCTCATCCCCACACTCAAGCGCAAGGAGGACGAGTCCGCGGGCGTGATCGCCGCGCTCGCCCAGCTCTACGTGCACGGGCACAAGGTCGATCTGTTCTCGCTGCTCGGCCCCGGCGATTACGCCGACATCCCGCGCACCACGTTCGTGCGCAAGGAGTACTGGCCGAACGTCCGGCTGGCCACGGGCGGCAACGGCCGGTTGCCCGGCGCGCACGTCGCGCTGCCGGATGGCAGGCACGTCTGGGAGGTCCAGGCGTCCTCGGTGACCGATCTCGCCGGACTTGTGCGTGCCGCCTCGGCGCAGGTGCTCAGCGACGTCTCACTGGGCGCATCGATTCCGCACGCGCCGATCCCGGAGGCGGGCACGCTCACCACCACGCTCACCCCGCATCCCGGCGGCGCCTCGGTGCAGGTCCACGCCAAGGAGGGCAACGCCTTCCGCCTGGTGTTCGACGCCGTGGTGACCTCCGGCGCTGCGCTGCCGGAACCCGTTGTGGCCGAGCCGGTCCCGGCGATCGCCGCGCAGACGCGCAGCGACGCCGAGCTCGAGGTCGTGGAGACCTTCGGTGACCGGTGGGATCCGAACGGCACGCAGACCGTCGAAGAGCGGCTCGCGCTGATCGTCGCGGAGTCCATGGGTTACGCGGTCGAGGATCTTCCGATGGAGATCCCGCTGATGGAACTCGGCTTGGACTCGCTGATGGCGATGCGCATCAAGAACCGGGTCGAGTACGAGTTCGACATCCCGCAGCTGCAGGTGCAGGCGGTGCGGGACGCGAGCCTGCACGAGGTCGGCAAGGTGCTGCGGTACGCGATCGAGCACCGCGACGAGGTGCAGGCGATGGCCGATCAGCAGGCTGCCGACAAGGCGGCGGGCGGTAGCGGCGAGCTGACTGTCGACGCGGACTTCATGTCCGCGGCCAGGGCGGCCCTGGCCACCGGCGCTGACCCGGTCGCCGCGGTGGCGGGCGCCGCGACCGTTTCACCGGACGCCATAGCGGAACCCGCTGCGACCGAGGTCGATTCGGCTCCCGCGGCAGCGACTGCCGCGAGCCCGGAAAAGGCCGCCGAAGCCGCCGCGGCTCCCGCCGCGCAGCCGGCGGCCCAGGCCGCTCCGGTCGCCGCGGCTCCGGCCGCGCCCGCGGCCGTCTTCGGCGGCGCGCAGCAGCCCACCGACGAGGACGACGTTCCGCCGCGCGACGCCGCCGAGCGCCTGACCTTCGCCACCTGGGCGGTGGTCACCGGGAAGTCGGCCGGAGGCATCTTCAACACGCTGCCGATCCTGGACGAGGACACCGCGGAGAAACTGGCCGCGCGCCTGACCGAACGGGTCAAGGCCGAGGTCACCGTCGACGACGTGCTCGACTGCGAGACCATCGAGCAGCTCTCCGACATCGTCCGCGACCTGCAGGACAGCGGCGCGGATGTGGACGGTTTCGTCCGTCCGCTGCGGCCGCGTGCGGAGGGCTCGAACGCCGTGCCCGTCTTCGTGTTCCACCCCTCCGGCGGCAACACACTGGTGTACGAGCCCCTGTTGAAGCGGCTGCCCGCCGAGACGCCGATGTACGGCCTCGAGCGGGTCGACGGTTCGATCGAGGAGCGGGCGCGCCAGTACCTGCCCGAGCTGCGCAAGATCCAGGGCGACGGCCCGTTCGTGCTGTACGGCTGGTCGCTGGGTGCGGTGCTGGCCATGCAGACCGCCCAGTTGCTCCGAGCCGAGGGCGCGGACGTTCGCGTGGTCGGCCTGATCGATCTGGCCATTCCGACTCAGGGTGAGGACAACAGTCCCGAGGAGCGCGTGCGGCGGATCGAGCGCTACCAGGTGTTCGCCAAGAAGACCTATGGCGTCGACGGTGAATTGGATCGCGAACAGCTGGAGACACTGGCCGCGGCATCCGACGATGAGCAGTTCAAGATGATCAGTGATCTGATCAAGATCAGCGGCACGAAGATTCCCGGAGGCGTGCTCGAACACCAGCGCACCTCGTGGATCGAGAGCCGTCAGCTCGCCAAAACGCAACCGTCGCACTACGACGGCAATGTGGTGCTGTACCTCGCCGATCGCTATCACGACGGGATGATCGAGCTGGAGCCGCGATTCGCCGATCGGCTGCCCAACGGTGGCTGGGACGAGTACATCCCGAATTTGGAGGTCGTCCACATCGCCGGCGACCACCTGCAGATCATCGACGAACCGCGGATCGGGAAGATCGGGGCCGACCTGACCGCGAAGCTCGCCGCGATCGAGGCGAAAGGGGCCAAGTGAGCACGACTGCCGAAAAACTCGCCGACCTGCGCAAGCGCCTGGATTTGGCGCAGGAGCCCGCGGGTGAAGCGGGGATCGCCAAGCGGGCGAAGAAAGGAATTCCCAGCGCCCGCGACCGGATCAACATGCTGCTCGATCCGGGAACCTTCGTGGAGATCGGCGCGCTGGTACGCAAACCGGGCGATCCCGCCGCGCTCTACGGCGACGGCGTCGTCACCGGGCACGGCCTGGTCGAAGGCAGGCCCGTGGCGGTGTTCTCGCACGACCAGACCGTGTACGGCGGTTCGGTCGGCGAGATGTTCGGCCGCAAGGTCGCCGGGATCCTGGAGTACGCGGCCAAGGTCGGCTGCCCGGTGGTCGGTATCAACGACTCCGGCGGCGCCCGCGTGCAGGAAGCGGTGACCTCGCTGGCGTGGTACGCCGAGCTGGGCCGCCGCCAGGAGCCGCTGTCCGGCCTGGTTCCGCAGATCTCGATGATCCTCGGCAAGTGCGCGGGCGGCGCCGTCTACGCCCCGATCAACACCGACGTGGTGGTGGCGACCGAAGAGGCGTACATGTTCGTCACCGGCCCGAAGGTGATCCGGGAGGTCACCGGCGAGGACGTCAGCCTCGAGGAACTCGGCGGGGCGCGCAGCCAGGCGGAGTACGGCAACATCCACCACGTGGCCAAGGACGAGGCGGCCGCCTTCGAGTGGGTGCGCGATTACCTGGGCTACCTGCCGACCAGCTGCCAGGAGCTGGCGCCGGTCGTGAATCCCGGCCTGGAGCCGGAGACCACCGACAGCGACCTGGAACTGAACTCGATCGTCCCGGACTCCGACAACTCCGGGTACGACATGCACGAGATCCTGTTGCGCATCTTCGACGACGGCGCCTTCCACGAGGTCGGCGCGTCGGCGGGCCGCAACGTCATCACCGGATTCGCCCGGGTGGACGGGCGCAGCGTCGGCGTGGTGGCCAACCAGCCGATGGTGTACGCGGGAGCGCTGGACGCCCGCGCCTCGGACAAGGCCGCGCATTTCGTCCGGCTGTGCGACGCGTTCGAGATCCCGCTGGTGTTCGTCGTCGACACGCCTGGGTTCCTGCCCGGTGTGGAACAGGAGAAGATCGGCGTCATCAAGCGTGGCGGACGGTTCCTGTTCTCCTACGTGGAGGCGTCGGTCCCGAAGGTCACCGTGGTGATCCGCAAGTCCTACGGGGGCGGCTACGCCGTAATGGGCTCCAAGCAGTTGGGCGCCGATGTGAACCTGGCCTGGCCCACCGCGCGGATCGCCGTCATGGGCGCGGAGAGCGCGGTCAGCCTGATCGGAGCCAAGCAGATCGAGGCCGCGCCCGAGGACCAGCGCGCCGCGATCCGCCAGCAGATGATCGACTTCTACAACGCCACCGTGGCGACCCCGTGGGTGGCCGCCGAGCGCGGATACGTCGACGCGGTCATCGAGCCCGCGACGACCCGGCTGGAAATCCGTCGTGCGCTCCAGTTGTTGCGGGACAAGGCTATTGCCCGCAACCCGCGCAAGCATCACCTGCTGCCGCTGTAGGCCGCGGAACACGATCGGGCCGCACCCCTCTGGGGCGCGGCCCGATTCGCGTCATGGGCGCCGAATGATCAGCTGACGGTGGCGGATTCGATGACGACGTCGCTCACCGGGACGTCCTGGTGCCCGCCGGCCGAGGACGTGGCGACGCCCGCGATCTTGTCGACCACGTCGGTGCCTTCGGTGACCGCGCCGAAGACGGTGTAGCCCCAGCCCGCCGCGGTGGGCGCGGAGTGGTTGAGGAAGTCGTTGTCGGAGACGTTGATGAAGAACTGCGCGGTGGCCGAGTGCGGGTCGTTGGTGCGGGCCATCGCGACGGTGTACTTGTTGTTCTTCAGGCCGTTGTTCGCCTCGTTCTGGATGGGCGCTTGCGTGCCCTTCTGGCGCAGGCCGGGCTCGAAGCCGCCGCCCTGGATCATGAAGCCGGGAATGACGCGGTGGAAGATCGTGCCGTTGTAGTGGCCCGCGTTCACGTAGTCCACGAAATTGCGCACCGTGTTCGGCGCTTTCTGGTCGTCCAGTTCGAGGACGATCGGTCCGTAGTTCGTCGAGAGATTCACCTTGGTCATAGGCCCACCTTTCCATTGTGGTCGGTAGCGGTCAGCAGGACGGGGTCGATTGGTCGGCGGGTGCCATTTCTCCGGCCCGTCGGCACAACATTCTGGCAGTCGGCTCCGAACATACTGAGGACCCGCGATTTCTCCCGGCGGCGCGACGCCCGCGCGGACAGACGGGCAGATAGCATTGCCAACCGTGCCCGACGCCGCAACCGCTGTTCTCACGAAACCCCCCGCCGCCCCGCCGGTGACCCCGAACGATTTCCGGACCGCTCGGCTCATCGCATTGCTCGCCGGTCTGCTCGGCGCGCTGTTCGCGCTGGCGACTCCATTCCTGCCGGTCACGCAGACGACCGCGGTGCTGAAGTGGCCGCAGAGCGGAACGCTCGGCAACGTGCAGGCGCCGCTGATGTCGCAGGTCCCGATCGACCTGAAGGCGACGATCCCGTGCGAGACCATCGCCCAGCTGCCCGAACGGGGCGGCATGCTGCTGGCGACCGCGCCGCCGCAGGGCGACCGGGCCGCGCTGGAGGCGATGTTCGTGCGGGTCTCGGAGACCTCGGTCGACGTGATCGATCGCAACGCTGTGGTGGTGTCGGCCGACCGCAGCCGCATGGGCGAGTGCACGTCGCTGACCATCAGCTCGGACAGCGAGCGCACCTACGCCGCGTTCGCCGGGCTCACCAAGCAGGTGGAGCGGCCGGTCGAGGGTGTGGCGCCCGGCACGACCGAGCTGGTCACCGTGCCGGTGGAGGGGCAGCTCGGCGGCGATCTGCGGCCCCAGGTGGTGGGTGTGTTCTCCGACCTCAAGGGCGCGGCGCCCGCGGGGTTGTCGTTCGACATGACGGTGGACACTCGTTTCTCGTCCAGCCCGACCGCGATCAAGCTGATCGCGATGATCGCGGCGGTGTTGTGCACGCTGATCGCCCTGGCGGCGCTGGCCCGGCTGGACAGCAGTGACGGGCGCGGGCACCGCCGGTTCCTTCCGGCGAACTGGCTGAAGCCGACCTGGGCGGACGGCGCGGTGATCGGCACGCTGCTGCTGTGGCATTTCGCGGGCGCCAACACTTCCGACGACGGCTACATCCTCAGCATGGTGCGGGTGGCGCCGCACGCGGGCTATATGGCCAACTACTTCCGCTGGTACGGCGTGCCGGAGGCGCCATTCGGCTGGTACTACTACGTGATCCAGGTCTTCTCGGAGATCTCCACGGCCAGCCCCTGGGTGCGGTTGCCCGCCCTGGCCTGCGCGATCCTCTGCTGGCTGGTGATCAGCCGCGAGGTGGTCCCCCGCCTGGGCCGTGGTGTGCGCACCAGCAAGGTGGCGCTCTGGACCGGCGGACTGGTGTTCCTGGCGTTCTGGCTGCCGTTCGACAACGGATTGCGCTCCGAGCCGGTCGTCGCGCTCGGCGCGCTGCTGACCTGGGTGTCGATCGAGCGGGCCATCGCGACCGGACGGTTGCTGCCCGCCGCGGTGGCCATCCTGGTGGCCGCGTTCACCCTTGCGGCCGCGCCGACGGGATTGATGTGCGTGGCGGCGCTGCTGGCCGGTATCCGCCCGATGGTGCGCATCGTGGTGCGCAAGCACCGGCACTTCGCCGCGCTGGGCGCCGGGCGGTGGGGCTCGACGCTCCCGTTGCTCGCGCCGATCGCCGCGGCGGGCGTTCTCGTGCTCACCGTGGTCTACAGCGACCAGACCTTCGCGGGCATCCAGGAGGCCAACCGGGTGCGTCAGGTGACCGGGCCGAACCTGGCCTGGTACGAGGACTACCTGCGCTACTACTACTTGTTCGTGGAGACCGTCGACGGTTCGCTGTCGCGCCGTTTCGCCTTCCTGGTGATGCTGCTGTGCCTGTTCACCACGATGCTGGTGCTGCTGCGGCGCAGGCAGGTGCCGGGTATCGCGAGCGGGCCGACCTGGCGGTTGATGGGCGTGGTGTTCGGAACCATCTTCTTCATGATGTTCAACCCGACCAAGTGGACCCACCACTTCGGCGCGTACGCGGGCATCGCGGGCTCGCTGGCTGCGGTCACCGCCGTCGCGGTGTCGGCGAGCGCCCTGCGGGCCCGCAAGAACCGGGCGATCTTCCTGGCCGGATTGCTGTTCGTGCTCGCGATCGCGTTCTCCGGCATCAACGGCTACTGGTACGTGTCCAGCTTCGGCGTGCCCTGGTTCGACAAGCGCATCTCGCTGCACGGTTACCAGTCGAACACGGTCATGCTCATGCTGTTCGGCCTGGCACTGGCGCTGGTCGGCTGGTACGCGCTGCGGGAGGACTACACCGCGCCGCAGCCGTCGGCGAAGACGGCGCGCGGCAGGCGGATCCGCCGGTTCGCCGCGATCCCGCTGACCGTGGTCGCCGCGCTGATGGTCGCGCTCGAGGTGCTCTCGCTGGTCAAGGGCGCGGTCTCGCAGTATCCGGCGTATTCGCTGGCGCGGTCGAACTTCGACGCGCTCGGCGGCAGCACCTGCGGTCTGGCCAACGACGTGCTGGTCGAGCCGGACCCGAACGGCGGCAGGCTCGCGCCGATCATCGATCCGGCGCATCCGCCGACCGATCCGGCCGACCCGCTGGCCGGCGTCGATCCGGTCGGCTTCGCTCCGAACGGCGTGCCCAACGATCTGTCCGCCGACAGTGTCGAGGTGAAGCCGGGCACCGGCAACACCTCCACCCAGTCGGTCGGCGCGGCGTTCGCGGAGGGACAGAGCGCGGGCACCGGCGGCGGTCAGGGCGCGCTCGGCGTCAACGGCTCCACCGTCGCCCTCCCGTTCGGTCTGGACCCGGCCACCACGCCGATCCTCGGCAGCTACCAGAACGGTGTGCAGCAGCCTGCGAACGTCACCTCGAGCTGGTATGAGTTGCCCGCTCGTTCGGCGGACAAGCCGCTGGTGGTGATCTCGGCCGCCGGTCGCATCCTCTCCTTCGACGACACCGGCGCGATGAAGTACGGCCAATCGCTGACCGTCGACTACGGCAAGCACCTGCCCGACGGCAGCGTGCAGAAGCTCGGCACCTACCTGCCGCGCGACATCGGCCCGTTCCCGTCCTGGCGCAACCTGCGGGTGCCGTTGGACGAGATCGCGCCCGACGCCGACGCGGTGCGCATCGTCGCCAACGACCCGATCCTGATCGGGGACCAGTGGCTGGCGTTCACGCCGCCGCGGATGCCGAAGTTGCAGACGCTCAACAGCCTGCTGGGCTCCCAGCAGCCGATCCTGCTGGACTGGGCGGTGGGCCTGCAGTTCCCGTGCCAGCGTCCGTTCGACCACGAGAACGGCGTGGCCGAGGTGCCCGGCTACCGCATCCTGCCGGACCGCCCGCTGGCCATCAGCTCGACGAACACCTGGCAGGCCGAGGAATTCGGCGGCCCGCTCGGCTTCTCTCAGATGCTGGCCAAGTCGGTCACCGTGCCCACCTACCTGAAGGACGACTGGGCGCGCGACTGGGGCTCGCTGGAGCGCTACGACCAGTACGACCGCAACGCCGTCCCCGCGAAGCTGGAGACCGGGACGACCACTCGTTCCGGGCTCTGGTCGCCGGGTAGTTTGCGGGTGTTCTGATCCGTCTCGGGTTATCCCGGACAGCGGGCCGTCGCGCAGAACCCCTGTGCGACGGCCTTCTGGTGTCATGGACAACCCGGCGACATCCTCAGCGATCTATACACACACAAGTGTGTATATTTGGGCGTATGACTCGGCTCAACGTCTATGTGCCCGACGAACTGGCTGAACGCGCCCGGGAACGTGGGCTGAATGTGTCCGCACTCACTCAGGCCGCGATCCTCGCGGAACTCGAAAAGACCGCCACCTCGGCATGGTTGGCCGAATTCGACGACCGGCCTGAGGTCTCGCACGAGGTCGTCATCGCAGCTGTTGATTCGGCGCGGGATGAGTTCGGCCAGTGACCGAAACCGAACAGATTGTGCTGGACGCCAGCGCGATGGTCGACATACTCATGCGCAACGATCGCACGACCGCTGTGACCGCGCGGATTACGACGACGGTCATGCACGTCCCGGCGCACTTCGACGCTGAAGTGCTGTCCGCGCTGGGGCGACTGAACCGTGCCGGCGATCTGACCGATGCCGAAGTCGAGACCGCGCTGAGCCGTCTCGCTCGCGCCCCGCTGACCCGCCATCCACTGATGAACCTCACCAAGGGGGCTTGGGCTCGGCGTGCCGCTATCAGGCTGACCGATGCTCTCTATGTCGAACTCGCCGAACAGCTGGACATGCCGCTGATCACCACGGACGGACGTCTGGCTCGAGCGGCGTCCTGTGCCGAGGAGATCCGCGCTGTGGCCGAGCAGCGCGAATAGGCAAGGTCGAGAGTATTGGCATCGCTGTGACGTGCCGATACCCGTCGATGTCGCGTTCGGCGAGCTGGCTACGGGATAGATACCCGAACACAGGGCCGCCGCGCAGGTGAACCCTGCGCGGCGGCCCTGCCGTATTTCGCCGGTGCGAACCGGGCGCTCAGACCTTCAATCGAAGACCGAGCTCGCGCCGGAGCACCTCTTGCGAAGGGAGGCGGCCGAGCACGCGCAGCACCGCAGGCCGCAGCTCCCGTTGTTCCTCTTCGCTGAGCAGTCCGACAAGATCGCGCAGATCCATTTCATCGAATGCCGTTGTCATGGCAATCAGATTAAGGCCATCGACCCGATTCGTCCTGCGATGTTTAGCCACAGGTGGGAGCACATTTTCAGACCGGACAACCGGTTTACTTACCGATTCCGTCGTAGCGTGCGCGCGCCGCGATGACGTCGTCCATGCGCGCCTCCGCCCAGGCTTTGACGGAGCTCATGACCGGCTGGAGGCTGTGCCCGAGCGGGGTGAGTTCGTAGTCGACGCGGACCGGCACTTCGGCGGTGATCCGCCGCTCCACCAAGCCGTCGCGCTCCAGTCCTCGCAGCGTCTGGGTGAGCATCTTGGGGCTCACGCCCGCGATGATCCGGTTCAGTTCGGCGTAGCGCAAAGGGCCCTCGGCGAGCGCGGCGAGCACGAGGCTAACCCATTTGTCGCTGATCCGGTCCAGCAGCTGCCGGGTCGGGCACTCGGCGATATACGCGTCGTAATGCTGTTTGGCCAGTTCGCGGCGCTGCGCCGCGGTCTTCGTCGCCATCGGGGATACCTCGCCACCTCTAACGCACTCTCGGGTAACTACTACCCAGAAGATAGTAACGCCTCGTAAGTTGGTCGACAGCCGAGAGGAAGGAACGTCATGCGGGCAGTAGTGGTTCACCGGCCGGGACCGGAAGCCGAGGTGGAGGTCGTGGAAGTGCCGAGGCCGCAACCGGGTCCGGGCGCGATCCGGATCGCGGTCGCGGCGGCGACGGTGAATCCGGTCGACCTGATGGTGCGTGCGGGCGTGGGCGGCACGCCGTTCGCCGCGCCGCGCGACCAATGGGGCGTCGGCTGGGACGTCGCGGGCACGGTGGACGCGCTCGGCGCGGGCGTCACGGGGTTCACGGTGGGGCAGGCGGTGATCGGCATCAGCGACCGGCTCGACGTCTCGCTCGGCGCGCAGGCCGACTATGTGGTCCTGGAGGCCGGAAACGTCGCGCCCGCTCCGGTTTCCGTGCCTCCGGTGCAAGCGGCCACCATCCCGCTCAACGGCCTCACCGCGATCCAGGCACTCGACGCGCTGGATCTCACCTCCGCCGAAACGCTGCTGGTGACCGGCGCGGCGGGCGCGGTCGGCGGCTTCGCCGTCGAACTCGCCGCCGCGCGAGGCGTGCGGGTGATCGCTTCGGCCTCGCCCGCCGACGAGGACACGGTCCGCGCGTTGGGCGCCACCGATTTCGTGCCGCGCCAGGCGTCCCTGCCGGATGCCGTCCGCGCCCTCGTCCCCGGCGGAGTGGACACCGCCCTCGACGCCGCCGCACTCGGCCCCACGACGCTCGCGGCGGTGCGCGGCGGCGGACGGTTCGTGTCCATCAGCGTCCCGAACACCCCGATCCCGTTGCGCGCAACCGTGGTCCGCACGGTGCTGGTTCGCGCCGATCGCGCACAACTCGATCAACTGGTCGCCCACGTCGACGCGGGCGAACTCACCCTCCGCGTAGCCGAAACCCTTCCCCTCACCTCCGTCGAAGCCGCCCACAAGCGCCTCGCCTCCGGCGGCCTACGCGGCCGCCTCGTCCTCATCCCGTGACCTCGACCCCGGGTGGCAGATGTCCCGTGCCGCCCGGGGTCAGCGGAGTCCGATGCCGGTCAGCGGATGCGGATGGGGTCGTCGGTGTCGAGGCCGGTGCGGGTTCGGGGAGAGATGTGGATGGTGGCGGGGGTGGCGTCGGGGGCGTAGAGGGTGAATTTCTCGAGGGAGCCCCAGTCGCGGGCCCAGTCGTGGTCGAGGTAGGCGGGGACGGTTTGGGACTTCAGCAGCAGGCCGGTCCAGCCGAGCGGGCCGCCGCCGATGTCGTCCTGCCAGGCGTTGGAGGCGTCGGAGCCGACCCGGTCGGGCAGGATGCGCCACCGCGGGATCTCTCCGACGCCGTCCTTGTGGTCGAACGGCCGCTGGCACGGGAAGGCCAGGCCGACGTGCCAGTCGAGCAGCACCGGATCCTGCGAGCCGACCACGGAGTTCAGCGTGGCCAGCTTGGGCAGCCGGGGCGGGGTGACGGCCAGCCACTGCTTGGGCGTGATGTCGTTGTCGATCGCGACCAGCCGCACCGCGTTCACTTCCCCCGGCAGTCGATCCAGCGGCACCCGCAGGTTGCGCCAGGACGGCGCGGGGCCGATGTCCAGCGGATCGATCGAGCCGAGCGTGCGCACCTCGCCGTCCGCGCCGCGGACGCCGTACTCCAGGTGCAGTTCCTGTCCGTAGGTGAGCACGCCGTCGGCGTCCACCGACCGGATCCGGCCCGCCGCGGTGATCGCCAGCACCTGGTAGGCCGGGTCGTGGCGCATGCTGTCGGTCAGGTCGAGCCGGTACCACTGGGTGGTCAGCTTCGCCTGCTGCTGCTCGCCCTCCTGGTAGCTGCCCAGCACCGGGGTCTTCGCCGCGTCCAGGCCGAACGGCAGCGCGACGGTACTGCCGTTGATGCCAGCCTGCGCGGTGGTGCCGCCTCCGGTGCCCGCGCCGGTGGTCTTGCTGGTCTTGTTCTCGGAATCTTTGTCCACCGAGTTCGCACCGCCGGAGACCGTCTCCTCGGCGTCGGCGGTGAGGTCGCTCGCCACCCCGTTCGGAGTGAAACCCTTGTTCTGCGCGGCTAGTCCGTCCGCGGGTGATCCGGTGAAGGGTTGCAGCAGCGAATCGGCGGTGTCGGTTTCCACCAGCACCTCGTTGGCCAGCGCGCACGAATCCCCGCCGACCGATTCCACGTTCGACTTGGTGATCGAGTACGCGGGGTACTGCGTGGCCGCGGCCTTGGCGAGTGAGGCGACCTCGAACACCACCAGCAGCGCGGCGGCTACGGTCAGCGGCGCAGACGCCCACCGGTCGAAACGCCGTGGCGCCATCGCCCGCTCGCGCCGATACGGTTCCCGGTAGTGCAGCCAGATGGCGATCAGCAACGCGACGCCGCTGAGTCCGAGGAACAACGTGGACAGTCCCTTGCCCGCGATCAGCGGCGCCTTGTCCCACCACGGGACACCGTAGCTGGACACATACCACCACCCGTTGGAGCCGGTGAAGGTCACGGCGAGCAGGAACAGCACGGCGGCGGCGAACAGCGCGCGGTTTCGCGGGGAGCGAATGCCGGTGGTGCCCACCGCGACCGCCGCGAGCGCGGCCAGCGATCCGGCCAGTCCGGCGTATACGCCGAAGTGGTGCGTCCACTTGGTGGGGGTGAACATCATCAGGAACAGCGACGCGAACACGATGCCGAGAATGCGCACCGAAGGACCGCGTGAGGTGCCCGGAATCCGACCCTTGCGCAGCACTTGCAGCACACACACCAGCAGGCACAGCAGCATCACCAGTACGCCGAACCGTCGCGCCAGTGAACCGTCCGGCGAGAGCATGAGCAGCGAATCCCAGCGGGTGCGCTCGTCGAACCACGCCACGTTCGGGCCGACGATCGTGCGGACCCGGGTGGCTTCCAGCACCGTCGACAGCGTCTGGTCGGCGAAGATCACCACCAGCACCAGCGTGCCCGCGGCCAGGCCGGGGGCGAGCAGCGCGGCGAACCGGAAGACCGCCGCCGCCGGGGAGGTCTTGCGCACGGTCCCGGGAGCGTTCACCGCTGCGGCGGCCTCGGCGGAACCCGCGGCGGCCGCGTCCGCGTCGGGTCCGGTGCGGGTCGGGATCACACCGCGCGCACGCTTGATGATGATCAGCAGCACCGGTCGCGACCCGGCGATCAGCGCCGCGATGCAGATCAGACCGGTCGGGCCCGCCGCAAGGGAGAACGCGGCGATCAGCACGGCCACCGCCGCGGGCAGCAACCGGCCGGTCGCGATGGCGCGTTCGATCGAGCACCAAGTGAGCAGCGCCCCCGCCGCGATCAGCGGCTCGGGGCGCAGCCCGTTGTCGTAGGGCAGCCAGAACGCGAGGAACACCAACCCGGCCGTCCACAGCGCCACCTTGTTGCGGCGCGCCCGGGCGCCCAGGCGGGGCAGCACCTCACGGCTGATCACCAGCCAGCAGACGACCCCCGCGAGCAAGGTGGGCAGTCGCATCCACAGGCTCGCGTCGGAGATCCGGGCCATCCAGGCCAGCACCTCGTAGGACCAGCCGAACGGAGCCTCGGGGACCGCGAACCAGCGGTAGTAGTTCGCCATGTAGCCCGCGTGCTCGGAGGCTCGCGCCATGTTCAGGATGTAGCCGTCGTCGGAGGTGTTCGCCCCGATGACGTGCCACAGCGCCAGGATGCCCAGCACGACGCCGTCCGCCGGGGTGACGCGCCACCAGTGGGCGGGCAGGAACCGCCGCGCTTTGCGCCCGTCGGTGGTGTCCAGCAGATGCAGTGCGACGAGTGCGATCAGCGTGAACACAGCGGCGGCGAGCATGGCGGCCAGCTTCAGCGGCGTCGGTGTGGAGGAGAAACGCGAGTCGATGTCCGCGTGCACCTGCGCTCCGGCGAGCCGACCGGCATCCAGGTCGGTGAACATGCCGACCAGCTGCGGCCGCACGTCCCGGCCGATCGTGGTCCGGAACGGCGTGCCGTCCTGGCGGGTGACGCCGCTGAGTTCGAGGGTCGTCGCGGCGGCGTTCGACTCGATGCCGATCGTCGCACAGGACCCCACCTCCGCCAGCGGCGCGGACAGCAGCGGGATGTCCCGCAGCACCGCCGAGAGGACGCCGTCGGCGACCGAGACCACCAGACCTTTGGTCGCCGCCTGGCCGGAGGCCACCGGGACGGTGGACAGCACGGTGCCGCCCGCTCCGAGCTCGCTCACCAGCGAGCAGGGCAGCGTCGCGCGCAACCGCAGCGGTTCGTAGGACACCAGCGGCGCCGCCACGCTCGCGGCGCCCGGCTCGGGCCAGTCCACGCTCGCCCGATCCTGCCGCACCGGCAGGATCGGGGTCAGCAACGCCAGCAGGAATCCGAGAAGCCCGGAGAGGAGGGCGATCAAGCGGATACGGGTGAACGCTCGAGAAGATCGGTCCGGTCGCACGGTGGTTGATGCTAGCTACCGTCCGGTGTGATTCCGACTGCCCCCGACGCACGCAGCGTATGAACGTCCCACAGCCAGACGTCCTCGACCCGCGTCGGCGTGAATCCGAGCAGCTGCGTGACCGTCTCGCGCAGTACCTCGCCGTTCCTCGTCGCGGGCAGCACCAGGACGTCGGCGCGCCAGAACCGCAGATCATCCAGCGCGCGGGCGCGCACCTCGGCGTCGATCCGCGGCACCACCCCGGTGTCCTGCGCCTGCACCAGCAGAGCGGTGGTCGGACGGGCCTCGGGGCCGTAGATCCCTTTCTTGGTCGTACCGGTCGGGCCGACGAAGTAACCCCCAGCGAGCGGGAAGCTGAACTCGGCGTCGGCCTGCCAGCGCAGCCCCCGCGCGTCGGGCGGCCGGGGCGGGGGTACCAGAACCACCGATCCGTCGCCGACGTAGCGGCGTACGGTGCCGTCGGCGAAGAAATCCGGCGTCGGCGTCCGTTCGACTACCGGCAGGATTGTCGGGATCAACGGCAGCAGCGCGCAGGCGAGAGCGCCGAACCACGCGAGCGGCTTCCAGTCCACCGCCGATAGCGTCCAGGTCCGCACCGCCCGATCGCTGGCCAGCGCGAGCACGACCGCGATGGCCGGGATCGCGGCCATGCTGAGCCTGCTCTCCAGCACCGTGTTCAGCAGCGGGACCTGTTCGGCCCAGCGCCACGGCAGCGCGATGCCGGTAGGCCGCTTGCCGATCGTGGCGACCGCGCCCAGCGACAGCACTCCGAACACCGCGATCACCACGGCCGCGGCCCGCACCACCCGGTCGCGCCACAGCAGCCCCACGGTGGACACCACGAGGAGCAGCAGCGGCCAGCCGAAGTACGCGTTCTGCTCGGTCGGGTTGATCGCCACGTTCTGGCCGGGAGCGAACACGCCACCCAGCGACTCGGACGGGAACTGCACCAGCGCTTCGAGATCGTTGCCCATCGGGCCGTGGTCGATCGAGCGATAGCTCTGCGGGCCGAAGAACTGCCACCACAGCGGGATCTCGGCGAGCGCCAGCGTGATCACCGCGCCCAGCACGAGGGTGGGGGCGATCGTCCGCGCCACGCGCAGCCCGGCGCGTGGCGCATGCAGGTAGTAGACGAGCGCGAACAGGCCGAACGCGAGTGCGAAGATCAGCAGCGGTTCCTCACCGAGCGCGATCTGCATCGCGACCAGAAGGCCGAGGATGACGGCATCGCGCACCCGCCGGCGCGGCTGCGCTGCTCGCCGCGTCATCCGGATCAGCAGGCCCGCGATGGTCGGAAGCAGCAGGAGCACGACGAAATTCGGGTGCGCGTTGGCGTGCGAGATCATCCCGGGCGCGAACCCGCAGAACAGGCCGCCGATCACCGCGGCGCCCCGGGCTCGGACGAGTTCGCGGGAGAACAGATGATACCAGGCGAACGCCGTACCGGCCAGGCCGATGGTGAGCACGAGCACGAACGTGACGGTAGGTCCGAAGAGCAAGGTGACCGGCGTCAGCGGCACGCCGACGCCGAACATGGCCGTGTTGGCCATCATGTTCACCCCGGCCGGAAAGTTCTGCAGGTCGGTGCCGAGCGGGTTCTGCAAGTCGGCAACCGCGTGCGCGGTGACGGCGAAGAACCACTCCCACATCGTCTGGTCCTGACCGCTCTTGATCAGGTATCCGCTGTCGGTGTCGCGCCACTGACCCGACAGCACCGCCGCGGCCAGTGCCAGGTAGCCGAGACCGACGAGCAGATCGGCGCAACCGGCCCGGAGGCGGGGGAGCCGGGTTCGCGCGGGACGGGTGAGCACTCCGGCCGCTGTCGCTTCCGTCGCGACCGCGACCTCCGCCGATCCCGTCTCCGCGCCGGTCTCGACGTCTTGTGCACGTGTCACCTGCGCATCACTCCTCGACAGCGCCCTCCGTACCAACCACGCTGAGCGTGGACCGACAAACGGGAGGGGTATCCACTTCGCGCGAGTTCAACCGTGGCGAATTCGCCGCATCGGTCAGCGGTGAACGGTGACCAGCGTGAACGGCCCGATGTCCGTGCTGGTGAAACGCGAGTCGGCGAATAGTTCCTTGGGGAAGCTCACCGAGTAGCGCGCGACGTTCGGGTCGTTCGGGTAGACGTCCTCGGCCAGCCGCAAGGTGTAGCTGTCGCCGCTGCGCCGGAACAGGAACGCGTCCGGCGCACGCCACGGGCTCGCCGCCATCGCGTCGAGCAACTCCTGCGACGTCTTCAGTTCACTCCAGCGCTTGATGGTGGCTGCGCGCTCGGCGAAATCGGCGAGCGGATTGGCGTAGTGCGAGGTGAGCGCCTGGAAGCCGAAGTAGGGGTAGAAGGAAAGGAAGCTGGTGTCGGCGGTGAGCACCACCGTGTCCGATCGGGGTCGCCCGGTCTGCGCGGTGAGCGCCTGGTCCACCTTGCGGTAGTGCGCGACCGCTGAGGCGGCGCGCTGGTCGGCCCGGTTTCCGTCACCGTCGGTGTCGGTGTAGGCGGTGGTGATCTCGGCGGTCAGCACATGCGGGATGTCCTGAGCGAAGGCCAGTGCGGCGATCGTCGCGACGACGATCGCCACCAGCCGGAACCGGGCGGGCTCGTTCAACGCCTGGTAGATCGCCCGCGCGCCCTCCACGAATCCGAAAGCGCCTGCGACCGACAGCAACACCAGCAGCACCGGCTCCAGCCGGAACGACAGCAGCGTGGTGCCCGCGGCGGTCGCCACCATGGACAGCAGCGTCCAGAGGTAGATCGCCGCCACCCCGATACCCAGCGCCTGCGCCCTGCGCGACGACGCCCCGCGCAGCACGAGCCAGATGGTGCCGATCAGGCACAGCGCTCCGAGCAGCGAGAACTGGAACATCGGCAGGGGCAGCTCGGCGCCCGCCTCCGGCAGGTAGTGCAGGGCGGTTCCGGAGCTCGCGGTGGTGCCGCGCAGCGCCTTCGCCAGGTACGGGGCCCACACGACGAGCGCGATCAGTCCGGCGATCGCCGCGATCACCGCCAGCCGCGTCAGCGGCGGCACCGCCGCGCGCCAAGGGCGGCGCGCCGAGGCCGTCGCCACGCGCGCGCGACGCGGCTGGTCGGCGGCGCGCCGCGCGCGCACCGCCAGAAAGGCCGCCAGCAGCCCCATCAGAGCGACCGCGAAGGCGGCCACGAGGAAATAGAGGGTGTAGAACGTGGCCGCCCAGCCCAGGAACAATCCGGTACCGACGACCGCGCCCCACCCGCCGGCGGTGCGCTGCTCGGCGTCGTCCGCCTTCACGTCCTCGAAGGGGCGATACAGCGCCCCCCAAGCGAGCACGAGCGCGGGCGGAAGCAGCAGCACGATGACGGCGCTGTACGCCTCGGGCGCGGCGTAGGCCAAGGTGACCGCAGTGCTCGCCGCAGCGACGCCCACCGCCCAATCCGCGCGGATCAGCTTCGACCACAGCACCAGCGCGACGACGGCGGCCACCGCGAGGAAGCCGATCGCGTACGGCTTGAACACCTCCCAGCCGTCCATCCCGAGCAGATTCGCGACCCGCCCGCCGATCCAGAACCAGCCCGCGGGGTAGAAGGACGGCAGATCCGCGTACGTCATATCGCGCAGCGCGGCGGAATCGGTGAGCCGCGTGAGGAACTCGGTGCGGAACTCCTGATCCACCGAGACGCCGAACAGATACAGCTTCGTCGCCGCCAGCGGCATGCCGAGCGTGAACGTGACGAAAGTCGAAAGACCGATCCAGGACAGCGGTTTCGCTACCCAGGGCCACTTGCGCAGCCGCAGCAGCGCGATCGCGACCGCGAGCATGACCGCGGCGGCGACCTGCCCGACCGTGGTCAGCGCCCGCGTCACGTTCGAGGCGTTGAACGCGGGCCACTGCACCAGCGAGAACGCGACGAGCCCGACGGCGGCCACCACCGCGGCGACGATCGCCGCGAGCGCGGCCTCACCGACGCCCGAGGCGATCTGCCGCGTCGCGAGCGACCTCCGCCCCGGCGCCGGGGCCGGATCGGCGGGCCGCGGCGGCGCTTCGTCCGTCGCGGTCACCGTGCTCAACGGACCGCTCCGCACTCGTCGCACTGGATTACTCGCATGGCGCCTCCGGGTTCACAGGATCCACTCCGTCAGACGATAGGTGCCCGCGCGATCACCGATCACGCGGGCACCGAGTTCGTTCGCCGAGGATCAGATCGGCAGTCTGCGGAAGATCGCGCGCGGGACGTGCCGCAGCACCATCATCACGTAGCGGAAGCCGCCCGGCGCCCAGACCAGTTCCTTCCCCCGCTGCGAGGCCGCGACCGCCAGCGCCGCGACATCTTCCTTGTCGACGGTGAGCGGAGCCTCTTTGACGTGCGCCGAGAACTTGGTGCGCACCATGCCGGGCCGGATCACCAGCACGCGCGGGCCGTGCGGCCGCAGCGCTTCGCCGAGCCCGAGGTAGAAGCCGTCCAGGCCGGCTTTGGTCGACCCGTAGACGAAGTTCGAGCGCCGCACCCGCTCACCGGCGACCGACGACATCGCGATGATCCGGCCGAAGCCCTGCGCCTTCATCTTCTCGCCCACCAGCACGCCGACGGAGACCGAGGCGGTGTAGTTGATCTGGGCGACCCGCACGGCCTTGCTCTGGTTCTGCCACAGCTCCTCGGGATCTCCGTCGAGGGCGAAGGCGACGATCGCGACGTCCACGTCACCCGCGTCCCACGCGGCGTCGATCACCTTGGGGTGGCTCTCGGTGTCGAGCGCGTCGAAGTCGATGACGTCGACCTGGCTCGCGCCCGCGGCCTTCATCTGGGCGACCGCGCCCTCCCGCAGCGGATCACCGGGCAGCGCCGCGAGGGTGATGCGCGCGGGCCCCTTCTTCAGGTACTCCGCGCAGATTGCCAAGCCGATCTCCGAGGTGCCACCCAGCAGCAGAATCGACTGCGGGTTGCCAACGGCATTGATCACTGCAGCTCCAGCCTTCTCGCCATATCGGACATGAACACGCCTGTGGGGTCGACGCTGCGGCGGATCTTGATCCACTCGTCGATCCGGGGATACATCTTGTGGAAGGTCTCGGCGGTGGTCCGCGAGTCCTTAGCGGTGTACAGCCGCCCGCCGAACTCGAGCACCCGCCGGTCCAGTTCGCCGACCAGCTCGTTGAGGCCCGGCTTGATCGGGAAGTCGACGCAGATGTTCCAGCCCGGCATCGGGAAGCTCAGCGGGGCCTGGTTGCCCGGGCCGAACAGCTTGAACACATTGAGCGCCGAGTAGTGCCCGGACGCCTGGATGTCGATGATGATCCGCTTGAACTCCTCGACCGCCTCGGTGGGCACCACGAACTGGTACTGGAGGAAGCCGTTGGAGCCGTAGCCGCGGTTCCACTCCGCGATCATGTCCAGCGGGTGATAGAACTGCGTCAGGTTCTGCACCTTGCCGGTGTAGTTGCCGCCCATCCGGTAGTACGCCTCGCCGATGGACATCAGCGTGACCTTGTTCATCGTCCAGTTCGGGAAGATGTCCGGGACGGTCATCAGCTGCGGCGCGTCGAACTTCAGCGGCTTGCTGCGCAGCCGCTTGGGCAGCTCGTCGAGCTTGGCCAGCCTGCCCCGGGTGATCGTGGCGCGGCCCAGCTTGGGCAGCGGGCTGATCACGTCGAACCAGGCGCTCGAGTAGGTGTAGTTCGCCTCGCTGCCGTCGCTGTGCGCGGCGATGGTCTCGTCGAGGGTCGTGGTCTTCACGCCGTCGTTGAGGAAGTAGGCGGTCTCCGTGGGCACCATCTCGATGGTCGCGCGCAGGATGATGCCGGTGAGCCCGTTGCCGCCGACGGTCGCCCAGAACAGCTTGGCGTTGCGCTTCGGCGTGATGTGCTGCACCTGCCCGTCGGCGGTGAGCAGATCGATCGAGCGCACGTGATTGCCGAAGCTGCCCTCGCTGTGGTGGTTCTTGCCGTGGATGTCGGAGGCGATCGCGCCTCCGATCGTCACCTGGCGGGTGCCGGGCAGCACCGGCACCCAGAGGCCGAACGGCAGCGCCGCCTTCATGAGCTGGTCCAGGCTCACGCCGCCGTCCACGTCCACGATGCGGGTGTCGCGGTCGATCCGATGGATGTTGTTCAGCGCGGTCATGTCGACGACCAGGCCGCCCGCGTTCTGCGCGTGGTCGCCGTAGGAGCGGCCGAGGCCGCGGGCGATCACGCCGCGCCGCAGGTGGGCGGGCTTGCCGTCGTTGTCCTCGGCGACCATGGCGACTGCCTTGGCGATCAGTTCGGGATCGCTGGTCGAGAGCACTTCGGAAGAGGTGGGTGCGGTGCGACCCCACCCGGTCAACGTACGGGTGCGCGTCGGAAGGTCGAACGCGTTCCCCGCGGCCGGGCCGTCGTTCGTGACGCCGGCGCCCTTGTCGTTCCCGGTTGTCTTGGTGGCGGTCGGAGCTTTCGTGGACATCGGCATAGAGGCTACAGGTATGACGCCAGATGGGAACGGGGTCGCTCTACCCATGGGTAGTGGCGTACACGTCGGATCAACGCCGAATCCCGGTCATCGCCGGTTCGACGCTACGCTCGTCGGCGTGCAAGCCGAACCCCACCTGCCGCTTCCGGCGGAGTTGCCGCTGGTCGACGAGCCCGGCGGCAGCGATGTCGACCTCAAGACGCAGATCACCCGGTTCACCCTCACCGGCGGGTTCTCGGCCGTCGTCGACTACGGGCTCTACAGCCTGCTGCTCAACCTGGTGGGCCTGCCGGTCATCGTCGCGAAGTCGATCAGTTTTGTGGCGGGCACCACAACCGCCTACCTGATCAATCGCCGCTGGACCTTCCAGGCCCCGCCCAGCCGCGTCCGCTTCCTCGCGGTGGTCGCGCTCTACGCGGTGACCTTCGCGGTGCAGGTCGGCATCAACAACCTGTTCTACTTCACCCTCCCAGGCGAGTGGTGGCGCCAGCCGCTGGCCTTCGTCATCGCCCAGGGCACCGCCACCGTCATCAACTTCGTCGTCCAGCGCTTGGTGATCTTCAAGATCCGCTGACTATTCGCTCGTCGCGGCGCGGTGGGTCAGAAAGGTCTCGACCAATCGGTTGACTTCGTCGGGGATCTCCGCTGCCGCGAGGTGTGCGGCGCCGTCGACGACCACGAGTTCCGCGCCGGGGATGGACTCCGCCATGATCTCGAGCTCGGGCACGGGGAACGTGCGATCCTCGCGGCCTCCGACGATCAGTGTCGGACAGGCGATCGAGGCGAAGCGGCCTCGTTGGTCCGGGCGGTCGATCACCACCGATCGCACGGCGTGAGCGACCGATGCCGGATCATTGCGACGCGCCACGTCGACGACCTGCCGGACCACCCGCGGGCGGGTGCGTTCGGTTGTCGGGCCGAGAAACGCGCGAACCACCGATCTGGTGAGCGGTGGGCGAATCCCGCCGAGCATCCGGATCACCATCAGCAGCGTCCGGTACTGCAGCCGCTGACCGAGCGGTGCCGATGACGCCGTGCCGTTCATCAGGACCGCGGACTCGACGCGATCAGGGAATTCGGCGGCGAAGGTGCCGCCGATCATCGCCCCCCAGGAGTTCCCGATGAAATGCGTCCGAGGCAAGCCGAGCTGATCGAGGATGTCGACCACACAGCCCGCGCACTCGTCGAAGGTGAAGGGCCGCTCGAGACGACTGGACCCGCCGTGGCCGGGCGGGTCCACCGCGATGGTCAGGAAATTCCGTGCGAAGTGAGCGACCTGCGCGTCCCAGAGGGCGGCGTCCATCAAAAGGCTCGGCCACATCACGATCGGATGGCCGCTGCCGGTCAGCACGACGTGCAGCAACCCGAGCCGAGTCTGTATGTGGATATGCCTGCGGTCCATGACAGTGCTCATTCCTCGCGTCGCGCGGCGGGCCGGTGCCCGGCCGGGTCGTCTTCCCGCTACGTCGAACGGGTCCCGCCGCCGGTCGCGACGCGCCGATGTTCTGGGCTGTGATCTGTACGATCGGACTCTCACGTTAGGCGTGGGCCCATGCGCGCTCGACCTGATCCGTGCACGGGTCCGACGGAAGCGCGCACGCCGGTCTGGAGGATGCTCGTGTCGATCACCGAGCCATATCGCGTGGAACGAGTCGATACCGGCGCGGTCCCGCCCCGCGAGTCGGCCGACTTCTGGGCCGAGCACGTCTGCCGTAACCAGGGCACGTTGCAGTGCCGCTTCGCCAGTTCGGCGTCGTTCCGTGGCGCGACGGCCGTGCAGCGATACGCGGGCTATCAGCTGATCGATTTCCGGTCCGACAGCATCGTCTACGCCAGAACCCGTGCGGACATCCGGCACGACGGCGATGAGAGCCTGCGGATGATGATCCCGGTCGCGGGCGCATTGCATCTTCGGCAGGACGACATCGCCGCCCAGGTAGTCCCGGGGCACGGCGCGGTGGTCACCAAGACGCGTCCCGTGGAATTCCGCCAGCCCATGGCCGCGCGCGGCTGGGTGTTGAACGTCCCGGCGGGCGCGCTGCCCCTCGAGTTCGGCGCGGGACCCGCACTGATCGACCTGCGGGAAGGACTGGGATCGGTGGTCACAGGCATGATCACCGAACTCGGCAAGCAGCGCGCGGCCGTCGACGGTCCCGAGTTCGCTTCCGCCTGTGACACGATCGTCGATCTACTCGGCCTCTGCCTGCGCCGCCGCGACGCGGTACCCACCGTGCTGGCCACGGTGGACGCCGCGGTCCGCGATCACGTCCGCCGCCACGCCGACGACCCGAGCCTGACGCCCACCTCGATCGCGCGAAGCCTCGGCTGGTCACTGCGCCAGATCCAACTGGCCTTGCACCACACCGGTACGACACCGAGCGACCTGATCCGGGCCGAACGCCTGGACCGCGCGCACCGCCTGCTCCGCGAAGCCCCACGCGACCGCACCGTCGCCGACATCGCGTACGCCAGCGGTTTCCGCTCGCTCAGCGCCTTCGGCGCCGCGTTCAAGGCGCGGTTCGGGGTGACTCCGCAGGAAGTACGACCGCGCTGAGCGAACGTCATCGGATACGGTGTTCTACCAGCCGGCCCGCTCCGAGGGCGCGTGCACACAGCGCCACGATTCACCTTCCAGGAACGGCAGAGCGATCCCTCGGCCGGCGGACGTCATGCGGCCGACTGAACGCGTATCTGCAGCCCGATGACCACGACGGTCGCCGCCGAGTTATTGCCGCTCACGTCCGGCCCTCGGTACCGAGGGCCGGACGCCGGTAGAGTTCGGATGAGGCATCGCCGAGCGCGGATCGGGCGTTGGGACGGTCGTCGAGACGAGGAGGCTCCGATCGAGACATCCCGTGCGCTTGATGGGCATACCGAGGGTGGGCAGGGCGCCGCCACCGCGCCGGGGGGCGCGGTCTTGGCGGGAACAGTCTTCGGTGTCGCGGTTCTCTTGTGCGTCCATCTCGACTGGGCGCCGTTTATCGGTGACCCGACCGGACCGGATGGGCTCGTCGGTTCGGTGGTCGGCGGGATGCTGCTGGGGCTTTCCCTGCTGGTGTGGGCGATCAAGACGCTGTATCTGGTCGGCAGAGAGCATCGGTGGTCCTGGAAGGTCGCCGCGGCGCCGGTGGTTGTGCTCGCAGGGCTGGTCGCGGGGTTGGTCTTTCGGCCCGATGGCTTCGACGCCGCGCGTCCGGAGATGGAAGAAGTCGCGGTCGAGATGCTGCGCGAGACCGGGCCGAGTACCCGCCGAGATCTGAACTTCGGTGCGCTCGAGATCAGTTCGGCGCAGCGCCGGTCCGATGGTTCGGTCTACTTCTACGACGCCGATGGGTTCGTCGGCTCGACCGTCCACGGCTGGGTCTACTCGCCGAGCACCGAGCCGGTGGGGAGCGGCGCCCGTCGGTTCGAAAAGCTGTCCGGACACTGGTATTCGTTCGTCTTCGCCATCGACTGAGGTCGCGGGCGGCGAGACAAGATAAAGCACGGCGGATGTCGGGAATCGATGCCGCGAGCACAACCTCACCGGTCGAGGAACTCGAGGCCGACGGACTCCGGCGGTGTGGCGCGGGTGTTCGCGTGCGCGGCCGAACTCGCCCCCGGCTACTGGCCGCTGCCGGTCCGCATCCGCCCACCCCTGCGCCGACTGATACGGAATCGGCCCGGCTCCTGACGTTTCGAGTCAGTGGGCCGGGCCGTGTCGGTCGATATGGTCAGTGGCGGTGGAATTCGCCATCCGTCACGCCTGCGGTGAAGGCGTCCCATTCGCCGGGGGTGAATACCAGCGCGGGGCCGGTCGGGTTCTTCGAGTCGCGTACGCCGATGTGTCCTTCGGCGAGGAACGCGACTTCGACGCAGTCTTGGCTAGCTCCGCTGCGGCTGCTCTTGAACCACCGTGCTCCGGATAGGTCACTGCTCACGCCCATACTCCTTCTCTAGCTCCCGGAGAAGCCTGCGGCTCGCCTGGACATCCATGGCCGCGCTCCGGAGCACCTCGTACGCGTCACCATACCGCTGCACAGTGCCGGGTTTATCCACATAGAGCGCGCCCGTGAAGCCTTCCATGTACACGACAGGCGGCTCGATCGGACGGTTCTTGGTGTCCGTGCCGAACTCCAGGATCGTGAATGGGCTGATCTGATCACCGGTGGGGTAGCCCGCGTTGGACGGTAGAACCCGGAGCGTGATGTTTGCGCGACGACTGGAGTCGATCAAGGCGCGCGTCTGCTCTGTCATTGTCCTTTTCGAACCGATTATCTGGCGTAGTACCGACTCGTGGATAACCGCGTCCATCTCGACCGGACTAACTGGCCGCGTGATCAGAGACTGTCGTTTGATTCGCAGCTGGACGCGTCGCTCGATCTCTGTCGCACGCTCGTCGGGCCGTCTGGCAGTAATGAGTGCCTGCATGTATCGAGGCACCTGAAGTAGGCCCGGGACGAGTTCGGACTGGTACACCGTCAGCCGCTTTGCGGAGTTCTCCAAACCTACATAGACATCGAAGTTTTCCGGAATCAGGTCACCGTAGGCATGCCACCACTCGGGCGCGTTGGCTTGCCGGGCCAAGCCGACTAGTGCGTCGACTTGCTCCGCATCCGCCTCGTAGATCCGGCACAGCTCTTTGACGTCGGCGTCACGGACCTTGTCTACCTGCCCCTTCTCAACTCGCTGCAACATCGTGGGACTCCACTGCATGAGTTCGGCCGCGTTCGCGATCGTAAGTCCGATCGCCGTTCGCAGCTCACGCAGATGGCGACCCAGCTGCCTGCGCGGAACCGTAGAGCCTTCCATGTCCACCCCTCTCAGCTCGCATCCTCCACCTCGGAGAATCCTCGCATCCAGGCTGAATCGGCCGCTGGGACTTCAGAAAATCTGCGATGGATATTCAGAGTAAGTGGTGATCTGGCGGTTTGCCGATGCTGAACTTGGCGCACGCGCTCGGTGGGAGGCCTGAGGATCTTCCGCAACTCCGCAGCAAGGGCCAAGAGCCGGGCGCCCTTCGCACGACCTTCGATCCGAGTAGGGGGCTTTCGAGATGGACCATGAGCCGTTCGAGGACACACCGGTCTCGCGGTGCCAGTTCTACCGCCGCGCATGCGGTCTACCCGCTGTCATCGATCCGCCCGGATTGGGGCGGATCGTCGTGCATGCGGGCAGCGTGTGGGGGATCACGATGCCCGCGCGGTTGGGGCAGGCGGTGCGGGCGCATCTGCACGGACAGGGGAATTCGGCCGGGCCGATCATCGGCCATCCACGCTCCGGCAGGTGGACGTTCTTGATTCGGCCCGATCTCGGGGAGGTCGATGGCATGCGGCTGTTCGCAGAGCTGTTTCGGCTGGATGTGTCCGTCGCTCGTGCCGGGGCGGCGATCGCGCTGCCGTCGCCCACCGCGTCGGCGGGGGCGATTCGTCAGTGGATCGAACCGCCTGCCAATGCTTTTCGGCCGTCCGGCGTCGCCGTGGTAGAGGCGATCCGCGCTTGGGCCGATCAAATTCCCCGCCGTCGGACGCGCGATGGTGATCGGCCATTCGATATCGCCGAGGTACACGGGTGATGGTCGCGATAGTCATCGCTGGTGTCGTGCTGTGGTTCGTGGCGAACTTCCTGGTCGCGATGGCGGTTCTGGAACGCCGCGTCGGGTGCGAAGTTCCGCGCTACGAACCTCTTCCGGCGCCGGTCACAGGCACCGTGGCATGGATGCGGGCACAAACGCTGCCGACCACCCGCCCGCTGGTCGCCGCGAACCGGGCATCGGCGTGAACGCCCGTATGCCGGGGGAACCCCCGCACGGAACCGGTGCGCGTGCACCGGTCGGGCCGGACCCGACGCGCCCCAGCATCGCTCGGGTACACGATTACAGCCTCGGAGGCAAAGACAACTACGAAGTCGACCGGCGCTTCTTCCATGACATCCTCCAGCTCGCCCCGAACATGCGAAAAGTGGCTTCGATAACGCGACTTTGGCTGGATCGCGTCGTCCGCCACCTCGTAGGCGAGGTCGGTATCGACCAGATCCTCGACCTCGGGGCCGGGCTGCCCGCCGCTACGAACATTCACGAGATCGCGCACCAGTACAACAGGGGAGCGCGGGTGGTCTACGTGGACAACGATCCGCTCTGCTGCACTCACGGCCGCGCCCTGCTCGAGCGGCATGCGGGCGTCCGTTACGTGCAGGGTGATCTGACGGAACCGCGAACCCTGCTGCCGGAAATCGCCGACCACATCGTGCCCGGTCGCCCGCTCACAGTCATTCTGTCCGGCGTCCTGCATCACGTGCCCGATGAACTCGACCCCGCGGCGATCGTCCGCGCGTACACCGAGTTCCTGCCGCCGGGTTCGTACCTCGCGATCAGTCACTACCTCGATCCCGCGGACGATCCCGCTGCCCACCGGCTCGCCCGCGAACTCGAGCACCGCTTCGTCCACGGCTTGGGTTCAGGCTGGTTTCGCACCCGCGAACAGATCGCCACCTACTTCGGCGGGCTGGAGCTTGTCGACCCCGGTCTGGTCGAACTCGGCGACTGGTGGCCTTACGGTCCCGCACCGCGCCCGCGATCAGTCGAGGAGCGACTGATGCTGGGCGCGCTGGGCCGCGTACCTACCCTCAGGGCCCGCTGACGAGCGACTCGGCCAGTTCGTTCTTCTCCGCCTTCGCTCCGAAGTAGTCGCCGCCCTTGGCCCGCACGTTGTCGGTGCCCCACTCACGCTGTTCGCGTGGGGCGGGTACCAGGTGCGGGATGTGCTTACGGCAGTGGATATAGGCCTCTTCCACGCGGACCACGACCCAGTGTTCGGCGACGCGGCCCTTGTGGTTGACCGGCAGGTCGGAGACGACGTTGCGCAGGGCGTGGTCGGAGACGATGTGTGCCGAACCGTTGATGTGCAGTCCGATGAGGTCGCGCACGAAATCGAGAAGCAGTATCCCGACGTGCGCGTTCTCCAGGATATTGCCGAGGCTGGCCATGACGCCGTTGCCACGGTATTCCGGATAGGCGATCGTATGTTCATCGATGACGTGCAGAAAACCGGGCGGTCCGGCTCGGAAACTCGAGTCGCATTCGCCGCTTTTGTCCGCCGTGGCGATGAACGCCATATCCATCCGGCCGATGAAATCGATCATCGTCGGGTTGAGCCGATCGAGCATCTGATCGTCGTAGAACCGCTGTGCTCGATCTTGTGTTCCGTACTGTTCCTGCAGCTCACGCTCGCCGCTGCTGCCACCGTGCATGCCGGGCATCGCCGCCCCCTCTGGTCGCCGGAATCCGGGGTCCACCAGGCTCGACATTGAACCGCGGTCGTACCGAGATCGTGTCGATTTTAGATGAGGATCGCTAGGTAAAACGCGGAAATCGGCATCGAAAATCCTGCCGATTTTCGTACGCCCCAAGCATTTCGGGCGATTAGCTAAAAGCCGACCGGCCGGAACTGTTTCCGGCCGGTCGGCATTTGCGGGAGTGGTTCGCGGTGTGTCAGGCCGGGGTCAGCGTGACCGGAACCCCGTTGAACACGGCATTGCCGGAGGGCACGTCGACCACCGAATCATCGGTGAGCACATTGGCGTTGACACCCGCGTGCGCGCGGGCCACGGTCTGGCCGCTGTCGGCGTGGCCCCACCCGTGCGGCAGGCTCACCACGCCGGGCATGATGGCCTCGGTCGGCTCCAGTGGAACCGTAAGGGTCCCGGCGGCCGACTTGACCACCGCTTGATCGCCGAGCCCGAGCCGTGCCACGTCGGCCGGATTGATATGCAGTGTGCAGCGATTCGACCCGCTCACCAGCGGCGCGATGTTGTGCATCCAGCTGTTGTTGGACCGCAGCTGCCGCCGCCCGATCAGCACGATCTCCGGCGCCTCGTCGGCCAGGCGCGCCCGCATCCGCGCCACGTCGTCGAGCAGGGGCTGCGGGGCCAGGTCCACGCGGCCGCTCGCCGTGCGCAGGACGCCCGGCAGGCGCGGCCGCAACGGGCCGAGGTCGATGCCGTGCGGGTTGTCCAGCAGCGCTTGCAGATTGAGCGTGCCGCCGTTCCATTCGCCGTACGGCCCGAGGCGCAGCATCAGGTCGATACGCTGCTCGGTGCTGTTCTCGCCGATCAGGTCGCCGCGCCGCTCCGCAAGCCCGGCCTTGTGCAGCAGGCCCGCGATGACGAGTTCGTCCATGGCGGTGAGCGGATCCATCCCGTCGGAGCCGTTGTGCGGCCTGCCGGTGAGCGCGGCGGCCAGACGTGCCAGGACGGCGGGCTCGGAGGGCCGGTCACCCAGCGGCACCAGCGGGCGCGAGTAGCGGGTGTAATTGCGCACGGCGAATTGCAGCAGCGCGAAATCGTAGTGCGGGGATTGGGTGGGTCGCGGGGGAGGCAGGATCACATCGGCGTGCCTGGTGGTCTCGTTCACGTAGCGGTCCACGCTCACCATGAAGTCGAGCTGGGCGAATGCCTCGTCCAGGCGGGCGCCGCTCGGCGCGGACAGCACGGGATTGCCCGCGACCGTCACCAGGGCGCGGATCTGCCCCTCGCCGGGCGTGGTGATCTCGTCGGCGAGCGTCGCGACGGGCAGCTCGCCCATCGCCTCGGGTAGCTCGCGGACCCGGCTGGTCCAGCGCCCGGCACGGAACGGCTTGGTCCGGGGTATGCCGCCGGCGGCAGCGGTGGCGAACATCGCTCCGCCGGGGGAGTCGAGGTTGCCGGTCAGCGCGTTGATCGCGTCGACCAGCCATTGCGTGATCGTGCCGAATTCGGCGGTGCAGGTGCCGATGCGGGCGTACACCGCGGCGGTCGGCGCCGCCGCGAGCTCGCGGGCGAGCCGCACGATCGTGGACGCGGGCACGCCGGTGCGGGCCGCGACCGTGTCCGGGTCGAACGCCGCGGCGGTCGCGCGCAATTCGTCCACCCCGGTGACGTCCACGCGCAGATCGGTCAATTGCTCGGCGAAGAGCGTGTGCACGATGCCGAACAGCAGGTAGGCATCGCTGCCCGGCCGGATGAACAGGTGCTCGTCGGCGAGTTTCGCGGTGCGGGTCACCCGAGGGTCGACCACCACGAAGCGGCCGCCCCTGGCGCGCAGGGCCTTCAGCCTGCCCGGGAAATCCGGTGCGGTGCACAGCGAACCGTTCGATTCCAGCGGATTGGCGCCCAGCATCAGCAGATAATCGGTGCGGTCCAGGTCGGGCACCGGCACGGTCAGCGGGTCGCCGAACATCAGCCCACTGGCCACCTGCTTGGGCATCTGGTCGGCGGTGCTGGCCGAGTAGATGTTCTTGGTGCCCAGCGCGCGCAGCAGCATCGGCACGTACAGCGTGCCGGCCACGGTGTGGGCGTTCGGATTGCCCAAGTAGGCCGCGGCCGACTGGTTCCCGTGCTCGGCCACGACGGCGGGGAACCGCGCGGCGATGTAATCGAAAGCTTCGTCCCAGGTCGCGGCGCGCCAGGCGCCGGTCGCGCGGTCGCGGATCAGCGGTTCGGTCACCCGGTCCGGGTCCTCGTCGAGATGGCCGAAGCTGGCTCCCTTGGGGCAGATGAAGCCCTTGCTGAAGGGATCGCTGCGGTCGCCGCGGACCGAGGTCACGTGGTCGTCGGCGTCCAGGGTGATGTCCAAGCCGCAGACCGCCTCACAGAGTGGGCAGGTCCGCAGCAGATTGCGCGCTTGCGTGATCGGGGCCATACCCCATCTTGTCGTCCGGCGGTGGAACTGAAAAGAGAACGCTCGATATCGGCAACGCCAAACGACCGGTACCCGGTGGCGCTCCGGGGTGGGGATCCGGAGCGTCAGGACGGATACCGGTCGCAAACAGGCCGGGTAGCGCGGCCCCGGCCCGCGATCAGCAGGTTCATCCGATCAGGGAGGCGTTGCTCAGCAGGCGATGGTCAGCAGGCGATGGTCAGCTTGGTGCGGCGCGCGGAGGTGGCGGCGCGCACGGCTGCGGCGAGGGCGACGACCGGCGGCACCCAGCGCGCCTCGGCGGGCGCGACGCCCCAGCAGGCCGAGCCGGCCGAGAGCTGGGTGGGCGGCAGCGGGATGCCGGCGCCGTCGGTGTACACGGTGGCCCCGGCCTCGCGCAGCGCCTGCAACGCCATCGCGGCCTTGCGGACGCCGGTGACCAGGTGGATCTCGCGACGCTCCGGGCCCGGGATCTCGATCACCGCGCCGGACAGGTTGTTCGCGCGCAGGAAGCGGCGGACCTCGCCGGCCAGTTCGCCGGTGACCTCGATGCCGGACAGGTCGTCGTCGGTGATCAGGCTCAGACCGTTGGCCGTTTCGGCGACCGTCCACCCGCGCTGGTTGTAGTCCTGCGCAGCGGCGGTCAGTTCGGCCGCCGTGACGGAAGTCGGAAACGTGGTGCGCACTGTCTTCTCCATTCCCCGGTAGATCTTTGGGTCCTGCATTCATGGGTCGTATCGGCGGGGGCCGCCACGGGCGTTACGCGTTCTCCGAGAAAATTTCCGGAGTGTCGCCTACGTCTCATTTCCGAGAGGTTCGTACGTGTCTCGCCGGGCATCCCGAGGTGGCTCGCCAGGGTTGCCACGCAGCTACTTTCGATCCCGGACCTGGCCACTCGCTGCGCCGGAGCTGTGAGGTCGCTGTGGATGGCCCCCTGGGGGTCGCGGGTGCGAAAACATACCGGTGGCGTGCGTTTCCGGCTGGATCGGAGCGCCCCGGGCAAGGAGGATTCTCGGCATGAGTGACGAACCCCACGGCGCCGCAGCGCCCGCGGACCGCGAAACCGCGGACGTCGAGGAGTACGAGGCCGAGTCGCGCTGGCTCACCTGGAAGGAGTCGGCGGCCAAGCGGCTCACCGGGGCCGCCGCCGACGAAGAGGAACCCGCCGAGCCGTTCCGCAGCCCCCGCGCGTTCGCGCAGTGGAGCGCCGCCGCAGCGCGCGCCCTGCTCGATGTGCAGTTCCACCGCCCGGCCACCCGCACGCTCTTGCCGCTGGCCTACATCCTGGGGCTGGTGTTCGCCTTCGCCGTGCCGATCACGCTGACGGTGGCGGCGTGGCGGGTGTCCGCGGCGCTCGGCGTGCTCGCCGCGCTGCTGGGTGTCCCGCTCGGCCTGACCATCGCGGCCGCCGTCCGCCTGATGCTCGAGTTCCTGGTGAACGCCGCGCGCCTGGCGACGAGGGTGGAGCACATCAGCGAGCTGGCCGACGACCTGTTCCAGGCGTTGTCGGACGTGGCCGAGCCGGTCAACCAGTTGTCCGAAGACGTTCGAGCAGTGCAGTTCTGGCGCTTCCGCAAGCGCAACCCGCGCAGGTAGGGACGAAAGCGCGACGTGCGGAAGTGGTTTGACCCGCGGAAGCCATCGGCCTGGCTGAGACGCGTGCCGTGACCGCTGTGAGTTTCACTGTGAACAATGCTGTTCGGATACCCGGCACATCCACCACGGGTTTCCGGAGAGGGCGCGCCGCGCCGCGGACCGCGCGAACGCACGGTGCGGGCGGTGTGCGGCTGGACAGGGGGGAAGCATGGCATTACCACAGGGAACGACCGGATCGACGATGCCGCGACGGCAGCTCGGCAGGCACTTGCGCGATCTGCGCACCCGTGCCGGGATGACCACGCGGGTGGCCGCGCAGCAGCTGGAGTGGTCGGAGGCGAAGATCTGGCGAATCGAGACCGGCCAGACCTCGCTGCGTGGTCTCGATGTCGAGGCGATGTGCAAGGTCTACGGCGCGCCGCCCGACCTGCTCGAACCGCTGCGCACGCTGGCGCGCGACACGAAGGCCAAAGGCTGGTGGACCGCCTATGGCGACGTGATCCCGGATGGCTTCGACGTCTACATCGGGCTGGAAGAGGCGGCCACCCGGCTGTTCACCTACGAGAACGAGCTCGTCCCCGGACTGCTGCAGACCGAGGGCTACACCCGCGCGGTGTTCACGGCCGCGCGCCCGGAGTTGTCCGCCGGCCAGATCGACCGCAGGGTGCGGTTGCGCCAGGCCAGGCAGGCGCTGGTCACCCGCGCCGACGCGCCGCTGCGGCTGGACGCGCTGATCGATGAGGCCGTCCTGCGACGGCGCATCGGCGACCCGGAGGTAACCGCGGGGCAGCTCGACCACCTGCTGCGCGTGACCGAACTGCCGAACGTCCGGCTCCGGGTGGTGCCCACCGAGTGCGGTTACCACGACGGCATGACGTCGGGCCGGTTCGTGGTGCTGGAGTTCCCCGAGGTGCGCTCCGGCGAGCCGTCCGAACCGCCGGTGGTCTACCTGGAGGCGTTCACCGGGTCGGTCTACGTGGACAAGGAACACGAGATCGCGCGCTTCCGGGCGGCCTTCGCGAGCATCGAGGCGGCGGCGGTCGACGCGCGAGCACGCATCGAAGACGCCCGGAAATCGCTCTGACCAGGCCTATCCGGCGCTGATCAGCACTTCGGCGGCCCCGGCGGGTCCCAGGTGTCGCTCAAAACCTCCCGGTGGGTGGGCAGGGCCTGCTCGTAGACCTCGCGGCCCTTCTCGGTGAGGCATACGAACACGGCGCGGCGGTCTTGCGCGCACATGGTGCGCTGGACGAGACCGTCGCGCTCCAGCCGGGCCACGGCCCGCGAGAGCGCGCTCTGACTGAGGTAGATGTCGTTGGCCAGGTCGCTCATGCGGTAGTCGCCGCAGTTCGCGTCCACCAGCCGGTCCAGCGTCTCGAATTCGCTGAGCCCGATGTGATGCCCGTTCTGCAGCGCCTTCTCGAGTGCGCAACTCACTGCCGCGTGCCGGTCGAGCAGCTCGCGCCACTCTGCAACCAGCCCGGCCGGCGCGAGAGCGCGCCGGGCTGTGCTCACGGTGGTCGGCTTCGACATGGCCCCATCTTAGTGGGCGCGACAAGTGTATGCAACAACATTAAATGTGTTGGCATTTAATGCACACGCATGTAATGTTCCCCGCATGACTTCACCAGCGACGCTCTCGGCCGCTCAGGCGACCGATCCGGCCAGATGGTCAGCCCGGCTCTGGGGCATGCTGATCACGCTGTGCATCGTGTTGTTCCTCGACGGCCTCGACGTTTCGATGATCGGTGTCGCCCTGCCGTCCATCGGCGCGGAACTCGATCTGTCCACCTCGACCCTGCAATGGCTGGTCAGCGGCTACGTGCTCGGCTACGGCGGGCTGCTGCTGCTCGGCGGCCGCACCGCCGACCTGCTCGGGCGCCGCAAGGTCTTCCTGATCGCCCTCGCGGTCTTCGCCGTCGCGTCGCTGGCCGGCGGTCTGGTCAGTTCGGGTCCGCTGCTGATCCTCACCCGCTTCGTCAAGGGCCTCGCCGCCGCGTTCACCGCGCCGACCGGCTTGTCCATCATCACCACGAACTTCGCCGAGGGTCCCGCCCGGAACAAGGCGCTGTCCATCTACACGGTGTTCGGCGCGGGCGGCTACTCCATGGGCCTGCTGTTCGGCGGCCTGATGACCGGCGTCGGCTGGCGCTGGACCTTCCTGCTGCCGGTGCCGATCGCGCTCGCCGCGCTGGTCTCGGCGTACGTGCTGGTGCCCAAGGACAAGCCCGCCGAGGAAGGCGGACACGACCTGCTGGGTGCGCTGCTGTCCACCACCGCCATGCTGTTGCTGGTCTACACCGTGGTGGCCGCGCCGGAAGCCGGCTGGGCGTCGGCGCGCACCATCGGCTCGTTCCTCGCGGTCGTCGCGCTGTTCGCCGGGTTCGTCGCGGTGGAGAAGCGAGTGCGCTACCCGCTGGTCCGCCTCGGCATCCTGCGCAAGTCCTCGCTGGTCCGCGCCAGTCTCGCGATCGTCGCGGTGGCGGGCTCCTACTTCAGCTGGCAGTTCATCGTGACCCTGTACATGCAGGACACCCTCGACTGGTCCCCGCTGAAGCTGGCGATGGCGCTGCTGCCGGTCGGTCTGCTGGTGGTGCTGTCGGCGTTCTTCTCCGACAAGCTCGTGGATCGTTTCGGCACCGGGCCGGTGATCGCGGTGACCATGGTCGTGATGGCCGTCGGTTACCTGCTGTTCCTGCGGCTGGACACCGCCCCCTCCTACCTGACGATGCTGCTGCCCGCGGTGCTGCTCATCGGCATCGGGTGGGTGGGCTTCCCCGCCATCAACATCCAGGCCACCAACGGCATCGAGGACGAGGAGCAGGGTCTCGCGGCCGGCGTGCTGCAAACCTCCATGCAGGTCGGCGCGGCCATCGTGCTCGCGGTGACCACCGCGATCATCTCCTCCGGCGCACACGCCGACATCTCGGCCGCCGGGATGCTCGACACCTACCGTCCCGGTCTGGAGTTCGCCGCGGGCGTGTCCATCGTCGGCGCGCTCGTCGCCCTGCTCGCCTTCGCGCCGCGATTCCGGAGCCGCGAGCGGGTGGTGGACGAGTCGAAGGAACTGGAACTCGTGGCCTGACCGCTTTACCGGCCGCATCGCGCCGTCACCCGCACCGGGTGGCGGCGCTCGGCGTTGCGGGGGTGGACTTTTCCATGGGCCCGACTCTCGAGCCTCGGAGCCCGCGTCGCCCCGCGCTCGTCGTGCGGCTCTCCTGCCCCGCTCGGTCCGGCGCGTGGTCATGGCAGGCCTCGCCTTGCCGAGCTTGTCTCGCCTGGCTCGGCTGCATCGGTGCAGGACGGTTCGTCCCCGGTTGTGCACTTGGCGTGGCCGCTGAGCGTGGCTCGGCCGCGCGGGTCGGGGGACTACGTCGGACCGCGTTCGGTGTGGCTGCCCCTCGCCGCTCGGTCCCGTTGCTCCTTCGTGCGGATCAGGAGAACGGCGGGGCCGCAGTATCTTTCGCCGAACGGACGAAGGTGAGTTCGCTGCCGTCCCGCCCCACGCGCGGCCATTCGATGCCCAGCGTCGGATCGAACGCATCCATGTCGTGGTCGAACTCCGGCTGGTACTCCAGTGAGCACAGATAGGTGACGGTCGATCCGTCCTCCAGCGACAGGATCGCGTGGCCGAGTCCTTCGGACAGGAACACCGAGCGCCGGTCGACGTCGTCGAGCAGCACGCTGTCCCAGCGACCGTAGGTCGGCGAGCCGGGGCGCAGATCGACCACCACGTCGAGGAACGCGCCGCGCACGCAGGTCACGTACTTGGCCTGGCCCGGCGGGTCCTCGGTGTAGTGGATGCCGCGCAGCACCCCGGCCGCCGACACCGAGCAGTTCACCTGCCGCAGGTCGAACGGCCGACCGGTCGCCTTCTCGAACTCCGAGGCCTTGAAGCCCTCGAGGAACATGCCGCGATCGTCGCCGTGCTGGCGAGGGGTGACCACCCACGCGCCCGGCACGGCGAGCTCCCGGAACTCCATGCTCACCAGTCCCGTCCGCGTTCGAGCAGGTCGAGCAGGTAGCGGCCGTAGCCGGAGCGGATCATCGGTTCGGCCAGTCCGCACAGCTGCTCGTCGTCGATGAAACCCATCCGCCAGGCCACCTCTTCGGGGACGCCGATCTTGAGGCCCTGCCGCTCTTCGATGGTGCGCACGTAATTGGCCGCGTCCAGCAGGGAGTCGAAAGTGCCGGTGTCCAGCCATGCGGTGCCGCGGGCGAGTACGTCCACGCTCAGGCGATCCTGTTCCAGGTAGGCGCGATTGATGTCGGTGATCTCGTATTCGCCGCGCGCGGAGGGTCGCAGCGACCGGGCGATCTCCACCACGTCGTTGTCGTAGAAGTACAGGCCAGGAATGGCGTAGTTCGACCGCGGCGTCTTGGGCTTCTCCTCGATGGACACCGCCCGCCCCTCGGTGAACTCCACCACGCCGTAGGCGGTGGGATCGGAGACCCAGTAGGCGAACACCGCGCCGCCATCGATCCCGTGGAAGCGATTCAGGCTGGTGCCGAGGCCGGGGCCGTGAAAGATGTTGTCGCCGAGCACCAGTGCGGCGCAATCCGCGCCGATATGGTCGGCGCCGAGGACGAAGGCCCTGGCCAGGCCATCCGGCTCGGGCTGGACCACGTAGCTGAGCGACAGGCCGAACTGCGTGCCGTCGCCGAGCAGCCGCCGGAACGCCGCGGCGTCATCGGGTGTCGTGATCAC
The DNA here is from genome assembly GCF_055590505.1 of Nocardia sp. NPDC041819. Lineage (NCBI taxonomy): Bacteria > Bacillati > Actinomycetota > Actinomycetes > Mycobacteriales > Nocardiaceae > Nocardia > Nocardia sp. NPDC041819. Next base: position 66,591 of record NZ_JBVJAP010000002.1, on the reverse strand, counting down.
CAGGATGTCCCTGATCCCCGCGAGCATGAGCGTGGAAAGGGGGTAGTAGACCATGGGTTTGTCGTAGACCGGGACCAGCTGCTTGCTCACCCCGCGCGTGATCGGGTGCAACCGGGAGCCGGTGCCGCCCGCCAAGATGATTCCGCGCATGCATGGAGTCTGCCAGTTTCACGACGCCGGGATTCGGTGAGGTTCCGAGTAGTCCTCGATTCGGTCACGGTTGTTTCGCCGCGGCGCGGATCGAGCGATTCTGTTGCGTAGGTCACGATGCGCATGGTGTTCTGAAAAGACACCGCGTGAGATGTCAGCGCCGACAGCTCGCCTGGGCGACCTCGGTCCGGTCGTGATTCGGCGCACCAGTTGTGAGGTAGGTGCGCGATGGCGACCAGAGACGGCGAGCCCGGCGTGGTGATGAACCCGAAGGGCCCCAGCGCGCAATCGCGGCTGCTGCTGGCCACCTGTATGGGCGTGGTCCGGCCGGTGCTGCGAACCTTCCCGGTCACCAGGACGACCATTCCTCTCGGCGCCGCCACGGTGGATGGACTGGCGCGGTTGCGTCCTCGGCCGCACGGCATCGATCGGGAGCAGGTGTCGCTGCACGGTATCCGCCTGGAGATCATCCGCCCGGCCGGTGCGTCGCGTGCGCTGCGCCACGGCGCGGTGCTCTATATGCACGGCGGCGGCTTCGCGATCTGCAGTACCCGCAGCCACCGCCCGGTCGCGGCCAGCCTGGCCCGCCGTACCGGTCTGCCCGTGATCAACGTCGATTACCGCCAACTGCCCGGCACGCGGATCACCGACTCGGTGCGCGACTGCCTGGCCGCGTATCGCTGGCTGCTGCGGCACGGCGCCGATCCGGGGCGGATCATCTTCGCGGGCGACTCGGCGGGCGGATACCTCACCTTCGCGACCGCGCTGCTGGCCCTGGAGTCGGGTCTGCCCGCGCCCGCCGGGTTGGTCGGCTTGAGCCCGCTGCTCGACTTGGACTACGGGGCGAAGCGCGACTATGTGAATGTCACGCGTGATCCGTATATCCCGCTGTCGGCGCTGGAAGCGGTGGTGCGCATCGGCGCCGAGATCGACGGGGCGCTCGATCCGAGTCTGTCGCCAGTCAACGCGGTGCTGTCCGCGCTGCCACCCGTGCTGCTGATCGCCGCCGAGGACGAGGTGCTGCGCTTCGACTCCGAATTGATGGCACAGCGGCTCACCGCGGCGGGTGTGCCGAACGCGCTGGAACTGTGGCGTGGCCAGGTCCACGCCTTCATGAGCATCGCGCCGGGCCTGCCGGAGAGCAGGGCGGCGCTGGCGCGGGTCTCCCGGTTCGTACGGGCCCGCATCGAGGACGACCAGCAGGCACGGACGGCTTGACCGCCCGGCCTTTCGAGGCGAGCCTCGCCCCGCGTTTCAGGCGGGACGGGGCTCGCGTCCTGTCCGGAGTCCTGCGCGGCGCCGGGCGCTCCCTCGGAAAAAGCGAAGCCCCGTCCACGCGATCACGCGGGCGGGGCTTCGCTGATTTTCAGTTGTACGTTCGTTCGCGAGTTACTTCGGCGCGTTGAACGGCTGGTTGATGGTGCTGAAGTACTGGATCGCAGCACCGATTGCGACCGGGGCGGTGACCAGCAGCTGGCCAGCGAGGGTGCCGAGGGCGCCGACGGCGATGATGCCGCCGAGGCAGCCGATGGCGGCGGCCGGGATGAACGCGCCGAACAGGCCGACGATGGCCGCCGTGGCGACGGTGGCGCCGGCGATGCCGCCGAGCACACAGCCGACTGCGGCGCCGCTGAGGCCGCCGACCAGGGTGCCGATGGTGGCGCCGGTCGAGATGGTGTCCTTCATGCGGTTGAAGGCGGCCGTCTCACGGTCGTACTCGGTCTTCCACGGCGCCTTGTCCTCGAAGGGGAGGGCGACCGGCTTGTAGGTCGCGTGCGCCATGTCGAACTGGGGGGTAAGGGTGGCGGTGTGGTCCGCGATCTCGGCAGCGATCGGGAACTCGAAGTCGTCGACCCGGAAGGTCAGCGGCATGCCGGTCAGCACGTCGCCGTTGGCGGCCTTGACCTTGAAGGTGCCATCCTCGACGACCATGGAACCGGCATCGGTCGTGATGATGGACTGGGTGTCGGTCGCGTGGGCGGTGAAGTTCACCGCGCCATCGGCCTCGGGGGCCGGAGCCGCGTTCACGGTGCCGGCGGTGACGCCGAGAGCGGCGATCAGCAGTGCCGACGTCGCGGCGAATTTCCTCATCAGCATTTTGTTTCGAACCTCGATTGGAACGTTCGGAGGGGACTAGACGAGCAAAATCTAGACCAGCTAACGCGTGGTGAACCGCTTGTGACTGTTTATTCAAATTTTGTTCACCATCGAGACCCACGGCTCGGTGGGGTCTCGGAAATGTGGGCGCTGACCGGGGTTTTCCAGAACAAAACAATCCGAGAATTCTATTCGCTGGGAAGTCAATGAGACGAACGTCACAGTTCGAAATGGAGTGGCGCTCGGCCGCACCGGGTTTCGAGTCCTTCGCCGGTTCGGCGCGGCTCCACGTAGAGTCATGGGGTGCGATTGCTCGTCACCGGCGGCGCCGGGTTCATCGGCGCGAACTTCGTCCAGCAGACCGTGTCCGACCACCCGGATACGACCGTCGTCGTCCTCGACGCCTTGACCTACGCCGGGAACCGGGCCTCGCTGGACCCGGTGGCCGACCGCATCCGCTTCGTGCACGGTGACATCGCCGACCTCGACCTGGTCGATGAACTGGTCGGTGGCGTCGACGCGGTGGTGCACTTCGCCGCGGAGTCGCACAACGACAACTCTCTCGCCGAGCCTTGGCCGTTCGTGCAGACGAATATCGTCGGCACCTATGCCCTGCTGCAGGCCGTGCGCAGGCACGACGTGCGCTACCACCACGTGTCGACCGACGAGGTCTACGGCGACCTGGCCCCCGACGACCCGGCCTTCACCGAGACCACCCCGTACAACCCGTCGAGCCCCTACTCCGCCACCAAGGCCTCCAGCGATCTGCTGGTTCGCGCGTGGACCCGTTCGTTCGGTGTGCGCGCCACGATCTCCAACTGCAGTAACAACTACGGGCCCTACCAGCACGTGGAGAAATTCATCCCGCGCCAGATCACCAACTTGATCGATGGGGTGCGTCCCCGGCTCTACGGAGCGGGGCACCAGGTGCGCGACTGGATTCACGTCGAGGACCACAACCGCGCCGTGTGGGAGATCCTGCGCCACGGCCGGATCGGGCAGACCTACCTGATCGGCGCCGACGGCCAACTCGACAACAAGTCCGTGGTGCGGATGATCCTCGCCGAGTTCGACCGCGATCCCGACGATTTCGATCACGTCACCGACCGGCCCGGCCACGACCAGCGCTACGCGATCGACGCGACGTTGCTGCGTTCCGAACTCGGTTGGCGCCCCCGCTACGCGGACTTCCGCGCCGGCCTCGCGGCGACCATCCGGTGGTATCGGGACAACGAATCCTGGTGGCGCCCATACAAGGCGGCCACCGAGCAGGCCTACACCGCGGCGGGGGAGCGGACGCTCAGCGCGACGGGCGACTGAAACGACAACGGCGCCCCGCGGACCAGCCCCGAGGCGCCGTGATCGACGCTCAGCCCCAGACGATGGTGTAGTACTTCGCCGCCGCGGCGATCAGCGCCACACTGGACGCCACCAGCACGGTGACGGCCGGGCCCACCGACGGAGTCTTGCCCGTCGAATCGGTGAGCCGCAGCGGCATCCAGCGCAGCAGCACCGCGAGCGTCACGATCGCCAGCGGCACGAAGTAGCGGCCCTGCACGCCATCGATGATGTAGTAGCCGACCGGCGTGAACGACATGTACAGCGTCACGTAGATCATCGCGACACTGGCGGCCATGGTGAGCGCGACGATCAGGGTGCGGCGGAAGGCCGGGGCGGTCATCCGTTCCGCGATGCCGAGACTCACCGCGAACGCCAGCAGACAGGCCAGCATCGACAGGGCGGGCACGTCGACGTAGGCGAAGCCGAGTTCGCCGAAGAACTGGCTGAACCAGCGCTGGTCGCGCAGCGCGATGCTCTCGCCGAACACGTGCGCGAATTCCGGTGGGTCGCGCAGGATGCCGCTGAGCTGATCGCCGGGACGCACCGAATGCCACTGGTGCGGCGGCCGCATCAGGCCCATCCCGTCCCCGGTCGGCGCCGCGATCTTCATCCACACCGCGAAGGCGAGCGCGCCGAGCGCGGCGAAGATCCACGGGATCCCGCGCCGCGGGCCGCTGAAACCGAACCGCTCGGCGGGCACCAAGGCGACCAGCAACGCCAGCAGCACATAGGTGGGCTTGCTCACCGGCAGCAGGACCGTCGCGGCCAGCAGCGCGCCGATCTCCACCCGGCCCAGTCGCTCGCCGAGGAAAAGGGCCTTCACCAGCAGCGCGGAGACCAGGATGGCCAGCGCGTTGGTCATGGTGTCGGCGGTGACCGTGCCCGCCTGGAACACCGCGATCGGCAGCACGGCGACGGTGAACGCCAGCCACTGCACCCGGTGCGCGCGCAAGGCGTACAGGCCGAACCCGACCACCGCGAGGTAGGCCACCAGCCCGGCCAGGCGGGTGAGCAGCAGCAGGCCGCCCACGTCGAGCCCGAAGAGCTCGCCGAGGCGGATACCGATGGCGGCGGGAATGTAGGGGACCGGCGAGTATGCGGCGGTGTTGGTGAACCAGACCGGTTCGGTGGCATCCGACACCGCGGCGCTCGTCAACCGGTCATAGCGGGCCGGATCGCCCACCATCGGATCCGGCTCGTCCGGGTTGGTGGTGTAGTCCTGCAACGCGTAGCCCATCAGCACGGTGATGCTGGACGGGATGTCGCCGCCGTAGGCGACGCCGCGATCGTCGTGGATCTGCTGAGGCAGGAAACCGCCGTGCGCGACCTGGTAGGCGCGGCCGAACTGGGTGATCTCGTCATGACCCCAGAACGGCGGGGTGAGGACGGTGAACAGCGCGCCGAAGATCGTCGCCAGCAGGGTGAAGGCGATCGTCGCTCCGCCCAGCCGGGTCACCATGCGGCGCGCGAAGCCTTGCGGGCCCCGGTCCGTGCCGGGAGCAGTCTCCGCCTCGGCGTCGACGGCCGGTAGCGGTGCGGTGTCGGTCGCGGGTAGTGGTGCGGTGTCGGTCGGCTCGTCCAGATCCTTGTCCGGCGTCGCGGTGGGATCCGCCTTGGTTGTCAACGCTCGGCTCCGGCGTCACGGGCGGCAGCGCCTGCGCCGGTGATCCGCGGGTCGTCCGCGCCCACCGCGGTGTAGCGCAGGTAGACCAGGCGCGCGGCCTCGTGGCGGGAGCGGCGGATGCCATCGAGGATGAGGCCCGCCGTCCAGGCGAGGCTGCCCAGCAGCAGCAGGGTGAAGGCGAGGAACAGCGTCGGGAACCGGGGCACCGTGTGGGTGTTGTAGAACTCGACGATTATCGGAATGGTCAGGATGATCGAGACCAGCCAGCTCAACGTGCCGAACAGGCCGTAGAACGCCACCGGCCGCTCGTGCCGGGCCAGCCCGATGATCAGGGCGAGGATCTTGAACCCGTCGTGATAGGTGCGCAGCTTGCTCTCGCTGCCCGCCGGACGATCGCGGAAGCCGACCGGCACCGCTGTCTGCGGCACCCGCAGGTGCAGCGAATGCACGGTGAGTTCGGTCTCGATCTCGAACTCCCGGGACACCGCGGGGAAGCTCTTCACGAAACGGCGGGAGAACACCCGGAAGCCGGAGAGCATGTCCTCGACGTTCTCCCCGAACACCTTCCCGACCACGCCGTTGAGCACCCGGTTGCCGGTCTCGTGGCCCGCGCGGTAGGCGGAGGCGCCCTCGTCCTGCTTGCGCACGCCGAGCACGTGATCGTAGGGGCCGTCCAGCAGCGTCTTGATCATCAGCGGCGCGGCAGACGCCTCGTAGGTGTCGTCGCCGTCGACCATCAGGTACACGTCGGCTTCGATATCGGCGAAGGCGCGGCGCACCACATTGCCCTTGCCCTTGGTGTGCTCGTGCCGCACGATCGCTCCGGCCTCCCGGGCGCGCTCGGCGGTGGCGTCCGTACTCAGATTGTCGTAGACGTAGACGACGATCCCCGGCACGGCGGCCTGCAGATCGGCCACGACCTTGGCGACCGAGGCCTCTTCGTTGTGACACGGAACCACGGCGGCAATACGGAGCTCGGTGGAGTCCACCCGGGTCAATCCTCGCGATCGGTGGTGAATGTGGGAACACGGGGAGGGTACAGGGAACTCACAGCTTGTGCGTGGCCGACCTCACCGTGCGCGGGAGCCGATTTTCCCCTCGCGGGCGGTTGCCCGAGGCTGCGGTACCGTCGGGCCGTGCCATCCAGTGAGTCCACCGCACCCGCGGGCCAGCCAGTGACGCCGGAGACCGCATCGGTCGTGCGCAAGGTGCTCACCGCGCTGCGCAGAGGCGGGGCGTTCCTCGTGGTCGGCGCGATCGGCTTCCTGGTGGACGCGGGCACGTACAACCTCCTGGTCTTCTGGGGTGGCGAGGGCGTGCTGTATCACTACCCGCTTCCGGCCAAGATCATCGCGATCGCGGTGGCGACGGTGGTGACCTATTTCGGCAACAAATGGTGGACTTTCGCGCACAAGCAAACCGACAACCCCGGACGCGAGTACCTCCTGTACGCCGTGTTCAACGTCGTCGCGATCGGCCTGCAACTGGGCTGTCTCGGCTTCTCCCGCTACGTGCTGGACCTGTCCAGCCCGCTGTCGGACAACATCTCCGGTACGTTGATCGGGCAGATCGTGGCCGTGGTGTTCCGGTTCTGGGCTTACGACAAATTCGTCTTCACCGGGGCGCGGGCGGGCACGAGCGGCGCTACCGACAACGAATCGGCGAACGTTTAGCAATGGTTCGAGCACACGTCGGCATGGCTGTACGGCGGGCAAGCGCACAGGGCGGTTGATATCCTCACCCCCGCCGTGAGGCATCGAGGGGCGTGTCTGTCCCGTCCGGCACAATGAGAAATTTCGAGGATTTCATGGATCAGTCGGCTATCGAGGCCGTTACCGAAACAAACGATCGCTCGACGGCCGCTGAGGCGCCTGCCGCGCTGCGCGCCGACCATCGGGCGCCGGACCGGCTAGTGCTCCAGCGCGGCATCTTCACCGGTCCGTCGGCGAAGGTGAGCGACGAGCTGTATGCCGTCGTGAAAGGCGGCGCGCACCGGGAACGCCAGACCCTGCGGTTGGACAAGGGCGCGACCGCGCACACGAACACCTATTTCGGCCGGTTCGCCGCCAGCTACTGGCAGCGCTGGACCACGGTCACCGAAGTGCGGGCGACCATGGTGCTCGAGGTGGTCGCGAAGGCGAGGATTCGGCTGGTGGCCTCCGACATCGCGGGGCATCGCCGGATCATCGACACCGCGCGGGTCGACGCGAGCGGTTCGGTCACGCTGACCGCCCCGCTCGACCAGTACGTCGACGGCGGCGCGCTGTGGCTGGAGTTCGACGCCATCGGCGGCGCGCTCGGCATCGCGGAGCTGAGCTGGACCGCCGTCGCGCCGGAGCGTGTCCGCCCGGTCGCCATCGCGATCTGCACCTTCAACCGCGCGGCCGACTGCGCCGAGACGGTCGCGGCGCTCGCCTCCGACCCGACCGTGATCGCCGCGATCGACGCGGTGTACGTGGTCGACCAGGGCACCGATCTGGTCGAGAACCGGCCGCGCTACCAGGAGGTCGCACCGGTCCTCGGCGAGAAGCTGCGCTACCTGCGCCAGCCGAACCTCGGCGGCGCCGGCGGCTTCACCCGCGGGCTCTACGAGGTGTCGGCGGTCAACGAGCACGCCGACGTCATCCTGATGGACGACGACATCCTGTGCGAGCCGGAGACGGTGCTGCGGCTGAACGCGTTCGCCAACCTGACGGTCGAGCCGACCCTGGTCGGCGCGCAGATGCTGTTCCTGCTCAACCCCGACTACCTCAACGTCGGCGCGGAGGAGGTGCACCTGAACCGGCTACGGCACGGCCAGAAGGTGCCGAAGGCGCTGCGCAACACCAGCATGTTGAAGAAGAACCAGGAGCGCCGCGTCGACGCGGGCTACAACGCCTGGTGGACCTGCCTGATCCCGGCCGAGGTGGTCGCGAAGATCGGACTGCCGATCCCGATCTTCTTCCAGTGGGACGACGTGGAATACGGCGTCCGGGCGCGCGAGCACGGTTTCGTCACCGTCACGCTGCCCAATGCCGCGGTCTGGCACGCGGACTTCTACTGGAAGGACTACGACGACTGGGCGCGCTACTTCAGTACCCGCAACTCGCTGATCGTCGGCTCGATGCACACGGAGCTGGACGGTAAGGAGATCAGCCGCAAGCTGTTCCGGGAGATGTCCGAGCAGCTGGTCGCGATGCAGTACGGCCTGGTGCACACCACCTTGCAGGGCATCGAGGACTTCCTGAAGGGCCCGAAGGTGCTGCGGGACGGCGGTATCGAAGCGCTGGCCGCCGCGCGCACGAGCCGGGCGGATTACGCCGAGACGATCAAGCACCCGGCCGCGACGCCGCCGGTCCGCTCGGCCGACATCCAATTGCGCCGTGCGGGTGGCGAACCCAGTCGAGTGCTGCTGGTGCTGATCAAGCGCGCGATCAATCAGTGGCTCGGCCGTACCCAGCACGGCATCATCGGCGTCACCAGGGAAGACGCCTACTGGTGGCATGTCTCGCTGTTCGACCACGTAGTGGTCACCGACGCCTCGCAGTCCGGCGTCCGGGTGCGCAGGCGCGACAAGGCCCGCGCGCTTCAGTTGCTGCGCCGCATGGTGCGTGTGCTGCGTCGCCTGCGCCGGGAGCTGCCCGCGTTGCAGGCGCAGTACCGCGCCGCCATGCCGGAACTGACCAGCCGGGAGAATTGGGAGCGGCTGTACGGGATCGAGGGGCCCGCCACTCCTCGCACGTAGGCCGGGATCGGGCGCCCCCGAAGCCGCGAACGGCCTCGGGGGTGCCCGGCGATCTTTACGAAACCGGTTGCCGCGCGAGCGTTCTCGTCGCGGCAGTCGGCGAGTCAGAGAAAGAGATCTGTGGTGAGTTCGCCGTCGCCCGGGGTGACGCGATACTTGTCCAGATCGGTGATGCCGTGCGCGGCCAGGACTTCGTCATCGATGAAGAAGTTGCCGCTGGTCTCCTTGCCGGGCGAGGTGAGCACCAGGTAGGCGGCGTCGGCGTAGATGTCGGGGGTGCGCGAGGTGGAGACCATCTCCTCGCCGCCGAGCAGGTTCTTCACCGCGGCCGTCGCGATGGTGGTGCGCGGCCACAGCGAGTTGACGCCGATGCCGTCGCCCTTGAGTTCCTCGGCCAGGCCCAGCGTGGTCAGCGACATGCCGTACTTGGCGATGGTGTAGCCCAGCGACGCGCCCGCCCATTTCGGGTCGAGGTTCAGCGGCGGCGACAGGGTGAGGATGTGCGGGTTGCGCCCGGCCTTCGCCGATTCGCGCAGATGCGGGATGCTCAGCTTGGACAGCAGGAAGCTGCCCCGGCAGTTGATGTCCTGCATCAGGTCGTACTTCTTCATCGGCAGCGCGTCCGTGGGGGACAGGTCGATCGCCGAGGCGTTGTTCACCACGATGTCGATGCCGCCGAAGCGCTCGACCGTCCGGCGCACCGCCTCGGCCACCGACTCGTCGATGCGGACGTCGCCCACGAACGGCAGTACCTGCCCGCCCGCCGCCTCGAGTTCCGCGGCGGCGGTGTGGATCGTGCCGGGCAGTTTCGGATGCGGCTGATCGGTCTTCGCGATCAGGGTGATGTTGGCGCCGTCCGCCGCGGCCCGCTTGGCGATCTCGAGCCCGATGCCGCGGCTGCCGCCGGACATGATCATCGTGCGGCCCGCTAGCGGCTTTGATCCCGATTCCGTCATCTGACCTGCTCCTTCGTTTCCGCCGCGAGCACCGGCCCGCGGCTGTACGCGCTTGCAGACTAAGCGTAAACCTCGGCCTTATGCAACCAGTTGCATAGGGTGTGCGAAGAGAGGGCGCCGGCGTGCCGGCGCCCTCCGGCCGCGGCTCAGATCGTGGCGATGAGCACGATGTTCAGCAGGAACATCAGTCCGACCAGGGCCCAGACGATGTAGAGGAACAGCATGCCCGGCGCCTTCTGCGGAACCGGTCCGATCGCGCCGTTGAGGAAGATCACAACCGGCGGCTTGTAGTAGAACCGCGCGGCCTGTCCCTCGGCGATCGGCACGGTGACATTCGCCGGACCCATGTCGAACAACCACGGGGTGGTGACCCGGACGTGGTACTGGCCCGGCCCGACCGGGATGTGGTTCGCGCCCCATCGGGTGTTGGGCACCCGCTGGCCGTTGACCAGGATCTTCGGCTTGGTCAGCGCGAGCAGGAACGTCCAGATCGAGTACGAGGCATCGATGGTGATGCCCGGCGGGTCGGCGGGTTGGCCGTAACCCTGCTGCGGGGCGAACTGCTGCGGCTGCCCGTACGGTTGCGGCTGCCCGAACTGCTGCGGCTGCCCATATGGCTGTGGCTGCCCGTATTGCGGTGCGGGCTGGCCGAATTGCGGCTGCCCGTACGGCGGCTGACCACCCTGCGGCTGCCCCGCCTGCGGCTGGGCGAGATGCGGTTGGCTCGGATGCTGCCCCGGAGGCGGCGCGTACTGCGCGGGCGCCTGCGGCGGGTACTGACCGACGGGCGGTTGCTGACCGAACGCCGGCTGCCCGGGCCATGAACCGGGCTGCTGGCCGTGTGGCGGATACCCGCCGGGATGACTCATCTATCCCTCCCAGATAGCGAACGATGCGAGGGGCACCCTACCGTGCCCCCCGCTCGGTCAGCGTCGCGAGTTCCGCTCCCGGAACATCTTGCGGTGCTGCTTGGTGACGTCTCGCCAGGCCCTTTCACGTTCGGCTCGCAGCCGCTTGTCGGTGCGCGCCCGCATCCACTCGTTCTCGCGCGCCAGCTTGTTGTAGCTGTCGAGCCTGCGCTGGGTGAGCTCGCCGCTGTCGATCGCCTCCCGCACCGCGCACCCCGGTTCGCCACGGTGCGCGCAATCGCCGAAACGGCAGCGGGCGGCGAAGGATTCGATGTCACTGAAGGTCTTCTCGATGCCTTCGGTGGCGTCCCACAGCCCGATGCCGCGCAGCCCCGGCGTATCGATCAGGGTGCCGCCGCCGGGCAGCGGGCGCAGTTCCCGGTGCACCGTGGTGTGCCTGCCTTTCTTGTCCGCGTCGCGGACCGCGTTGGTGGCGAAGATCTCCGCGCCGAGCAGCGCGTTGGCGAGGGTCGACTTCCCAGCACCGGAGGGTCCGAGCAGCGCGACGGTGCCGTCGAGCATCGCGGTGAGCACATCGAGCCCCGAGCCCGTGTTCGCGCTCACCTCGAGCACCGCGGCGCCCGGCGCGACGGCGCGCACCGCGTCGAGCGGGAGGTCGCCGGCCGCGTCTGCCTTGGTGAGCAGCACGATGGGCTGGGCATTGCTCTCCCAGGCCAGCGCGAGCATGCGTTCGATGCGTCCGAGGTCCACATCGCCGTCGGCGGCCGTGCAGATCAGGACGGTGTCGACATTGGCGGCGAGCACCTGGCCCTGCGACCGGCCGGAAACCGACGACCGCACGATCGCCGATCGGCGCGGCAGCAATCGCCGCACCGCCGACGTGGCGTCGACGGTCACCCAATCACCGGTGCACAGCCCGCTGACCTCGGAATCCGAGCGCGGGCAGCGAGCACGTGCGAGCCCGTTCGGTGTGGCCACATCGCATTCACTGCGATCCATGCGGATCACTCGCGCGGGCACACAACCGTCCTCGATCATCGAGGAGTATCGGGCGGAGACGGCTTCGGTCCAGCCGTAAGGGACGAGAAGGTCGTGGTCGACCATGATGGAAAGGAATCCTTCGTCGGGCGCCGAACCCGACCAGGGTTCAGCGAGCGGAGAATGAGGTGGAGTCTCGTGTGGCGGCGCGACTGAGATCAGCTCGCCCGGACACGACAATCCGCACGTTCCTCGTCACGGTCCACACCTCCTTCCGCTCTCGCAGTCGACCCACTCTCGCACCCGGCCCCCGCCCGGCACAACCGAATTTCCGCCTTCCGCGGGCCGCGCACCGCCGACGGCGCGACCCGCGGCGGATCAGTCGGGTTTGCCGAACTGCTCGTGGCGGCCGAGGGAGCGAAGGTGGAACCATTCGCGCAGGCCTGCGGGGTCACGGCGGGTGACCAGGAAGAACCAGGAGAAGCGAACCCATTCCTGGGGAAGCAGTTTCCGCATACCCGGCTGGGACATCAGATAGCCGCGGTTGCGGTAGGTGAAGTAGCGCTTCACCGGATCGTCCGGGTACTGCGTGTGCATCCGGCCGCCGAGGATCGGCTTGAACTCGGCCGCGCCGTTGGGATGCAGATACGCCGTCTGCAGGCAGGTGCCGAACGGCAGTCCGGAGCGCACCAGCCTGCGATGCACCTCGACCTCGTCACCGCGCACGAACAGGCGCAGGTCCGGCACGCCGATCACGTCGACCGCCTGCGCGGAGATCAGCGCGCCGTTGAACAGCGAGGCGATGCCGGGCAGGAAGTCCTCGTCGCCGAGTTCCGAGCGCAGCCTGCGCCAGACCACGCCGCGGCGCAGCGGGAAGGCGAGACGGTCGGGCTCATCGATGTCGCAGACCACGGGCGAGACCTCGACCAGGCCGTGCCGCTTCGCGCAGTCCAGCAGGGTGGACAGCACATCGGGGCCTTCGGGTCTGCCGTCGTCGTCGGCGAGCCACACCCAGTCCGCGCCGATGCTCAGCGCGTGCAGCATGCCGAGCGCGAACCCGCCCGCGCCGCCGAGGTTGTGCGCCGAGCCCAGGTAGGTGGATTCCACCGGCTGGTCGCGCACCAGATCGGCGACCTCCGCCTCGTTGCCGTTGTCGATCACGATCAGGTGATCCACCGGCCGAGACTGGGAGGCAACGACTTTCAGCGACTCGGCGAGCAGTTCACGGCGCTTGTGCGTGACCACGACCGCCACGATGCGCTGCGGCGAATCCGAGGCCGTCGCAGCGGATTTCGCCGGGAGCGGGGCGGCGGGGGCGTCGATCTCGACGGGCTCCTCCGGCGCGGAGCCGATCCGGGCCTGCGCCCCTTCGTCGATCGGGGTGTCCTGCCCGGTCGGCTCACTCATGCTGCGGCCTTTCCGGCAGGAGCGGGGCCCTGCGTGGTTACGCTTCGCTGCCGCCTCCGGGCCTGACCGCTCATGCGGTGTTGCCTTTCGGCATGTGCGGGGCCCTGCGTGGTTACGCTTCGCTGCCGCCTCCGGGCCTGACCGCTCATGCCTTGTTCCGCTCCAGTTCTCGTTCTGTTTCGCCGGCCCGTTCGGCTTCCATTTCGCGCAGCACGGTCGCGACGTGATTCCCGGCGTCCGGCCCCTCATAGGCTCGCACCACTTCTTCGATGCCGCCGCGCAAGCGGATCTGGCCGTGGTCGATCCACAGCGCCGTATCGCACAGCTGCGCGAGGAATTCGTTGGAATGGCTGGCGAAAACCAGGATGCCGGAACGCGCTACCAAGGACTGCAACCGCAGCCGGGCCTTCTTCATGAATTCCGCGTCGACGGCGCCGATACCCTCGTCCAGCAACAGGATCTCCGGATCGATCGAGGTGACCACGCCCATGGCCAGGCGCACCCGCATACCGGTGGAATAGGTGCGCAGCGGCATGGACAGGTATTCGCCGAGCTCGGTGAAATCCGCGATCTCGTCGATCTTCGCCAGCATCTGCTTACGTGTCTGCCCGAGGAACAGGCCGCGGATGATGATGTTCTCGTAGCCGGAGATCTCCGGATCCATGCCGACGCCGAGGTCGAACACCGGCGCCACCCGCCCGCGGATGCGCGCACTGCCGCGCGACGGCTCGTAGATTCCGGAAAGCAAGCGCAGCAGCGTCGACTTACCGGCGCCGTTGTGCCCGACCAAGCCGACCCGGTCGCCTTCCTTCAACGAGAGATTGATCTCCCGGAGGGCCTCGACCACGACGACATCGGACTGATTGCGCCCGATCGCGCCGCCCGCTTTACCGAGGAACGCTTTCTTCAACGACCGCGATTTGGCGTCGAAGATCGGGAATTCGACCCACGCCTCCTGGGTCTCGATACTCACACGACTCATCGGGGGCGCTCCTATACCCAGTACGGTACGCGCGAACGGTACTGCTTCATGGCGAAGATCGCCACGATCCAGCCGACCAGGGTGATCGTGCCGACGATCACCCAGTGCCGCAGCTCCTGCGGCTCGCCGAGCAACGGCGCCCGGACGATTTCGAGATAGTGGAACGTCGGCACGAGTTCGGCCAGTTTCGCGCGGTCGCCGGTGCCGACCTGCGATTGCAGAGTCTTGGTTGTCCACATGACCGGCGTCAGCACGAACAGCATCAGCGTGGTGCTGCCGAGAATCGGCGCGATGTCGCGGTAGCGGGTGCTGAAGATGCCGAAGACGATCGACACCCACATGGAATTCAGGAAGATCAGCGCGATCGCCGGGATCGCCATCAGGCTGGCCACCCCGAGGTGCCGCCAGACGCCGAACGCGGCGAGCATCACCAGGTAGATGACCATGTTGTGGGCGAAGAACAGCAGCTGCCGCCACACCATCCGGTAGACGTGCACGCTCAGCGCGGAAGGAAGCTGCTTGATCAGGCCCTCGTTGGCGATGAAGACCTCCGAGCCCTCCAGGATGCTCGCGCTGATCACGTTCCAGATGATCAGCCCGACCGTCACGTACGGCAGGTACTCGCGCAGCGGCTGGCCGAGCAGCGCCGCGTACAGCAAACCCATCGCCACGGCCTGCAAGCCGGTGGCGATGGTGATCCAGAACGGGCCGAGCACCGAGCGGCGGTAGCGCTGCTTGATGTCCTGCCAGCCCAGCGACAGCCACAGCTCGCGCTGCGCGAACCCGCCCGCGAAATCCTGGAACGCGCGCCGGAACGTCTGGGAGTCCGGCACGATCTTCGCCTCGGTGGCTCCCGAGTGCAACGTCTCCGTCTCCGGGGTGGCCGCGCTCACCGGACGCTCCTGCGAGTCGTCGCCGGACGGCGCCGTGTGCTCGGGCGAGGAGGTCGGTGAGCTGTCATCTGAACGCGCTTGGTCATCGGAACCAACTGAGCTCTCTTCAGGACGCACCGCACTCGGGTCGGAGACCGAGTCGGAGCGAGCGGCAGCGGCGGGCACGGTGCACGAGACTACCCTTGCGGGTTCCTACCCCCGCGTGGCACACGCGCGTCGCCGGTCTCACAGGTACTGGCCGGAACCGCCGGT
Organism: Nocardia sp. NPDC041819; assembly: GCF_055590505.1. Taxonomy (NCBI): domain Bacteria; kingdom Bacillati; phylum Actinomycetota; class Actinomycetes; order Mycobacteriales; family Nocardiaceae; genus Nocardia; species Nocardia sp. NPDC041819. The sequence continues at coordinate 51,318 of NZ_JBVJAP010000002.1, read as the reverse complement.
GACGTGACTGGTCTGTCCGCCGCGCGGGTCGACGGCCTGGATGCCGGGCGGCAACGCGCCCTGACGCATCTGTTCGAGCTGGGCGCGCGCGGCCATCTGCTGGGCGAACAGCGCGGTCTGGATGCCGTGGAACAGGCCCTCCAGCCAGCCGACCAGCTGGGCCTGCGCGATCCGCAGCTCGGCGTCGGTCGGAGCGGTGTCGTCGGTGAACGGCAGGGTGAGGCGCTCGAGTTCCTCCCGCAGTTCGGGGGCGAGTCCCTGCTCGAGCTCGCGCACCGAGGACTTGTGGATCTCCTTGAGGCGATTGCGGCTGGCCTCGTCGAGGGGAGCGGCCCGCACCTCCTCGAGCAGTTGCTTGATCATGGTGCCGATCCGCATGACCTTCGCGGGCTGCTCGACCATGTCGGCGAGCGATTCGCCGGAGTCGTCCCGGTCGTCCGAGTTGTCCTTATTATCGTCGTCGGTCACGACCTGAGCGGTGAAGGGCGTTTCCGGTCCGGCTACCGCCGGAATGGCCAGGGGCCTGCCGTCGGGTCCGACAACGACGATGTGGTCCGGTGCCTCGTCCGAGTGCGTCATGGTCCCTATCATGTCGTGTTCGGTCCGAACGCGCTAAGCCGGTGCTCCCGGGCCGCGCTCGCGGCATGGTTCGGCGCGCGCCGCCGGTCCACGCCGCCGCGGGAGGTCGGCGTTCTATTCTGTTCGGGTCGTGTGGTTCGGATTTGTCGAAAGTCGGTCGCCATGCTGAGTCCCAGGTTGCTGTGCTCCCGCCACGATGTGGAGGGGAACGCGGTTACACAGGCTCGTCCGCTGCCCTTAGAGTGGCCAGCATGACTTACGACGTCGCGAGGGTTCGGGGCCTGATACCGTCCCTGGGCGACGGCTGGATCCACCTCGACCCGCAAGCGGGCATGCTGGTTCCGGACGCGGTATCCCGCGCCGTGTCAACGGGTTTCCGAACCTCTTCCTTCTCACATATCGGCCGCAACGGCGCTGCGGTGCGCAGCGCGGCGATTCTGGACGCGGCTCGCGAGGCTGTGGCGGACCTCGTCGGCGGCGACCCGGCGGGTGTCGTACTCGGCCCCGACCGCGCGGTCCTGCTGGCCTGGCTCGCCGAATCGCTGAGTTCTCGCCTGGGCCTCGGCACCGGCATCGTGCTCTCGCGGCTGGACGACGAGGCCAACGTCGCGCCATGGCTGCGCATCGCCAACCGCTACGGCGCGCACGTGCGCTGGGCCGAGGTGGAGATCGAGACCTGCGAGATGCCGTCCTGGCAGTTCGAGGAACTGATCGGGCCCACAGCGCGGCTGGTCGCGCTCACCGCCGCCTCGCCGATCGTCGGCTCCGCCCCCGCCGTGCGGGTGGCCGCGGACCGGGTGCACGAAGTGGGCGGGCTGCTGGTGGCCGACGCGTTCGGCGCCGCGCCCTACGCGCTGATCGACATCGATGAACTGAACGCCGACGTCGTCGCGCTGAGCGCACCGGCATGGGGCGGTCCGCAGATCGGCGCGCTGGTCTTCCGTGACCCGGCCTTCCTGGACCGGATTCCGTCCATGTCCTTGAACCCCTACGCCAAGGGCGCCGAGCGGCTCGAGGTCGGTGGGCACCAGTACGCGCTGCTGGCGGGCCTGACCACCTCCATCGACTTCCTGGCCGGGCTGGACGAGCGGGCGCGCGGCACCCGGCGCGAGCGCCTGGAGATGTCGATCACCTCGTTGCAGGACTACCACGACCAGCTGTTCGAGCACTTGATGAGCGTGCTCGACTCGATCCCCGGTCTCACCGTGATCGGCCGCGCGTCCACCCGCATCCCCACGGTCAGCTTCACGCTCGGCGGCATGCAGGCGGAGAAGGTCGCGGCGAAGCTCGCCGACAACCGGATCGGCACGGTGAGCGGCGTGCACGGCGGCAGCAGGCTGCTGGACGCGCTCGGCGTCAACGACGAAGGCGGCGCGGTGACCATCGGCCTCGCGCCCTACACCACCAAGTTCGAGATCGACCAGCTCGGCAGGGCCCTGCTCGCGCTGGAGTGAGCGGCGCTCACAACTCCCGTACCCGCAGCACCACCTTGCCGAACACCTCGCCGGAGTCCAGCAGCCGGTGCGCTTCGGCGGCCTCCTCGATCGGCAGTTCGGCGGCGATGACCGGCGCCACCGTGCCGTCGGCGACCAACGGCCACAGCTGCCTGCGCACCTCGCCCACGATCTCGGCTTTGCTGCCGACGCCGGTCGCGGGCCGCGCGCGCACGTTGGTGGCGTGCACGGTGCCCCACTTGCGCAACAGGACACCCAGGTTCAGCTCGGCGGACACGCCACCCTGCATGCCGATCACCACGAGACGGCCGTGCTCGGCCAGCGCGTCGACGTTCCGTCCCAGGTAGGCCGCGCCCATGTTGTCCAGGATGACGTCCGCGCCGACGCCGCCGGCGCTGGATCGCTGGGCGCGCACGACGGCGACGAAATCGTCCTCCTTGTAATTGATCAGTACGTCCGCCCCCAGCTCCGCGCAGCGCGCCAGCTTGTCCGCCGAGCCCGCCGTCACCGCCACGCGCGCGCCGAGAGCTTTGGCGACCTGAATGGCATGCGTGCCGATCCCGCTGCCGCCACCGTGCACCAACACCAGCTGATCGGCCCGCAGCCGCGCGGTCATCACCAGATTCGACCACACGGTCGCCGCCACTTCGGGCAGACCGGCCGCCGCGCCCAGGTCCAGGGCGTCGGGAACCGGAAGCACCTGGGTCGCGGGCACCACGACCCGCTCGGCGTAACCGCCGCCGGACAGCAGCGCGCAGACTCGATCGCCGACCGCCCACTCCCGCACTCCGTCGCCGAGTTCGGCGATCACACCGGAGCATTCGAGGCCGAGGAGCGGGCTGGCTCCCGGTGGGGGCGGGTAGTAGCCCTGACGCTGCAACAGATCGGCCCGATTGACGCCCGCCGCGTCTACCTCGATCAGCACTTCGCCGTGTCCGGGCTCCGGATCCGGCACCTCCGACAAGGACATGACCTCGGGACCGCCGGAACCTTTCAGAACTATCGCGCGCACCGTGCCATAGTGCTCCGCCCGCAGCGGCGGTTGCGCGCTGCCCCCTGCGCAGGGGAGCCGGGAGGGAAACGTGCTGGGGAAACGCAATCCGGCAAGCGGCCTGCGATGACCGGCGTCACGGACTACCGTTCCGGTGGTGAGTGGCGGTTTCATCGATTTCCAGAACGAGATCTACCTGGGCGGTCTGGGTGGCTCGACACCCGAATTGCCCATGACCGCCGCGGGTCTGGAGACGCTCGCCCGGGAGCGGCTCGATCCGGCCGCCTTCGCCTACGTCGCGGGCAGCGCGTCCGCGGAGCGCACCGCCGCGGCCAACCGGTCGGCCTTCGACCGCTATCGCATCCTGCCGCGAATGCTGCGCGGCTCCACCGGGCCCGGCGTCCGCGATCTGTCCGTCGAGGTGCTCGGCACGAAGCTGGCCGCGCCCGTGCTCACGGCGCCGATCGGCGTCCTCGAACTGCTGCACGAGGGCGGCGAGGTGATCGTCGCCGAGGTCACCAAGGAACTCGGCATCGGCACGGTGCTGTCCACCGCCGCCTCCTCGACCATCGAGGACGTCGGCGCCGCGGCCGGAGCCTGGTGGTACCAGCTGTACTGGCCTGCCGACGACGAACTGGCCTGCTCGTTCGTCCGGCGCGCCGAGCGGGCCGGGGCCTCGGCGATCGTGGTCACCGTGGACACCCCGACGCTGGGCTGGCGACCGCGCGACCTGGAGCAGGCGCACCTGCCGTTCCTGCACGGCAAGGGCATCGCCAACTACCTGTCCGACCCCGTGTTCCGGGCCAAGCTGCCCGCCGCGCCGGAGGAGAGCGAGGATGCGATGCGAACGGCCATCCTCACCTGGGTCGGACTCTTCGGCAACCACACGCTGCGGCCCGCCGACCTCGCACGTCTGCGCGAGTGGACCGACCTCCCGATCGCGGTGAAGGGCATCCTGCATCCCGACGACGCGCGCCAGGTGGTGGACGCGGGTGCCGACGCGGTGGTGGTGAGCAATCACGGCGGCCGCCAGGTGGACGGCTCGATCGCGGCGCTGGACGCATTGCCCGCGGTAGTGGCCACCATCGGCGACCGCGCCGACGTGCTGTTCGACTCCGGTCCGCGCACCGGTTCCGACGTGCTCATCGCACTGGCCCTGGGCGCGAAGGCGGTGCTGTACGGGCGGCCGTGGGCCTACGGACTCGGTCTCGCGGGCGCGGCGGGGGCCCGGCACGCGTTGCGGGCGCTGCTCGCCGATTTCGACTCCGCGCTCGGTCTCTCCGGGTGCACGAGCCCGGCCGCGGTGAACCGCGCCCTGCTGTCCACGGTGCGCTGACCTGCGATAGTTGCCCATTTCCGCAGTTAGCCGCGCATAGAATGGCCACCGTGCATCCCGAACCGAGCGGTCGCGTCCTGGCCGAGCCACGCTGGCTCACCCCGGCGCAGCAGCGCGCCTGGCGCGCCTACATGGACGGCCACCAGCGCCTGATGACGGCGTTGAATCGTCAGTTGCAGCGGGACAGCGACCTGTCCGTCGCCGAATACCGAATTCTGGTTCTGCTCTCGGAGGCCCCCGACCGCTCGCTGCGGATGAGCGAGCTGGCCGACGGCGTGCTGTCCTCGCGCAGCAAGCTCACCCATCAGATCCGGCGGCTGGAGGCGCAGCAGATGGTCCGCCGCAACACCTGCCTGGAGGACGGCCGCGGCGTGCTCGCCGAACTCACCGACGAGGGCCTGCGCCGCCTGCAAGCCGCCGCGCCCGGCCACGTCGAAGCCGTCCGGCGCCACTTCATCGACCTGCTCGCCCCGGCCCAGCTCGAGGTGATCGGCGACGTCTTCGAACGCGTGGACGAGGAAATCGGTAAGCACTCCGGCTGAGCCGTCGGCTACGATCGGTTCCCTGGAGACGTGGCAGAGCGGCCGAATGCACTCGCCTTGAAAGCGAGCGTCGCGAGAGCGACCGGGGGTTCAAATCCCTCCGTCTCCGCTCCACTCGTCGCCGACCCGTGCTCATGGAGTGCATGAGCTGGGCTCGTTTCGCAATGTCTTGTGGGGGTGCAACCCCCACGCCCCGCCCGGCGGGCTTCGCCCCCGGACCCCCGCCTGAGGTCGGGCTCCAATGGCTGCGTCCCGCCGATTCGAGCCCGCCGAGAGTTTGGTTGGGCATAGTGCGCAACGCCGTTCCGTCAGGCCTGCTTCAACTCGCGCGTCGGTTATCCCACGGTGTCCGCGCTGAAATCCCGGCGGACGAAGTTCGGCCGGATGTCGAGATCGGGTGGGTCGTAGTAGCGGTGGAAGGTCGGCGTCAACCCGGACGAGATCGGCGGGTTGATCCAGGACCAGTCGGTGGGGCAGGCGCGGCCAGCGGCTTCCTCGCGTTGGACGTGATCGCAGAACTGCTTGGCGACGGTGTGGTGGTCGACGATGTACACGCCCGCCTTGCGGAAGCTGTGCAGCACCGCGCGATTGAGCTCGACCAGGGCCTGATCGCGCCAGAGGTTGCGCTCGGCCCTGGTGTCCAGGCACATCATCTCCGCGATCAGCGGGAGCATGTTGTAGCGGTTGGCGTCGCTGAGATTGCGCGCGCCGATCTCCGCGCCCAGGTACCAGCCGTTGAACGGCGCGAACGGATACGTCATGCCGCCGATCTCCAGATTCATGTTCGACACGGCGGGCAGCGCGTGCCAGCGCAGGCCCAGGCCGGCGAACCACTCGAACTCGGGGTGCTCGAGTTCCACCTCGCGCGCGAGCTCCGGCGGGATGTCGAACCAGCGGATCGGCTCGTCCGGCGTGCTGATCAGCAGCGGAAGGATGTCGAAAGGCGTTCCCGCGCCGCGCCACCCGAGCTTCATCGCGAATTCGGTGAGCTCGACGTTGGCGGCGTCGCCGGTGACCGTGCCGTCCCCGTTGCGATAGCCCGCGTACCGGATGATCTGCGGGCTGACGATGCGGAACTCGCGCCCGTCCGCTTGCCGTGGCGGCCCGACGGTGATCATCGACTGGATGGCGCCGTTGTTGGTGGCCATGTGCAGATGCTGCCAGCAGATCTCGGCCAGATCGCGCGCCGAGCGCACCCGCCGGGCGTCGAGCAATTTCAGCGAGCGCCAGTGTTTCCGGCCCACGCAGCGGGCGTGATTACGCCAGGCGAGCTTGGCTCCGATCAGGATCTCCTCGGCGGTCTGGAGGTAGGAGCCGGTCTGTTCGAGCTGCTCCAGCGCGCTGCGCCGGCGCTGGGCGCTCAGGTGCGCCAATTCGGGCAGCCGGAAGAACTCGTCACACTCCCGCATCCGGCGTGCCAGATCGGCGCGGAAAGTCGCTGTGTCCGATTCGTTCTCGATCGAGGAGACGGGTGACATTGGATTCACGGTTTTCTCCGGTCGGGCATAGGTGCTGCGATGAAACAGGCGAGTCGAGCAGGAGAATTCGCGCGTGAGCGCAGCCGGTGCCGCTGGAGTCGCGTGGCGGCCCGCGAAGGCGCGCAGAGCAGATGCCGTGAAATAGCTCCCGTCCGAACATCATTTCGATTCCGGAAGGGCTTTCGACAATGAGAACCGGGCGGCCGGTCCGCATACCTCGCCGAAACGCAGGGCGATGACCTCGTCGCCAGCGGTGTTGATACGCGATCATGCCCGTCCTGGTTCGAATTCCGAAAAGGCTCGGCGCTCAGCGTACGGCGGGTGTGCTGATGGTGTGCCGTGATTTGCTGGATTTGCTGGATTGTCCGGACGGGGAACCGGATCCGGCGTGCCGAGTACCGTTGAACGGGTCTGCCTTTCGAGGGCTGGGCGGTTCGCTTCCCCGATGTCGACGGTCTGGCTTCTGCTGTCGGGGGTCACCAAGGGCCACTGCCGCATGCTGAGTGCGGTGGGTGTTCCTCGACATGGTGATGGGCCCTCGGCCCTCCCTCGACGTCTCTGGCAGGATGGTTCGCATGCTCTGTCGCCGCCGGGTGCGGCGTTGGCTTTCCAGCGCCCTGATCAGTGCCGCACTCGTCTCCGGTGCGGTGTCGTTCGGTGCTCCCCAGGTCACGGCGGCGCCCGGTAATACGCCGCCGGTCAACACCGGGTCCGCGGACGGGCCGGGTCCGGCCGAACCGACCAGTAAACAGCCCTCGACGCCGCGGATCGAGCGCGTCGAACCGATCAACGATCGCTGGCTGCGGGTCTTCGTCGCGTCGCCCGCGATGAGTCGAGAGGTCGAGGTGCAGGTCCTCCTCCCGCGCGACCAGTCGCACCCGCGTCCCACCGTGTACATGCTCGACGGCCGCAGCGCGAGCCCCGACAGCAACAACTGGACCGAGCTGGGCCACGCCGACCGCTTCTACGCGGACAAGGACGTCAACGTCGTGCTCACCGTCGGCGGTCCGGCCAGCTTCTACACCGACTGGCAGCAGGCCGACCCGGTGCTCGGCACCAACAAGTGGGAGACGTTCCTCGCCAAGGAGTTGCCCCCGCTGATCGACGCGAAGTTCGACGGCAACGGCACCAACGCGGTCATGGGCGTCTCGATGGGCGCGGAGGCCGCGATGATGCTCGCGTTCCGCCAGCCGACGCTCTACAAGGCGATCGCGGCGCACAGCGGCTGCTTCTCGATGGGCACCGACATCGGCCAGGCGCAGGCGCGCGCCGTGGTGGCCACCTACATGGGCGAGCCGGACAACATGTTCGGCAAGCAGGACGACCCGGCCTGGCTGGCGCACGACGTCACCCTGCACGCGGACGCGTTGCGCGGCAAGACGATCTATCTGTCGGTCGGCAGCGGCCTGCCCGGCGTGCACGACGTGCCCGGCACACCGAACGTCGACCTGCCCAGCGCCATTACGTTCGGCGGCCCGCTGGAGGCCGCGACCAACGCGTGCACCCGGCGGCTCACCGAGCGGCTTCGGTCGCTCGGCATCCCGATCACCGCGCACTTCCGCGCCACCGGCACGCACTCCTGGCCGTACTGGGAGGACGAACTCGCCCTCTCCTGGCCGACGATCGCGCCCGCGATCGGCGTGCGCTAACCCAGGAACCGCGCGAGCACCTCCGGCTCACGGGCGAAGCTCAGGAACAGATCGTTCTCGTGCGGGTCGCCGATCGTGACGCGCACTCCGTCCGTCCCGTACGGCCGCACCAGCACCCCCGCCGCCGCGCTCGCCTCGCCGAACTCGGCGCTGCGCGCGCCCAGCGGCAGCCAGACGAAGTTCGCCTCGCTCGGCGGCACCGGGTAGCCCGCCGCCACCAAGGCGTCGCGCACCCGTGCGCGTTCGATGACCAGGAGGTCGGTGCGATCCAGCAATTCGTGGCGCGCCTCCAGCGACGCGATCGCCGCCGCCTGCGCGAGGCGGTTCACGCTGAACGGGATATGCACCTTCAGCAGAGCCGTGATCACGGCCGGGTCGCCCACCGCGTAGCCCACCCGCAGCCCGGCCAGGCCGTACGCCTTGGAGAAGGTCCGCAGCACAACCACATTAGGCCTGCTCCGGCCGATCTCGACGCCGTCTGGGTGGTCGGCCAGCCGCACGTACTCGTAGTACGCCTCGTCCAGCACCACCAGCACGTGCGACGGCACCGCGTCCAGGAACCGGACCAGCTCGGCCTTGCCGACGGCGGTGCCGGTCGGGTTGTTCGGGTTGCAGACGAAGACCAGCTTGGTCCGCTCGGTGACCGCGGCGGCCAGCGCGTCCAGATCGTGCACCTGCCCCGGCGTGAGCGGCACCTGCACGGCGGTGGCGTTGCCCACCTTGGTGACGATCGGATACGCCTCGAAGGAGCGCCACGCGAACAACACCTCGTCGGACGCGGACGAGCAGGTGATCTGCACCAGCTCCTGGCAGAGCGCCACACTGCCGCAGCCGACCGCGACGTTCTCGAAACCGACCCCGAGGAACTCGGCCAGCGCCGTGCGCAGCTCGGTGACCTGATTGTCCGGATACCGGTTGGCCAGCTCGGCCGCCTCCGCGATGGCTTTGGCGGCCGCGGGCAGCGGACCGACGGTCGTCTCGTTGCTGGCCAGCTTGACCGCGCCGGGATTGCTGCGGCCGGGGGTGTACGCCGGGATCGATTCGAGGTCCGGCCGGATCTGCGCTGTCACACTCCAACCCTAATCGGCGCCGTGGAAAGCCCGATCGGCGTACCGGAAAATCTCTGGTCTATACGCCCTCACGTGCAATTTCTACCGAAGATCGGCAACGCGCCCTACGCTGGTTTCATGTCGGGCACCTACGACGATTCGGCCCCGCTGCGGGCGAGCGACCAGGAAGACGAGCGGCCGGCCAGCGGTGGGCAGGTGCCCATCACGGTGGTGGAGCCGGAAGGAAACGCACGCGGCGGGATCGTGCTGCTGCACGAGTCCAGCGAGTTCACCGGCCCATTACGCGACCTGATGGACGCGCTGGCAGGCGAGGGCTGGACGGTTGTCGCACCCAAACTCTTCCATCGGGGAGGCGGCCAACCGGGCGGCGGAGTCTTCGGCGACGAGCTGTTCGACGACTTCGACGCCTGCTTCGACTGGCTCACCCGGCGTGGGGTGTTCCCCGACACCATCGGCGTGCTCGGCTTCGATTCCGCGGGCACCGCGGCGTTCCTGGTCGCGACCAATCGTCCGATCGGCGCCGCGGTGAGCGTCGCGTCACCCGGCATCATCGAGCCGCTCACCGACCAGGCCGACGCCTTGGTGCGCGCCGCTCCGAACCTCCAGGCGCCATGGCTCGGCCTGTTCGGCGTGGACGACCCGGCCACCCCGCCCGCCCAGGTCGACCAGCTGCGGGACGCCACCGCTCGCGCCGCGGTCGCCAGCCTGGTCGTCACCTATCCCGGCTCGCACCACCGCGCCGACACCTCCGACGCGGACGACGGGGATGATGCGGTCGATTCCCAGACCAGAATCTTCGATTGGTTCGACAGTAACCTACGCTGACCAGCCGTTTTGTGATCTGGACGGTAGCTACTGTAACCTTTTGGCTCGGCGGTTCGAAAGGACCGGTGCCCTCGAAGAGAAGGCTCCAGGAGGCGTGCCAGAGCGGCCGAATGGGACTCACTGCTAATGAGTTGTCCCTTCACGGGGACCGGAGGTTCAAATCCTCTCGCCTCCGCCAAGCCCGGGAAACCGGGTACAACTGAATAACACCTGCGCCCGTAGCTCAACGGATAGAGCATCTGACTACGGATCAGAAGGTTAGGGGTTCGAATCCCTTCGGGCGCACCCAGGTAGAAGGCCCCTCCGGTACCAACGGAGGGGCCTTCTCGCATCTCGGCCGACGCCATTTGACGACAGTCTCACTCGACAGCGCGTCCATGCGCGTCACCGCCTCGCGCTGCACGGCGTCGATCACGTCCATGTAGGTGTCGGTCATCGCGGTGATCGTGGCGCAGGATCCGCTGCACCGTCGCCGCCTCCACACCCATCGTGAACAACAACGTCGCGGAGGGCGAGTCGTGCCGAATTTCGCCATACAGGATCAAGAGCGCCCCGGCGGCGCTTCGCGCCGCCGCGCTGCGAGACGCAGCGCGGCTGATGGGGCGTCGCTCGCGGCGCGTCGAGCGCGTCGGCGCCACTCGGCCGCCGGGGCGGACAGAGTTCCTGTCTGGTCACTTTCTGCATCAAACCGAAGCAGTGCTGGGCACGCCGGGAGCCGTACCCGACTTACTTCCCGCAGTCGAGCACGAATCGGCCGGCACTCTGCCCGGTCCACCGACTCTGGTCCCTCCGAGGTCCCCGGATCCACGAATGAGGTCACCGCATCCAGCCGACAGGGCTCGCCGGTCACCAGTTCCTCACCGGCCGTGGCGGTCTGACTACTTCGAGGGCTATCACGTCCCCAGCGGGCATCAAGAGCGTCTACAGCGTCACTACGTGATGGCTGGCGCTCTTGACACCCACCGGAGCCGTGATCGAGACGCCCTCACCCAGACCACGCCAACCGGAGAGGAACTTGCGAGATGACCACCACGCCCACCACCTGCCAGCTCCACGGATGCGACAACCCCGCCGCCGTCCCGTTCACCTCCATGTACGGACCACAGGAACAGGTCATCTGGCACTGCACCCCGGGCAACATCCAGCACCTCGCAACGCCGAGATGCCCGACCGCTACCCGTATTGACCCGGAGGGGGCTTGGCCCCCTTCTCTTCGAGCTGGCGCCTGGCACGGCGAATTCTCCGCACCAGGCGTCAGGTATTAGTTATCTACTCGGCCGACCCGGTACGCGACCGTGCGAACAATCCCAGCACTGCTACGAGCACGGTGACTGAGGCAGGCCAGCCCGCCAGCAGTCCCGTGGCGACCGCCAAGCTCACAGCAAGGGACAGCACCACCAGAGGATGGATGTGCGGTCCCTTGGGTTCGGTCGGATGCGGATGTGGAGTGTCTGGCCTCAAAGTTAAGCTCATCGGTGCCTGTACGTCCTCTCTTGGCCGAGCGGTTGTGTAGGTGTACTCGCGGCCCCTGCCTGGTGCGAACAGGCGGGGGCCGTTTCTTGTACCGAACCGGACCCGACGGCGGGGAGAAAGCTCACCGTCGCTGGTCCCATCGGTAGGTGGAAGCTTAGGCACAAGCTCCGACGCCTCGTGAAAACCCGTTGACCGGGCCGACCGTTCTTCTGTTGCCGAAAGCTCTTGCGCCTCTGTCCAACCGAGCCGTACCCCATCAGACCCGTTGGGTGTGCACCAAACCGTGCTGTGCACAGGATTGTGGGCAACCTGTGGATAAGCAGTGGATAGACTGCAACGAGCTGCGAGAACGCACGACGACACTCCCGAGCGCAGCAGTGACGAAGTTGAACATGCGGGCGTGTCGAGTGAACTATCCCCAGGCACACCATTCGTGGTCTTGAACCACACCGATATGGCGAACTGACCTTCGCGTTGCTGTTCTCGTGCAGGTCGTTGTCCCAGTGCAGCCCGACCGCGGCGGACTGACTGGTCAGCGACCTCCCTGCGGACCTTCTTCCCCGGATACATCGACATGCATGACGAGAAGGTCCGGCGATAAGAACTTCAGGTAGTGGTCGAAGTCCGCGACCTTCGGCCGCGTGGCCCTGCTGTGTGGTGGCCTGCATTGTGTTCCCGCGCCCCTCCAGCCTCAAGGGCGCTTCGCGTCACTCCGTGATGGAGTCCGCCCACCCTTGACCCCGGAGCCTCTACGCGCGAAGGCAGGCCGATAAGGGGCAGGCGCAGCCAGCCCGCCTTGTTGTGCAACCCACCACACAACAAGGCCAGCGCCGTGCACTCTGCGTGCATCACGGCCCGGATGTCGGCGGTCAACGACGGTCAACGCAGACCAGGCACGCCGTACGGGTATAGACACGGAAAATCCCCCCGACCAGGTGATATGTCGGAGGGATTTGGTGGCCAGGGCCGGGATCGAACCGGCGACCTTCCGCTTTTCAGTCTGTGTTTGGCCTGCAGCTATGCCAGGCCGCAACCCTCACTTCTTCTTGTTGACTTTGAGGCGCAGGGGCGGCAGCGACTGGACCTTCTTGCGAGTCGTGGTCGTCGCCGACAGAGTGCCCGAAATGCGCGTTGCACGGGTCGCAGCGCCCTCCGGCGCGCCATGGTAGGTGGCTTGGCGGCTTGTGGCGTTGCGGTTGGTATTGCTAGCGCTCATTTGGCCTCACTTCCGGTCCTTGAGCTACGGGCCGTCCCCGCTAGTGTGACATGCCCTCGCTCTGTCGTCACTCGGCGACTTCAGTCCAAACCCGGGTTCAGGGCACGATCGAAGAAGTGCTTCCGCTTCACCCACACGAACCCCTCATGACGGGTGATCGCCGCTATCTCGATGGGGCCACCCACTGTGGGGCTACCCGGCGAGAACCGCACGAATCCGATGGTGACCTGTACCAGGAACTCAGCCAGGTCGATTGCGTCCTGGATCGGCATCGGCGGAACAACGAGTTGAGCCTGAAGCTGCTGTTGGAGAGCCAACGTATACGGAATCGCATCCTCTTCCGGTACTCCAAGGTTCATCAACGCCCGGGGCGTCGCTCCGCTTAGCCCGTTGAGAATCCGCGAGACAGCTTCTGGCTGCCCCCAGGCCGTGACTCCGACGTCGTCGTCGAGGACTGGAACGAGCTCCCCGCAGCCATCAGGGCTCATGTGTAGTTGGTAGATTTCGGGGAGTTCAGCTTTCGCGGAGTACCCAGCGACCAACAGGCCGAGTGACATTTTGTCTGCCAGTTGCGGATCCTCTAAATTGGGCAGAGTAGCGGTCATCGGCTGATACTTCGACTCCCAGAAGAACTCCTTGAATCGGCTCGCCACGTCCTCCATGGTGTAGTTGTCATCCAGGTACCACTCGTCATCCTCGTCTGTGAACCTCACTCGGAGGTCCTTAGCGAGGGTCGAGATCGATGCCTGGCCGATGTTTCCTAGCCCCCAGGTCATCGCAGCGAGTGGCTTGCCCTTGCGTAGATTGAAGATCTTATTGCCGTTGTTGTACACGTTTCGTGCGAGTACGGCTCCACCCTCGACTGACGCTCCGATGGATGCCGCACTGTCCGATGCGAGCACGAATCCATCGTTGACCCGAACGACCACAGCTACCGTCACCCGATCAATATCTCAGCTGGAGGACCGTGGCGGAGTAGAACCCGAACATGACAGCGTCGGTGTGTTTAACAATAGCCATGACTACGGCGCGTTGGGGCTGTGTGGACGACATTTCTGACGACAACGATGACGACTCCTACGTCGATGTCGCCACCGAATACGGTGGTGCGCGGTGATGCGTCCCAGACCCATTGCGCCGCCTGTACCTACAGGATCGGGAGTTCGATTCTCTCCAAGCGCACTGGAAGCCCCTCCTGTCATGACCGGAGGGGCCCCTGCCCGCGCCGCGGCACTTGTGGGGTCCTATCTGACGTGCTGGTCAGACGCGGTCCTCACCGAGCAGCAGATATGCCGCAGCCAGGTGGACCAGGCAGTCGTCCGGGCGATGTCGGGCGTGGATATTCCGCAACTGCTCGGCGCGCTCAGGCGTCAGATCCAACAGGTGGACCTTGCACATGTGTTCCGCCAGCTTTCCGTCGGCCTGGACGAAGGTCTTGTGGTCCTCGGCAGATGGAAAGGGCCGGGGTGCGTCTGCTGAGTGCTCCGGGCGGTCGGACGACGTCACGATGCTCCTTTCGATCGTTTGACGCCGGGCTTGTCGAGAAGGGCGTTCTAGCCCAAAGCTCAGCGCAGGGCAGCGGTGGTAAGTCGGCTCGCACGTCGTCATCGATGGTCACGACGAGCTCCAAGTCGGAAAGCGTGGCCAAGGCGTCGGCGACATGCTGGGCTTGCTCTGCACCTGCCTGATAGTCCAGCGTCAACGCGCCGGATTCGATGTGAATGTGTCGTATCCGTGGGGCCGGCTCGGTTGGCGCGCATTCCAGGTTCGCAACGGGTGGATTGCTGCCCTCAGCGCCGCCGTGGCGATCGTCTTTGCGTGCGCCACTGGACGAAGCTGTCACCATGGCTTCGTCGTGGATGGCACTACCCGGCCCGCTTCGACCAGAGTCTTCAGAGCGGCGGCTTTGCGTGGGCACCGGTTCGCGCGGCACTGAACGTGATATCGCATGACGGTGTGAGCCTGCGAGATCGTGAACGGCACAGTAGGTGCCTGGTGGGCGGCTTCGTCACACATGGCGATGAGTTGGTAGATGGCAAGGGAGTTGGTCGGCATCGCGCGTCGCTTCTCTCGGTCCGGAACGGTTGAGTGGCACCCGGCCACGGGGGCTCTCGCCACCGGCTCGCCACTCTGGTGTGCCGATGCGCCGCGTGAAATGACGACGTCGGCCCGGTGCCGGGTACCGAAGCCAACGGTCGTCGGAATCGCGATAGCGGGCTATGTCTCTCGACGCCGGTACGTCATGCGCGTGCCGCGTAGCGCTCGTGTGGACGGGAGCCCGAAGGCGTTGAAAGTGTCGAATACGCAGGTCCGAAGCGGCTTTCGGGGATATGCACGGAACGTATAGCGGCGATCGCCAAGCGCTGATACGGTCCGGCTGACCAGGGCAAGCGACAACCGAGGGGACGGGGGAGCAGCATGCCCCAGGTACGACCAGTGCGTTACTGCGCACGTTGTGGCAGCCGACTCAGCCGCTACAACGCGCAGGCCTTCTGCGCTCCCTGCGAAGCCAATCTTCGGAGTGATGTGCGGACGCCACCTGAGGTGTCATCGGGCTTCTGGCGGACCGACCAGATGCGCGATGCGCTGGCCACCTGGCACATGGGGTTGGTGATCCATGCCTACCGCACCCATCCGCATCACGGACGACCGCTACCGCAGGAACTCGTGGCCGGGTGGCTGGGGTTGACGCAAGCTCAACTGAGTCGAATCGAGAAAGGCGCAGCGCCAGAACATATCTCGAAGCTGGCGCGGTGGGCGGAAGTGCTAGGTATCCCTGGTGAACTGTTGTGGTTCAAGTTGCCAAAAGAACGTACGTCTACAAGCGTTGAAGCACGGTCACCGGCGCGGGCGCATACTGATCCGATCAGGTTGCGAGAGACGGCAAGAACTGAGCAGTGGGCAGCTACCGCCGCCGATCCCGAGGCAGGGTTGTTGTCGATGGGCCTGCGGCGCGCCGGCCGGAATCATGGCCTGTCTGAACCGGGAGGTGATCTTACGAATCGGCGAGACGCCTTGCGGGTGCTCAGCGGAAGTGGAATTGCTGCCGGTGGCGCGCTTCAGAACCTCATACTCGGTGCTGCCCGTGAATCGGCTCAGCTCACCAACGTCTTGGACTGCTCGTCGGTCGACTCATCGACGTTGTCCGATGCCGCAGAGGATCTTTATCAGCTGGCCAGGGATTACGCCCTCGCCCCCGATCTCCAGCGCATCTTCGTTCACCTGACCGTGCTGCGCGACCAGCTCGGGTCGATCATCCACCGTGCCGGACGATTGACCGATCTCAAGGAGCTGTATGTCTTGTTCGCCGCGACCTGCACGCTGCTGGCGTCGGTATCGCACGATTTGGCGGAACCACAGGCGGCGATGATCCAGACCCGCACCGCCGCACGGTTTGCCGAGCTGGCGGGACATCGGTCACTCGAAGCCTGGGTGTACTGCACCCGCGCCATGATCGCGTCGTGGTGGAGCCGACCGGAGCAAGTTCTGGCAGAGGTAGACAAGGCTGGCGTTGCCAAGGGAATTTCTGGCATCCGACTGGCAGGCCTGGCCGCCCGCGCCCATGCCCAGCTCGGAAACCGGCCCGCGGCCATCGCTGCCATGCGTTCCGCCGGACGTGAGCGTGATCGCCAGCACGGTACTGATTGCCTGACCGAGCTAGGCCCGGTCTTTGATTTCTCGCTGGCTCGCCAGCACTACTACGACGCCACCACTTATGCCCGTCTGGGTGAGTGGACGCAGGCGCAGGCCGAAGCGCAGGTGGTGATCAACATCTACGCGCCAGAGCAGTCGCGAGCATGGCCAACCACTTTGACACTGGCGCAAATCAACCTGGCGCATGCTCGAATGCACTCCGACGGCCCTTCGGCGACCATGGAGACGCTTCATCCGGTTTTCGGTGTGCCGATGGGTCAGCGCATCCCTCAAGTCGTGACGGCGCTGCACGCCCTGAGCGCCGACCTCGAGGCACACCCGATGGCGGCGACCGCTCGCGGACGCGAACTCGCTGACGCTGTCCAGGAATTCGTATCGGGAGCGGACCGTGACCAGTGACAACTCCCTCAGCGTTGCGCATCGGCTCCTCGCCCCGCGAATCGCGTATCTGATCGGCACACGCAGCGCCGACGGTACGGCCAACCTGATTCCGGTGTCCAACCTGACATCGGTAGCGACCAAGCCGCAGCAAGTGGCCGTAGCCGTGTACAAGGAGTGGGTTACCTATAAGAATCTTCTGTCTGCCTCTGGATTTACCATCAGTGTGCCGACGGTCGAACAATTGGAGAGCGTCTGGAAGTTGGGTGCGCGATACTCCGGGTTCCCAATCAAAGAACCAGATCAGAAGCTCCGAGCCAGCGGCCTCGAGCTAGATTTCGAGTCATCGATCTACGGCCCTGTGACGCCCGCTGGCCTTGGTTGGATGGCCTGCAAAATCATCGCGCGGATCGATTTGGGTGGTGACCATGGGCTCACGATCGCTCAAATTGACCATGTCTGGTTCAATCCCGAGTTTCTTACCGTCGACGGCATACCGCACGGCGTAACTCACCCCCTGATGCAGCAAACCGGCAACCATTTCGCCACGACGGCCGATGAACTGACTTCCATCCCGTACTTTCAGGCGACGCCCTCCGAATAGGGGCGCCGTGGCACACGGCGGTGGGCCGTCTCGGGCCGATGCCGCAGTGGTGTGCCACTCGTCGGGTTCCGCTGCAAGCGGGAGTGGGATCAACGGCATCTCACTTCCAGGCGGGGAGGGGTGGGAGGTCGCCGGTGAGGTCGGGGCCGGGGCTGCGGCCGAGTAGCCAGGCGGCGAGGGAGGAGGCGGGGCCGGAGATGGTGTGGGTGGCGGGGGTGGGGCCGATGGTGGCGGTGAAGTCGGAGTCTGTGGCGTGGAGGGTGAAGGGGGCGAGGGGGGTGTCGGTGGTGAGGCGGGTGAGGTCGGCGGTGGCCTGGGGGAGGATTCGGGCGACGAAGGGGGCGGGCCAGTCGGAGGGGTGGTAGCCCGCGTTCAGATCGACGTGGTGGATTTCGACCTCTTGCAGGCGCATCCAGAGGACTTCGGTCGCGGGGATGGGGCGGCCTTGGCGGGTGCGGACCTGGGCTTGCCAAGCGTCGTCGGTGAGTGAACGGGCGAGGCCGAGGAAGCGGGTGGCGGCGGCCTCGTTGTCGGCGAGTTGCTCGGAGAGCGGGCGGGGCGCGCCTGCTTCGATGTCGCTGTCGCGCAGGAAAGCGCTGGCGTATTGCGGGATTTCGATGCCGGTGTGGGCCCACAGCAGCAGGTTCACCAGGCTGTCCGCGTTGCGGGCGAGGTGGGCCAGGACGTGGCCGCGAGTCCAGCCGGGCAGCAAGGAGGGCTGGGTGACGGCGTGCTCATCGAGGCCACGGATGGTGTCGAGCAGGCGGGTGGTCGCCTCGGCGACGGTGTCGAGTTGCACGGGGGTCTGCGAGGCGGTGGTCACGGTTTCGACCCTAGCGAGAGAGAACCCGGCTCGTCGCGAACGACGGGCCGGGTTCGTTCTGGGAACGTGAGCCGAGGCCACTCGGAATCAGAGGGCCCGCGTGAGATGGGTGCGCCCTTGCATCGGTCACCGGCGATCGCGGGTCCGGTCGGCGGACCGCCGTCGAGCACGCTCGTCGACCAGCGTGCTCGCGAACGGCGGGCACGCGAAGGGGGTGCGCCGCTCGACGCCCTATCCGGCGAGGATCGCGTCGGCTTCGATCTCGACCAGCAGGGCCGGGGTGATCAAGCCCTTGATCTCGTACATGGCCGTCGCCGGACGGATCTCGCCGAACACCTCCGCGTGCGCCTTGGCGACCTCGGGCCAACGGGCGATGTCGGTGACGAAGATTCGGGTGCGCACCACGTCGGCCAGGCTCGCGCCCGCCTCCTCCAGCGCGGAGCCGATGCGCCGCAGGGTTTCCCTGGTCTGCTCGCCGATGTCGTCGCCGCCGACGGCCGTGCCGCCGGGGGCCGAAGCGGTGGTTCCGCTGACCGCGACGACATTGCCGAGCCGGACCGCCCGCGAGTAGCCGACGAGGTCTTCGAACTCCGAACCCGAGGAGATGTTCACGCGATCACTCATGGGCGAAAGCATCGCACGGCGCCGAGCGCGGCAATGTGCCGGACAGTCGAGTGCAGGCACCTGCCGGTCGACATCCGAAACGGTGACAGGGTGGGCGTGCAGTCGTCAGGATCCGTCCGGGCGACTCGGTAATCGGCTCGGCTCGGTCCGCTCCCGGCTCTCCACGATGACGGCGGCCGCCAAGGTGATCAACCACAGCGACATCGCACCCACCTGAATCCGCTGCGCTATCCCGAGGGCGTAGTTGCCCGGCAGATTGTCGGCCACCAGCATCCAGGTCGTCGCCAGCGCGCCGATCACCAACACGACGAAGCCGAATTCGCGCAGCACCCGCCAGCGTCGGTAGCGGAACGCGGCGAGACTGAAGGCGCACGCGGCGACCGCGATCGAGGTGACCGCCAGCGTGCTCGTCAGCGCGTGCGGCTGATGCAGTTGCGGGAACAGTTCGCTCGGGCCGCCGCACCCGCTCTCGCCGGGCGTGCAGTCGCGCAGCGGCAGCAGGACGTCGGCGATGGTCGCCGCGCCGAAGCAGAACAGCGCGATCCAGCCGACCGTGGTCATCCTGCGGCGCGGGAACAACAGCAGTCCCGCGACGGCGGCGGGTATGAGCGACACCCCGACGATCAGGTCCGCGGTCGCGAACACCTCCCGGTACGGCTTGCCCTCCGCGTCCAGTTCGCTGAGGAATGTGTCGACCGGGTCGAGATCGATCTTCAGTGCGAACTGGAGCACCCAGGACGAATAGCAGAGCCCCGCGATCGCGATCGCCGCGGCGACCAGCACAGTTGCCGGTCGCAGCCGCCGAACGGCGATGTCCGAGCCATCCGTCACGTCCCCATTGTGCTGGTTTCCAGAGCGCGCCGGACAGCGGCGGGCCGCACACATCATTACCATCCGGGACACAGGGTCTTGTCAGCTTCGCCCGGCACGCTGGTCGACAGCTGCAACTCGAGGAGGTCCCCATGCTCGGTTTCGCGACTGCCGCCGCCGGAATCGCGGTCATCACGGTGATGGTGATGTCCGGCTACCTGGCCGCACACGCTCCGCGTTCACTCGTGCGGGTGCGCCACCACCGCTGACAACTCGGCCTGGACGCGATCGGCCGCGCTGACGGGATCCTCGTGCTCCCAGACGCGGACCACGCGCCAACCCGCCGCGACGAGCGCCGCGTCGGTGGCCCGGTCCCTGGCCACGTTGCCCGCCAGCTTGACCGCCCACCATTCGGCGTTGTTCTTCGGATCGGTGGCGTGCTGCGGGCAGCGGTGCCAGAAACAGCCGTCCACGTAGACCGCGACTCGCCGGCGTGGGAAGACCAGATCCGCGCGCCTGCGCTGGCCCCGGATCGGTGCGCGGTCGACGAAGTAGCGCAGCCCGCGGCGATGCAGTTCCCGGCGCAGCGCGAGTTCGGGATCGGTTCCGGTGCGCCGCTGGCGCGCCATCCGCGCGCTGGTGGCCGCGTCGGTAGGGGGCCGGTTCATGCCGCCCAGCCGCCCATCCGATCCAGATGGCATTCCACATCGGCGAGGAAGCCGGGCGGGAAACGCAGACTGCCCATGGTGGTGCGGCGCAGGAATCCGGCCGTCGCGCGGGCGGACAGCAACCGCGCGTCGGTGAGGAAGTGGGCCAGGTCCTCGTACGGCTCGTGCACCGGCCAGGTGGAGACCGGCACCCGGTAGGCCATACCGGAGCGCCCCCACGCCGCGACCGGCCACGGCGCGCCCGGCGCCAGCGGCTGATCCCCGGAGATCGGGTCGAGCGGAGCGGCCAGCCGCGATCCCACCCAGGCCGCCATCCGCACGCTCACCGCGTTGCCGACCAGCTTCCAGCGGTGACCCTTCCGGATGCCCGGCATCTCGGTGGCGGGTGCCGTCCAGCCAGGGTCGAAGCCCTGGAGGCGTTCGGCGTCCGAGATCCCCGGCGTGACGATCTCCCCGGACGGCAGCCGTACCGCGGGCGGGCTGGCGATGCCGAGCGCGGAGCCGCCCTTCAGCGTCGGAACCGCGTTCACCGCCCAGCCCAGTCCGCGCACCCCTTCGGTCCAGTAGAAGCCGCACGGATCGACCTCGGGATCGCCGATCACGCGGGGACCGGCGTCCTCGCCGAACAGCACCCCGCGCGGGTCCTCGGTGCGGGAAGCCAGCATCAGCACCCGCTGTCGGCGCTGGGGCAGGCCGAAGGCGCGGGCGTCCACCACGCGGTAGGCCCAGGTGTAGCCGAGTTCGTCGAGCGCGCCGGTGATGTGCCGCATCGCCGCGCCGCGCCCCAGCTGAAGCATGAAAGGCACGTTCTCGATCAGGAGCCAGCGTGGGCCGCGCTTGCGGCGCACCAGCCGGAACACCTCGTCGACCAGACCCGAGCGCGTGCCGGTGATGCCCGCGGTGCGCCCCGCCTGGGACAGGTCCTGGCACGGGAATCCCGCCGCGACCAGTTCCGTTCCCGCCGGGATCGCCCGCAGCCGGGTGATGTCGGAATGCAGGGGCACGTCCGGGAAACGGGCGGCGAGCACCCCTTGGGCCCCGGGCTCGATCTCGCACAGCAGCTCGGTGTGCCAGCCGTGCCTGGCGAGGCCGAGCTCGAGTCCGCCGATCCCGGCGAACAGCCCGACCATCCGCGCGCCCGTCAACGACCTTCCCTTTCTCGCGTCCACACCGGACGCCGCCCGCGCGTCCCGTGCCCGGGGAGCAGGTTACTCGAGTCGTCCGAGGCGATACCCGAACACGCGACCATCGGTCTCGGCACCTGGTACGGTCCGCGTGTCACGCAGTGCGATCCGTGCGCATTTCCAATAATGCACAAGGGTGGTCGCACAGGGACGTGATGACCGGCCGTTCCGCCTGCGCTCCAGTGCCATCCGTGCGGGCCGCCCACGATCCTGGTGGCGCGCTCGCGCATTGCTTCTGCTCGACGACGTTCCAGAGCGACGCTAGGGAAAGTGAGCGAAACATGCAGATGCCTTCCACCAGAAACGGACAGTTTCCCCCCGTCGTGGTCACCAGCCTCGCGGCGACCACCTCCCTCGCGGGTGACGTGGATTCCACGTGGAAGGGCTTGCTCAACGGCGACAGCGGTATCGACGTCCTGGAAGACGATTTCATCGACGAATTCGAACTGCCGGTGCGCATCGGCGGCCATCTCGAGGTCCCGCCCGCGACGTATCTGGACGTGGCGGAGGCCCGCAGGCTCGCCTACGTGGAACAGTTGGCCGTCGTGCTCGGGCGTGAGGTCTGGCGCAACGCGGGCAGTCCCGAGGTGGACAAGCACCGTCTGGCGGTGTCGATCGGCACGGGGCTCGGCGGCGCGGAGGCGATGATCCACGCTCGGGACAAGCTGCGAAACGGGGGTTACCGCAAGGTGTCGCCGTACACCGTCCAGGCCGTGATGCCGAACGGCGCCGCCGCCTGCGTCGCGCTGGAACTCGGGGCGCGTGCCGGGGTGACGACGCCGGTGTCGGCCTGTTCCTCCGGTGCGGAAGCGATCGCCAACGCGTGGCGGGCGATCGTCATGGGCGACGCCGACATGGTGGTCACCGGCGGCGTGGAGGGTTCCATCCAGGCCCTCGCCATCGCGGCGTTCAGCATGATGCGCGCG
This sequence comes from Nocardia sp. NPDC041819, assembly GCF_055590505.1. Classification (NCBI taxonomy): domain Bacteria; kingdom Bacillati; phylum Actinomycetota; class Actinomycetes; order Mycobacteriales; family Nocardiaceae; genus Nocardia; species Nocardia sp. NPDC041819. The sequence continues at coordinate 29,034 of NZ_JBVJAP010000002.1, read as the reverse complement.
ATGAGCACCCGCAACGACGCGCCGAAGAGCGCCTCACGTCCGTTCGACGCCGAGCGGGACGGCTTCGTCTTCGGCGAGGCGGGCGCGCTGATGGTGCTGGAGACCGAGGAGCACGCCAGAGCGCGCGGCGCGACCATTCACGCCCGGCTGATGGGCGCAGGCATCACCTCCGACGGCTTCCACCTGGTGGCGCCGGACCCGGAGGGCACCGGGGCCGCGCGTGCGATGACCCGGGCGATGCGCACGGCGGGTCTGGCCAAGACCGATGTCACGCACGTCAACGCGCACGCGACTGCCACTCCGATCGGTGACACGGCGGAGGCGCGCGCGATCAGCCAGGCAGTGGGCAACCACGCGTCGGTCTACGCGCCCAAATCGGCCCTCGGTCATTCCATCGGCGCGGTGGGGGCGCTCGAATCGGTGCTCACGGTGCTGAGCGTGCGCGACGAAATCATTCCGCCCACGCTGAATCTGGACAATCAGGATCCGGACATCGATCTGGACGTGGTGCACGGCCTAGCCAGGCCCGGCCGCATCGATTACGCCCTGAACAACTCGTTCGGATTCGGCGGGCACAATGTCGCGCTCGCCTTCGGACGGTACTGACCGCCAGGTGGCCGGGACACCTGCTAGCCTTCCCGGCGCTTCGTTATCGACCTGTGTTCGGTGTCATTGCACGCCCTGAGTGGCTGTGCGCTGGAAAAGGATAAGGCGATGATCGACGAAACCTTCGACGACTATCTGGACGATCAGGGCAATATCAGAATCCGCGGCGACAGGACCCTGATCGACTTCGTCGACAAGCACAGCGCGGAGAACGGCGACGAACTCGCCTACCGCTTCATCGACTACTCCCGGGAAAGGGACGGCGAGTACCACGAACTCACCTGGCGGCAGTTCGGTGTGCGTTTGCACGCGGTGGCGGCACGGCTGCAACAGGTCACCCAGCCGGGCGACCGAGTGGCGATTCTCGCTCCGCAAGGACTCGACTACGTCGTCTCGCTGTTCGCCGCGGTGTACGCGGGCACGATCGCGGTCCCGCTGTTCGATCCGGAGGAACAGGGCCACACCGACCGCTTGCACGCGGTGCTGGGTGACTGCACTCCGGCGGCGATCCTCACCTCGGGCTCCGCGGCGGCTGGTGTGCGGAAATTCTTCCGGCATCTGCCGCCGCCGCAGCGTCCGCGCATCATCGCGGTGGAGGCGATCCCCGATAGCGTCGGCGCCTCGTGGGTGCGCCCGGACATCAACATCGACAGCGTCGCCTATCTGCAGTACACCTCGGGGTCGACCCGGACGCCCGCGGGCGTAGCGATCACCCATCGAGCGGTGGGCACGAATCTGTTGCAGATGATCGACGCCATCGGCGTCACCGAGAATTCGCGCGGGGTCACCTGGTTGCCGCTGTTCCACGACATGGGCCTGCTCTGCGTGATCCTGCCGACGGTCGGCGGCGGATTCATCACGATCATGTCGCCGAGCGCGTTCGTGCGCCGCCCCTACCGCTGGATCAAGGAGCTGGCCGCGGCCTCCGACGGCGCCGGAACATTCGCCGCCGCGCCCAATTTCGCGTTCGAACACGCCGCGGCGCGCGGCAAGCCGAAGCCGGGCGAGAAATTGGATCTTTCCAATGTGATCGGGCTGATCAACGGCAGCGAACCGGTGTCGGTGTCGTCGATGAAGAAGTTCAACGACGCGTTCGCGCCGTACGGGTTGCCGGAGACGGCGATCAAGCCCTCCTACGGCATGGCCGAGGCGACGGTGTTCGTCTCCGCCACCCGGGCCCGGGACAAGGCGAGGGTCGTCCATGTCGACCGGACCGAGTTGAACGCCGGGCGGATGGTCGAGGTCGCCGCGGACGCCGACAACGCCATCGCGCAGGTGTCCTGCGGGTACGTCGCGCTGTCGCAGTGGGCGGTGATCGTCGACCCCGAACACGGCGCCGAGCGACGGGACGGCGAGGTCGGTGAGATCTGGCTGCACGGCGAGAACATGGGCATCGGGTACTGGGGGCGCCCCGAGGAGACCGAGGCCACCTTCCGCGCGAAACTGGCCGCCCGGTTGCCCGAGGGCAGTCACGCGGAGGGCACGCCGCCCGACGCCAACTGGATGCGCACCGGCGATTTCGGCGCCTACCTCGACGGCGAGCTGTACATCACCGGCCGGGTCAAGGACTTGGTCATCGTCGACGGCCGCAACCACTATCCGCAGGACCTGGAGTTCTCGGCCCAGGAATCCAGCACGGCGCTGCGCCCCGGCTTCGTCGCGGCGTTCTCGGTGCCCGCCAACGAACTGCCCGCACTGGTCTTCGAGCAGGGCAGCCGCTCCGGTCTGGCGTTCGACGCCGAGGACACCTCCGAGCAGTTGGTGATCGTCGCCGAGCGCAATACCGGTGCGGGCAAGCTCGAGTCGGAGTCGGTTGCCGACACCGTGCGCGCGGCGATCGCGCATCGCCACGGCGTCATGGTCCGGGACGTGCTGCTGGTGCCCGCCGGTTCGATTCCGCGCACCTCCAGCGGCAAGATCGCCCGCCGCGCCTGCCGGGCGGCCTATCTGGAGGGCACGCTGCGCGGCGGCCACCAGCAGCAGGCGTTCCCGGACGCGCCGCAGGATTGGGAGTCGGAGACCGCGGTCGTCGGCTAGAGCCGGGTCTCGGTCTCGTACTCGAATTCCCGGACGTCGGCGCCCACGATCAGAGCGTCGAGGTCGCCCGAGGTACCCGTGCCGCGGAAGCGTTCCACCGCGGCACGGGTGGTCCAGCGCTCGTAGACGTTCACCCGATCGGGTTCGAGCAGGTCCGCGCCGAGGCCGAAGTCCAGGCAGCCTTCGCGGGCGCGGGCCAGGGCCACGACCTCCCGGCAGCTGTCGAGGTAACGGTCGCGATCGGTGACCCGCAGATATCCGGCGACGATCAGCATGGGAGGAAGTCTAGATCTGTGCGGTTTGACCTCGAGTTCACTCGAGGTTGTTGGCTTGGCGAATGAACGTCGCACCCGTCGCCGCGGATCTCCGGCGGCAGCCGGAAAATCGGTTGGTCGATACCCGTTCCGGTGCGACCCTGGAATGTCGGACCCCGCTGCGAACATCACCGTGGGTCCCGTTCTCCGCCGCCAGTCACATACCTCGAGGGGGAGCCTTGTCTGTCGCACTGGACGTTTCGTCGGCCGAACCGGAGGCCGATAGAACGGGGCGGCCCGCCGCCACGGGCCGCCTGCATTCCCTGCGCCGATTCGGGCCGTACCTGCGTCCGCATGCCGGCATCCTGCTCGCCGCCAGCGGCCTCGCGGTGTTGTCCGGCCTGACGGCCGTCGTCATCCCGCTGATGATCGCCCGGATCATCGACGGCCCCGTCGCCCACCGCGATCTCGCGGGCGCGCTCGGGCCGGTGGCCGCGGTCGCGGCGCTCGGCCTGGTGGAGGCCGCAGGCGTGTGGGGGCGCCGCTGGCTGATCGCCGCGCCCGCGACGCGGTTCGAGATCACGGTGCGCGCCGAGATCTTCCGCAAGCTGCAAGCGCTGTCGATCGGCAGGCACGACGCGTGGGAGTCGGGTCAGCTGCTCTCGCGAGCGATCGATGATCTGGCCACCATGCGCCGGTTCGTGTCCTTCGCGGCGCCGTTCCTGGTGGTCCACTGCGTGATCATCCCGGTCGGCCTGCTCGTGCTGATCGGGCTGAGCCCGCAGATCGGCTTGATCTTCGCGGTGATCTCGATCCCGCTGGTGATCGGCTGCATTCGTTTCGAACGCCGATACGCGGTGGCGTCCAGGCGTTCCCAGGACCAGTCCGGCGATTTGGCCACGACGGCAGAGGAATCCGCGCAGGGCATCCGGGTGCTCAAGGCGTTCGGGCGCGGCGTGTTCTTCGGCCACCGCTTCACCGCGCAGGCGCAGGAGCTACGGCAGACCGAGCTGATGAAAGCGCGCCTGGACGCGACGTTGTGGTCGCTCATGGTGAGCCTGCCGCAGCTGGCCATCGCGTTCGCGCTGGGGTACGGCGGGTACGCGGTGGCGCACGGCACGATGACGCTCGGCACCTTGATCGCGGGCATCACGCTGGCGACCTTCTTGCAGTGGCCGATCATCTGGACCGGCTTCCTGCTCGCCGAGTTGAACGACGCGCGCACCGCCGCCGACCGGTACTGGGAGATCATCGACACCCCCGCCGACATCACCGATCCGGCCGACCCGGTGGACCTGCCCGAGCGCATCCGCGGCGAATTGCGCTTGAACGCCGTGCGATTCGCCTTCCCCGAGGCCGAAGACGATGTGCTGCGAGAGGTGTCGTTACGGGTGCGCCCCGGCGAGACCGTGGCGCTGGTCGGCGCGACGGGAAGCGGCAAGACGGCGCTGCTCAACTTGATCCCGCGCCTGTACGACGTGACGGACGGTGCGATCACCATCGACGGCATCGACATCGCGACGATGCGAGTCGCCGATCTGCGGTCGCTGGTGTCGGTCGCCTTCGAGGATCCGGTGCTGTTCTCCGCGAGCGTGCGCGAGAACGTCGCGCTCGGCGACCCGACCGCCACCGACGCCGACGTTCACCGCGCCCTGGAGGTCGCGCAGGCCACCGAGTTCGTGGACGACCTGCCTTGGGGCTTGGACACCAGGATCGGCGAACAGGGCCTGAGCTTGTCCGGTGGCCAGCGGCAGCGGCTCGCGCTGGCCCGCGCGGTGCTCACCGGTGCGGGCGGGGGCGAGCGCAGCCGGATCATGGTGCTCGACGACCCGCTGTCCGCGCTCGACGTGGAGACCGAGGAGCGGGTGCAGGCACGCCTGCGCACCGTGCTGGCCGACGCGACGACGCTGCTGGTCGCGCATCGCCCGTCCACGGCGGCGCTGGCCGACCGGGTGGCGGTGCTCGCCGACGGCCGGATCGTCGCGGAGGGCACCCACGATCAACTGCTTCGTACCAGCAGGAGCTACCGCGAACTGATGGGAGGGGAGCGGTGATGACTACGACGATCAGTGACTCGAAAGACGAGGCACCGGAGCCCGTTCCGCCACGCGAGGAAGCCGCGGCCGACTGGCGTGGCATCGCGGGCGAGGACAAAGCGGTCACCGAGACCGGCAATCTGGTGCTGGCCGGCCGCTCCCGGCGGCTGCTGCTCGACCTGGTCAAGCCCTACCGCAAGCTCACCGCGCTCGCGCTGGTGCTCATCGTGCTGGACAACGTCGCGAAGGTGTCCGCGCCGCTGTTCGTCGCGCACGCGCTGGACACCGGCATCGCGCGGGGTGTCGAGGGGAACTGGGGGCCGCTGGCCGGGAGCGTGGCCGGTTACCTCGGCTCGGTCCTGCTCGGCGTGGTCTGCACGTACTCCTTCCTGCGGGTGTCCGGCAGGCTCAGCCAGAGCGTGCTGTTCGACCTGCGGGTCCGCGCGTTCACGCACGTGCAGCGGCTCAGCGTCGCCTTCCACGAGAAGTACACCTCCGGCAAGGTGGTGGCGCGGCTCACCGGCGACATCGAGACGCTCCAGGATCTGCTGGAAAGCGCCCTCAACCAGGCGCTGAGCGCGATCCTGTCGGTGCTCACCATCGCGGCGCTGTTGATCTACCTGGATCAGGCTCTCGCGGCGATCGTGCTGGTCGGATTCGTCCCGCTGGTCATGGTCACCCGGTGGGCGCAGCGCAGGCAGCGAGCGGGCTACCGGCGCACGCGCGCCGCGATCGCCAAGGTGGTCGTGCAGTTCGTCGAGTCGATGGGCGGCATGCGGGCGGTGCAGGCGTTCCGCCGGGAACAGCGCAACGAGTCGGTGCTCGCGATCGAGGACTCCGAATACCGCCAGGCGACCACCGCGGCGATGCGCGGCATGGGCGACTACGCCGGGCTGACCAAGCTGCTCGGCAACCTGACCACGGTCACCGTCATCGTGGTCGGCGCCTGGCGGGTGATCGAGGGTGACCTCGCGGTCGGCGTGCTCGCCGCCTACCTGCTGTACCTCAACGAGTTCTACGGGCCGCTGGACGAACTGGCGCAGGTGTTCAACGCCTACCAGTCCGCGGCGGCCGCGCTCGAGAAGATCTCGGGCGTGCTCGAGGAGGAGCCGTCGGTGCCAGAGCCCGCGCGGCCGGTGACACTGGAGAAGGCGTCGGGCGCGGTGCGCATGGAGAAGGTGTGGTTCGGTTACTCGTCCGCGCGGAAGGATGCCCACTCAGCGCCGTCCACCGAACCGGGTGAGCCCGATCGGCGGGCGCGACCGGTGCTGCCTGAGTTCACCCTGGACATCCCGGCCGGGCAGGTGATCGCGCTGGTGGGTGCGACCGGTGCGGGCAAGTCGACGCTGGCGAAGCTGCTGACGCGGTTCTACGACCCGTCCGGCGGCACGGTCACCCTGGACGGCGTCGACCTGCGCGAGGTGTCCGACGCCGACCTGCGCCGCAACGTGGTGATGGTCACCCAGGAGTCCTACCTGTTCTCCGGTTCGGTGGCCGACAACATCCGGTTGGGCAGGCCAGAGGCCACCGACGCGGAGGTGTTCGCGGCGGCGCGCGCCGTCGGCCTGTACGACTTCGTGCAGGCGCTGCCCGAGGGCTTCGACACCGACGTGCGCAAGCGCGGCGGCAGGCTCTCGGCGGGGCAGCGGCAGTTGGTGGCGTTCGCGCGGGTGTTCCTCGCCGACCCGGCTGTGATCGTGCTGGACGAGGCCACCTCGAGCCTGGACATCCCCAGCGAACGGCTGGTGCAGCGGGCGCTGGAGACCGTGCTGCGCGGGCGCACGGCGGTGATCATCGCCCACCGGCTGTCCACGGTGGCGATCGCGGACCGGGTGCTGGTGCTGGAATCCGGCCGGATCGTCGAGGACGGCGCGCCGGACGCCCTGATCGCGGGCAGCGGTCGGTTCGCGGGCCTGCACGCGGCGTGGCGGGAGTCGCTGGTGTGATGAGCGGCGGTTGTGCGGGCCGGGGGCGGGTGTCGCTTACGGTAGATACGTGACGACCCCAGCCCCCGACCCCGAGCGCCCCGCCGCGAGTCCGCAGGAATCCCGGTGGCCGGCGATCCTCACCTGGCGCGCCCACGACGCGACCCGGATGGAGTCGGTGCGGGTGCAGCTCAATGGCAACCGCATCCGCGCCGCCGGGCGCATGATCGGCGGCGCGAGCGCGGACCACCCTGCCTTCAGCGCGTCGTACGACCTGGTCACCGATGAGAACGGCGCGACGAAGCGGCTGTCGCTGCGCACCACGACGGCCGCCGGTGAGCGGCACGCCTCGATCGCCCGTGACGAGGAGAACTACTGGCTCGTCGACGCGGGCGGCAACCATGTGCGCTCCACCTTCGCAGGCGCCCTCGACGTGGACGTGGTGCTCAGCCCGTTCTTCAACACGCTGCCGATCCGCCGCTACGACCTGCAACACGCGGTCGAGGACGTCCAGGTCCCGGTGGTCTATGTCCGCCTGCCCGACCTGCTCGTCCAAGAGGCCACGCTGATCTACAGCAGCGCCGCCGACGGCATCAGCGTGCTGTCGCCGGTCTCCAGCGCCACGGTCACGGTGGACGCCGACGGCTTCCTGCTGGACTACCCGGGCCTGGCCGAACGGATCTGACGCCGCACCGAACGGGCCGCGACCTGCGCAAGCGGGCAGGCCGAAGCTTTCGCGCCGAGAGCCGGATCATCCGGTCCCCGGGCGGCCGATAACGACTGCCGGTGCATGGGCCCCACTTGCAGTCCGGCGGCCGCGCAGCGCCCACACCCTCGCCGACCCCTTCATCGCGGGCTCGACGGCACGCGCTGTTGTCGATGTTGCCCGGCTCGTCCCGGCACAGTCGGGCAACGCCGCTTGACGCGCATCGCGCTCGGTGGCCCCACCGTCGTGTGCGATCGACAGCGCCCGGACCGACTCCGGTGTGCTGGGCATCGGGTCAGCGGTTCTCAGCGTGTGCCGCACTTACCTCGATCGGACTCTCCGGCCGTGGCCAGGTCAGTTCAGCCGGGTGAGGACGCCGCCGCGCTGCCCCGCCGCTCGCAGGTGTTCCAGCCAATCTTGGTCACCCGGGCGGGTATCCGTGATCTCCCAGCGTCGCGCGGATTCGTAGCGTCGCCGCGCGTCGTGCCCGGCCTCGACCAGGTCCGCGAGAGATGTCTGGTCACGCAGGCTGTCGCGGGCCGCGCCGAGCACGGTGAGCGTTTCGTCCAGAACTTCCAGCAGCGCCGCCGAATTCGGTTCGCAGATCGCGCGAACCAGATCGGGCGCCGTGCCCGCCACCCGGGTGCCGTCGCGGAACGATCCGGCCGCCAGTCCCAGCGCGAGATCGCCCCCGGTCGCGCCCGCCAGAGCCAAGGCCTCGGCCAGCACATGCGGGAGATGGGAGATGCGCGCGACGGCGCGATCGTGCTCCGCGGCCACCACCGGTACCACCACCGAGCCGCAGTCCAGGGCGAGCCGCGCCACGCGGGTCCACGGCTCGGCCCGGGTGCCCTCGTCGACGCCGACCGCCCACACCGCGTCACGGAACAACTCCGGATCGGTGGCGGCCCAGCCGGATTCGGACGTGCCCGCCATCGGATGACCGCCGACGTACCGGTCGGCGAGCCCGTGTTCGCGCACGACCGCCGCGACCGGCGCCTTCACGCTCACCACATCGGTGAGCGCGCACTCGGGGGCGTAGGTGGCGATCGCGGAGAGCATGTGGTCCACCGCGGGCATCGGCACCGCGACGACGATCAGCGCGTCGGTTCCCGCGGCGCGGCGCAACGCGGCGGGCAGATCTTCGGTGACGTCGAATCCGTCGGCGCGGGCGGCCTGCGCGCCCGCCGCCGACCGGTTGTATCCCCAGCCGTCATAGCCCGCGGCGACGGCCGCGCGTAATAGCGATCCACCGATCAGACCGGTCCCCAGGACGCACACGGGTGCTTTCATCGCCGAAGTCACCCGAACAGATTGGCATACGACTTCAACATTTCCGCTCGAGCAGACTACCGTTGCGGCCATGGCAGCACAGCGCTCGGGCACGAACAGGGCGGCGTCGGACGATTACGACGACGTGGAAGGGTTCGCAGTGGCGGTTGTCCGCGAAGAAGGCAAATGGCGGTGCAGTCCGCTGAGCCGGGACGCGCTCACCGATTTGTCCGCCGCGGAAAACGAACTGAAGGCTTTGCGCAGCTCCGGAGCGGTGTTCGGCTTGCTCGACATCGACGATGAGTTCTTCATCGTGCTCCGGCCGGCGCCGAGCGGGACCCGCATGCTCGTCTCGGACGCCACGGCCGCGATCGATTACGACATCGCCGCGGACGTCCTGGAGGCCCTGAACGTGGAGATTCCGGATATCGATCCGGACGAACTGGACGATGTCGAGCCGTGGGAGGAGGGCGACCTCGGGGTGCTCGCCGATCTCGGCCTGCCCGAACCGGTGCTGAGCGTCATCCTCGCCGAGACCGACCTGTATCCGGACGAGCAGCTCGGCATGATCGCCCAGCGTCTCGGCTTCGCAGGCGAACTCGCCGCGGTACTGGACAAACTGCCACGCTGACGTGGGCGTTCTCCCGAACGACCCGATTTCGTCGGACGCCGACATGGTGCGTGCCGCCATCAGCGCGGCGGCGGCCGCCGGGGATCGTGACGTGCCGGTCGGCGCGGTGGTGTTCGACTCCGCCGGAAGGGAACTGGCGCGGGCCGCGAATGCGCGGGAAGCGCTCGGCGATCCGACCGCGCACGCGGAGATCCTGGCGCTGCGCCGTGCCGCCGCGGTGCACGGTGACGGATGGCGGCTGGAGGGCGTCACCCTCGCCGTCACCCTGGAGCCGTGCACGATGTGCGCGGGGGCGCTGGTGCTCGCGCGGGTGGGCCGCCTGGTCTTCGGGGCGTGGGAGCCGAAGACCGGCGCTGTCGGGTCGCTGTGGGACGTGGTGCGCGACCGTCGTCTCAATCACCGCCCCCAGGTGCGCGGTGGAGTGCTCGAGGACGAGTGCGCGGCATTGCTCGACGAGTTCTTCCGCACCCAGCGCTGAGCCCACCGGGCAGCGCAGGTCAGCAAACGATTTAGTGATCCGGCGACGGTCCGGTATGGTTGTCGGCGGTGGCGTGTCCGAGCGGCCTAAGGAGCACGCCTCGAAAGCGTGTGAGGGGTAACCCCCCTCCGAGGGTTCAAATCCCTCCGCCACCGCTCCAGCCCCTCATCTGTTCGCAGGTGAGGGGCTTTTCATCTTTCGCAGGACTAGTGCCGAAGGAGGGTGATCCGGTGACCGAGCCCGACCACCACTACTGGATGAACCGGGCCATCGAGCTCGCGCGCCTGTGCCCGGTGGCCGAGGGGGCGTTCTCGGTGGGCGCGGTGATCGTCGCCGACGGTGCGGAGATCGCGACCGGCTACTCGCGCGAGTCCGATCCCAAGGAGCACGCCGAGGAGGCGGCGCTCGGCAAGCTCGATCCGGCGGATCCGCGGCTTGGGCGGGCCACGCTCTACAGCACGCTGGAGCCCTGTTCGGAACGGGGGACGAAGGACCGGCTGCCGTGCACCGACCGGATTCTGCGGGCCGGTATCCCGGTCGTGGTGATCGCGTGGCGCGAGCCGTCGACGTTCGTGGTGAACTGCGTCGGAGTGGAGAAACTGCGGCAGGCGGGTGTCACGGTGCTCGAACTGCCCGAACTGGCCGAGGCGGCGATGTCGATGAACCGGCATCTCGACCTGTCCTGAGCGCGCTCAGTCGTAGTCCCAGTACTGCAACCAGCGCACCGACGCGAACAGCAACAGCGTCAGCGCGTAGAGCGCGACGACCACCGCCGCCCCCGCGACGCTGATCCGCAGGCCCGCGCCGTCGATCGGATCGAGCCACCGGCGGAACCGGCTCGCCACCGCGGGCGACAGGTAGTAGCTCATCAAGCCCACGCTCACGATCTGGCTGAGCCACAACGCCAGCCACGGTGACGCTCCCGCCCGGTCCAGCACCGGGCCGAGGAAACGCGACAGCACCATCACCGTCGGATACAGCACCAGCAACACCAGCATGGCGGTCTTCCACGTCGGCGTCATCCTGGTCTCGCCGTGGACCGTTCGCACGGTCGAGCCGAACGGCGTGGTGTGCGCCTGCACGGTGAAGTCCTCGGTCAGCTTCGCACGCAATTCCGGTAGGGTGGCGGCGCGTTCGTCCGAGCCCAGCCAATCCGACAACTGCCGTTCCGTACGGAATCGGAGCACCGAAAACCAGCGCCCTCCGTCCGACGGGAAAAGGGCGGCGCCTTCGAATCCCGGAAATGTGGAACTCACCGCGACGAGCCGTGCCTCGGTGGCCTCGAATTCGGCTTCCTTGTCGCGCGCGACGCTGTGCCGGAACACGCCGATACCCGGCGGTGGCGACCCGCCTTCGACGATGACCAGATCCGAGCTCTTGCGATGAAAACCGAGCGTTGTGCCGTCGGACAGTGCGGCCGCTCGTTCGGCGGAGTCCAGAAATGCGTGCAGTGCGGGTTCGGATCGGAATGTGACGCTGAAACCCGGTTCGAGAAGCGCGCCTTCGGTGACCGCCACGGAGGAACTCACGAATCCGTCCATTCGACGGGCGATTTCGGTGATCCGCAGGAGCCAGTCCCGAAAATCCCCGTCGTGCGCCGGTCGGTGAAAGACCGTTACGGCGGTAGCGGCGGCGTCCATCGACGCTATGCGACGTCGATGCGGCGACCCTGCACATAGACCTCGGTGATCGCGGGTTCGCGGATACCCATCAGCAGCGCGAACAACGTCTGATCCCGGGCCAATGCGGGGTCTTCGGAACGAATACCCTGTGCCAGCGTGTGTTCCAGAGCCGGAACGCGCGCCGGTTCCACCACGATGAAGTCGGCTTCCTTACCGACGTCGAAATTCCCGAAGCGATTTTCCATATCCAAGGCGCGCGCCCCGGCCAGCGTGCCGGTGAACAACATTTCCGCCGGATGCATCGACACCCCGTGCTCGCCCGGCTCGGAGATGTGCACCTTGAACGCGGCCGCCAGCACCTGCGGGATCAGCCATTCGTCGCCACCGCCGTAATCGGTGCCCGCGGCCACCGTGACGCCGGAGGCGAGCGTCCGCTTCCACGGCATCGTGCCGGAGCCGAGGAACTGCTGCGACACCGGACAATGCGCCACCGACGTGCCCGTTTCGGCCATCCGCGCCAGCTCGACGTCCTGGCAGTGCACGCAGTGGGCGAGGATGCTGCGCCTACCGAGCAGGCTCTTGCCGCCCACCGCCGATCCGGGCAGGAACTTCCCGTCATAGGTGTCCAGATAGGTGGTCACGCCGTAGGCGTGCTTGGTCGTGTCGACTTCCCCGGTTCCCGGACGGTTGTTCTCGTTGAGATGAGTGTGGAAATAGACGCCGCGTTCGCGCACCGAGTCGTACAGCTCGCCGAGGTTGTTCAGAGTTCGGCGAGTCACCGCCAGTGAAAAGCGGGGGACGATCGCCACGTGCAAAAGGGCGGTATCCACGTCACCGGTGTCGGCGGCGTGCCAATTGTCGATCTCCTCGCTCGTCAAGCGGATGGCGTCGTCTTCGGTGGTGATCAAGGGCGCTGCCGACGGATCTCCGGTCGTTTGGATGCCACGGCCGCCGACCATCCGGAGACCGCGTCGGCGGGTTTCGGCGAACAGGGCGTCTTGCGCGTGTGGGAACGCCGAGCCGAACACCATCGCCGCCGTGGTGCCCGCGGCGATGCGCCGGGTACAGAATTCGGCTGCCGCCGATCGCGCGAACTCCACTTCGGCGTAACGGGATTCCGCCGGATAGATGCACAATTCCAGCCATTCCAGCAGTTGGCCGCCGCCGTAGGCATCTCCTGCGAAGGTCTGCGGGAAATGAACATGGGTATCGACGAACCCGGGAAGCAGGAATCCGGGTCGATGGTCGAACACTTTTTCGGCGCGGTACTCGTCCGGGATATCCGAGCGCGTTCCGCAGAATGCGACCCGACCACGGTCGTCGATTATCAAAGCCCCGTCCGGGACGTAGGCCAGCGCGTCGGGCACATCGCGGGCAGCAGGACTACCGGCGATGTGAAAAATGTGCCCCAAGTGGACTTGGCTCACCATTCGAGGAGAACACACATCGATCCGGGACGCGAGTGAATCGGAGGAAAAGCGGTCAGACGCCGCGCGAGAACAATGTCACCGGCGGCGGCATACGGTAGCCGGCGAGTTTGATGAATCGGGCGCTCACGCTCGGCTGCCTGCCCTCCAGCGGGCCCGCCCCGACGGTGTTCATCATCCGGTTGATCACGTTGAAGCAGGTGCCGACCCAGACGGCCTCGTCGAACGCGTCCCGGGAAACCCCCGCCAGCCGGACCACGGCGGCGTCCTGCGCGGTCAGCCCCTCGGGATCACGAGCCATCTTCGCGAGGAAACCGAGCATGGCGCGCGCCTCGGGGCGCAGCGGGGAATCCGCGCCGTCGGCCAAGGCGCGAGTCACCAGGTCGGCGTCGACGTACGCACCGGCGATGGCCTCGTGCGAAGTCGCGCAGAACGGGCACTCGTTGGCCTGGGAGGTGTGCGTCGCGAAGATCTCGCGTTCGGCGACGGTCCAGTACGACGGTCCGCGCATGGCCTCCTGGATCAGGTCCGACAGGGGCGATCCGAAGAACCGATGCCGATAGAACAGCACCTTCAGCACCGCGGGGACCTCGACGCCGCTGAACCGCCGCATGGTCCACAACACCAACCTTGTGGGCCGGTCGTGGCCGGATCGCACCGCTTCGAGCCACATTTCAGTTGCCCTCCCACGCCAGCCGCGCGGCGCGCAGGCGTCGGTCGGCCGCGCCGTAGGCGGCGACCGCGGTCGCCTCGAATATCTCATCGTCGGTGTGCCCGGCGGCTTTCAACGCCGCGATGTGCTGCTCGGTGACCCGGTAGGACCGGTCGGCCACCAGCTCGGCGAAGGTGGCGAGTTCCGTCGGGTCGTGCGGGCCCGGATCGGCTGTCGCGGCGGCTCTGGCTCGCAAGACGCGGCGGATCTCGCTCGACAGCCGCCCCGGTGCGGTCTCGAGGTGCGCACCGAACCGCTCCCATTTCTCACTCATCGAGCCACGCATGGGCCCATTCTGGCCGACGACCGCCGCCTTCGCTGGAAATCGCAGGCGCGCAGCGTCAGTCGCGACCGCCCTCCGCTTGCTTGCGAAGCACCACCCGGTGGTGCTCCAGGTCGACCCCGACCAGCGGCGGCGCGCCCTCGTCCTGCTCGTCCCGCAGCATCGACACGGATTCGCGATGGTCCAGCTCCATGCGCTTGGTCGCGTAGAACAGCGCGGTGAACTCGTCGGTGAACGTGCCGGAGACGGGGGTTCGGCGGCGCCTGCGACGTTTGTTCACGGTCAGCTCGTAGACCGCCACCAGCACGAGGAGGATCACCCATCCGGGGATCCACCACTGCAACACCGACGCCATGGCTACCGAAGCTACCCGCCCGCGCCGAACCGATTCGAAAATTGCTCGTTTCACGGAGGGTAACGGGTGAGATCGCGGGTATACGCCCGATACGGAAAGTGCGGGAAGGACGCGATGCCAGATGCGCCGTCGGACAGTCCGCGCGGGAACGATGCGCGAGAGAAACATGAGAATCGGAAGTGTAATCGTCTTGATCTGGTTGCTGATCGGCGTGATCGCCGCAGCACAACGCCACTACTTCGACAGTGGACCGGTCAATTGCGCCGGTTTCGGCACCATCGCCGTCACTGTCATCGCGGGACCGCTCAACTACATGGGCGTGAATCCGAAGGTTGCGGATTGCAATGTCCCGCAACCCAGTCCGTAGTTCGATCGAGTGAATAGGGACGGCCGGGTGGGCATGCCCACCCGGCCGTCCCTATTCGTATGCTCGGACGAGCTGTGAGCCGAGCGGTCCCTTATGTGAACTGAACATTTGCTGTTTATGAATTACTTGGGATCTCGCTGGTCTTTGTTGGATAGCTGTCGGTGCGGCCGGGTATTCCCTCTTACGGGGTGCACGGAAGGAACCGATGAGATGCGCGACTACGAATCCCGTGCGCGTGCCAGACGCGGCCCGGGCGCCGGCTCCCGGGTATTCGGCTTCCTGCTGCTGGCCTGGCTGGCGATCGGGTTGCTCGCGGCCGGTCAACGGCATTATTTCGACAGCGGCCCCCCGCTGAACTGCGCCGGTTGGGGCACGATCGGTCTCACCGCCCTCGCGGGCCCACTCAACTACGTCGGGGTGAATCCGCGAGTGGGCGACTGCGAACTTCCGCAACCGACCGGGTGAAACGCACTCGGCCCCGCATCCGGAGTCCGGATGCGGGGCCGAGCCATGGGCGTCGATCAGCTGACGCCGACCGGTTCTTTCACCGTCTCGGCCGAACGCCGCTGCAACTCACGCAGCTTCGAGCCCTCGACGTCGATGTCGGGCAGGATGCGGTCGAGCCACTTCGGCATCCACCACGACCACTTGCCCATGATCACCAGCAGCGACGGAATCAGCACCATCCGGACGATGAACGCGTCCAGCAGCACGCCCACCGCCAAGGCGAAGCCGAACGATTTCGCGGTCACGTCGGTCTCCAGCAGGAAGGAGCCGAACACCGAGATCATGATGATCGCCGCCGAGGTCACCACGCGCGCCCCGTGGTGGTAGCCGGCGACCACCGCGTCCTTGGCCGACCTGCCGTGCACGAACTCCTCGCGCATCCGGGTCACCAGGAAGACCTGGTAGTCCATCGCGAGGCCGAACACCAGGCCGATCAGCATGATCGGCATGAAGCTGACCAGCGGATGCGGGTCCTCGATCAGGCCGAGCTTGCCCTCCTGGAAGATCAGCACGGTCGCGCCGAAGGTCGCCGCCATCGACAGCAGGAACCCGAGCGCCGCGGTGAGCGGCACCAGGATCGACCGGAACACCAGGATCAGCAGGACGAACGCCGCGCCCGCCACGATCGCCAGGTAGGGCACGATCTTGCTGAGCAGCACGTGGTCGACGTCGGCGTAGATCGCCGTGGTGCCGGTAATGCCGTATTCGATGCCGTACTCGGCCTTCAGCTGGCCTTCGGCCTCCCTGGCGTCCTGCACCAGGTCCTTGGTGGCCTGGTTGTTGGGCCCGGACTTCGGGACGCCGTCCAGCAGCGCGCCCTGCTGGTCCTGGCTCCACTGCGGCTCGGTGACGTAGTCCATGCCGGGGTAGGACGCGAGCTTGTCGCGCAGCGCCCGCACCGCCGCGTCCCGGTTCTCGGCGGGCACGGCGCTCAGGTCGACGGCCACGTTCAGTATGCCGTTGCTGCCCTCGCCGAAGCCCTCGGTGCGCAGCTCATAGGCCTTCCGGATGGTGGAGGTCTTCGGCATGCTGTCGTCGCCGGGCAGGCCGAGGTTCAGGCCGGCCGCGGGGGCGGCGAGCGCGCCGAGCACCACGACGCTCAGGATCAGCGCGACCCACGGCACCCGGCCGATCAGCCTGCCGAAGCGCATGCCGTTGGTGATCGAGGTCTCGTCCTCGGGATCGTGCTGGGCGACGACCGGCAGCTTCGGCTTGAACAGGAAGCGACCGAACGCGCCGAGCAGCGCGGGCATCAGCGTGATCGCGGTGAGCACCGCGAACCCGGCGGCGATCGCGCCACCGAGGCCCATGAAGGTCATGAACTGGACGCCGACGATGCTCAGGCCGGCCAGCGCGATGATGACGGTCAGACCGGCGAACACGACGGCGGAACCGGCCGTGCCCAGCGCGGTGCCCGCGGCCTCTTCCGGCGAGTCCTGGACCGCGAGTTCGTGCTTGTACCTGGACACGATGAACAGCGCGTAGTCGATGGACAGCGCGATGCCGATCATCGAGGCGAGGAACGTGGTGAAGCTGGGGATCTCGATCACCGAGGTGCCGAGCATGATCAGCGAGGTGGCCGCGCCGAGACCGACGATCGCGGTGACGATCGGCACGAACGCCGCGACGATGGCGCCGAACGCGACGATCATCACGACCAGCGCGACGGCCATGCCGATCATCTCGGACTTGCCGCTGGGCGCTTCCTGCTTCTGCGCGATCGAGCCGCTCATCTCGACTGTGAGCCCGGCGTTACGCGCGCCGGCAGCGGCGGCGTACGCCTCTTCCCGGTGCGCGTCGGTCACGTCGGTGAACTTCGCGATCGTGAACGGGACGTTGATCACCGCCACGGTCGCGGGCGCGGTCCGGCTGAGCACGTTCAGCGGGGCGCCACTGCACTGCGCGGGGTCGGGGGTGGCCAGGCAGCCCATCTTGTCGGCCGCTTCGACCGGATTGACGATGGGTTTGCTGTGATCGACGATGTCGAGCCTGCCGAGATCGGCGATGAACGCGTCCAGCGCCGCACGGTTCGCCGGGTCGGTCAGCTTCTGTCCCTCCGGAGCGGCGGCGACATAGGTGCCGGTGACCGCGTCGAACTTGAACGCGGCGGAGGCGCCGGGGAAGTGCTTGTCGAGGATCTCGTTGGCGCGTTCGGACGGCAGGTTCGGCATGCTGAAGTCGTTGCTCATCGGCTTGCTGAGCTGTGCCCCGAGACCACCTAGGAGCACGAACAAGACGAGCCAGACAGGAAGGACTATCCATTTCCGGCGGAAAGCGAACTTTCCCCATCTGTACAGATAAACGGACACGAGTGGTTCTCCTAGCGATGACTGGGATCGTGCTGGGTCTGCGTGTAGACAGCACTCGCGGGGGTGCCCTGCCTGCCTCCGCCTCCACTGACGCTTTCTGCCTACCGTGCGGTAGGTAGACTACCCAGGAGCTAAGCGGAGGAACAACCTCTATTCTGCGGGCGACATTCGCTCGACGCGAAGGTGATGAGAGGATCATCGAATGTCTGTGCGTGACACACCCGGCGCTGTCGCCGCAGGTGGAGGCACTAAAAGCGCGATTCGAGACGCCGCGGTGAAGCTGTTCGGGGCCAAAGGATTCGAGCAGACCAGCTTGCGTGAGGTCGCGGATGCGGTAGGAATCACAAAGGCGTCGCTCTACTATCACTACGCGTCGAAGCTCGATCTGCTATTGGCGATCATCGATCCGATCGTCGATCACATGCGTTCGGTGGTGAACGATCTGGACCAGGTACCGCACGACGCCGAGAGCATCCGGCAGGTGCTGCGCACCTATCTGCGCGGCCTGATTCATCACCGTGACGCCGGGGCGCTGGTCGTGCGCGACACCGTCGCCATCATCAACGCCATGGCCGACCGCTATCCGGATCTCATGGACGCCAGTCAGGCGCTGCGCGAGTGGCTGGCCGGCCCGGACGCCACCGAGGAGGCGCAGCTGCGCGCCTGCGCCGCGCTCGAGGTGATCGGTGTCGCGCTGGTGTCCAAGGAACTCGTGCCTGGTGCGGACGATTCACTGGTGGAATCCTCACTGCTGGATGCCGCGACCTGCGTGCTGGCAGGCGGTGGCGCGTAGATTCGAGCTATCCCCTCGACGCCAGGAGTCGCTGCTGTGCACATCACCGCGAAGGTCGATTACGCGGTGCGGACGCTGCTCGAGATCGCCAGTGCGCCGCGACTGGACCAGTCGGTCGTCGGGCTCGGCGCACCCCCCGTGCAGGCCGCGCCCGTGGTCAAGGCCGAAGCGATCGCCACCGCCCAGCGGATTCCGCCGAAAGTGCTCGAGTCCGTGCTCGGCGAGCTGCGCCGAGCCGAACTGGTGATCAGCAGGCGCGGGCCGGACGGCGGCTACTGGCTGGCCAGGGCCGCGGCCGACATCTCCATCGCCGACGTGATCCGCGCGATCGAGGGCCCGCTGGCGTCGGTGCGCGGCGCCCGGCCCGAGGACGTCCACTATTCCGGTGCCGCCGAACCGTTGCAGCGGGTGTGGATCGCGCTGCGGGTCAACATCCGGGCGGTGCTGGAGAACGTCTCCATCGCCGACATCGCGAACGATCGGCTTCCCGGATTCGTCGAGGCGCTCACCGAAGACCCGGGCGCCTGGGCGCGCCGCTAGCTCCGCATACCCCCGACGGGAGAGCATTCATGCAGGTCAGAAATCTTCGCGACGTCTCGCGCCGACAGCCGGTAGCCTGCGATTCATCATGCTGACCAGACTCCTTCGTTCGCATCTGTACCCTTACCGCGCCCAGCTGGCGGGGGTCGTTGCGCTTCAGCTGGTTTCCGTGATCGCGATGCTGTATCTGCCCAGCCTGAACGCGGACTTGATCGACAACGGCGTCACCAAAGGTGATCTCGGCTACATCTGGACCACCGGCTTGTGGATGCTCGCGGTCACGGGCGTGCAGATCGTCGCCTCGGCCGCTTCGGTCTATCTCGGCGCGCAAGCGGCCATGGGCGCGGGCCGCGACCTGCGCGGCGCGTTGCTGCACCGCGTCGGCACGTTCTCCGCGCGCGAAGTGGGGATGTTCGGCGCGCCCTCGCTGATCACCCGCAATACCAACGACATTCAGCAGGTTCAGCTGCTCATCGTGATGTCGGCGACCATCCTGGTGATGGCACCGATCATGTGCGTGGGCGGCATCATCATGGCCTTGCGCGAGGATCTCGGGCTGTCCTGGCTGCTGCTGATCGCGGTGCCCGCGCTGGCGGCGGCCATGGGCGTGATCATCTCCAAGATGGTGCCCGGCTTCCGCGACATGCAGGCCAGGATCGATGAGGTGAATCGGGTACTGCGCGAGCAGATCACCGGTATCCGCGTGGTGCGGGCGTTCGTACGGGAACGGCAGGAGACCTGGCGCTTCGGGCTGGCCAACACCGAACTCACCGACACCGCGCTGCGGGTCGGCCGGTTGATGGCGCTGATGTTCCCCACGGTCATGCTGATCAGCAATGTCACCGCGGTCGCGGTGATCTGGTTCGGCGGGCACGCGATCGACGCCGGGCACATGCAGATCGGTTCGCTCACCGCGATGCTGTCCTACATCATGCAGATCCTGATGGCCGTGATGATGGCCTCGTTCCTGGCCATGATGGCGCCGCGCGCCGCGGTCTCCGCCGACCGGATCGGCGAGGTGCTCGACACCGAATCCTCGGTGCACCCGCCGCGCTTACCGCAGCCGTTCACCGACGACCCGGCCGTCGTCGACTTCCGGTTCGCCGAATTCGCCTACCCCGGTGCGGAAAAGCCGGTGCTCGAGGCCATCCGTTTCCAGGTGCGCCCCGGCACCACCACCGCGATAGTCGGCTCCACCGGCGCCGGGAAAACCACGCTGATCAACCTCATTCCCCGGCTGATGGACGTCACCGACGGCGCGGTTTACGTCGGCGGCACCGACGTTCGCCACATCGACCTGGAAGTACTGCGTTCGCAGATCGGCCTCGTCCCGCAGAAGGGGTACCTCTTCTCCGGCACGATCGCGAGCAATCTGCGCTACGGCAATCCGCACGCCACCGACGACGAACTCTGGCGCGCGCTCGAGATCGCGCAGGCCGCCGATTTCGTCCGGGAGATGCCGGAGGGGTTGCAGACCCCCGTCGCTCAGGGCGGCACCACCGTTTCCGGAGGCCAGCGCCAGCGGTTGGCCATCGCGCGAGCGCTGGTGAAGAAGCCGAGGGTGTATTTGTTCGACGACTCGTTCTCCGCGCTCGATGTCGCGACCGACGCCAGGCTGCGCGAGGCGCTGAAGCCGGAGACCTCGGACGCGTCGGTTCTCATCGTCGCGCAGCGCATCGCCACCATCCGGGACGCGGATCAGATCGTGGTGCTCGAGGACGGCGCGATGGCCGGGATCGGCACCCACGAGCAACTGTTGCGGGATTGCTCGGAGTACCGGGAGATCGTCGAGTCGCAACTGAGTGCCGAGGAGGCGCGATGAGACCCGGAATGCCCACTCCCGGTGCGCCGGACGCCAAAGCGAAATCGTTCGGACCGTCGCTGAAGCGGCTGCTGCGCAGGCTCGCGCCGGAGCGTTTCCAGGTCGGGCTGATCATCGCGCTCGTCATCGTCTCGGTGGTGCTGAACACCATCGGGCCCTACATCCTCGGCAAGGCGACCAACCTCGTCTTCGACGGTGTGGTCGGCAAACAGCTGCCGTCCGGGGTGACCAAGGACCAGGCGATCGAAGGCCTGCGGGCCAAGGGCGACAACACCTTCGCCGACATGCTCGGCGCCATGGACGTGGTGCCCGGCGTCGGGGTGGACTTCGGCGCGGTCGGCCGGGTCCTCGCCCTGGTGCTCCTGCTGTACATCGGCGCGGCCGTGTTCGGGTGGTTGCAGGGCTACCTGCTCAACGTCGTGATCAATCGAACGGTGAAGCGGCTGCGCGGCGAGGTCGAGGACAAGATCCATCGGCTTCCGTTGCGCTACTTCGACTCCGCGCCGCGCGGTGACGTGCTCAGCCGGGTGACCAACGACGTCGACAACGTCTCGCAGAGCCTGCAGCAGACCATGAGCCAGCTGCTCATCTCGGTGTTCTCGGTGCTCGGCATCCTGGTCATGATGTTCTGGATCTCCTGGCAGCTCGCGGTGATCGCCTTGCTCACCGTGCCCGCCGCCATCGTGGTCACCGCGCAGATCGCGAAACGGTCCAAGCCGCACTTCGTCGACCAGTGGAAGTACACCGGCCTGGTCAACGCCCAGGTCGAGGAGGCGTACTCGGGGCACGAGGTGGTCACCGCGTTCGGCCGTAACCGCGAGGTCGGCGAGGAGTTCGACCAGCGCAACGAACAGCTCTACCAGGCCAGCTTCAAAGCGCAGTTCATCTCGGGCATGATCATGCCCGCGATCATGTTCCTCGGGAACGTGAACTTCGTGCTGGTCGCGCTGGTCGGCGGCCTGAAAGTGGCCACGGGCAGCCTCTCGCTCGGCGAGGTGCAGGCGTTCATCCAGTACTCCCGTCAGTTCAGTCAGCCGCTGACCCAGCTCGGCGCGATGGCCAACCTGTTGCAGTCCGGCGTCGCCTCCGCCGAGCGGATCTTCGAGATCCTCGACGCCGAGGAGCAGAGCCCGGACCCGGTGATGGCCGACGCGCGTCCGGTCGACCGCGGCCGGGTGGAGTTCGAGGCCGTCTCGTTCCGCTACGAACCCGACAAGCCGGTGATCGAGCGACTGTCGCTGGTGGCCGACCCTGGGCACGTGGTCGCCATCGTCGGGCCCACCGGCGCGGGCAAGACCACGCTGGTGAACCTGCTCATGCGGTTCTACGAACTGGACGCGGGCACGATCACCATCGACGGCGTCGACATCACCGAGATCACCCGCGACCACCTGCGCTCGCGCATCGGCATGGTGCTGCAGGACACCTGGCTGTTCCGCGGCACCATCCGGGAGAACATCGCCTATGGCAACCCGAACGCAAGTGAGGAAGAGATCCTCGCCGCGGCGCGCGCCGCCTACGTCGACCGTTTCGTGCACGCGCTGCCCGACGGCTACGACACGGTCATCGATGAGGAGGGCTCCGGCGTCAGCGCGGGCGAGAAACAGCTCATCACCATCGCGCGCGCGTTCCTCGCCAAGCCGTCCATCCTCATCCTGGACGAGGCGACCAGCTCGGTGGACACCCGCACCGAGCTGCTGGTGCAGCACGCCACCGCCGCCCTGCGCCGCGACCGGACCAGCTTCGTCATCGCCCACCGCCTGTCCACCATCCGCGACGCCGACCTGATCGTCGTCATGGAGGCGGGCCGGATCGTGGAACACGGCTCGCATGAGCGTTTGCTCGAGGAGCGCGGGGCGTACTACCGCCTGTACAACGCCCAGTTCGCGGGAGCGGTGTGAGGCGGGCGAGCGGTGGGCTGGTTCGGGCGGCGGGCGGCGAACTGCGAGGATAGCGGGGTGTCCGGTCCCGAATCCTTCTCCTTCACCGTCGGTACGCGCCTGGACGGGCGGCACGGCCGGTCCGGTGTGATCGCCACGCCGCACGGGTCGATCGCCACGCCCGCGTTCATCCCGGTGGGCACCAAGGCGACGGTCAAGGCGGTGCTGCCGGAGACCATGCGGGAACTCGGCGCCCAGGCGCTCCTGGCCAACGCCTACCACCTCTACCTGCAACCGGGCGCCGACATCGTGGACGAGGCGGGCGGGCTCGGCGCGTTCATGAACTGGCCGGGACCGACCTTCACCGACAGCGGCGGGTTCCAGGTGATGTCACTGGGGGTCGGCTTCAAGAAGGTGCTGGCGATGGAGGCGGTCGACGTGCGCAGCGACGACGTGATCGCACCCGGCAAAGAGCGGCTGGCCACCGTGGACGACGACGGGGTCACCTTCCGCTCCCACCTCGACGGCTCCGCGCATCGGTTCACCCCCGAGGTGTCGATGGGCATTCAGCACCAGCTCGGCGCCGACATCATGTTCGCTTTCGACGAACTCACCACGCTGCTCAACACCCGTGCCTACCAGGAGCGATCGGTACAGCGCACGCACGAGTGGGCGCAGCGCTGCATCGACGAGCACGAGCGGCTGACCACCGCGCGCACGCACCGTCCGTACCAGGCGCTGTTCGCCGTCATCCAGGGCGCGCAGTACGAGGACCTGCGCCGGAAGGCATGTCGAGGGCTGGAATCGATTCGCGGAAGCGCGGGAACGGGATTCGACGGCTACGGCATCGGCGGCGCGCTGGAGAAGCACAACCTGGGCGCCACCGTCGGTTGGTGCTGCGACGAGCTGCCCGAGGACAAGCCGCGTCACATGCTCGGCATCAGCGAACCGGAGGACATCTTCACCGCGATCGAGAACGGCGCGGACACCTTCGACTGTGTGAATCCGTCCCGGGTCGCCCGCAACGCCGCGATCTACGTCGACACCGGCCGTTTCAACATCAACACCAGCCGCTTCCGACGCGACTTCACTCCGATCGACGAGAACTGCGACTGCTATACCTGCGCCAACTACACGCGCGCCTACATCCATCACCTGTTCAAGGCCAAGGAGATGCTCGCCTCCACGCTGTGCACCATTCACAACGAACGGTTCACGATCCGCCTGGTCGACCGCATCCGGCACAGCATCGAGGGTGGCTACTTCGATGAGCACAAGGCCGAGACATTAGGGCGTTGGGGGAAGGGAAAGGCTTTCCGGGAACACGACGGCGCGGGTCCGCAAGGGTGATCGTGAGCTTCACGGAGCCGCGATCGTCTCTTGCGGCGCCCGCGCCGCAGGGTGGTCGGGGAACTCGTCAGGTGCGCAGTGGATCCACTTCGGTCGGCGCGTAGCTGGGTTCGTGCTTCTTGAGCAGAGCGATCACCCGGTAGGTGATCGGGAGCACGATCACCTCGCAGAGGGTCTTCCAGAGGAAGCCGATGATCACGTAGTTGAGGAACTGCTGCCAGGTATCGATGCCGATGGCGCCCGCGGCGATCGAGCAGAAGATCAGCGTGTCGGCGAACTCGCCGACGATGGTCGATCCGATGAGCCTGGCCCACAGGTACTTTTCCTTCGTCCGCTCCTTGATCAGCACCAGCGTCGCGGAGTTCAGCAGCTGGCCGACGAAGTACCCGGCCAGGCCCGCGATGACGAGCCGGGGCGTCGTCCCGAGGACGGTGCGGAACGCTTCTTGGTTGTCGTAGAAGCTCGCGGCGGGCAGCCGGATCGCGATGGCGAAGCACACGACGGTCAGCAGCAGGGCGGCGAAGCCGTAGTAGATGGCCCGGCGGGTGGCGCGGAAGCCGTACACCTCGCTCAGTACGTCGCCGAGGATGTAGGCCAGGGGGAACAGGAAGAAGGCGCCATCGGTGGCGATCGGCAGGACTTGTAGCGGCCCGAGCGACACCGATCGATCGCCGAGGAACTCCACCCCCTTGGTGGCGCAGATGTTGGAAATGATCAGGGTGGCAGTGAACAGGGCCACGATCGGTGCGTAGTACCCCCGCGCGACCTGGGCAAATGCCGCATGGTCCGCGGGGCGCCCAGGCCCGCCGTGCTCTTGCGTGGTTTTCGACTCACTCACCCGCATCATCCAACCAGGTTGTGGAATACGCTGTAGCAATGACGAATCCCGGCGATTCCGACGAGTGGTGGAAGCAGTACGGCGGCCAAGGCGTGTCGCCGGAGTCCGGTGGGCAGAGTTCGGTCCCGCAGTACCCGAGTCCTGAGCAGCAGCCGTCGGGTTACCCGTCGGCGCCGCAGTACCCGGTACAGCCGCCCTCGCAGCCGATGACGCCGCCTCCGCAGCCGCAGTATCCGTCCTACCAGCAGCCCGTGCAGCCGTACGGTCAGCCGAACTACGGCTACCAGACGCCCTACCAGCCCTACGGCGTCCCGGCGCAGGGCACCAACGGCATGGCGATCGGCGCGCTGATCTCGTCGCTGGTCGGATTCGTCACCTGCGGGCTCGGCTCGATCGTCGGCATCATCCTCGGGGTGATCGCGCTGAATCAGGTCAAGCAGAGCGGTCAAGAAGGACGCGGCATGGCGCTGGCGGGCATCTGGATCGGTGTCGGCGCGATCGTGCTCGGCATCCTGTGGTTCGTCGTCGTGATCATCGCGGGCGCGACCAGCACGTAGCGGCACGGCCGGGAAAGCAACAGGGGCGCACCCGATTCGGGCGCGCCCCTGTTGCTTTGGATATCGCTGTGGCGGATCAGGCCTTGACGACCTGGGTGCCGCCGGCGAACTTGTCGTGCCAGCCCTGCTTGTTCGGGTCCTGCGAGATGGTGACCATGATGTAGATCGCCAGACCCAGCGAGACCAGGCCGCCGACGCACGGAATGATGTTCGCGGCGACGAACGCGTTGCGCTTCAGCGAGGTGACCGGGTCGATCTTGGCGGCGCCGCCCGGGGCGAGCACCTTCAGGCCGAGGATCTTCTTGCCGAGCGTGGTGCCCTGCGAGGTCTCCATGCCGACGAAGTAGCCGAGCTGGACCAGGGTCCACACCAGGCCGAGCCCGATGGTCAGGCCCACCGAGTTGTTGACCAGGATGTACAGGATGAAGTACGGGATCATCAGGATGATCGCGTCGATGACGCGGGCGCCGATGCGCGTGCCGAGGTCCCCCGGCTGACCACCGTAGGCGTTGAACCCGGGCTGTTGCGGGTACTGACCGTAGGGATCCTGGCCGTACTGCGGCTGCTGCTGCCCGTACTGCGGCTGCTGCCCGTACTGGGGCTGCTGCTGGCCGTACTGCGGCTGCTGCCCGTACTGGGGCTGCTGCTGCTGGCCGTACTGGGGCTGCTGCCCGTACTGGTCGCCCCCCTGCGGGTACGGCTGCCCGTACGGCTGCCCGCCCTGAGGATACTGGTTGGGGTCGTACCCACCGCTTGTCATAGTTGTTTGTCCTCGTCGATTGATCAGTAGTTGGACGATGCGTACGTTACGGACATGGGCTGCTTCGCAACAACCCATGAACGTCGAGTATCCACGGTTCGCGGGGCAGCCGCCGGGTGTCGAAACACGCGAGTAGCTCGGACGACGATGTCGCGGTGAAGCCGAGCGAAGCGGCCAGTGCCGAGACTACTTCCTCCGGCGTGTTGCCGAGCGCCGATCGTTCGCGGAGTGTCACCGCCCCATCCCGTTTCGCCAGTCGCCGACCCTCGGTATTGAGCACCAGCGGCACGTGGGCGTAGCTCGGCACCGGCAGGCCGAGCAGCGTCGCGAGGTAGGCCTGGCGCGGGGTCGACGGCAACAGGTCGTCGCCGCGTACTACCTGGTCGACGCCTTGTGCCGCGTCGTCCACCACGACGGCGAGGTTGTAGGCCGGGACGCCGTCGCCGCGCCGCAGGACCACGTCGTCCACCGGGCCTCGGTAGCGACCGTGCAGCTCGTCCCGCACTTCGAACTCGGTCACCGTGGCGCGCAGACGCAGCGCGGCCGGACGACCCTCGGTGCGCAGCCGGGCCCGTTCCGAGGCGCTCAGCGTGCGGCAGGTGCCGGGGTATGCGCCCATCGGGCCGTGCGGCGCGGTCGCGGCTTTCTGAATTTCCCTTCGGGTACAGAAGCATTCGTAGGTGAGTCCGGCGGCGGCGAGGTGAGCGATGGCCGCCTCGTACCGCGCCGACTGCTCGGACTGGCGTACCACGGGTCCGTCCCAGTCCACGCCGATCGCCGTGAGGTCGTCCAGTTGCCGCTGCTCCGCACCGGGACGCACCCGGTCCAGATCGTCGATCCGCAGCAGGAAGCGGCGGCCGGTGGACCGAGCGAATGCCCAGGCCAGCAGCGCGGTGCGGAGATTGCCCAGATGCAGGTCCCCGGACGGGCTCGGCGCATACCGGCCCGCGCCCGGCTCAGTCACGGGACCGGCGGTAGACGATGGGGTGCGCACGTCGGCCATGGTAGGAGCGACGCGCTCAACCGCGCAGACGCGGCCGCAGGTCGGCGTCCGCCGGTTCGTCGCCTGCCTCCAGCGTGGCGAGCAGGGCCTCGGCGTGGGCGACCAATCCGGCGAGGTCGATATCGTAGGGCGCTCGCCCGCTCTCCGGCTGGTATGCCGTCAACCGCGACACAGCGCGGGCGAGCAGTGTACGCGCCCCCTTCGGATTACCGCGCTGTATGTGGGTCAGTCCGACAGCGAACTGCGCGAGCGCTTGCCACAGCATCCGCTCGGCGAACGGTCCGTTCTTCCATGCGGCCTCTAAAACCTCGTGTGCGTTGAATGCAAGTCCGTCGTCCAGCAGTTGCTGGGCGAAGGTCAAGGTTTGCTGGGGTGGAAGATCGAGATCGTCCGGAATTCGGGCAACTCCGGTGCTCCCGGGAGGCAGCGGCCGCCCGAGACGGTCGCGCGGACGGGCATTACGGGCGCGACCTGCGTCGTCACGAGCGCGTTCGACCATAGGTTCCATCATGCACGGCCGCAGGGGCCGCGTCGACGCACCCCGTGGGCGAGCGTGAATTGTGCTCCGATAACAGAGCAATCACATCCGTTAAAAACATTGTGGTACGCCAGTGTTCAGAATGGATGAGGGAGGCTGGCAATGCTTCCGCAACTCCCTCTCTTCGCAAACGTGTGTGGTTGCGATGATTGAATAGGCAAGAGCCGGGCAAACTTTCGAAGGACCTGCTAGTGTTACCGCGCGGGGACAGGCCCCGCGCGAGGTTAATTTCCTCTGGAACTCGATGTGCGATATCTACGCACCGGGAAAGTGCGCTCCGGCACGGGGTGCACCACGGGATTCGGCTTTCCAGTCGGGTACCGATGCTTGCTGGAACGATGTCAGGAGAAATCTCGCTCTCGACGCAGCAAAGGAGCTAGTGCCGTGGAGGTTGATTGGACGGGCGCTGTGTGGCGCAAGAGCACATACAGCGGTCCGGATGGGAACTGCGTGGAAGTCGCTTTTCTCGTCGACGGCAATGTCGCGGTTCGTGACACCAAGGACAGTGGACGTGGCCCGGTCTTGGCGTTTGCGCCGGGCGAGTGGGATGCATTCCTAATGGGGTTCTCGACGGGAGAGTTCCGGCGCGGCTGAACCGCTCCGGAATGGCCTGAACAAGGCAAAGCGGGCCCCGGGTCGTGTGGACTCGGGGCCTTCGCGGTTTACGGGCGGGTCGGCTGCGGCGCGAATCCTCAGTGCGCGGAACCGTTTCCGTCACCGTTCGCTCGTTGCTGAACCTTGCGCAGCACGGCGAGCTGCCTGCGTTCCTCTTCGTGCTCGACCTCGAAGTGCCGCACGCTCTCCGCGCGCGGATCCGCGCGCAGGAAGCTGCCGGTGCCCGGCTTGCCCGCCGCGCCCAGCTTGCTCATCTTCTTCGGGACCGGTGCGCCCTGGTACTCCAGCGGAATCGGGTGACCGTGCGCGTCGACCGGGCCGAGCGGCTGGTGCACCTCGATGTATTCGCCGTGCGGCAAGCGCTTGACCACTCCGGTCTCCACCCCGTGCTCGAGTACCGCGCGGTCGCTGCGCTGCAAGCCGAGGCAGATGCGGTAGGCCAGCAGGTAGGCGATCGGAGGCAGGAGCAGGATGCCGATGCGGCCCGCCCATGTCGTCGCGTTCAAGGAGATCTGGAACTTGTAGGCGATGATGTCGTTGACGCACGACAGCGTCAGCACCACGTAGAACGCGATCGCCATCGCGCCGATCGCCGTGCGAACGGGCACGTCGCGGGGGCGTTGTAGCAGGTTGTGATGGGCGCTCCTATCGCCGGTGAGCCGCTTCTCGATCCAGGGATAGGCGATCAGCACGGTGAACACCAAGCCCATGAGCAACGCGACCCAGAACACCGCGGGCACGGTGTAGCGGCCCAGATACAGCTCCCATGGCGGCATCAACCGGGCCAGGCCGTCGGTCCACATCATGTAGA